>CAWIXO010000049.1:0-82277 GCA_963840005.1 uncultured Actinomycetota bacterium | reverse complement strand
CTGGCCCGGCCGATGTCCGTGGTGCTCGGCACGGTCGTCCCGCTGCGGATGTTCTCGGCCAGCTGCAAATGGCTGATCGCCGGCCTCAACGCCTCGGCCAACTGGGTGGTCCGGCGGCTCGGGGTCGAGCCGCAGGAGGAGCTGGCCAGCGCCCGTTCACCCGAAGAGCTCGGGCTGCTCGCCGCGATCTCCGCCCGGGCCGGCGCCCTGCCCAGCGACACCGCGATGCTGTTGCAGCGGACCATCCGGTTCGGCGACAAGCGCGCGGCGGAGGCGATGACGCCGCGGGTCGACGTGGTCGCCCTGCGCGCCACCGCGAGCGTGGCCGAGCTGCTCGAGGCCGCGCGACAGACCGGGCGGACCCGCTTCCCGGTGTACGAGGACACCCTCGACCTGGTCACCGGCGTCGCCGGGGTGCCGGACGCGCTCGGTGTGCCGCCGGCCCGGCGGGCGACGACGACGGTTTCCGCGGTGGCCCGCGAGCCGGTCTACGTGCCGGAGAGCCTCAACCTCGACGGCGTGCTCGCCGCGCTGCGGGCGGCCGACGCGGACCTCGCGATCGTGGTCGACGAGTACGGCGGCACCGACGGTGTGGTGACCGTCGAGGACCTGGTCGAGGAGCTGGTGGGCGAGATCGCCGACGAGTTCGACGTCGAGGCGATCGAGGAGACCGGCGCGGTCGAGCTGACCGTGCCGGGCGGCGAGCGCACCTTCCTGGTCGACGGGATGCTGCGCGAGGACGAGCTGGCCGAGGTGACCGGGTTCCGGCTGCCCGAGGGGCCGTACGAGACGCTGGCCGGTTTCCTGATGGCCCGCCTCGGGCACATCCCGGTGGCCGGCGAGACCATCCGCGAGACGGGCTGGGAGTTCACCGTCGTCGAGGTGGAGCGGCACCGGGTCGAGCAGGTACGCGTCGTCAGCCCGGAGACCGAACATGCTTAACCTGCTGATCACGGCGGTCCTGATCCTGGGCAACGCGTTCTTCGTCGGCAGCGAGTTCGCGCTGATCGCGTCCCGCCGCACGGTGATCGAGCCGATGGCGGCGGGCGTCCCGGCGGGCCCGGCTGGCGCTCTCGGCGATGAACCAGATCCCGCTGATGATCGCCGGCGCCCAGCTCGGCATCACCATCTGCTCGCTGGGCCTCGGCGCGATCGCCGAGCCGGCCATCGCGCACCTGCTGGAGAGCCCGATCCACGCCGTCGGGTTGCCGGAGGCCGCCGTACACCCGGTGGCGTTCGTCATCGCCCTGATGATCGTGGTCTACCTGCACACCGTCATCGGCGAGATGGTGCCGAAGAACATCGCGATCGCCGGCCCGGAGGTCTCCGCGCTCTGGCTCGGCCCGGCCATGCTGGCGTTCTGCGTGGCGTTCAAGCCCCTGCTGGTCGCGCTGAAGTGGGTCTCCCGCCTCGTGCTCAAGCTCTGGCGGATCGAGGCGGCGGACGCGGTGAAGACCGTGTTCACCGCCGAGGAGCTGGCCGGGCTGGTCTCGCAGGCCCGCACGGAGGGGCTGCTCGGTTCCGCGGAGCACGCCCGGATCACCGGGGCGCTGGCCCTGCACGACCGCACCGCCGCCGACGCGATGCGGCCGTGGTCGTCGGTCACCACGGTGGCCGAGGACGTGTCGCCGGCGTCACTGGAGGTGCTGGCCACGCACACGGGGCGCTCGCGCTTCCCGGTCGTGCAGCGCAGCACCCGCCGGGTGCTCGGCTTCGTGCACGTCAAGGACATCCTCGGGTACGCGGGTGCGAGCCGGACCGCGCCGGTGCCGGTGGAGGTGGTGCGGAGCCTTACCGTCGTACCGCCGGATCGCAGTCTGGCCGACCTGCTGCTGTCGATGCGGCGTGAGCGCCAGCACATGGTGTTGGTCAGCGACGGTCGGTCACCGTTGGGTGTAGTTACGCTCGACGATGTTTTGAATGCGGTTGTCGGACAGGGCAATTCGGGCTTTCCCGGCGTTGGTGTTACACCGCCCGTACCCGCCTGACAACGCAGTGAATGCGGCCTTGCGGGCGCTTTCGCTTATCCCTAATGTGATTGCTCGGCGGCGTACCCCCCACGCCCACTCAGTCTCACTACGGGAGGCAATCGCCTTGCGCGCGTCCCGGCCGTTTGTCCACGTCCTACTGGCCGTTTGCTTCGGCCTGGTCGCTGCCGTACTCCCGGCAGGCCTCGCTGCTGCCGATCCGAGCCCGGCGCAGATCGAGGCCGAAATCGACAAGAAATGGCGGCAGCTAGAGCCCGTCATCGAGCAGTACAACAAGGTTCACTCGCAACTTGAGAAAAACCAAAGGAAAGCGAAAGACCTGCAAAAGAAAATCGCGCCGCTGTCGCTGAAGGCTGACATCGCACTCGACCGTATCGGTGCTATTGCGGCGCAGCATTACAAAGCCGGCCCCACCAGCGAGCTGACGATGCTGCTCAGCGGTGGCGACACGAGCACCCTGACCGACCAGCTCGCGATGATCGACATGCTGGCCCGGCACGAGCAGGCGCAGATCGCCGACGTCGTCGCCGCCCGCGACAAGTTCAACGCGGAGAAGGTCAAGCTCGACGCCCTGGTGGCCGAGAACAAGAAGACCGACACCGAGCTCGCGGCGCGCAAGAAGCAGATCGCCGCGGACATCAAGAAGCTCGAGAAGTCGCTGCCGCCGACCCACGTCAGCGTGCCCGGCTGCCCGAAGATCACGACGAAGACGACGGCTGAGGGTGTCGCGGTCAAGACCGCGTGCCAGCAGGTCGGCAAGTCCTACGTGTTCAACACCGCCGGGCCCAACACCTTCGACTGCTCCGGCCTGACGCTGTACGCGTGGGGCAGGGCGGGCGTGTCGCTGACCCACTACACGGGCGACCAGTGGGACGAGACCTACGCGGTGTCCAGCCCTCGGGCCGGTGACCTGGTCTTCTTCTACAGCCCGATCAGCCACGTGGGGCTCTACATCGGCAACGGCATGATGGTGCACGCGCCACGGGCCGGCAAGCCGGTGCAGGTGTCCAGCGTCAGCACGATGCCGATCACCGGCTATCGATCGGTGAAGAAGCGCTAGCGGATCGTTTTGAAAGCGGGGGCCCTTCGGGGCCCCCGCTTTTCCCGTTGTGCGTCCTGTTATGCGTCTTCGGTGGTGTCGGCGGCGCTGGCGGTCGGCCAGGTGCGCCAGTTCTGCCAGGCCCGGCTGGGTGTCGGGCCGCGCTGGTTCTGGTAGCGGGAGCCGTAGACGGCGGCGCCGTACGGGTGCTCGGCCGGTGACGAGAGCCGGAAGATGCAGAGCTGGCCGATCTTCATGCCGGGCCAGAGCATGATCGGCAGGTTGGCCACGTTGGACAGCTCCAGCGTGACGTGGCCGGAGAAGCCCGGGTCGATGAAGCCCGCGGTCGAGTGGGTGAGCAGGCCCAGCCGGCCCAGGCTCGACTTGCCCTCGAGTCGCCCGGCGAGCTGGTCACCCAGAGAGATGACTTCCATCGTCGAGGCGAGCACGAACTCGCCCGGGTGCAACACGAACGGCTGACCGTCGGGCACCTCGACCAGCGCGGTCAACTCGTCCTGCTGGGTGGCCGGGTCGATGTGCGTGTAGAGGTGGTTGTTGAAGACGCGAAACAGCCGGTCAAGGCGCACGTCGATGCTGGACGGTTGCACCAGTGCGGGCTCGAACGGCTCCAGCGTCAGGGCGCCCGACTTGATCTCCGTGACCAGGTCACGGTCGGAGAGCAGCATTGAATCACCCTATGGTTCGTACGTATGTACGATAGAATCACTCCATGGCTTCCTGGACTGAGTTTGCCGCCGACGAGCCGCGACTCGCGCGGGCGATCCACGCCCTCCTGCACCAATACGGGCCCGGCCTGGGCTACCTGGCCACCGTCCGGGCCGATGGCGGTCCACGGGTGCACCCGGTCTCACCGGTGATCACCGACGAGGGCCTCTTCTGCTTCGTCGTCGACTCACCCAAGCGGCGCGACCTCGAGCGCGACGGGCGCTTCGCCCTGCACTCCTTCCCACCCGAAGACAGCGACGACGAGGCCTACGTCGCCGGGCGGGCCGAGCCCGTCACCGACCCGCGGCGGGTCCAGGCCATCGCCGTCAACCTACGGGCCGAGCCGAGGGTCGACTGGCGCCTGTTCGAGCTCAGCGTCGAGGTGGCGATGCTGTCCCGGCGCGGCACCACCCCCGAGGTGCGCATCTGGCTCGACCCGTCCGGCCGCCCTCGCCGATCATCCCCGCGCCGGCCCGGCGCCCGCCCGGCGCGCCTGCCCGCCCGGTCGCTGGTCGAAGCAGCCTCCTGACACCAACGCGCCGCCGGCACCGCGGTCGCGGCGCCGGCGGCGCGTTGGTTGGTGCGGTTCGCTATGGCGCGCGGAACGCGTTCCAGGCGCGGTTCATGCGCTTCACCTGGCCCGCGGTGAACTGATACATGCATACGTCGTCGGTGTAGTCCATGAAGTTGTGGATCGGGTCCAGCCCCGGAGCGGCGCAGGTGTCGGCACCGATCGGGCACTCGAACTGGGCGTCCGCCTCGGCCGGCGTGTCGGCGACGTGGTCACCCTTGCCCGCACACCCGTTCTCGAAGGTGTGCATGAGGTTCAGCCAGTGACCAACCTCGTGCGTGGCGGTGTCACCCTCGTTGTAGGGCGCCGCGGTGCCACCCGGCAACGACTCGGAGAGAATCACAGCACCGTCGTACTTCGTGATCTTGCGCTCCGGGTAGGTCGCCCAGCCGAGCAGACCGGGGTCGACGATCCCGACGTAGATGTTGAGCGTCTCGGGCCCGCCAACGCGCAGTTGCCGCTTCATCTGCACCTCGGCCGGGGTCTCCGAGAGAATCGGCGACCAGGCCGGGTTGACCACCCGGTTGACCTTCTTCAGCTTGAACTCGAAGGGCGCGGCCGCGCCGCCGGTGAACCCGCCGTAGGCCTGGTTCAGCACATTCATCTGGGCGTCGATCATCGACCGGGGGATGTTGCCGGTGGCCCGCGTGCCGTCGGCGGAGACGATGTGGAAGACGACCGGCACGGTCACCTTCTTCGCCCGCTCGTCAGCGACCCCACCACCGCGCGCCGCGGCGGCCGCGTCGAACTCGACCTCGGCGGCGGCCACCTCGGCCGGCGACAGGTCGTTGGGATCCTGGCGCTGCGCGCCCTTGCGCACCTTGAGGTTGCTGCCGGCATCGTGCCCGCCGACACACACCTCACCAGCGGCGCGGGGCGCCGCGCTGGCACTCGCGACCCCGGCCACACCGGCGCTGAGCACAAGCGCGAGCGCGGCACCCGCTGTCGTCGCGGCCCGCCACGCCCACCGTGTTCCCTGAAGCGTCATTGCTCACCTCTTCCTCCCCATGGCACAGATGTGAAGGAGGTTACTGATGAGCATGATGGGAAGGAACGCCCCAAAACCCTGCGCCGTCCCTCGTCGCGCCCCTCACCGCAGGGGGTTGCTGCGCACCCTGCGCCGATTGGGTAGAGTGGTCCCGCCGCGGGTGTAGTTCAATGGCAGAACATCAGCTTCCCAAGCTGACAGTGCGGGTTCGATTCCCGTCACCCGCTCCACCACGAAGGCCCTGGTCAGGATGCATGTCTCCGGCCAGGGCCTTCCGTATGTGCCGCCTTCCGCTTGCCGTTCCCCTTGCGTTCCCGATCGCGGTCCCGCTTGATCTGGCGCGCTGAGTCCGGCGGCGATCTGCTGGTCGCGGCGTTCGGTGGCGTGCTGGTAGATGACAGCAGCGCGGGTCGAGGCGTGGCCCATGCGGTGCATCGGGCTCGGCGAGGCTAGCGCCGATGGCGGCAGCGAGGTTTTTGCCGGTGTGCCGCAGATCGTGGAAATGGAATGTGGCAGACCGGCGCGTCGGGCGCAGCAATCACGTCAAGGTCCGCTTGACGTGGCCCGCCGTGCGGCGGCCCGCTGCTCCACCACCGGTGCGGGTCGACGGCAGACGGATCAGAGATACTGAACTGGGACTCACAGGTACCGAGGACTTGTCAATTAAAGCGACAAATATCCGATCCTAACCGGTTGTCTGCTGATGCCCGGTAAGGGGCTGTGCATAAGATCGACTGGCTGTTAGTCTCTTGGGCGACGAGAGGCGGATCGGTACGGTACTCCACGAATATCGTGATTTCAATGACGCTGCAGTCTATCTCGATGGTGAGGCTTCTTCGGAATGGGGAGAGCTAACGACCGTGTTGCAGCAGCTCACTCCCCAGCTTCGAGCCGAGCGACCAAGCAGGTAAGCAGGGCGTAGCGATTTTTGATCCGAAGGGAACGAACGCGAGCCTGACGGCGGCGGCAGCGACCCTTGGCTGGCATAAGGTGCCAGTGCCAGAATCCCTTGACTGCATTCTGTATCGACTGGGATGCTGGAAAGAATGCGGTTCTCGCGGAGTGGCAGTTCTCGAATTATCCGTTCCTTTGGAACAACGTAATACGCAGCGAAGCAATTTTTAAGGCACAACTTACACTGGTTGCGATGGCTCCGATAAAAGTTTTGGTAGTGGTCACCAAAAGTGGTTGCTTTCCCGCTTCTTTAACAGCACGCTCTACTATGAACAGGCATGCGCCCAGCTCGATGCCGTAACGAGCCTGGGTGTTTTCGATATACCTATTCGCCTTGTAGGACTCGAAGATCGAGGAAGCAGCTGACGCGCTAGTGGCCAGCTGGAACACATATCCAGGACGCTACAACAGAGAGGCCGGGGTCAAGGAGATAAAATCCTTCGAGGTCAGCTGGCAACGTTCCGGGAAATACGGCCACTCTGTTGCGCGTCTGACCCAATCTACGAGCCCTCGAGCCTGCGACGAATCGGAACTTCCTCAACAGCCGCAGCCTCAAACAGAGTCGGAATCGACTGCGCGGGAACCTTGGTGAAGTAGTTCTTGCGGATTGCGCTACGGTCCTTCTTTGATTCAACAAGACGATCAGAGAATGCCGATTCTTCGATCTCTAGCCGTGCTTCGAGCTGCTCAAGGTGGTGTTCCTCCGAGAAGATTTTTGCTTTCTCTCGCCCGCCTGCTACAGAACTGACCTGTACGTCAAACCTGTACTTGTCTGTGGGCTCTCCTGTCTTCTCGCAGTAGTCCCGCAGGGTTTTAAGGTTTGGGAAGACGCCTTGGTCGTTTGGTACCCCTTTAAGCCGGCGCAGCGCGATCTCATGGTACTCGGCCGACAATTCGGCTCCGAGAAAGTGGCGCTCATGATCTCGGGCAACGACGGCTACAGTGCCCGTTCCCATATAAGGGTCAAGCATAACGCCGCCTGGTTCAGTCGTGGCCAGTACCATTCGCGCGACCATGGCCTCCGGGAATTGGGCTGGATGCAGAGTCTGTTCTTCATGATTGTGCTTGACGTTCTGGAACGCCCAGACATCGCCGGGGTTCTTTCCGAGCGGATTGCAGGTCAGCTCGCCCTTGTTTTCGCCCCGCCAACTTTTCTTGTTCTGATACTTCTGAGGCACGCGGATATCATCCAGATCAAACTTGTAGCGGGTTGACTTTGTGAACCAAAGAATGGTCTCATGCCTAGCGGAGAACTTGTTTCGAGCATGCAGGCCGTGCTGGCGAACCCATACGATCCGGTTCATAGGCCGCAAACCCATATCTTCCAAAATGGGAAAGAATTTGACGTCCAATGGAACGAGAGTTCCGTCGATTGCATAGGACCCTACCTGCCAGAAGTATGCACAATTCTGTACTCCTTGAGGACCCGCACGCTCTCGCCAAGACATCGGTCTCAGTTGGAGGTAGGACTTTAGCGCCTGCCGCGTTTCGTACTTCTTCCCAATGTTATACGGAGGCGATAAAACAATGCAGTCGACCGACTCCGATGGAAGCCCCCGGGAGCCATTCCAGACAGTCTCCCAGGTGGATGTAGTCAAGTGGCAGCTTTACGTCACTCACGAGATTCTCCTAGCGTAGGACCATGACATGGTAGACCGTTGCCTTTCGTACCAGGGACCACCGACAGAACGTGTTCGACCTCCGCCGAGCGGCATGGACCCACTAGGCACACGTCATGGCTAGGCCAGCAACCCCGAGCCGTGTGAAGGGCAGCAGCGTCCTCGAGGTGTCCGTGCGTGCCGCCCAACGGAGGGCCGGCTCCTCGGCTAGGTTCAGAACTCGTCTGCCGGATGATGGCCGGCAGCAGTGCTGAGACCGAGAGCCCAGGTACAGCAGGCGAGTACAGCATCCGACCGGCACCCACTGGAACCCGATCGAGGAGGCCAGGGTGCGTGCTGGCTTCGCGCCTACCCGAGACAGGCTCCACCGCCGGGAGCTACGGACCAAGTGACACCGTGCCCGCAGCGCGCCCGATCGAGCGGTGCGCAACGGCTAAAAAGCCGCGCGGACTGCGGATGTCGCCCGCCGCGGACGATGATCGTGGGTGATGGAGCTTGTTACCGTCCCATGACCAATCGCCCAGTGCGTTTCCACCCCGGCCTAGACATCCCACGGTCGTAGCGTGTCAAGCGGCTGCGTTGTTCGTGGCTGAGCGCTGGCCAGGCGGTGTTCTCGTCGTAGGGCGGTGTGGTGGCGCAGGCAGCCGTGGAGGATGCCGACGAGGCGGTTGCCCAGGGCGCGCAGGGCTTGGTGGTGGGTGGCGCCGCGGGCGCGGTGGGCGTCGTAGTAGGCGCGGGCGCCGGGTGAGGCTGGTCAGCGCGCTGAAGGCCTGTTGGTAGAGGGCGTCGGCCGAGTCGGCGGTTGCGGGCGTGGCGGGCCAGCACGACCCGTTTGGTGCCCGAGGCGCGGGTGATCGGGGACATCCCGGCGTAGTTCTTCCGGGCTTTGGCGTCGGCGTAGCGGTCGGGGTCGTCGCCGAACTCGGCGAGCACCCGGGCGCCGAGCACCGGGCCGAGGCCGGGCTGGCTGAGGTAGATCTCAGCGTCCGGGTGCCGGCCAAAACTCGGCTCACCTGCCCGGCCAGGACCTCGGTCCTGGGCGGTCAGCGCGGTGATCACCGCGACCAGCGCGGCCGCCGGCGCGCGCGTAGGCGGCGACCACGCCGGGTCGTGCGGCCAGCTGCTCGGTGCGCAGCGCGGACTGGATCTCGCGCCGCGGTGGTCTCGAGGTTGCGTTGGCGTCCGGCCCGCCGCAACTGCCGCGGCGATCTTCGACACCGGACAGCGCACCGGCCCGAGGCGGGTCCGGGGCGAGCGGCGAGCACCGCCAGGGCGTCGCGTCCGGTCAGGTCGTCACCGAACGCGGCCAGCGCGGCCGGGTAGAACTCGCGCAGCATCGAGCGCAGCGCGTTGGCCTGCCGCTGCCGCGACCAGATCATCGTTCTGGTGCGCCCGCGCGAGCAGCCTTGACCTGCTCGGCCTGCGTCGAGTCCCCGGCGACCGGGCGGTGGTGGTCGCGGTCCAGGCGCACGATCTCGGCCAGCACGTGCGCATCACCGGGGTCGGACTTCGCCCCCGACACGCCGTGCCGCTCGCGGTAGCGGGCCACCTGCAACGGGTTGATCGCATAGACCGTGTAACCGGCCGCGATCAACGCCTGCACCCACGGACCGCGGTCGGTCTCGATCCCGACCAGCACCTGGTCCGGCCTCGGCGTCAGGGTCGAGATGGTCGGCGACCAGCGCGTGCAGCCGCGCCAGCCCCGCCACGCCCTCCGGCAGCCGCCGGCGCGCCAGCCGCCGGCCCGTCTCGTCGACAATCTCGACGTCGTGATGGGCCTCGGCCCAGTCATCACCGACGAACAACAACTCGCGTTCTCCCTCTCACTCGACCGGACACGGCAGAGCCTGGAGGAGAACCGGCGACGACCTAATGGATCAGTGCTCGAACGGCACGACATCCCACCAGCGCTACGACCTCCTCACCAACCGCCGGGGGCACGATCTAGGCCTAGACCTCAACGCCGTTCAGTTAGCGGTGGTTGGGGGTTGTCAAGGTCCTGGTTTGAGGATGTTGATGCTGATGGTGGCCTTGTAGCTGGTCGGTCGATGTTGGGGCCGCGGGCCTGGTATTTGGAGTTCGAGCGTTTGACGATGCGGGGTTTGGTTCGGATCCGTCGTTCTGGCATGAGGGGGGTCAGGACGTGAGTCCGATGATGCCGACGAGGTCGATGATGGTGTCGGCGATGACGCCAGCGGCCTGGATGAGTTGGTCGCGGGCGGCGTTCAGGGCGGTGGTGAAGCTGGCCCGGTCGGGGTCCAGTGCCGGGGATGCTGTCGGTGGCGTCGGCCATGGCGGTGCGTAGCACCTGGTAGGTGACGAGGAGGGCGTAGACCTCTTGGTCGATGCCGTCGGGGGTGCGGGCGCGGAGGACTCGGCCACCGAGGATGCTGGATTTCAGTTCCAGGTAGGCGGTCTCGATTTCCCAGCGCTGGTGGTAGAGGTGTGATCAGTTCGCCGCGGGATGGCTGGCGCTGGTCGAGCAGGGTTGTGACCCAGCGGTAGGTGCCGGTGCGCCGTCCGGCGGTGGTGGTGATGTGATCTGGGCTTCGATGACCCGGACCGGCGCCGCCCAGTTCGAGAGGTAGGAGCCGTCGGGGTAGCGGGCCAGGACCGGCAATCGGCGGCCGGTTCTTGCAGCGGACCAGCAGTGCGCGCCGGTGGCGGCGATGGCGGTGATCAGGTCCCGGCAGAGTAGTTGCGGTCGGCCAGTAGCAGCATCCCGGCCCGCAGGGCGGGCCGAGCGTGCGGCCTGGGCGACTTCGCCGATGCTGGCGGGATCGAACACCGCGTCGATCACCGAACGGGTGCCGCAGGCAACAGCGCGCTCAGGCGGATCTGGGGTAGCCCGATCCGCCGTGACGCAGCGCTGCCGATGTAGACGGCCACGTTCGCGGGCTGTCCGCGACGCTAGCAGTGTGCCGTCGATCGCGGCCAACAGCACCCGCCCCAGAACACGTCCCGGTCGCGGACGTCGCGGCCGGGCCGCGTAACAGATCGAACAACGCCCGCATCGGCGCCGCGCCGAGTCGTTGCCGGGCCTGCCGCAAAGCGCTGGGCGTCGGGCGTGATCGGTGCCAAAGCCATGCAGGCCAGCGGTCAGCCGCTGCCACACCTGCCCATAGCCCAGTTCGGCGAACAAGCATCCGGCCAACAGCAGATAGACCACGACCCGGGCCGGCAGCAGCCGGACCCGGTGCTGCACACGGCCGGTCGGCCAGGGCGTCATCGACCATCTCGAACGGAATCAGCCGGGTCAACTCGCCGAGATGACCGGGCGCGAACGCCCCCGCCGCGACCGTCACCGCCCGCGTTATGGCAATCTGATCAGACAGCGGAGCTCCAGGTGTCCAGGGATTCTTAGAGTGACCCCCCTCTATACCGGAGCTCCGCTGCCATCCACCTCAAGACACGCCTTGGCATCGCACCCAACCGCCTAACTGAACGGCGTTGGGCTAGACCTCGAAAGCCTGTCGATCACAGTGCTCGACCGCCGGCGGCTCGGACCAACCCATCTAACAACCCCGGGCCGGTTCGAACCCCATTAGTCGTCGCGGGTTCCAAGCTGTTGTAGGAGCGTTGTTCGGTCTGGGCTCCACAGTTCGATGGAGTAGCGCAGGCCTAACGCTTCTAGGGCGGTGGCTAGGTCCTGTAGGCGGGGTGGGTCGATGACGCCGCTGAAGGTGCGGTCGGTGGGGGACGAGTCGAACAGGTCGATGCGGGCCCATTCGTGCTCTACCTCGTAGGTGGTCCACGAGCTCTTGCGGGCGCTCCAGCCGGCTTGTACGAACAGCTCGGCCAAGGCCTTCGTGGTTGGTGCCCTCGGGACGTGGCCGTAGACGTTGTTGTCGAGGTCCGCGAGGTGGTCGGCGAGACGAGGCCCTGGGGTCCCGCCAGAAGTGATGTCCACGCTTATATGAAGGCCTGTTTGGCTCGGCGGCTTGGGGTTAGTTTCACGACCTTGTACGGGCAGCTTCGGTCCGTCAAGCGGGTGTAGGCGTCCTGGGCTCGAAGGGCGGCGTCTTCGGCCTGGGCCGCCGGAGACAGCCCTTTGCCTCGGTTGCGGAAGAGGGCACCGTAGAAGGCTGAGCAGAAGACCGTGCTCTCGTGCCAGCCGATCTGGGCTGACGTTCCGATGTAGGTGATCTCGCCCTGTAGGCAGTCGCGGACCGCCTTCTGCCATACGCCTGTGCCGGTCTTGCATCCGTCGGCCAGGATCGCGCCGGCCGAGATGCCCCTGCCTTGCTCGGCGGCACGTTCGCCCAGGTCCTCGAGCGAGATGTTGGTCTTCTCGTCGCTGCTGCTGAACGTGGGCGCGATGCTGTGGTCGCCGTGCGCCATCACGTGGAGGACGTCGCAGGACGCGGTGAACGCGGTGAGGACCGTGTCCGGGTCGCGCGAGCGGACGAAGTCGACGTCGATCACCGGCTCGCTGTAGCCGACGTTGATGGTCTCGATCGTCGACTGGACGAAGGCCATGGCCTTGTCGAACTGGGAATCGAGGCCGATGTCCAGCAAACCCACGCGGCGCCGTCTCATGAGATCCTCCCCGTGGCTCTGATGGACGTGAAGGAGTCTTCCCAACCCCGCGCGGAACTACCGCCGTCGTTCGGCTCGTGTCCCTGCCTGATCGACCAAATTCCGCCGGAACATTCAGCTGAGCATCGTGTTGGAGGGGTAGCCCTCGTCGTTGATCGGGCGGTAACGGTCGTCCGCGGCGGCCCGGTGCAGAGCCTCCAGGAGGTCGCCGGCGGGCGGCAGGTCCAATGCCTCCCGCAGGCGGCGCCGATCGTCGTCGAGTTCGGGCCTCTCCGCGCGGAGCTCCTCGTCCGTCTTGACCAGCCACGTGCGCAGCTCGTCGCCCAACGGCAGGGCGGTGGCGTCGTGGATGCTGGAGAAGCCGACGACGAGCGCCAACGTGTCGCGTAGGGAGGTGGCGATCAGGCCGCCCTCACCCTCGGAGCCGACGTAGACCACCGGCCGGTGAGGGCCGGAACCGGCCAGCATGAAGGCGCCGCCAGATCCGTCCGCCGCGATCATCTCGAGGGGTTCACCAGAGGAAAGGTGCACGGGCTCGACCGGACCGTCCTCGATATCCGAGACGTCGAAGTCGAACATGGTCAACAGGTCGGCCATCCACGGCGTGCTGCGGATCAGATCCAGGAGGGCAGCGTCCGAAGGCGAATCGAGCATCACGCGACCGTACCGGCGAAGGTCGTGAGCGTCAGTCCCGAGTTGTGGTGCGTAGTAGGTGGATGGCTTCGCCCAGGACCTCTCTGATGGCTCGGAGTTGCCGCGGGCTCCAGACCGGCGTGTACGACTCCTGCTTGAACACCCAGGGCACCGCGGCCGCGAAGAGCTTCTCGTAGCAAACCTTTCGCAGAGCGCTGCTGTCGTTCCACGGCAGCCCGGCGCTGTGCGCCACGTCGCCTCCCCAGTTCCAGAGGTCCAGCGCCGACTGGGAGTTGAGGCTCGCTCGCTTTCCGCGTAGCCAGTCCTGTGCCGGCTTCAGGTCCGTCACCTCGACAACGCCGTCGTCCGCGTCCGCCGGCGGCCAACCCCGTTCCTTCGCCTCCAGCCGGCAGTCCTCTTCCGAGGCGTACGCCAAAACCTGGCCCGGCCTCGCGGCGACACAGTCCTTGTCGTTCTGGTCCGGGCCGTACCACAGGTAGACGAGGCGGTCGTCGAACCTCAGGCCGGCTATCCAACCCTCGACCGGGACGAGCTCGGCATCGCGTCTCGACAGATCCAGTCCCACGATTGTCGACCCTGCCACACCCGGGGGCGACCGCACCCACTTGACACCGCGCGAAAGGCCCGGCCCCAGAAAGGGCCGGGCCGGAGAACGCGTCAGGCGGCAGCGCGGCGGGACTTGAGGACGCTGTCGACGATGTCCCAGAGGGTGATCACGATGATCGCCACGGTGGAGATGTTGGCGACCGTGTTCAGGTTGTCGGGCTGGCCCATCCAGTCGAAGCGGCCGACCAGTTCGGGGCTGAGCAGGCGGTCGGTCTGCAGCAGCCAGATCACCGGGACGGCGAGGACCAGGTCCAGCACCGCGTTCGTCGTGACCAGGGGGCGAGTCCAGTTGCCGGCCCGGTACTTGGCGATCTCCAGGACCAGCGTCGCGGCCAGGACGACCATCAGGAACGGCAGCCAGAAGCTCCACAGCGCCGGGTCGAAGATCGGCAGGTTGCCGCCGTCGGGGTCCGGGACGAACGACCAGAAGTGCTGCAGCGGCAGGTACGCGATGGCCAGGACGAGCGAACCGACGGCGGCGGCGGCGTCCGTGAAGCTGATCTGTCGGTCCGGGCTGTCCTGGGGGAGTTGGTCGACCGTCCACGCCGGCAGGTCCAGCTTGGCGTTGGTGCGCTCCATGATCGCGAAGACCAGCGTGACCCAGAAGCCGATCTGGACCGTGACCTGGATCGCCGCGCTGATGCCGGCACCGACCGCCCCGCCCGCGTGGTCGCCGTCGGCGGCCTCGACCAGGCCGACCACCACGCCCACGAGTGCCGGCACGAAGCTGAGCAGGAGCTTGAGGAGCCGCCACCAGGCGAGGTAGTAGGTCGGGCCGATCAGCTGCAGCCGGCGGTCGGCGTAGCGGGCGGCGAGCTGCGCCGGGTCGCCCAGCTCGGTGAGCACCTCGCGCTCGGCGGTGGTGGTGTCCTCGCCGGCTGCCGCGCGACCGTCGATCATGTCCTCGATCGAACCGCGTAGCTCGGCGGCGATCTCTTCGCGGCGCGGGGCGGGGACGGCGCGTAGGGTCGCCGCGACGTAGCGGTCGGTGAGGGATGTCATCGTTCCACTCCTTCGATCAGTGCGGTCATGGAGGTCTGCACGGCGGACAGGTCGTCGAGCAGGCGGGTCAGGATCGCCTCGCCCTCGGCGCTGGTCCGGTAGAACTTGCGCGGCCGGCTCTCTTCGGTGTTCCACTCGCTGGTCAGCAGCCCTTGCTCCTCGAGCCGGCGAAGCAGCGGGTAGAGCGTGTTGGCGTCGACCGGGAAGCCGTTGGTCGTGAGCCGTTGCAGCAGCGCGTAGCCGTAGCCGGGTTCGCGCAGGGCTACGAGGCTCGCCACGACGACGGTCCCCCGCCGCAGCTCTTGGAGGTGGATCCGCAGGATCTCATCGCTCGCCATGCGTCACACCATACTGTGTGCCACACACCAATGTCTAGAGGCACATCATCGTGTCGAGAAGGGATGTTGTGCCCGCGGGCGGGCCGATACCTTCTAGGCGTGCTGGTAGCGATGGCGACCGAGGCGGCCGAGCACGGCCGGGTCAACGAGGACTTCTTCGCGGCCGGGCCGGCGGCGGCCGTGCTGCTCGACGGCGCCGGGATCCGGGGGATCGAGTCGATCTGCCGCCATGGCGTGGCCTGGTACACGACGCGGCTCGGCGGCGAGCTGATCGCCCGCCTGGCCCTGGCCGACGGCCGCGACCTGGTGTCGCTGCTCGGCGACTCGATCGAGGCGGTGGCCGGCTCCCATCGCGACACCTGCGACCTGGCCAACCCGAGCAGTCCATCCGCGACGGTGGCCATCCTCCGGCTGGCCGGCGCGGGCGCTGACCACCTCGTACTGGGTGACTCGGTTCTGGTGCTCGACCGCGGCGATGCCGGGCCGGACGTCGTGCACGATCGGCGGGAGCTCGTCGTGCGGGAGCGTTATGGCGCGGCGTACGAGGCCGCGCCCGAGGGCAGTGCGGAGAAGGAACTCGAGCGCGCCACGTACGTCACGGCGCTGCGGGCCAATCGCAACCAGCCGGGCGGCTTCTGGCTGGCCAAGGACGACCCGGTCGCGGCGGCCCAGGCGATCACGGGCACGACGCCGATCACCGACCGCACCGACGCCACCCTGCTCACCAACGGTGCCAGCCGCCTCGTGGACCGCTTCGGCGCCGTCGACTGGCCGGGCGCCCTGGCCGTCGTCCGGGCGGCCGGACCCGGGGAGATCATTCGCCGGGTACGCGCGGCGGAACAGGCGTCCGGCATCGCCCCCGACGACGCGACGGTCGCGCACTGCTCCGCCCTGGCCGCCGGCGAAAGCTAGCCCGCGAACGACGGCTGCCGGCTACGGTCACAAAGATGGCATGGAAGCGGCTGCCCGGGGACAAGGCCTACCGCGTGCTCGAGGCCGGTCCGACGATCCTGGTCAGCACCCGGAACAAAGCCGGCCGAGCAGACCTGATGACCGTCGGCTTCCACATGGTGATCTCGCACGAGGGCGTGCTGGCGGCCGTCATCTCGCCGGGCGACTTCTCGCAGCAGTCGCTGGCCGAGACCGGTGAGTGCGTGCTGGGCGTGCCCGGCGTCGACCTGGCCGAGCAGGTGGTCGACATCGGCAACTGCTCGGGCTTCGACGTCGACAAGTTCGACCGCTTCGGGCTCACGCCCAAGGACGGGAAGCACGTCGCGGCGCCGTTGGTCGAGGAGTGCCTGGCCAATGTGGAGTGCACGGTGCTGGACGACACGCTCGCCGACGCGTACAGCGGGTTGGTGATCCTGCAAGCCGAACAGGTCTGGGTCAACACGGGTCGCACGGAGCACCGGACCATGCACCACAACGGCGACGGCACCTTCAACGCCGACGGCGACCTGATCGACCTCAAGGACCGCATGGTCCTCTGGAAGGCCTACCAGGACTAGCGACCAGGACTACCAGATCACCACGGCGCCGCCGGCCGAGCGGGCTCGGTTTATGGCGTCGGTGATGTTGCCCAGGCGGTGGGCGAGGAAGTCCGGGTCGCGGCCGACCGAGGCGGAGACGTAGCCGAGGTTGTCGACCAGCAGCGTGCAGTCGGCGTCAAGGGCGTCGAGCTCGGCGGCGGTCTCGGCGTAGACATCCTGCGTCGCGAGCAACGGCAGCATCCTCGCTCCCAGCGCGACCACGCACGGTGCGCCGTAGACGCCGGTGCGCGCCGACGTCGGGCCGGCCAGGTCGGAACCGGCCGGACCGTCGAGGAACAGCATCTCGCCGGCCGGACCGCGGACGTACGCGTGCACGAGGAGGCTCATCGTCGTCGATCGTTACACATCGACGACGCTGCGCATACACAACTAATTAGTTGTGAAACCGGCTGGTTGTGGATAGGGTCGCAGGGTGGACACCGACGAGCTCAGCCTGGTCTTCGCGGCCCTGGCCGACCCGACCCGCCGCGCCATCCTGGAGCGGCTCGCCCGCGCCGACGCCACCGTCAACCAGCTCGCCGAGCCGTTCGCGATGAGCCAGCAGGCCGTCTCGAAACACATCAAGGTGCTGGAGAAGGCGCGCCTGGTGCAGCGCAGCCGGTCCGCGCAGTCCCGGCCGTGCGCGCTCGACACCGTGCGCCTCGACGCCGCGGCCGACTGGATCGCCGAGCACCGGCGGGTCTGGGCCGACCGCTACGACCGCCTCGACGAACACCTCGTGCGGTTGCGGGCAGGCGCCGAAACGGGAAGGGAAGGACGATGACCGACACCGGCGAGCTGACCTACCGCCGCGTCCACGAGGCGCCGCCGGAGCTGCTCTTCGACTGCATGACCCAGCCCGCGCACCTCACGCATTTCTGGGGCCCGACCGGCATGACGACACCACTGGACGGGATCGTCGTCGACCTGCGGCCGGGCGGCGTTTTCGAGACCACGATGGTCAACGACCGCGACGGCAGCAGCTACACGATGCGCGCGACCTATGTCGAGATCGAGCGACCACACCGGCTGGTCTGGGTCGAGCCAGAGGCGCACGGCGGCATGAAGACCACGGTCACCTTCAGCGCGCTCGGCGACGGCCGCACCGAGGTCGTCACCCATCAGACCAACGTGCCGGAGGCATACCGCAGCGCCCAGGCCCGGGCCGGCTTCCAGACCAGCCTCGACCGCTTCGCGACCTATCTGGACAACCTTCGAGGGGGTACGTCATGAGCACGGTGACATCTGCCGACGGCACGACGATCGCATACGAGAGCAGCGGCAGTGGGCCGTCGGTGATCCTGGTCGACGGCGCGATGTGCTACCGCGGGTCCGGGCCGATGCGCGGCTTCGCGGCGGCACTCGAGCAACATTTCACGGTGTACGCGTACGACCGGCGCGGCCGCGGCGAGAGCGGTGACACGCCGCCGCACGCCGTCGAGCGGGAGATCGACGACCTGCGGGCGCTGGTGGCGGAGGCCGGCGGCGGCGCCTACGGCTTCGGCATCTCGTCCGGCGCGGCCCTGCTGATCACCGCCGCGGCCCAGGGTGTCGCGCTGTCCAAGTTGGCGCTCTACGAGCCGCCCTTCGTGTCCGAGTCCGACGGCGGCGAGTGGAGCCGCGCCTACACGCCGCGGCTGGTCGAGACGTTGGCCGCCGGTCGCAACGGCGACGCGATCGCGCTGTTCATGACCTCGATCGGGATGCCCGCCGAGCAGGTGGCCGGGATGCGGGCGCAGCCGTTCTGGCCGGTCTTCGAGGCGGTCGCGCCGACCCTGGCCTACGACAACGCGGTCATGGGCGACAGCTCGGTGCCCCGAGCGGCCGCTGCCGCGGTGGCCGTGCCCACGCTGGTGGCAGCCGGTGGCGCGAGCCCGGCCAACCTGCGGGTCGCGGCCAAGGCGGCGGCGGAGGCGGTGCCAGGCGCGGTGCACCGCGAACTGCCGGGCCAGACGCACGACGCGTCATCCGAGGTCCTCGGGCCGATGCTGGTGGAGTTCTTCAACGGCTGATCAGCGGGCCGGCGTGTTCCGGGCGGACGCCCAGGCCCACGACCCGCGCGGCGAGTCGCTGCAGCCGGGGCGTCCGCCCGATCAGGCGCATCGGGCCGGGGATGTTGACGGGACCGGTCATGTGCAGCAGCGGGTCGACGATGCGCCGCTGCGCGAGGCGTTGGCCGGCCTGGGTCAGCGCGGTCGGAAAGCGCCGCCGGCGTTCCACCTTCGCCAGGTCGGCGTCGGTCAGCGTGCCGGCCGCCAGCGCCGGGCCGAGTAGCCGGGCGGTGGCGACCGCGTCCTGCACGGCCAGGTTGATGCCGACCCCACCGATCGGCGACATCGCGTGCGCGGCGTCGCCGATCAGCAGGGCACCCGGCACCGACCATTGCCTGAGCCGGTCCAACCGCACCGTCAACAACCGCACGTCATCCCAGCTCGCCAGCTCGCCCACCCGATCGGCGAGGTGCGGCGCCCGGGCAGCGACGCGGGCACGGAAGGCGTCGAGACCGGCGGCGCGCACCTCGTCGTAGCCACCTTTGGCGATCACGTAGGCGCACTGGAAGTAGTCGTCGCGGTCGATGCAGAGCATCAGCCCGCCCGCGCCGATCCGCATGTCGAGCCCTGGAGGGTCGTCGGGCAGCCGGGAAACGCGGAACCAGAGCACGTCCATCGGCGCACCGAACTCCCGCGGCCGCAGGCCGAGCCTGGCCCGGACCACCGACCCTCGGCCGTCGCAGCCGACGGTGAGCCGCGCCCGCACCTCGCGCCCGTCGGCGGTCCGCACGCCGGTCACCCGTTCGCCGGTGCGCAGCACGTCGACCACCTCGGTCGACCGCAGGAGCGTGAACGTCGGCAACGCGGCGGCCTCGTCGGCGAGCAGGTCGAGGAAGTCCCACTGCGGCAGGAAGAGGATGTACGGGTGCGCGCCCGGCAGCCCACTGAAGTCGGCGACCCGCACGGTCCCGTCGTCGAAGGTGGCCCGCAACGCGTCGACCTTGCGGCCGGGCCGCTGTGCGAGCGCGGCGCCGAGCCCGATGTCGTCGAGCAGGTTCAACGTGGACGGATGGACGGTGTCGCCCCGGAAGTCCCGCAGGAAGTCGGCGTGTTTCTCCAACACGACGACATCGACACCCTGCCGCGCGAGCAGCAGCCCGAGCACGACCCCAGCGGGCCCGCCACCCACGACACAGACCGCAGTCTCGACGACGACCCTCCTCGATGGAAGCCGAGATCAGCGTAAGGCGTCGCACCAACAACCGCATGTGGCCGTCTGGATGGGTGGCTGGGCACCGCGGCGGCGGGGACCGAGGGGGATTGGGCCGCGCTAGCGGCGCAACTCGCTCCCGTCGAGTCCGGCGAGGAATCCGCTCCACGCTGAGCGGGGGAAGGCCAGGACCGGCCCGGCGGGGTCTTTCGAATCACGGACGAGTACTTGGTCGTCGAGCGCGCCGACCTGGATGCATGCGCCGGTCGCGCATCGACTAAGCCATTTGACCCGACTCTGATCTTTGGACATGAGTCACGCTCCCTAGTAGTGACCTAACGCCTAGGGTAAGCAACTACCGGAACGCAGGGAACGTGAATGAACGCAGAGAGTGCCATTCAATGTCGCATTATGCGGTGACTTGCGCAATTTGTGGTATCTGAAGGAACTGGTCGATCGTGAGCCGCGCACACCTAGATATCAGGCATATCGCGGACGCCCGCGGCTCACGATCGCAGACTAGTTTGCGTGGAATCGTCCCTCTTTGAGGTCCACCATGAAGGTGGCCCAGACACCCTTGGGGAACTCCAGCGGCGCCCCGGCCGGCGACTTGGAATCCCGCATCAAAACCATATCCACCGCATCGGCGACCTCGACGCAAGCGCCGGAGGCGCACCGGCTGCTCTTACGCCATGAGATGGCCGCACTCGACTCGTTCAACGTTCCATGCCTTTCGTCCGTGGTTATGTAAAGCGGTTCAGGCCAGCGCGGTGGCGTGGTCCTTGATTAGCCCCGCCGAGGTTTCCTCGTCGTACGCACCGTTCCAAACGCGGTCGAAGATCTCCCGATGCCGCTTGATTTTGTCTTGGTCTTCAAGAATCTCGTCGACTGTGTCGCTTTCGCGGTAAAGCACGGTTGTGCCGTCGACGAGGGAGACGATTTCGTAGGTCGCCAACATAGGAATTGGCGACTGTTCCTTGAAGGGAATGATCCGTACGGCGATGCGTCGCTCGCCGATCAGGTCGAGCAGGTGCTCGAGTTGGCGGCGCAGCACTTCACTGCCGCCGACCTCGCGATACAGCACGGACTCGTCGAGCACCAGGAAGACTTCGGGGTGCTCGCCGGGATCCATGAAGTTCTCCCGGCGCAACTCGCGCATGCGCACCCGGGCCTCGATGGTCTCTTCGGTGAGTTCGCCGGCGAACGTGTCGAGCACCGCGCGCGTGTATTCGGCGGTCTGCAGTCGGCCGGGCACGACCATCGGGTAGAAGTATCGAATTTCCTTCGCGGCCAACTCGATCGGAATGAGCTGGACGATGGCCGGCGTCAGGAGGTCACGGTACTGCGGCGTTTCCCACCACTGGGTGCGCTGTTTCGAGAACTTGGCGGACGCGACCAGTGACTCGACCTCGGTCTTGTCCTTGACGCCCAGATAACTCAGCAGCGGGCGCAGGTCGTTCTGCGAGATCGTCACCTCGCCGCTCTCGATGCGCATCACTTTGGACAGTGACCACTCCATGGCCTCGGCCACGTCGGTCTGGGTCTTGCCCTTGGCATCGCGAGCGTGCCGAATCGCCAACCGCACGCGACGGCGTGCTACGTAGGGCGAGTCGGCCATCGTTGGCGCTCTCCTTGTCCAGCATTTGAGCGCGCGTCGAGCGCCACTCGGGCGGTGATGTCGCCAGCGTAAGTTGTCAGTGTTACGCCTGTCAGCCGGACGCGCGGGTCACGCACATTATGCATCGCAACATCCCTCCCCGCCATCCCGCAACCAGCCATATCGCAGACTGGCACACCGAGCTGCCCAGACACCTGAGCGCGCGCGGGCGCGCGCACCAAAGACGCCGAGGGTGGGCCGGTCCACCCTCGGCGCCCGATCGGGGCAGCTCAGCGTTCGAGCGCGCGCGGCCACGTCGCGATCGCGCGTTGGCGATGCTGTTCTTCCACGGCTCGGACCAGGGCCCGCCGAACCTGACCGAACCGTGTCGAATGTGTAGTGGTGTAGAGGCAGACATCGGTCGACCCGTGCACCGCTCGCAGTTGGTAGGTGCGGGGCGCCGACCGCAGGAAGGCGCCGGTCGCCAGCACCGGGATGGCGATCGCGACCAGAACGGCCGTGTGCAGCAGCACGGAGTCGTGGATCGGCCAGCTCACGGTGCCGGCCACTGCGGTGCCGATGGCGAAGCGTCCGGTCACCACTCCAGCGGGGTGCCGATCGCCGCGGACGACGTAGGGGTCGACCAGGTCCTTGATGTGGAACCGGCTCGGCCGATCGCCCAGGACGTGGAACACCGTGTCGGTGATTCGCACGTCCGGACCGGGATAGTAGGTGGGCATCTTGACCTCCTCCCGGGATCTCGCTACGTCTATTGCACCCGGGATACCTCGCTTTCCGGAAGGCCTCAATCTGCGATATGGCAGATAGCGCTATACCCGTCAGTGAGCTTTCGGGGTGGCAGCTGGCTCTAGCTGCGCCAACGCTCGCCTAGGGTGGTGCCGTGCCGACTCCGCTCTTCATAACCGACATCCGGGCCCACATCGGGCACACGCCGCTCTGGCTGCCCGCCGTCAGCGCCGTGGTCCAGAACGCGGCCGGCGAGATCCTGCTGGGGCGCCGGGCCGACACCGGGCGCTGGTCCCTGATCTCCGGCATCCCGGAACCCGGTGAGGAGCCGGCCGCCGCGATCGTGCGGGAGGTCTTCGAGGAGACGGGCGTACGTGTCGCGCCCGAGCGGATCACCTCGGTGAGCGTCAGCCCGGTGGTGCGCTACCCCAACGGCGACGTGTGCCAGTTCCTCAATGTCACCTTCGCCTGCCGGCCGTTGACCACGGACGCGAGGGTCAACGACGACGAGTCGCTCGAGGTCGGCTGGTTCCCGGTCGACGACCACCCGCCACTGGACGAGGTCGCCACGCTGCGCCTGGAGCAGGCGCTGGCCGGCGACACCGCCGCCTGGTTCGCGCAGGACTAGCGCAGGACTAGCGCAGGACTAGCGCAGGTCGGCCGCCGTCAACAGCGATCGCAGCCGCAGGTCCGCGGCCAGTGGCGGCGGGCCGGCGTCCACGATCGCCGCGCACCCGACGGCCGTCGCGCCGCGCCGCTCGACCACGTCGTAGAGAGCGCGGACCTGCGCACCGGTGGCCACCCAGTCGTCGACCACCAGGACGCGGTCGGTGCCGCGGATCTGCCGGTCCCGCACGCCCAACCGCAGCTCGCGGCCGCGGTAGTCGGGCGGTGTGCGAGCCCAGGTGACCCGGTCGACCAGCCGCCGATCGCTGCCGTCCTTGACCGCCGGCGCGAAGCCGACCCCGAGCGCGACCGCCACCAGCGGCCCGACCAGGAAGCCGGTGACCTCGGGCGAGACGACCAGGGTCGGCGCCGCGTCGGCGAACAGCCCGGCCAGCGCCGGACCGACCGAGGCCAGTAGCTCCGGCGAATGCCACCAACCGGACACGTCGCTGACCAGGTGGTCGCTGTGTGCGCCGGGGTCGAACCAGTGGAACGCCTCGGCGAGGGCGGCGCGCAACGAGTCGTCCCGCAGCGGCGGAGAGGTGGCCACGTGACCATCCTGCACACCGGCACCCACGGCCCACCGCAGGGTCAGTCGATCGGTTGAACGTTTCCGTCCAAATTCGGACGAAAGCCAATGATCACGTTGACATCCGACGTACCACTCTCGGTACGGTCCGCAACGGTTCACCCCCTGCGGAAGGAGCCCGAGATCGTGGCGGGTAGGCATACCAGGCAGCCGGCCGCGGCCTCGCTGTTCGGGCCGCTGGCGACCGCGGTCGTCGTGCTGGCACTGCTGGTCAGCGGCGCTTTCGGCGCTCTCAAGCTGACCGAGGAGAAGTCGGCGTCCACGGTCGGCCGGATTGAAGTTCCACAATCGACGACGGATGCACCCACTGCTGGGACGCCGTCACCCACCGTAGCGGCGACGCCCACGACGACCCCGAAGCCCAAGGCGACGCCGACCCGCACGCCCGAGCACGCCTCCCGCGGCAGTGTCCGGCCGCCTAGCTCGAAGAAGTCCACCCCGGAGAAGACCACCACCAGCAGGGCGGCCACCGGCGGCACCGTCGTCGACAGCGGCACCTGCGGTGCGTCCTACTACGACGAGGGGCAGCAGACCGCCAACGGCGAGGCCTTCAACCCCGAGGCGCTCACCGCCGCGCACAAGACCCTGCCGTTCAACACGCGCGTACGGGTGACGAACCCCGACAACGGCAAGTCGGTGGTGGTCCGGATCAACGACCGCGGCCCCTTCGTCGACGGGCGCTGCATCGACCTGTCCCGAGCGGCGTTCCGCGCGATCGCCAGCCTCAGCCAGGGCGAGTTGACCGTGAAGTACGACGTCCTCGGCGACTGACGGGACCGACCGGGTTGGTCAGAACCGGATGGCCGAGGGGCCAACTTCGTTCTGTCCCGGACGTCCATCAGGCATGCTGTTCCGCGTACCCATGCTGTTCTCCCCGCCGGGCCGCCGCCCGCTCAGTCCTGGTTCCCGCGCCGGTCTCGGCGCGGCCATCGTGCTGCTCACGATCGTGTCGGCGGTAGAGATCGCGGACGGCAGCAGCGCCAACTACGTCGGCCTCGTCGCGACCGCGCCGTTCCTCGCGGCGGCCTTCGCGTCCTGGCGGATGGTGCTGGCGGTCGGCGTGCTCGCCACCGTCGTCGGCATCGCGTTCGCCCTGGCCGCCCGCGGGGTGACGCTCGCGACCGGGGTCAACGTCGTCGGCGTCGCGCTGGCCACCGCGATCGCGGCCGTGGTGGCGGTGATCCGGGAGCGCCAGGCCACGAAGATCGCGGAACTGTCCAAACTGGCCCAGGTGGCGCAGCAGGCGGTGCTCCGGCCGATCGAGCCGCAGATGGGCTCGCTCTCGGTGGCCGGCCGCTACATCTCGGCCACCGCGACCGCCGAGATCGGCGGCGACCTCTACGAGTGCCTCGATACGCCGTACGGCGTGCGGATCATCATCGGCGACGTACGCGGAAAGGGCCTCGACGCCGTCCGCACCGCGAGCATCGTGCTCGGCTCCTACCGGCACGTCGTCTACGAGCGGGCCGACCTGCGCGCGATCGTGGCCGACCTCGACCGGGCCGTGGCGCGCAGCGTGGGCGACGAGGACTTCGTGACGGCCGCGCTGGTCGAGGAGCGCGGCGGGACCCTGACGATCGTCAACTGTGGTCACCCGGCGCCGTTGCTGCTGCGCCGGGGCGAGGTGATTCCACTGGAGCCGCCGGCGCCGGCACCGCCGCTGGGCTTCATGCCGGTGGTCCGCCCGCGGGTCGAGCGGCTGGAGCCGGGTGACCGGCTCCTGCTGTTCACGGACGGTCTGGGCGAGGCGCGCCGGGATGGTGAGTTCTTCCCGATCGCCGACCGCGCGTGGCGGCTGCTCGGCCACGGCACGGTCGGCGACGGTCTCGCGTCACTCGAGACGGCGCTGGTCGAGTGGGTGCGCGGCCGGCTCGACGACGACATCGCCGTCGTCCTCATGGAGTACGCCGGTCAGCGACCCGTCACCACTGCCAGCATCCCGAGCTGGGAAGTCGGCAGCGAGTAGCTTTCAGGGCACCTTGGCGGCCGCCAACTGGGGCACGGCCACGGCGGCCACGATCCGGTCGGCGTCGGGCGCGCGGTGCCGCCCCACATAGCCGGCTCGTGGGTTGAGCAGCAGGGCAGCGAGATGGGCGAGAGTCATCGGGTCCTCCTGCGTGGTGCGCCGTCGTAGTGCGGCGGGTAACCACCAAACGACCTCTGGCCAGCTACGGTGACGCGACTGTCGGCGCGCCGACTTGACTCCGCCCAATATTGACCCCCATAAGCCGATAAAGGGGATCAAAAAGGGCACCTCTATCGAAGTAGTGTGGCGCCGGTCACCGGCTGTGGCTCTTTGTGAGGGCTACTCGCAGGTAATAACCTGTGTTACTGACGGGTAACCAACGCCGCTGGGATCGGGGAACCGAGGCACATGACGCACTACAAGAGCAACGTGCGCGACATCGAGTTCAACCTCTTCGAGGTGTTCGGCACCGACCGGGTTCTCGGCCAGGCGCCGTTCGGAGACGTTGACGTCGACACGGCCCGCACCCTGCTGGCCGAGCTCGACCGCTTCGCCCGGGAAGACCTGTCGGCCAGCTATGTCGACAGTGACCGCAACCCGCCCGTCTTCGACCCCGCGACGCACACCGCGCCGCTGCCCGAGGCGTTCCGCCGCTCGTACCACACCTTCATGGACGCCGAGTTCTGGCGCCTGGACCTGCCGGCGGAGCTCGGCGGCACGTCGGCGCCGCGCGCCCTGTGGTGGTCGCTGGCCGAGCTGATTCTCGGTTCCAACGCGCCGATCTGGATGTACGCGTCCGGCCCGTCGTTCGCGACCACGCTGCACCGCGAAGGCACCGACCGGCAGAAGAAGTGGGCCGAGCTGTTCATCGCCAAGGGCTGGGCGTCGACCATGGTGCTCACCGAGCCTGACGCCGGCTCCGACGTCGGCGCCGGCCGCACCCGCGCGATCCCGCAGGCCGACGGCTCGTGGCACATCGAGGGCGTCAAGCGCTTCATCACCTCGGGCGAGCACGACCTGAGCGAGAACATCGTGCACTACGTGCTGGCCCGCCCGGTCGGCGTCGAGGGCGCCGGCGGCCCCGGCACCAAGGGCCTGTCGCTGTTCGTCGTGCCGAAGTTCCACTTCGACGAGGAGACCGGCGAGCTCGGCGAGCGCAACGGCGTGTTCGCCACCAACGTCGAGCACAAGATGGGCCTCAAGGTCTCCAACACCTGCGAGCTGACCTTCGGTGAGCACGGCGTCCCGGCCAAGGGTTGGCTGATGGGCGACGTGCACGAGGGCATCCGGCAGATGTTCCTGATCATCGAGTACGCCCGGATGATGGTCGGCACCAAGGCCATCGCCACGCTGTCCACCGGCTACCTGAACGCGCTCGACTACGCCAAGGAGCGCAAGCAGGGCGCCGACCTGCTGCAGCAGGGCGACCGTGGCGCGCCGCGGGTGACCATCACGCACCACCCGGACGTACGCCGGTCGCTCATGCTCCAGAAGTCGTACGCCGAGGGCATGCGCGCCCTGGTCGTCTACACCGCGAGCTGGCAGGACAAGATCAGGCTGGCCGCGCACACCGGCGACGCCGCGGCGGAGAAGCTGGCCAAGCGGGTCAACGACTTCCTGCTGCCGATCGTCAAGGGCCTCGGCTCGGAGCGGGCCTACGAACTGCTCGGCTCGGAGTCCCTACAGACCTTCGGCGGCTCGGGCTTCCTCCAGGACTACCCGCTGGAGCAGTACGTCCGCGACGCGAAGATCGACACGTTGTACGAGGGAACGACCGCGATCCAGAGCCTCGACCTGGTCTTCCGCAAGATCGTGAAGGACCAGGGCCAGGCGCTGCTGGCCGTCGCCGGTGAGATCCAGCAGTTCATCGAGTCCGAGGGCGGCAACGGCCAGCTCAAGGAGGAGCGGCTCGCGCTGGGCCGGGCGCTGCTCGAGACCCAGACGATGCTCGGCGTGCTGACCGGCTGGCTCGGCGAGGCGCAGACCGACCCCCGCGCGATCTACAAGGTCGGGCTGGCCAGCCGGCGCTTCCTGCTCGCGGTCGGTGACCTGATCGTCGGCTGGCTGCTCCAGCGCCAGGCCGAGGTCGCGCTGCGCAAGCTGGCGGAGGGCCCGGACGACTTCTACACCGGCAAGGTCGCGGCGGCCCGGTTCTTCGCCCGCGAGGTCCTGCCCCGCCTGGGCGCGGACCGCCGCATCATCGAAGCCACCACCCTCGACCTGATGGACCTCCCGGAAGAGGCCTTCTAAACGGTCATCAGGCAGTATTGGTTGGTGACTCCTCGCGTACGGGCGCCGCAGCTCAAGGGCCGTGGTTGGCTTAACACCGGTGGTAGGGACCTGTCGATCGGCGACTTGCGCGGCAAGATCGTTCTGCTCGACTTCTGGACCTTCTGCTGTATCAACTGCCTCCACGTGCTCGATGAGCTGCGGCCCCTCGAGGAGAAATACGGCGACGTGCTCGTCGTGATCGGCGTGCATTCGCCGAAGTTCGAGCACGAGCGTGACCCGGAGGCCCTACGCGCGGCCGTCGAGCGTTACGAGGTTGACCACCCCGTGCTCGACGACCCGGAGCTGATCACCTGGGACCAGTACGCGGCCAAGGCCTGGCCCACGCTGACCGTGGTCGACCCCGAGGGTTATGTGGTCGCAACGATGGCCGGCGAAGGGCATGCCGAAGGGCTCGGCCGGCTGATCGACGAGCTCGTCGCCACCCACGACGCCAAGGGGACGCTGCACCGCGGCGACGGGCCGTACGTCGCGCCCGAGGAGCCGAACACCACCCTTCGCTTCCCCGGGAAGGCGCTGCTGCTGCCCGGCGGCAACCTGCTCGTCTCCGACTCGGCCCGGCACTCGATCGTCGAGCTCGAAGCCGACGGTGAGACCGTCGTGCGGCGGATCGGCACCGGGACCCGCGGCCGCACCGACGGTGGGCCCGGCACGGCCGAGTTCGCCGAGCCGCAGGGGCTCTGCCTGCTGCCGCCGGAGATCGCCGAGGCCGCGGGCTACGACGTCGTGGTCGCCGACACCGTCAACCACCTGCTCCGCGGGCTCAAGCTCGCCACCGGTGAGGTGGTGACCATCGCCGGCACCGGCCGGCAGTGGCGGTCGACCGTCGACGACCACGCCCACGACGCGCTGGCCAGCGATCTGTCGTCGCCGTGGGACGTGGCCTGGTACGACGGCCAGTTGATCATCGCGATGGCCGGGATCCACCAGCTCTGGTGGTACGACCCGGCCAAGCGCACCACCGGCGTCTACGCCGGCACGACCGTGGAGGCGCTGCGGGACGGGCCGTTGCCCGACGTCTGGATGGCGCAGCCGTCGGGGCTGTCGACCTCTGTCGACGGCACCCGGCTGTGGATCGCCGACAGCGAGACCAGTGCCCTGCGCTACGTCGAGGCCGGCGCCCTGCACACCGCGGTCGGGCAGGGGCTGTTCGACTTCGGGCACATGGACGGGCCCGCCGACCAGGCGTTGTTCCAGCACCCCTTGGGCGTGTGCGCGCTGGCCGACGGTTCGGTGCTGGTGGCCGACACCTACAACGGCGCGGTGCGCCGGTTCGACCCGGCGGCCGACGTCGTCTCGACCGTCGCCGACGGGCTCGCGGAGCCCAGCGGCATCGTCGTCACCCCGACCGGCGATGTGCTGGTGGTCGAGTCGGCCGCGCATCGGCTGACCGCGCTGACGCCGGGCGCGCTGGCCGCGGCCGGCGGGTCGACGGCACCGGGCACCCGGCACCGCACCGAGCGCCCGCCGACCATGGTCGCCGCCGGTGAGGTCACCCTCGACGTGATCTTCACGCCGGCGCCGGGGCAGAAGCTGGACGAGCAGTTCGGCCCGTCGACCCGGGTGCAGGTGTCCGCGTCCCCGCCGGAGCTGCTCCTCGAGGGCGCCGGCAGCGGCACCGACCTGAGCCGCCGACTGGTCATCTCGGGCGACGTCGCTGGCGGCGTGCTCCAGGTGGTCGCCCAGGCGGCGACCTGCGACGCCGACATCGAGCACGCCGCGTGCCACCTGACCCGCCAGGACTGGGGCGTTCCGATCAAGATCGCCACCGACGGCACCCAGCGGGTCGCGCTGGTCCTTCGCGGCCTGGACGAGAACGCTTAGGCCCGGTCCGGCCGATCTGTGCGGCCTGCGCCGGGCCCAGCCGCCGTCTGGCGAGCAGGTCAGGATTTAGGCCGGTCCGACGAACGGTGCGAGCGAAATGCCGGCAGCGGTGAGGGCGTCGCGGATCCGGCGGGCCAGCTCGGCCGCGCCGGGGGTGTCGCTGTGCAGGCAGATCGTGGTGACCCGCAGCGGGATGATCGAGCCGTCCACGGCGTCGACGGTGCCTTCGCGGGCCAGGCGCAGCGCGCGCTTCACCACCGTCTCCGGGTCGTCGATCACCGCGCCGGGCTGGGCGCGGGACACCAGGCTGCCGTCGGGCTCGTAGGCCCGGTCGGCGAAGCCCTCGGCGACGATGCTGCAGCCCGGCGCCGACCGCGAGCTCGGCGAGGGTGGAGCCGGGGGAGCAGACCACCGGCAGCGCGCGGTCGTAGTCGCGTACCGCGGCGACCACCGCCGCGGCCTGCACCTCGTCGACGGCCGCGACGTTGTAGAGCGCGCCGTGCGGCTTGACGTAGCGGACCGACTTGCCGGCGACCCGGCAGAACCCGTCGAGCGCGCCGATCTGGTAGATCACGTCGTCGCGCAGGTCGTCGAACGTGTAGTCGATCCGGCGCCGGCCGAAGCCGGCGAGGTCGCGGTAGCCGACCTGGGCGCCGACCGCGACACCGCGGGCGGCCGCGGTCGCGCAGACCCGCCGCATGGTGCCCGAGTCGCCGGCGTGGAAGCCGCACGCAACGTTGGCCGAGGTGATCACGTCGAGCAGCGCGTCGTCGTCGCCCAGCCGCCAGATGCCGAAGCCCTCGGCCAGGTCAGCGTTCAGGTCCATGAAATCTGACGGTACTGCCCGGACGGGCCTGGGCCAGGGCGGTTACGTCGGTGACCACCGCGATCACCGGATATCCACCGGTGGTGGGGTGGTCGGCCAGGAAGACCAGCGGTTGGCCGTCCGCGGGCACCTGGACGGCGCCGAGCACCACGCCCTCGCTGGGCAACTCGCGGTCGCCCGCGCGGGTCAAGGCGGCGCCGGCCAGCCGCGCGCCGACCCGGTTGCTCTGCGGGCTCACCGTGTACGCGCTGGTCAGCAGCGTCTGCACCGCCTCGGCGACGAACCAGTCGTCCCGCGGCCCGAGTCGCACGGGCAGGCTGATCGGTTCGGGGCCGGCCGTCCAGGCAGGTAAAGCCACGCCCGACCGCGGGGTCGCCGGGCCGAGCGGCAGCCGGTCGCCGTCGCGCACCCGCGCCGGGCCGAGCCCGGAGAGCGTGTCCGTCGAGCGGCTGCCGAGCACCGGCGGCACGGCCAGGCCACCGGACACCGCGACGTACGACCGCACCCCGGCCGTCGCCCGGCCGACGTCGACCAGGGCGCCGGCCGGCACCTCGACCGGCGCGTCCAGACCGGCCTCGACGCCGTCGACCCGGACCCGGGCCACGGCACCCGTCACCGCGATCACCCCGCCGGACGGCAACCGGAACGCGCAGCCGGTCAGCGTGGTCTCGAACCCCGCGGCGTCGACGGGGTTGCCGGTGAGGGCGTTGGCCCGGCGCAACGCGGGCGCGTCCAGCGCGCCGGAACGCGGCACGCCGAGATGCGCGTACCCGGGCCGGCCAAGATCCTGCACGGTGGTCAGCGCGCCCGCGCGAACCACCTCCAGCCAGTCCCCGATCACGCCGGCACCAGCCGGACCGTCGTGCCGGGGGTGAGCAGCGCGGGCGGGTCCCGAGCGACGTCGAAGAGGGTCACCCCGGTGCGCCCGACCAGCTGCCAGCCGCCGGGCGAGGCGGTCGGATAGATGCCGGCGTACGGCCCGGCGAGCCCGACCGAACCGGCCGGCACCGAGGTGCGGGGTGAGGCGAGCCGAGGCACGGCCAGCTCGGGTGGCAGGCCGGTCAGATAGCCGAAACCAGGAGCGAAGCCGCAGAACGCCACGCGGAACTCGGTGTTGACCAGGCGTTCGATAACCGTGGGTATCGGGACCGACCACAGCGCGGCGATCGTCGGGAGGTCCGGCCCGTCGTACACCGTGGGTATCTCGACCAGGTCCCCGGGCGCCGTTTCGGCGTGCGGTGGTGGCGCCCAGGCCGTGATGAGGCGGGTCGCCGCCTCCGGGGAGGTGAGGCCGTCGAGCAGCACCGTGCGGGCGCCCGGGACGATCTCGATGGCGCCGAGCTCCTCCCGGCGCCGCCACAGCTCGGCCCGCCAGGCCTCCACCTCGTCCGCGGGGCATTCGATGAGGAGGGCGGCCGCGCCGACCGGATGGATGCGCACGGTTCCATTGTCGACATCCGGTGTCCCGCTTCACAGGTGCGGGTCGTCCGGACTTCCAGACTCCTGTCAGCGCAGGTCGGTAGCCTGATCCAGTGACAACGTCCACCCGAAACCGGCTGCGGCCGGTTGATCTCGGCAAGCCGCGCATGCGCGGCTGGCTCCACGCGTACGCGTTCTTCGTCGCCGTCGTGGCCGGGATCGTGCTGTGCTCGATCGCGGCCACTCGGCCGGGTTGGTCGCCGCTGGTGAGCTGCGTCGTCTACAGCGTCACCGTGTGTGCCCTGTTCGGCACCAGCGCGTTGTACCACCGCCGGGTCTGGTCGGAGCGCGGCTACCAGATCATGCGCCGGCTCGACCACTCGATGATCTTCATCTTCATCGCCGGCACGTACACACCGTTCGCAGTCCTGCTGCTGTCGAACCGCACGGCGACGGTCATCCTGAGCATCGTCTGGGCCGGCGCGGTCGGTGGGGTGACGCTCAAGCTCTTGAAGCCGCACGGTTCGCGTTGGCTTTCCGCCCCGCTGTATCTCGCACTCGGCTGGGTTGCCCTGGCCGTGCTGCCCGACATCTACCGGAACGGCGGGCTGGCCTGTCTCCTGCTGTTGCTCGCCGGCGGGCTGGCGTACACGGTCGGCGCGGTGTTCTACGCCCTGCGCCGCCCCAACCCGTGGCCGACCGTGTTCGGCCACCACGAGTTCTTCCACGCCTGCACGCTGATCGCCGCCATCTGCCACCACGTCGGCGATCTATCTCGCGCTGTTCGCCTAGGTCCTGACATGGTTGTGGCCCCCCGCCAGGTGGGGGGCCACAAGATCACCAATGGTCAGTACGTGCGGTCGTCGCGACGCACCTCGTGGTACTCCTCCACCCGGCCCTGTGCCGGCGGGGGCGGCGGGGCCGCGGTCCCGTACGGCGCTGCCGGGGGTGCGGACCGGGTGTCGCGCACGACGGTGGTCCGCCGACGGCTCTGCCACAGGCACATGGTCAGGACCAGGCCGACCACACCGGCGAGCATGAGCACCCAGCCGACAACGTCGAGGTCGAGCCAGCCCACGTTCACGTCGAGCGCGAACGTGAAGATCGCGCCGACGGCGATTAGGAAGATGCTGCCACCAATGCCCACTGCGGTCGCCTCCTTCATGATGCGTAGAGCGGGCGGGCACAGTCCGACTTACCCATGTGGACCCAGCGCCAATCAGGCAAGCTGGGTGCCATGACCGAGCGGAGGATCCTGCTGGTCCGGCACGCCAAGGCCGACCGGCCACCCGGCGTCTCCGACGTCGACCGCCCGCTGACTCCGCGCGGCCACGCCGACGCGGGCGCGGTCGGTGCCTGGCTGGCACACCGCGACTACCGGCCCGACCTGGTGATCTGTTCGCCGTCGAAGCGCACCCGGCAGACCTGGCACGGCGTCGCGCTCGGCATGGCCGACGCGGCCGGCGACCAACCGCCCTCACCCGAGGTCGACTACCGCGGCGAGGTCTACGACGGCGACGCGGCCGACCTGATCGACCTGATCCAGGGCGTCGACGACGCGGTCAACACCGTCATGATCATCGGGCACAACCCGTCGGTGTCGGTGGTCTCCGAGCTACTCGACCCGGACAAGGCCGGCGACCTGCGCACCAGCGGCATCGCGGCACACGCGTACGCGGGATCGTGGGACGAGTGCGGCCCCGGCGACGCGCCGCTGCTGGAGACCCACACGGCTCGGGGCTGAGGTCACCGCCCGCGGTACCGGCGCACGCCAGGCGGAGGGCCCTGCGGTTGCCAACGCGACTGGCGGCAGGGGCGGACCACCGCGTCCGGCTGCCGCTCCCAGTGCTTGTGCTTACGGACGACCCGCGGAGGCACGACCCGCGGAGGCACGATGCGCGGCGGCTTCGGCGTCAGTCGTGGTGGCATGGGCACGAGGCGCGGCGGCTTCCGCTGCACGCGCGGCAGCGGTGGCTGCTCCACGCGCGGCCGGTGCGGGTGCCGGTCGGCCCGGCGGCCGGGTGCGACGGTGCTGTTCCGGGGTGGCCCGTCGGTGGGTGGCCTCGGTGCGGCGGGCCGGTGCCGAGGGTTTCCCGCTGGTCTGGCGCGTCGGCTGGCGGGGCGGCGTGACCGTGCCGGTCGGCGCCGGGAGCGTGGCCAGCGTCGGCGGTGGGCGTTCCGGCACCTCTGGGCGGATCGGGATGACCACCACCGGCCCGGGCGACGGCGGCGGGATGAACGGGGTCGTGTCGCCGAGGTCGTCGCCGGCGAGGGCGTCGCCGACCGAGCCGGCCCCGGGGCCGATCGCGGCCAGGATGGGCAGCGACGAGGTCACCGCCAGCAGCAGCACGATGAACGCGTATCGCCTGGTCGGGCCGGACAGGCCCGTGGCGCGATGTCGGCCACCGGGTGGCGGCCAGTGGGCCTGGTCCGGCATGGCCGAACTCCTCGTCTGCAGCGAAGTAGTGGGAACGCGGCGGGGCCTCCCCGGCCGGATTAACCGGGGTAAACGGTCCTATTCGGTCATCGCGTCCGCCCAACAGGGTCGCGCAGTTACGCTCGGTTTGCCAGTTATATACAGCGTGTCTATGTGCCAACTTTCACCATGCGTGGACCAGGCAGGGTCGATCATGGAGAGTGTCAACCAGGCTGTGGGACCGCCCCAGGCAATGCGAGGATGGGCAGGACGGCAACGTGGCCGTGACCCCAAGCACATCCCTGCGGCGGGCGCGGAACGCGATGTCGGCTCCCATCCGCGCGGCGGCCCCACCGGGTCCAGGCGCGGTGAGGTAGGGCCGGTCGGCGATGCCGGCAGGCAACAAGCTGCGCGGTCGGGAAACCCCCGGCACCGCACCACAGACAGGGAGACACGGATGGCCAAGGGAGGCTCGCCCCCTGACGGGGAGCTTGTCCAGTTGCTCACCCCCGAAGGTGAGCGGATCGAGTCGGTGACCGGATCCGACGGCACGGTCTACCGCGCCGACTTCACCGACGACGAATACCGCGGTCTGTACCGCGACCTGGTGATCGTCCGCAAGCTGGATGCCGAGGCCACCGCCCTCCAGCGCCAGGGCGAGCTGGGCATCTGGGCCAGCCTGCTGGGCCAGGAAGCCGCGCAGGTCGGCTCCGGCCGCGCGCTGCGACCCCAGGACATGGCGTTCCCGACCTACCGCGAGCACGGCGTGCTCTACTGCCGGGGCATCGACCCGATCATGCCGCTGGGCCTGTTCCGCGGCGTCGACCAGGGCGGCTGGGATCCGAACGAGTTCAAGTTCAACATGTACACGATCGTCATCGGGGCGCAGACCCTGCACGCGACCGGGTATGCCATGGGCGTGACCATGGACGGCAAGACCGGCACCGATGACGGCGAGGCGGTTATCGCCTATTTCGGCGACGGAGCGACCAGCCAGGGTGACGTCAACGAGGCGTTCATCTGGGCCGGCGTGTTCAACACCCCCCTGGTCTTCTTCTGCCAGAACAACCAGTACGCGATCTCCGAGCCCCTCGAGCGGCAGACCCGCATCCCCCTGTACCGCCGCGCGGCCGGTTTCGGCTTCCCGGGCATCCGGGTCGACGGCAACGACGTGCTCGCGTCCTACGCGGTCACCCGCGCCGCGCTCGACCACGCCCGCCTGGCCAGGGCCCGACGCTGATCGAGGCCTACACCTACCGGATGGGCGCGCACACCACCTCCGACGACCCGACCCGTTACCGGATCGCCAGCGAGGTCGAGGCCTGGCAGGCCAAGGACCCGATCCTGCGGGTACGCGCGTTCCTCGAGAAGCAGCAGATCGGCGACGCGGCGTTCTTCACCGAGGTCGACGAGCAGGCCAAGCGCGAGGCCGTGCACCTGCGCGAGCGGGTGCTCGCCATGCCCGACCCGGAGCCGACGACGATCTTCGACAACGTCTACCCCCACGGCTCGCCGCTGATCGACAAGCAGCGTGCGGGGTTCGACGACTACCAGGCGTCGTTCGAGGGGAGCGCACACTGATGGCCGAGAAGCTGACCCTGGGCAAAGCGCTCAACACCGGCCTGCGCCGCTCGCTCGAGCGCGACCCGAAGGTCGTCATCATGGGTGAGGACGTCGGCAAGCTCGGCGGCGTCTTCCGGATCACCGACGGCCTGCAGAAGGACTTCGGTGACGATCGGGTGATCGACACCCCGCTGGCCGAGTCCGGCATCATCGGCACCGCCATCGGCCTCGCCATCCGCGGCTACCGCCCGGTCTGCGAGATCCAGTTCGACGGGTTCGTCTACCCCGCGTACGACCAGATCGTGTCGCAGGTGGCGAAGATGCACTACCGCTCGCAGGGCAAGGTGCGGCTGCCGATCGTCATCCGCATCCCGTTCGGCGGCGGCATCGGCGCCGTCGAGCACCACTCGGAGTCGCCGGAGGCCTACTTCGCGCACACCGCCGGTCTCAAGGTGGTCGCCTGCTCGAACCCGGAAGACGCCTACTTCATGATCCAGCAGGCGATCACGTCCGACGACCCGATCGTCTTCCTGGAGCCGAAGCGGCGCTACTGGGAGAAGGGCGACGTCGACCTCGACCTGGACCCGGCGTCGGCCCACCCGCTGCACGCGTCCCGCACCGTGCGCCCCGGCACCGACGTGACGGTGCTGGCCTACGGGCCGATGGTGCGCACCGCGCTCGACGCGGCCACCGCGGCGCAGGAGGACGGGCGCTCGCTCGAGGTGATCGACCTGCGTAGCCTCTCGCCGCTCGACCTGGCCTCGGCGTACGAGTCGGTCCGGCGCACCGGCCGGTGCGTGGTCGTGCACGAGGCGCCGAGCAACGTCGGCCTCGGCGCGGAGCTCGCCGCCCGGATCACCGAGGAGTGCTTCTACTCCCTGGAGGCCCCGGTGCTGCGGGTGACCGGCTTCGACACCCCGTACCCCGCGGCTAGGGTCGAAGAGGAATACCTGCCCGATCTCGACCGCGTGCTCGACGCCGTCGACCGTTCGTTCGGCTGGTGACCGCGATGTCCCGGATCAAAGAGTTCAACCTGCCCGACCTCGGTGAGGGGCTGACCGAGGGCGAGATCCTCAAGTGGCTCGTCCAGGTCGGCGAAGAGATCGAGCTGAACCAGCCGCTCGTCGAGGTGGAGACGGCCAAGGCCGCCGTCGAGATCCCGGCGAAGTGGGCCGGCAAGGTCGTCGAGATCCACCACCCCGAGGGCACGATGGTCGAGGTGGGCACCCCGATCATCGCGATCGACACCGACCCGACCGCCGGTGACCTGCCGACCCCGTCGGCGGCCTCGCTGGCCGCTGTCGAGGTGGCGCCGGCCGAGGGCGCCATCGAGCCCGGTCTGATCGGCGGTCCGGCGCCCGGCGGGCGCACGGCGGTGCTGGTCGGCTACGGGCCCAAGACGGCCGCCGCCAAGCGCCGACCGCGCAAGGCCGACGGCGCGCCAATCACGGCCGCCTCCGCGGCCGCACCCGCGCCGGTCGCTCCGGCGCAGGCTCCCGAGCCCGTGGTGCCCGCGCCGGTCCAGCCGGTCGACGTGCCGGCGGCCGCCCCCGACGCCGGACGCCGCGACCAGGTCGCGCTGGCCAAGCCACCGGTCCGCAAGCTGGCCAAGGACCTCGGCGTCGACCTGGGCACGCTGACCGGGTCCGGGCCGCTCGGCTCGATCACCCGTGACGACGTGCTGTCGGCGCAGAACGGCGGCGCGGCCCCGGCCGTGGCGCCGGTGGTGGCGATCCCGGCCGGCGAGCGTGAGCAGCGCATCCCGGTCAAGGGCGTGCGCAAGCTGACCGCCGAGAACATGGTGGCGTCGGCGTTCACCGCGCCGCACGTCACGGTGTTCCTGACCGTCGACATGACCCGCACGATGCGGGCGATCGACCGGCTGCGGGCGCTGCCCGACTGGCGCGAGGTGCGGATCTCCCCGCTGCTCCTGGTGGCCAAGGCGGCGTTGCTGGCGGCCCGGCGGCACCCGATGGTCAACTCGACCTGGGCCGGCGACGAGATCATCGTCAAGGACTACGTCAACCTGGGCATCGCGGCGGCGACCGAGCGTGGGCTGATCGTGCCCAACATCAAGGACGCCGGCCGGTTGTCGCTGCGCGAGCTCGCCGAGGCGATGACCGCTCTGGTGCAGACCGCGAAGTCGGGCAAGACGTCACCGGCCGACATGTCGGGCGGCACGCTCACGATCACCAACGTCGGCGTCTTCGGCGTCGACGCGGGCACGCCGATCCTGCCTCCGGGCGAGTCGGCGATCATCGCCTTCGGTGCCGTGCGCGACATGCCCTGGGTGCACGAGGGCGAGATCCAGATCCGCCAGGTCACCCAGCTCGCCATGTCGTTCGACCACCGGATCATCGACGGCGAGCTCGGCGCGAAGTACCTGCGCGACGTGGGCGCGTTCCTCAACGATCCTGAGGCGACATTGTTGGCTTGGACGTAGTTCGCGGCATTTGTCGGAGCCGGCGTGACCTTCGGGTCACGCCGGCTCTGTCGTTGGGGAGGCGTTTCTTCTTCCGTCCACCTTGCCGATGACCTTTGTTTGTTCGGCTGGTGGTGCGGCTCACCTAATAATCGATGGCAATGGACCCGTGGATGCGCCACAATGGGTACAGACGCCGGTTGGGGGCGACCGGTGCAGACCCAGGGAGCATTGCAATGAGCACCATGTTGGACCGTTACCGCACGCACCGTGACCGGATGCGCCACGCCCGTGCACTCGAGCGCGCACTGAGCGAGACCAACTCGCCGGCGGTCCGTGCCGAGATCATCGCGATCGCGCAGCGCAGCCAGCGGTAATCACACCGCGTGAACCAGAGGTCCGTCCGGCATGCCGGGCGGACCTTTTGTATTGGTGCGGTTACGGATACGCCGTTGCGGTGCTGCTCACAGCACCGGGATTCCTACCCGTCGCACCGCCCGGTACGGTTGGTCCGGCTGCCCTGGCATCGGCATGACGCGTGGGTCGCTGTTCCGCGATGGAGGAGGCGTAGATGACGTCCGAGGGTTCGCAGCATCCCGGCTACGAGCCGGACGAAGCTGCCCCGGACGCTGGCGAGGACCGGTTCGAGACGGACCCGCGGCGCCGACCGGCAGGAGAGTCGTGGGCGCCCCCGGCCTATGACCCACCACAGCGGACGGACCAGTGGACGCCGCCTCCGGCCGGCCAGGCCACGCCGTGGGGCAACCCGGCGGCCGGCCGCCAGGACGACGGCTTCGGCGCACAGCGCCGGGACGGCGCGGCGGACCACGGCCCGGCCAACGGCCGCCGTCCGGGCGCGTACGACGAGGCGCAGGCGCCCTACACGCCCGCGCCCGCCCCGATCCCGCAGGCGCCCGAGCCGACCCCGCTTCCGCCCCAGCAGGCGCGGGTCCCGGGTGCGTCGTTCGGTGCTTTCCCGCCGGGCGAGTCGCCGGCCGAGGTCGGTGACCGCTACGGCGCGATCGACTACCACGGCAAGACCGAATACCCGCCGAGCGTGCCGCAGCCGCGCACGTCGAGCGATGGGTCCGCCTCCGGCCGCGTGCAGATTCCGCAGCCGACCGACCCCGGTGGCGACCAGCCCTCGTCCGGCGCGCCGAGCTCCGGCGGGCCGTCGTTCGGCGGCTCGTCCTTCGGCGGTCCCGGTGCGCCCAACGGCTACTCCGGGCCAAGCGGCTGGACGCCGCCGTCCGACGGTGGCCCCGGTGCCGCACCACAGCAGCCCGGCCGACCGAGCGGCGACTCCGGTGGCTTCTCCGGCTTCGCCGCCGGCACGCGCGGCGGCTTCAGTGACTCCGGCGGCGGTGCTCCGCCCTCCGCCGCACACCCCGGCGCGACGCCGACCAGCGGCGGGCCGTCAAGCGGCTCCGCGTCGGTCGGCTCCGCGCGGGTCGGTGGCGGGTCGATGGGTGCCGCCTCGGTGCCGATGGGCGCGGTTCGGGTCGACCCGGGCCAGTTCGCCGCCGCCGAGCAGCCGGCGGACGAGCGCGCCGGCCACCCGGCGGTGCCCAGCCAGGGCGGTCCGATCTCGGGCGCACCGAGCGGCAACGCGTCGGCGGCCGGCCGTGCGGTCAGCGCCAGCGCTTCCGTGCCGACGGCGAGCCGGGTCCAGCCGGCCACCGACCAGCCGATTCCGCAGGCCGCGAGCGCGCCGCCGCAGCCGCGGGTCTACGGCCGCGCGGTCAGCGCTCCCGCGGACTCACCGGCCCAGCCGGAGACGCCCGGCTTCGGCGGTCCCGGCGCCGAGCAGTTCCGTGGCCCCAGCGGGTTCGCGCCGGCGGCCGACCAGCCCGGCTCGGCCTTCCCCGGCTCACCGGCCGGTGGCAACCGGTTCGGTGGCGCACCCGACAACGTCAGCTTCCCGGGCTTCGGCGATGCGCCCAGCAGCGGTGCGCCGCAGGGCGGCTACCCCGGCACGCCGGGCCGCACCGACGAGAGCGCCTTCGCCGGCCCACACGGTTTCCCGGGCTCACCCGCACGCGACGACTCGGGCTTCCCGGGCCGCGGCGACGAGGGTGGTTTCGCGGGTCCGCAGGGTTTCCCCGGCTCACCGGCGCGGAGCGACGACTCCGGTTTCGGCGGCCCACAGCCCGGCTTCCCCGGCGGGCGTGGCGACGACAACGGTTTCGGCGGTCCGCAGCCCGGCTTCCCCGGCGGGCGTGGCGACGACGGTCAGCAGCCCGGTTTCCCGGCGCGCGGCGACGAGAGTGGCTTCGCCGGCCCGCAGGGCTTCCCGGCCCGCGGCGACGAGAACAGCTTCGGCGGCCAGCAGCAGCCCGGCTTCCCGGGTGCGCCCGGTGGCCAGCAGCAGCAGCCCGGTTTCCCGGGTGCGCCGGGCCGTCCGGACGACGGCGGTTTCGGTGGTCAGCAGCCCGGGTTCCCGGGTGGTCCTGGTGGCCGTGACGAGAACAGTTTCGGTGGTCAGCAGCAGCCGGGCTTCCCGGGTGCGCCGGGCCGTCCGGACGAGGGTGGCTTTGGTGGTCAGCAGCCGGGTTCCCGGGTGGCCTGGTGGCCGTGACGAGGGTGGCTTCGGCGGTCAGCAGCCGGGTTCCCGGGTGGTCCTGGTGGCCGTGACGAGAACAGCTTCGGTGGTCAGCAGCAGCCGGGCTTCCCGGGTGCGCCAGGTCGTGGTGACGAAGGTGGCTTCGGCTCGCCGTTCGGTGGCCCCGCAGGTCGCGAGGGCTTCGGCCCCGGTGACGCGCAGGGCCCGCCGACCGCGTTCGGTCCGCCGATCGAGGTGCCGCCCGCGCCGCCCGGACCGCCGGGCAGCTACCGCTCCAGTGCCCGGGTCGCCGCCGCCCGGCACGGACCTCCCCGAGGGACCGCAGGGCATCCGCCCGCCGGGCGGCTACGCCGGCGTCCCCGGCATGCCGCCGGTGCCGGGTGCACCGCAGGCCGGTCCGCAGGGCCGGATCGCCGGTCCGCTGAACTCGGGCCGCCCCTTGGGCGGTGCCAACCGACCCGGCGGTCCGCCGACCGCGAGCTGGCCGGCCGGTCCGTCCGATGCCGACCAGAACCGCTTTGACGCGTTCCGGCCGGACGCGGAGGCGGCAGCGGCGCCGGCCACCACCGACGACAAGCAGGACCCGCCGCCGAAGGAGCGCAACGGCCGGGTGCTGGCGATGGTCCTCGGCGCGGCGGTGCTGTTGCTGGTCATTCCGCTGGCGGTGGTCTACCTGTTCACCCGGTCCAGCGGCGACGGCTTCAACCCGGCGGTCGGCGAGTGCGTCCGGCAGTCGGGCGACACCGCCGTCGCGGCGACCTGCAGCGAGCCCGACGCGTTCGAGGTGGTCTCCCGCGTCGACGACGCGACCCAGTGCCCCGACAAGGACCAGCCGATCGTCGAGGTCTCCGGCGGGCGTGCCAACAACGTGCTCTGCCTGGTGCCGAAGGCCGCCGCGCCGCCGCCCGGCGGCGACAAGCCCGTCGGCCACCCCGACCAACTGACGGACCGGCCCGGGCGCGGAAGCGCCCGGGCCGGCCGGCCAAAAAAGGTCAGTCGCCGAGTCGGTCGCGGTTCTCGGCCAGCCAGGCGTCCAGCGCGGCCGGGTCGTTGAGGTCGACGCCCTCGGCGATGAGCTGGGCCACCGCCGCGGTGGCCGGGCTGCGCCGCTCACCGGTGGTGTAGAGGCGGACGAACTCCGGCACGGTGTCTTCCACGGCCTGGTCGGTCGCGGCCACCGCCTCGGCCGGCAGGCCGCGCACCCGCGACGCGTACGCCGCCCAGGCGCGCACCACCCGCGGCAGCATCGCCGCGTCGTCCATGTCGAGCACCGCGCGCCGGTGCACCCAGTCGAGCAGGAACAGCTCGACCACGATCGGGCTCCAGCGCATCGGGTCGGCGTCGGGCAGGCTCGCCGCGTGGTCGAGCACCAGGCTCAGGCAGAAGTGCAGTGAGCCCAGGTCGCCCTCGGGCACCTGGTCGAGCTCGAACCGGGCCGCCTCCGGCGTGGCCAGGAACGTCCGGATCAGCGTCGATGCGCTCGTCGTCGCCGAGCGGCTCGGGCAGGTCCGGCACCGGGCTCAGCGCCGGCGCGGGCAGCAGCGCCAGCCGGGCGCCGACCAGCGCGCGGTCGGTGGCCAGCGAGCCCTCGCCGGGCAGGTCGCCCATCTCGTCGGTGATCCGCAGGTGGCGGGCCACCTCGCTGCGCAGGGTGCGCGGGTCCTCCTCGCGGAACCAGGTCAGCCCGTCGGCGGCGCACATCCGGCGGACCTGGCCGAGGATCCGCTCGGCCGGGCCGCCGACGAACACGTCCTTGGTGATGCCGATGTTGTGGTCGACCAGCGCCACCACGGCGTGCTCCGGCCCGCCCTCGGCGTCGTCCTCGTAGGCGAAGGTGGCCAGGTAGGACGTCTGGTCCCCGTACACGTCGCCATAGGCATAGGTGCCGGTCGGGCGGACCCGCCCGAGCTGGCCGGACCAGGACGGCGCCTGGCGCGCCGGGCTTGACCGCGGCGGCGCCCGGCGCGTCGGGGACGAGCGAGGCGAAAACGGACCGGATGGTGGTCGCCGCCGCGGCCCGGCGGCGGGAGGTGGCGGTGAGGAAACCTTCGACGAAGTCACGCACGGCGCCGGCGCGGTCTTCCTCGGCGATCGCGTAGACGCTGCCGAGCAGTGCGCGTGCCGAGCATCTCGGCGTCGAGCGCGCAGTCGAGCTTGTCGACGTCACGCGCGGCGTTCAGCACGGCCTCATAGGGGGTCTGTGGCGTCGCCATGTGCCGACCCTACGCTGGTCGAGCGGCCGTGAGCACGGGCCGGAAGCGGCCCTACGGGGTCAGGTCCGGCGGCGCCCCGTAGCGCGTCGCGGGCGGCCGTGTAGTCGCGCAGCACCGACCGGACCGGCGCGATCACCTGCTCGCGGCCCACCTCGGCGACCGCTCGCCGCATCCGCGCCTCGGCCCGCCGCCGGGCGCGCCGGGCACCCCAACGGATGAACGGCTTCACCAGCAGCGCCAGCAGCATGCCGGCGAGCAGGCCGCCGAGCAGCACCAGGGTCGGCAGCGGCACCTCGCCCACCATCGGGTAGTCCAGCCGGGGCAGGCCGAGCGCCCGCACGAGTAGCCGACCACCAGCCAGCCCAGCCCGGCCACGGCGACCAGGGTGACCAGCCACTGCAGCAGGCCGACGACCCGCCACCAGGCGCGCTTGCGCTCGACGCCGAGGTCGGTGCCGGCGACCGCCCTGTCCAGCGCGTCGGGCAGGTCGCCGAGCCGGGACCGGGCGGCGTCGGTCGACCGCGGCCGGCCACGCGTCGGGCAGGTCGCCGCGCGGCCCTGGTCGGCCACCGCGCGCAGCGCGAGGCCGAGCGACGGCGCGCTGGGCGGCGGTCGGGTCGGGCAGCGAGGTCAGCCGCCGGCGCGGGCGCGTCGCCGTGGCCGGCGCGAGCTCGGTGCCGACCATCGGGCGGCGTGTGCAGGTGCAGCCGGCGCAGCGGGTCGGGGCGCAGCCTGCGCCAGCCCCTGACCAGCGGCCAGCCGGTCGCCGCGCCGGCCCGGTGCCGGTAGGCCCGCTCGGTCGGCGTCGGCCACCGCGGGCACCCCGGCCGACGCCGGCCAGCGCGTCGGTCGAGCCCGCGTGACGGTGGCGCCGGTCGACGTCGTCCGGCGCCTGGCCGGCCGACCAGGTCGTCGAGGCCGGCCAGGGCGCGCGTCGACGTCGCCGGCGAGCCGGCGCAGCGCGGCCTGCCGCTCGGCGACGGTGCGCTCCAGCAGCCGGCGCAGCTCGACCATGGCCGCGTCCTGGACGGCCGGCGGTCGCGCAGCACCGGCACCCCGCCCAGCCCGTCCGTCGTCGAGCAGCCGGCGCAGGTCGGCGAGGACCCTGGGCAGGTCGGCCGGTGGACAGCCGGTCGGCCTGGTTGAGCACGACGACGGTGACGTCCCGGTGCCGGTGGAACTCGCGCAGGTAGGCTGTCGTGCACCACCCGGTCGGCGTACTTCTGCGGGTCGACCACCCAGACGACCAGGTCGACCAGGCCGAGCAGCCGGTCGACCTCGACCCGGTGCGCGGCCTCGACCGAGTCGAAGTCGGGCAGGTCGAGCAGGACCAGCCCGCGCAGGCCGGCCTCGTCGTCGCCGTCGAGCGGCGCTCTCCCGGGCGAACCGGTTGCGGGGCAGCACGCCGACCCAGTCGAGCAGCCGCGCCGGCGCCCGTCGGCGGCGCCCCACACGCAGGCGTGCGCTGAGCCGGTGGTCGGCCGGCGGACCCCGACCGGCGACAGCTCCAGCTGGCCAGCGCGTTGAACAGGCTGGACTTGCCGCTGCCGGTGGCGCCGGCCAGCGCGACCACGGTGTGGTCGCGGGACAGCGGCGAGCCGGCCGCCGGCCCGCTCGACCAGCGTGTGCGCCGGGCACCAGCCGGTCGGCCGGCAGGTGGCCGTCGGCGGCGTCGAGGAACCGGCTGGACCGCGTCGAGCCGGCCGATCAGCGCGTCGGGGTCGACCCGCTGGTTGCCGCGCAGCGCCTCCCGGACCCGGCCGACGAACTGGGTCACCGCAGCTCACCGCGATCACGGTCGGCAGCGCCAGCTCGTCGCCGGCGGTCAGCGCCGCTGCGGAGCCGGGCCTGCTCGACCTCGGCCGGCGGCCGCGCCGCAGCTCGCCGCCGGGGTCGGCGTCGACGCCGACCGCCTGCGATCCGGCTCGAAGTAGCGGGCGGCCTCCGTCGGCGAGCAGCGTCCGTCGACCCGGTCGAGCAGGTCCTGCCGGGCCTTGGCGGCGAGCGGACGGACCGCCTGGTCGCCGAAGATCGCCTCGAGCACCTTCTGCGCGGCGACGGTGGTGCCGGCCGCGGTGGCGATCTCCAGCCCGGTCGGGATGAACGCGGTCGAGGCGAACACCGCGATCATCACGGCCAGCCCGGTGGCGTTGACCGCGTACGCGCGCGGTGCGGGCCACGAACCGCTTGTCGCCGCCCTCGCTGCCGGACCAGTTCCAGCACGCCGCGCTGCCAGTCGCGGACCAGCCGGTCGGCGCGGTCGGGCAGGTCGTCGCGTCGGGTCGGGCGAGCGCCGGCTCGAGCAGCGCGGCGCCGGCCGGGTGCGCCTGCCAGCCGGTGTACGCGGTCTCGGCGGCGTCCGCGGCGACCCCGCGCAGCAGCGTCGACCAGCTGCGACTCGATCGCGCTTGCGCAGCTGGTCGCCGGGCTGCCGGCCGGCCGGTGACGGCGGCGACGACCCGGTCGCGCAGGCGGCCGATCCGGGCCTCGAGGCGCGCGGAAGAAGCTCGCCGGTGCCGACGAACTCCTGCCAGCGGGCGAGCACCTCGCCGCGCAGCAGCCGGCCGTCCTGGAGGCCCTGCTCGACGGTGCGTCGGCGCCGCCGCGGTAGGCCGCGCGGACCCGCTCGTCGCAGCGCCTCGGCCGGCGGCGACCTGCTCGTCGGCGGCGGCGGCGAGCTCCGTCGACGGCCGGGCTGAGCGCGGCGACGCGCGCCGTCGAGGGTCTGCCGGACCACCGCGGCGCGGGCGTCCGGCGTCGCTGGCCAGCCGGTCGAACCAGTCGCGCAGCGGCGCGGTGACGCCGTCGGGCAGCAGCCCCTGGCCGTCGACGCAGGTCTCGGGCAGCACGAACAGCGGCGCCTCGGCCGAGATCGCTGCGCGGCGAGCATCTCGGTCAGGTGCGCGGCGATCTCGTCGGCGGCCTCGGCGGGCACCCGGTCGAGCACCAGGGCGATCACGGTGCCGCGCGCTCGGGCGGTGCGCAGCAGCTCCCAGGGCACCGCGTCGGCGTAGCGGGCGGCGGTGGTGACGAAGAGCCACAGGTCGGCGGCGGCCAGCAGTTGGGCGGCGAGCGCCCGGTTGGCGTCGACGACCGAGTCGATGTCGGGCGCGTCGAGGAAGGCCAGCCCGGCGGTGCAGCGCCGGTGCGGCGACGAGCTGCAGGGTGTGCGGGTCGTCGCTGGGCTCGGTGGTGCGGGTCAGGCCGGGCAGCAGGTCGCCCTGCCGGAACCAGGCTGTCGGCCGGGTTGCAGACCAGCACCGGCGCGCGGGTGGTCGGCCGGAGCACGCCGGCGCGCGCTGACCCGGGCCTGGACCAGGCTGTTGACCAGGGTCGACTTGCCGGCGCCGGTGGAGCCGCCGACGACCACCAGCAGCGGGGCGTCGAGCCGGGCCAGCCGGGGCAGCAGGTAGTCGTCGAGCTGGGCGACGAGGGCGGCGCCGTGTGCCGGGCGGAGCCTGGCAGAGGGCAGCGCGAGGGGATACCGGGTCGCGCCGATCGCCTCCCGGAGGCCCGACAGTCGCGCCGGGCAGGCCGTCGTCCCCGGTGGTGGCGGGCGGCTCCTCCGCGGCGTCCGGCGGGTCGGTGCGGGCTGCGACGGCGGGCGCACCGGACCGGGTGGCGGGATCGCCGTGCGTCGTCACGGGTAAAGCGTGCCCGATCGATGCAAGGGAAGACAACAGGACGGTAACAACGGCTGGGTTGCGTCGGGTTGACTCAAGTCAACTTGACGATTGGCCAACGCGTGGCACTATTGAGTCAAGTTCACTCAACTTGTGGTGGGGCCCGCTGCGGGCGGTGCTCGTCAGCAGCCCACGGGCGATGCCCGTCACCTGCACAACCTTATGAAGCGAGGAAGCGAAGCCATGGCACGTGCGGTCGGCATCGACCTCGGCACGACGAACTCCGTGCGTCAGCGTTCTCGAGGGCGGTGAGCCCACCGTCATCGCCAACGCTGAGGGGTCGCGCACGACTCCGTCGATCGTCGCGTTCGCCCGCAACGGCGAGGTGCTCGTCGGTGAGGTCGCCAAGCGCCAGGCGGTGACCAACCCGGACCGGACGATCCGGTCGGTCAAGCGGGAGATGGGCACCAACTGGTCCGTCGACATCGACGGCAAGAAGTACACCCCGCAGGAGATCTCCGCGCGCGTGCTGATGAAGCTCAAGCGCGACGCCGAGGCGTACCTGGGCGAGCAGATCACCGACGCGGTGATCACCGTTCCGGCGTACTTCAACGACGCGCAGCGCCAGGCCACCAAGGAGGCCGGCGAGATCGCCGGCTTCAACGTGCTGCGGATCGTCAACGAGCCGACCGCGGCCGCGCTGGCCTACGGGCTGGACAAGGGCTCCAAGGAGCAGACCGTCCTGGTCTTCGACCTCGGCGGCGGCACCTTCGACGTGTCGCTGCTGGAGCTGGCCGAGGGCGTCGTCGAGGTCAAGTCGACCAGCGGTGACAACCACCTCGGTGGCGACGACTGGGACGAGCGGATCATCGACCACCTGGTCAAGACGTTCCGCGGCCAGCACGGCATCGACCTCGTCGCAGGACAAGATGGCCATGCAGCGGCTGCGCGAGGCCGCCGAGAAGGCCAAGATCGAGCTGTCCGCCGCCACCACCACCAACATCAACCTGCCCTACATCACCGCCGGCGCGGCCGGCCCGCTGCACCTCGACGTGACGCTCAGCCGCGGCCGAGTTCCAGCGGATGACGCAGGACCTGCTGGACCGCTGCAAGGGCCCGTTCGAGCAGGCCGATCAAGGACGCCGGCGATCAAGATCGCCGACGTCGACCACGTGATCCTGGTCGGCGGCTCGACCCGGATGCCCGCCGTGACCGACCTGGTCAAGCAGCTCACCGGCCGGGAGCCCAACAAGGGCGTCAACCCGGACGAGGTCGTCGCCGTCGGCGCCGCGCTGCAGGCCGGTGTGCTCAAGGGCGAGGTCAAGGACGTCCTGCTGCTCGACGTGACCCCGCTGAGCCTGGGCATCGAGACCAAGGGCGGCATCTTCACCAAGCTGATCGAGCGCAACACCACCATCCCGACCAAGCGCTCCGAGGTCTTCACGACGGCCGACGACAACCAGCCGTCCGTGCTGATCCAGGTCTTCCAGGGCGAGCGCGAGATCGCGGCCTACAACAAGAAGCTCGGCACCTTCGAGCTGACCGGCCTCCCGCCGGCGCCGCGCGGCGTGCCGCAGATCGAGGTCACCTTCGACATCGACGCCAACGGCATCGTCCACGTCACGCCAAGGACCTGGGCACCGGCAAGGAGCAGTCGATGACGATCACCGGCGGCTCGGCGCTGCCGAAGGACGACATCGAGCGGATGATGCGCGACGCCGCAGGACCACGCCGACGAGGACAAGCGTCGCCGCGAGGAGGCCGAGACCCGCAACGTGGCCGAGGCGCTCCAGTGGCAGACCGAGAAGTTCCTCGCCGAGAGCGGCGACAAGCTGCCCGGCCGAGTCCCGCGACCAGATCAACGAGGCGCTGGGCGACCTGCGCAGCGCGCTCGGCGGCACCGACATCGAGAAGATCAAGTCGGCGCACGAGAAGCTGGCCCAGGTCTCGCAGCAGGCCGGCTCGCTGCTCTACTACAGCAGCAGCAGGGCGAGCAGGCCGGCCGCCGGCGCGGCGGGCCCCGGCACCGCGGTGCGGCCGGCCCGGGCACCGGTGCCGCCGGCCGGCAACGGCGGCGGTCCGGACGACGTCGTCGACGCCGAGATCGTCGACGAGGACGACAAGAAGTGACCCGTCGAGCCACGCGACCGTCACGTGAGGATGAGGTCGGCATGACGGAGAAGCCACGAGCCGCCGACCCGGCCGCCGCCGGGTCGGCGCCGGGTGGCACCGAGCGCGACCGGGCCGACGGCACGGGACGCGGAGCGGATCGTCATCCGGGACAAGCGACGAGATCGACGACGACCGGCGGCAAGCCGCAAGGACCGACGCCGACGCGGAGCCGGCGGAGCCGGCCGAGGAGCCTGGTACCGAGGACGCCGAGGTCGTGGATCGACGAGATCGAGCCGGTCGACCCACCGGCGGCCGGCCGCCGATCCGGTCCGCCGGTGGAGGACGCCGGCCGGCGCAGCCGGCGGACGGCGGCGGCACCGGCACCGGCGGGCTCGGCGCCGAGCTGGAGTCGCTCCGGGCCGAGCTGGACGAGCGCACCCGCGACCTGCAGCGGGTCACGGCCGAGTACGCCAACTACCGCAAGCGGGTCGACCGCGACCGGGGCGCTGGTGGCCGGAGCAGACCACCGGCCCGGTGCTCGGCGCGCTGCTGCCGATCCTCGACGACCTCGACCGGGCCCGGGAGCACGGCGACCTGGTCGGGCCGTTCGGCAGCGGTGGCCGAGCAGCTCAGCACCGCGCTGGGCAAGTTCGGGCTGACCGCCGTTCGGCGAGAAGGGCGACCCGTTCGACCCGACCCGGCACGAGGCGGTCGCCCACCTGACCTCGGCCGAGGTCACCGAGCCGACCTGCATCGACGTGATGCGCCGCGGCTACCTGCTCGGCGAGCGGCTGCTGCGGCCGGCGCTGGTCGCGGTCGCCGACCCCGAAGTGACGGTCCGACGACCCTGCGAGCACGGTGGGCGGAACGGCCGGGCCACAGGCAGGAGGTGGACAGTGAGTTCCAAGGACTGGCTGGAGAAGGACTTCTACGCCGTGCTCGGCGTGGCCGAAGTCCGCCTCCGCCGACGAGATCAAGAAGGCGTACCGCAAGCTGGCCCGGGAGTCTGCACCCCGACCACAACCCGGGCAACAGCGAGGCCGAGGAGCGGTTCAAGGCCGTCTCCGAGGCGTACGACGTGCTCTCCGACGCCGGCCGGCGCAAGGAGTACGACGAGATGCGCTCGCTCTTCGGCTGCGGGCGCGTTCCGGCGCAGCGCCCGGCCGGTGGCGGGCCAGCCGGGCGGCTTCGACCGTTCGACCTCTCCGACCTGTTCGGCGGCTTCGGCGGCGGTGGCGGCACCGCCGGCACCGGCGCGACCGCCGGTTCGGCGGCGCCGGCTTCTCCGACCTGTTCGGCTCGATCTTCTCGGGCGGCGGGCGGCGCGCCGGCGCAGCCCCGCGGCCCGGCCCGCGGCCGCGACGTCGAGGCCGAGGTGGCGCTCGACTTCGGCGACGCGGTCGCGGGCGTCACGCTGCCGCTGACGCTGCGGGCGCCGGGCGTCTGCGACACCTGCCACGGCAACGGGGCCAAGCCGGGCACCCAGCCGCGCACCTGCCCGCAGTGCCAGGGCTCCGGGCTGGTCACCCGCAACCAGGGCTCGTTCAGCTTCTCCGAGCCGTGCCGCGAGTGCCAGGGCGTCGGCACGGTCGTCGACGAGAAGTGCCCGGAGTGCCGCGGCACCGGCGGGGTCACCAAGACCCGCACGCTCAACGTGCGGTTCCCGGCCGGCGTCGCCGACGGGCAGCGCATCCGGCTGGCCGGGCCGGGGCGAGCCGGGCGACCGCGGCGGCCCGGCCGGCGACCTCTACGTGCTGGTCCGGGTCCGCACCGACGACCTGTTCGGCCGGTCCGGCGACGACCTGACGCTCACCGTCCGATCACCTTCGCGGAGGCGGTGCTCGGCACCGACCTGCGGGTGCCCACGATGGACGGCGACGGTGACGCTGCGGGTGCCGCCGGGCACGCCCGAGCGGCCGGGTCCTGCGGGCCCGGGGCAAGGGCGTGGCCAAGCGCGACGGCCAGGCCGGCGACCTGCTGGTCACGATCGAGGTGGCCGTGCCGACGGCGCTGTCCGACGAGGCCCGCGAGGCGCTGGAGGAGTTCGCCGTGCTCTCGCCGGACGCGGGTCGTCGACACGTTGTGGCGGAGGTGACCAGTCCCATGCAGCCCTACGAGGAAGCAGGAAGTCGTCGAGTCACGATCGAGACGACCTCCGACGCCAAGGTGCTGATCATCTCGGTGGCGGCCCGGATGGCCGGGATGCACCCGCAGACCCTGCGGCAGTACGACCGGCTGGGGCTGGTGCAGCCCGGCCGGGCGGCCGGCGGCGGGCGCCGCTACAGCGCCCGCGACGTCGCGCTGCTGCGCGAGGTGCAGCGGCTCAGCCAGGACGAGGGCATCAACCTCGCCGGCATCAAGCGGATCATCGAGCTGGAGCAGCCGACCGGCGAACTGCGCGAGCAGATCGCCGAGCTGGAGGCGGCCCTGACGGCGGCCTACCGGCGGATCGCCGAGCTGGAGTCGATGAGCGCGCTACCCGCGCGCCGACCTGGTGCCGACCGCCCGCACGTCCACCGCGCTGGTGGTGTGGCGACCACGCCGACCGACCGACCCGCCGACGCGATAAACGCCCGCAAAAGTCGACGAAGGACTAACCTCACCATATCGGACAAAGAAGGCCGGGATCCACGGGGGGTCCCGGCCTTCTTCGCCCGGGGGGTTTCGGGATTGGACATTCAACACCGCCGGCTGGCGGCCAACGACGCCGTGCACCACTACGCGGTGGTCGGCGAGGGCCCGCCGCTCATCCTCTTGCACGGCTTTCCGCAGACCTGGCGCGCCTGGGTGCGGGTGGCCGAGCGGCTGGCCGGCGAGTTCCGGATCGTCATGCCGGACCTGCGCGGGCTCGGCGGCTCGCCCGGCCCGGCCAGCGGCTACGACAAGCACAGCCTGGCGGGCGACGTGCGGGCCATCGCGCGGGCCGAGTTCGGCGTCACGCCGGCCACGGTGTGCGGCCACGACCTGGGCGGCTACGTCGGTTTCGCGTACGCCCTGAGCCACCGCGACGTGACCGCCGCCCTGCTGCTGGTCGAGGCGGCACCGCCGGGCACCTCGCAGCTCGACCACCAGATGACCAACCCGCGTGGCTGGCAGCTCGCCTTCCACGCCAACGCCGACGTCGCGCACCTGCTGATCGGCGGGCGGGAGCGGGCGTACATCGACTTCGTCATCCGGTCCCGGATCTACGACGCGGGCGCGATCGGCGCCGAAGAGGTCGACCGCTACGCGGAGGCGTACGCGGCGCCCGGCGCTCTGCGGGCCGCCCTGGAGATGTATCGCTCGCTGGCCCTCGACCGGCAGCTCAACCTGGCCGCGCTGGCCGAGGACGGCCGGTTGGCGATGCCGGTGACCGCGGTGGCCGGCGCACCGGCGGCGACCACGGCCGCGCTGCGCGAGATGGTGGCCGAGGTGGCCACCGACGGGCGGGCCGAACTGGTCCAGGAGACCGGCTACTGGATTCCGGAGGAGCAGCCGGCCGCGCTCGCCGAGATCATCCGCGCGGCGGCCCGGGGGCGTTAGGTGAGCCGGCGCCCGGAGCGGACCAGGCCGCCCTCGCACCAGTCGCGGTAGTCGAACAGCTCGGGCTTGGCCAGCAGCACCCGGCTGTTGTGTGCCCAGGTGCGCATCTGGTCGTCACCCAGCGACTCGGCCTGCTGCACGAGCTTGCGCAGCCGCCGCTTGGGGTGGGCGCGGAACTTCGTGCGGATGCCGTCGGCCGCGTAGATGTAGAGGCAGTGCAGCGCGAACCGGCGGGCCGGACACGAGCGGTCCATCGCGAGCTCGAACAGCGTGGTGACCAGATGATCGCCGGAGACCAGCAGGTCCCAGTCGGGCGGCATCGTGTTCAACGGCACCGTGTCGGGGCTGTAGGCCCAGGCCCGTAGCTCCGCCGGTGTCGGATCAACGGGGTTCGTGAAGCCGCTGAACGATGTCGACTGCACGCTCACGGACACCTCGCTCCGCATGGTCATGCGTCGATCTCGCCCAATGGTCGATCTTCCGCTGCCAGACCCATCTGCGGCGTCACCGTAGCGCCTGCCGCGAACCGACGGAAGGGGCCAAAGGTTAAGAGCCGGGCACGATCCGCTGAGCGCGCTGAGTTACTGGCTAGTAGCGTCCGGTGTGTGCTGAGTTAGCGGCTCTTTCGCCTCGACTGTGATGCCTGTCACTGGCATGCCGAAGTCGGTGGCGAGCGTCGGCCGGGGCCGCAGCAGCGCCTTGAACCACTCGAAGTCCGGCAGCCGCGCGATGATCGGACCGACCACAACCGTGATCAATACGTACGCGGTGGCGAGCGCGCCGAGCTCCGGGTTGATCCCCGGCGTGGCCACCGCCAGCCCGGCGATGACGATCGAGAACTCGCCGCGCGGCGTCAGCGCCAGGCCGGCCCGCCAGCGACCCCGCACCGCGATGCCGGCGCGCTTGGCCGCGACGTACCCGGTGAGGGTCTTGGTCGCCATGGTGACGACGGCGAGCCCGATCGCCGGCAGCAGCACCGGCGGCAGGTGGGCCGGATCGGTGGTCAACCCGAAGAACACGAAGAACACCGCCGCGAAGATGTCCCGCAGAGGCGAGAGCAGCTGGGTGGCGTGATGGGCGACCGGGCCGGAGACCGCGATGCCGACCAGGAACGCGCCCACCGCGGCGGACACCTTCAGCTGCGCGGCCACGCCGGCCACCAGCAGGGTGAGGCCGAAGATGCCGAGCAGCAGGGCCTCTGGGTCGCGCGCGGAGATGGCCTTGGAGATCCAGCCGCCGAACCGGATCGCGACCACGAGCACGACCGTCACGGCGAGCACCGCGATGCCGAGCGCCAGACCGCCACCGATCAACCCGGTGCCGGCCAGCAGCGCGGTCAGCAACGGCAGGTAGAGCGCCATCGCCAGGTCTTCCATCACCAGCACGGACAGCACCACCGGGGTCTCCCGGTTGCCGAGCCGGCCGAGGTCGGCGAGGACTTTCGCGACCACGCCCGAGGAGGTCACCCAGGTGACGCCGGCGAGCACGACCGCGGCCACCCAGCCCCAGCCGAGCAGCAGGGCGAACGCCGCGCCGGGCAGCGCGTTGAGGGCCGCGTCCAGCAGGCCGATGGGTGCCGCCGCGCGCAGGTTGCCGACGAGCTCGGAAGCCGAGTACTCCAGGCCGAGCAGCACGAGCAGGAGGATCACGCCGATCTCGGCGCCGACCGAGAAGAACTCCTCGCTGGCGTTCAGTGGCAGCAGTCCGCCGTGGCCGAAGGCCAGGCCGGCGAGGAGGTAGAGGGGGATCGGCGAGATGCCGAAGCGGCGGCTGAGCCGCCCGAGCAGACCGAGGAGGAACATCAGCGCCCCGACCTCGATCAGCAGGACCGTCGTGCTTTCGTGCATCGTCGACTCAGCCGTCCGGATCGTTGTCGGCGAGAATGCGGGTCAGCGCGTCGAGGCCCTTGCGGGTGCCCACCGCGACCACCACGTCACCGCTCTCGAACCGGAAGTCCGGACCGGGCGACGGGATGACGCGAGCGGCGCGCAGGACCGCGACGATCGAGGCGCTGGTGCGGGTGCGCGCCCGGGTGTCGCCCAGCGGGCGGCCGACGAACGGCGAGCTGGCCGGCAGGGCGATCTGCTCCGTGAGCAGACCGGCGGCCTGGTCGCGCAGGCCGGCCAGCTGGCCCAGCATGAGCGACGCGCCGAGCAGGTCGGCGAGAGCCTCGGCCTCGTCGTCGGTCAGCGGGATCGCGGCCAGCCGCGCGTCGGGATCGTCGCGGTCGTAGACGATCAGGGCGCGGCGTCCGTCGCGATGCGACACCACACCTAGCCGCCGGCCCGCCTCCGTCACGAAGTCGTGCCGCACGCCGATCCCGGGTAACGATGTCTGTTCCACCCGTACTCGCACGGAGGCAACTTATCTAAAGATCGGGAACCGTGCCCATCCCGGGAGACTCGAAACCGTACGGGGAGGTGTCATGCGCGGACGGCTCATGGTGGCGGTGGCCGCCGTACTCGTGCTGCTCACGGGGTGCTCGATCGGTGACATCCGGCGTAAACCGCCGCCACCGCCGAGCGCGGCACCGGCACCGACGCCCGACGCGGAGTTCGAGGTGCGGCAGGCCTCGATTCCGGTGCCGCCGAGCTACACGCTGCAGAGCGTCGAGTTCGTCGACCAGGCCCTCGGCTACGCGCTGTTCAACCGGTGCGGCTCGACCAGTGCGGCGCCCGGCCCGGCGGAGAGTTGCTCGGCGGCCCTGGTCCGCACCGAGGACGGCGGCCGGAGCTGGCACCAGGTCTACCACCCGCGCCCGGAGGGCAAGGGCCATCAGCTGTACGCGGACCGCGCGCGCCTGGTGCTGCACGTCGACCCGGACGGCTACTACGTCTCGTTCGACCGCGGCGTGACCTACGAGTACGCGGCCGGCGACGACGACGTGGTCCGCCCGCTGTTCGGCGAATACCAGCTGTGCTGCGACGGCGACCAGGAACAGCGGGTGGTCTGGTTCGACGGCGACGGCAAGCCGCAGCCCACCAAAACGCAGCCGGACCTCCCGGGCCTGCGCGCAGTGGGTTACGCGTTGCACTGGCTCTTCGCGGTCGGGGTCGACGACGCCGGCCGGCCGGTCTCCGCGGTCTCCAACGACCAGGGCGCGACGTGGCGCCAGATGCCCGTCGCCGGTGCGAGCGGGCGGATCGAGGGCGTCCGGATCACGGTCGACCGCAGCGGGACGTATGTCTGGCTGATCGGCCAGACCGACCGGTTCTCCTGGCCGGCGATCTGGTTCTTCGACGGCACGGGCTGGCGGCCGATGGGTGCCACCGGTCATCCGGAGCGCTACACGTCGGCAGTCGCGCTCGAGGACGCCAGTCTCGCCGTCACCACTCCGGACCGGCCCGGCCGGGTCTCCGGCGGCAACTTCGCGAAGGTCGACTGGCCGATCGGCGACTGCTTCCTGCGCGGACTGCCCGAGGGCACGCTGTTCTGCGCGGATGGGCCGGTCAACTGGCTCGGCGTCGACAACTTCGGCGAACGGAAGTGGATCAAGGTCCTGGTCGGGAACGAGTGACGCAGATCACAGCTCCGGAGTTGAGCGGAATACACTCAACTCTGGTTGTGTCGTGTCTAGTGGACGCCAGCTACCAGGGGAGCCCATGAACACCGAACGTCTGACCACCAAGAGTCGTGAGGTCATCACCGGCGCGGCCGCGAGCGCCGCGCAGCGCGGCCACGCCACCGTCGAGCCGTGGCACCTGCTGCTCGCCCTGCTCGACACCGGCGGCTCGACCGCGGGCGGCCTGCTGCGCGCCGTCGGCGCGAACGCCGCCGACATCCGGCGCGCCGCCGCCCGGGCGATCGAGAGCCTGCCCACCGCGCAGGGCCCGAGCGTCGCCGAGCCCAGCCTGTCCCGCGAGTTCGTCAACGCCATCGGCGCGGCCGAGCAGATCGCCCGCCCGCTCGGCGACGAGTACGTCTCCACCGAGCACCTGCTCGCCGGCCTCGCCCGGGTCGGCGGCGCCGTCGCCGACGTGCTCAAGGCCCAGGGCGCGACCGAGGCCAACCTCGTCGCCGCCTTCCCGGCCATCCGCGGCGGCGACCGGCGGGTCACCAACGCCGACCCGGAGCAGACCTACCAGGCGCTGGAGAAGTACGGCGTCGACCTCACCGCGCGCGCCCGGGACGGCAAGATCGACCCGGTGATCGGCCGCGACTCCGAGATCCGCCGGGTCATCCAGGTGCTGTCCCGCAAGACCAAGAACAACCCGGTGCTGATCGGCGAGCCCGGCGTCGGCAAGACCGCGATCGTCGAGGGCCTGGCCCAGCGGATCGTGGCCGGCGACGTGCCCGAGTCGCTGCGCGACAAGAAGCTCGTCTCGCTGGACCTTGGCGCGATGGTCGCCGGCGCGTCCTACCGGGGCCAGTTCGAGGAGCGGCTCAAGTCCGTCCTCGAGGAGATCAAGAACTCCGACGGCCAGGTCATCACGTTCCTCGACGAGCTGCACACCGTCGTCGGCGCCGGCAAGGGCGAGGGGTCGATGGACGCCGGCAACATGCTCAAGCCGATGCTCGCCCGCGGCGAGCTGCGGATGGTCGGCGCCACCACGCTGGACGAGTACCGCGAGCACATCGAGAAGGACCCGGCGCTGGAGCGGCGGTTCCAGCCGGTCGTGGTCGGCGAGCCGACGGTCGAGGACACCATCGGCATCCTGCGCGGGCTCAAGGAGCGCTACGAGGTGCACCACGGCGTCCGGATCACCGACGCCGCGCTGGTCGCCGCCGCCGCCCTGTCCGACCGCTACATCACCGACCGGTTCCTGCCCGACAAGGCGATCGACCTGGTCGACGAGGCGGCCTCCCGGCTGCGGATGGAGATCGACTCGCGGCCGGTCGAGGTCGACGAGGTCGAGCGCGCCGTGCGCCGGCTGGAGATCGAGGAGATGGCGCTGGCGAAGGAGCCCGACGTGGCCTCCGCCGAGCGGCTGGCGCGGCTGCGCAAGGAGTTGGCCGACAAGCGCGAGCAGCTGACCGCGCTGACCGAGCGGTGGCGCCTGGAGAAGGAGCACATCACCAAGATCTCCACGGCCAAGGAGGAGCTGGAGCGGCTGCGCGGCGAGGAGAGCGGCGCCGAGCGCGACGGCGACTTCGCCCGGGCCTCCGAGCTGCGCTACGGCCGGATCCCCGAGCTGGAGGCGGAGCTGGCCGCGGCCGAGGCCGAGCTGGTCTCGCTCCAGGCCAGCGGCGCGATGCTGAAGGAGGAGGTCGGCGCCGACGACATCGCGACCGTGGTGGCGGCGTGGACCGGCATCCCCGCCGGGCGGCTGCTGGAGGGCGAGACCGCCAAGCTGCTGCGGATGGAGGAGTCGCTGTCGTCCCGCGTCGTCGGCCAGCCCGAGGCGGTCGGCGCGGTCTCCGACGCGGTCCGCCGGGCCCGGGCCGGCATCGCCGACCCCGACCGGCCGACCGGCAGCTTCCTGTTCCTCGGCCCGACCGGTGTCGGCAAGACCGAGCTGGCCAAGGCGCTCGCCGAGTTCCTGTTCGACGACGAGCGGGCGATGGTGCGCATCGACATGAGCGAGTACGGCGAGAAGCACAGCGTCGCCCGGCTGGTCGGCGCCCCGCCCGGCTACGTCGGCTACGAGGAGGGCGGGCAGCTCACCGAGGCGGTGCGCCGCCGCCCGTACTCGGTGATCCTGCTCGACGAGGTCGAGAAGGCCCACCCGGACGTCTTCGACGTGCTGCTCCAGGTGCTCGACGACGGCCGGCTCACCGACGGCCAGGGCCGCACGGTCGACTTCCGCAACGCGATCCTGATCCTCACGTCCAACCTGGGCTCGACGCTGATCGCCGACCCCACGCTGGGCGAGGAGCAGCGCCGGGAGGCGGTGCTCGCGCTGGTCCGGGCGCATTTCAAGCCGGAGTTCCTCAACCGGCTCGACGACATCGTGGTGTTCGCCGCGCTGTCCGGGCCGCAGCTGCGGGCGATCGTCGACATCCAGCTCGACCACCTGCGGCGGCGGCTGGCCGACCGGCGGCTGACCCTCGAGGTCAGCGACGCGGCCCGGGCCTGGCTGGCCGAGCACGGCTACGACCCGATCTACGGTGCCCGCCCGCTGCGCCGGCTGGTGCAGTCGGCGATCGGCGACCAGCTGGCCAAGGCGCTGCTGGCCGGAGAGATCCGCGACGGTGACACCGTCTCGGTCGACCTGGCCGACACCAAGGACGGGCTGACCGTGATGGCTCTGGTCACCTGACCGCTCGATGTCGCAGGGGCGACAGACTGGCGCGCTACCGGTACCTTGATCTTCACTCATTGTGATGTACGAGGAAGGAGCGCCGTGTCGGAGTTCGCCCCCGGTCCGGTCAGTGCCCGACCGCCGGGCACTGTCCGGATATCCAGCTACCTCCTTTACGCCGTAGCTGTCATCGAGGTCATCAGCCTCATCGTGACCCTGTCGACGCTGAGCTCGCTGCGCCAGGCGTTGAACGACGCGTACGCGGGCACGGACCTGGCCGAATCCGGCGACGCCATCGCCGTCGGCGTCGCGGTCGGCGGCGCGGTGATCGCCCTGCTCGTCGCGGTCGGGTTGGTCGTCCTCGGCTTCCTCAACCTGCGCGGGAAGAACCCGGCGCGAATCGTCACCTGGGTTCTGGGTGGCCTGTTCCTGCTCTGCTGCGGCGTCGGCCAGGTGTTCAACGCCGCTGGCAGTGGGATGGGCACAGACAGCAGCGGCAACGTCCCCGACCAGGCCGACGTGCAGGCGAAGCTCGACGCCGCCATGCCGGGCTGGTACAGCCCCGTCACCACCCTGCTCGGCGTCATCCCGATCCTGCTGGTGCTGGTCGCGCTGATCCTGCTCGCGCTGCCGGCGTCCAACGCGTGGTTCAAGCCGCAGGCCGCGACCTGGGAGCCGCCGACGCCCGGTTACCCGGTGATGCCGGGCTCGAGCTACCCCACCCCGCCGTACGCGCAGGGTGGCGAGCCGCCGCTGCCGCCGGCCCCGCCGGTGCAGGGCAGCGAACCCCCGGAGACGCCGGCCCCGCCGCGCTGATCCGATAGCAAGCACACCCGGGGCCTTCCGAGTAGGTTCGTCCACAACGGATCTACCGGAGGGCCCCGTGTCGTACCCAGCGCAAGTTCTCCCGCAACAGCCGGTCACCGATCCGCGCCGACCGCCGGGCCCCGTGCGCACCGCGGCCGGCGTCCTGGTGGTGATGGCGGTCGGCGGCGTGGTCTACGGCGGCATCGGGCTGGTGCTGATGCCCGGCATCGTCGAGCGGTTCCAGAACACCGCCGTCGGCGCCGGGGTTCCCGTCGACGACATCGACGGCGGCACGCAACTGCTGCGCGGTGTGCCCATCGCGGCGGCGTTCGTCGGGGTGGTCTCGGCGGTGCTGCTGGCCGCGCTCGTGGTCGGCCTGCTGCGCGGCATCCGGGCGGTCCAGATCGCCGCCTGGGCGGTGTGCGGCCTCGGTCTGCTCGGCGGCGTCGTGGCCGCCGTGTTGGGCTTCGTGCAGCGGTTCAACTCGTTCGGCGACGACGGTGTGCTGTGGGCCATCAACGAGGCCAACCCGGGCTGGTGGCCGTGGACCAGCGCGGTCCTTTCCCTCCTGCAGGTGGTGGGCTACTTTGTGGTGACGTTGCTGCTGGCCTCTCCGCCGGCCAACGCGTACTTCCGGCGCGCGCCGTCGCTACCCCCAGGCCCCAACGGCGCGCCGCCGATCTCACCCCCGCCCTCGGTCGACCCGACGGACTGGCAACGCCCGGATCCGCCGGCGACCACTCCCGCCGCCATGTGAGGGAACCCTCGTGCCGACCGCTCTCGTGACCGGCGCCACCGCGGGCATCGGTGCGGCGTTCGCCCGCCGCCTCGCCGCCGACGGCTACGACCTCGTGCTCGTCGCCCGCGACGCGGACCGCCTCGCGGCCGTCGCCGAGCTGACCGGCGGCACCGCCGAGGTGCTGCCGGCCGACCTGTCCACCGAGACGGGTGTGACCGCGGTCGCCGAACGGCTCGGCGGGCCATGTCGACCTGTTGGTCAACAACGCCGGCTCGACCCTCAACCGGTCCTTTCTCAAGTCGACGGCCGCCGACGAGGCATCGTTGCTGCGGCTCAACGTCCACGCCGTCATGCGGCTGACGCTTGCCGCGCTGCCGGCCATGACCGAGCCGCGGCAATGGGGCTGTGATCAACGTCTCGTCAGCCTCGTCATTCGCTCCCGTCATGCCGGGCTCGACCTATCCGGCGAGCAAGGCGTGGGTCACCAATTTCAGTGAGTCGATCGGCCAGTCGGTCGCCGGGCTCGGGGTTCGCGTGATGGCGCTCTGCCCCGGATACACGCGCACCGAATTCCACGACCGGGCCGGCATCGACATGTCGAAAACCCCCTCTTGGATGTGGCTGCAGGCCGACGACGTGGTCGCGCACGCCCTGCGCGACCTCGAGCGCGGGCGGCTGGTCAGCGTGCCGGACTGGAAGTACAAGGTGGTCGTGTTCGGCATGCGGCACGCCCCGCGGTCCGTCTTCGCCCGGGTCGCCCGGGACACCCGAGGCCGGATCGGTCGCGACACCCAGTGACGGTCGACCGGGCGGCCGGTCATCCCTCGCAGGTTCGCTATCGGTGGAAATTTCCCGATCGCTGGTGGGGCGCCCAGCAGGTTCACAGGATCGACCAGTACGCTTCTCCCCCATGGGGGACCACGACGACCTGCGTAAATTCATCACTGACCTAGCTGTCGTGCACGGCCAGGTGGTGCTTTCCTCGGGACGCGAAGCCGACTGGTATGTCGATCTGCGTCGCGTGGCCCTTCACCATGCGTCCGCACCGTTGGTCGGACGGGTGATGCTCGACCTGACTTCCGACTGGGACTTCGACGCGGTGGGTGGCCTCACCCTAGGTGCCGACCCGGTGGCGACCTCCATGCTGCATGCGGCGGCGTCGACCGGGCGTCCGCTCGACGCGTTCGTGGTCCGCAAGACGGCCAAGGCGCACGGTCTCCAACGCCGGATCGAGGGTCCTGATGTTGCCGGACGACGGGTGCTGGCCGTGGAAGACGCCTCCACGACGGGGGGAAGCCCGTTGACCGCCGTCGAGGCGCTCCGGGAAGCCGGGGCTGAGGTAGTAGGCGTAGCGGTTATCGTCGATCGGGGAGCGAGCGACGCCGTTGCGAGCGGCCGGACTCCCTTACAGGGCGGCCTATTCGTTGGCTGACCTCGGCCTAGTGGCGTAAAAGTTTGCCGATTCGGACCTGCTGATATGCAGGCGGGTCGATGCTGCTAGTGGAAGGATGGAATACGTGGGAACTGCGTTGGCTGAAATGACCATGCCTCAGATCTCGCCGCTCGCCGGCGAGCCGATCGAACGTGCCGATGCCGAGCGCCTCGCTGGGGTGCTCAAGGCTCTTGCTGACCCGGCCCGACTGCGGCTGCTTAGCCTCATCCAGTCGGCACCGGAAGGCGAGGCCTGCGTCTGCGACCTGACCGCACCGCTCGGCCTTTCGCAGCCGACGGTGAGTCACCACCTGCGGATCCTGACCGAGGCTGGGCTGCTCGAGCGGGAGAAGCGCGGCGTGTGGGCCTACTACCGGCTCGTGCCGGCGGCTATCGCGACGATCGCCGACCTGCTTACCCCGCCTCGCAAGCGGGCCACCAAGAAGGCCGCTCGCTGAAGCGGTGACATCAACTGGCCCGGCGTCGCCTCCCAGACTCGACGCCGGGTCCGAAGATGAGCCTGACCTTCGCGACCAACTCGCGGAGGTCGGCGCCGCGGTAGTCCGTGCCGGCCTGGTGGTCGGCTCTGGCGGCAACCTGTCAGCCCGTCTACCGGGCGCCGACACCTGTTGGGTGACCGGCGCCGGCACCTGGCTCGACCGGCTGTCCCGCCCGTCGTTCGTCCGCGTGCGGATCAGCGACGGTGGCACCGTGCCCTCCGGCGACGCACCGCACGCCGGCACCGGCACCATGCCCGCGATGCGCCGCACGGCCGACGCGCTCGACGTGTCGCCGAGTTCCGAGGTCGCTCTGCACCTGGCCACCTACCGCGTCCGCCCCGACGTGACCGCGATCATCCATCTGCATCCGCAGACGGCGCTGCTGCTCGACGCGCTGGGCGAACGCATCCGCCTGCTGACCACCGACCACGCCTTCTACGTGCGCCGGGTCGGCACCGTGCCGTTCCACCCGCCGGGCACCGCCGAGCTGGCCGAGGCCGCGGCGGAGGCGGCCCGCGACGGCACCAACTGCTTCGTTCTGAGCCGGCACGGCTGCTCCGTCCTGGCCGACAGCATCGAGCTCGCGCACAAGCGCGCCTGCAACCTCGAGGAAGCGGCGCAGCTCACCTATCGCGCCCTGGCCCTGGGCCGCCTCGCGAGCCTGACGGACCAACCGCCACCCGCCGGCGCCTGACCCCTCAGTCGGCCCGGTGTGAGCCGCGGTGCGAGCGGTGGTCGTCGTCGGTCACGGCGTCGGCGATGCCGGCGACCGGGGAGACACCGATGACCGCCAGCTCCTTGGCGCGCTTGCGGGCACGCCGGTCGCGGATCACCTCGATGATGATCGGAAGCACCGAGATGAGCACGATCAGCGCGACGAACGGCAGGATGTAGCGGTCGATGTGGGTGCCGATGGCGTCGTAGATCCGACGCGCCAGCAGGTAGCCGACCAGGATGATGCCGTCGGTCCAGAGGATCGCGCCGACCACGTTCCACACGAAGAACTGCTTCGCGGGCATGCCGAGCACGCCGGCCACCGGGTTGAGGAACGTGCGGACGATCGGGATGAAGCGCGCCAGGACGACGGCCTTGGCCGGGCCGAACTTCTGGAAGTAGTGCTCGGCCTTCTCGACGTATTCGCGCTTGAACAGCTGCGAGTCCGGCTTCTCGAACATCCGCGTGCCGTAGCGGGCGCCGAGGAAGTGGCCCAGCTGGGCGCCGAGGATCGCGCAGATCGGGGCGCCGATCAGCAGGCCCGCCAGGGAGAGCTGCGTGCCGTCACCGAAGATCTCGTCGGCCACCGGGGTGGCCGCCACGCCGGCCAGGAACAGCAGCGAGTCGCCGGGGAAGAAGAAGCCGACCAGCAGGCCCGTCTCGGCGAACAGGATCGCCCAGACCCCGTACAGGCCAAACGTATGGACCAGGTCCTGCGGGTCCAACGGATTGAAGGCGAGGTTCTCGGCTAGGGCGCGGGTCGTCTCCACGGGCACAAAGGCTACCGGGCTGCGCAAGCCCAGGTGGCCAGGGCGGTGGAACCCGGCACCTGGTCTCAGTCGGCGCGGGTGCGGGCGAGGACGAGGGCGCTCACACCGGCGAGGACCAGCAGCGCGCCGAGCGCCGCGAGGGTGCCGGCCGGCGCACCGGTGATCGGCAACCGGCCGTGCGCGGCGGGAGCGGGGTGGTTGACCCTGATCGCGGCCCGGTCGTTGGTCGCGTCACGGTCGCCGGCCCCCGTGAGCCGGACCGCGCCGTCCGCCGGCCGGGCGCGGTCGATGCGCAGTTCGAAGACGAACTCGACAGTGAAGCCGGTATGGACGAGCGGGCCCGGACGGCACCCGTACGCGGGAGCGCCCGCCAGTCCGGTGGCGGCCGGGTCGGCGAGCGGGGCGCAGTCGGGCGGCGCCGCGGTCACGGTCGTGCCCCGCGGGATCGTCACCTCGACCGTGGCGACGTCGCCACCGGGGCGTTCCGCCGTGGCCGGGCCGTCGTTGCGCACGCCGACTGCCACCGAGCGCCGGTCACCGACCGCGCCCCGCACCGCCGCGCCGGTTGCCACCAGGTCGGCGTCGTTGCGGCCGGTCACCGTGACCGACAGGGTGCTGCGGTTGTTGCTGGGCACGATGTCGGCCTGGTCGGCGGCCCGAAGCTCGAGCTCGCCGGTCAGGACGAGCTCGCCGTCGGTGCCCGGCTCGCCTCCGGAGTAGCCGTGGCCGGCCAGGAACGACTCGTAGTCCGCCGCCTCGGCCGCGGTGAACCAGGTCGCCTCCAACCGCTTCGTGCCCGGTGCGGCCGTGTCGGCGCCGAGCAGGAACGGCCAGACGGCGCTGTAGGTGGCGCCGGGCGTGAAGGTGCCGTCGAACCAGCAGTTGCGGAGCCGGTCCTCGACGTAGAGGCAGTTGTTGAACTTGCGGGTGGCGCGGAACGCGTACGTCTCGGTGAAGTAGACGCTCGGCTGCTCGACCGCGGTCTTGCCGGCGACGTCGACCGTCAACGGCAGCGTGAACGCCTCGCCCGGCCGCCGGGTCAGCTCAGTCGACGGGCCGGCGACGAGGTCGACGCTGTCGCCGACCCGCACCCACGAGGCGGCGGAGACGAACGCGAGCCCGGCCGCCTGGACCCCGATCTGGAGCGGGCCCTCGCCGACCTCGGCACCGGCGACGGCGCGGATCACCACGTCGAACTGGCCGCCGACCGGGGCGCTGCCCAGGCGGACCTGGTCGCGGGTGCAGCCCAGGATCGTGGTGTCGACGAGCGAGCAGGTCGCGCCCGGCCGGCGCGACCACCTCGGCCAGCCCGGCGAGCGCGCTGAAGTCGTAGGTGACCACGACGTCGTCGAGCACCAGCGGGTCGGCGGAGATCAGCGTGGCGCCGGCGACCACTCCCGGATGCCCATCGGCGACGGTCACGTCACGCATGCCGATCGAGACGGTCTCGGGCGCGGCGATCGCGGGTGGCGCGGCGGCCAGAAGGGCGGCGCAGACGACGCCGCCGATGGCGGCGAGCTGGCGCAGCGTGGTGCGCAGCATCCGGCATCCTCCCCAGGGATCGATGCCGGACTCTAGTCACGTGAGATCACGATCGCGATAGCGTCTGTCGGTAGTCTGGCCGAACGGCTGAATATCGGTGATCTTCGCAGCGCTTTGGGCACCCGCGCGCGTCGTCCTGGCAGAGCCACCCCGGAGGTACCCCGTGACGCCGCTGACGTACGAGGAGTTCGCCGATGCCCAACTCGGCGCCATGCTCCGGTACGCCGTGATGCTCTGCGGCGATCCGCACCTCGCACAGGATCTGGTGCAGGAGACGATGGTGCGGGTCCAGCTCAACTGGCGGAAGGTGGTCCGGGCGGACGCCCCGGACCGCTACGTCCGCCGCATGATCACCAACCAGTATCTCGACTGGCGGCGCGGCTCGTGGGTGCGCCGGGTGCTGCTGCGCGCCGAGCCCGACGAGACGGCGCAGGCCGCACACGTCGACCACGCCCAGCTCAGCCGCGGACCGCGACCAGATCTGGTCCTGGCTCGCCCGGCTTGCCGAAGGCGCAACGCGCGGCCCTGGTGCTGCGTTACTACGAAGACCTGCCCGACGCCGAGATCGCCGACGTGCTCGGCTGCGCCGTCGGCACGGTGCGATCGTCGATCTCGCGGGCACTCGCGACGCTGCGGGCCGAAATGGTGGAGACCTGTCCATGATCGAAGAGCAACTGCGCGACGCGTTCGAGCGGCACGAGAAACTCGCGCCGCCATCGGCGCCGCTGCGGGAGGCCATCGATCGTGCGGTGGTACGCCGCCGCCGGCACCGGTTCGGCCGCCGGCTGGCCGGCGCCGCGCTCGCGGTCGTCGCCGTCCTGTCGGTGCCGTTCGTGCTGCGGGACACGATCGAGCGCCCGCTGATCGGCGAGCCGCTCCTGCCCGGCAGCGCACCAGCGGTGGACCGGCCGCTCACCGTGGCCGTGCTCGGCGTCGACGACGACGGCGGCCGCAGCTATCGGGCCGACACCGTGCTGCTCGTGCACGTGCCGGCCGGCGGCCACACCGCCTACCTCGTCTCGTTGCCGCGCGACCTGCTGGTCGAGATCCCCGGCAAGGGCCGGGCCCGGCTCGGCGAGACCTTCTACTTCGGCAGCCAGCGCCGCGGCCAGGAGCCGGACCTCGCCGAGGGAGCGCGGCTGACCGCGGGCACGATCACCGCGACCACCGGACTGTCTCTCGACGCGACGGTGACGGTGCGCTACTCGGGGCTGCGCGCGGTGACCGATGCCCTCGGCGGCGTCGAGATCTGCATCGACCGGATGGTGACCTCGCGGCACAGCGACCGGGTCTACCCGGCCGGCTGCCAGCGGCTCGACGGCCGGGGCATGCTCGACCTGCTCCGCCAGCGCAAACTGCCGCACGGCGTCTACGACCGCGACGCCAACGGGCGGGCGTTCGTGCGCGGGCTGCTCGGCAGCGACGTGCGCGACCCGGTGCGGCTGGCCCGGGCGGTGCACGCAGCCGCGGGCGGCATCGACGTGGCGGGGACGGGCATCACCACGCCGCAGCTGCTGCGGGTGGCGACCGGGATCGACACGGCCAGCTCGATCGACATCGGCTCGAACTTCCGGGGCGTGACGATCGACCGCGTCGAGTACGAGCGGCTCGACCCCGCGCTCAGCACACCGGTGTTCGACGCGATCAAGCAGAACCGGCTGACCGACTGGGTCGCGGCCAACCCGCGTGCGGTGCGTTAGGCCCTATCGCCGGTAGTCGTCGTCCGTGCCGACCGCGCGGGCCTGCTCGACGGCATCGGCCTCCGGGACCTCGGGCCCGGTCCGGACCCGGTCGTCGCCGTCGTCGTCGGGCCGCACCGGGGTGGCCTGCTCGGTGGCGTCGGCCTCCGCCGCCTCCGGGTCGCGCTCGTCCAAGGGGTTCGTGTCCTGCGTCATCGGCGCCGCCTCCTTTCCTCTTCACCGTACGGCGGCCGCGGGTTGCCCGGTCGGCTGCCGGGCCAATCCTGGGGCAATCGTGCGTGCGGGCCAGTGCCACGATGGGTGCCATGGGAATGCTGATCCGGGTGATCATCAACGCGATCGCTCTGTGGATCACGGCGCTGGTCGTGCCCGGCATCGACGTCGGCGGCAGCGATGCCGGCCACACCGTGCTGACCGTCCTCGTCGTGGCGGTCATCTTCGGGGTCGTCAACGCGATCCTCAAACCGATCATCAAGGTCGTCGGGTGCGTTTTCTACCTCCTGACGCTGGGGCTGATCGCCCTCGTCGTCAACGCGCTGCTCTTCCTGCTCACCGACTGGATCGCCAGGCAGTTCGACCTGCCGTTCGTCATCGACGGCTTCTGGCCGGCCTTCTGGGGAGCGATCGTGCTGGCCGTGGTGAGTTGGGTGCTGAGCCTGATCGTCCCGGAGCCGCGCGGCGACCGCGACTGACCTGCCTGTCAGGGCATTCTGCTGTTGCGGGATACTCCCAATGGAGGACAGCGCGGTCCGGCAGACGTGACCGGATTAGACAAGGAGCGGCAGACATGCCCATCGCTTCGCCCGAGGTGTACGCCGAAATGCTCGATCGCGCCAAGGCCGGCGCGTTCGCCTACCCCGCCATCAACGTGACGTCGTCGCAGTCGCTGAACGCCGCGCTGCGCGGGCTTCGCCGAGGCGGAGAGCGACGGCATCATCCAGGTCTCGACCGGTGGAGCCGAATACCTCTCCGGCCCGACCGTCAAGAACATGGTCACCGGCGCGGTCGCGCTGGCCACCTACGCGCACGAGGTCGCCAAGAACTACCCGGTGAACATCGCGCTGCACACCGACCACTGCCCCAAGGACAAGCTCGACAAATATGTCCGGCCGCTGCTGGCCATCTCCAAGGAGCGGGTCGGCCGGGGCGAGGCCCCGCTGTTCCAGTCGCACATGTGGGACGGCTCCGCGGTGCCGCTCGACGAGAACCTCGACATCGCCGCCGAGCTGCTCGCCGAGGCGGCGGCCGCGCACGTCGTCCTCGAGATCGAGGTCGGCGTCGTCGGCGGCGAGGAAGACGGCGTCGAGAACGCGATCAACCACAAGCTCTACACCACCGTCGAAGACGGGCTGGCCATGGTCGACAAGCTCGGCCTGGGCGAGAAGGGCCGCTACATGGCGGCGCTGACCTTCGGCAACGTGCACGGCGTCTACAAGCCGGGCAACGTCAAGCTGCCGCCCGGAGATCCTCAAGGAGATCCAGGACGCGGTCGGCGCCCGCACCGGCAAGGACAAGCCGCTCTCGCTGGTCTTCCACGGCGGCTCCGGCTCGCTGCTCTCGGAGATCCGCGAGGCGCTGGACTACGGCGTGGTGAAGATGAACATCGACACCGACACGCAGTACGCGTTCACCCGGCCGGTCGTCGACCACATGTTCAAGAACTACGACGGCGTGCTGAAGATCGACGGCGAGGTCGGCAACAAGAAGCTGTACGACCCGCGCGCCTGGGGCAAGTCCGCCGAGGAGGGCATGGCCAAGCGCGTCTCGGACGCGTGCGAGGACCTCCGCTCGACCGGCACGACGCTCGCCAAGTAATCCGTACGAAGCCCGGTTCCCTCGTTGGGGGCCGGGCTTCGTTTTGTGGTCTGGTGCCCGATTTCGGTACGATCGACCGATGTCTGTGGCATTGGCCATCGAGGGGTACGAGCCGCAGTGGCATCACACGGCGCGCACCCTGGCCGCCGTCCACCGCGCCCGGTTCACCCGGCTGATCGGCCGCACGCTGGCCGGTGCCTGGGTGATGTGGGACAACGACCGCCAGACCCGGTTCGCCGAGGGCCCGGTGATCCTCGGCTTCGGCGACACCAACGTCGAGATCATCCACCGCAAGTTCGACGAGTGCGGCATCACCTGGGACCAGGTCGACATGTCGGCGCCGCTGGACTGGCCGGGGCTGCGCCTGGACTGGCGCGCCGCGGCGCACCCGGCCCTGGCCGCCGTGACCGGCCGTCGCCTGCACGAGGTCAACGTGATCGAACGGATCCTGCCGTCGCGGTGGCGCCCCCGACTGCTCGACGCGATCGAGCTCCGCTTCGACGGCGCCCGGCTGGCCGTCTACAACGCGATGGACGAGAACGGCCTGTCCAGCCGCACCGAGGTCACCTGGCCGATCGGTTTCTGGCGCCGCGTGCCGATCGCCTAGGCCGCCTTGGGTCGCCTCGGTAGGGTGCCCATGATGGAACGGCGAACGGTCGGAGGGCCGGCAGATGCGTGAGGACTCGCCGCGATGGGAGGAGATCAACCCCAGCTCCTTCGCGTGGGAGAAGGACGGCCTGCGCGAGCTGGCGAGCTACCTGCCGGACGCAGACCCGTTCCACGTCTGGGCCAACGTCGAGTTCGTCGCCACCGACGGCTCGATCAACGAGGTCGACGCCCTCGTCCTGACCCCGCAGCGGCCTCTACGTCCTCGAGCTCAAGCACTGGCAGGGCGAGATCGCGGGCGACGGCACCCAGTGGGTACGCCGGATGCCGGGCGGCCGCCTCGACCCCCGAGGACAACCCGCACGTGCTGGCCAACCGCAAGGCCAAGCGGCTAGCCAGCCTGATCCGCGTACTACGCCCGGCAGCACGGGCGCCGGGCGCGAGGTCCCGTTCGTCGGCGCGGCCGTCTTCCTGCACGCCCGCGACATGCGCGCGGCGCTCGACCCGATCGGCGCCCAGCACGTCTACGGCCTGCGACGACGTCCGAGTCCGGACTGCCCAGCCTGAAGGAGCTGCTGCTGGCGCCGCCCGCGACGCCCGGGCACCGGATCGACGCGCCGCGCGGTCAGCGAGATCGTCGAGCTGGTCCGGGCGCGCAAGATCTGCGCCGTCGGTCACGGACCGCAAGGTCGGTCAGCTTCTGCTGCACCCGCAAGCCGTTCGCCGAGGGCATCGGCTGGCAGGACTTCCTCGCCGGGCACATCATGCGACAACGACATCGTCCGCCGGGTCCGGTTCTACCTGACCAGCCGGGCCGCCGAGGAGGACGTTCCGGTCATCCGCGGGCCGCCGAGCGCGAGTTCCGGCTGCTGCAGGGCATCCAGCACCCCGGCATCGCGCAGGCCCACGACCTGGTCGACCACGCTTGGGGTCCGGCGGTCGTCTTCGACCACGACCGGGTTCGGTACGGCTCGACCAGTGGCTGGCCAGCACGGGCGACCAGTTGACCATGGCGCAGCGGCTGCAGCTCGTGCAGGACCTCGCCGAGATCATCGGCGTACGCGCATTCCCGGCGCCTGGCCCACCGGGCACTGTCACCCGCAGGCCATCTACGTGCGCGACCCGGACAGGCCCGCAGCCGTCGCTCGTCGTCACCGACTGGCAGGCCGGTGGGCGGCTGGCCGGGTGCCACCCGGTTGACCACCGGCGGCCCTTCGACCGACCGCGCCGAGCCTCGAGCTGTTCTTCGACGACGAGATCCGCCGCTACCAGGCTCCCGAGGCGGCCACCGCGAGCCGACGTGCCCGGCATCCACGCTGGACGTGTTCTCTCTCGGCGCGCTCGCCTACCGCATCTTCAGCGGCGCCGATCCCGCGGCCACGCCGGAAGAGCTGGTCGCCGCGGTACGCGACAGCGGCCTGCACCTCGACGCGGTCGCCGACGGCATGCCGTACAGCCTGGTCGACGCTGGTCTACGACGCCACCCGCGGCGACCCGCTGCACCGGCTCAAGGCCAGCGTCGCCGGAGTTCCGGGAGCGCGTCGGACGAGGTTTGGGACGAGCTGACCGCGCCCGAGCCGGAGACCGTGATCGACCCGCTGTGAGGCCCACAAGGGCGACGTGCTCGACGGCGGACTCGTCGTGGTCGAGCCGCCTGGGCACCGGCGCAACCGCGATCGCGCTGCTGGTCACCGCGGCGACCCCGGCGGCACGCGAGACGCTCGTGCTCAAGGTCGCCCGGGACGAGCAGTACGCCGAACGGCTCGGCGCCGAAGCGCGCGCCCTGCGCCGGGCTGAAGCACTGGCAGGTCGCCGCGCTGGTCGACGGCCCGGTCACCGTCGGCGGCGCACCGCGCTGGTGCTGGAGAGCGCCGGCGAGCCGCACCCTGGCCGAAGAGCTGCGGGGCGGACGCCTGCGCCCTGGACCTGCTCGAACGCTACGGCCGCGACCTGCTCGACATCGTCAACTTCCTCGACGGCCGAGGGCGTCTGGCACCGCGACCTCAAGCCGGCCAACCTGGCCGCCCGGCCGCGACGCAGAGACAAGCAGCCCCACCTGTGCGTCTTCGACTTCTCGCTGGCGGCGACCCCGGTCGACCAGATCCAGGCCGGCACCGCCGCCCTATCTCGACCCGTTCCTCGGCCCGCCTCGCCGGACTGCGCTACGACGCCGCGGCCGAACGGTTCGCCGCTGCTGTGACGCTCTACGAGATGGCCACCGGCACGCTGCCGGCTGGGGCGACGACGCCAACCCGGCGGCGGTCGAGCGACGAGGTCAACCTCGATCCCGCCGCCGTTCGACGCCGAGGTCGCCGACCGGCTGGTCGCGTTCTTCCGCAAGGCACTCGCCCGTGACGCGGCGGAGCGCTTCGACACCGCCGAGCGACATGGCCGACGCGTGGCGGGTGATCTTCCAGCAGATCCCGCAGGCGACGAGCCCAGGCTCGGTGCCCGACCAGGTGGCGGTGCCGGGGCTCGACGCGGCGCTCGACGCCGACCTGACCGCCCGGGCCCGCTCGGCCCTGGAGCGTCTCGGCGTGCACACGGTCGGCGACCTGCTCGACTACGCCGCCGTCGCGCGCTGACCCGCGCCCAAGGTGTGCCCGACGCGACACGCAAGGAGATCCTCGCCTACGCCCGCGCCGTCAACCGCCGGCTCGCGGCGGTCAAGGACGACAGCCGAGCCGCAGGCCGATCGCCGAAACAGTTGCCGCGCGGCATCGAGGCGGTCTCGGCCACCTTGTTGCCGTCGCCGAAGTCGAAGCATCTCCAGACGGTCGCGGTCACTGCTCGGGCAGCGGCCCGGGCCCGACGGGTCGTTCCTGCGACTGGCCGACGCAGAACGAGGCCGCGGCCGCGACCGGCAGACGCCAGCCGCAGATCTCCGTGGTCCTGCGCAGGCAGATCCGGATGTGGCTGGCCAACCCGGCGCTGGACGCGGTGCGCGACGAGATCGTGGCGCTGCTCGACGCCCGGGGCGGGGTCATGGCCGCGGAAGAGATCGCCGAGGCGCTGATCAGCACGCGCGGGCTCGTACACCGCTGACCCCAAGCGGCTCGCGCAGGCCGTCGGCCTGGTCCGGGCCGCGGTCGAGGCCGAGCTGTCGACCGGCGGTGACGCCCGGGTCGCGATCCAGCGGTTGCGCGGCTGCGACACGGTTCTGGTCGGTCGTGAGCCAGACGATCCGGCCGCCGCGACCACCGCCGCCGACCTGCTCGGATACGTGGTGCGGCTCGGCACGCGGGCGCGGGACCTCGCAGAAGCGGACCCGCTTGCCGTCGCGGCAACGGGCGGTCGACGAGTTGCGCCGGGTCATGCCGCCCGCCGGCATGCCGGCTCTGGAAGACCAGCCGCCTTCTTCAGCTCGCCGCCGCCGCCAGCGGTGGCAAGGCGGATGTCAACGCCCAAGGCCAGCTCTACCCGGTAGGTATGGCCGCGGAACGGGCGCTGCGCCTGGCCAGCGGGAGCCTGGTCGGCCAGACGCTGACGGTCGACCAGCTTCGCGATCGGGTGCGCGCCCGATTCCCGCACGCCGAGGAACTGCCTCGTCGACCGGGGTTGACCAAGCTGATCGACGCTGCCGACGTGCCACTGACCTGGCACGAGCCAGACCGGTCCTACGTTTCGCGCGATCGGCCCGCGGCACTGACCGGCACCATGTTGCCCAGCAGTCACGCACCACTTCTCGGCCGGGACGCGGCCGACGACATCCAGGCCAAGCTGGCGGACGTGATTGCCCGTCGGGGGTTCATCGTCGCGCTGGCGCCGTTCCGGCGGCTGAGGGTCGCGCGGGCCGAGCTGCTGGCCCGGCTCAGCCTCACCGAGGTCGACGTCACCGGCATCATGCTCGACCGGCTGCGGGCCCTCGGGTTCCCCTGGGAGGCGATGCTCGCAGCCGACACCGGCGTGCCGACCGACGTCGACTTCCGCACCCTGGCGGACCTCGTGCACCAGCACGTCGTCCCGGCGGTGGACGCCGCGATGGCGGCGGCGGCCGGCCCGGTGTTGCTGACAGAGGCGGCGCCCCTGGCCCGCTACGGGGAGCTGCCGAAGATCCAGGAGCTGGCCGATCCGACCCGGCAGCGACCGGCCGCACGGCTGCTGCTGGTGCCGGCGAGGCGGCCCGAGCCAGCCATGCTCGATGACGTCCAGCTGCCATTGACGTCGCCGTCGAGCCAGTCGGTGTGGCTGGCGGACGCGTGGTTGGGACGGAAGGTCGCGGTTTCGGGCTGAGCTGTCCACGGAGGATGTTCGGGGCTGACCTGCACGCCACCGTTGTGATGGACTTGGCGGATGCCGTTACGGAAGCTGACGTTCGCCAACTACCGCTGCTTCCGCGATCCACAAGAGATCGAGTTAGCGCCCGTCACGGTCGTGCTCGGGAAGAACAACTCCGGCAAGAGCGTGCTAACCCGGCTGCCGCTGGTGATCTCGACCGGTTTCGACACCGACTCGACGGCTCCGTTCGACCTGGAACGTCTCGGGCCGGACGCGGTCGACAGCTTCCGCGACCTCATCTTCGATCAAATCGTGCACGGCAAATTCGAGGTCGGCGTCGAGGTCGAGGGCATATCGCCCTTCTCCTTACGGGCGACCATCCAGTACGTGGACGAGTCGCGGTCGGCCTTCGTGTCCGACGTGGACATCGACATGCCTGACACCCGCCTGACGGCGTCCTGGGATCCGGACCTGGCTGACGGCCCCACCGTCTACCAGGTGACCCAGCCCGGGTTCAGCAGCGATGCTGTGGGCCTCAAGTTCCGTGGGCTGGTGCCTCAAATCGACGGCGTTCCCGATCAGGACGCCTGGGGACATGTGCTCTTTGGCGAACTTCTTCGGTTCGTCCCGGTGCGCTACCTAGGGCCATTCCGCGACAAGCCGGCCCGCCAGCACCGGCTGCCCCTGGGCGCTCCACGGGGCGTTGGCGAGCGCGGCGAGGGGACCTTTGGTGTACTCGCCGACGACCAGGCGCGCGGTCGCGGTGAGCTGTTGACGATGGTCAACAAGGACCTTACTGCGATCTTTCCCGAATGGCGGCTCAAAGAGATCGAAGCCGGCCCGCTGTGGTCCACGGTGCTGACCCGCGAGGGCAGCGACCGTCTCGGTCAACCTGGCGGACGCCGGCACGGGCTGTCGCGCAGGTGCTGCCGATCATCGTCCAGTGCGCGCTTGATCGATTGAGCGACCGTCGGCGAGCGACCCGCCGCTGCAGATCATCGAGGAGCCGGAGATGCACCTGCATCCGGCCGCGCACGCGGAGCTCGCCGACCTCTACCTGCGGACGGCCGAAGCAGACCGGCACCCAGTTCCTGATCGAGACACACAGCGAGACGCTGCTGCTGCGGCTGCGCCGCCGGATCGCCGAAGGCATGTTCCCGCCGGAGATGGTCGCCGTCTACTTGGTCGAGCAGACCGACGGCGTCTCCACCGCTGCGTCGGGTGAAGATCGACAATCTCGGCAACCTCGATGACGCGTGGCCGGAGGGCTACTTCTCCCAGGACTACCACGAGGTGCGCGGCCTCCTCGCCGCCCAGACTCAGGCGGACCTAGCATGCGACTTGAGACCGACCCGGAGGTCTTCGTCATCCGGCGACCCGCACACCCTGTTGGAGCTGCTCCGACATGGCAGACCTTCAGGACGGCACGAATGGCGACCAGAGCCGGCCGTCGCGCTCAACGCGCTATCGCTTCGCGAGCACGCGTGCCGCTCTACAAGGAGTTCCCGGAGAAGGTGATCGAGAGTCGGCGGATCCGATGCCAGCGGCGTCGCGCCGCGCCGGATATCGCGCCGGCTGACCTCCGCGAGATGGTCTCCGATCTCGCGACGTCCAGCCGTGTTGGTGGTCGAGAACAGCTTCAGTGACGGCGAGTTCGTTCGATCGATCGCGGTGGCGTTCGGCGATCAGCGGATCATCGAGGCGCTCGACCACAGAACAGCTGGCTGCGGCTCGGCCACGGCGGGCGGCACCGCGACAGCCGGATATCGCGGCACGCGAGCGCAACGCCTTCGAAATGCTGTCGCGGGTCGCGCGTCCTTCTCGACAGCGACCGCACAACCGGACGGCACGGCGACCGGGACACCCGATGTGAGAAGATGCAGGAGCCGCACGGCATGACCGAGGTGCGCATGTTGCGCTGGCGTGCGATGGAGAATTACGTGCCCTTCCGGGTCTGGGAGGCCATCTTTGACACGTGGCCCGAACACGTCGACGACCTGCGCCGCCTCGATATGGAGACGCGCGCCTACGCCAAGCTCAAGGTCTGGTTCAAGCAGCGTCGCTGCCAGGTGCCGAAGAGACGTCTTCGTGGACCACGTCGCGCTCGACTCGAGGACGACTTCGCGGAGCTGGGCGACGAGGTGCTGGACGAGCTGCGGGAGTTGTTCGCGATGATCCACCGGTCTTGTAGGAGACTGGCGCGCATGCTTGAGCAGCCGGAAATCCGGCCGGACCCGACCGTCCAACTGATGGACGAGATTCTCGACGACATGGTGCGCGGGCGGGTGCGGGTGCCCGTGTTCCAGCGGCCGTTCGTGTGGCTGCCCGACCAGATGCTCGCCCTGTTCGACAGCATCGAGCGTGGCTACCCGATCGGCAGCCTGCTGCTCTGGCAGACCGACGAAGACGTCGAGACCCTTCCCGCAGATCGGCGGCATCACGCTGCCGCCACGCCAGCCGGGCACGACGGTGTCGTTGCATCTGACGCACTAGAGGGTCACGGGCTCTCCGGTTGGTTCGCGTCCGATCAACCGAAGGTCTCTCCCGCCCCGGATGAGGGACCACGATCTCCGGGCCGAGGCCGTGATGACGGGGACCGCGTAAGTGGGGATACTCCCCTTCGACGCCCAACTGTACCGCGGCCGCTCACCGCTTCGTTGGCAGGATGCCCGCACGCCAGGCGGGGTGGCGGTGTCGGCGCGGTCGTGACCCTCGGCCGCGACGCCAGCGCTCGGCCAGGTCCAGCACCGGCGCCACCAGCACGTCGACCATCGGCATCTCGCCCAGGAGGTCCTCTGCGAACTCGGGCTCGGTCTCGGTGACGGCGTCGACCAGCGCCTCGAACCGCGCCACCCGGTAGCCGGCCAGCACCTGGCGGGCGACGTCGGCCGGCAGCGAGTCCTGCAGCCGCACGTGCAGCAGTGTCAGCCCGACCGACTGCTGCCCCTTCGTCTCCGGCACCAGCACGACGGTGCGACCGTCCCGCCGGCCGACGGCGACCGTGACCTCGCGCGTGTCGAGCGCCCCCCGCTTGGTGCCCCGCAGGGTCGGGTCGGTGTCGGTCCGCGACGCGAGCCCGACGGCCGAGCCCCCCTGGTCGACGACGTGGATGGTGGCCTTGTCGCCCGACGTCGCCGTCCACCCGGTAGCGGGTGTAGCCGGTGACCTCGGCCACCGCCGGGTCCAACGCAGCCAGGGTCCGCAGCGCCCGGTAGCTGAGCCGGTCGAGGATCGGCGCCGGCGGCCAGCACCGCCTGAACGAACGGGGTCCGCAGGAGCACGTCCTGGGACCGGGAGATGCCCACGGTGACGGTCTTGGCCTGGTGCTTGATGGCGTCGATGGGACGGGACAGCTCGTCGATGCCCCGGCTGAGGGCGTCGGACAGGTCCTGCAGGACGGTGCCCGGCGACGCCGTCTTGCCGAACTCGACCTCGTAGGCCTCGAGCGGCAGGACGCCGACGGCGTAGTGCAGCAGCGACGACAGCCGCACCGCGGTGCTGGCCTCCAGGTGGCCGTTGTACTCGCCGGCCCGCAGCCCCCGGAAGAACTCCCTGGCCGGCGGCCGGATGTGCTCGGCCAGCCTGTCGAACAGCCCGTTCAGCCCGTGGAGACCATTGCCGCCCGGGACGTGGGCGACCGCCTCCTCCACGCTGGCCCGGGCCTGGCGCAGCGGGCGGGCCTGGGCGTCGATCGCCCGGGCGGCGTGGTAGCCGAACAGGTGGCCGACCATGACCGAGAGCACGAAGGCGAGCGACGGGTGCACGGTGGGGACGGTGATGACGTGGAGGGCGGACGTGAACGGGTGCCCGCCCTCGCTGGTGATGACAACCGGCGCCGCCTTGTGGGCGCGGTAGATGGCGACTTCCTTGGCCACGTCGTCGGCGTTGCCGCCCGTGAGCCCCGCCGCGCAGACGAGGATCAGCGGCTCCGAGGACAGGTCGATGTGCTTCTTGTCCTCGGTGGTGTCGCAGGCGATGGCCTTGTAGCAGAGCTCGGACAGCTTGATCCGGATCTCGGCCGCCGCCACCCGGTTGGTGCCCGATCCGACGACCGCCCAGTACCGGCGGCTCGGCGCGGTGGCCCGGGCGACCTCGGCCACGACTCGCTGCCGGCCAGGACCTGCTCCATCGCCTCCGGCAGGGCCCGCAGCCCGGCCAGCAGCTCGTGGGCGTCCTCCTCGCCCGCCCCGGCGGCGTCGCCCAGCGCCACAGCGAGGATCACGCCGGCGGCGACCTGGGAGTAGAACGCCTTGGTGGAGGCCACGCTCATCTCCACGTCACGCCCGTCGGACGTGTAGAGCACCCCGTCGGACTTGGCCACCAGCTCGCTGTTGCGCCGGTTGACGATGCCCACGACGGTGGCGCCCCGTCCCCGCACCAGGTCGACGGTGCGGTTGGTGTCGGTGGTGGTCCCCGACTGGCTCACGGCCACGACGAGGCAGTCGGACATGTCGTCGTCGAGGGCGAAGCCCGACAGCTCGGTGGCGGGCGTGGCGGTCACGAGGATGGCCGGCCCACCTTCGACGCCGGTGGGTCGAGGGCCCGCTCGACCGACGCGGCCACCGCCTGGGCCGCCACCGCGGCGGTGCCCTGACCGATGACGATGACCCGCCGGATCTCGCCGCCGGCGATCCGGGCCGCAGACCGGGGGGCAGCGTGGCGTCGCCCAGGTTCACCGACAGTCGCCCGCCCGCTCCCGCACCTTGCCCCTGAGGGTCTTGCGGATCGACAGGGGTGACTCCGAGATCTCCTTGAGGAGGAAGTGGGGGTAGCCGCGGCGGTCGATGTCGCGGGTGGTGATCTCCGCCTCGCACCGCTCGTCGGCTTCGACCGGCACGGGGCGGCCGTCGTAGGCGAACCGGCTGATCCCCTCGATCGTCCCGGCCCCGGCGGCGTCGAGGACGGCGATCTGGCCGCCGGTGGCCTCGCCGTCGAGCCGGAGGTAGGTCGACGTCTCCTCCACCAGGCCGTACGGCTCGCTGGCCACCACGAAGGCGTCCTCGGCCAGCCCGACGTAGAGCCCCTGGCCGCTCCCCCGCTGGGCCAGGAGCAGGCGGTCGGGCGCGGCGGCGACCTGGGCCGAGACCACGACCGACCCCTCGAAGCTGGCCACCGTGGCCCGGAAGGCGTCCTCCAGCCCGACGCCAGCGGCGATGCGGCGGGACACGAGGGCGGGGATGACCTTGGCGTCGGTGGTGATCTCGTCGGGGATGGCCAGGCCCTCGGTCGCCCGCAGCGCGGCGTGGTTGTCGACGTCGCCGTTGAGGGCGGCGACCACGTAGGGCGCTCGGGCGCCGCTGACTCGTCCTCCTCCTGGTTGAGGGGGTGGGCGTTGGCCTCGGAGATGATGCCGACGCTGGCCCACCGGGTGTGGCCCATGACCGCGGCCCGGGCGCCTCGGCCTGCACCGCCATCCGGAGGAGGTCGTCGCCGGCGATGGCGGCGCGCAGATGGGCGACGTTGTCCCCCAGCTTCCCCACCTCGGCGGCCACCTTGTAGACGAGGTCAACCGGCCGAGCGGCGTCCTCGCCGCCATCGACGTGAACAGGCTGTCGTCGGTGCGCCCCGCCAGCAGGCGGCGGACCTCCGGGCTGTCCAGGTCGAGCCCGTGGCCGTCGATCAGCACGTGGACGCCCGCCGAGTCCCGTCCCCTTACCTCGAGCCGGCCGATGGCGGCCAGGGCCACCTGAATCGACAGGTAGGCGTCGACGGCCGCGGGTTCCGCCGCCGGACCGGCAAGTGCGGCCACCGCCCGGGCCGTGCCCAGCCGGTCGACCGGAGCGCCCACACCACGTCCTTGAGCGCCACGATCACCGCGTTGAGACCTTCGACGTCGGAGACGCCGTCGACAGTGTCGGCGTCGAGGGCGTGCTCGATGCGGGCCACCCCCGCCTCCAGGCCCTCGCCCCGCTGGTCGATCGAGTCGATCAGGCCTGCGCCGTCAACGGCCAGCAGGCAGCGCACGCCCGGGCTGCCCGCAGCCCAGGTCGACACCCTGGAGGCGCTCGACCACCCGACCGAGGGCCGCCGTATCCCGCAGATCGGCCCGGTCGAGGTCGTCGGCGGCCGCGTCGAGCTCACCGAGTACCCACTCGGGTTCAGGGGCGCCGCCGCGGCGATGGGCGGCGGAGGACTGCAACGATGCCGCACACAGTCCCGAGGGTAGAGCGAAGACGGGCCCTACGACGGCCGGGGCGCCACGTCCCCGCCCGACCGCTGCCGGTTGTCCGCCTCGAAGACGATGTCGCCCCTCGGCACGACCTCGTAGCCGGACACACCCGCCTGGCGGGAATGGCCGCGGCAGCCTGGACGAAACCGGCACCGGCGACGACGGCGGCGGCGATCACTGCGGCCGGACCGGATCGGACGGCGGGTGGTGGGCATGACGCTCCTGTTGAGTCGCGCCGCCGTGTGAGTAGACGGACGCTACCCGTGGTCAAGCCCTTCGCACCGCCTCCGCGGCAGCCGCGGCCGTCGATGAGTTCCGGTCGGCACGGTCGTCGTACCCCTGGAAGCGCCGCGCCCGGCGTGAGTCGACAGATGAGGAGCCGTTCGATGAGCGTCGCCGTAGACTTGGTGGCCGTGCCCGTCACTCACCAGATCGGGAGCGAGGTGCGGCCCGAAGACCTCGAGCCGTACCGCCGCGAGCTCACCGGCTACTGCTACCGGATGCTCGGCTCTGTCTTCGAGTCCGACGACGCCGTGCAGGAAACGATGGTCCGGGCCTGGAAGGCCCTCGACAGCTTCGAGGGCCGCTCGTCGGTGCGGTCGTGGCTCTACCGGATCGCCACCAACGTCTGCCTCGACATGCTGCGCGGCCGCCAGCGCCGGGCCCTGGCCATGGACCTCGGCCCCGCCGGCATGGCCGACGCCTTCCACGGCGCCACCCGTCCCGAGAACGCCTGGGTCACCCCGATCCCCGACGCCCGCGTCCTGCCCGACGACGGCGACCCGGCCCAGGTGGCCGAGACCAGGGAGTCGATCCGCCTGGCCTTCGTCACCGCCCTGCAGCACCTTCCCGCCCGGCAGCGGGCCGTGCTTATCCTGCGGGAGGTCCTCAGGTGGCAGGCGTCCGAGGTGGCCGAACTGCTGGAGACCAGCGTGGCGTCGGTGAACAGCGCCCTTCAGCGGGCGCGGGCCACGCTGGCGTCGCTCGACCTCGACGAATCGAACACCAGGCTGGCGGACACCGAGCAGCAGGAGCTGCTCGCCCGGTACGTCGACGCCTTCGAGCGCTACGACATCACGTCGCTGGTCGCCCTCCTGCGTGACGACGTGATCATGTCGATGCCCCCCTACGACTTCTGGCTCGCCGGCCCCGTCGAGATGGGCAAGTGGTTCCTCGGCCAGGGCATCGGATGCCGCGGCTCCCGCCTGGTGGCCACCGAGGCCAACGGCGATGTCGCCTTCGCCTCCTACAAGCCCGACCCGAGCGGCGGCTGGGCCCCGTGGTCCATCCAGGTTCTGCAGGTGTCAGGCGACAGGATCGTCGGCCACCACAACTTCCTCGACACCGACCTGTTCGCCGTCTTCGGCCTGCCTCCTCGCCTCGACAGCTAGGTCGGGGCCACCCAGCTAGACGCACAGCCCCACGAGGTCGAGCAGCTCCGAAAGCTCGGGGCAGGCGTCCCGCACCTGGATCGCGCACCCCGCCCGCCGGGCCGCCAGCTGCATGCGCGCCACAGCCTCGACGACCGACAGGTCGGGACAGCCGGTGCCGGTCAGCGGCCAGCTGGCCAACTCGGCCTGGCCGCGCAGCAACACGACGGTCGTGTGCACTTCTCGTCGCACCACGTTGATTAGACGACGTCCGGCCGCAGGACTATTCGGCGGCCCCGCCTTGGCGCCTGTCAGGCGGGGGCGAAGAGGTCGAGGGCAGCGGCGTAGCGGTCGGCGAAGCGGGCCGCGGCCTCGGCGTCGAACTGGGGATGGCGGTACCGGTAGGCGATGTGCATGCGGCCGGCGGTGGTGACGGTCCCGATGGAGAGGCCCAGCGGCATCCGGCAGGGGGCGGTGAACCACATCTCGGTGGTGTCGCCGGCGTCGGCCCAAGGCCGGCGGCTCGTCGATCTTGCCGAGGTTCGACAGCAGGGCGGTGTCGACGAGCCGGTCGCCGGAGAACCACACGAGCGGCGCCACCGCGTGCTTGGCCCATACCGGCACGGCGGGGAGCCCGCCCAGGGCCTCGATCAGGGCGGCGCCGGTACCGCCCTCCTTGATGAGCGTGCTCTTCTCGGCGATGACCTCGAGCAGGGACTCGGGGCTCTCGCGCTCGGCCAGCGTCGTCGCCACCCTGACGTTGAGCGAGAAGTTCCCGGCCATCTCCTCCACCACTCCGGGCCGGAGGTTGACCGGCATCATCACGCCGACGCGCTTGCTGGGCACGCCGTGCTCCTCGTTCCAGCCGGCGAGGGCCAGGTGCAACGCGGCCAGGAGGACGTCGTTGACGGTGCCGCCCTCGACTGCGGCCAGCGCCTTCGTCGTCTCGGGGGAGAGGCTGACGTGGTGGAAGGCGAAGCCGGGCTTCTCGGTCCCGCCGTCGACCGCCAGGTCGGCCGTCGTGTGGACCTCGTCGCGCAGCTTGTCGAGCAGGGTCATGATCCGCCGGCTCTTCTCGGCGGCGTCGTCGGCGGCCAGGCTGTGGTGCAGGTCACGGGTGACATCCAGGTCGAGGTCGGGTTGGGGATCGGGTAGGCCCCAGTAGGCCCTGGCGATCGAGCGCAGGATGCGCAGGCTGCCGAAGCCGTCGACGGCGGCGTGCTTGACGTTCATCATGACCAGGTCGCCGTCGGGGTGGTCGGCCAGTCGGACCCGGAGCGGCGGAGACTCCACCAGCGGGATGGAGATGCTCTGCAGGTCGGCCCGGGTGGCCGAGAGGGTGTCGTCGTCGGGGCAGTCCACCACCGAGAACGGGTCGATGTCGGGCACGTGGGTGATCTCCCACTGGAACCGCTTGTCCCGCCGGCGGGAGGTGGCCTTGCGGGCCTTGGCCATCGGGTGGCAGGCCAGCGCGTCGGTCAGGGCGGAGTGGAGGCGGGCCTCGTCGAGCCGGCCCTCGACCCTGACCTCGAGCTGCACGCTCCAGGGCTCGACCTCGTTGTCGAGGAGGTAGACCGCCTCGTCGATAACGCTGAAGGGCACC
>CAWIXO010000048.1:0-256948 GCA_963840005.1 uncultured Actinomycetota bacterium | reverse complement strand
CGGCGCCGATCAGGTCGGCGACCAGGTACTCCGTATCTCCCAGCAACACGGTGCCGTCGTCGATGCGCTGTTTCGGGTGGCGCACGGCACCGCCGGGGTTGGCTCGCGCGGCCTGCACGGCGTCGCTGCCGACGAGGATCGTGTCGCCCTCGACGCACACCGCGGACGGCATCAACGGTGAGCCGTCGAAGAGCACGGCCCGCACCCGGCCGTCGGGCAATTGCAGCGTGGCGGCTGTGTTGGAGGTTCCGAAGTCGACGCCCAACACGACCCCGCCGATATTCATGGCGACAACGGTATCGGCCCGCCGCCGCATCGATGCGCCTCGCTTACAACGGTGAACCGATTCGGCGCATCGTGATGGTGCTGATGTCGACGCCTTCGGGCTGGGTCAGTGCCCAGACGATGCTGGCCGCGGACCTGGTCGGCCGTCAGGTAGCCGCCGGGCCGGTCGGCCGGCGGGCCACCGGCGGGTGCGAAGAAGTCAGGGTCCTCGGTGCCGCCCGGTGAGACCAGCGTGACGCCGACCCCTTGGGCGCTCCACCAGCTGCCGGGTATTGCCGGCGAGGCCGGTCAGCGCCCATTTGGTCGCGCCGTAGATGTTGCCGGGCGTGTGCAGGAGCCCCGCGACGCTGCCGACCAGCACGATGCGGCCGCTCGACGGCGGCGAGGTGGGGGAAGTGCGGCGTGGATCAGCCGCCGCCGGGCCCAGCACGTTGGTGAGCAGCATGTCGCGCCAGCCATCGGGTCACCGTCGTCGAGGCCGTCATGTGTGGCGTACCCGGCGTTGGCGACGATGTTGTCGAGCCGGCCGAACTTGGCGACGGTGGTGTCGACGGCCGCCTGCACGTCGGCCGGCACCGCGCTGTCGGAGACGAGGGTCAGGGCGTCCGGGTGGTCCGCGCCGAACCGGTCAAGTCGATCAGCCCGCCGTCCGGTGACGGCGACCTGGTGGCCGAGGGTCATCAGCTGCCGCGCGGTCGCGGCGCCGATGCCGCTGGATCCGCCAGTGATCAGGGTGACTGTCATCGGCGGACCATCCGAGCTAGAGCGGGCTCTAGCTCAAGCGTTAGCCTGCGGTCATGACGTACGCCATCGGGGAGGTCGCCGCCCGTACCGGGCTGAGCGTGCACGCGCTCCGTTTCTACGAGCGCGAGGGCTTGTTCGCCGGTCCGATCATCCGGGATTCGGGCGGCCGGCGCGTCTACTCCGAAGACGACATCGGGTGGGTCGATCTGTGCGCCCGGCTGCGCGAGTCGGGCATGCCGCTGGAGGCGATCCGCAAGTACGCCGACCTGGTCCGCCAGGGCGCGGGCAACGAGCCGGAGCGGCTGGCGCTGCTGCGCGAGCACCAGGAACGAATCGAGGCCCAGATGTCGGCGCTGTCGGTCGGCCTGAGCATGATCAGCTACAAAGTCCGGGTGTACGAGAAGCGCTTGGCCGAGGGCACAGCGGCTTCGCTGTGGTCCAGTCCGGCGTCTTCGGGCGATTAAACCCGAAAAAGACCCATGTGACGGTACGTTGGCCGCATGGCCGACGCCTCCGACGACACCCCGACGTCGAAGGCAGCCGTGCCCACGCCGGCCGAGCTACGCCGCGCGTACCAGGAGGAGCTCGAGCCCCGTGAACGCTCGGTCCTCTGGTCCTGGCTCGGTTTCACCGCCACCTTCGGCGCGGTGCGGGCGATCACCTACAGCATCCGCCGTGGTGGCACCCAGTTCCACAACGTCACCATCGGCGGCATCCACCTCCACCACTACATGTGGGGCATCGGCATGGTCAGCGCCGTAGGCGCCCTGGCCGTAGCCGGCTGCGAGGACCTACGCCGCCACCCTCTCGCCGGCGTCGCCTACGGCTCCGGGCTGGCGCTGATCGTCGACGAGTTCGCCCTGCTGCTCGACCTCAAGGACGTCTACTGGGCGAGCGAGGGCCGAGTCTCGGTCGACCTCGGCGTCGGAATGGTCGCCCTCGGCGGCACAGCCCTGAGCATCCGCCCGGTCCTGTCCCGCCTGGCCCGCGACCGCGGCCTCACCCACCGCCGCCCCTCAACCGGTTAATGGTTGGGGTGGCTAAGGGGGCAGCGTGGCCCGCGTGAGCGCCCGTCCGAGCGTGTCCCGCCTGTGGGCTGCCCCGCCGCCGTCCCTCAACCGGTAATGGTTTGAACGCCTAGGCGCGGGCAGCGTGGCCTGCATGAGTGTCCGCCCGATCGTGTGCCGCCTTCCGGGCACCGAAGACGGTCGCGTTGGCCGCGGGCTTCTGCCCCGCGAACCTCGGCGGACTGGCCTGCGGCAAGCGGCCCGCACGCCCGCTAATGGCTGGCTGCGGCGGCTAAGGCAGGACCGACGCCGCGCGTGGTCTCGGTGGCTGTTAACCGGTTGAGGCACACGTGTCTGATGGGCCACGCTGGTGGGGTGCGGGTGACCTTTAAACGACCGCAGGACCACGTCTGGGGCTCGATCCTGATCGAGCGTGACGACCGTGTTGTCTATCGGATGAACGCGGGCCCGATCACCGCGGAGCTTCCACATGACCTGGTGCACTTCACCGTCGAAGACGCGATGCGGATCCCCGACGGCATCTGGGGCGCGATCGCGGGCGGCGTGGTTTTCAAGAGCATGACCCACGTGTCCGGGCGGCGGCCGCCGCACGCGGCGGAACGGTCGGCCACGCTCATCCGCGAATACCGCGATCGCATCCAGCACGCCGAGTTGCTGGGCGGCTTCGTCGAGGCGGCCGCCGAGCAGCCCGGCGCCGACCTCGGAAAGCTGGCCGCGCAATGGTTCGCGACCCGACCCGAGCACGCCCCGCCGGCCGAGGCGGCGCGAGCGGCCGTCGCGGCGCTGCACGCCGCGGCAGAGCGCTGGAGCGCGGTGCCGGTTGGCGGCGACCTCGCCGTTGAATGGCCCGGCTACCGCAGCGTAAAGGTGCGTCGACCCGCCAGACGTTGACGCGGCTGGCCTTGTGGCGCACGGTTCGACCGCGTCGGCTCGGCGTGGTGGCGCGCGATCCGCTAGCTCGCTCAACCTCGTGTAGGTCGACTGCGTCGCGACCTGAGCCGTTCGACTGCGCTGGCCTTGCCTACGCAGGGTGAAGGTGCACCGAGCCGCCAGGCTTTGACGCGGCTGGCGTGGTGGTGCGCGGTTTGACCGCGTCGGCTGGCGTGGCGGCGCGCTATCCGCCAGCTCGCGCAACCTCGTGTAGGTCGACTGCGTCGCGACCTGAGCCGCTCGACCGCGCCGGCCTGCCTACCGCAGGGTGAAGGTGCGCCGAGCCGCCAGACGCTGACGCGGCTGGCGTGGCGCGCGGTTGACCGCGTCGGCTGGCCTGGCGGCGCGCGGTCCGTCAGCTCGAGCAACCTTGTGTAGGCCGACTGCGTAGCGACTCGACCGCGTTGGGTGGCCTGGCTGCGCATGGTTTGACCGCCTCGGCCTGGGCCTGGTGGCGCGCGATCTGTCAGCTCGCTCAACCTCGTGTGGGCCGGCTAGGTCGCGGTCCGAGCCGCTCCACCGCGTTGGGTAGCCCGGTGGTGCGCAGTTCGACAGCGTTGGGTGTCGCATGCCGGCGGATCGACTGGACGCCGGCGACAGCGGCGGCCGATGGCAGAGCCACCGATCTGTAGCAACAAAGCCCCCATAGGCCTCAACATGCTCGAACAGGGGCGTATCGGTTCGTCGGAGTTAGGCTCCGAAGAGGGGGCGGTTGAACGGGGCGCCTCCGGCTTGACTGGGATTGGAGACGCGCCATGGCGATTGCCAGTGCTGCGGGAACCATCGACGTCGGTGGAGATCTGACCGTTAACCGGTTTGGTTTCGGGGCCATGCGGATCACGGGGCCAGGCATCTGGGGCCCGCCGGAGAACAAGGAGGACGCGATCGCGGTCCTGCGCCGAGCGGTCGAGGAGGAAATCAACTTCATCGACACAGCGGACTCGTACGGGCCCGAAGTGAGCGAAGAGCTGATCGCCGAGGCGCTCTATCCGTACCCGGATGATCTGGTCATCGCCACCAAGGCCGGCATGTACCGGACCGGCCCGACGACGGCGAGCCCGACGGGTTCTGGCCCAAGGACGGCCGGCCGGAACACATCGTCGAGGCCTGCGAGGCGTCGCTGCGCCGGCTCCGGCTCGAACAGATTCCGCTGTTCCAGTTCCACAAGCCGGATCCCAAGGTGCCGTTCGAAGAGTCGATGACCGGGGTGGTGCGGCTCAAGGAGGAAGGCAAGGTCCTCCACGTCGGGCTGTCCAACGTGAGCGAGGAGCAGATTCGCGTCGCGCAGCAGATGGTTCCGATCGTGTCGATCCAGAACCGGTACAACATCGACGACCGCTGCTCCGAGTCCATCGTGGACCTGTGCGAGCAGGAGCAGATGGTCTTCATCCCGTAGGCGCCGATCCAGAGCGCGGACAACCCCACGGTGGCGGAGATCGCCGAGCGGCACTCGGCCACGCCGCGGCAGGTGGCGCTGGCATGGCTGCTTGGCCGGTCGCCGTCCATGTTGCCGATCGCGGGCACCAGCGACCCCGCTCACCTTGACGACAACATGGCGGCCATCGACCTCAACCTCACTCGCGCCGAGATCGGGGCCCTGACCAAGCTGGGGAACTGAGACCACAAGCCAACCGGGACGACCCGACGGCGCCGCGGGCCAACAAACCTGAAACCAGCCGGGCGGTTTCTGGCTTGGCCAAGGACGACCCGGACGCGGTCCCGCCCGGCGGCAGGCATCGGGCGGCACCGTCGCCCGGGCCGTTCGTAGCCCCCGGCCGTTCCGTCGTCCGGCTTCCCATCGTCCGGGCTTTGTCGTCCGGCCGTTCCGGCCCTGCGGTCCGTTGCGGCCGTTCCGTCCTGCCGGCCTTGTCCTGCGGCTCTTTCCGTGTCCTGCGGCTCTTCCGGTCCTGCGGCTCTTCCGGTCCTGCGGCTCTGCCCGTCCTGCGGCTCCGGCCCCTGCGGCCTGCGGCCCCTGCGGCCTGCGGACCTTCCGGCCGTGCGGCCTTTTGGCCGCCCTACGGCCGGCGGCGGCGGAAGCGGTGATCCGGGGGACGCCTCGGTGGGGAGGTCCTTGTAAACGGCGGCAGGTCGGCGTTACCGCGACGCTGGGTGGTCATATACCGGTCGTTTCTGGAGGTCAGAGCCTCGCGGTCAATGAGCGTAGGTCCGCCTCGACCAGGGCGCGGTCGTCCGCCTCCGTGATGCCGGGCAGCGCACCGCGGGCTTGCTGCAGCAACCCGGCCGCGGCCGGGTCGTCGCCCACCAGGGCCGCCCTGGCCAGGGCCTCATACGCGTCGCGAGATCGAAATCTCCGATCCCGTGGTCGGTGCAGAGTTCCAGACACCGGCCGGCGTAGTGCGTCGCGGGTTCGGCTCGGCGGAACCCCGCGTAGACGCGTGAGCATTGCCACTCGCCGCGGATCAGGTTGACCGGTTCACCTGCCCGCGCCCAATGGTGTCGGCTGGCGTGGGCCATGTGCAGCATCGTGTCGTCGTCCGCGGTGGTGCGGTCGTCGCGTTCCAACAGGTCCCATACACCGTTGAAGAGGTTCGCGGCGAGTGCCCGTTCGTCGTCGGCCTCCAGCGCCATTCGCCCACCGTACGCAACCTCGGCGCCAGAGCTACGCTCGCAGCGACGAGGAGGCGAGCGTGTGTCGCGTTCGCCTCCGACATCCGATTGGAGTGTCTGCACCATGCCCAACGCCAACTCCGCGGGGACGATCGACGTCGGTGGGGATCTCACCGTCAACCGGTTCGGTTACGGCGCGATGCGCATCACCGGGCCCGGCATCTGGGGGCCGCCCGCCGACAAAGACGAGGCCATAGCGGTGCTGCGCCGGGTGGTCGACGCCGGCATCAACTTCATCGACACGGCGGACTCGTACGGGCCCAACGTGAGCGAGGAGCTGATCGCCGAGGCGCTGTACCCGTACCCGGACGATCTGGTCATCGCCACCAAAGGTGGCCTGCTCCGGCCTGAACCGTTCGTTGGCTGGCCCGCCGACGGGCGTCCGGAGCACCTGCGCGAGGTCTGCGAAGGCTCGCTGCGCCGGCTCAAGATCGACGAGATCCCGCTGTACCAGTTCCACCGGCCCGACCCCAACGTGCCGTTCGAAGATTCACTGGGTGAACTGGTTGAGCTCAAGGCGAAGGCAAGATCCGGCACATCGGCGTCTCCAACTTCACCGAGGAGCAGTTGCGCGCCGCCCAGCGGTTGACGCCGATCGTCTCGATCCAGAACCGCTACAACGTCGACGACCGCAAGTCGGAGTGCTCGTCGACCTGTGCGAGCAGGAGTCGATGGTGTTCCTGCCCTGGGCGCCGATCCAGGATCTCGACAAAACCCGCCGTCCACGATCGCCGCGGCCACTACGCGTCACCGCGGCAGATCGTGCTGGCCTGGCTGCTCGCCCGCTCGCCGTCGATCCTGCCGATTCCGGGCACGGGTGCCCTCGGCCACCTGGAGGACAACCTGGCCGCCCTCGACCTGAACCTGTCGCAGGCGGAGATCGCCAGCCTGACACGCGCCTGAGCGAAAGGGGTGCCGGCCGACCAGGCTGGCACCCTGCACACGTCGACCACCTCGACACTCACCGTCGCGACATCTCCGACATCGAGACTCTCGGCCCGCCGAACCGGCCGCTTCGGCGGCAGCACGTCGCACCCGCTCGCGCTGTCGGGAAAGACCGACGTGCGCCACGAGCTGCCGCCCACCACGACCTGAACCCGCACCGAGCCGAACCCACGTCGTGTGCCGCCGGTGCGGTCGCGGATCTCGGCGGACACGTCGGCCGGCAACGTGACGAACACCCAACTGTCGTCGCGCCGCGCCTCCCAGAGCCACAGCTCGGCGTCGAATGAGAACCTCACGCGCCAAGCATCACACCGGTCTACGACAATTCGGCCGCGTAGGACGACCCCCGGAACAGGAACGCCTCACCGGTCGCTTCACCCATCGGACGACCTGCCCAGCGACGATTTCCGTGCCAGCCTGCCCCGGTGCAGCGCCGACAATTTCGCGCACAACCTGTGGATCGTCGACGAGGTACGCGTGGTCGCCGCCGAAGTTGGCGGCGCGCCGGCCCAGTTGGGCGATCGCCTGGCTGCTCGCGCAGGGCCCGGACATCGTGCCGATCCCGGGTACGACGGCGGTGTCCCGCCTGGAGGAGAACGCCGCTGCCGAGTCCATTGTGCTCACCGACGACCAGCTTGCCCGGCTCAACGATCCGCCCACCCGAAGGGCGACCGCTACGCAGACATGACACCGATCGGACGCTGACGGCCGATCGGGGCGGCACCACTTAGGCCTGTCCAGCCGACCACCGCGGTCTGCGCGGGCCTAGCCACGACCGGACGACGCCTCGATTTCGTCTCGGCTCACGATGGCCGGCAGGCCCTCGTGTGGTGGGCCGGGTCGAGTTCGCGGCTCGGAAACCGTCTCTCTGGCCGCCGTTCTACCCGCTCGGCGGCGCCAACCCTGGGCTGCCGAAGGTGACCAACGAGCCGACGACCGAGACGCCCGATTCGGGCGGGCCACCGGGTTGTCTGTGAGGCGAGCCGGACGGCCCTAAGACTCGGACCGACGTTCCCGGGCCCGGCGCTTGCCTTCGTGCATCGCGACCACGCGGGCGATCGGGATCGTGTGCCCCTCCTCGACCAGCCCGGGGTCGAGCGTCTGTGGCGACGGCATCAGCTCGGCCCACGGGTCGCCGGACCCGAGCGCCGCCACGGCCGTGTGAACCGTGTAATCCGTCGGCACAGCCTTTTCGAGCGCCTCCCACGGCAGCGGGAACGACACCGGCACACCCGGGCGCAGCCGTGGGCTGTAGGCCGACACCACGGTCGCGCCGCCGGCCCGGGTGGAGTCGAGGAAGACCTTGCCCTCCCGCTGCTCGACGATGAACGCGGTGGTCGCGAGCGCCGGGTCGAGGCGTTCAGCCCGCGCCGCGATCGCCCGCGTGGCCGCCGCCACGTCGTCGTGGGCCAGACCATCGGCCAGGGGTACGAAAACGTGCGCGCCCTTGGCGCCGCTCGTCTTGGCGGCCCCCGCCATCCCGCACGCGGTGAGCACCTCGCGCACCAGCAACGCCGCCTGGGCGGCCAACCGGAACGCGCCGCCCTCGGGTGGGTCGAGGTCCATGATCAGGTGCGTGGGGTGCGACCAGTCGTCGTGCAGCGCCAGGCCAGGGTGGTACTCGACCGCCCGCTGGTTGGCGAACCAGATCAGCGTCCGCCGGTCGTTGCAGAGCCCGTAGCTGACCATCCGCCGGGACCGGTCGGCCCACACATCGGCCCGGGCGACCCACTCCGGCGTGTACTTGGGCAGGTTCTTCTGCATGAACGGCGGCTGCCCGGGCCTTACCCGGATCACCGACAGCGGCCGGTCCCGCAACGCGGGGATCATCCGCGCGTGCACGGCGTCGAGATAGTCGACCAGGTCGCGCTTGGTCGCCCCGGCGCCGTCGAACAGCTCTTGGTCGAGGTTGGTCAGCGGCACTCCGTCGCGCTCTTCACCAGCCATGCGCCCTATGTTTCCACGACCGCGCGCCGTCGGTACGCACTCGGCGACTCCCCGTTCCAGCCGCGGAACGCACGATGGAACGAGGTCGGGTCGGTGAAACCCAGCAGGAATGCGACCTCGCCGTCACCGAACCGGTTGTCCGCGAGGTAGCCGCGGGCGTGCTCATCGCGCACCTCGTCGAGCAATCGGCGGAAGGTGGTGCCGTGCTGCAGGCGCTGCAGCGCCTGCTCATCGCGAGGTCCCGGCCGAGCCGCCGACGGTCGAGCGCGAACGTTGCGACCACGAAGGTGAACCGGATAATCCCGTTCCAGAACGGGAAAGCGCCGTACCGCAAGAGGTCCATCGCCGAGAGCAGCAGGACGAATGCCGGCGAACAGCCCCATCAGCGCGAGCAGCCAGACCCAGAACTCGGAGTGCGGCGGGCTGACGCCGAGCGCGTCGAGTGCGCCGGCGTCGGGAAGACGATCACCGCGCTCGCGTTGTACAGGCCGGCGGCGCGGACGAATCAGGTCATGAACCGCATGACCAGCGCATCCGCGCCGCCGGTGGTGCCGGACAACGGCAAACCGCGCCAGCCGGCCGGCCGAACGCGCCTGCGTCAGTCGGGGGATGGGGCGTGCATCAACCAACGCATGACGAGACCGGCGATATAGGCGAGGCCGAACGCGACGAACTGCCACAGGGCGTCGTGTCCCCGCCAGGACAGCACGCCCATGTCGCCCGCGACGAAGCCGACGAACAGGAAGTAGGTGATCACCGCGAGGCCGAGGCTGTAGCGCCAGTCCGGGATGAGTACCGCACCCACGATGGCCGCGATCACCATGCCGGCCAGCCCGAGCGGCAGCGGGGCGGAGGCCAGCATGATCGTGAGTACGACGACCGCGACGGAGCCGATTCCGAGCTCGAGTCCGGGGGTCACCCGGGGGGTCGTCGGGTGCCGAGTTGTTGCCATGCGCCCAGCTCAGCGCGGGCGCGTCGGCGCATCCACGATCTTGACGGCTTCGCTATACGGGTCGCGCGCGTCTTGACGTACCCCTGATTTGTGCCTGCTTCTTGCTCTGCTTCACAGTATAAAAATTTTCGCGTTCTGCAAGATCGTCAGGTACGGTCTCCGCGTGACCACCTCACCCGCGCTTGGTCGTCGCGACCGCAAGAAGCTGGAGACCCGCGCCGCGCTTTCCGCCGCGGCCCTGCGGTTCGTGGCCGAGCACGGGCTCGAGCACGTCACGGTCGAGCAGATCAGCGAGGCGTGCGACGTCTCGTCGCGCACATTCTTCAACTACTTCGCCAGCAAGGACGAGGCGGTCCTGGGCGGCGACCCGGAGATCGGCAAGACGCTCGACCTGTTCCGCGCGCTGCCGGCCGGACATCAGCCTCTTCGAGGCGCTGCGGCTGGCGTTCGTCCCGGTGATCCACCAGATGGAGGACCACCGGGAGACGATGCAGCCTGCGCATGCGGGTGATCGCCGACAACCCGCAGCTGCTGCCCCGGCTGCTCGCCACGAGCGTCGAGTCCGAGATGGCGGTCGCCGCGGCCGTCGCCGATCGGCTCGGGCTGCCGGCCGGCCACCGCTTCCCCGCCGTTGCCGCCGCGGTACGGGGCGCGGCTTTCCGGGTCGCGCTGATGCGGTGGGCCAACGAAGACCGCGGTGGGGCGGTCACCCTCGCCACGCTGGTCGACGAAGCGTTCGACATGGTCGCCAGCGGCCTTGCCGAACCACCTCAACAGAGCGAGCGGCGGCGACCCGGTCTCCGAGAGAAGCCACCTCGTCCCACGAGACCCAGCTAGCTCACGAAATCGAACCACCCCGAAAAACTCCGGCCTAGGCCGTGTTCTGCAGATCATCGCGGGCCGTGACCAGCCCCAGCCGCCGCCCAGCGGCGTCGGGAAACTGGCCGCGTCACCGGTAGCCCGGACACCCCCCGGGCCGTCGGGGCACGTTGATCTGCGGGCCGCACGTCCGGCGCCGGTGCGCACATCCCTCCACGAAGGACAATTGATGACCGACGTCACCACCTCGCCCGAGCCGGCCGCGGCGGCCACGCCCGAGCCGCCGGCTGGCGACGCGGCGCCCGCGCGAATGTCTCAGCGCGAGGTGCTCCAGGCGCTGTCCGGCCTGATGGTCGGCATGTTCGTGTCGATCCTCGCCTCGACGATCGTCGGCAACGCGCTGCCGCGGATCATCGCCGACCTCGACGGCAGCCAGTCCGTCTACACCTGGATCGTCACCACCGAGCTGCTCGCGATGACCGCCACCGTGCCGCTGTGGGGCAAGATGGCCGACCTCTACAGCAAGAAGCTGCTGATCCAGCTCTCGCTTGGCCTGTTCGTCGCCGGCTCGCTGATCGCCGGCTTCACGCCCAACGTCGAGATGCTGATCGTCAGCCGGGTCGTGCAGGGCGTCGGCGCCGGCGGCATGACCGCGCTCGCGATGATCGTGATGGCGGCGATGATCCCGCCGCGCGAGCTGGGCCGCTACTCCGGCATCTTCGGCGCGGTCTTCGGCGTCGGCACGATCGCCGGCCCGCTGATCGGCGGCGTGCTGGTCGACACGTCGCTGGCTCGGCTGGCGCTGGTGCTTCCTGCTCGGCGTGCCGTTCACCCTGCTGTCGATCTTCCTGCTGCAGCGCACGCTGCACCTGCCGGTCGTACGCCGGAAGGTCACGGATCGACTGGCTCGGCGCCGCTGCTGATCACCGCCGGCGTCTCCACCCTGCTGATCTGGTCGACCCTCGCGGGCAACAAGTTCGCCTGGGCGTCCTGGCAGACCGCCGTGCTGGTCGCCGGCGGCGTCGTGATCCTGGCGCTGGCGGTGCTGGTCGAGTCGCGCGCCGCGGAGCCGATCATCCCGCTGGACATCTTCCGCAACCGCACCGTCTCGCTGACCACCGTCGCCAGCGATCCTGGTCGGCGTGGCGATGTTCGGCGGCACGGTGTTCCTGTCCGCAGTACTTCCAGGTCTCGCTCGGCAAGTCGCCGACCGTCGCCGGCCTGATGAGCCTGCCGCTGATCTTCGGTCTGCTGGTCTCGTCGACGGTGGCCGGCCAGCTGATCACCAAGTACGGCAGGTGGAAGGCCTACCTGGTCGCCGGCGCGCTGGTCATGACGGTCGGCATGCTGCTGCTCGGCACGATCGGCGCCGACACCAGCGTGCGTGCTGATCTCGGTCTACATGGCCGTGCTCGGCGTCGGCGTCGGCATGCTGATGCAGAACCTGGTGCTGGCCGCGCAGAACGACGTGCCGGCCGCGCGAGCTCGGCGCCGCCACCTCGGTGCTGACGTTCTTCCGCAGCATGGGCGGCGCGATCGGCGTCAGCGCCCTGGGCGCGGTCCTGGCCAGCAAGGTGACCAGCGGCCTGACCGAGAAGCTGGGCGCGCCGGCGGGCGGCGGCTCGGGCACCGCGGAGGTCCCCGACCTGGCCAACCTGCCCGGAGCCGGTCCGCGCAGATCGTCGCCGACGTGTACGGCATCGCCACCGCGGACCTGTTCCTGATCGGCGCGCCGATCGCGTTCCTCGCGGTGATCGCGGTGGTCTTCATCAAGGAGAAGCCGCTGTCCACCCTGAGCGGCGACGAGCGGCTCGCGGCGGAGACGACCGCCGTCCACTGACGTCGACCCGAAGGGCCCCTGCCGCTTGCGGCGGGGGTCTTTCGCATTCAACGTGCTGGACCGGTCAAGTCGGGCCGGTCAGGTCGGAGTGCGGACGAAGGCCCGGTTGACCGTGCCGGCTTTGGCGGCGTTTGACGGGCGCTGCGCCTCGAGCCGCCGCCTGGCGGAACGGCCGGCGCGTGCTGGACCGATCAACCGCGGCAGGGTCAGGTTGTTCGCCTGGCCCCGAACGGAGCTGAACGCTTCCCCGGACGGGGTCCGTCGATGCTTGTGACGAATCTCAGGGCGCCAGCACCCAGCGGGCGGCGTCGGCGATGACGTAGCCGTTCGTGTTCTCCGTGCGGATCAGCAGGCTGCCGCCCGTGCCCGCGGCGAACGAATACGAACCGAGCGACACCCACGTGCCGCCGCTGCCGCGTTGGTCGACCGTGCGCGTTGTCAGGCCACCGCCGTGGACGATGTCGATCGGTACGTTGCTGGCCCGGTTGGGGTCCGCGGTCCAGCGCAGGTAGACCGCGTACGTGCCGGCCGTCGGCAGGGTCGGGCGGAAGCGTAACCGGTTAACCCCCTTGGCCGTGTTGCCGTCGTGCTCGTAGTCCGTGCCCCAGTAGCCACCGATCGACGTGCTCGACACCCACGTGCCGGCGCGGGTGACCGACGGGTCGTGGCTGTCGACCACGACCTCGCCGGGCGACGACGGCGGCGGCCACTGCAAAAGCTGGGCGTCGGCCAGCAAGCCGGGCCCGCAACGTCGCGTAGGGGACCTGCTGCACCGACGAAGACGCGGCCAGGGCCAGCATCGCCGCCGTCGCCGCGGACTGGCCGAGGATCATGAAGACCGGTTCCATCCGGATCGAGCCGTACGCGATGTGGCTGGCCGCCAGGCAGACCGGGACGAGCAGGTTCGCGCACTGCGTCTCCGTCGGCACGATCGAGCGGTAGCTGATCCCGTACGGGCCGGGCACGCCGATCTGCACGTCGCCCTCGTTCTTCACCACGCCGCCGACCACGACCCGTTGGCAGTTGTGGGAGTCCATTGTGTACTGAGCCAGGCCGACCGGGTCCGGCACCGGCTCCTGGCCGCGGCAGTTGCGCTCGGTCATCACGTGCGCCGAGACCATCCGGCGGGCCTCGCGGACGTAGAGCTGCGGCGGCCAACCCCCGCTGGCGGTGAACTCGTCGGCGGCCAGCCCCCACGACGCCGTCGCCGTGCGGACCGAGGCCGGCAGGCGCGGGTCGTTGGCCAGGAACCACATCAGTCCCTGCTGATAGGTGCGGTGGTCGGCGACGATGCTCTCCCGGCCGGCGTACGACGCGGTCGGGATAGGCGTAGTTGGCACCGATGAAGTCGGTGGAGAACGCGCCGTTGTTGTTGGAGTCCGTCTTGCCGTTGCCGACACCGTGCGTGGTGAAGAACGGGCCGTTCCAGCCCGCCTGGACGTAGCGCAGCAACAGCTCGTAGCGCGCGGCGTCGTACCCGGCCGGCTTCGGAAACGGGATCCGGGACGCGGCCTGGGTCAGGCACATCCGGTAGTTGTAGGCCTGGATCAGCCCGTCGCCGGAGCCGGTCGGCGCGAGCGGCGCGGACGAGATGCCGGGCAGCAGCCCGGATCCGGGGATTCCCGGCGACGACGTAAGGCGAGACCGGGAAGTTGAACTGGTGTCCACTTCGGATCTGCACGCCGTTGATGGTCTCGCCGTACGTGGCGTTGGCTCTCGCGCCCAACAGTCGAGGCCACCCCGGCGCGGTGCCATCAGGTCGCCCTCGTAGGACGCGTCGACGAACATCGCACCCCGGAACGCCTGGCCGTTGTCGCCGACCACCTCGACCAGCCGGTTGCCGGACTTGCTGACCGAGGCCAACCGCAGTCCGAAGTAAACCGGTACACCGGCCGCGGCGAGCATCTCGTCGAACACCGCCCGGGCCACGTGCGGCTCGAAGGTGAACCGCGCCGGTGAGGTCGGTGTCACGGGCGTGCCGGCGTACGCCGCATGGATCCGCCGATAGAACTCGCCGGCGATCCCCTTGATGGACGCGGACGTGCCGCTGTCGGTCTGGCCGAGCCCACCGGTCGTCAGGCCACCCAGGTGGCCCGAGGGCTCCAACACCACAGCGGTCCGGCCCATCCGGCGGGCCTGGATCGCGGCCACCAGACCGCCCGCGGTGGCGCCGTAGACGACGAGGTCGGCGGAGACGACCGGCGCGGCGAGCGCCGAAGGGGTAAACCCGTTAGCGAGAACGGCAAGACCGCCGAACTGCAGCAGGCCACGACGAGAAATGGACGGCACGAAGCTCTCCTCCCGGATCGGGGTGAGCGCGCCGCCGCTCGTACATCGATGACTTTAACGCCGCGAGGGCGCCTTCTCTACTACGACGGTCGTCGATTTGATGACGGCGGTGGCCACCGAACCCACCCGCAGCTCCAGTTCGTCGACCGCCTCGCGGCTCATCAGCGAGACGATCCGGAACGGGCCGGCCTGGATGTCGACCTGCGCCATCACCGCGTCCTTGACCACCGCCGTGACGATTCCGCGCAGCCGGTTGCGGGCCGAGGTCTCGCCGCCCTCGGCCTGCTCGTGCTGGGCCCGCGCGAACGCGGCGAGCTCGGTGCCCTCGATCAGGCGATGCCCGTGCTCGTCGCGCTCGGCGGGTAGCCTGCCGGCGTCGATCCACCGGCGCACCGTGTCCGGGCTGACGCCGAGCAGCTCAGCCGCCTCACTGATTCGAAACCGCACCACACCGCCACACTACGCAGCCGGCGGGTCCGACTCGCTCAGCGCGCCGTCGAGCCGCAGCCAGCGGGTGATGCCGAGGCTGTGCAGGAACGGCAGGTCGTGGCTCGCGACGACCAGAGCGCCCTGGTACGCGGCCAGTGCCTCGCCGAGTTGGCGCACGCTGGCCAGGTCGAGGTTGTTGGTCGGCTCGTCGAGCAGCAGGAGTTGCGGCGCCGGCTCGGCCAACATCAACGCGGCCAGCGTGGCCCGGAACCGCTCGCCGCCGGAGAGGGAGCCGACCGGTCGCTCGGCCCGCGCGCCACGGAACAGGAACCGGGCCAGCCGCGCGCGGATCGCGTTGTCGCCGGCCGCCGGCGCCAGCCGGCGCACGTTGGCCACGATCGACAGATCGTCATCGAGTACGTCGAGTCGTTGCGGCAACAACCGCACCGGCACGTCGACGTCGACCTCGCCACGTTCGAGCCGGCAACCGCCCGGCGAGCGTCGGACAGCAGCGTCGTCTTGCCCGAGCCGTTGGCGCCGAGCAGCGCGATCCGCTCGCGGCCCGTACACGTCGAGGTCGATCCGGGCGCCGTTGCGCAGCACCGCGTCGCGCACGCTGAGCACCCGGCGCATCGGCGGGCACCGCGGTGGCCGGCAGGTCGACCCGGATCGTCGCGTCGTCGCGGACCGCCTCCTCGGCCGACGTCAGCCGCTCGCGCGCGTCCGCGAGCCGGTCCTCGTGCAGGCCCGCGGTGCTTGCCGGCGGACACCTGCGCCTGCCGCTTGCGCTCGTCCATCACCGCCTTCGGCTCGCGCTTGGTGTCCCACATCTTCTGCCCGTAGCGGACCCGCCGGGCGAGCTTGACGTGCGCGTCGGCCAGTTCCCGCTTCTGCCGGCGCACGTCGCCCTCGGCGGCCCGGACGCGCACGCTGCGCGGCCTCCTGCTCGACGGCGAGCGCGTGCTCGTACTCGCTGAACGTGCCGCCGAACAGCCGCGCCGCGCCGTCGCGCAGCTCGACCACCTGGTCGACCAGGTCGAGCAGCTCGCGGTCGTGGCTGACCAGGAGCAGCACGCCGGGCCACGCGGTCACGGTGGCGTACAGCCGTTCCCGCGCGGCGCGGTCGAGGTTGTTGGTCGGTTCGTCGAGCAGGAGTACGCGCGGCCGCCGCAGCAGTTGCGCCGGCGAGCCCGAGCAGCACCGCCTCGCCGCCGGACAGGGCGCCGACCGGCCGGTCGAGGTCGACGTGGCCGAGGCCGAGCCGGTCGAGCGTCTCCCGGGCGCGGTCGTCGACGCCCCAGTCGTCGCCGATCGCCGCGAAGTGAACCGTCGATCGGTGTCGCCGCGCTCGACGGCGGCCAGCGCCCGATGGATCGCGGGCGATGCCGAGCACGTCGTCGACCGGGCGGTCGGCGTCGAGGGTCAGGTCCTGGGGCAGGTAGCCCAGCGTGCCGTGGACCCGGACGGTGCCCCGGGTGGGCGTGAGAGCGCCGGTGACCAGGCGCAGCAGCGTGGACTTGCCGGAGCCGTTGGCGCCGATCAGGGCGGTGCGGCCGGTGCCGACGGCAAGGTCGAGCCCGTCGAACACGGGCTCGCCGTCGGGCCAGGCGAAAGAGAGGTCGGATATCAGGATGGTAGAAGACATGGCGGTCCTCCAGGGTTGTCGGAAAGCGTCGACAACCTCAGATCCGCATTGGCCTGCCCCTCTGTGTCCGGTCCCGAATACGGTAGCTCGGCTCAACCGGTCGACTCAAGCGGTTATCCGCTCGGGTCCGATGTAGACGGCGCGGAGCCGCAGCGGGGTCCGGCGCTCGTACTCCTCCATCGCGTGCGCCAGCCAGCCGGCGATGCGGGCGATCGCGAAGATCGCCTCGCCGGCGCCGGTCGGCATGCCGGCCGCCCTGGTCGAGGGTCGCGAGCGCGAAGTCGATGTTGGGCTCGGGCAGCCGGCGCCGGCGGCGGCCTCGAGCAGCGCCTCGGCGCTGCGCAGCACCGGATGGTCCGGTGCGGCGGCACTGATCCGGTTGAGCAGTGCGCCGGCGCGGCCGTCGCCGGACTTGTAGACCGCGTGGCCGAAGCCCGGTATCCGCTCGCCGCGGCGCAGCCGCAGCCCGATCGTCTCGTCGGCGTCGGCCGGGTCGGCGACCGCGTCGAGCAGGGCCTCGGCGCCCAGCGAGGCGCCGCCGTGCAGGGTGCCGCTGACCGTGGCGAGACCGGCCGGCGACCACCGCGTAGGGGTCGGCCCGCACCGACGCGGCCACCCGGGCGGCCAGCGTCGAGGCGGCCAGTTCGTGGTCGGCGAGCAGCACCAGCGCAGCCCGAACAGCGTCGACGAACCGGCTTCTCCGCCCCAAGCCGCGCGCCAAGCCGCCCCGCGATACTCACGTCGCCGCCCTGCGCCGCGCCGTTCGGGCCACGGCGGGCGGCGCCACGGTGCGTGGCGGTAGGCAGTCGACGATGCCGGCGATCAGAGCGCGGCCGACGTCGACCACCGCACCCGGGTCGAGGTTGCCGCGCAGCGGGTCGGTCACGGCCAGCGCGGGCACGATCGCCTGGATGCGGTCGAGCGGGAGCACGTTGCCGGGCAACGCCGCGCCGGCCGCCCGCCCGGCCGTCAGTGCGGCCTCGCCGGCCAGCCAGTGCCGCTGACCCCGCGTCGAATCGCCGGTCCATAGCCCCTCGGCGACCTCTTCGAACGGGCCGAGGCGGCCAGGTCGAGCGCGTCGCGGCCCCGGTAGAACGGGCGGTCCGCGCCGAGCGCGGTGATCCCGGACTCGATCACCACCTCGGAGGCCCCGGTCGGGCGTTGGCGGGGCCGGCCGCGCCGGGCCAGCCGTTCGACCTCGGCCGGGTCGAACAGGCTGTGGCCCTCGGCGCGACGGCGGCGAGCAGCACGCCGCGGCTGACGTACGCGTACAGCGTGGCTGGCTTCACACCCAGCCGCTCCGCCGCCTCGGCCGCCGTCAACCAGCCGTGAGCTGCTCCATCGTGCCTCCGTACCCATTCCGATGTTGATTTTCGTCAACATTGACTGCTCGCAACCCCTGATGTCAACCTGAGGTTATGCCACGCATCCATTTCCTCGACGTCACCAACCGCGACGGCGTGCAGACGGCCCGGACCGGGCTGTCGAAGTTCGGCAAGACGATGGTCAACTTCTACCTGGGCAGGCTCGGGGTGGCGCAGTCCGAGATCGGCTTCCCGTTCCTGTTCCACGAGGTGCCCTACGTGCGGGCCCAGGTCGCGCTGGCGGAGGCCGGGCGCGTTCGGCGACCTGCGGCTGTCGGGCTGGTGCCGGGCCGTGGCCGGCGACGTGGAGGCGTCCGCGCCGCTCGGGCTCGAGCACTACAACCTGTCGATCTCGACCGTCCGACCAGATGCTGCGCAACAAGTTCCGGGGCAAGTTCGACCGCGCCGCGGTGATCGCGGAGACGGTCGGCGGCCGTGCGGGCGGCCAAGGCAGGCCGGCGTCGCCACGGTCGGCGTCAACGCGGAGGACGGGTCGCGGACCGACGACGGGTTCCTCACCGAGTTCGCGCTGGCGGCCAAGGAGGCCGGCGCCGACCGGGTGCGCTACTGCGACACGATCGGCGGCGACACACCCGGCCGGATCGGGGAGCGGTTCGCCAAGCTGGCCAGCGCGGTCGGCATGCCGGTCGAGACGCACTGCCACAACGACCTCGGCATGGCCGTGGCCAACTCGGTCGCCGGCGCGCTCGGCGACCTCGACGCCGGCCAGGACGCCTGGATCAACACCTGCGTCAACGGGATCGGCGAGCGGTCCGGCAACGCCGACCTGCTCTCGACGATCCTGGCGCTGCAGCAACGGGTTCGGCCTCGACGGCCGGGTCGAGATCGGCGACCCGCTCGACCTGTCGTGGGCGCGCCGGTTCGCGTTCTGGGCGGCGTACGCGTTCGGGCAGCCGCTTGCCGATCAACCAGCCGGGCGTGGGGCGCAACGCGTTCGCGCACGAGTCGGGCATCCACGCCGACGGCGCGCTCAAGGACCACCGCAACTACGAGTTGTACGACGAGGACGTGCTCGGCCCGTTCCCGGCCGACTGGCACACGCGGCGCCGGGCGGGTGGTGCTGACCGGCGAGTACGGCGGAATGGCCGGTTTCCGGCACGTCATGGACGGGCTCGGGGTCGCGGTCACGGACCGCGAGCTGACGTTCAAGCTGGTGCAGCTCTGCAACGCGGCGACCGGCCGGCCGCTCACCGACGACGAGCTGCGCCTGATCGCGACGTATCCGCATCAGCTTTCTCTGCTCTACCCCGGTCTCCTGGCGTAACTCAAAGTGTCAGGGGGTTCCGATACCGTCTATGGGTCATGGGGACCCGGGTGGGGGAGACGGTCATCGGGCGGGAGCATCCCGCCGGGGTGCTGCGCGCCGAGATCGACCGGGTGACCGAGAGCCACGGTGGGTTGGTGCTGGTCACCGGCGAGGCCGGGATCGGCAAGACCACGCTGGTGACCGGCGCCGTCGACGAGGCGCGGTCGCGTGGGGTGACGGTGCTCGGCGGGCGCTGCTGGGATTCGGAGAGCGCGCCCGGCTACTGGCCGTGGGTGCAGGTGCTCCGCGGACTGCGCCGGCACGCCACCCCCGACCAGTGGGCCGCGATCCAGGAGGCGGGCGGCGGCAGCGCTGGCGGTGTTGCTCGGCAAGACCACAGACACCGACGACGAGGCATTCACGCTGTACGACGGGGTCACCGCCGCGTTGGTCGCCGCGTCCCAGCACGCGCCCGTCATGGTCGTGCTTCGACGACCTGCACTGGGCCGACGCCGCCTCGCTGCGGCTGCTCGAGTTCGCCGCGCAGCACACGTGGTTCGAGCGGCTGCTGCTGGTCGGCACCTACCGCGACGTCGAGGTCGAGTCGGCCGGGCACCCGCTGCGGTCGCTGCTGCTGCCGCTGCAGGCCAAGGCCACGACGGTCACCCTTACCGGGCTCGAGCCGGCCGACGTGGGCGCGCTGATCGAGCGCGCCGCGGGCCGGGCGGCCGACGCCGACGTGGTGGCCGAGGTGCACCGGCGCACCGGCGGCAACCCGTTCTTCGTCGAGCAGACCGCGCGGCTGTGGCGGGTCGACGGCACGCTGACCGCCATCCCGCCAGGCGTCCGCGACGCGGTGCGCCGCCGGCTCGATCTGCTGCCCGGCTCGCTGGTCGAGCTGTTGACGGCCGGGTCGGTGCTCGGCCACGAGTTCCACCGGCAGCTGCTGGCCGCCGTGGTCGCCGAGCCGGTGCCGCAGGTCGACCGCCTGCTCGACCAGGCCATGGCGGCGCGGTTGGTGGTCGGCCGGGGCGGCGGACGGTTCGCGTTCGGCCACGACCTGGTCCGCGAGACCCTCTACGACGCGCTCTCCGACGACGACCGGCGGGCCCGGCACGCGTCGGTGGTGCGGGCGGTCGACGAGACGCCGGCGCTGCGCGAGCCGGCTGTTCCCGGCGGATCTGGCCCGGCACGCGTACGCGGCCGGCGACGCGATCCCGTCGGCGCTCGCGGTCGACCACCTGCTGGCCGCCGCCACCGACGCCGGCGGTCGGCTGGCGCCGGAAGAGGCGCAGCACCACTTCCGCCGGGCGCTCGAGCGCGTCGACGACCCGACGCGGCAGGTGAAGATCCACCTGGACTTCTCGATGGAGCTGTTCCACGGCCGGTCCCGCGACCAGGCCTGGGCCCAGATCGAGGCCGCCGCCGAGCTCGCCCGCACCCTCGACGAGCCGGCCGTGCTGGCCCGGGTGGCGCTGGTCGCCGAGCGCCACCGCGGCCCCCGCAGCAGCCGCGCACCCGTGATCGAGGCCCTGCTCCGCGAGGCGCACGCCCGCTACGTCGGCGCCGACGGCTCCGAGCTGCCCCGCGAACGGCTGGTCGGCAACCTGATCGCCCGCACCGAGGCGGAAGCCCGCGCCAACAACAACGACGAGGCCCTGGCCTTCAGCCTGTGGAGCCGGCACGACTCGATCTGGGGCCTCGGCTCGGCCCGCGAGCGCGCGGCGCTGATGGCCGAGATGGAGACCGTAGCGACCCGCTCCGGCGACTGGCAGACGGCGGCGTTCGCCTCGTCGTTGCGCTGGGTGGCGCTGCTCGAGATGGGCGACCCGGGCTACTACGCGCAGGTGCAGGCGCTGCACGCGATGACCGAGCGGTTCGACGTCGCGATCGCCCGGATGATGTCGACGATCGACCGCAGCATCATCGCCACCTTCCGCGGTGACTTCACCGAGGCCGCCGCCCTGCATCACCAGCTGGCCGGTTTCATCGACGGCGACCAGGACGAAAACGCCTACATGGGCCAGCACATCCGCTGGGCGCTGCTGATGATGCGCGGCCGGTTCGCCGAGGCGGCCCAGCTGATCGAGACCCGCCTGTCCGCACACCCGCCGTACTACCCACTGGTCACCGCCCTGAGCGCGGTCGCTCAGGGCGACCCCGGCCCGGGCCTGCGCCACGTGGCCGAGAACGATGCGGGCGACCGCGGCTACCAGCGCTGGATGGAACCCCTGTTCCTACGCCTGGTGGCCGAGCTCGCGGTGCTGACCCGCGACCCGGAGCTGTGCGCCCGGGCGCGGTCTTCGTTCTCGCCTTTCGCGAACGAGTGGTTGGTCTCGCTCTACGGCTGCGACGTGAGCGGCCCGGTCGAGCTGTGGCTGGCCCGCGTCGACGCGGCCGAGGAGCGTTGGGCCGAGGCGGCCGCCGGTTTCAGCCGTGCGCACATGGCGGCCGACCGGATGGGTGCGCGGCCGTGGGCGGTCCAGGCCCGCCTGGGCTTGGCCGCCGCGCTGCTGGCCCAAGGCCAGCCGGCGGCGGGGTTGCTGTCCGAGGTAGAGCGCGACGCGACGGACCTCGATATGCCGCAGGTGGCCGAGGAGGCTCGCGTCCTGGCCACCCGCCCGGCGCCCACCGCACGTCGCCCCGCCACACCCGGCGGGATCCGGCCTACTCCGGGACGCGCCACGGCGGATTCCGCTGCGGAGGGCGCACCCTGGTCATTGCCATGGGCGGACACCACCGTGGATGGTCCCGGCGCGATCCCGGCCGGTGGTACACGCCCGGGCCATCCGCCGGGCGCCGAGAGTGGCGCACGGACGGAAGCCGCCGTGGAAACGAACGGAACCGCCTATCGCCCGCGGGGTAAGAACGACGCGGAGGGACTGACGGAGGACGCGACCCGGCCCGGCCCGCTGCGGCCGGGCGCTCGCGACGGCGTCGACGGGCACTCACGGGCCGGAGACGTTGAAGACGCACCTCGGACCGGCGCGGATCGGCCGAACACCCGCGATGGCGTCGACGGGCAGTCGCGGGGGAACGCACTTCGGCACGTCGCGGAGCGGGCGAGCCTTCCCGACGGTGTCGTCGGGCTCTCGCGGGCCGGCGACTCGGCGGACATCGCCGACCGTTCCTCGGACGAGCACTCGGGCACTGCGGGTGGCGGGCGTGGCGTCGACGAGATGCCCGCGGAGTTCCGGCGGGAGGGTGATGTGTGGCGGCTGGCGTTCGCCGACCGTGTCGTGCACCTGCCTGATGCCAAGGGCCTGCGCGACCTGCACGAGCTGCTCAGCCATCCGGGAGACGACATCGCGGCCGTGGTTCTGCTCGATCCGACCGCCGGTCCGGAGCTGTTGGCGGCCCGCCGGATGGGTGGTGACCCGGTCCTCGACGACGAGGCCAAGGCCCGCTACAAGCGCCGCCTGGTTGAGCTGGACGAGGCGATCGACCGAGCCGCCCAACGTGGCGACCAGACCAAGCTGGCCACGTTCGACGCCGAACGCCGGGCGCTGATCGACGAGCTCCGTGCCGCGGCCGGCCTGGGTGGCCGCACCCGCCGCCTGGGCGACGAAGCCGAGCGGGCCCGCAAGACGGTGACCGCCCGCATCCGCGACACCTTGCGCAAGATCGACGAACGCCACCCGGACCTGGCCACCCACCTCCGCGACGCGTTATCCACCGGCGCCACCTGCCGCTACGCCCCAGCCACCCCAACCGCCTGGCACCTTTAGCACCGCGGCCACCCGCTGTGGCGCACCATCTGCCCTCTTCGCATTGAGACCGCGCTAGCTCCGCATTCCCCGGCGCGGACCTGGCAGGGACGGACCCGCCAGGGGCCGGCCCGGTCTCCGGCGGGAGTGCCCTGTGTCAACCCTCCACTTGTTGGTCTTGGGTGAGGAGGGTTTGGAGGGCGCCGTGGCGGGCTGGGTCGTATGGGGTGTTAGTGGTCCAGCATTTCCAGATCACGGTGAGCCAGGCGCGGGCGAGGATGCGGACGGCGTGTGGGTGGCGGTGGCCGCGGGTTCTGGCTTGTTGGTAGAGGTGGTTGGCCCAGGGGTTGGCGTGGCGGGAGTCGGCGGCGAAGTCGCAGATGGCGGCGCGGAGTTGTTTGTCGGCGGCCCAGCGGAACGCGACGACTCTGACGTGCCCGGATTGGCGGGTCGATGGGGTGACGCCGGCGAGGCCGGCCAGCGATTGCGGGGTGGGGAACCGGCCGCGGGCGTCGCCGATCTCGGCCAGCAGACGGGCGGCGCGGACTGTTCCGGTCCGTGGTAGCGAGGTGAAGATGTGCTGGTCGGGGTGGGCGGCCAGGGCGTCGGTGAGGTGCTGGTCGAGGGCTTTGATCTGGTCGGCGAGCGTGGTCAGGGCGGCCAGGTAGGCGTGGGTGACCGCGGCCAGGGCGCGGCCGTGGGCCCCGCTCGGGCCGCGAGCCGCGGCGTGGAGGCGTTGGTGGAGCAGGTGCGGGTCGCAGCGGTAGGCGTGGTGCGCGCGCAGCCAGCCGGTCAGCTGGTCGACGGTGAGTTCGTCGAGGGCGTCCTGGGTGCCGAAGGCGGTCAGGAACGCCCGGCTGGTCGGGGCGTCGATGGCGTAGAACAGGCCGACCACGGCCGGTAGCGCGGTCTGCAGGTGCGCGCGGAGCTGGTTGCCGGCCGCGACCCGGTGCCGGAGCAGGTCTTGGCGGGAACGCACCAACGCCCGCAACGTCAGCGTCGCGGGCGTGTCCGGTCGCAGTGGGCTCAGCCGCCGCTGATCGGTGCGGACGGTGTCGGCCAGCACGAACGCGTCGAACCGGTCGTCTTTGTTCCCCGCCGACCCGTACCGGCGGCGCAGCGACTTGACCTGCGACGGGGCGATCACGAACACCGTGAGCCCGGCAGCCAACAGGGCGTCGACGACCGGCCCGTCCGGGCGTTCGATCCCCACCCCGACCACCTCGAAGGCGGCCAGGAGCCCGACCAACCGGGCCAGCCCGGCCTTCGTGTGGGCAATCGTGACCCGCTCCAACGCCTCACCATCAGCGTCGATGACACACACCGCGTGATCGTCAGTGGCCCAGTCGATTCCCGCCGTCACCGCTCGCGCCGCGACGCCGTCATCGGTCACACTCATTCAAGCTCCTCCGCTGCTCAATCCAGTGGGGAAGCACCTGGTGGTTCGGGACATCACTGCCGGACGCTCATTGACGGGCGCTCTACGGCGCAGTAGCCCTGTTGCCAGTCGGGATGTCCCGGACCGCCAGGCCCCGCAGAAACTCCCGCAGGCCCTCAAAAAGGGGGGCTGCAACGGTTGGCGGTGACCCGACGGCCCAGGCGCTGCCCGGCCATCCAACAACCGGACCACACCAGGGTCAACCAATGAGCAACGGTCCAGACCACCGCGGACCCGGGACATGCCTTCAAAGAACTTGATCGGCGAGGTTCAGTCCCACAAACCCAAAAGCAAGCGGCCCCCGCGCCTACGCACGAGGGCCGCACACTTTGGATGAGAAGGCTATCTGCGGTTGTAGCGGTACATCGTGAGGAAGCCGAAGACGACCACGAAGCCCGCGCTCCACATGCAGGTCCACATGATGCTCGAGGCCGTCCGGCGAGCCGGCCATCACCGAGCGGATGGCGTCCACCAGGTGGGTGATCGGGTTGACCTTGACGAAGGCCTGCAGCCAGCCCGGCATCGTCGCCGGCTCGACGAAGACGTTGCTCAGGAAGGTCAGCGGGAACAGGACCAGCATGCTGACGCCCATCACCGACTTCTCGCTGCGGAGGACCAGGCCGAACATCGTCCAGACCCACGAGAACGCGAACGAGAAGACGACCAGCAGGCCGATGCCCGCGGCCACGCCCATCACGCCGCCGTCGGGGCGGAAGCCCAGGATCAGGCCGACGCTCAGGATGACCAGGGCGGCCAGGATGTAGCGGAGGACGTCGCCGAAGATCATGCCGACCAGGGCCGACGGGCGCCAGACCGGCAGGGTACGGAAGCGGTCGAAGACGCCCTTCTCGATGTCGGTGTTGAGGCCTACGCCGGTGTACATCGTGATCATCACGACGCTGGTGACCATGATGCCGGGCAGGAAGAACTGCAGGTAGGCGTCCGTGCTGCCGGCGATCGCGCCGCCGAACAGGTACGTGAACATCAGGGTCATGATGATCGGGAAGGCGGTGACGTCGAAGAGCTGCTCGGGTACGTGCTTGATCTTCAGCATCGCCCGCCAGCCGAACGTCACCGACGCCGACCAGGCGCTCGGCCTTGGCGGTCGGGCACCGGGCGCGAGGACGGCACCCAGCGTCTCGGGCGAGGGTACGAAGACGGTCTGCACGTCAGAGGACGTCGTGGCGCGGTGCTCATCGGGCGGTCTCCATCTCGGACTCGGCGGTGTCAGTGGCGCCGGCGGGGTGGTCGGTCAGGGCCAGGAACACCTCGTCGAGGCTCGGCTGGCCCAGCGAGAAGTCGTCGACGACGATGCCGGCGGCGGCGAGCTCGGACAGCGCCCGCGCGGCCTGCGTGCTCGCCTCGAAGTCCGAACCTTCGACCCGGGCCGCAGCGAGACCGGGTCGGCATCCGGCTCGACCGTGGCGCCGAGCGCCCGCGACAGCACCTCCTGCGCCTTCGGCCGGGTGGTCGCGTCGCGCAGTCGCACGTGGACGGTGCCCGAGCCGATCGACGACTTGAGCTCGCCCGGCGTGCCCTCGGCGATCACCTTGCCGCGATCGACCACGGCGATCCGGGAGGCCAGGCGGTCGGCCTCGTCCAGATATTGCGTCGTCAGCAGGACCGTGGTGCCGTGCGCGACGACCGAGCGGATGATCTCCCAGACCTGGCTGCGGCTGCGCGGGTCGAGGCCGGTGGTCGGCTCGTCCAGGAACAGCAGCTCCGGAGTGTTGAGGATGCTGGCGGCGATGTCGATCCGGCGCCGCATGCCGCCGGAGTATTTCTTCACCTGCCGGTCGCTGGCGTCGGTCAGGCCGAACGCCGCGAGCAGCTCCTCGGCCCGCGCCTTCGCGCCGCCGGCTTGCGGTGGCCGAGCAGCCGGGCGAGCAGCATCAGGTTCTCCACGCCGGTCAGGTCCTCGTCGACCGAGGCGTACTGGCCGGTCATGCTGACCTTGCTCCGCACGGCGTTGGCCTCGCGCACCACGTCGTGCCCGAACACCCGCGCCGAGCCGCCGTCGGGGCGGGTCAGCGTGGCCAGCACCCGGACGGCCGTCGTCTTGCCGGCGCCGTTGGGGCCGAGCAGGCCGTAGACGCTGCCCGCGGGCACCGACAGGTCGATGCCGTCGAGCGCGCGGGTGTCGCCGAACGTCTTGACCAGGCCCGTCGCCTCGATCGCGGGGCCGGTTGGGCGGTCACTCATGATGGTTCCCTCCGTTGACAAAGATTCAGGAGACATAGGGGTGTGCGGCGCGGCCGTCCCGCAGCGTGCGGCCCCACCAGCAGAGCTGGTCGAGCAGCACCTGGGCGGCCTGTACCGGGGTGTCGTCGGCCAGCCGGTCGTCGAGGTCGGCGCAGCCGTCGAGCAGGTCGACGCCGACCCCGTCGCGGACGGTCACCGCGTGCAGGGCGGTGAAGACCGTGCGGAGCTGGTCGACCGCGTGCTGGCCGGCGGACCGGCAGCCGTACGAGACGAAGCCGACCGGCTTCGCGTGCCACTCGTCGTAGGCGAAGTCGATCGCCTGCTTGAGCGAGGCCGGGAAAGCTGTGGTTGTACTCGGGTGTGACCACGACGAACGCGTCGGCGCGGTCGACCTCGGCGGCGAACGCCGACATCTGCGGCGTCGCCCGGGCCGGGTAGCCGGTCGGGAACGCGAACTCGGCCAGGTCGACGACCGTCGACCGAGAGCTCGGGAGCGCTGCTCGGCCTGTGCGACGAACCAGCGTGCGATCCGGTCGCCGACCCGGCCCTTCGCGGGTGCTCCCGATGATCACCGCCAACCGCAGCGGCACGTCGGTCATGCTGACCACCTCCCCTCTCACGGGGAAGGCGCGAGACGCCCCGCTAGATCGGATCTAGCTTTGCTCGCGGCGCGCCCGCCGGCCGCGGGCCAGCTCCGTCTCCAGGGCGTCCAACCGCTGGGTCCAGAACCGGCGATAGCGCTCCAACCAGGCATCCACCTCCTGCAACGGTGCCGCGTCGACCGCGTAGAGGCGCCGGGTGCCGGCCGCGCGGACAGTGGTGAAGCCGTTGTCGCGGAGCACCCGCAGGTGTTGCGAGACGGCCGGTTGCGAGATGCCGAACTCGGCTTGGATCGACCGAGCCGATCTCGCCGGCCGCGAGCTCCCCGTCGGCCAGCAGCTCCAGGATCCGCCGCCGGACCGGGTCGCCGAGGACGTCGAACGCGTGCACGTCTCGACTCTCTAGTAGCCGCTTATATAAGTCAAGCCTAAAGCTCGGAAACCCGCCCGTGCGACACCGCGAGGCGGCGGTTGACGTGGACCGCGTCGAGCATCCGGCGGTCGTGGGTGACCAGCAGCAGCGTGCCGGGGTAGCCGTCCAGCGCCGACTCGAGCTGCTCGATCGCGGGCAGGTCGAGGTGGTTGGTCGGCTCGTCGAGCACCAGCAGGTTGACGCCGCGGGCCTGGAGCAGCGCGAGCGCGGCCCGGGTGCGCTCGCCCGGCGACAGCGTCGCGGCGGGGCGCAGGACGTGGTCGCTGCGCAGCCCGAACTTGGCCAGCAGGGTGCGCGACTCCTCCGGAGCCATCCCGGGTGTGGCGGCCCGGAACGCGTCGACCAGCGGCTCGTCGCCGACGAAGGCGCCGCGGGCCTGGTCGACCTCGCCGACCACCACGCCGGGGCCGAGGTGCGCGTCGCCGGCGTCCAGCGGCAGCCGGCCGAGCAGCGCCGCCAGCAGCGTCGACTTGCCGGAGCCGTTGGGCCCGGTGATCGCGACCCGGTCGGCCCAGTCGATCTGGAGGTCGACCGGGCCCGAGGGTGAAGTCGCCGCGGTGGACGGTGGCGCCGCGCAGGGTGGCGACGACCGCGCCGGCCCGGGGCGCCGCGGCGATGGTCATCCGCAGCTCCCACTCCTTGCGCGGCTCCTCGACGACGTCCAGACGCTCGATCAGCCGCTCGGTCTGCCGCGCCTTGGCGGCCTGCTTCTCGGTCGCCTCGGCACGGAACTTGCGGCCGATCTTGTCGTTGTCCTTGGACTTGCGGCGGGCGTTGCGGACGCCGTTCTCCATCCAGTCCGCGCTGGGTACGCGCCCGCGCCTCCAGGTTGGCCTTGGTCTGCGCGTACTCGTCGTAGTCGTCGCGGGCGTGCTGGCGGGCCACCTCGCGCTCGTCCAGGTAGGACTCGTAGCCGCCGCCGAAGTGGTTGACCTGCTGCTGGTGCAGGTCCAGCTCGAGCACGCTGGTCACCGTGCGGGCGAGGAACTCGCGGTCGTGGCTGACCACGACCGTGCCGGCGCGCAGCCCGGTGACGAACCCCTCCAGCCGGGCCAGGCCGTCGAGGTCGAGGTCGTTGGTCGGCTCGTCGAGCAGGAAGATGTCGTAGCGGCTGAGCAGCAGCGACGCCAGGCCCGCGCGGGCCGCCTGGCCGCCGGACAGCGCGGTCATCGGCAGGTCGGGCGAGAAGCCGAGGTCGACCGTCGGCGAGCCGCTCGTCGAGATCGGCGCCGCCCAGCGCGAGCCAGCGCTCCAGGGCGGTCGGCGTACGCGTCGTCGGCGCCGGGCCGGCCCTCGGTGAGCGCCTCGGCCGCGGCGTCCAGCGCCGCCTGCGCGGCCGCCACGCCCGTGCGCCGGCCGAGGAACGCCCGGACCGTCTCGCCGGGGCGCCGGTCGGGCTCCTGCGGGAGGTAGCCGACCGTCGCGGTGGGCGGGTTGAGCGCGATGCTGCCCTGCTCGGCCGGGATGCAGCCCGGCCAGGATGCGCAGCAAGGTCGACTTGCCGGCACCGTTGGCGCCGACCAGGCCGATCACGTCGCCTGGGGCGACGACGAGGTCCAGGTCGGCGAAGAGGGCCTTGTCGCCGTGGCCGGCGGCGAGGTCCTTGGCGATCAGCGTGGTCATGGCGCGTAAAGGGTATCCGGCGGACCGTCGATCTTGGGCTCCGTTCAGTGCGACGCCGCTCCGGACGGCAGACTGAGCGGGTGGTGACGACGTTGGCCATCGACTGTGGGGGCGGTGGGATCAAGGCCTCGGTCCTTGACGAGGCGGGCACGATGCGGGCCCGGCCGTTGCGGGTGCCGACGCCGTACCCCCTGCCCACCGCGCTCTTCGTGAAGACGCTGTTGGATCTTGCCGCCCGCCTGCCCACGGCTGACCGGGTCACGGTGGGCATGCCCGGCATGATCCGCCACGGCGTGGTCGTGGCGACCCCGCACTACGTGACCCGATCCGGGCCGCGTACGAAGGTCGACCCCGAGCTGGTCACCGACTGGACCGGGTTCGACGCGCAGGCGGGGCTGGCCGAGGCGTTCGGCACGCCGGTGCTGGTGCTGAACGACGCTGAGGTGCATGGTGCCGGTGTGGTCGCCGGTGCCGGTCTGGAGCTGGTGATAACCCTCGGCACCGGGCTCGGCCTCGCCCTCTTCGACGGTGGGGCGCTCGCGCCGCACCTGGAATTCTCCCAGGCCCCGGTGCGTTGGGGCATGAGTTACGACACGTACATCGGTGAGCACGAACGCCGCCGGCTCGGCGACGCGTTCTGGTCGCGGCGGGTCCGCACGGTGGTCGACGGGCTGCGGCCGGTCTTCCTCTGGGACCGGCTCTATCTCGGCGGGGGCAACTCCCGCCTGGTGCGGCCGGAGCAGCTGGTCCGGATGGGTGACGACGTGGTCGTGGTGCCGAACACCGCCGGCATTCTCGGTGGTGTGCGGGCGTGGTCGCTGCGGCGGCCCTGACTGAGGTGGAGGTGGCAAATGGATCTCCTGGAGGAGTACCGCCGGGCGACCCTGTTCTTCGAAGCCGGTGACCCGACCGGGGCGGCGCGGCTGCTGGAGCCGATCGTGGCGGCCGAGCCCGACAACGCGTCCGTGCGCCAGTTGCTGGCCCGCGCCTACTTCCAGACGGCCCAGCTCGGCCGTGCGGAGGAGCAGCTGCGGGCGTTGGTCGACCGGGACCCGAGCGACCACTACGCCCACCACGTGCTGGGCCGCACGCTGGAGCGGCAGGGCCGCACGTCGGAGGCGCTGACGCACCTGCGGATCGCGGCGGCGATGCATGCCGAGCACCCTGACTACGCGCAGGCGCTGGAGCGGGTCGAGTCGAAGGTCAAGCCCCGGTGAAACTGAAACTGGACCTGCACGAGATCTACAACCGCGGCCACGACATCGACCGTGCGCTCCGCGGGATCATCGACGAGGCGGTGGCCAAGAAGGCCACCCTCGTCGAGATCATCCCCGGCAAGGGCTCTGGCGCTCTGAAGAAGAAGGTCCTGCGGTTCCTCGACCAGAAGGACGTCAAGCAGCTCTACCACCGGGTCGAGAAGGACTCGAAGAACTTCGGCCGCTTGTTCGTGCACTTCAGGCACAAGTAGGTAATGGGCCTTTTGCGGGGAATCTCCACATTCTCGGCCTGAATCGGGCACGATCGCACCTGGGTGCGTCTCATGTCTGATTCGGGGGAACGGGATGAGAGGACGATCGCTGCGGGCGATCTTGACAGCGGCGGCATTGGGCGGCGGGCTGGGTGTCGCCGCGCCGACGGTGGCCAGCGCGGAGATGTACGTCAACGTCTTGCCGCTACGCGTGCCCACCACGGCCGTCGAGGTCGGCAGCCAGAAATGCGCCGCGGACCTGGGCGGCGGGCCGTACGCGGACCGCGACGTCTGGGTCTTCGAACTGCCCGGTGAGCGGGCCCGTACCGGCGACTTCGGCTCGCTCACCGGGACGTTCACGACGCCCGAGCAGGGGCAGGTGACCCGGAAGGCGCCCAGCGCCGACGGCGGCATCCTGGCCGACCGCGCCTGGCTGGCCGTGGAGCGCGGCTCTCGGCTGACCTCCGGGGTCGCGGGCATCACCGGAGTGGCCCGCGAGCTCAGCATCGCGCAGACCTGCCCGGCCGCGCCGGTGATCGAGTCGGCAGCCCGCAAAGCGCCGACGCCGACGCCGTCAGCGACTCCGACGCCGACACCCACTCCGACGGTGACGCCGACCGCGCGACCCACTCCGACACCTACGGCGACCAACCAACTGCCGCACGGCTCGGTCGACCCGACCGAGCCAGACACGGACCCGGTACCGGTCGCTCCGCAGCCTGACGCGGTCGACACCAGCGTCTCCTCCGACGGTTACAGCGACGGAACCGTGCCTGGCACGGTTCAGAGTGACGGCCTGCCGAACAGCGGCGGCCCGTACACGGACGGCACGGTTCTCGACAACGGTGCCTCCGGCAACGACGGCGGCTACATCGACCCGGCCCGGCTACACCGACCCGGGCTATATCGACCCCGGCTACGCAGACCCCGGGTACGCAGACCCCGGGCTACGTAGACCCCGGCTACGTAGACCCGGGCTACGTAGACCCGGGCTACGCAGACCCCGGCTACGGCGACGGCGGCTACAGCGACGGCGGTGGGGGAGACAACGGCCTAGGCGACAGCGGCGGCGACGCCACCCCGGGCGACACACCGTCGATCGCCCCGTTCGACTGGCAGACCTCGCCCACCACCGGCCTCAACTACAGCGGCTCCGGCTCGAGCACCACGGCGGACCTCGAGAACACGCCGAGACTCCAGGCCACACCGGAGCCGGGCGCGGCCGCCGGCACCGCCGGCCCCGAGGTGGTCACCCTCCAGTCCGAGGACAACAAGCTCATCCCGAGCGCCAACGTCATGCGGCTGACCGGGATCGCCGTCGCCTTCGTCATCGCCGGGCTCGGCATGACCCTGCTGCGCCGCCGGCGCCGCCTGACCCGCGCGATCGGCCGCCACCGCGCGGCCTGACCCGTCCCGCTCTGGGCCCCGCCGCCGGTGATCCGGCCGCGGGGCCCACGCGCGTACAGGGGATCAGAAGGTATAGGTCTTGGCGACCAGCACGAGTTCCGAGCTGTGGCTGCCCATCACACCCACACCAGCCGGTCGGGCGCGGAAGCCCGGCAGGCTGTCCAGCCCGTCGCTGCCGTCCTCGACCCGGATCCGGACCGGCCCGGTGCCGGTCGGCCGCAGGGTCAGCTCGACCTCGAAGCCGTCGGCCGGCGGCGCGTGGAAGACCAGCCCGAACGACCACGGCCCGTCCGCGGCTCCACCGGCACCGGGAAGCCGCCGGCGCTGGCCCGTTCCACGGTCGCGTCAGCGCTCGTCGACGTGCAGGGCGGCCAGTCGCACCGGACCGCTGCGGCACGAGCCTTGCAGCCGCAGCGTGCGGCTCGCCGCCCGAGGTCGTGTCGGACAGCACGCTCACCGCGGCCGGCGGCAGGTTCGCCGCCTGCGCCGGGCCGGCCCGCAGCTCCGCGCCGCCGATCTCCGGGAAGTCGGCGACCGAGGTCTTCCTTGGACGACGTCGAGACGTAGCCGGCCGTCCACGGCTGCGGGACGACTCGTAGCTGACCCAGCGGGCCTGGCCGGTGTCGGCGTCCAGCGCGTACATCAGGTGGGTCGGCACCGGGTGTGCCGGCGTCGAACCGGTCGACCGCGAACGCCGACGCCGGCGAGCACCAGCGTCGCCACCAGCGCCAGCACCGGCACGCCGCAGCGCCGATCCGGCGGGCCCGCAGCGCGACCAGGCCGCGCTGGCCGCCGGCCTGCGGGTAGCAGCAGGTCGACGCACCGGCAGGGCGGCCAGGCCGAGCAGCATCGCGAACAGCGCGGCCGACCCCGCCCATCGCCATGCCGAGCGCGGGGAAGAGCAGCACCACGGTCGGCAGCAGGATGACCACGCCGACGGCGGCGCCGGCCGTCACCGCCACCACCGGCCACGGTCCGTCGCCGGGCACGCAGCGCGACCAGCCCGCCGAGGGCGCCGGCCAGCGCCGGCAGTGTGGCCAGGTACGCGCCGCCCGGCGCCGACCGCGGCGAGCACCACCCCGAGCACGGCCAGCCAGGCCGAGCCCGCCGACGGCCAGCGCGGCCGGGCCGATCCGGCGGCGGGTCAGCGCGTACCAGGTGAACAGGACGGTCGGCGGCGAGCGCACGACGGCCAGCCGGTACCAGACGTCGGCCGGTACGGGTCGAGCAGCTCCGCGTACCCGGGGCGGATCGCGGTGACCGCCAGCCAGAGCAGTTGGGCGGCGACCGGCGCGACGACGATCGGCACCAGCGCCAGCCCGAAGCCGGCGGCCACCCGGCCGGCCAGGCCGCGCGGCCGCTGCGCCGGTAGCACGCCAGCCCAGAGCGACCGACGAGGCCAGCGCGAGCACGGCCAGCGGCCAGGTGAGCCAGCCCGGGTAGCGGACCAGCGCGCCGGGCACCGGGAAGTAGGTGGCGTCGCCGCCGGCGCGCAGCGTCGGCCAGGTCGGTGCGCGCCGAACGCCCGGGCCAGGCCGAGCGCGTTGTCGCCGTGCTGCTGGAGGCTGCCCCGGTCCATGGAGGCCGGAGTGTCCAGCGGGGTGTGGTAGATCGCGCCGCCGTCGATGTAGGCCGAGTTCAGCCCGACGAAGTCGTCTGCTCGAGGAACGGCGGTGAAGTCGGTGTCGTTGGGCAGCAGCCGGTAGACCTCGACGGCGAACGAGGTGCCGACCGGGTGCGGCGCGGCCCGGCCGAAGACGTCCACCAGCTTCGCGTTGTTCGCGCGAGGTCTCGAACATGATCACCGGGCCGGTGGAGCCGCGCGCCTCGAGGTTGAGCACCACGCCGCCGTCGGCGGCCAGCGGGTGGCTGGCGGCGAACGCGGCGGCGCCGCAGAGGCACGCCTCCTCGGCGTCGGTGAGCACGAAGACGACGTCGTTGCGGGGCCGGGGGCCGGTGGTCAGCGCGCGGGCCACCTCCAGGATCGTCGACGTGCCGGCCGCCGTCGTCGTTGCCGCCCGGACCGACCTGCACCGAGTCGTAGTGCGCGACCAGGAACACCCGGCCGGTCGGGTCGGTGCCGGGCAGTCCGGGCGACCACGTTGCGGACCCGGGCCACGGTCGCCCCGCCCGCCGCCCCGCTGAGCTGCCGGCCTCCGGCGCCGACGGTGTCCTGCACCTCGGTCTCCAGGCCGAGCCCCCGCAGCGTGCTGCACCAGGTAGTCACGCGACCTGCTCGTTGGCCGGGCTGCCGGCGACGTGCGTCCGGGCCGCGACGCTCTGCGACGTGCTCGTACGGCCCGGCCGGCGCTGAACTCGCCGGCCGGCGCGCGGACCGGCTTCGGGGCGGGGGCGCGGATGTCGAGCAGACTGATCGGCGCCGACCGCGACCGAGCGACCGCGACCGCCACGAGGCGGCCACGCCCGCCGGCGGGGCCGGGTCAGACGCCCGGTGGCCGGGGGCTGCCCGGACCGGTGCGGATCGGCTCCTGGACTCCAGCGTGACACCCACGCCTCCCTCGCGCAAAGTGAGAACACCTTAGATCCGCAGGCGTGAACCGCTCGGCGGGTCCGCCTGGCACGGTCGGTGCACGGTGCCATACGGTTGCACACCGCGGGGTCAGTTGAGTGGGGGCAAACAGGATCAGCAGCACGAGGAGCCGGACATCAGGCTCGGTCTGCGGCGTGACCCGAGCAGCGGGTCGGCTGGCCGGTTCCCCGGTGTGCCGTACCGCAGGGGCCGGCGCGCGCAGCGGTCCGCCGCGCGAGCGGCTGCGGGTGCTGCTGGTCGAGGACGACGACGGCGACGCCTTCCTGGTCAGTGAGCTGCTCGCCGAGGCCGAGGCGGCCGATCGACCTGGTGATCGCGACCAGCCTGGCGGAGGCCCGCCCGCGGATCGCCGGCGCCGACTGCGTGCTGCTCGACCTCGGGCCTGCCCGACGCGCAGGGGCTGGACGGGCTGCGCCAGGTGCTGGCGCTGTCCAGCGGCGCCGCGGTCTGCGTGCTGACCGGCCGGCAGGACGAGCACCTCGGCGTCGTCGCGGTCGCCGAGGGCGCCCAGGACTACCTGGTCAAGGGCCAGGTCGACGGGGTGCTGCTGACCCGCGCGCTGCGCTACGCGGTCGAGCGCAAGCGGGCCGACGAGAACGCCCGCCGGCTGCGCGAGGTCGAGCTGCGCCAGGCCGAGTCGGCCCGGCTGGAGCGCGGCCTGCTGCCCCACCCGCTGATGGAGACCGACCGGGTCCGCGGTGCACCCGTTCTACCGGCCCGGCCGGCACGCGGCGCTGATCGGCGGCGACTTCTACGACGTGGTGCAGACCACACCCGACCGCGTCGACCTGATCGTCGGCGACGTCTGCGGGCACGGCGTCGACGAGGCCGCGCTCGGGCGTGATGCTGCGGGTCGCCTGGCGCGCGCTGGTGCTCGCCCGGGTGCCCGACGACGCGGTGCTGCCCGCGCTGGAGCAGGTGCTGATCAGCGAGCGGCGGCTGCAGGAGATCTTCGCGACGGTCGCCACCGTCCGGATCGACCTGGCCGCCAACCGGGCGACCGTCCGGCTGGCCGGGCATCCGCCGCCGCTGCTGCTCTCCGGCGGTAGGGTCGCACCCGTGCCGGCGCCCAGCGGCCTGCTGCTCGGCGTCGCGCCGCGCCGGCCGCGCGCCTACGACCTGGAGTTCGACAGCGATGACTGGTCCCTGCTGATGTACACCGACGGCCTGATCGAGGGGCGGGTGGGCGCGCGGCGACGAGCGGCTCGACGTGCCCGGCCTGGTCGACCTGGTCGCGACGGCCGACGCGACGTGCCGCTCGCCGACCTGCCCGGCTGGCTGGTCGGCCGGGCCGAAGACGGCAACGGCGGCCCGCTCGCCGACGACGTCGCGATGCTGCTGGTCAGCGCGGGGTGGTGGCCGATGAGGACGTGGACCCTGCGCCGGCGGGTGGTCACGCTGACCGTCGGTGGTCGGCGTCGTGCTGGTGCTGATCGCGGTGTTCGCCGCCGCGGTCGCCGCCCAGAACCGCAACCACCTCGACACGCTGCTCAACAAGACCGGCCCGTTGCGGGCCAACGCGGAAAGCCTGCTGACGGCGCTGGTCGACCAGGAGACCGGCATCCGGGGGTACGCGGTCAGCGGCGACCGGACCGACCTCGTGCCGTACACCTCCGGGCTGGAGATCGAGAAGAACGCTGCTCGCGGACGATGCGGCCGCTGCTCGATGACGATCCGGACATCGGCCGCCAGCTCGACCGGGTGGAGCAGCAGGCGGCGGCCTGGCGCGCCGCCGTCGCGGAGCCGGTGATCGCCGCTACTGACCGGGCGACCGCGCAGGCGGCCATCACCGAACAGGCCCGCACCCGGTTCGACGAGATCCGTGCCTCGGTCGACGAGCTGCAGGGGATGATCCTCAAGATCCGCGAGGAGGGCGCCGCCAAGCGCCCGCGACACCGGCAACACGCTGGTGTTCCTGCTGGTCGTCGCGGCCGCGGTGGTCATCGTGGCCGGCGTCGCGCTGCTGGTGTCGCTCAACCGGATGGTGATCGGGCCGGTGACCGAGCTGGCCGACCAGGTGCGTGACGTGCGGGCCGGCGACTACCAGCGGAAGATCACCGGCACCGGCCCGCCGGAGCTGAGCCGGCTCGCCGACGACGTCGACGCGATGCGCCAGCAGATCGCCGCGGACCTGGCCGAGGTCGGCGCTGCCCGCGAGCGCATCGAGTGGGTCAACGGCCAGCTCCAGCGCCAGGCCGAGGAGCTGATCCGGTCCAACCGTGACCTGGAGCAGTTCGCCTACGTCGCCTCGCACGACCTGCAGGAGCCGCTGCGCAAGGTGGCCAGCTTCTGCCAGCTGCTGCAGCGCCGCTACGCCGGCCAGCTCGACGAGCGGGCCGACCAGTACATCGCGTTCGCGGTCGACGGCGCGCAGCGGATGCAGCGCCTGATCAACGACCTGCTGGCGTTCTCCCGGATCGGCCGGGTCACCGCCGGCTTCACCGAGGTCGACCTCGACCGGGTGATGGCCGAGGTGAGCAGCCAGACCGACAGCGCCCGTGAGTACGCCGGCGGCGAGCTCGTCTTCCACGACCTGCCGACGGTGCTCGGCGAGGACGCGCTGCTGACGAACCTGCTGACCAACCTGGTCAGCAACTCGTTCAAGTTCCGCCGCCCGGGCGTGCCACCCCGGGTCGAGGTCTCCGCGCGCCGGGTCGGCGACGAGTGGGAGATCAGCTGCGCCGACAACGGCATCGGCATCGAGCCCGAGTTCGCCGACAAGATCTTCGTGATCTTCCAGCGGCTGCACTCCAAGGACGCGTACCCGGGCACCGGCATCGGGCTGGCCATCGCCAAGAAGATCGTCGAGTACCACGGCGGCCGGATCTGGATCGACGTCGAGGCGACCGAGGGCACGGTCATCCGGTTCACCCTCCCGGTCATGGCGGAGCAGTCGAGCGACGACGACACCCAGGCCGGGGACCAGCCACCCGCTCAGGCCGAACCCACCCACGACACGACCGGTGTAAAGGAAGTGGCGGCATGACCGCTCCAGCGGACGGCAAGAGCCCGATCGAGGTGCTCCTGGTCGAAGACGACCCGGGCGACGTGCTGATGACGCAGGAGGCGTTCGAGGAGCACAAGCTGCGCAACCGGCTGACCGTCGTCTCCGACGGCGCCGAGGCGCTGGCCTACCTGCGCCGCGAGGGCCGGTACGCGGACGCGGTCGCCCCCGACCTGATCCTGCTCGACCTCAACCTGCCCCGGCGGGACGGCCGCGAGGTGCTGGCCGAGATCAAGAAGGACGACGAGCTCTGCCGGATCCCGGTGGTGGTGCTGACCACGTCGGCCGCCGACGAGGACATCCTGCGCAGCTACCAACTGCACGCCAACGCCTACGTCACCAAGCCCGTGGACTTCGAGCGCTTCATCTCGGTCGTCCGCCAGATTGACGAGTTCTTCGTCAGTGTGGTCAAGCTCCCCCCACGCAACTAGGAAAAATGTGATCGACGCACAACTCGGCAGCCAGGTCGGCGCGCTGGTGCGGCACGTCGCCGCGACCGTCGTCCTTCCCTCCTACCAGCACCTGAAGGCCTCGGAGATCAGTGAGAAGGGGCCCGGCGACCTGGTCACCGTCGCCGACCGCCGGTCCGAGGAGGCGCTGACGGCGGGGCTGAGCGATCTGCTGCCCGGGTCGGTCGTCGTCGGCGAGGAGGCTTACGCCGCCGACTCGTCGGTGCTCGGCCGGATCGGCGGCCCGGAGCCGGCGTGGATCGTCGACCCGATCGACGGCACCGCCAACTACGCCTCCGGCCGCGGGCCGTTCTGCCTGATGGTCGCGCTGGTCGACGCCGACGGCACGGCGGCCGCGTGGATCTACGACCCGATCGACGACCTGATGGGGTACGCCGTGGCAGGCGGCGGCACGTTCCTGGACGACGTGCGGGTCGAGCCGGCCGCGCCGGTCCCGCCGGAACGGCTGCGTGGTGTCGCGGCGCCGACCTACTACCCGGCCAACCTGCGGGCCAAGGTGGAGAGCGACGGCGACCGGCTGGGCGAGGTCACCGCCGGCCAGCGCTGCGCCGGCCGGGAGTACCTCGACCTGGTCGCGGGCAAGCAGCAGTTCGCGATGTCCTGGCGCACCTGGCCGTGGGACCACGCGCCCGGCGCCCTGCTCGTGCGCGAGGCGGGCGGCGTCGTCCGCCGGCTCGACGGCGCGGAGTACGTGGTCACTCCCGACCCGGGCGAGGGCCTGCTCGCGGCCATCGACGACCAGACCTGGCGAACGGTGGCCGCCGCACTCATTCCGTGACCGTGCGAATGAGGGTCCTCACCCAGCGCGAGGCGAACGCCTCGCACTGCCTTCCGGTCATTAGTGAGGGAACTTCGCGGGACCGCCGGACGCCCCCTGATCGGGTACTCTGTCCGGCGGTCAGCGGGGGATCCATTGTGACGGAAGGGAATCGCAGTGCCTCGGACGGTTACGCGACGCCGGTGGAGTGTCCTGCTCGCCGCGCTGCTCGCGGCCGTGGTGGTCGCTACCGGTGCTCCAGTCACCGGCGCGTACGCCGCGCCGAATCCCGCACCCAAGGAAAACGACGAGAAGAAGCTGCGCGACAACCTCGAGGCGGCCGCCAAGGGCCAGATCGAGGCGCAGCGCTTGCTCGACGACTCGAAGAAGCGGGCGTTCCGCCTCAACAAAGAGGTCAAATCGCTCGACACCCGGGTCGAGGTCATGCGGACCCAGGTCGGCGTGATGGCCGTCGAGTCCTACCGCACGGGCCGCCTCACCACCCTCTCCGCGCTGCTCAACAGCGCCTCGCCGGATGACTTCCTGGCGCGCGCCGGCAGCCTGGAGGTGATGGCCCAGCGCGACGCGGGTGCCCTGCGCGGCTACGCGGACGCGCACGAGGCGGCGCAGCAGGCCAAGGCCCAGCTCGACGCCGAGATCCGCGAGCAGCAGAAGCAGGTCGCCACCCTCAAGAAGCGCAAGGAAGACGCCGAGCGCGCGCTGCGCAGCGTCGGCGGCGGCGTCACCAGCGCCGGCTACATCAACCCCAACTCGCCGGCGGCCAAGCCGGCACCGCGCAACTCCGACGGTTCGTGGCCCTCGGAGTCGTGCAGCATCGACGACCCGACCCCGGCCAGCGGCTGCATCACCCCGCGCACGCTGCACGCCCTGCGGCAGGCGCAGTCCGACGGGTTCAAGCGCTACACCTCGTGCCACCGCTCGGGTGGTGGCGGCGAGCACCCGAAGGGCCGGGCCTGCGACTTCTCCGCGGCGGCCGGCGGCTTCCAGGACAAGAGCGCGACCGGCGGCGACAAGACCTACGGCGACAATCTCGCGTCGTACTTCATCAAGAACGCCAACGCGCTCGGCGTACTCTATGTCATCTGGTATCGAAGGATCTGGATGCCTGGCACGGGTTGGAAGTCGTACAGCGGTGGTGGCAGCCCGGCCGCTGACCACACCAACCACGTGCACCTCTCCATGCTTTGATCCCCGTACCCTGACCGGATGGATCAGAGCACCGCGGCAGCGGTCGAAGCCCCCGAACGGCGTCCACTTCCCGGGGGCCTCGCCGCCTTCCTGGTGTTCCTCGCGAGCGGTGCCGTGCTCGTCCTGGAGACCGTCGCGTTGCGCCTGGTCGGTCCCTACCTGGGCGTCACGCTCCAGGTGACGAGCTCGGTCATCGGCGTGGCGCTGGCGGCGATCGCCTACGGCGCCTGGACCGGTGGCCGGATCGCCGACCGGCGCGACCCGCGCACGCTGCTGCCGGGCGCGCTGGTGCTCGCCGGCATCGCCACCGCGGTGACCCTGCCGGTGGTCCGCTACGCGGGGGAGGCGCTGCGCGGCAGTGCGGTCAGCGGAATCCTGCTGCTCACCGCGCTGGCCGTGTTCATCCCCGCGTTCCTGCTGTCCGCGGTCACCCCGCTGGTCGTCAAGCTCCAGCTCGGCGACCTGCGCAACACCGGGCAGGTGGTGGGCAAGCTGTCCAGCGTGGGCACGCTGGGCGCGGTCACCGCCACGCTGGTCACCGGGTTCATCCTGGTCGCCGCGCTGCCCACCTCGGTCATCCTGATCGCGCTGGCCGTCGCGCTCGGCGTGGCCGGCCTGGCCGTCGGCTGGTACCTGCGGCGCACCCACAAGCTCGCGCTGGCCGGCACCAGTCGGGCCGGCGCGCTGCTCGCCGTGCTCGGCCTGGCCGGCGCCGGACTCTCCACGGCCGCGCCGACGCCGTGCGACATCGAGACCGCGTACCACTGCGCGGCGGTCGTCCCGGATCCCGCCCGCGACGGCGGCCGGACGCTGTTCCTCAACTCCGCCCGGCACTCGTTCGTCGACCTCGACGACCCCACGTACCTCGAGTTCGCGTACACCCGGTGGCTCGGTGCGGTGACCGGCGCGGTCGCGCCCGGCACCGAGCGGATCGACGCCGTGCACCTCGGCGGCGGCGGCTTCACCATGCCCCGCTATGTCACCGCCACCCGGCCCGGTTCCAGCAACGAGGTGTACGAGTTGGACGGCGCGCTGGTCGAGCTCGACGAGCGGGAGCTTGGCGTGCGCCAGGGTCCGGATCTGACCACAAAGGTGGGCGACGCCCGGATGCTGGTCGCCGAGCGCCCGTCGGCCAGCGCCGACCTGGTGATCGGCGACGCGTTCGGCCATCTGGTCGTGCCGTGGCACCTGGCCACCCGGGAGATGGCCGCCGACATCCGGCGGGTGGTCCGGCCCAACGGCATCTACGCGCAGAACGTCATCGACTACCCGCCGCTGCGCTTCATCAAGGCCGAGGTGGCCACCGTGCAGGCCGAGTTCGCGCACGTGGCGCTGATCGCGCCGGAGCGGTCGCTGGCCGGCGAGCAGGGTTCCAACTTCGTCATCGTGGCCTCGCCCGCTCCGCTGCCGATGGAGCAGCTCAGGATGCGGCTCACCGAGGACGACGACGGCGGCCAGACCACTATCGTCACCGGCGCCGAGCTGGCCGCGTTCGTCGGCGACGCCGAGCCGCTCACCGACGAGTACGCACCGGTCGACCAGCTCCTCGCCAACGGCTGACCGGCTGATTGCATCGATCCTGACCGAATCTGACCCTTCGGGTTCGAACCGCCCAGCAGCGGGCAACACCTTTGCCATGGGTGGGGTGGGTGGTCGCTACCGACTGGTGGAGCGGCTCGGCTCGGGCGGGATGTCCGTGGTCTGGCGCGGCTACGACGAGGTGCTCGGCCGTCAGGTCGCGGTCAAGGTGCTCGCACCCTCGCTCGCCGCGGACCAGGTGTTCCGTGAGCGGATCCGCACCGAGGCGCAGGCCGCCGCGCGGTTGAGCCACCCGCACATCACCAACGTCTACGACTACGGCGAGTCCGGCGGCGTCCCGTACGTCGTGATGGAGCTCATCGACGGTGTGCCGCTGGCCGCGTGCGCGACGCCCATGCCGTGGCAGGACGCGGTGGCGATCTGCGCCGAGGTCGCCTCGGCGCTGGCCGCCGCGCACGCCCGCGGCGTGGTGCACCGCGACGTCACGCCGAGCAACGTGATGCTGACCGCGGTCGGTGCCAAGGTGCTCGACTTCGGCATCTCGGCCGTCGTCGGCGAGCAGGAGACCGGCCCGGACGGCTCACTGCTCGGGACGCCGGCCTACATCGCGCCGGAGCGCCTCGACGGCGGTCAGGTGTCAGCGGCGGCCGACGTCTACGGGCTGGGCCTGCTGCTCTACCGGTGCCTCGCTGGCCGGCTGCCCTGGCCCGGCCGGTCCCGCGCCGAGTTGCTCCGCGCCCACCTGCACGCCGAGCCGGAACCGCTGCCAGACCTCGACGGGCTGCCGGCCGAGGTGGCCGACCTCTGCACGCGGTGCCTGGCCAAGGCGCCCGGGGACCGGCCGACCAGCGCCGAGGTGGTGGCGGTGCTCGCCGCTGCCGGCGGCCATCTGCCGCGGCCGGTCTCGCCGGCGCCGATCCCCGGTGCGGCGAACGGCGCCGGCGGCACCACGATCCTGCCGCGGACGGACGACCGCGCGGAGAACGCGGCCCGCGGGGTCGCGCCCGCCGCCGGCATCCAGACCGCGTCCGCCCGGCCCGCACTGCGTGACCTGCTCGCCGGCCGGCGCCGCCAGGTGCTCTCGGCCGCGGCGGCCGTGGTCGTCCTCGGCGCCGCCGGCATCGGCTTCGCGGCCGGTGGCGGCGACGACCCGGCCGGCCCGACGACCGCCGCCCTGGCCGCCCCGGCGACGGCCGCCGCGGACAGACCCGAATGCGAGGTCAACTACGCGCTGCGCCGGGACTCGGGGCGGGCTTTCGACGCCGATGTGACCGTGGTCAACGCCGGCCGCGTGCCGGTCGACGACTGGTCGCTGGCGTTCACCTTCCCCGGCGACCAGAAGGTGACGCGGGCCGGGTCGGCCACGGTGGAACAGCGAGGGAGCGCCGTCGTGCTGCGTCCGGCCGGTTCGTCGGCAGTGCCGGCCGGCGGCTCGGCCGGCATCCGGCTGACCGGCAGCTACACGAAGTCCAATGCGTTCCCGATGGAGTTCCGGCTCGACGGCGCGTTCTGCGTGCCGAAGCTGTCGACGGTGACCACGGCCAGCACGACGACCACGCGGAAGCCCGCGGCGAAGCAGCCGGTTGTGGACAAGACAAAGCCCAAGCCGGCGAAGCCACCGAAGCCGCCCAAGAAGGCCGGGGAGGATTCGAGCGGTCCCGGCGGCGGCGGTCCCGGCGGAGGCAAGGGGAAAAGCTAGGAAGGCGCGGACGACTAGGTCGTCGCGGCGAACTTCTGGACCTTGCCGACGGTGCCCGAGACGATCAGCGTCGCGTTCGGCGGGATGGCCATGTCGGGAGTCGCGAACGCGAACTCCTTGCCGGGCTCCTTGACGCCGACGACGGTGACGCCGTGGCGGCCACGCAGCCCGAGCTCGGCCAGTGTCCTGCCGACGGCCGCCTGCGGCACCCGGGTCTTGGCGATCGCGAAGTCGTCGTCGAACTCGATGAAGTCGATCATCCGGCTGGTGATCAGATGGGCGACCCGGTCGCCCATCGCCGACTCCGGAAAGATCACCTTGGTCGCGCCGACCGAGGAGAGGATCTTGCCGTGCTTGGCCGAGATCGCCTTGGCCCAGATGTGCGGCACGCCGATCTCGACCAGCGCCAGCACGGTCAGGATGCTCTGCTCCATGTGCGTGCCGATGCCGACCACCGCGTGGGTGAAGTCGGCGACGCCGAGCTGGCGCAGCGCCTCTTCGTCGGTCGAGTCGGCCTCGGCCACGTGGGTCAGCCGCTCCGACCACTCCTGCACCAGCTTGGGGTCGTTGTCGATGCCGAGCACCTCGTGACCCAGCTTCTGCAGCGATCCGGCGACCGCGCCGCCGAACCGACCGAGCCCGATCACGACGACGTTCTCGTCGTCGCGTGCCTTGTCAGCCAACGATGGGTCGCTCCTCCGCGTATCGGTACAGCCGGCGCTGGGTGTTCAGGGCAATGGCCGACCCTACCGCGATCGTCCCCACCCGGCCGATGAACATCAAAACGACCAGGACCAGCTGCGCGCCCGTCGGCAGGCCAGGGGTGATCCCGGTGGACAGCCCCACGGTGGCGAACGCCGACGTCACCTCGAACAGCGCGGCCTCGAACGAGACGTTCGTGGTCGCCTCCAGCAGGGCGAACGTGCCGGCCGCGACCAGGCCGACGCCGAGCAGGGCGACCGTGATCGCCTGGCGCTGGGTGGTCTCCGCGATCCGCCGCTTGCCGATCACCACGTCCGGCTCGCCCCGCAGTTCGGCCAGGATCACGAAGGCGAGCAGGAAGAACGTGGTCAGCTTGATGCCGCCGGCGGTGCTGGCGCTGCCGCCGCCGATGAACATCAGCGCGGTCGACAGGGCCAGCGACTCGCTGTGGAAGGCGCCCACGTCGACCGTGTTGAACCCGCCGGAACGGGTCATCGCGTCCTGGAAGAACGCCGCCAGCATCTTCTCGCCGACACCGAGCGGGCCGAGCGTGTCGGGGTTGTCCCACTCCAGTGCCGAGCAGCGAGAAGAAGCCGAAGAAGAGCAGCACGATGCCGCCGAACACGGTCAGCCGGGTGTGCGTCGACCAGGTCGACGGCCGGCCGATCTCGCGGAACAGCTCGAACAGCACCGGGAAGCCGATCCCGCCGGCGATCACCCCGATGGTCAGCGGCAGGCAGATCCACGGGTCGTCGACGAACCCGACCAGCGAGTCGCTGAACAGCGCGAAGCCCCCGTTGTTGAACGCCTGCACCGAATGGAAGACGCCGTACCAGGCGGCCTTGCCGAGCGAGTAGTCGTACCCCAGCCAGAACCGCCCCCCGACGATCACCGCGATGACCGTTTCGAAGGCCGCCATGGTCAGCGCGATCCGGCCCAGCAGCGAGCGCACGTCGCCGAGTTTCAGCGAGGAGTCCTCGGCCTGGGCCATCAGCCGGCTGCGCAGCCCCAGACGCTGCGACACCAGCAGCGCGAGCAGGGTGGCCAGCGCCATGATGCCGAAGCCGCCGATCTGGGTCAGCACGGTCAGCAGTACCTGCCCGAAACCGGTCCAGTAGGTGGCGGTGTCCACAACCGCCAGCCCGGTCACGCAGACGGCTGAGGTCGCGGTGAACAGCGCCGTGACGAACGGCGTCCCGCCGGGGTCCACCCGCGCCGCCGGCAGCATCATCAACAGCGTGCCGACCACTACGGCGCCGAGGAACGCCAACGGCACAAGCCGGGCGGGGTGTTGCAGGGAGCGGCGCATCAGGCATTTCTTACCACGTTCACCGCGTGGCTAAGCCCCGGTCGTCGGAGATCGATTGACTGCGGCGCATGCGACGACGTACTGCACTCTCCCTCACCCTGGCCGGTGCCGGCGCTCTCGTGGCGCCGGGCGTCCTGCCCGCCGCCGCAGGCGCCAAGGAGCGCCAGGGGCATAACGAGCCGCTGGTCATCGGCCACCGCGGCGCCAGCGGCTACCGGCCCGAGCACACGCTGGAGGCCTACCGGCTGGCCATCCGGCTGGGCGCCGACTTCATCGAGCCCGACCTGGTGTCCACCAAGGACGGCCACCTGGTCGCCCGGCACGAGAACGAGATCTCCGGCACCACCGACGTGGCCGCCCACCCGGAGTTCGCCGGCGCGCCGGACCACCAAGACCATCGACGGCATCGCGATCACCGGCTGGTTCACCGAGGACTTCACGCTGGCCGAGCTGAAGACGCTGCGGGCCAAGGAGCGGCTGCCGCAGGTGCGGGTCACCAACACCGCCTTCGACGGCCAGCTGCCGATCCCGACGCTGCAGGAGGTCATCGACCTGGCCAAGGCCGAGAGCAAGCGGACCGGCCGGACGATCGGCATCTACCCGGAGACCAAGCACCCGACCTACTTCCAGTCGATCGGGCTCGCGCTGGAGGAGCCGCTGGTCCGCGTGCTGCGCGCGAACGGGCTCGACCCGGAAGAGCTCGCCGGTGATCATCCAGTCGTTCGAGACCGCCAACCTGCGCAAGCTGCGCCCGGATGACCGACGTGCGGCTGGCCCAGCTGCTCGACGCGGCCGGCAAGCCGTACGACTTCGTCGTCGCCGGTGACCCGCGCACCTACCAGGACCTGGTCTCGCCGGCCAACCTCAAGTGGATCTCGACCTACGCGGACGGCATCGGCGCCAACAAGAACCTGCTCGTGCCCCGGGACGCGACCGGCAAGCTGCTCGCGCCGACCGCCGTGATCCGCGACGCGCACCGCACCGGGCTGGTCGTGCACGCCTGGACGTTCCGCGCGGAGAACCAGTTCCTGGCCGGCCGACCACCGGATCGGCACCGACCCGAACGCCCGCGGCGACATCACGGCCGAGTACGAGCTGTTCTTCTCGCTCGGCCTCGACGGTGTCTTCAGCGACCAGCCGGACACCGCGGTAGCCGCCCGCGCCGCCCGCCCAGCGCGTTAAGGAAGGGCCCCTTCTTAACGGTTTCCGCACAGGAAGGGCCCCTTCTTAACGGCGCGTGTTAAGAAGGGGCCCTTCCTTACATCTCATCGTCGTTTATATGGCGTCGGGGCACATGGTCCGGGTCACATTGATGCACCTAGCGTGTGTCGCCATGACGGTAAAGGCGATGCGGCGGGTGTTCGTCACCGCCGCGACGATGATAGCCGCGGCGCTGCCGCCACGGCCTGCGGCAGCCCGCAGGACACCGCCACCGGCGGCGGCGACAGCGCCGCGCCGGTCAAGGTCGGCCTCGTCTACTCCCAGTCGGGCGCGCTGGCCAGCTACGGCAAGCAGTACATCGAGGGGTTCAAGGCCGGGCTGGACTTCGCCACCAAGGGCACCAGCAAGGTCGGCGACCGGACGATCGAGGTGACCGAGGTCGACGACGCCGGCGACCCGGCCAAGGCGGTCTCCGCGGCGAAGGACCTGATCGGCAAGGGCACGAAGATCATCGCCGGCTCGACCGCCTCCGGCGTGGCGCTCCAGGTCGCGCCGATCGCCGCGCAGAACAAGGTGCTGTTCATCTCCGGCCCGGCCGCCACCGACGCGGTGACCGGCGTCAACAAGTACACGTTCCGCTCCGGCCGGCAGTCGTACCAGGACGTGATGACCGCCAAGTCGTTCATCGGCGACGCGACCGGCAAGAAGGTCGTGGTCTTCGCCCAGGACGGCGCGTTCGGCAGAGCCAACGAGGCCGCGGTCAAGGCGGTCATCGGCGGCGCCGGCGCGACGGTGAGCAGCGTGCTCGCCCCGGCCAGCGCCACCGACTTCACCCCGTTCGCCAGCCAGCTCAAGGCGGCCAAGCCGGACCTGCTCTTCGTGGCCTGGGCGGGCACCACCGCCCCGGCCATGTGGCAGACCCTCGACCAGCAGGGCGTCCTCGCCTCCACCACGGTCGTCACCGGCCTGGACATCCGGGCCTCCTGGCCGACCTTCGGCGCGGCCGGCGCGAAGATCTCCTTCCTGTCGCACTACTTCGACGGCGCCAGCGACACCGAGGCCAGCACAGGCGGCGAGCAGGCCGGTCGGCGGCACCCTCGACCTGTTCAACCCGGACGGTTTCACCGCCGCGCAGATGGTCGTCCGGGCCGTCCAGGAGGGTGGGGACGACGTCGACAAGATGGTCACCGCGCTGGAGGGCTGGAGCTTCGACGGGGTCAAGGGCAAGATGACCGTCCGCGCCGAGGACCACGCCCTGCTCCAGCCGATGTTCCAGGCGAAGCTGACCGGCAGCGGCGACCAGCTCACCGCGAAGCTCGAGAAGAGCGCTCAGCGCGCGACGAGGTCGCCCCGCCGGCGGCCGCGATGAAGGGCTGAGCGAGTTGGCCGTGCTCCGCACACAGCGGGCTGACCTGGCGGATCGGTGAGGTCGCCATCGTCGACGGCGTCGACCTCGACCTCGCGCCCGGCGAGTTCCTCGGCGTCATCGGGCCGAACGGCGCCGGCAAGACCTCGCTGTTCAACCTGATCACCGGGCTGCGCCAGCCCACCGCGGGCACGGTCTGGCTGGACGGCGACGACATCACCGCCCTGCCGCCGCACCGGCGGGCCCGGCGCGGTCTGGGCCGCACCTTCCAGGCGTCGTCGGTCTTCGGCTCGCTGACGCGTGCGCGAGAACGTCCGGCTCGCCGTCCAGGCGCACCGCGGGCGGCTCGATGGCGCTGTGGCGGCGGGCGGCGTCGACCGGGAGCGTCGCCGCGGCCGCCGACGCGGCGCTGGACCGGGTCGGCCTCGGCCACCGGGGCGACGGCGCTGGCCGGCACCCTGGCGCACGGCGAGAAGCGCAAGCTGGAGATCGCCCTGCTGCTCGCCGGTGAGCCGACCGGTGATGCTGCTCGACGAGCCGATGGCCGGGGTCAGCGCCGAGGACGTACCGGAGCTGGTCGCGGTCATCCGCGGCCTGACCGGGCGACAGCTGGCCGGTCGGTCCTCATGGTCGAGCACCACATGGACGTCATCCTGGACCTGGCCGACCGGATCGCCGTGATGCACCACGGCGCGCTGCTCGCCTGCGACACCCCGGAGGCGGTGATGGCCAACCCGGCCGTGCAGGAGGCCTACCTGGGGGAGGGGCTATGACGACCGACCCGATCCTCAGTGTCGACGACCTGTGCGGTCCGGATCGCCGGGCTGCACATCCTGCAGGGCGTCTCCTTCACCGTCGCGCCGACCGGCGTGACCGTGCTGCTCGGTCGCAACGGCGTCGGCAAGACCACCACGCTGCGGGCGATCGTCGGCCTCACCCCGCGCGGCGGCGAGGTCCGCGGCGTCGATCGCGGATGGGCGCGTCAGAGCGCTGCTGGCACAGCCGACGCACCGGCTGGTCCGCGGCGGGCTCGGCTACGTGCCCGAGGACCGCTGCGTGTTCGCCGGGCTCACCGTCGCCGAGAACCTGCGGCTGGCCGAGCGGCGCGGCGCGGCGCCCGGCGTACGACCAGGTCTTCGCGCTCTTTCCCGGAGCTGGACCGGCGCGGCCAGCAGCGGGCCGGTACGCTCTCCGGCGGGCAGCAGCAGATGCTCGCGATCGGTCGGGTGCTGCTCAACGACAACCGGCTGCTGCTGGTCGACGAGCCGACCAAGGGGTCTGGCGCCGAAGGTGGTGACCGAGGTGGCCGAGGTGCTGGAACGGGTCGCCGAGTCGGTGCCGGTGCTGCTGGTCGAGCAGAACCTGGCGGTCGTACGCCGGCTGGCCCGCGACGCGGTCGTGCTGGCCGCCGGCAAGGTGGCCTGGACCGGCGACGGCCGACCGAGCTGCTCGGCGGAGCCGGAGCTGACCAGTCGCTGCTCGGCGTCGGCTCGGCGGGGGTGCACGCCTGATGTCGACCGTTCATCCTGCTGACGCTGACCGGGCTCGGCCTGGCGGCGCTCTACTTCCTGGTCGCCTCCGGGCTGTCGCTGGTCTTCGGGCTGGCCGACGTGCTCAACTTCGCGCACGGGCTGTTCCTCGTCGGTCGGCGCGTACGCGCACCTGGTGGGCGGCCGGCCACCTGCCCGGCGCCGGCCCGACCGGGTTCGGCTTCGTGCTGGCCGTCGCGTTCGGCGTGGTCGCCGGCAGCGGCTGGTCGCGGTCGCTGGTCGAGCTGGTGCTGATCCGGCCGCTGTACTCCCGGACCATCGAGCAGGTGCTGGTCACCGTCGGGCTGTCGCTGGCCGGGGTGGCGCTGCTCCAGGCCACCTGGGGTGCCGACGCCGCGGCCGTTCCCGCGCCCGGAGTGGACCCGGCGGGTGACCGGCGATCGGCGGCGCGCAACTGCCCAACGCGTCGCTGCTGCTGGTGCTCGCGGCGGCGGCCGGTGCTCGGCGCTGCTCCTGGCTTTCCTCCGGTACACCCGGTACGGCCTGGTGATCCGGGCCGGGGTGGAGAACCGGGAGATGGTCACCGCGCTCGGCATCGACGTGCGCAAGGCGTTCACGCTGGTCTTCGCGATCGGCGGGGCCGCCGCCGCGCTGGCCGGCGCGCTCGGCGGGGTCTACTTCGGCTCCGTCTCGCCCGCGCAGGGCGGCTCGCTGCTGATCTTCGCGTTCATCGTGGTGGTGATCGGCGGGATGGGCTCGGTGGTCGGCTCCGCGTACGCGGCGGTCGCGGTCGGCCTGGTCCAGCAGTTCGTCAACTACTACGGCACCGCCGGGCTCGGCGACATCTGCGTGGTCGCGCTGCTGGCGATCGTGCTGCTGGTCCGCCCGCAGGGCATCGCCGGAAGGGCGGTCAACGGCATGACCCAGGCTGTCCCGGTGAGCGCCGAGGCCCCGCCCGCGGCGACGCCGCCCGAGCTCGACGCACCCCGCCGCGGGGCGCTGGCGCCGGTTGGCCGCGTTCGGCCCGCTGGTCGCGCTGGTCGTGGCCGGCGTCCTGCCGTACTCGACGATCCCGCTGCCCGGGATCCTCGACGGGCCGGTCAACTCGCCCGGCAACCTGCAACTGCTCGCCATCTGCCTGATCTTCGGCGGCCTGGCCGCCGGCTACGACCTGCTCTTCGGCCGGACCGGGCTGCTCTCCTTCGGGCACGCGCTCTACTTCGCCGCCGGCATCTACGGCACCGACATGCTGGTCACCAAGGCCGGTCTGCCGCTGTGGCAGGCGGCGCTGCTCGCCCTCGTCGGCAGCGCCACCCTGGCCGCGCTGCTCGGCGCGGTCGCGCTGCGGACCGCCGGCATCGCGTTCGCCATGGTGACGCTGGCCTTCGCCCAGGTCGGCGCGATCCTGGTGGCCCGCGACTTCGGCGGGCTGACCGGCGGCGAGGAGGGCCTGCCGCTGGCGCGTCCGCGGCCTGCCGGACTTCCTGGTCGGCGTGGCCAACACCGTCAACCTGTACTGGCTGGCGCTGGCGTACCTCGCCGTGGTCGTGTTCGTGGTGCACCGGGTGGCCGGGTCCCCGACCGGCCGGGTGCTCGCCGGGCTGCGCGACGACGAGCGCCGGATCGGCGTGCTGGGCCTGGACCCGTACCGCTACAAGCTGGTCGCCTTCACCCTGGCCGGCGCGCTGGCCGCCCTCGGGCGGGGTGGTCTACGTCCTGCTCGTCGGCGGCGCCTCGCCGCACGTGACGACCTCCGAGCTGACCCTGTCGCTGCTGGTCATGGTGGTGCTCGGCGGCCCCGGCACCCGCTGGGGCCCGGTGCTCGGCGGCATCCTCTACATGTACCTGGACCACCGGCTGACCTCGCTGGTCACGCCGACCTACCAGGCCCGCTGGGCCAGCCCCTCTTCGTCCTGGGCACCATCTTCATCCTGGCCGTCTACTTCTTCCCAGGCGGCCTAGCCAGCCTGAAGTCCCGCATCGCCCCGCTCCGCGCAGCCTTCAAGAGGCCTCCAGCCAACTGACGGAGAAGAAGCGTGACCAGCGGCGGAGATGGCAGCGAAGCGCAGCGAGCGGTCTCCGGCGGGAGCAACGATCGCGCCCCCAACGAACCCGGGTCAGCCCGCTGATCTGGATTAAAGCCATGAAAAAAGGATGAAAGGGCTTCACAACCAGGATTCCCCCTCCGATGGACGAAAGCGTCATTAGGCTCGGATCCGGAATACCCGCCTGTTATCGGGGGAAGAACGGGGGGCCCAATGTCGACTCGAATACCCGCGAACGCGGTCAAGAACGAGCAGCGAAAACGGTTGCCTACGCCGCGGCCAGCGGACAACGGGCCTGATCTTGTGGCCTACCGCGAGGCCGTGGAAAGCCTGCTCATCGAACTGGCCGGCCATAGCGGATCGGGGTTCGACCCCGGCGACACCGCCAAGGCCGAGACCATCCTGATCGAAAGGCTCGTGGAGCCTAACTTCACCGCCGTGCTTTCGGTGACGCCCCGTGGGCTCACCGGAACGGTGGAATGGCTGCTCAAAGAGGTCCGCAACTACAAGCCCAGCAGCCGCAGTTCCGCCGCCGACCTGGCGGGGCAGGTGCGGATCTTCCTGCTCGCCCAGGTCGAGGCGATGTGGTGGGGGCAGACGACACCGTTCGCCACCACCACCGACGTGCTCACGTCGCCGGACCTGATCGACATCGAGAAGCTGCGGCGGGCGGGCCTGCTGCCCTTCCGCTACCGGCGGCAGCCGAAGACCTTCGCGACCCGGGCCATGCGGGCCGTCGCGCGACGGGTCGCACCGGACCGCTGGCCCAGGACGGCGGGGCTGCGGTTCACCTACAGCCGGCCGGAGACGATCGCGCTGCTCGGGCAGGTCGCGGTCGACTTCCAGCGACAGGCGCCGCACGGCACCCCGCCGCTCTGGGTGACCAGCATGACCCGCAGCGTCCGGCACCAGCACCACCTCCGCGACCTCGGGTACGCGGCCATGTCTGCCCAGCGCGCACTGCGTCGGCTACGCGGTCGACGTGGAGATGGCCTGGTTCGAGCGGTTCTCGGCGCGCGCGACGCGCTGGAGGAGCTGCTGCTCGACCGGCAGGCGGCCGGCGACGTCAACGTGATCGACGAGGGGCAGGCCTGGCACGTCTGCGTCAGCCCGGTCGCGGTCGCCGAACTACAACGCGAGTTCGCCACCAGGTACGAGACCGGGAGAAGGTGACCCGAGCACTGTGTGCGGTATCGCGCTCATCGTCGGCAACGAAGCCGACCCCGCGCTCTTCCGGCGGATGCTCGAATCCCTGACGCCGCGCGGCGACGTGCAGGAAGAGCTGCCGGCGGACCTGCGGACCATCGGTGGGGGCCGGCGACGGGACTGCTCGCCGGCACCCAGCGGCTGCGGATCGTCGACCGGGACCGGGCGGTGCAGCCGTGGCGTCTCGCCGGACGAGGCGCTGGCTGCTCTGCTACAACGGCGAGGTCTTCAACTACCGCGAGCTGCGCGCCGAGCTGATCGCCGCGGGGCGTGAGCTGCGCACCGAGAGCGACACCGAGGTCGTGCTCGAGGCGTTCCTGGCAGTGGGGCGAGGCGGCGGTCAGCCGGCTGCGCGGCGAGTTCGCCTTCGCGATCGTCGGAGCGGGCCACCGGCCGGGTCTACCTGGCCCGCGACCCGCTCGGCGTCAAGCCGCTCTACTGGTCGCGCCGGCGGCGGGCGGCTGCACATCGCGTCCGAGGTCAAGGCGCTGGTGCCGGTCGGCGCGCCGAGTCACCGAGGTGCCGCCCGGCCACCACGGCTGGGCCGACGCCGGTCACCGGGCCGCGGCTGACGCCCGTACGTCGACCTGCTCCGGCTCGGCGAGGACCAGGCGCCGATCGACGACCCGGACGAGGCGGCGCAGCTGGTCCGCGCCGCGCTGCAGGACAGCATCCGGGTCCGGGTCGACACCGACCTCACCGTCGGCGTGGTGCTCTCCGGCGGCCTGGACAGCTCGCTGACGCTGCTGCAGGTGCGCGAGATGCACCCGGACTGCGTCGCGTTCACGGTCGGCGCGCCGGACAGCCCGGACCTCGGCTACGCCCGGCGGCTCACCGCCGACCTCGGCGTGCAGCACGAGGTGGTCGAGCTGCGGCCGCGGGACATCCGGCTCGACGAGATCCGCGAAGCGATCCGGATCGGCGAGCTCACCGAGTACGGCGACATCATCAACGCGGTGGTCTCGGTGCCGCTGTTCCGCCGGGTGCACGAGACTCGGCGTCAAGGTGGTGCTCACCGGCGACGGCTCCGACGAGCTGTTCGGCGGCTACCCGATGTACCACCAGGTCGGCCCGGCGGCGGCCCGCCGGCTCTTCCTGCACAAGATCCGCAACCTCTGCCGTACCGAGTTGCAGCGGGTCGACCGGACCAGCATGGGCACAGGGCGTCGAGGCCCGGGTGCCGTTCCTCGACCTGGCGCTGGTGGAGCTGGCGATGCGGATGCCGCTGTCGACTGAAGATGCGCGACGGGCAGGAGAAGTGGATCGTCCGGCGAGGCGTTCGCCGACATGCTGCCCGACTACATCCGGCAACGGCCGAAGAACCCGATGTCGTACTCGTCGGGGCTGCACGAGCGGGCCCGGCTCTACAAGGCCGCTGTTCGCCCGGATGCACCGCTCGTTCGGCTACGACCTGCTCGAACCGGTCCGGCGGGACTTCGACCACGTGCTGACGCAGTGCGGACAACGACCTCGACGCGGGCGATCCGCCGAGTCGGCCGTGCGGCCGGACTACACGCTGCTGGAGCACGCCCGCGACTTCGCGGGCGCGTTGCGCTGGTTCACCGGCGCCCGCGCGCCGTACTGACGGCGCAAGGAAGGGTCCCTTATTAACGCTATGCGTTAATAAGGGACCCTTCCTCTCGCACCCCGGTAGGTTCTACCGGGTGAGGGACCGGGCTGAAGAGATCCTGCGCCGGCTCGCGGGAGACCACGCGAGGCTGCGCGACGACCAGTGGCGGGCGATCTCGGCCTTGGTCGAGGAGAAGCGCCGCGTGCTGTGCGTGCAGCGCACCGGCTGGGGCAAGTCCGCCGTCTATTTCGTGGCGACCGCGCTGCTGCGCGCCGACGGTGCCACCGGGCCGACCGTGATCGTCTCGCCGCTGCTGGCGCTGATGCGCAACCAGGTCGAGGCGGCCGAGCGGGCCGGCATCAAGGCCCGCACGATCAACTCCGCCAACCTGGACGACTGGGACGCGATCCACGCGGACATCGCTGCCGGCGACGTCGACGTGCTGCTGATCAGCCCCGAGCGGCTCAACAACCCGGATTTCCGCGACAACGTGCTGCCCAAGCTGGCCTCGACCACCGGCCTGCTGGTGGTCGACGAGGCGCACTGCGTCTCCGACTGGGGCCACGACTTCCGGCCCGACTACCGCCGGCTGCGCACCTTCCTGGCCGAGCTGCCGCCCGGCACCCCGGTGCTGGCCACCACGGCCACCGCCAACCAGCGGGTCACCGACGACGTGGCCGAGCAGCTCGGCGACGCGCTGGTGCTGCGCGGCTCGCTGGAGCGCGACTCGCTGCGGCTCGGCGTGCTCTCGCTCGAGTCGCCCGCGGAGCGGTTGGCCTGGCTGGCCGACCAGCTCGACGTGCTGCCGGGCTCCGGCATCGTCTACACGCTGACCGTCGCGGCGGCCACCGAGACCGCCGAGTTCCTCCGCCAGCGGGGCTATCGCGGTGGCCAGCTACTCCGGCCAGGCCGACGACGCCGCCCGCGCAGCAGGCCGAGCAGGACCTGCTCGACAACAAGCTCAAGGCGCTGGTCGCGACGTCCGCGCTGGGCATGGGCTTCGACAAGCCCGACCTCGGCTTCGTCGTGCACCTCGGCGCGCCGCCCTCGCCGATCGCCTACTACCAGCAGGTCGGCCGGGCCGGCCGGGCCGTGCGCAACGCCGACGTGCTGCTGCTGCCGGGCCGCGAGGACGCGGCGATCTGGCGCTACTTCGCGTCGCTGGCGTTCCCGCCGGAGCAGCAGGTGCGCGACGTGCTGCACGCGCTCGACGCGGCCGGCCGGCCGCTGTCGACCCAGGCGCTCGAGCCGATGGTCGACCTGCGCCGGACCCGCCTGGAGATGATGCTCAAGGTGCTCGACGTCGACGGCGCGGTGCGCCGGGTCCGCGGCGGCTGGGTGGCCACCGGTGAGCCGTGGGTCTACGACACCGCCCGGCTGCGACCGCGTCGCGGCCGCCCGCACGCGACGAGCAGCAGAGCATGCGGGAGTACGTCGCGACCGACGGCTGCCGGATGGAGTTCCTGCGGCGCAGCCTGGACGATCCGGGCGCGGCGCCGTGCGGGCGCTGCGACCGCTGCGCAGGCCCGTTCGTCTCGGCCGAGGTGTCGGCGCCGGCGCTGGCCGCCGCGCAGGCGTTCCTCGGCCGGCCGGGCGTCGACCATCGCGCCGAAGAAGCTCTGGCCGACGGGCTCTGTCCGAGGTGCGCGGCAAGCTCGGCCCGGACGACCAGGCGGCGCCGGGCCGGGCCGTCGGGCGGCTCTCCGACCTGGGCTGGGGCGGCCGGCTGCGCGACCTGCTCGGCCCGGACGCGCCGGACGGCCCGTTGCCCGACGACGTCGACCGGTGCGGTGGTCGAGGTGCTCAAGGACTGGTCGCGCGGCGCCGACCCGTGGCCGGTGCGCCCGGTCGCCGTGGTCGGCATCGCGTCGCGCCGGCGCCCCGCGCTGGTCGGCTCGCTGGCCGCCCGGATCGCCGAGATCGGCCGGCTGCAGCTGCTCGGCCAGGTCGAGCCGGGCCCGCAGGCGCCGCCGTCCGGTGGCGGCGCCCGGGGCAACAGCGCGCAGCGGGTACGCGCGCTGCACGACGCGTTCGAGATCCCGGCCGGACCTGGCCGCCGCACTGTCCGCGCGTGGACGGCCCGGTGCTGCTCGTCGACGACCTGGTCGACTCCGGCTGGACGATGACGATCGTCGCCCGCCGACTCCGCGCCGCCGGCGCCCCGGCGGTGCTGCCGTTGGCGCTTGGCATCGCCGTTCGCGATCCTCGGCCGGCCAGAATCGCGCTGGCTATCCTTTCTTCCTGGGTCGGCCGTACCCGTGGACGGGTTGGTAGTCGACCCGGTCGAAGCGGATGCGTTCGCCGTGCTGTGGGCGCGTGGATGATCCGGCCGCCGCCGACGTACATCCCGACGTGCTGGATGTTGCCGTAGTAGAAGACCAGGTCGCCGGGGCGGAGCTGGCCGCGGCTGACGTGGTTGACGGCGCCGTACTGGGCGCGGCGCGTTGTGCGGCAGGCTCGACGCCGGCGGCCGGCCCAGGCAGCCGCGGTCAGCCCCGAGCAGTCGTAGCCGTTCGGGCCCGGAGCCGCCCCACAGGTACGGCTTGCCGAGCTGCGCGTAGACGAACCGGACCGCGGTGCTCGCGGCGCCGGCCGGCAGCGGCGGCGGGTTGGCGAAGACCACCTTCGCGTCCGGGATGCCGAGGTCGAAGCGCAGCGCGTCGAGCCGGGCGATCTCGCCCTCGATGTGCCGCTTCTTGACGAGCAGCTTGGCGCCCTGGGTCTTTTCCCGGGCGGCGAGCGCGGACAGCGTCTTCCTGCGCGGCCGCCACGTCGTTGTTGGCCGAGGCGAGCGCCTCGATCGCGCGGCCGCGATGGGTGCCGAGCGCCTCCAGCATCGCCAGGCGCTCGCCGAGCGCGTGCGGGGAGCCCGAGTGCAGCAGCCCGATCACGTTGGCCGCGCGCCCGGTCCGGTACGCGGCCGCGGCCAGCGTGCCGACCTCCGCGCTGCGGGCGTCGGCGACCGCCTCCAGCGGCGCGATCTTCGGCTTGCAGGCGGTCGGCCTCGGCCCGCCCGCGCTTGACCTCCAGTCGCAGGTCGTTGTATTGCTCGACGACCACCTCGAGCTGATGGGTCGCTTTCTTGAGGCGCTTCTCGACCTCGGCGGCGGACGGGTCGGCGGCGGCCGGCGCGGCCAGCGGACCGAGCAGGGCCAGCAGGGCGGCGGCCGCGGTCAGCGTGCGGCGCGCGCCTCGTGTGATGATCGGCACGGTCAGTTAACGAGCCGCGTGGGGCAGAAGCCACGATGCGGGCATACCGGACTAGGCAGCGATACGCCCGGGGGGTATATTCGAGCGCATGACCGCCAACGACACAGCGGAGCACGGCCCCTACTGGTACGCCACCGACAAGCCGGCCCTGCTCGGTCGCCTGCGGCGGATCGAGGGGCAGGTCCGCGGCGTGCACCGGATGGTCGAAGAGGACACCTACTGCATCGACGTCCTGACCCAGATCTCCGCGGCGACCAAGGCGCTCCAGGCCGTCGCCGTCGGCCTGCTGGAGGGGCACATCGCGCACTGCGTGATGGAGGCCGCCGAGAACGGCACCGACCCGTCCGCCAAGGTCAAAGAGGCGACCGACGCCATCGCCCGGCTCGTCCGTTCCTGAACCCGCCCGGAGGTAACCCCGAATGTCCACCGCGACCTACACCGTGACCGGCATGACCTGCGCGCACTGCGTCAGCGCCGTGACCGGTGAGATCAGTGCCCTGCCCGGTGTCACCGACGTGCGGATCGACCTGGCCAGCGGCGCGGTCGCGGTGACCAGCGACGCTCCACTCGCCGTCGGCGACGTGCGGGCCGCGGTCGACGAGGCCGGTTACGAGCTCGCCGCCGCCGATGCCTGAGGCCGCGCGCACCAAGGACCGCGTCACACCCGCCCGCCACGGACGGACCCGATCGGTCCGGGCTGCGGCTCGGCCTGTTCGTCGCCGGGCTGGTCTTCGCCCTGGTCGGCGGTTTCGGCCTGGGCAAGCTGACCGGCGGCGACAAACCCGCCGACGGCGCGAGCGCGGCCGGCGGGATGGCGATGCCGTCGACGACAGCCGGCACCCACGCCCACGCGCCCGGCACCGCCGAGCACGACCACGGCAGCAGCGGCATGACCGCGACGGCCGGCGCCGACCTCGGCGGGCTGAGCCTGAGCGGAGCGGCTACACGCTGGTCCCGGCGGCCACCGACTTCGCCGCCGGCAAGAAGGCCGACTTCCGGTTCACCGTCCAGGGCCCGGACCGGCAGCCGGTCAAGCAGTTCGCGGTCGTGCACGAGAAGCAGATGCACATGGTGGTGGCCCGCCGTGACCTGTCCGGCTACCAGCACGTGCACCCGACGATGGCCGCCGACGGCACCTGGAGCATCCCGCTGACGCTGGGTTCGCCCGGGCCTGTGGCGGGCGTTCGCCGACTTCACCGTGGTCGACTCGGCCGGCGCGCAGATCGCCGCGACGCTCGGCACGGACCTGGTGGTGGCCGGCGACTACGCGCCCGAGGCGCTGGCCGCTCCGGCCCGCGAGGCGACCACCGACGGCTTCACCGTGACCTACGAGGGCACGCCGACCGTGGGCGCGACCCAGCCGCTCCAGTTCCGGGTGTTCCGCGACGGCAACCCCGTCACCGACCTCGAGCCCTACCTCGGCTCGTACGGACACCTCGTGGTGCTCCGCCAGGGCGACCTGGGCTATCTGCACGTGCACCCCGACGAGCAGCGGGTGCCGGGAACGGTCAAGTTCTGGATGGCAGCGCCGAGCACCGGCACCTACCGAGCGTTCTTCGACTTCCAGGTAGCCGGCACAGTGCACACCGCCGAGTTCACCGTGCAGGTCGAACTAGGCCGTCTTGCGGATCGGGCGGGTGGCCAGGCGGCGTAGGGCCTCGCGGATGTGCCGCTTCTCGGCCGTGGAGACCGTCGGGTCGGTGAGCCGGTCGAGAATGACCTGGAGGTCCTTGTCGACCCGGCTCGGCCGGGCGGTCATGCCGGGCGTGCGGCCCGGCATGTTGAGCGCCCGGAACGCGGCCGACACCGGCACGTCCAGCGCGGAGCAGAAGTTCTGCACCTTCGCGAGCTCCGGATAGTCGTGCCAGTCGCCGGCCAACCAGCGGAATAGCGTCGATCGACCGACTCCGGTTTCGGAAGCCAGGTCGTTGACCGTCCAACCGCGGGCGTTCTTGGCATCGTCGACGGCCCGCCGGACGAAGCGCGCGAAAGCGGCCTGCGGCGAGTCATCTGTTGCCATCGACCTGTCGCCCTCCCCGCGTTCATGAATCGTCACCGGAAAGGGTAACCCGTGCGGCGTCGGATTGCAACGGGCCGTTCGGCTGATTAGTCCCGTCCGCGGGACTGCTCTAGAGTCGGCGCAGGTGCGTACCCGGACCCGTGCGCGGGACCCTGCCCAAACTGTCCCGCCGCGCACGGTCCGCGCTGTGGCCATGGGCAGGCTGTCCGTGGTGTCGGTGTGGTGTCCCGCCGGCGGGGGGTCGGCGAGACACCACACCGCCCAGTGCGCGCCCATTTCACCGTGACTTACCAGGCCGTTACCCATCGTCTATGCTCACGCCCCGAGAGTGAAGAACGACGGGATGCGACTATGGCCCCACCAGAAGACCGCCCGGTTCCCGATCGACCCGGAGCGATAAGCCTGTTCTTCGTCGTGAAGGCCGCGATATTCGCGCTCGCCTTCTGGATCTGGCTGCTCGTCCTCGCCATCCAGGGCGGCCAGGTCGGCGGATGGCACCTGTTCGCCGCCGCCGGCGCGATTACCACCACGCTGGTCGGCCTGGTCCTCGCGATTCGGATGGCGTTGCAGGCCAATGCCGCCGACCGCCATGCCGAGTTGAGAAAAGACGCTCGTCGAGATCTCCTGGAACACCGCGTTCGCCGCGCACCAGGCCGCCGCCAACGACTCCGACAACGTGCTGCGCTTTCCGAGCGCGGTGCCCGACGACTCCGGCGGCTGGCCGGCCCGCGAGAGCGGCGGCGAACGCGACCGCCGTCGCTAGCGGCTCAGCAGCTCCGCCAGCCGGGGTCGCACCTGCCAGGTGGTGACCAGCTCGTCGTACTCGGTGCGGGGTGTCGGCTGTGCCCGTGCGGCGGGCCCGCAGCAGCAGGTTGCGCGGCGTGTGCGCGGAGTCGATGAACTCCGTCACGTCGACCCGGTAGCCCTGTCGAACGCAGCAGGGCGGCCCGCAGCGAGTCGGTCAGCACGTCCGCGAAGCGCTCGCGCAGGATCCCCTGCCCGGTGATCAGCTGGTACGGACCGGGCGCGGTGCCGTCCGCAGCTGCGCGGCGATGTCGTGGTGGCAGCACGGCGCGGCCAGGATCCACTCGGCGCCCCAGCCGACCGCCCGGTGCAGCGCCTCGTCGGTCGCCGTGTCGCAGGCGTGCAGGGCGAGCACCAGGTCCGGCGCCGGCTCGACGGCGGCGGCCAGGATCGTGCCGGCCGACGAACCGCAGCCGGCTCGGCGTAGCCCAGCCGCGCGGCCAGCCCGGTGTTGCGGTCCCGCTGGTCCTCGCGCACGTCGACGCCGACCATCTCGACGTCGAGCCCGCGCCGCCGCTACGGCGCGGTCAGGTAGCGGAACGCCGCGAAGGTCAGATAGGCGTTGCCGCAGCCCAGGTCGACGACCCGCAGCGGCGCTCGGCAGCCCTTCGGCGGGCAGCGTCGCGGCCAGCGCCCGCAGGAACGCGTCGACCTGCCGCCGCTTGGCGGCGGTGCCGCCGATCACCTCGAACAGCGGGTCGCCGGGGTCGAGCAGGTGCTCCCGGACCCGGTCGTGCTCCTGGCGGGCCCGGCCGCCGCGTCGGTGCTGTCCTGCCGGTGCACCTGGGCGTCGCCCTTCTTGGTCACCCGGAGCTGCACGGTCGTGCCCGGCGCTCTCCACGTGCCAGTTGCCGAACGGCTCGGCGAGCAGCGCGTCGACCGCGGCCTCGGCCTCGGGGCCGGGTGCCACGTTGCGGGTGTGCGGGCGGGCACCGTCGTTGGTGACGATCTGCAGTCGGCGGCCGGCCTTGAGGGCGACCGGGCGCAGCTCGGCCCGGACCACCGACGGGGCCGTGCCCCGCCGCCGGCCGGCGGCGACCGCGCGGGTCAGGCCGGGGTCGAGCAGCAGGTCGCGTACCTCGGCAAGCGCGCTGGTCAGGTCTTCGGGCATACCTCATTGTCCGCGTCCCGCCGATCGTGAGCTCCCAGAGGTCGGCGGGGTCACGTCCGGCGTCCTGCCAGGCTGCGCGCAACCGCTCCGGCGGCTCCAACAGGGGCTCACTGCTGAGCGGGAAGGTGCCCCAGTGCATTCCGGCGATCCGGCGGACGCCCAGGTCGGCGGCGGCCTGGACCGCGTCCTCCGGGTTCATGTGCTGGTTGCGCATGAACCAGCGCGGCTCGTACGCGCCGATCGGCAGCAGGGCCAGGTCGAGCCCCGGCAGGTGCTCGGCGATCTCGGCGAACCGCGACCCGTACCCGGTGTCGCCGGCGAAGTAGATCTTCGGACCGCCGTCGGCGGCCAGCACCCAGCCGCCCCACAGGCTCTTGTTGGTGTCGGCCAGGCTCCGCCGGCTCCAGTGGTGCGCCGGCACGAAGGTGAACGTCACCGGGCCGATCCGCCGCGACTCCCACCAGTCGAGGTCGCTCACGTCCTCGAACCCGCGGCGGCGGAACCACCAGGCCAGATTCGCGGGTACGAGCATCGGCGTCGACCTTGGCAGCCGGTCGATGGTCGGTGCGTCCAGATGGTCGTAGTGGTTGTGCGAGATCACCACCGCGTCGATCCGGGGCAGTCCGGCCCAGGCCACGCCGGGTGGGGTGTAGCGGGCGATGAACGGCGGGATGCGGCGCGCCCAGACGGGGTCGGTGAGCACGGTCAGCCCGCCGGTCTGGAGCACGAAGCTGGCGTGCCCGACCCAGGTGACGGCCGTGGTGGCCGGGTCGACCGGTGCCAGCGAGGCCTGCGGTTCCTGTGGGACATTTCGGCCGGCCCGGGCGCGGTCGGCGGCGCTCGGGCGCTTCTCGCGCATCATCCGGGCGATGTCGCCGGTGGTGGGCAGCGGTGCGGACAGTCGGTCGGCGAAGGTCGGTGGCCAGGCGCGGCCGTTGTGTGTCCGGCGCGCCTCTTCCAGGCGGCGGCGGACCCGGCTCGGATCGAACACTTACCCACCGTCCGCGTGACGCCACTGGACCGTCAAGTTAGGCTCGCCTAAGCTCACGGCAAACCCACGGCCGGGTGCGGGAGGACAGCATGGTCAACGCAGCCGACACGGAACTGGGCCTGGCGGCCCGGGTCCGTGCCCTGACCCGCGCCGACCACGAGGCGGCGGAGACCACGCCGTTCGTGAGCGACCTGATGGCCGGGCGGCTCGACGTCGCGGCGTACGGCCGGCTGGTCGAGCCAGCACTACTTCATCTACGAGACGCTGGAACGTGCCGCCGAGGTGATGCGCAGTGATCCGGTCGCGGGCGACTTCGTCGGCTTCGAGCTCGATCGGCTGCCGGCGCTCGCCGCCGACCTGTACCATCTGCGCGGCCCGCGCTGGCGCTCGGAGATCACCCCGCTGCCGGCGACCCGCGACTACCTGGCCCGGCTGCGTCGGTCGCGTTCACCGACCCGCCGGCGTTCGTCGCGCATCACTACACGCGCTACCTGGGCGACCTGTCCGGCGGTCAGTTGGTGAAGCGGGCACTGCGGCAGCAGTACGGCGTCGGCGCGGAGGGCACCTCGCTTCTACGAGTTCCCGGGAGTGGCGGCGGGCGCCGTCAAGCGCCGCTATCGCGAACTCCTCGACGGGGCGCCGTGGTCCGCCGACCGAACAGGCGCGCTTCATCGACGAGGTCGAAGCGCGCCTTCACCCTCAACCGCCAGGTCTTCGAAGACCTGGCGGCTGCAGTCAGCGGGTATTCGGCGGGGCGAGGGAAGGCGGGTAGGCCCGCCTCGCTCCGGTTGTCAGGCCTCGGTGGTGGCCGCGGCGGCACCGCCGGTGCCACGGGAGCGGCGACGGCGGCGGGTGCGCGGCTTGGCCGGTGCCTCACCGTCAGCGTCGGCGACCGCTACGGCAGCGCCTTCGGTGCCGGTCGCCTCGGCTGCCGTCCCGCCGGCGGCCGCCTCACCGGCGGCCACCTCGCCGACACGCCGGCGCCGGCGCGGACGCCGGTTGGGGTCGGGCGCCTGCTCTGCGCCGTCGGTCGCGCCGACCGCATCCGCGTCCGAGGTCGCCGGCTCCGCACCGTCGCCCGTATCCCCACTGCGGCGGCGGGACCGGGTGCGGGCCGGGCGTTCGGCTCGCGGGCCGGGGCTACCGCGGCGGCGGCCGCCGCCCAGGTCCTCTTCCTTCTCGGCGGAGAGGCCGGCCCGGGTGCGGTCGGCGGTCGGCAGCGTGCCGCTGACGTCGGTCGGGATGTCGAGGTCGGCGTAGAGCCACGCCGAGGTGTGGTAGGTCTCCGGCGGCTCCGGCATGTCCAGGCCGAGCGTCTTGTCGATGATCCGCCAGCGCGGCATGTCCTCCCAGTCGACGAACGTGACCGCGACGCCGGTGGCGCCGGCCCGGCCGGTGCGGCCGATGCGGTGGGTGTAGGTGTCCGGGTCTTCCGGGCAGTCGTAGTTGATCACGTGCGTGACGCCGGAGACGTCGAGCCCGCGGGCGGCGACGTCGGTGGCGACCAGGATGTCGATCTTGCCGGCGCGGAACGCGCGCAGGGCCCGCTCGCGGGCGCCCTGGCCGAGGTCGCCGTGCACGGCGGCGACGGCGAAGCCGCGGAAGTCGAGGTCTTCGGCGAGCCGGTCGGCGGCCCGCTTGGTGCGGGTGAAGATCATCGTCAGGCCGCGGCCCTCGGCCTGCAGGATGCGGGCGACGACCTCGACCTTGTTCAGCGAGTGGGTGCGGTAGACGAGCTGCTGGGTCTGCGGCGACGGGCCGGTCTCGGCGGTGTGCCCGGCGTGGATCGTGACCGGCTGGCGCAGGAAGCGCCGGGCCAGCGCCACGATCGGGTCCGGCATGGTGGCCGAGAACAGCATGGTCTGCCGGTCCTCGGGCAGCATCGCCAGGATCTTCTCGACGTCGTCGAGGAAGCCCAGGTCGAGCATGCGGTCGGCCTCGTCGAGCACCAGCGCGTGCACCCGGTCGAGCCGGAGCTGCTTCTGCTTGGCCAGGTCGAGCAGGCGGCCCGGGCGTGCCGACGAGGATCTCGACGCCGTTGCGCAGCGCCTCGATCTGCGGCTCGTAGGCGACGCCGCCGTAGATCGGCAGGACCCGGACGCCGCGGGTACGCCCGGCGGCGGCGATGTCCCGGGCGACCTGCAGGCCCAGCTCGCGGGTGGGTACGACGACCAGCGCCTGCGGGACGCCGTCGGAGCCCTCGCCGGGCGCGAAGACCCGCTCGAGCAGCGGCACGCCGAAGCCGAGCGTCTTGCCGGTGCCGGTGGGCGCCTGGCCGATCAGGTCGGTGCCGCGCATGCGCGATCGGCATGGCGTACTCCTGGATCGCGAACGAGTGGGTGATGCCGGCGGCGGCGAGCGCCGCCACGGTCTCGGGGCGGGCGCCGAGCTCGGCGAAGGTGGGGGAGTCGGGTTGCGGACTGGGTGCGGTCGGGACGAGCGCGTCGCTCCGCGGGTTCGATCAAGTCACTCATGTGGTTGTCGGGGTGCCCTCTCGTGGTGCGCCCCGTCGTGTCGTAGGGCGCGATATTGGATATCGCGCGGGCCACACGCGACGTGAGTCGCGGGCCGCACACGCGTGCCGTGGGGATCAGACCCGCCCACGGCTAACGTGACCATGTTACCGGATTGGCCAGGCATCGGTGCCGAACGTGAGGCCGATGTGCCAGGATGGGCCCAGCGTGTGGCGCAGCTCTCGCCACGTCAGGTGCGCGGGAGTAGCCTGCGGGCGTGACTCCGAGCTGGCTGACACAGACGCGCCAGCGGCGCCGCGGCCGAGGCCCTGGTCGACCTGCTCGGCATGCTGGCCTACGGCGAATTGTCCGCCTTCGAGCGGATGGCGGCCGATGCCCGGCTCGCCCCTGACCTGCGCCGCCGGGCGGCCCTGAGCGAGATGGCCGCGATGGAGATCGCCAACTACGGCCGCCTGGCCGCCCGGCTGACCGAGCTCGGCGCCGACCCGGAAGTGGCGATGACCCCCTACGTGGGCGTTTTGCAGGCGTACCACGACTCGACCGAGCCGAAGGACTGGCTGGAGGCGCTGACCAAGGCCTACGTCGGCGACGGCGTCGCCGACGACTTCTTCCACGAGATGGCCAAGCTGATCGCGGACCCGGACCGCCAACTGGTGCTGGACGTGATCCACGACAAGCGGTACGACGAGTTCGCCGTCAGCGAGATCCGCGCGGCCATCGAGGCCGACCCGAAGACCCGCGCAACCGGCTGTCGATGTGGGCCCGCCGCCTGGTCGGCGAGGTGCTCTCGCAGGCGACCCGGGTAGCCGGCCAGCGCGCGGCCCTGACCACCTTGATCGTCACCAGCGGCGGCGACCAGGCCGCCGTCCAGGCCCTGTTCCGCCGCATGACCATCGCCCACAGCGCCCGCATGTCAGCGCGGCTACGGCGCTCAACAACTGAGGCGGGCTCAGCAACTAGGCCGTGCCCGTGGGACACGGCCTAGCCGGTAGTGAGCGGTGTCAGCGGGCGGTGAAGCCGACGGTGCCGCGGGTCGCCTCGGCGATCTCGACGTAGGCAAGCTTGCTCACCGGGATGATGACCCGGCGGCCCTTCTCGTCGACCAAGGACAGCGTGCCCTCGTTCGCGATCGCCTCGGTGACGCTCTTCTCCACCTCGGCGGGCGACTGCGAGCTTTCGATGACCAGCTCGCGCGGCGCGTACTGCACGCCGATCTTGACCTCCACGGAAGCCCTCCTCGTCGTGGCGCGCGGTCGATACCGGCACCGCTGGGAAGGCTATCCGATCGTTGGGGTGAACGACGACGGCGGCTTGCGTGTCAGACGGGTTCGCCTTCGGCCCAGGCGCCTTCCTGGGGCTCACCCTGCAGCGGGAAGCTCGCGATGCCCCGCCAGGAGAGGGCCGCGAGCAGCGCCTCGGCCTCGGCCTTGGGCACCTGGCGGCCGCCGGCCAACCAGAACTGCGCGGCGGTCTCGGCCGCGCCGACCAGGCCCGAGGCGAGCAGTTCGGCGCGGGACCTGCTCACGCCGGTGTCCGAGATGATCGTGTCGGTGATCGCCGCGATGCAGCCCCGCTCGACCCGCTCGACGCGCTCGCGGACGGCCGGCTCGTTGCGCAGGTCGGACTCGAAGACCAGCCGGAACGCCTCACTCTCGTGGTCGACGAAGTCGAAGTAGGCCTCGACGGCGCCGCGGACGCGTTCCTTGTTGTCGCTGGTCGCCTCCATCGCGGCCTGCACCTGCGCGACGATCGCGTCGCAGTGCTTGTCGAGCAGCGCCAGATAGAGCTCCAGCTTGCCCGGAAAGTGCTGGTAGAGCACGGGCTTGGAGACACCGGCGCGCTCGGCGATGTCGTCCATCGCGGCCGCGTGGTAGCCCTGCGCGACGAAGACCTCCTGGGCCGCCGCGAGCAGCTGCTTTCGGCGTGCCGACCGGGGCAGCCTGGTCGGCCGTCCGTCCGGCTGGGCATCGCCCGAAGCCGCCACCATGGTTACCTCCGTATTTCCCGCATCACATCGACGAGGCATTGAGCCGTCGCGCCCAGGTAGGCGTGCCACGGATCGGTGCCTATCGCATCGGTCGCTGAATTGGACCGCGATTGCAACTTATCGCGACCGTGAGCACACGGTAGCCTCAGCGAGGGCGACCGAGGAGTGCACGGTGGATGATTCAGGTCAACCCGGCGACGCACCGGGCGGCGGCGGCAACCCGCCGCCCTCCCGCGACGGCGACGCCTGGGCCGACCGTGACCGCGACTCCGGCACGTCGTCCGCCTGGCACCGGTCCCGTTACGCCAACCTGCTGACCCCGATCGTTCCCGCGTCCCGGCAGCCCCGCCAGCAGGTCAACGGCTCAGCAGAGGTGCACCCATCGAGCGCACCTCCCTATCCGTACGAGGGTGACCTGGAAGACGCCGCGCAGTCCCCGATACCGACCCAGGCCAGTGGCGACGAGCACCCGCCGGCCCCGCCCTGGCCGCGCACCGCACCGGTGTCACCGGGCGCCGCCCCGCCGCCCGCCGGCGGCGACCCCGACTGGCGTGGCTGGGCGCCACCGCCCGGCGAAGCCCTGCCCGAGCCGCCATCGCCGTGGGCACCCGGCTGGGCTCCGGCCCCGACCGACGGGGGTACGCCCGAAGGCGCGCCAACCGCACCGCCGCCGCCCCCACCGGCCGTGCTACCTGGTCCGTTCGCGTCGGCCTTCCCGCCCGCGCCGCCGAGTTTCACCGAGCCCGCACCGCCACCGGTGCGCTTCCGCCCGCGCCAGGACGAGCCGGCGCGCGGGGCCGGCGACGGCCAGCCACCGGCGCCCCCGCAGGGTGCGAACCCGGCTGCCCGGCACCCCGCCGACACCGACGCCACCGGCAGCTTCCCGCCGATCGGCGCGGTCGCGGCCGGTGCGTCGACCGAAGGCGCCCCGCCCGGCACTCCGACCGAGGCCGATCCCTATCCGGCCGGCTTCCGGCCCGGCGCCGGGCCGACGGTCCGCCGCCCGGACTGGGCACCCGAATGGCCGTGGTCTCCGGCACCGCCCGCGCCGACCTCGCCGGCCGGCCAGATCCCGCTGCCCGCGCCGCGCCCGACCGCGCCCGAGCCGCCGGCCGCCGCGCCCACGTCGCCGAGCGCGGCCGGGCCCATGCCGGACGACGGCACCCTGCCCAGCCGCCGCGGCTTCACGCAGCCGGCCCAGCCACCGCACCGCAACACCCTGCCCGGCTACATCCGTGGCGGCGGCGCGCCGTCCGGCGACGAGGCCCGGTTCATCACCGGCAGCCACCCGACCGTGGTGCCCAACCGCGGCGCCGGTCCGGCGCCGGCCCACCCGGAGCAGCGCCCGGATCCGGAGCCGACCGGCAATGACCGGGCGGCCTCGGGCGGCTTCCCCGTCGTGGAGCCCGGGCGGGGCCGCGTGGAGCGCACCGCGTCCGGCAGCTTCCCGGTCGTCGACCGTCGCTCGGCCGGGCTGACCCGCAGCTTCCCCGCCAGTGAGCAGGCCGACCCGCCGGTCACGCCCAGCCAGTTGAGCCGGGCCTTCCCGGGCGGTGCCGGAGCGCCCCCCGCGCCGCAGAACACTCCGTTGACGGGTGCCTTCCCGGGCGGCGGCGATCGCGTGCCGCCCGTCGACCCGTCCGCACCGGCCGGCGCCGACCGCCCGACCGACCTGTCCGGCCGCCGGTCCGCCCGGCCGCCGGCGCCCGTCTCCCCGGCCGGCGATGCCGGCCCGCGCGACGACGCCCCGGTCCGCCCGCCGTTGCGCCTGGCGAGCCGCAACGGCGACCCGATCGTGACCGAACCCGGCCCGGCCGCCGAACGCCCGCCCACCGACCGGTACGCCGGTGAAGGTGGCCAGCGTGGCTTCCCCGGCGCACCGACCAGCGGTGCACCCGCCGGGGAGCACCGGACCGGTTTCCCCGCGGGCGACGGCGCCCGCCGCGCCTTCGGTGGCGGCGATCCGGCCAACGACCTCGGTGTCGGGCCCAGCCTCGATCCGGCCGGTGGTCGCTCCACCGGCGACCCGTCGGGCAGCGATCCGACCGGCGATGGCTTCGCCCGGGGCTATACCGGCGGGGGTTTCGGCCGGTGACTCCGGCGGCGGCTTCGGCGGTGACTCCGGCGGCGGCTTCGCCGGTGACTCCGGCGGTGGCTTCGGTGGGACGCGTGCAGGCGGCGCGTTCGCCGCGGAGCGGGCCAACGGCGGGTTCGGCGGCGAGGCCACCAACGGCGGCCCCGGCGGCGGGACCACCAATGGTGGATTCGGCGACGAGCCGCCCAGTCCGCTTCAGCAGCGGCCGATCGACCGCCCGCCGACCGAGGTCCGGTCCGTGGTCGACGACATGATCGACGAGTTGTCCGGCCTGCCGCAGCGGGTGCCGGCCGAGCCGGACGTGCCGACCGCACCGGAGCCGCCCTCGGACGTCCCGGCAGATCCGCCCCAGCTGGCCCGGATCGCCACCCACCTGCGCCGGCCCGACCTGCCGGAGGAGCGGGAACGGCCGGACGGCTTCGACGTCGACGCGATCCTCGACGCCGTGCGCGGCGTCTCCGGCGTGAAGGACGCCTCGCTGCGGACCACTCCGGCGGGCGCGCACAGCCTCCGCCTCGACCTGGCCGACGGCGCCGACGCGGCCGACGTCAGCCGGCACGTGGCGCGCCTTCTGCAGGAGCGGATGGGCCTCGCCGCCGCACCGCAGAACCTGCCCGGCATGTCGCCACCCGAACCGCCCGTTTCACCGCTGGGCGGCGACACCCCGCCGACCGGCTTCACCCGCAGCGGTGGCTACGTGCCGCCACCACCGGCGGAGCCGGCGCAGCGCGCACCGGAGCCGGCCCGGCCGGCACCCCGTGCGGCTGACCCCAACAGGCCGGCACCCCGTGCCGCCGAGCCAAACAGGCCGGCACCACGTGCGGCCGAGCCCGACCGGCCAGCCCCCCGTGCCGCTGAGCCCGACCGGCCGGCCCCCCGTGCGGCTGACCCCGACCGGCCGGCACCCCGTGCCGGCGAGTTCAACCAGCCGGCACCCCGTGCCGCCGAGTTCAACCAGCCGGCACCTCGCGTCGCCGAGCCGATCAGGCCGGCACCCCGCCCGGCCGAAGCGACCCGGCCGGCAGCCCCCGCAGACCCGATCAGGCCGGCGCCACGCCCGGCCGAGCCGATCAGGCCGGCACCGCGCCCGACCGACCCGCCCACGGCCCAGGCACCCGCGCCGCCGGGCTTGCAAGCACCCCCGCCGCCCGGCCTGCAGGCACCCACACCGCCGTCCACGCCGCCGGCCGCGCCGACACCGGCCCCGCCGGGCTTCGAGCCGCCAGCCGACCAGGCCCAGCGACCCGCGGGTTCGCACCGCGGTCGTGCACCGGTCGGCGCGCAGCCCGGAGTGGACACCCGCGACCTGGCCAACCGGGCGGCGGCCGCCGCAGCCCCGGTCTCCGCGGCACCGGTATCCGGGGCACCGGTCTCGGCAGCGCCCGTCTCCGGAGCGCCGCGGTCCGCCGAGCCCACGGCACACCGGAACACGACCGACGACACCGAACGCGGCCACCTCTACGGCGGCACGCGGGAGAGCGACCCCCGCACCGGCTCCGACCAGCCGGCGTCGGGCTCGTTCCCCGAACTGGGCAGCGCGGCCGGGATCATCGGCAACATCGGCGGACACCCGGTGATGGCCGCCGCGACCGCGTACTCCGGCGGGCAGATCACCACCACCGAGTCGGCACCGTCCCGGCCGCTGAACCCGGGCGCCAAACCCGGCCCGCGAGTGGTCATCGACCACGTGCAGGTCAGCACCTTCGGGTTGGACGCGACCGTGGAGACCCGGCTGGCCGCTGGCAAGCAGGTGGCCAACGGGCTGGCCACCGGTCCCGCCGTCGACGCCTACGTGCTCCGGCTCTGCGCGGTCTCCGCCGCGACGGCCATCGACGAGCTGCTCCGCACGGCCTCCCGGGCCGACGACCGTGGCCGCTGCTTCGTCGAGCACGCGGCGGTCGTACCCTTCGGGAATTGCGAGGTTGCGGTGGTTGTCGTCCTACTCGTCTGTGGCGGGTGGGTTGAGCAGCTTGCCGGCTCCGCTCTGGTTTCGGGTGATCCGCGGCAAGCTGTCGTACGTGCGACACTTGCTGCCGTAAATCGTCGTCTGGAAGCGCTGCTCTCCGACTGAAACCAGCGCCCCGCACGGGCACAATCAATTCATGAAGCGCGCGCTGCTCGGCGCCGACGAGGCCTTCGGCCCCGACCGGATGCCGCCTCCATGGCCCGGTCGGCTGGCCGTCGTCGACGGTGAGCAGACCTTCGTGCGGGACACCCCAGGCACCAGCATCGACGCCCAACCGGCGCTTTACGTGCACGGTCTGGGCGGGTCCTCGCAGAACTGGACGGACCTCTCAGACCTGCTGTCCGACCGGCTCGACGGCCAGGCGGTCGACCTGCCGGGCTTCGGCCGCAGCGGCCCGGCCAAGCAATACACGATCAAGGCGTTCGCCGACCGGATGATCCGCATCATCGAGGTGGGCGACCGGGGCCCGGTGCACCTGTTCGGCAACTCGCTGGGCGGCGCCGTGGTCATCCGCGTCGCCGCCCTGCGTCCCGACCTCGTCCGCACGCTCACCCTGATCTCGCCGGCGATGCCGTTCCTCGACCCGCGCCGCTCCCTGCAGGGGCCGGTGGTCCCGCTGCTGGCGCTGCCCCGCGCCGACCGGCTGGCCGCGTGGATGATGGCCCGCTACGCGCCGGAGGAGATGGCCGCCCAGGTCATCGAGGCCTGCTTCAACGACGTGACCCGGGTCAGCGAGCAACGCCGCCTGGAGGCGGTCGAGGAGATCAAGATTCGCTACGAGGCCGCGCACTACGCCGACGCGTACGTGCGCTCGCTGCGCGGCCTGGTCAGCAGCTTCCTGCGGGCCTACCTGCCCGGCGCCAACTCGATGTGGAAGATCGCGTCCCAGATCACCGCGCCGACGCTGGTCGTCGGCGGCCGCCAGGACCGGCTCGTCGACATCCGGGTGGCGCCCCAGGTGGCCAAGACGATCCCGGACAGCCGCCTGCTGATCCTCGACGGCGTCGGCCACGTGGCGCAGATGGAAGTGCCGCGGATCGTGGCCCGCGGGGTGATCGCCCTGCTCGACGAGTACGAACGGGAGCGGGCTGGGGTCACCTGATCAGGGCCTCGTATGGCAGGCTAGGGCCCAGCATGATCAACGCGAGGCACCCTCAACCTCGCGGCCGGACCCGCCGTCGACGGTCGCGCCGCAGTCGCGGCCCAGCCCGGATACTCACCGTCTTCAGCCTGTCGCTCGTGGTCGGCATCGGCCTGATGCTGTTCGGCCTGCCGCTGCTCGCCGGCCAGGGTGATTCGACCGCGGCACCGCTGACAGATCCCACCGCCACCACCACCGGGCTACCGACCACGCCGCCGGCCGTCAAGCCGACCAAGGCGCCCCCGCCGGTCTACCGGCTGGCCGGCACCCCGCCGGAACGGGGCGACAACACCTTCCGCTACGGGCAGACGACCGGGAAGGTCGCCGGCAAGTCCGGCACGCTGCGGCGCTACCGGATCGCGGTGGAGAACGGTTCCAAGGAAGACATCGAGGCGTTCGGCGACCAGGTCGACGCGGCGTTGAGCGACCCCCGGAGCTGGATCGCGGGCGGCAAGGTGCGGCTGCAGCGGGTCGCCGAGGGCGAGTCCTACAGCTTCACGATCTACCTGGCGACCGCGGACACCTCGCACGACATGTGCGCGCAGGGCGGCACCAACACCAACCTGGACGGCAAGCCGTACACGTCGTGCCGGGCGGTCGGGAAAGTGATCATCAACCTGGACCGCTGGAACATGTCGGTGCCGCATTTCATCAAGGCGAAGATCCCGCTCTCCGTCTACCGCACGTACGTGGCCAACCACGAGACCGGGCACGAGCTCGGCAACCACCACGTGCGCTGCCCGGGCAACGGCAAGCCGGCGCCGGTGATGATGCAGCAGACCCTGTTCCTCAACGGCTGCAAGGCGAACCCATATCCGTACGTGAACGGAAAGCTGAACACCGGACCAGCACTTTAAGCCATAAGCGAGCAATGTCCGAAATGACCTGGCATCGTGATGGGTCATGGCGACGCCGATTCCAGGCAACCAGCTCGACGAACCACCCACACCCGCACCCGATCGCCAGCGCCAACTCCTGGCCGTCGGCCTGACGCTGATCGCGCTCGCGGCCCTGCTGATGGCCGTCAACCACGCCCGGCGGTCACCCAACAGCGCACCGCGCTCGACCCCGGCCAGTTCGCCGGCCGGCACCATTCCGGCGTTCACGGCGCCGACGCTCTCGCCGGCACCCGAGCCGGGCCCGCGCAGCGACGGACCCGGCACGTTCAGCACCGAGCTGACCAGCGGTCGGACCCTCGGCCGCGGCACCGATCTGCGCCGGTTCCACGTCGCGGTCGAGAAGAGCATCAACCTGGACCTCGCGCCGTTCGTCGCGTCGGTCGACGTCGTCCTCGGTGACCGGCGGAGCTGGATCGCCGACGGCCGGCTGCGGTTGCGCCGGGTCGGCGCCGACGAACCGGCCGACTTCACCATCTACCTGGCCAGCGCGGGTACCTCGCAACGGATGTGCGCCGAGGGCGGCCTCGACACCGAACGCTTCACCTCGTGCCAGCTCGGCGAACAGGTGATCATCAACGCCGATCGTTGGGTCAGCGCCGTGCCGTGGTTCGAGGCGCCGCTGGGCGAGTACCAGGCGTACGCGATCAACCACGAGGTCGGCCACCAGCTCGGCCACCCGCACGAGGCCTGCCCGAAGGCGGGCGCGGCGGCACCGGTCATGCAGCAGCAGACGTACGGGATGCAGGGCTGTCTGCCCAACGGCTGGCCCTACGTCAGCGGCCGCCGCTACACGGGCCCGAATATTCCCTGACCCCCTCCGGGCGGCGCGTGGCGCGGGTCATGGCAGTGCGGCGTGAGCCGAGCAACAATTGCTCGGCACCACCACATCGATCCGACCAGATCCCCGGGGAGACTCACCGTGTCACTGCCCCCGCTCGTCGAGCCCGCCGCCGAGCTCACCGTCGACGAGATCCGCCGCTACTCACGTCACCTGATCATCCCGGACGTCGGGGTGACCGGGCAGAAGCGGCTCAAGAACGCCCGGGTGCTCTGTGTCGGCGCCGGCGGTCTCGGCTCGCCGGCGCTGATGTATCTGGCCGCGGCCGGGGTCGGCACGCTCGGCATCGTCGACTTCGACACCGTCGACGAGAGCAACCTGCAGCGGCAGATCATCCACGGCCAGTCCGACATCGGCCGGTCCAAGGCCGAGTCCGCCGCGGCGACGGTCAAGGAGATCAACCCCTACGTCAACGTGGTCATCCACAACACGGCGCTCGACCGCGACAACGTCAAGGAGATCTTCTCCGAGTACGACCTGATCGTGGACGGCACCGACAACTTCGCCACCCGCTACATGGTCAACGACGCCGCGGTGCTGCTCGGCAAGCCGTACGTGTGGGGCTCGATCTACCGCTTCGACGGCCAGGCGTCGGTGTTCTGGGCCGAGCACGGCCCCTGCTACCGCTGCCTCTACCCGGAGCCCCCGCCGCCCGGCATGGTGCCGTCCTGCGCCGAAGGTGGCGTGCTCGGTGTGCTCTGCGGCTCGATCGGCGCGATCCAGGTGACCGAGGCGATCAAGCTGCTCACCGGCATCGGCGAGCCGCTGGTCGGTGGCCTGACGGTCTACGACGCGCTGGAGATGTCGTACCGCAAGATCAAGGTTCGCAAGGACCCGGACTGCGTGCTGTGCGGCGAGAACCCGACGCTGACCGACCTGATGGAGGACTACGACGACTTCTGCGGCGCGGTCTCGGTCGAGGCGCAGGAGGCGACGCTCGACTCCACGATCACCGCGCGGGAGCTCAAGGAGTGGCAGGACGCCGGCAAGGACTTCTTCCTGGTCGACGTCCGTGAGCCCGCCGAGTACGAGATCGTCCGGATCCCGGGCTCGACCCTGATCCCCAAGGGCGACATCCTCAACGGCGAGGCGCTGGCCAACCTGCCCCAGGACCGGCAGATCGTGCTGCACTGCAAGTCGGGCGTCCGCTCCGCGGAGGCGCTCGCGGCGGTGAAGGCGGCCGGCTTCAAGGACGCCGTGCACCTGCAGGGCGGCGTGCTCTCGTGGATCAAGCAGATCGACCCGAGCCTGCCCGCGTACTAAACAAGACCGAAAAGCCAATCCCGGACGCCAAGGCGCCCGGGATTGGCTTTTCTCGGGGCTAAACCAGGCTGACGGGCCGTTGACCTTGGCCAACCGCTTGAGGCGGACTCGCCTTTCCAGCGGTACCGTTTCGGCCGTGGTGGATCTGGACGCGGCGATCGGCTTCGTGGTCGCCCATGGCGACGCGGTCGACCGCGCCCGCCTGTCCTGGTTGCGGGTGGGCGCGCCGCCCCAGCCGGCGATCCTCGAGGACGCCGAGGTGGGCCAGGCGCCCGACGGCGGCTGGCCGGCGATCTGGGGCGGCGACATGGCGTCGGTCGACGCCACCTGCTTCCGCCTCGCCGAGCTCGACGACCTGGGCGCGCTCGCCCGCCCGGCCGCCCGCCGCGCGCTGGACTGGCTGGCCACGCGGCAGCGCCCCGACGGCACCTGGGAGGAAGACGCGTCGCTGTCCGGCTGGGCGCCGCCGTGGGCCACGCCCGGCGACCCGGAGGCGACGCTCTACCTGACCGCGAACGCCGGCTTCTGGCTCACCGTCGCCGGCAACGACGCGCGCGCCGCGGGGCCGTTCGACCAGCGGGTGGGTGGCGTCTACGCCGGCGTGGTGCAGAGCGCCGCGCAGGCGTTCGTGGGCGCGGTGCACTCCGACGGCACCTGGCCGTCGTTCCTGGCCACCGGCTGGCTCGGTGCCGCCGTGCTGTACCGCCAGGAGATGTACTACGAGTCCGCCCGCATCCAGGTCGTGCTCACCGACCGGGTCCGCGACATGACCCCGTCCGACGTCACCGCGATGGCCTCGGTCCTGCGCCGGGTCGGCCTGTCGGCCGACGACACCCTGCTCGCCGCCGCCCGCCGCCGGCTGGGTGAGACCCAGCGCAGCGACGGCGGCTGGGCCAGCGACGACGGCGAGGCATTCAACGTGCACACGACCCTGGCGGCGATCCGCGCCTTCAGGTGAGGCCGGGCAGGCGGCCGTTGCGGAACAGGTCGACGAAGGTCTGGTGGTCCTCGCGGGCACGCACGCCGTACCTGTGCGCGAACTCGACCAGGTGCGCGACGAAGCCGCGCTCGTCCTTGTCGACCGCCGCGACGATCGCCTCCTCGGTGGAGAAGTCGACCAGGTCGTGGCTGGACTCGTCGTCGGCGACCGAGTGCATCCGGGCCACCGCACGGCCCAGGTCGCCGACCACGCCGGCCAGCTCCTCGGGCTCGTTGACGTCGGACCAGTCCAGGTCGGCGGCGTACGGCGAGACCTCCGCGACGAGCTGGCCGATGCCGTCGAGCTCGGTGAAGCCCAGCCACGGGTCGGCGTGCGCCTGGAGCGCCCGCTGCGACTCCGCGGTGCGGTGGCCCTGGTGGCGGAAGTAGCCGTGCACGCGCCCGTCGGTGATGTGCCGGGCCACCGCGGGCACCTGGGCCTGCTTCATGTAGATCACGACGTCGTTCTCCAGCGCCTGGGTGTGCCCCTCCAGCAGCAGGTTGTAGGAGGGCAGGCCGGCCGAGCCGATGCCGACGCCCTTGCGCAGCACGACGTCCTTGATCCGGGTGGCCACCGGGCGGTGCGCCGAGAGCTGCTCGGGCAGCGTGCCCAGGTAGTCGTCGAACGCCGCGCACACCGCGTCGCGCCGGGCGTCGTCGATCTCGAAGACGCCGTCGCCGAGGGCGAACCGGCGCTCGTAGTTGTCGACGGTCGTCTGCGTGTCGAGCATCGCCACCCGGGTGCTCAGCCGGGCCTGCTGGAGCACCGTGCGCAGCACACCGTCGGCGTTGGCCAGGGTGATCGAGCCGATCGCGTCGTCGCCGCCGGCCGCGATCGCGCGCAGCTCGGTCAGGTAGGCGTTGGCGAACCGGGCGACCAGGTCGCTGATCACGTCGTCCGATAGCGCCTTGGCGTATCCGATCAGGGCCACGCTCGCCGCGAACCGCTTGAGGTCCCAGGAGAACGGCCCGACGTACGCCTCGTCGAAGTCGTTGACGTTGAAGACGAGTTCGCCGGACCCGTTCATGTAGGTGCCGAAGTTCTCCGCGTGCAGGTCGCCGTGGATCCAGACGCGGCTGGTGCGCTCGTCGAGGAACCGGTCGTCGGCGAACTCGCCCGTCAGGTCGGCGTAGAACACCGCGGCGCTGCCTCGGTAGAACGCGAACGGCGAGGCCGCCATCTTGCGGAACTTGCGCCGGAAGGCGGCCGGGTCGAGGGCCATCAACTGGCCGAACTCGGTGGTCAACACGTCCACCAGGTGGGTGGAACGCCGTTCGTTGGTCATGGCCGAACGCTAAACCTTGGACGCCACCGTGGTCATGTCAGGATTCCGTCAACGCCGCCGCGCGGGCGGCCAGGGCGGCCCGGAACGCGGGGTCGTAGGCCTGCGCCCGCACCCGCTCCGCGCGCTCCCCGTCGAAGTAGCGGCCGGTGACGCCGTCCAGCGCCGGGTCGTCGACGAGCCGCAACGTGGCCCGTAGCCCCTGCTCCAGGGTCGACACAGGGGCGAACTCCGCGACCCGCACCAGCGTGGTCGGCATCAGCGTCGCCGGGTGCAGGCAATTGACGGTGATGCCGGTGTCGGCCAGTTGCGCCGCGAGGTCGAAGGTGTCGCAGATCATGGCCAGCTTCGCCCGGCGGTACGCGCGGATTCCGTCGTACCCCTCCGCCATCATCAGATCGTCGAGGTCGATGTCGGCCTGTCCGATCGACGCGACGTTGACGATCCGCGCCGTTGCGGGCTTGCGCAGCAAGGGCAGGAGCAAACGCGAGAGGAGGTACGGCGCCAGATAGTTGACGGCCAGCCGCAGTTCGATGCCGTCGCGGGTCAGTTCGCGCGGTGCACCCGGCGCTCCGAAGCCGACACCGGCGTTGTTGACGAGCACGTCGAGGGCGTCGCAGCGGTCACCGATTTCGGCTGCGAGCCGCCGCACCTCGGCGAGCGAGGCGAGGTCGGCCCGCAGCGCCACTCCACCGGTCGCCTTCGCGACCTCGGCCAGCCGCTCCGCGTGCCGGCCGTGCAGCACGAGCTCGTGCCCCCGCTCGGCCAGCGCCAGCGCGAGCGCCCGGCCGAGCCCGTCCGAGGCACCGGTGATCAGGATCCGGGACATCAGTCGGCGGACGGGTGGTGGTAGTCGACCGCGCCCTCGCCCAGCGGCATCGTGTCGTCGCCGAACGGTGCCGAGGCGCCGGCCCGGTCGCCGGTGGCCTCGCGGACCGGCAGCGTGCCGTCGGGGCCGAGCTGCACCGCCAGCGGGGTCGGCGGGGTGTGCGTCCAGTTGACGCCCGGCGGCAGCACCACCGGTCGGCGGGCGCCGTCGGGCGCCGGCACCAGGGGAGCGGTCAGCGCCTCGCGGGCGGCCAGCGGGTCGGGGCGAGGCACGCCGCCGGGGCCGGCCGGCTCGCCGGCGATCTTGTCCTGCAGGCGGAGGATGCCGTGCATCAGCGCCTCCGGCCGGGGCGGGCAGCCGGGCACGTAGACGTCGACCGGGATGATCTGGTCGACGCCCTTGGTCACCGAGTAGGAGTCCCAGTACGGCCCACCGCAGTTGGAGCAGGCGCCGAACGAGATCACGTATTTGGGCTCGGGCATCTGGTCGTAGAGCCGCTTGATCGCGGGCGCCATCTTGTCGGTCACCGTGCCGGAGACGACCATCAGGTCGGCCTGCCGCGGGCCGTGCGCGAACGGGATCACCCCGAGCCGCATGAAGTCGTGCCGGCCCATGCTGCTGGCGATGAACTCGATCGCGCAGCAGGCCAGGCCGAAGTTGAAGACCCAGAGCGAGTAGCGCCGGCCCCAGTTGAGCACGAACCGGATCGGCTCTCCTAGAACGGCAGGCAGTTCCACGATCCCCAGGCTAGTCGAACGCCGGCCGCTGCAGCAGGCCCAGGAACTCCACCAGCAACCGCTCCCGCACGGGCACCGGTGCGGCGTCGAGCAGGGTGTTGACCGCGGCCATCCGGGCCGGCAGGGGTCCGTCGTCGCCGCCCAGGCCCAGCGCACCGGCCAGCCCGCCCACCACCTCGGCGTTCAGCGCAGCCGGGTCGAGCGCGGTGACCAGGGCCAGCACCTCCGCGGGCAGGTCGACCGGGCCGAGCGCGCGGGCAGCCGCCACGGCGTCCGCGAGCGCGGTGCCGAACTCCGCCACGTGCGGGGCCACCGACGCGGTCACCGTCAGGTGGATGCTCGCCGGCAGGTCGCCGTAGTGCATCTGCGGCTGCGTGTGGAAGCCGCGCGCGGTGAGCTCGTCGGCCAGCACGAACAGGTCGGGGCCGTCCGCCGAGGCGGTGAAGCAGACGACCGTGGTCAGCGCCGGCGCCACCAGCCGCAGCCCGTCGACCGCCTCGACCGCGTCGGCCAGGCCGCGCACCGCGTCCCGGGTGATCTCGGCCAGCCGCAGGTAGCCGTCGTCGCCGATCCGGCGCAGGGTGGCGTACGCGGCCGCGATCGGCCCGCCGGACCGGGTCGACGAGATGCCCGGGTTGATCATCGTGTAGCCGGGCCAGTCGCCGAACGCGAAGTACTGCGGCGCCCGCAGCGACGCGTCGCGGTGCAGCAGCACCGAGGTGCCCTTCGGCGCGTACGCGTACTTGTGCAGGTCCACCGAGATCGAGGTGACGCCCGGCACGGCGAAGTCGAAGGCCGGCAGGTCGGCGCCGAGCCGGCGCAGATAGGGCAGCGTCCAGCCGCCGAAGCAGGCGTCGACGTGGCAGCGCACCCCGGCCGCTGCGGCCACCTCCGCGATCTCCGCCACCGGGTCGATCACCCCGTGCGCGTACGACGGTGCGGAGCAGGCGACCAGCACGGTGTCGGCGGTGATCGCGGCAGCGATGTCGGCCACCGCGGGTCGCAACGTCTCGGGGGAGACCGGCACCGAGTCCAGCGCCACACCGAGGTAGTGCGCCGCCTTGGCGAACGCGGCGTGCCCGGTCACCGGCACCACGATCCGGGGCGCGGTGATGTCGGGCCGGGCGTCCCGCGCCGCCTTCACCGCGAGGATCAGCGACTCGGTGCCGCCGCTGGTCACGCTGCCGGCCACGTCCGGCGCGGTCGTGCCGGGCCCGCCGCCGAGCTGTCGGGCGGCCGCGCCCACCAGCGCGTTCTCCATCGCCAGCAGCGACGGGAACGCGGTCGGGTCCAGGCCGTTGACGGAGGAGGAGATGGCGTACGCCGCGTTGGCGAGGTCGTCGAGCCCGGGCACGCCGGGGTCGTAGACGTAGGCGAACAACCGGCCGCCGTGCGTGGGCGCGTCGGCCCGGCGCAGTGCGCGCACCTCGTCGAGAATCTGCTCGGCCGGCACCCCGTGCAGCGGCAACGCCTCCACCATGGCGGAGACGCTAGTTGATCGCCGCGGCTTCGGCGGCACCGACCGCCGTACGCAGCTTCGTCTCGGTCAGGTCGTAGCCCCGCATCAACAGCACCGCCAGCCCCACGAGCAGCCCGGGCAGCACGGTGAAGCCGAGCAGCACGCCCAGCCGCGCGGTGTCATCCTGCGGCGCGGCCGAGCCGGACGACGAGGAGACGTAGCCGAAGACCTGCAACACCAGCAGGTAGATGCCGGGGCCGAGGGCGAGGCCGAAGGTCTCACCGGCGGTCCACAGCCCGGTGAACACGCCGGCCTGCCGCTTGCCGGTGCGAGCGGTGTCGTAGGCGATGCAGTCGGGCAGCATGGCCAGGCCGAACACCTGCTGGCCGGCGTAGGCGACGCCGAGCACCCCGACGATCATGTAGATCAGCACGGCGGGCAGCACCGGCGCCAGCACCAGCAGCACCGCGCCGGCGGCGAACAGCAGCGACGCGAAAACGAACGCCCTGGCCTTGCCGACCCGGGCGCCGATCCGGCTCCACAGTGGCATGACGAGCAGCGCCGGCCCGACGAAGCAGGCGAACAGGACGGTCGGCCCGGTGTCGGGGGAGAAGAGCACGTGGTCGGCGAAGTACTGGACGCCCGCCAGGATCATCGCGATGCCGACCGCCTGGATCACGAAGCAGATCAGCAGCAGGCGGAAGGGACGATTGCGGGACGCCACCGCGAGCTGGGCCCGCAGCGTCGGCTCGCTCTCGCGGACGGCGCCGGTCGGCGCGCCCGAGGTGCCGACGAAGACCGCGATCGTGCCGACCACGATCAGGCCGGCCACGAACACGCCCATCCAGCGGTGCCCGGAGATCCCGTCGCCGCCCGCGTTGACCACCAGCGGTGCGATCGCGCCGGAGACCAGGATGGCGATCGCCAGCACCGCGACCCGCCAGGTCAGCAGCCGGGTCCGCTCGCTGTAGGAGTCGGTCAGCTCGGCCGGCATCGCCACGTAGGGCACCTGGAAGAACGCGTACGCGGTCGCGGCCAGCAGGAACGCGAGGGCGACGTAGGCGCCGCGGCCGGACCCGAACGGCGCCGCGAAGATCGCCGCGAACAGCACGGCGAGCACCAGACCACCCACCAGCAGGTACGGGCGGCGTGCGCCCCACCGGCTGCGGGTCCGGTCGGAGATCCGCCCCGCGATCGGGTTGACCAGCACGTCCCAGGCCTTCGGCGCCCACACCAGCACACCGGCCAACCAGGCCGCCACGCCGAGGGTGTCGGTCAGGTAGGGCGCCAGCAGCAGCCCCGGCACCGTGCCGAAGGCGCCGGTGACCAGCGAACCGAGTGCGTATCCGGCGTGCACCCGGCGTGGTAGCTGGGTACCCGATCGGGTGATCGCCGATTGGGTCGGCCGCTCGTCCATGAGGCGGGATGTTAGCCATCCGCACGCGACAACGGGAGCTTTACCTCTACCCTGCTGGCCGAGCGGGATTATCGGACGTAAAAGGGGTGATGCCGGTGAAAGCCGGTGTGGCAGCCGGGCATCCGGCAACCACCGAGGTGGGGCTGCGGGTCCTGGCCTCGGGCGGCTCGGCCGCCGACGCGGCGGTCGCCGCGGTGCTGGCCTGCTCGGCGTCGGAGAGCGTGCTGACCGGGATAGGCGGTGGCGGCTTCGCCACCTTCTACGACGCGGCCAACCGCACGGTCACGTGCCTCGACTTCTTCTGCTCGATCCCGGGCCTGGACGGCGACGTGGAGCCCAAGCCGATGCTGCCGATCGAGGTGACCTTCGGCGGCGTGCCGATGCCGTACTCGATCGGTGGCCCGAGCGTCGGCATCCCCGGCGTGCCGGCCGGCTGCGGCGAGGTGCACCGCCGCTGGGGTCGGCTGCCGTGGCACGAGGTGGTCGAGCCGGCGGTGCTGCTGGCCCGGGCCGGGGTCGCGCTGCCCGAGGCGCAGGCCCGCACGCTGGTCAGCGTCGCGCCGGCGCTGACGCCGAGCGACGGCGGCGAGATCTACGCACCCGGCGGCCGGCTGCTGCGCGGCGGCGAGACGCTGCACCATCCGGGACTGGACAAGGCCCTCGACGGGTTGGCCGACGAGGGCCCGTCGATCTTCTACACCGGCCGCTACGGCGACCTGCTGGTCGAGGCGGTCCGGGCGGCCGGCGGCGCGATCGGGCCGGCCGACCTGGCCGCGTACGAGGTGCTCGAGCTGCCCGTCGAGCATGCCCGGCTGGCCGGGCAGGACGTCTACGCGCGCGCCGACCTCAACGGCACGATCGCGACGATCCGCGCCCTGCCCGACCCGATCCAGGCGCTGTCCCGCCCCCGGCGGGCGGTCGCGGTGGCCAACGCGCTGCGCGAGTACGGCCGGCCGAGGCTGGGTGACACCACCAACGTCTCGGTGGTCGACGCGGAGGGCAACGCCTGCGTGATCACCACGACGCTCGGCATCGGCGCCGGCGTCTGGCTGCCGGGCCTCGGCATCAACCTCAACTCGATGCTGGGCGAGGGTGAGCTGATCACCGAGGACATGGCGCCCGGCCAGCGGATGCAGTCGATGATGTGCCCGCTCGTGGTGATCGGCGACGACGGCGACCTGGTGCTGGCCGCGGGTTCGGCCGGCGCCTCGCGGATCCGCACCGCCCTGGTCGACACGCTGCTCGGCGTGCTGGTCGACGGCCTCGACACGGAGACCGCCGTGGCCCGGCCCCGGTTCCACGTGGTCGACGACGCGGTGCACGCGGAGCTCGGCTACCCGGAGGACGAGCTCGCGGAGCTGGCCCGCGCCGGCTACACGATCGTGCAGTGGGAGGAGCTCAACCACTTCTTCGGCGGCGTCAGCGCGGTCGGCGTGTCCGGCGCCGGCGGCGACCCCCGCCGAGGCGGCACAGGCCAACTCCTGTGAAGGAAGGGCCCCTTGTTAACGCTTTCCGCATAGGAAGGGTCCCTTCCTAACGCTTGTCATTCGGTGGCCACCAGGCGGCGCGGGAGAGGTCCACGCGGCCGTTCTTCAGCGGAGTCGCCTCGCCTACCAGGCGCGCCAGGGCTTCGCCTTCGTGGCCTGGCACGACTCGGCCGTTGGCGGCCACGACGCGATGCCAGGGAACGCTGCCGCCGTGCTTGGCCATGATCGACCCGATTAGGCGGGCCGAAGATCGGCCGGAGCGGTCCGACAGATAGTCGGCGATCGCGCCGTAGGACATCGCCCGCCCCGGTGGGATGCGTTCGACGACGGCGAGCACCTCTTCCACGTACTCCTCCGGGTCCACCCTGGCCACACTATGGGATCTAAAAGTGATCTTGGGTGACCGACCGCGCAGAATGGACCCCGTGCGCGAAGCAGTCACGACGGCACGCCGGATCGTCGTCAAGATCGGCTCGTCGTCGTTGACCACGGCCGACGGCGGGCTCGACGCCGGCCGGATCGACGCCCTGGCCGACGTGCTGGCCGCCGCGGCCCAGGCGGGGCGCGAGGTGGTGCTGGTCTCGTCCGGCGCGATCGCCGCCGGCCTCGCCCCGCTCGGCATTCCCCGGCGCCCGCGCGACCTGGCCACCCAGCAGGCCGCCGCGTCCGTGGGCCAGGGCCTGCTGATCGGGCGGTACGCGGCCGCGTTCGCCCGCCACGGCCTGACCGTCGGCCAGGTGCTGCTGACCGCCGACGACGTGACCCGCCGGGCGCACTACCGCAACGCCTACCGCACCCTGCGCAAGCTGCTCGACCTCGGCGCCGTGCCGATCGTCAACGAGAACGACACTGTGGCCACCGACGAGATCCGGTTCGGCGATAACGACCGACTGGCCGCGCTGGTCGCCGCCCTGGTCGACGCCGACCTGTTGGTCCTGCTCTCCGATGTCGACGCGCTCTACACCGGCGACCCGCGCAAGCCCGGCTCGCGCCGCATCGACGAGGTGCGCGCCGAGGCCGACCTGTCCGGCGTGACGATCGGCGGCACCGGCCGTTCCGGCGTCGGCACCGGTGGCATGGTGACCAAGGTCGAGGCGGCCCGGATCGCCACCGGCTTCGGCATCCCGGTGGTGCTGACCGCGGCGCCGCACGCGGCCGACGCCCTGGCCGGCGAGCCGGTCGGCACCCTGTTCCACCGGATGTCCCACCGGCCCACGGCCCGGCTGTTCTGGCTGGCCCACGCCACCTCGCCGCGCGGCCGGCTGCACCTGGACCCGGGCGCCGTGCAGGCGGTGGTGGCCCGGCGCAAGTCGTTGCTGCCGGCCGGCATCACCGCGGTCGACGGGGTGTTCACCGCCGGCGACCCGGTCGACCTGGTCGACGGCGCCGGCGCCCCGGTCGCCCGCGGGTTGGTCAACTACGACGCGGTCGAGCTGCCCGCGCTGCTCGGCCGCTCCACCGGCGACCTGGCCGCCGAGCTCGGGCCGGGCTATGAGCGTGAGGTCGTGCACCGCGACGACCTCGTACTGTTGTGATCTCGTGACTGTGCTGGAGGACCGGATGAGCGTGCGGGAGCAGGCGGAGCGGGCCCGGGTGGCCTCGGTCACCCTCGCGGCGACGCCGCGAGCGGTGAAGGACCGAGCCCTGCTCGGCATGGCCGACGCGCTGGTCGCACGCGCGCCCGAGGTCATCGAGGCCAACGCGGCCGACCTGGCCGCCGGCCGCGCGGCCGGGCTCTCCGACGCGATTCTCGACCGGTTGGCGCTGACGCCGGCCCGGGTCAGCGCGATCGCCGGCGCGCTGCGCGAGATGGCCGCCCTGCCCGACCCGGTCGGCGAGGTGGTGCGCGGCTCGACCCTGCCCAACGGGCTCGAGCTGCGGCAGGTCCGGGTGCCGTTCGGTGTGGTCGGCATGATCTACGAGGGCCGCCCCAACGTCACCGTCGACGCCGCCGGCATCTGCCTCAAGTCCGGCAACGCCGCGCTGCTGCGTGGCTCGTCGTCGGCCGCCAACTCCAACGCCGCGCTGGTGGAGATCCTGCGCGAGGCGCTCGAGGTGGCCGGGCTGCCGGCCGACGCGGTGCAGCTGCTCGACTCGTCGACCCGCGACTCGGTCAAGGAGCTGATGCGGGCCCGCGGCCTGGTCGACGTGCTGATCCCGCGCGGCGGCGCGTCGCTGATCCGGGCGGTGGTCGAAGAGTCGACCGTGCCGGTGATCGAGACCGGCGTCGGCAACTGCCACGTCTACGTCGACGCCGCGGCCGACCTCGACAAGGCGCTGGGCATCGTGCTCAACTCCAAGACCCAGCGGCTGTCCACCTGCAACACCGCCGAGTCGCTGCTGGTGCACGCCGACGTCGCCGACGCGTTCCTGCCCATGGTGCTGGCCGCGTTCGCCGAGGCCGGGGTGACCGTGCACGGCTCGCCCGAGGTGGCGGCGCATTCGGCCGAGGTGGTCCCGGCGACCGACGAGGACTTCGCCACCGAATACCTCTCGGCCGACATCTCGGCGGCGGTGGTGCCGTCGCTGTCCGCCGCGGTCGACCACATCCGGCGCTACGGCACGCAGCACACCGAGGCCATCGTGACCGAGTCGCTGGCCGCCTCGCGCGAGTTCGTCGCGGCGGTCGACGCGGCCGCGGTCATGGTCAACGCGTCGACCCGGTTCACCGACGGCGGCGAGTTCGGCTTCGGCGCCGAGATCGGCATCTCGACGCAGAAGCTGCACGCCCGCGGCCCGATGGGCCTCCCCGAGCTGACCTCCACGAAATACGTGGTCACGGGCGATGGACAGCTACGCGGTTAGGAACTCCACCACGACTTTGATGTCGCCGTCCTGCGGATCCCCGTACGCCTCGCGGTAGTGCTCGACCGGCACCCGGCGGGTGATCAGCCGTTCGAGCCATTTCCGGTCGGCGGAGGCCAGCGCGTCGGCGCCGGCCTTCCAGTGCCGGGCGTTGGCGTTGACCGAGCCGAAGACCACGTTGTTCTCCAGCACCAGGGCCCGGTTGAGCGCGCCCGCGTCGACCGGGATCTGGTGGCCGCCCGTGGACACGCCGGTCAGGCACACCACACCGCACGGTCCGACCTGGTCCATCACGCCGAACACCACCGATGCCGCGCCGGTGCACTCCAGCACCAGGTCGGGCGCGAAGCCGAGCTCGTGCACCGGCTCGCTGTGGTAGGTCGCGCCCAGGTCGTGGGTGAGCTGCGGCTTGGGTCCGTCGGTGGCCAGGTCGAGCACGTGCACGTCGAGGCCGCGTTGCTTGCCCAGCAGGGCGGCCAGCAGGCCGATCGGCCCGGCCCCGGTGACCAGCACGTTCTCGGGCTTCCAGGGGTCGCGCTCGACGAACCGGTCGATCAGCTCCCAGGCCTTGGCGACCACGCTGGTCGGTTCCAGCAGCACGCCCAGCAGGCCGAGCGCCCGGTCCAGCTTGACCGCGTGCTCGGGCTCGATCCGCCACCGGTCGCGGGCGAACCCGTCGAGACCCTTGATGCCGTGCTCGGTGTACTGGCCGTTGCGACACATGTCCCACTGCCCGGCCGCGCAGTTCGCGCACGGCACGGGGTCGGGATGCCGGACGATGCCGGCGACCAGGTCGCCGAACTTCAGCCGGCCGGTCGGGTCCTCGACCACCCGGCCGAGCGACTCGTGACCGATGACCAGCCGGTCGTCGCCGGGCGGGGCCTCGCCGTAGTCCGCGGCGATGATCTCGCGGTCCGTGCCGCAGACGCCGACCGCGACGGCCTCCACCAGCAGCCCGCCCTCGCGCTCGGCAGGTTCGGGGAAGTCCTCCACGAGCCGCAGCGAGTCCTTGGTGCCCGGTGTGACGGTCAGTGCCCGCATAGGACCATCTTGCGGCCCGCGCCGGTCTTGCGCTCAGAAACGGCCCGCCGCTAACCTTTGACCAAGTCAAAGAAATCGTTGAGGTGGGCAATGAGTGTTGAGCCGGTTGCCCGGGTCCGCGCCTTCAACCGCTTCTACACACGGGTCATCGGCGTGCTCGGCGAGAGCCTGCTGGACACGCCCTACTCGCTGTCCGAGGCGCGGGTGCTCTTCGAGTTGGCCCAGACCGACCGCGCCGAGGTGGTCGACCTGCGGCGCACGCTGGGCCTCGACCCCGGCTACCTCAGCCGGGTGCTGACCCGGTTCGAAACCGAGGGCCTGGCCGAACGGTCCCGGTCGGCGGCCGACGGTCGGCGCCAGGTCGTGGTGCTCACCGCCGCGGGGCGAGCGGCGGCGGGCGACTTGGAGGAGCGCTCCCGGGCCGACATCGGGACGCTGCTGGAGCCGCTCGCCGAAGGGCAGCGCCGCCGGCTGCTCGGCGCGATGGCGGCCATCGAGCAGGTGCTCGGTGCGGCTGAGTCGGTCGGGCTGGTCGTGCTCCGGCCGCCGGTCGCCGGCGACCTCGGCTGGATCGTCCGCCGGCACGGGGAGCTCTACGCCCAGGCGCACGGTTGGGACGCGACCTTCGAGGCGTACGTCGCCCGGATCGTCGGGGAGTTCGGGTCCGACCCGGCTCGCGAGGCACTGTGGATCGCCGAGGCCGACGGTGTGCCGGTCGGCTCGGTCATGTGCGCGGCGGACGACGACGACACCGCGCGGCTCCGGGTCCTGCTGGTCGAGCCGGCCGTGCGCGGCCTCGGTCTGGGCCGGCGGCTGGTCGACGAGTGCCTGCGCTTCGCCCGCGGGGCCGGCTACCGCCGGGTCGTGCTGAGCACCTACGACGCGATGGCCGAGGCGCGCCGGATCTACCAGCGGGCCGGCTTCCAGCTCGACCACGCGCGCCCGGTGCACGAGTTCGGCGCCGACCTGGTCGACGAGGCCTGGTCGTTGGACCTGGTCAGCTGAGGCAGATCTCGCCGTCCTCGCTGGCCAGCACCGCACCGCTGGGGAACGGCTCGACCTCGCCCGCCGCGATGGTGGCCGGGATGGGTGGGTCGGCGCGCAGCGCGTACCAGGGGCCGACGCAGGTCGGCGACTCGCGCAGCCTGGTCGTCACCCGCGGCTCGCGCTCGGTCAGGGTGTGCCGTTCGAAGGCGAACAGCTTCTGCGACCCGTCGCGCTGCGTCTCGTAGGTGGCCCAGGACACGACGATCTCGTCGCCGGAGCAGAACGGCCCGGCCGAGATCACCAGTTGGCTGCCCGTGGCGGCCGCCGTCACCGGCAAGGCGCACGGCGGTGGTGGGACCGCCGTGCCGGCCGACGGCGTGGGCGGGGTGGTGCGCTCGGGTGCGCTGTCCTCGTGCGCGAACGGTGGTGGTGTCGCGGTCGTCGCGGTGGCCGCGCCGGCGGGCGGCGCCAACGGCGGGCGCAGCGCTTCGGAGGGCATCGTGGTGACACGGACCGCGGGCGGTTCGGCCATGTTGTGTGTCGGCTGCTCCATCAGCGGCAGCCGGACCAGCGCGACCACGCCGGCCACGGCCAGCACGGCGGCCGCGGCACCACCGACCCGGCGCTGCCGGCGCCGCCGGACGGTCTCCCGGACCGAGGTGATGCCCGGCGGGCGGAGCAATGGGTCGATCGAGTCGGTCAGGTCGGCGAACGCGTCGCGGACCCGATCGGACGGCGGCTCACGCACTGCGCACCTCCGGGCTCGCGTGGACGTCGTCGTCGGTCAGCCGCAGGGCGAGCGACGCCCGGCCACGGTGCAGCCACGACTTGACCGTGCCTTCGGCCGCGCCGGTCAGCTCCGCGATCTCGGCGATCGACACATCGGCCAGGTAGAACAGCACCACGGCCTGCCGCTGCCGCTCGGGCAGGGTGGCCAGCGCGGCGCGCAGCGCGACGGCGTCCGGGCCGGGCCCGGGCGTGTGCTCCTCGCGGGTGGCGCGGGTCAGGTGCAGCAACCGGCGGGCCCGCCGCCAGCGACTGGTCGCGAGGTTCCAGGCGACCCGTCGCACCCAGGCCCCAGGGTCATCCAATGTGGACCAGCGTGGCCACGCCCGGCAGAAGGCCTCCTGCACCACGTCCTGCGCCTCGGCCAGATCGCCCGTATGGGCGAACAGCTGATGCGTCAGGGTGCGGAACCACGCGGCGTAGAACTCCGCGAAGTCGAGCTTGTCGGGCACTGCTCTCCCGGGGTCGACGGCACCCCACACAGTAACCGGTCGATGCCGCCCGGCTCATTGTCGTAATTCGGCCGACGCCAGGGCGCTGTTGGGGTGAAACTGAGTGCCATGACGCGATCGCGGCAAATCAACGGCTCGCAATCCCGTCGACTGGTCCAGGACCCGTGCGACGACGAGAGCTGCCCCAGTTGCTACGGCGACCCCGCGCAGGCGGAGGCGGTGCGCCGCGCCGGCCGGTTACCCGACCGTGCGCACCGCCTCGACGAGCGCCCCGAAACGGATTAGACGGATCAGTTCGTCGCCGCGAACAGCTCCGGGAAGACCTTGGCCACCTTGGCGGTCAGGTAGTCGCCGTAGGTGCCGGTGAACGCGCACCGGGTCCGCGCCGTCCCAGCGCGGCTCGCCGGTCGCGGTCGTGCGCGCCCGACCGGGCAGCGGCGGCACCTCGGCGCGGAAGTCCGGGTCGAAGAAGAACGGGTACGAGAGCCGCTCGTTGCCGCTGACGTTGCGCACCCGGTGCGGGGTCGACCGGTACCACCCGCCGGTCAGCCGGTCGAGCATGTCGCCGATGTTGCAGACGAACGTGCCCGGCACCGGCGGCGCGTCGACCCAGCCGCGCCGGCGTGCGTACCGCCAGACCGCCGTTCTCGTCCTGGGCCAGCAGCGTGAGCAGGCCGTAGTCGGTGTGCTCGCCGACGCCCCAGTCGTCCGCGTCCGGCGGCTGCGGCGGGTAGTGGAAGATCCGGAACAGCACCGTCGGGCCCCGGGTGTAGCCGGCCGCGAAGTAGTCGGCCGGCAGGTCCAGGCTGCGGCGCGACCCCGCGCAGCACGTCCTGGGCCAGCGCCGGTCAGCGCGGCCAGGTAGTCGAGCACCGCGGCGCGCAGCGCCGGCACCTCGCGCCGGGAACAGGTTGCGGCCGTGCAGCGGCAGGCCCGCGCGCGGATCGCCGTCGGGCAGCTCCTCGCCGAAGTAGATGCCCTCCTTGCGGTCCGGCCGGCCGGCGGTCAGCTCGCCGCCGACCGGGAAGTAGCCCCGCCAGGCCGGGCCGCCGTGCCGCATCGCGATCGCCAGCTTCGCCGCCTCGGGCAGCGCGAAGAACGCCCGGGCCGCCGCGTCCAGCCGGTCGAGCAGCGCGGCCGGCACCCCGTGCCCGGCGACGTAGAAGAACCCGCTGTCCCGGCACGCCGACTCGATCTCCCGGGCCACCGCGTCCGGGTCCGCCGCCGGTGCGCAGCGGGCCGACATCGATCACCGGGAGCCTCGTCTCTGCCATGACCGAGAGCCTAGGATCTCCGCATGACCCCGGAGGAGATCGGAGCGCGGCTGGTCGAGCTGGTCGCCGGCGACGCCTCCGTCTCCGGTGGCAACGCGCACGCCCGTGCGACCGTCGACGTGCCGACCGACCGGTGGGCCGAGGCGCTCCGGGTGGCCCGCGACGACACCGCCCTGGCCTGCGACTTCTTCGACTGGCTCTCCGCGGTCGACGAGCTCGACGACGGCTTCGCGGTGGTCGCGCACCTCTGGTCGACGACCCACAAGCACGGCGTGCTGCTGCGCACCCGGGTGCCGCGCGCCGAGCCGGTGGTCGACACGGTCGTGCCGATCTTCCCGGGCGCGGCCTGGCACGAGCGCGAGACCCACGAGATGTTCGGCATCGGCTTCGCCGGCCACGCCGACCTCAAGCCGCTGCTGCTGCCGCCCGAGTTCGAGGGCCATCCGCTGCGCAAGGAGTTCGTGCTCGCCGCCCGGGTCGCCAAGGCCTGGCCGGGCGCCAAAGAGCCGGGGGAGAGCGAGGCCGGCACCACCAAGCGCGCGCCGATGCGGCCGCCGGGTGTGCCCGGCGCCGGGCGAGTGGGGGCCGGCCTGATGCCGCTCTGGCTGGAGGTCATCGTCCGGGTAGTCGGCGTCGTCGCCGCGTTCCTCGATCCTCCCGCTGGTGGTCGGTCAGACCGAGCACAAGGTGATGGCGCACATGCAGGGCCGGCTCGGCCCGATGTACGCCGGCGCCTACCACGGCTGGGCGCAGCTCATCGCCGACGGCATCAAGTTCGTGCAGAAGGAAGACATCACGCCGGCCGCCGCGGACCGGGCGGTGTTCCGGCTGGCGCCGATGGTCGCCCTGGTGCCCTACCTGCTGGTGCTGCTCGTCATACCGCTCGGTCCCGGCGACCTGGTCGGGCAGAACCTCGACGTCGGGCTGTTCTTCGTGCTCGCCGTGCTCGGCGTCGGTGTGGTCGCGGTGCTCATGTCGGCCTGGGCCTCGGCCAACAAGTACAGCCTGCTCGGCGGCCTGCGCGGCGCGGCACAGCTGCTCGGCTACGAGCTGCCGATGGTGCTCGCCGCGGCCAGCGTCGCGATGGCGGCCGGCACGCTGAGCCTGACCGGCATCGTCGAGGCGTGGCGGCCCTGGTGGCTGCTCTGGCAGCTGCCGGCGATGCTGGTGTTCTTCGTGGCCGGGCTCGCCGAGATCCGCCGCCCGCCGTTCGACATGCCGATCGCCGACTCGGAGCTGGTATTCGGCTACCTGACCGAATACACCGGCCTGCGGTTCGCGTTCTTCCTGCTCGCGGAATACGTCGGCATCGTGGTGATCGCGGCGCTGACCACGGTGCTGTTCCTCGGCGGCTGGAAGGGCCCGCTCGACGACCAGCTCGGCTGGCTGTGGACGCTGGTCAAGATCTTCGCGGTCGCATTCGTGGTGATCTGGTTCCGGGTCGCCTATCCGCGGCTGCGCGAAGACCAACTCCAGCGGCTGTGCTGGCTGGTGCTCGTGCCGGTGTCCCTGGGCCAGCTCGTGCTGACCACGGCCGTCCGGGTGGCGCTGTGAGCACCGCCGACCGCGAGGCGCTCGTCCGGCGACTGATCGCGGACGTCTGGAACGGCGCCAACGACGCCACGGCGTACGAGCTGATCGCGCCCGGACTGCCCGGGTCTGGGCGGCAGCGGTCCGATCGGCGTGCTCGCCTGGCACCAGGAGCGCCGAGCGTCCTTCCCGGACCTCCGCTACAAGGTCGTCGACCTGATCGTCGGCGGCGACCGGGCGGCGGTGCACTGGCGCGCCGCCGGCACCCAGACGGGTCAATTCGGCCCGGTGCCACCGACGGGCACGATGGTCAGCTATTCGGGTGCCACCTTCCTGCGGTTCGACCCCGAAGGGCTGATCGCCGACATGTGGAGCATCAACGAACTGTTCCAGCTGCTCCAGCAATTAGGCGTCGAAATGTTGCCCCCGCCTGACAGCAATCAAGGCCGACAACGCCAACCCTGGCGACCGTACGCTCGCAATGCGTGGTTAAATGCCGGCATCGACACGCGTCTGGGTGCGTCGGTGCCCAATCCCAGCCTCCGGCGACCGCACTCCGGGCCGCCGGATCGGCCGTGGTTGATACCCGAGCCGATCTCGCTGGCGCCGGTGCCGGCGACTCCCGACGCGGAGCCCACCGCCAACCCGGCCGGCGTCGCACTGGCCCGGGTCTACGCGCTGTTCCCGGCCGCGATCCGGCTCAGCTGCGGCCTCGCCGTCGCGGCGGTCGCCCTCGCTGTGCGGGAGCCGCCGGTCCAAGCGGTGCCGCTCGCGCTCGCCGTCGTCGTGCTGACCATCTGGTCCTATGTGTTCTATCGGCAGACCGTCGACAACGGCATCCGGCCCGGGTCGTGCTGATCGACTGCGCGCTGACCATCGTCGCCTGCCTGGCGATGCGGGTGCTGGTCGCGCCCGAGGTGATGCCCGGCGGCGTGAGCTGGGTGGCGGTGCTGGCCAGCACCTCGATCATCACCGCGCCAGTTCGCGCTGCGGATGGTGCACGGCGTGCTGCTCGGCCTGACCGTCGCGGCCGCCTACTGCGTCGGCGCGCTCCTCGCCGGCCAGACCGGATGAGGCGGTCAGCCACTCGGCGGTGCTGGTCGTGCAGACCTTCCTCGCCGCCGGGCTGGTCTACGTGACCCGGCGCAGCGCCCGGGCGGCCGACGGCGTCTTCGCCGCCTACCAGCAGCGCCCACCGCGAGTCGGTGATCGCCCGGGCCGCCCGCGAGGCCGAGCGCAAGCAGAACCGCGACCTGCACGACACCGTGCTGTCCACGCTGACCATGGTCGGCCTCGGCGGCGTCGCGGCCCAGTCGCCGATGCTGCGCGCCCGCGCCTCGTCCGACCTGCGCACCCTCTTCGACCCGGCCCGCCGGCCGGCGCCTCGACCCGGCCGCGCAAGGTGCTCCCTCGACGAGCGGCTCCGTGCTGATCGTCGAGCGCTACGAGGGCTATCCGCTGACCGCGGCGCTGGAGCCGTGCCTGGTGCCGTCGGCGGTCGCCGACGCGATCGCCGAGAGCGCCGACGCCGCGCTGTCCAATGTGGTCCGGCACGCGCGAGGACTCGGTCGCCTGGCTGCGCCTGCACCGGGCCCGGGACGCCGTCGTGGTCGAGGTGATCGACGTCGGCCCCGGCTTCGACATGGCCGCCATCCCGTCCTACCGGTACGGCATCCGTGAGTCGATCATGGCCCGGATGGCGGCGGTGGGGCCACCGCGCCGGATCGACACCGCGCCCGGCAACGGCACCCGGATCCAGCTGGAGTGGGCCGATGTCGGCTGAGCGCCTGCGCGACGCCGGTGCCGCCGTGGCGGCCACCGCCGACCGGGGTGGCCGGATCGCGGCCGTCGTCATCGCCTTCGGCTGGCACTTCGCGGTCAACGTGCCGGGGATCGCCAGCGGCTGGACCGAATACCGGGTGCCCTGGGCCAGCGGCGGCCGGCTGGGTGCTGTTCATCGTCGTCGGCGTGCTGGCCACCGCCGCGACTGTTCTACGGCTTCGCGGTGCCGGTCTTCCCGCTGCTGGCCGTGCTGCTGATCGTCGACGCCCTGGTCATCGCGGTGCACCCCCGACGGCCGCATTCTTCGACGCCCCCAACTGGGCCTGGGGCACGATCGGCTGGTTCGCGCTGCTGCTGCTCTACGACCGGGGCATCGCCGCGCTGGTCGCCGTGCTCGCGGCCAACGCCATGCTCGGCCTCGTCGGTGTGGTCGCGGCGAGCCCGGACGCGAACGGCGCGGCCGACCTGAGCCGGTTCGTCATGTACGTCTACGGCACCGGCGTGCTGCCGATCGCGCTGATGGCGGCGATGGGCGTGCTGCGCGAGACGGCCCTGCCACGGCGGCCGCCAGCGAGGCCGCCCGCGCGGCGCTGGAGTCCGAGCGGCTCGGCGCCGGCGCACGCCCAGCGCGAGCGCCAGGACCGGCTCGGCATCGTCTCCGAGGCCGCCGGCGCGCTGCTGCACGACCTCGCCACCGGCCGCGCCGACCCGGCCGACCTCGACGTGCAGCGGGCCTGTGCGCTGGCCGCGGCCCGGCTGCGCCGGCTGATCGCCGAGTCCGACGACGTGCCCGACCCGCTGCTGCACGAGCTGCGCGCCTGCGTCGACGTGGCCGAGCGGCAGGGCGTGCCGGTCGACCTGATCGCGGTCGGCGAACTGCCGCCAGCTCGACGTCGCGATCCGGCGCCGGCTGGCCGAGCCGCTCGCGGCGACGCTGGCCGACGGCGCGGGACTGGGCCCGGGTGACGGTGGTGGCGCAGCCCGACGAGGTGGTGGTCAGCCTGACCACCCCGGCGACGGCGGGTCCGGCCACGGAGTCGCTACTCCTGGCCCATGGACGGCGTAGTGGACTACTGGTACGAGCGGGACGAGGAACTGGTATGGACGCAGACACGGTGGCGGGCGGCATGACTTACGGGTCGGGGGCGGCACGGGTCTCGGTCGCGATCGTCGACGACCATCCCGTGGTGCTCGAGGGGGTCCGCTCCTGGCTGGCCGCCGACCCGCGGCTGGCGGTGGTCGCGACCGGCGACAACGTCGACGCGGTGCTGGCACCGCCGCCGCCGGCCGACGTGATCCTGCTCGACCTGCGGCTGCACGGCCGGATGGTGATCGACAAGGTGAGCGAGCTGAGCGCGGCCGGCCAGCGGGTGGTGGTCTACTCCGAGCACCACGAGCCGGACACGATCCTGGCCGTGCTCGACGCCGGCGCGGTGGCGTTCCTGGCCAAGCACGAGGGGCGGGACCACTGCGTCGAGACGGTGCTGGCCGCGGCGGCCGACCGCCCGTACGTGCCGCCGGCGCTGGCCGGCGCGATGGTCGGTGACCGGCGCAGCAACCGGCCGGCACTGTCCGACAAGGAGCGCGAGGCGCTGCTGCTCTGGTTCCAGTCGATGTCGAAGGCGTCGGTGGCCAAGCGGATGCAGATCAGCGAGCACACCGTGAAGCAGTACGTCGACCGGGCGCGGATCAAGTACGCCCGCGCGGGGCGGCCGGCGGCGACCAAGTCGGCGTTGCTCGCCCGGGCGATCGAGGACGGGTTGATCCGGCCCGAGGAGATCGGGACTTACCGGTCATACGCCTCACCCGATCGGCCATTGCCGTAACCGGCCGATCGACCGACCCCCGGTTGACTGTCATGACACAGCGTGGCGTGAGGGCCAACATGGTGACAGGTTCCTCAGCTTGGAGGCCCCGTCCCAATGAGCGCCGCACCCTTCTTCATTCAGCCATACAGGTTCGACGACCCGAACCACCGATGACACCAGCCCGACCCTCGACCGGCACCGCGCGATCGTCCTCGACCCGGGCGAAGAGGTGCTCTGGCGTGGCCGGGTCACCGTCACCGGCTACCTGACCGGCCAGCCCGGTGGGCAGCCCGAGCGGCGCTGGACGCTGCCCCGATGCGCCGACGTCACGATCACCGATCGCCGGCTCGCGTACGTTTGCGACGACTGGGACCTGGCCCGGGTCGGTGCGCCCGCGGCACCGCTCGGCGGCGTCGTTCGCCCGGCCCCGTCCCCGGCGTCGTCCCGCACTGGGCGGCGGCACCCGGGTCGCCACCGGCCAGATCCTCTGGCAGTGGCCGTGGAAGCTGCACCTGCTTCCCGCGCCCGGCCCGCAGGGCGTGCTGATCGTGTGCGACTCGATGCGCTCCAACCGGCGCCCGGCGCTGATGCTCTCCGGTGGCGTCGGCGGCGACGGCCGGCAACTCGCGCTGACGATCCGCCGCTCGATCGCCAGGTTCCGGCTGACCAACCCCGACATCGTCGAGCTATCGCCGCGCGACCGCGACGCGCTGCAACTGCGGGCCGGCATCGGCCCTGCTGCTCGACGAACTGACCGACCCGCAGCGCGGCGTCGCCCTTCCGGGCGGCCTGCCGGTCGAGTTCGTCAACCGTGACGACTACTACCACCCGGCCCCGGTCCAAGCACATTGGGGCCTCGCAGGCGACGGCCCCGCTTAGGCCGTTGTTGTCTCAATCCCTCCCCGGCGAACAGGGCGTCCCTTCACAGGGCGCCCTGTTCGCGTTGGTCGGTTATCCACGGGGACACGACCTTCTCGGCGCCACGGATTGAATCAAGCCAGCCAGCACGGCAGGATGGCGGGCATGGGAGTACCCGGAGCGGGATTGGCGAAAGGGCTGGCCGTCACGTTGAAGACGATGACGCGTCGCTCGCACACCCATCAGTACCCAGACGTGGCCCCTGACCTGCCCGCCGCGCTCCCGCGGGCGTGATCGCGCTGCTGGCCGAGAACTGCACGGTGTGCATGTTGTGCGCGCGCGAGTGTCCCGACTGGTGCATCTACATCGACTCGCACAAGGAAGAGGTCGTGGTGCCCGGCGCGGCCCGGGCCCGCCAGCGCAACGTGCTCGACAAGTTCGACATCGACTTCTCGCTGTGCATGTACTGCGGCATCTGCATCGAGGTGTGCCCGTTCGACGCGCTCTACTGGTCGCCCGAGTTCGAGTATGCCGAGTACGACATCAAGAACCTGTTGCACGACAAGGACCAGTTGGGCGAGTGGATGGCCACCGTGCCGCCGCCGCCCGCGCACGACCCCAACGGCGAGCCGGCCAAGGAGGAGGCGACCGCGGCCAAACGCGCCGCCGGGGGCGAACCCGACTCCGGCCGCCCGGCCCGGCCGCCCAGGGCACCCAGGTGACCGGCGCCGACGTACTGCTGCTGGCCCTCGGGGCGGTGGCGGTGGGTTCCGGCGTCCTCGTGGTGACCACCGACCAACTCGTCCGGGCCGGCCTCTACCTGGTGGTCTGCCTCGGCGCCGTCGCCGGCCTCTACCTCGTGCTCACCGCCGAGCTCGTCGCCTGGGTCCAGGTGCTGATCTACGTCGGTGCCGTCGTCGTGCTGCTGCTGTTCGCGGTGATGCTGACCCGGGCGCCGATCGGCCGCTCGCCGGACCTCAACCGGCCCGGCGGTCCGGCCGCGCTGATCGGCGGCGGCGCCGGCCTCGGCCTGTCGGCGCTGTTCGTCGACGCGTTCCGCCTCACCGAGGTCGACCTGCCGGCGCCGGGCAACGCGGAAGCCATCGGCACCGAGCTGTTCCGCTCCTGGGTCCTGCCGTTCGAGGTGCTCTCCGTGCTGCTGCTGGCCGCGCTGGTCGGCGCGATCATCGTGTCCCGGCCGGACATCGGGAGCAGACCTTGAGACCGGTCATCCCGTACGTGGTCGCCGCGCTGCTCTTCGGCGCCGGCGTCTACGGGGTGCTCCGCCGGCGCAACGCGGTCCTGGTGCTGATGGCCGTCGAGCTGATGCTCAACGCGGTCAACCTGATCCTGGTCACCGCCGACACCACGGTCCGCGCCACGCTGCCGCACGGTGGGCAGGTCTTCGCGCTGTTCGTCATCGTGCTCGCCGCCGCCGAGGTCGGTGTCGGTCTCGCGATCGTCCTACAGCTCTACCGGCTGCGCTCCAGCGTCGCGGTCGACACGGTGCGACTCGACGCGGCGCCGGCCAGTGAGCTCGACGAGCCCCGGGTGCCCCTATGAGTCTTGACGTGCGGGGGCCGCTGCTGCCCGTCGTACCCCTGGTGGCGGCTCTCTCTGGTTTCGTCCTGCCGCTGCGGTCGAAGAACGCCGCCGCCGGCCTCGGCATCGTGGGCGCGGCCGGCGCGTTGGTGGTCGCGATCGTGCTCGCGGTCCGGATCGACGAGCCGTTCGAGACCGTGGTCGAGTGGGTCCAGATCGGCGACCTCTCGGTCACGGCGGGCGTGCGGCTCGACTCGGCGGCGGCGCTGGTGGCCGTGGCGGTCGCCGTGGTCGCGCTGGCCGTCCAGGTCTACTCGACCGCCTACCTGCACGACGACGACCGCTACCCGCCGTACGCGGCCCAGATCAGCCTCTTCACGGCCGCGATGCTGCTGGTCGTGGTCGCCGGTGACCTGATTTTGTTGCTGGTCGGCTGGGAGATCATGGGCATCTGCTCGTACCTCCTGATCGGCCACGACCGGCGGTTGCCCGAGGCGCCCGCGGCGGCGGTGAAGGCGTTCCTGGTCACCCGGGTGGGCGACGTCGGCTTCCTGCTCGGCATCGTGCTGCTCGGCGTCAACGCCGGCAGCTTCTGGATCACCCAGGTGCTGGCCACGCTGCCCGGCCTGCCGGCCGCCACCGTGACCGCCGCGGCGCTGCTGCTGCTGGCCGGGGTCGCCGGCAAGAGTGCCCAGTTCCCGCTGCACACCTGGTTGCCCGACGCGATGGCCGGCCCGACACCGATCTCCGCCCTGATCCACGCGGCCACGATGGTCGCGGCCGGCATCTACGTGGTCACCCGGCTCTACCCGGTCTTCGTGCTCGGCGACCCGTCCCTGGTCGTGCTCGGGGTGATGGCCGTCGTCACGGTGCTGATCGGCGCGCTCGCCGCGACCGCGCAGGACGACATCAAACGGGTGCTGGCCTGGTCGACGGTCTCGCAGATCGGCTACATGGCGGCCGCGCTCGCCGTCGGTGCGCCGGCCGTCGCGCTGTTCCACCTGCTCACCCACGCCGCCTTCAAGGCGCTGCTGTTCCTCGGAGCCGGCTCGATCATCCACGCGGTGGGCAGCAACTCGATGTCCGCGATGGGCGGGCTGCGCCGCCGGATGCCGGCCACCTTCGCTTCGATGACCATCGGGCTCGGCGCGCTGATCGGGCTGCCGCCCCTGGCCGGTTTCTGGAGCAAGGACGCGGTGCTGCACGCCGCCTCCTCGGCCGAGGCGGGCTGGCTGCCCGGGCTCGTCTACGGCGTCGGCCTGGCCGGCGTGCTGATCACGGCGTGGTACGCGGGCCGGCTGTGGCTGCGCACGTTCTTCGGCGCACCCCGTTCGCCGGGCGCGGAGTCGGCGCACGAGCCGCCCTGGCCGATGGCGGTGCCGGTGGTGGTGCTGGCGGTGCCCAGCGCGCTGCTCGGGCTGCTGGCGTTCGCCGACGGCTTCGGCGAGCGGCTGACCTCGTTCCCGGTCGGCCTGCCGGAGGTTTCGCTGTCGCACCTCGGCGCCGAGACGGCGGCGCCGCTGGCCGCGCTGGTGCTCGGGCTGGTGCTGGTCTGGGCGCTGTGGCGCCGGGACGCGGCGCGCGACCCGGCCCGGTTCCTCGGCCCGCTGCGGTCCACCTTCGACAACGCGTTCTGGCTCGACACCGTGCAGGACCGGCTGGTGGTCCGCCCGGTGGTGGCGCTGGCCCGCCGGGCCTTGATCGCCGACCAGCGGGTGGTCGACGGCGCGGTCGAGGGCACCGGCCAGAGCACCGCCGACGCGGGTGACGTGCTCGCCGCGTGGCACCGGGCCGGTCTGCCCCGGGCCGCGACCGCGCTGCTGGCCGGCGTGCTGTTGTTCGGGATCGCCGCGGCGATCTACGGGAGTGCGACATGAGCGAGGCGTTGCTGGTCGCGGTGCTCGCCCTGCCCGCCCTCGGCGCGGTCGGGGCCGCCCTGTCGGCCGACCGGGCCGGCCGGTTCGTCGGCACCGGGTTCGCGGCGCTGGCGTTCATCGCCAGCCTCCTGCTCGGCGCGTTTTCCCAACCAAACAGTTGGTTTTCGTACGCCCCGGCGGCGTCAGGCGCGCCGCCGATCGTGCCGTGGACCTCGGTCGACGCATCGTGGGTGCCGGCCCTCGACCTGCGCCTGCACTTCGGCGTCGACGGCGTCTCGTACCCCCTGGTCGTGCTGACCACGCTGTTGACCCTGCTGTGCTGCCTTTACACGCTCTGGCACGTGCCGGCCGGAGGCCGGGGTTCCTCGTTGGTCGCGCTCCTGCTGGTCGTCGAGGTGGGCATGCTCGGCACCTTCCTCGCCCTCGACCTCGTGCTCTTCTTCGTGTTCTTCGAGGTCGTCCTGCTGCCGATGTACGCGATCATCGCCGGCTGGGGAGGCGACCGGCGCCGGCACGCGGCCCGCAAGTTCGCCCTCTACACGCTGTTCGGCTCCGTGCTGCTGCTGGTCGGCGTGTTCACCGTGGTCGCGGCGGCCGGCACGGCCGACCTGGTCACGCTCACCTCGGGTGCGGTCACCCTGACCCGCAACACCCAGCTGGCCGCGTTCACGCTGCTGGCCATCGCGTTCGCGGTCAAGAGTCCACTCTGGCCGCTGCACACCTGGCTGCCCGACGCGCACACCCAGGCACCCACGGTGGGCAGCGTGCTGCTGGCCGGCGTGCTGCTGAAGATGGGCACGTACGGCCTGATCCGGGTGGCGGTCGGCGTGGCACCCGAGGGCGCGCGCTGGGCGTCGCCGCTGCTGGCCGTGCTCGCCGTCGCCGCCATCCTGGTCGGCTGCCTGGTCTGCCTGGCACAGACCGAGCTGAAACGGCTGATCGCCTATTCCAGCGTCGGCCACATGGGCTTCGTGCTGCTCGGCGTGGCGACGCTGACGGCGACCGGCATCCAGGCGGCGCTGATCGGCAACGTCGCACACGGCATCATCACCGGCCTGCTGTTCTTCCTGGCGGGTGCGGTCAAGGACCGGTTCCACACCGGCGACCTCGCGGTGCTCGGTGGGCTGCGCGAACGGGCGCCCTGGCTGTCCGGGCTGCTGGCGTTCGCGGCGATCGCGTCGCTCGGGCTGCCCGGCCTGGCCGGCTTCTGGGGCGAGGCGTTCGCGGTGGTCGCCGCGTTCGAGCGGGGCGGCGCCGGCTGGGTGACGCTGGGCGTGCTGGCCGCGATCGGCGGCGCGCTCACCGCCGCGTACTTCCTGCGCATGCTGCGCAAGGTCACCCACGGCGCGGCGTCACCGGCGGTCGCCGCACCGGCGCTGCCGGCCGTGCGGATCAGCGGCATGGAGCTGGCCGCCTGGTCACCGCTGGTGGTGCTGGCCCTGCTGGTCGGCCTGGTGCCCGCGGTGGTGCTCAGCCTGTCCGCGGCGCCCGTGCAGTCCCTGATCGAGGCGGTGACGCCGTGACGCAGACGGTCGACCATGTCGCGCTGCTGCCGGGCTACCTGGCGGCGGGCACCGCGGTGCTGGTGCTGCTGGCCGACCTGTTCGTGGCGCGGCGGGCGGTGACGCTGGCGGTGGCGATCGGTGGCGCGTTGGCGACCGCGGCGGTCGCGATCGTCGTCGGTGCCGGCGGCGACCGCTCGACGTTCTGCCTGCCGGACGGCTGCTCCTATCTGGCCAACGGCCGGTCCGCTCTGGTCGCGGCCGTGTTCGGGTTCCTGACGGTAGGCGTGCTCGGCCTGTCGGCACCGCTGCTGCGGGCGGGCGTCGCGCCGGCGGGGGAGTACTGCTTCCTGCTCGCCTGCTCGATGACCGGCGGCGTCGTGCTGGGCTCGGCGGGCGACCTGATCACCCTGATCGTCGCACTGGAGACGCTCACCCTGCCGTTGTACGTGCTGGTCGGCATGCGCCGCCAGACGGTGGAGAGCGCGACGGCCGCGGTCACCTTCTTCGTGGTCAGCGTGGTGGCGACGGCGGTCTCGCTGCTCGGCGCGGCGCTGCTCTACGCGGTGACCGGCCGGCTGCACCTGACGTCGCTGGCGCCGGCGCTGACCGGCGACGTGTCCCTGGCCGGCGGCGACCCGGTCCGCGCGCTGGACCTGCCGCTCACCTCGGCCGGCATCGCCCTGCTCGTGCTCGGCCTAGCGTTCAAGGTCGCGGCGGTGCCGTTCCACGCCTGGGCGCCACCCACCTACGACGGCGCGCCGCTGCCGGTGGCCGCCTACCTGTCGACGGCGTCGAAGCTCGGTGGCGTGGTGGCGATCCTGGCGGTGGTCACGATCGCACTGCCGCCCGCGGTGACGGGCCCGATCCTGGCCGCGCTGGCGGTGCTGACCATGACGGTCGGCAACCTGGTGGCGCTCCGGCAGATCCGGATGACCCGGCTGCTGGCCTGGTCGTCGGTGGCGCAGGCGGGCTACATCCTGGCGCCGCTGGGCGCGCTGGCCCTGGCCGAAGGCCGCACCGGGGACGCCTTCGCCACGGCGGTGACGGCGGCCGTGGCGTACACGATCTTCTTCGTCGTGCTCGAGCTCGGCGCGTTCGCCGCGGTGGTCGCCTTGCGCGAGCCGACCGCCGACGGTGGCCGCCTGGACTCGTACCGCGGCGCCGCCCGCCGGCACCGCTGGGTCGGCGCGGCACTGGCGCTGGCCCTGATCGGCCTGGCAGGCCTGCCGCCGGGCCTGGCCGGCCTGTTCGCCAAGGTCGCGGTGGTCCGCTCGCTGCTGACCGGCTCGTCCGGCTGGCTCGCGGTGGTCGTCGCCCTCAACGCGGTGATCGGCCTGGCCTACTACGTGCGGGTGGCCGCCCTGCTCTACGCACCGGACCCGCTGGACCGCCCGGCCCGCCCGGTGCCCTGGCCGGTGGCCGGCGTGCTGCTGGCGGCGACCGCGGTCGCCGTAGTGGTCGGCTTCGCACCGCAGGTCGTGCTCGACTGGGCGTCGGGCTGATGGCTCGCCGCCGGCACCCCGTGTTCGCCCGGGTGTACGCGCGGGCGAGCGTGCTCCTGGACCGCGGCGGCACCGCCGAGCACCGTCGGGCGGTCGTGGCCGGCCTGGGCGGTCGGGTGCTCGAGGTCGGCGCGGGCAACGGGCGGATGTTCGCGCACTACCCGGTGGGGGTCAGCGCGGTGATCGCGGTCGAGCCCGAGCCTCGCCTGCGGGCGGCGGCGCTCGTCGCGGCCCGCACAGCACCGGTGCCGATCGAGGTGGTCGACGGGGTCGCCGAGTCCCTGCCCGCCGCCGAGGGCACCTTCGACGCGGTGGTGGCGGCGCTGGTGCTCTGCTCGGTGCCGGACCAGTCGGCCGCTCTGGCGGAGATCCGCCGCGTCCTGCGGCCAGGCGGCGAGCTGCGCTTCTTCGAGCACGTCCAGGCCGAACAACCTGGCACCCTCCGCCGCACCCAACGCGCGGTCGACGCCACCCTCTGGCCCCTGCTCTGCGCGGGTTGCCACACCGGCCGTGACACGGCGGCCGCGATCAAGGCCGCCGGCTTCGAGATCACCGAGTTGATCCGCTTCCGCTTCCCGCCAACGGGCCCGACCCACACCGGCGTCCCCACACATCCGCGGCCGAGCCACCGCTAGTTGATCTTTGGTTGTGCACCGCGAGCCTGGCAAGCGGAGCGCAGCGGAGCGATCCCCGGCGGGAGCAACGGTCCGGACCCCGACGAACCCGGGAAATCCTGTCTTAAATCGCCTTTCGTCCCTTTCTCTGAATCTTCTTCAGCGAACTCTCAGTCAACCCGGGCATGGTCGATGGGTAAGAGGGCGTTACACGGATCAGCGGGACACCCCGCGCTTCGAAGGAGGGACGCGTTGCACAGGCATTTCAACGGCCTCAAGACGGCCGCGCTTCTTGGCCTGCTCACAGCGCTCATTCTCGGCATCGGTTTCGCGGTCGCCGGTACGTCCGGTCTGGTCATCGCGCTGATCATCTCGCTGCTGCTGAACGGCACCAGCTACTTCTGGTCCGACAAGATCGCGTTGCGGTCGATGCGGGCCCGACCGGTCAGCGAAGCCGAGTTCCCGGCGCTCTACCAAATGGTGCGGGAACTGGCCGCGGACGCCCGGCAGCCGATGCCGCGGCTCTACGTCAGCCCCACGATGCAGCCCAACGCGTTCGCCACGGGGCGCAACCCCGAGCACGCCGCGGTCTGCGTGACCACCGGGATCACCCAGATCCTCGACTACCGCGAGCTGCGTGCGGTGATCGGCCACGAGCTGTCCCACGTCTACAACCGCGACATCCTGATCTCCAGTGTGGCGGCGGCGATCGGTGGCATGATCACCTTCCTCGCCTATCTGGCGTGGTTCCTGCCAGTGGGCGGCGGTGATGACGACGAGGGTCAGAACCCGGCCGTCTTCTTCGCGATGCTGATCCTCGGCCCGTTCGCGGCGTCGATCATCCAGCTCGCGATCAGCCGCAACCGTGAGTACCAGGCGGACGCCTCCGGCGCCGCGCTCAGCAAGGACCCGCTGGCGCTCGCCAGTGCGCTGCGCAAGATCGACGCTGGCGCCCGGCAGATGCCGTTGCCGGCCACCAACCAGGTCAGCACGACCGCGCACCTCATGATCGCCAACCCGCTGAGCGGTGCGGGCCTCGCCAAGCTGTTCTCCACCCACCCGCCGATGGCCGACCGGGTCCGCCGGCTGGAGGAGATGGCCAACCGCCAGGTGGGTCCGGTCCAGTTCCAGTAACCGCGTAGCACCCGTCACCCTGTAAAGAATTAGGCCGGAAGACCAGTCGACCGTTAGGTTCGACTGGTCTTCCGGTCGTTACACGGGGGTTGGGGTCGTGGCAGCGCTTCGGCAATACCTGGTGGTCTGGCGGATCCCAGGGGCACCGGCGCTGTTCGTGCTCGGCACCATCGGGCGCCTCGGGATCGGCATGACCCCGCTCGCCCTGCTGCTGACGGTCGAAGACGTCACCGGCCGCTACGCGCTGGCCGGCATCGCGGGCGGCATCTACGCGGTGGCCGGCGCGGTCCTCAGCCCGCTCGCCGGGCGCGTCGCGGACCGCATCGGTCCGACCCCGGTGTTGCTGGCCACCGGCATCGCCCACCCGCTTGCCCTGCTGGCGCTGGTGCTCGCACACAACCACGGCCTGGCCGTGATCTACGCGGCGAGCGCGGTGGCCGGCGCGACCTACCCGCCGCTGAGCGCAGCGCTGCGCGGTGCCTGGAACGACGTGACCGCTCCCGCGACCGGCCGCTTCCCGCTGCGCAACCTCGCACTCGCGGCCGAGACGGCGATCTTCGAACTCGTCTTCGTGCTCGGCCCGCTGCTGGTCTCCGCGTTCCTGCTGTTCGCCGACGCCACCGCCGCCCTGCTCGGCGCCGGCGTGGTCACCCTGGTCGGCACGGTCGCGGTGGCGCTCGGCAAGGTCATGCGGGCCTGGCGATCACATCCACCGGCATCGCACGCCAAGGGCCTGGGCCCGCTGCGGGTCCCGGGCTTCCCGGCGTTGCTGTTCTGCGTCTTCGGCCTGGGCACGGCGTTCGGCGCGACCGGCATCACGGTGCCCGCCTTCGCCGCCGCCGAGGGCGTGGCCGACCCCGACAGCCTGGCCGGCATCCTGCTGGCCGTCTGGGCGGTAGGCAGCGCGACCGGTGGCTTCTGGTTCGGCACCCGGCGCCCGTCGACCAACATGACGCGGCAGTTCACGATCCTGCTGGCGGTGCTGGCCGGCACGTTCGCGGTCTTCGCGGTCATGCCTTCGCCGCTGTGGCTGGGCATCGCCCTGGTCTTCGGCGGTGTGGTGATCGCGCCGGGCCTGACCGTGGAGAACATGATGGTGGGCCGGATCGCCCCGGGCTCGATGTTGAACGAGGCCTACACCTGGGTCGTCACCGTCTCGGTAGGCGCCTCGGCCGTCGGCGGCGCGGGCGCCGGCTGGCTGATCGACAAGGTCGGCGTGCCGTGGGCGTTCGTGTTCGCGGGCCTCGCGGTCGCGGTCGGCGCCCTGGTCGCCGCACCGAAGGGCGGCCCAATCGCCCGAGCCGAGAAGCGCGCTGCGGCCCGCCTGGACCGGGCCCTGGAACCAGAAGCCGTCTGACGGCGAGACGCTGGCGTCCGACCGCAGCCGAAGCCCCGTAGCGGCGCATTGGGCCGCGAGTAGCGGGAAGCCGCGTGACGGAGAGACGCGGGCGCCCGACCGGAGCCGAAGCGGCGTGGCGGCGGGAAGCCGTCTGGCGGCGAGCGGTGGCTCCCGGTTGGGCTGACGCGGCGTGGCGGCGCATCGTGGCCGGGCCACCAGAGAGGAAGCCGTCTGACGGCGAGACCGTGGTCCGGCTGGAGCGGAAGTCCCGTGGCGGCGCATCGCAGGCGGCCCGCTAATGCGGGAAAGCCGCCTGGCGGCCAGTGGTGGGCGGCCTATTGGAGCGAAAGCCGCCCGAACCGCAATCAGTCCGCGGTAGGCCGCACCGTTCGCGCGGCCCACCGCCGGCCGTCGGCTACCGGTAGTTCGTGAACTGCAAAGCCACGCCGAAGTCGCCGCCCTTGAGGAGCGTGATGACCGCCTGCAGGTCGTCCTTCTTCTTGCCGGTCACCCGGAGCTGGTCACCCTGGATCTGGGCCTGGACGCCCTTCGGGCCGCCCTCGCGGATCATCTTGCTGATCGCCTTGGCCTTCTCGGTGTCGATGCCCTGGATGATCTTGGCGTCGATCTTGTAGGTCTTGCCCGAGGCGCGCGCCTCGCCGGCGTCCAGCGACTTCAGCGAGATGTTCCGCTTGATCAGCTTCTCCTTGAAGACCTCGAGCGCGGCCTTCACCCGCTCCTCGGTCTCGGCAGTGAGGTTGACGGCGGCCTCGCCGCCGGCCCAGCTGATCTCCGCCCCGGTGCCGCGGAAGTCGAAACGGGTCGAGAGCTCCTTCTCCGTCTGCCGTACGGCGTTGTCGACCTCCTGCTGGTCGACCTTGCTGACGACGTCGAAGGACGGGTTCGCTGCCATGATCATGCTCCTGCTTCGGTGCGGTGTTCTGGCGGTGTCCACGGCCGGCACGGCGGCGGGACATGCCGACCGTACCCGGTTGGATTCCGGGCCGTTGCTACCGCTATCCTTGCTTCCGCTGCCGCATCCGGTGTGGCGGCACGCCCTGGCGGGTTGCCCGAGCGGCCAATGGGAGCGGACTGTAAATCCGTCGCGAAAGCTTCAGAGGTTCGAATCCTCTACCCGCCACCAAGCACCACAGCAACGACCCCTGACCCCGTAACACGCGGGTCCGGGGTCGTTCTCGTTCTGCGCTGTTTCTTCGGCGCGCGGGCCCCGCGCGAATGGTGGCAATCTGGGCCGGTGACTGGTCCGGTGCTGGCTCAGGTCAACCTCCTCGTGCGTGATCTCGCCAGGAGTCTCGCGTTCTACCGACTGCTCGGCTGGCACGGCGAGCCGACCGGGCCGCACGTCGAGTTCCACTTCCCGAGCGGGCTGCGGATCGAGCTCGACGAGGCCGACTCGGTCCGCCTGTGGAACAGCGGCTCACCGCAGCCACAGGCCGGCAGCGGAGTGATCGGCACCCGGGTGGCGAGCCGGGACGAGGTCGACGCGCTCTGGCAAAAGATCGTCGACGCCGGGTACGAGAGTCGCCAGGTGCCGTTCGACGCGTTCTGGGGTTCCCGCTACGCGATCGTCGCCGACCCGGACGGGCATCAGATCGGTCTGATGAGCCCCGACGACGCCGCACACCGCCATTGGCCGCCTCGCCCGGCCCCGACCGCGTAGCGCTCAATCAATTAACGCTCAACCAACGCTGTCGGTGGAGGATGTCGATCGGCGTGGGCGCGGGTCGTATGCGCCATCCGCAAGAAAATGCATGTCTCCATGTTCTAGATCAAAATCCGCCAAGCCGCTGGTCAGGCGCCGGCAGCGGTCAACGCGACCACCGCTCGGTGCGCCGCCGCGCGTACCCGGGGGATCGGATCGGTCCGCAGCACGGTGACGGTCGCCAACGCGTCGCCCACCAGATTGGCGGGCGACCACCTTCGCGGCCATCTCGCGGACCCGCCACTCGGGGTCGCCCAGGGCGCGCACGATGGTCGATGCCGCGCGCTCGTCCCACGCCCAGAGCAATCCGCGTGCCGCCCAGACGCGAACCCAGTACCAGCGGGAAGATCCCGGACCGCCGGATTCCGGATCGAGTGCCCACGATGCGCCCGGACCACCCAGAACGACGATCAGAGGCACATCACGGTCGTCGGCGCCGGACAAAAGGGCCGTGCATCCGTCCACTACGGCGTCCCGCCCCCGCCGGTCACACTCGGACAGAATCCTGGTCCGTGGTGGCGGAGCGTCCACCGTTCGGGGTCGGCCGGTCATCCCCGGATTGTCGTCCTCGTTAGCCGTAACGGTCGGCCTCCGACTGGACAAATGCGACCGACCAAAGCGATGGTTAAGGTTGGCCTCATACGATTGGTTGGGTTTTCATCTGCCGATGGTTCGGGCCCAGCCCGATGCCCTGTGCGTCGCCCTGCATGATGTGGCACCATCTCCTTACTCATCACGCCACGCCTTGCGACAGGAGCACTCAGATGCGCGCACGCTTGTTCGGCCGTTGGGCTGGTCGGGCTGCCGTCTTCGCCGTTCTCGGGTTCGGCGCCCTGGTTGCCGGTGGAGTCGCGTCAGCGTCGGCCTATGTTGACAACCAGCAGATCGAATCGGTGAGCCCGGCGATCAGCGAATCCTTCAACGAGGGTGTCTTCGCGAGCTTTGGTTTCGACTGGAACTGATCAGTTCCAGCTCCCCGATGGCGGAGGGTGAAGGCTCGGGCCGGTGGTCACACTCCGAAGCGGCTTCCGTCGTAGCCAGGAACTTGCCTGGCTGCTGACTGGCCCTGTCGGCCTTTTCGCCGTCCTCGTCACCCTGTTCCTCGGCATCAAAGAACCGGAACCGTCCGGCTCGTGGCTGCTCGGCCTGGTGTTTCTCGGCCTGCTGATCGCGGCCGACCGGGTCGTGCTGATGTTCGAGGTGCGGCGGCAGGCTTTCACCGTCACGCTCGTCGAGATCCCGGTCCTTCTGGCGCTCTTCTGGCTGCCGCCGATGACCGTCGTGCTCGCCCGCGTGCTGGCGTCCATCCTGGCCCAGGCCAGCCGGCGGGTTCCGCCGATCAAACTCTGGTTCAACGTCGCGAGCCACGCCGCCGCGGTGTCGCTCGCCGGCCTGATCGTGTTCGCGTTCAACCCTGAGCACCTCCGCGGCGAAGGCGACGCCGGCCCGTACGAATGGGTCTCGCTCGGCGCCGCGGTCATGGCGGGTGTGCTGTTCACGCTCGCGGTCACCGTCGGCGTGGTCACCCTCGTCCAGGGCCGGATCTCCACCCATGACCTCATCCGGATCGCGACGCCGGGCCTGATCGTCGCCGGCATCAACATCACGATCGGTCTGGTCACGCTGGCGCTGCTGCAGAACGGTCCATGGGCCGTCGTGCTGCTCGCCGCCCTCGCCGCGTTCTTCGTGATCGCGTACCGGTCCTATGCCCAGTTCCTGCGACAACACCGCACGCTCAGCGAGATCTACGACCTGACCCGGGCGATCGCCGACACGCCGCACGACGGCACGCTGACCGACGTTCTGCTGCACCGGGTCCGCCGTCTCCTGCAGGCCGAGTACGCGACGCTCTGGTTGCCGCCGCTCGGGCGCTACCCGGAGGTGCTGCTCTCCGCCCGGGTCGACGACTCCGGCCTGGTCGACCTCGCCGGCCTTGGCGAAGCGGTGCGTCGGCGGGTGCTCGCCACCGGCGAGACGGTCGCCATCGGCCCCAAGCTCGGCGGCGAGAAGCTGCGCGGAGAGCTCCGGGTCACCGGTGCGAAGGACGCGATCGTCGTGCCGCTCCGGGCCGGTTCGGCGGTCATCGGCTGCATCGAGGTCACCAACCGGCTCGGCGACCTTGCCACGTTCGGGCCCAGCGACGTGCGGCTGCTGGAGACGCTCGCCGCGCACGCCGCGGTCGCGGTCGAGAACTCCCGGCTGGTCGACCGGCTGCGCTACGACGCCTACCACGACGCGTCTCACCGGCCTGCCCAACCGCCGGCGCGTCACTGCCGCGATCGAGGAGTCGGTCAGCGTCCGCGCGCCCGGCGAGGCGGTCGCGGTGCTGCTGTTCGACGTCGACGGCCTGCGCCAGCGTCAACGAGTCGCTCGGCCACGGCGCCGGCGACCAGGTGCTCGCCGAGGTGGCCCGCCGGCTGCGGGCGCTCGCGCCGCCCGGCTGCGCTGGTCGGCCGGCTCGGCAGCGACGAGTTCGCGGTGACCCTGCGGGTCGACAACGCCGAGGGCGCCGACAGCTCGCCGACCACGATGCGCGACCAGATCCGGCGACCCGATGGTCTTCGGCACGCTCACCCTCGACGTCGACGACCGCGGTCGGCGTCGCCGTGCACCCCGACCACGGCAACGACGCCGCGACCGCTGCTCCAGCGGGCCGACGTGGCCGCCCACGCGGCCAAGACCGTGCCCGGCAGCGTCCAGCTCTTCAACGCCGGGCCTGGAGTCGCGCTCGGTGCGCCGGCTCGGCGCTCGCCGCCGACCTGCGCCGGGCGCTCGACGACGACGAGATCGAGGTCTACTTCCAGCCGAAGGTCGCCGCTGACCGACCGCCGGCTGGTCGGGGTCGAGTGCCTGGCCCGCTGGGAGCACCCGGCGCACGGCGCCGTGCCGCCGGAAGACTTCGTCGCGGTCGCCGAGCACACCGGCCAGCTCGCGCGCAGCTGACCGAGGCGGTGCTGCAAAGAGGGCCTGCGAGCGCTGCCGCGACTGGGCCGACGACCGACCGCCCGCTGTCGTCTCGGTCAACCTCTCCGCCGCGCACGCTGATCGACGCCGATTTCCCGACCCGGGTGCAGGAACTGCTGGGCGAGTACGGCGTCGCGCCGCACCGGCTGACGCTGGAGATCAACGAGGACGGCGTCCTGGTCGGCACCGACCGTCCGCTGCCGACGCTGCGCCGGCTGCGCGACATCGGCGTGCGGCTGTCGGTCGACGACTTCGGCACCGGCTACTCGTCGCTGTCGCTACCTGCGCCGGCTGCCGGTCCACGAGGTCAAGATCGACCGCTCGTTCGTGCAGGGCATGGCCACCGACCCGGCCGACCTGGCGATCGTGCGGCGGTCGTCGACCTGTCGCGGCACTTCGGCCTGACCGTGGTCGCCGAGGGCGTGGAGAGCGAGCTGACGCTGGAGCTGCTCGAGGACATCGGCTGCGACATCGGCCAGGGCTTCCTGTTCAGCCGGCCGCTGCCGTACGAGCGGCTCGAGGCCTGGCTCGCGGCGCAGACCGAGGCCGAGCCGACGCGCCGGCGGCGAGGTCCGCCGGCTGCGCGCGGTCCCCTGACAGTGGCCTCGACGGGGTCGGTATCCCGATTTCGTGGCCCGGCAACGAGCCGTGTACTCTTACCCCTGCGCGTGCGCGAGCTAGATCGCGCGCCCCCTTAGCTCAGTCGGCAGAGCGTCTCCATGGTAAGGAGAAGGTCTACGGTTCGATTCCGTAAGGGGGCTCTCGGGTTCGGCCGACCCGGGCTCGGCGGTGTAGCTCAGATGGCAGAGCAAGCGGCTCATAATCGCTGTGTCGCCGGTTCAAGTCCGGCCACCGCTACTGTATCGGGCGCGCTGGCGCCCGTTTTGCTGGATGACCGGGCCACCAGGTAGTCTGGTACGACCGGTAGGTTCGACACCCGTTCGAGGAAGGCACCCCGCCGTGGCCAAGGCGACCGACATCCGTCCGAAGATCACGATGGCGTGTGTGGAGTGCAAGGACCGGAACTACATCACCAAGAAGAACCGGCGCAACGACCCGGACCGGCTCGAGCTGAAGAAGTTCTGCCCGAGTGCGGCAAGCACACCGCGCACCGCGAGACCCGCTAACCCGCAGCCAGCTTCCACGGCCGGCACCGCCCTCGGCGGGCCGGCCGTGTGCTGCACGCCTGCGACACATGCAACGCCGGCCTCACCGCACCGGCCGCACCGCGTTCTACGCTGGCGCATGGCGCTGGACCCGTCCTACGTCGGCCGCAGCTTTCCGCCGACCCAGCCCTACCTGGTCGGGCGGGAGAAGATCCGCGAGTTCGCCGACGGCGATCGGCGCCACCGACGCCGCCTACCACGACCCGGAGCCGCCCGGGCGCTCGGCCACCCCGACGTGATCGCGCCGCCCACGTTCCCGATCGTGATCACGATGCGCGTCCAACAACGCGGTCATCGACGACCCGGACCTGGGCTCGACTACAGCCGCGTGGTCCACGGCGACCAGCGCTTCGCCTACAGCCGGCCGATGTGCGCCGGCGACGAGCTCGTCGGCACGCATGATCGAGGAGATCATCTCGCGCGGTGGGCACGACTTCGTCACCACGCGCACCGACATCACCGACGCCGCCGGCGAGCCGGTCGCGATCGCCTGGTCCAAGCTCGTCGTCCGGGGGGAGGGCTGACCCGAGTGGACGGCTGCCCGACGCAGACGTACCTGGTGACCCGGGCCGACCTGGTCCGCTACGCGGGCGCGTCCCTCGACTTCAACCCGATCCACTGGAGCGACCGGATCGCGACCAAGGTCGGCCTGCCCGGGGTCATCGCCCACGGCATGTCACCATGGCGCTGGTCGGCCGGGCGGTGACCGCCTGGGCCGGCGACCCGGCGCGGTTGTCGACTTCGGCGTCCGGTTCACGCCGGCCGGTGGTGGTGCCCGACGACGACGAGCGGCACCGAGGTCGAGGTCTCGGCCGTGGTCAAGGGCAGCGACCGACGAGGGTCACACCGTGCTGGACATCACGGCGATCAGCGCGCGGCGAGAAGGTGCTCGCCCAGGCGCGGGCCGACGGTCGCGAACGGCTGACCCGGTTGGGGAAGTAGGACGGGTACCCGTACACTGGTCGCCCGTGGGGTGAGTGACCCTCCTCGGCGCTGCTTGCGCTCGTGGGGTTGCGACCTCCGCAAAGGGGTGTGGCGCAATTGGCAGCGCAGCGGTCTCCAAAACCGCAGGTTGCAGGTTCGAGTCCTGTCGCCCCTGCGCCGATGGCTGACCGGCTGACGCGAGATGGCATCGCCGAGCAGGCCGCCTGATCGGCGATCGCCCAGCGCCACGGAGCCGCGAAGGTCGGCGTGACCGAAGCACCACGACCGCGACGAGAGGGCGAAGTGGCCGAGAGAAATCGGCGCGACGACGAGTTCGCCGACGACCGCCTTGATGACGAGGCGTTCGACGACGCTGTCGACGACGACGCCACCGATGACGAAGACGAGCCGGTAGCCCGGGGCGGCACCGCGACGCGGTCCCGCGTCGCCAAGGCCGGTGAGAGCACCAGCAAGCGCACCGAAACCGGTCGCGTGGGATTCTTCGGGCGGATCGCCCGGTTCTTCCGCGAGGTCGTCGCCGAGCTGCGTAAGGTCATCTGGCCGACCCGCAAGGAGCTGCTGACCTACACGGCCGTGGTGGTCGTGTTCGTGGCGGTGATGCTGGCGATCGTGGCCGGCCTCGACTTCGGGTTCGCCAAGGGCGTCCTGTGCGGTCTTCGGCAACTGACGGCGACGCGGCCTGAGTGGCCGGCGGCGCCGGCCAACAGCACAGACGGAAGTGAACGAGCGTGCCTGAGTACGACGAGACCGGCGAGACCATCGACGAGCAGTCGTCAGTGGCCACGGCGGAGACCGACGGTTCGAGCGAGGCCGCGAACCGACGACGCCGAGGCCAGCGATGCGCGAGGCCGGCGACGCCGAGGCCGGCGAGACCGCGCTGGTCGAGCCTGACGACGACTTCGACCCGGTCGCCGAGCTGCGGCAGAAGCTGCGCTACGCGCCCGGCGACTGGTACGTCGTGCACTCCTACGCCGGCTACGAGAACAAGGTCAAGACCAACCTCGAGACCCGGATCACCAGCCTCGACATGGAGGAGTTCATCTACCAGGTCGAGGTGCCGACCCGGGAAGAGGTCGAGGTCAAGAACGGCAAGCGCCAGCAGGTGCAGAACAAGGTCTTCCCGGGCTACATCCTGGTCCGGATGGAGCTGACCGCCGAGTCCTACTCCTGCGTGCGCAACACGCCCGGGGTCACCGGCTTCGTCGGCGCCACCGACCGGGCCGACCGGCCCGCGCCGCTGTCGCTCGACGAGGTGCTCAAGTGGCTGGCGCCGGCGGTCGCAGACCGAGGAGACCAAGAAGGCCAAGGTCGAGATCAAGGTCCTCGACTTCGAGGTCGGCGACTCGGTCACGGTCACCGACGGCGCGTTCGCGTCGCTGCCCGGCACGATCAGCGAGATCAACGCCGACCAGCAGAAGCTCAAGGTGCTGGTCTCGATCTTCGGTCGGGAGACGCCCGGTCGAGCTCAACTTCAACCAGGTCTCGAAGATCTAAAACCGCTGAGCTACGCTTGTACGTCGGCCCGTGGCCGCGCTCGACCGTGCGCGTGCCCGGCGGCACATGCCCCAGGCCAAGAGTCCACCAAGCCCAGGAAGAGACATGCCTCCGAAGAAGAAGCTCGTCAAGACCTTCACGCTGCAGCTGCCGGCGGGCCAGGCCACCCCGGCGCCGCCGGTTGGCCCCGCGCTCGGCCAGCACGGCGTGAACATCATGGAGTTCTGCAAGCAGTACAACGAGCAGACCGAGGCTCAGCGCGGCGACATCGTGCCGGCGCAGATCAGCGTCTACGAAGACCGCACCTTCACCTTCATCCTGAAGACCCCGCCGGCCGCGCGGCTGCTGATCAAGGCCGCCGGCGTGCCCAAGGGCTCCGGCACCCCGCACTCGGCGAAGGTCGGCACGATCAGCAGGGCCCAGCTGCGCGAGATCGCCGAGAAGAAGATGTCCGACCTCAACGCCAACGACATCGAGCCGGCCGAGCAGATCATCGCCGGCACCGCGCGGTCGATGGGCATCACGGTCCGCGACTGACCTAGCTTCGTGGGAGGGCCGCCGTTGACGCGGTCCGCCAACTACCACAGGAGATAGACAGCAATGCGCAGCGCAGCAAGAGTTACCGCAAGGCGGCCGAGCAGATCGACCGGGACAAGCTCTACACGCCCGGCCGAGGCCATCAAGCTCGCCAAGGACACCACCACGGTCAAGTTCGACCCCACCGTCGAGGTCGCGATGCGCCTCGGCGTCGACCCCCGCAAGGCCGACCAGATGGTCCGCGGCACGGTCAACCTGCCGCACGGCACCGGCAAGACCGCCCGCGTGATCGTGTTCGCGGCCGGCGCCAAGGCCGCCGAGGCCGACGCCGCCGGCGCCGACGTGGTCGGCACCGACGAGCTGGTCGCCCGCATCCAGGAGGGCTGGCTCGACTTCGACGCGGCGATCGCCACGCCGGACCAGATGGCCAAGATCGGCCGGATCGCGCGGATCCTGGGCCCGCGCGGCCTGATGCCGAACCCGAAGACGGGCACGGTCACCATGGACGTGACCAAGGCCGTCAACGAGATCAAGGGCGGAAAGATCACCTTCCGGGTGGACAAGCACTCCAACCTGCACCTGATCATCGGCAAGGCCTCGTTCTCGCGAGGAGCAGCTGGTCGACAACTACGCCGCGGTCCTCGACGAGGTCCTGCGCGCCAAGCCGTCGGCGTCGAAGGGCAAGTACCTCCGCAAGGTCATCGTCACCACCACCATGGGCCCGGGCGTCCCGGTCGACCCGAACGTCGTCAAGAACCTGCGCGAGACCGAGGGCTGAGTTTCCCGCTCTTCCACATCGCCCGTCATCCCTTCTGGGGGTGGCGGGCGATGTTCGTTTTTTGCCTCTTGGCCGCTCTCGCGGTGGAGGAGCCGTGCCGTCGCTGGAGCAAGTCGCGGTCCATGGTGGACACCAAGAGCGGCGACCGCCGCGAGCCACGTCGAAGCCCAACCAAGTCGGCCTTCGTGAAGTAAAAGCCGCGCCCCCCACCCCGCCCCCCGGTGGGTCCCCGCAGCTTGGGTGGGGTCCGGGACAAAGCCCCGGAGACCCAAACAGCTAACCATCGGTTCCGTTTCCCAGACCGACGTGGGAGAGTCACCGGCGTGCGTCTGGACGGCGTTTCCTACCGCTATGGGCGGCGCGGCCCGTGGGTCCTGCGGGAGGTCTCCGTCGAGCTACCCGCCGGCGGCACCGTCGTGGTGCTCGGGCGCAACGGGGCCGGGAAGTCGACGCTCCTGCAACTCGCCGCAGGCGTCCTGCGCCCCAGCCGGCGGCATGATCAGAGAGCGGCCGAACCCCGTCGGCTGGGTGCCCGAGCGATTCCCCGCCGACCAGCCCTTCACCGTCGTTGGCTATCTGACCGCGATGGCTCGGCTGCACGGCACCGTCGAGCCGAACGCCATCGAGGCCTGGATCGACCGCCTCGGGTTGGCGCCCTATCGCGGCACCCGGTTGGGTGAGCTTTCCAAGGGGACCGCGCAGAAGGTCGGGCTGGCGCAGGCGTTGATACCGCGGCCCGGGCTGCTTGTGCTCGACGAGCCCTGGGAAGGGCCTCGACGCCGCCGCGCGCGAGCTCGTGCCCGAGATCGTCGCCGAGGTGGTCGCCGCCGGCGGGATCGTGCTGGTCAGTGACCACCGCGGCGAGACCGGTCGCCTGCCCGGCGCGGTCACCTGGACCGTCGCCGATGGCACCGTCACGACGGGGGAGCCCGGACGAGGACCGCGCCGAGATCGCGATCATCGAGATCGCCGTGCCCGCCGCGATGCCGCAGGCGACCGCGGCCGCGCTGCGAGCCGATCGGCCACGACGTGGTCGGCTCCGGTCCGGCACCGAAGGCGGAGGTCTGACCGATGACCGCTCTGGTGCGGATGCGGCTGACCGCCTACCTGCGCAGCGGCGCGCGCTGCCCGGCCTGCTCGGCACCCTGGTCGTCGTCGGCATCATCTACGGCGGCGGCGAGTCCGAGGCCGCCGAGGCCTACGGCTTCTCCGCGGTCGCCCTCTTCCCGGTGATCGCCTGGCAGGCCAAGCTGCTGCTCGACACCGAGCCCGACGTGCAGCGCCGGCTCGCGGTCAGCGCCGTCGGGCCTGCGCCGGGAGGTCATCGCCGGCCTCGCTCGCCGCCGGCGTCGTCGGCCTGGTCACCGTCGCCCTGGCGATGGCGCTGCCCTGGCTGGTCGGCGGGATCGAAGGGCCGGGCGGCATCGTGCCTCGGGCTGTGGGCGCACGCCGCCGCGCCTGGTCGCCGCCGTCGGCCTCGGCGCGCTGGCCAGCCGGCCGATCACCAGATCGACGCTCTACGGCATCGCCGTGCTGGTCACCGGCTCGGTGCTGGCGATCGTCCTGGGCCTCGACAACTCCGTGGCGCCCTGGCTCGCGCCGCCGCTGATGGCCGCCGCCCGAACACCTGGCCGGACCAGCCCGGCAGCGCCACGATTGCGGCGCTCGACCGCCCAGGCCGTGCTCTGGACGGCCGTGGTGGTGCGCGATCTACGCCCGGCTGCGGCGTACCCGAAGCTGATCTTGGGTTTGGTGTTGAGCTTCCGCGTCGGCGTAATCTTAACTGCGAAGTTCCACCAGAGACCGCTGGTCATCGCGCCGGAAGGCGCGGTCGAAGGCCCCGCATCGCGGGCGGCCCGCGCAGGTTGAACGGTTCGTGAGCCGCGGCGCAAGCCGCCCTCCCGCCCCGTGCGCCCTGCGCCGGGGCGTTTTCCGTTGCCGGAGCCGGCCAGCTTCGAGCATTTGGAAGGAGGGACATGGCGGACAAGCCGGTTCGGGCCGATAAGGCCACCGCCGTCGCCGAGCTCACCGAGCAGTTCCGTAGCTCGGGCGCCACCGTGCTGACCGAGTACCGCGGGTCTGACGGTTTCGCAGCTGACCCAGCTGCGACGCTCGCTGGGCAAGGACGTCACCTACTCGGTCGCCAAGAACACGCTGGCCAAGCGGGCGGCGTCGCAGGCGGGCATCGACGGCATCGAAACGCTGTTCACCGGTCCTACCGCGCTCACCTTCGTCTCCGGCGACGTCGTGGAAGCGGCGAAGAGCCTGCGCGAGTTCGCGAAGGCCAACCCGCTTCTCGTCATCAAGGGCGGCGTTTTCGAGGGCAAGGCCATCACGGCCGCTGAGGTCAACCGCCTCGCCGACCTCGAGTCCCGCGAGGTGCTGCTGGCCAAGCTGGCCGGCGGCATGAAGGCCAACCTGGCCAAGGCCGCTGCGCTGTTCCAGGCGCCGCTGTCGAAGACCGTCCGTACGGTCGCCGCTCTGCAGGACAAGCGCGAGCAGGAAGGCGCACCGGCCGCCGACGCGGCCTGAGCGCATCACCGACCCACGATCTACCCAAAAGAGGTAAGGAAACATGGCGAAGCTCAGCACTGACGAGCTGCTCGACGCGTTCAAGGAGATGACGCTGATCGAGCTCTCCGAGTTCGTGAAGCAGTTCGAGGAGACCTTCGACGTCAAGGCCGCCGCCCCCGTCGCGGTCGCGGCTGCCGGCCCGGCCGGTGGCGCCGCCGCCGAAGAGGCTGTCGAGCAGGACGAGTTCGACGTCATCCTCGAGGCCGACGGTGGCAAGAAGATCCAGGTCATCAAGGTCGTGCGCGAGCTGACCGGCCTGGGCCTCAAGGAGGCCAAGGACCTGGTCGAGGCCGCGCCGAAGGCTGTCGTCGAGAAGGCCAACAAGGAGACCGCGGAGAAGGCCAAGGCCAAGCTCGAGGCCGAAGGCGCCAAGGTCACCCTCAAGTAACCTGTTCCATCCTCGACGGGCGGCGGTTCACGAACCGCCGCCCGTCGGCGTACGCTCGAATCGGATCAAGTTCAAAGACCTGGTCCGACCCGCGTCATAACCCTTGACGCGGAGTGTGCTGACAGGCACGCTGGCATCAAGCAAGACCTTCCGCACTTGCAACAGCCACTGGTTGGGTATGGGACACCACACCCCATCAAGGTGCAGAAAGACGCGTTCTGAGCGGCCGGTGAGGCGCCCACGGGTGCCCCGATGACACGCTCCGCGGTCTGCTGCGCTGCGGGCTGGACAGCGGTTAGCCGTTCGGCTACACTGCTAGTTTGCCGTGTCTTCCGTCTTTGACCCTGTCCGTAATGTCCATCTGGGCGTTTGCGGGTAGGGCCCGTCGGACTGCACGAACAACGGCCGTTTAGCAACACCGGTCCTCGGAAGGACGCATCTTGGCAGCTTCCCGCCCTGCGAAGACCAGTCGTACGTCGAGCGCTTTCGCTCCCCGCCGAATTTCATTCGGCCGGATCACCGAACACCTCGAGGTCCCCAACCTCCTCGCCATCCAGACCGAGTCTTTTGACTGGCTGGTCGGCAACGAGTCGTGGCAGGGCCGGTCGGCTGATGATCCGCACGCCCGCTCGGGTCTCGCAGAGATTCTCGAAGAGATCAGTCCGATTGAGGACTTCTCTGGCACCATGTCCCTTTCCTTCTCTTCGCCCCGCTTCGATGAGGTCAAGGCCTCGATCGAAGAGTGCAAGGAGAAGGACCTGACTTACTGCGCACCGCTCTTCGTGACCGCGGAGTTCACCAACAACACGACTGGCGAGATCAAGAGCCAGACCGTGTTCATGGGTGACTTCCCGATGATGACGCCCAAGGGCACTTTCATCATCAACGGCACCGAGCGGGTCGTCGTGAGTCAGCTCGTCCGGTCTCCGGGCGTCTACTTCGACAAGCAGCCGGACAAGACCTCCGACCGCGACCTCTCCAGCGTCAAGGTCATCCCCAGCCGGGGTGCCTGGCTGGAGTTCGACATCGACAAGCGCGACACCGTCGGTGTCCGCATCGACCGCAAGCGTCGGCAGGCCGTCACGGTCCTGCTCAAGGCCGTCGGTTGGAGCAACGAGCAGATCCGCGAGCGTTTCGGCTGGTCCGAGCTCGATGATGACCACGCTCGAGAAGGACCACATCGCCGGTGCTGACGAGGCACTGCTCGACATCTACCGCAAGCTCCGCCCTGGCGAGCCGCCGACGCGCGAGAACGCACAGACCCTGCTCGACAACCTCTTCTTCAACCCGAAGAGGTACGACGTCGCCAAGGTCGGTCGATACAAGTTCAACAAGAAGCTCGAGCTCGACGTCCCGATCAACAAGGGCACGCTGACCGAGGACGACATCGTCGCCACCGTGGAATACCTCTGCCGGCTGCACGCCGGTGAGGATGGCTACGAGGCCGACGACATCGACCACTTCGGCAACCGGCGCCTGCGTACGGTCGGCGAGCTGATCCAGAACCAGGTTCGGGTCGGCCTGTCCCGCATGGAGCGGGTCGTCCGCGAGCGGATGACCACCCAGGACGTCGAGGCGATCACGCCGCAGACCTTGATCAACATCCGCCCCGTGGTGGCGGCGATCAAGGAGTTCTTCGGCACTTCGCAGCTCTCGCAGTTCATGGACCAGACCAACCCGCTGGCGGGTCTCACCCACCGGCGCCGGCTGAGCGCGCTCGGCCCGGGCGGTCTGTCCCGTGAGCGGGCGGGCTTCGAGGTCCGCGACGTGCACCCGTCCCACTATGGCCGGATGTGCCCGATCGAGACGCCGGAAGGCCCGAACATCGGCCTGATCGGTGCGCTCTCGACGTTCGGGCGGGTCAACCCGTTCGGCTTCATCGAGACGCCGTACCGCAAGGTCGACAACGGTGTGGTCACCGACCAGATCGACTACCTGACGGCTGACGAAGAGGACCGTTACGTCAAGGCACAGGCGAACGCCGTGCTCAAGGCTGACGGCACCTTCGCCGAGGACCGCGTCCTGGTTCGCCGAAAGGGCGGTGAGGTCGACTTCGTGACCGGCACCGCGGTCGACTACATGGACGTCTCGCCGCGCCAGATGGTGTCGGTCGCGACCGCGATGATCCCGTTCCTCGAGCACGACGACGCGAACCGCGCCCTGATGGGTGCCAACATGCAGCGTCAGGCCGTGCCGCTGGTCAAGGCCGAGTCCCCGTTCGTCGGCACCGGCATGGAATACCGTGCCGCGGTCGACGCCGGCGACGTGGTCGTGGCCGAGGTCGGTGGCGTGGTCGAGGACCTGTGCGCCGACTACGTGACCGTGCACCAGGACGACGGCCACCGCCGCACGTACCTGCTGCACAAGTTCCGTCGGTCCAACTCCGGCTCCTGCGTCAACCAGAAGCCGGTGGTCTTCGAGGGCGACCGCGTCGAGGCCGGCCAGGTCGTCGCCGACGGTCCGTGCACCGACGAGGGCGAGATGGCACTCGGGCGCAACCTGCTCGTGGCGTTCATGCCCTGGGAGGGTCACAACTACGAAGACGCGATCATCCTGTCCCAGAAGCTGGTGCAGCAGGACACCCTCACCTCGATTCACATCGAGGAGCACGAGGTGGACGCCCGCGACACCAAGCTGGGCCCGGAGGAGATCACCCGCGACATCCCGAACGTCAGCGAGGAAATGCTCGCTGACCTCGACGAGCGCGGGATCATCCGGATCGGCGCCGAAGTGGTCACCGGTGACATCCTGGTCGGCAAGGTCACGCCCAAGGGCGAGACCGAGCTGACCCCGGAGGAGCGGCTGCTCCGCGCGATCTTCGGTGAGAAGGCGCGTGAGGTCCGGGACACCTCGCTGAAGGTTCCGCACGGCGAGACCGGCACGGTCATCGGCGTTCGCACCTTCTCGCGCGAGGACGGCGACGAGCTGCCCCCGGGCGTCAACGAGCTGGTCCGCGTCTACGTGGCACAGAAGCGCAAGATCCAGGACGGCGACAAGCTCGCCGGCCGCCACGGCAACAAGGGCGTCATCTCGAAGATCCTGCCGGTCGAGGACATGCCGTTCCTGGAGGACGGGACCCCGGTCGACATCGTGCTCAACCCGCTCGGTGTGCCGAGCCGGATGAACATCGGCCAGGTTCTGGAGACCCACCTCGGTTGGGTCGCCAAGACCGGCTGGAAGATCGACGGTGACGACGCCAAGTGGAAGACCGCGCTGAAGTCCATCGGTGCCGGGGAGTCCGTTCCCGACACCAACGTGGCGACGCCGGTCTTCGACGGTGCCAAGGAAGAAGAGATCACCGGGCTGCTCAGCAGCACTCTGCCCAACCGGGACGGAGTGCAGCTGGTCGGTGGCTCGGGCAAGGCGCAGCTGTTCGACGGCCGGTCCGGCGAGCCGCTGCCCGACCCGATCGCGGTCGGATACATCTACATCCTGAAGCTGAACCACCTGGTCGACGACAAGATCCACGCTCGGTCGACCGGCCCGTACTCGATGATCACGCAGCAGCCGCTGGGTGGTAAGGCGCAGTTCGGTGGCCAGCGGTTCGGCGAGATGGAGTGCTGGGCGATGCAGGCCTACGGCGCGGCGTACGCGTTGCAGGAGCTGCTCACGATCAAGTCCGACGACGTGCTGGGCCGAGTCAAGGTCTACGAGGCGATCGTCAAGGGCGAGAACATTCCAGAGCCGGGCATTCCGGAGTCGTTCAAGGTGCTGCTCAAGGAGCTGCAGTCGCTGTGCCTCAACGTAGAGGTGCTCTCCAGCGACGGCGTTGCCCTCGAGATGCGCGAGACCGACGACGAGGTGTTCCGCGCCGCGGAGGAACTCGGCATCGACCTGTCCCGGCGTGAGCCGAGCAGCGTCGAGGAAGTGTGAGTTGGAGCCGGGGCCCCGACCAGGGCCCCGGCTCCCCGCCCGGTAGGTACGAGAAACGACAGACTCGAGGGACATAAATTGCTCGACGTCAATTTCTTCGACGAGCTGCGCATTGGCCTTGCCACCGCTGACGACATCCGTCAGTGGTCGCACGGCGAGGTAAAGAAGCCCGAGACGATCAACTACCGCACCTTGAAGCCGGAAAAGGACGGGCTCTTCTGCGAGAAGATCTTCGGTCCTCAGCGCGACTGGGAGTGCTACTGCGGTAAGTACAAGCGCGTCCGGTTCAAGGGCATCATCTGTGAGCGCTGCGGCGTCGAGGTGACCCGCTCCAAGGTCCGGCGTGAGCGGATGGGCCACATCGAGCTGGCCGCGTCCGTGACGCACATCTGGTACTTCAAGGGCGTGCCGAGCCGCCTCGGCTACCTGCTCGACCTCGCGCCCAAGGACCTCGAGAAGATCATCTACTTCGCGTCCTACGTTGTCACCAGCGTGGACGCCGAGGCCCGCCACCGCGACCTTTCCACCATCGAGAACGAGATCCTCGCCGAGAAGCGGCAGTCCGAGAACAGCCGGGACTCCGCCGTCGAGGGTCGCGCCGCCAAGCTCGAGGCCGACCTGGCCGAGCTCGAGGCCGAGGGTGCCAAGGCCGACGTGCGCCGCAAGGTCAAGGAAGGCGGAGAGCGCGAAATGCGCCAGATCCGCGACCGGGCGCAGCGCGAGATCGACCGTCTCGACGAGGTGCTCGACACCTTCCGCAAGCTCGACTCCAAGCAGCTGGTCACCGACGAGCTGCTCTACCGCGAGCTGCGCGACCGCTTCGGTGAGTACTTCACCGGTGGCATGGGCGCCGAGGCGATCAAGGCCCTGTTGCAGAACATGGACCTCGACGCCGAGGCCGACCTGCTGCGCGAGATCATCCGCAGCGGCAAGGGCCAGCGGAAGATCCGCGCGCTCAAGCGGCTGAAGGTTGTCGCGGCGTTCCTGAACACCCGCAACTCGCCGCTCGGCATGGTCCTCGACTGCGTCCCGGTGATCCCGCCGGACCTGCGGCCGATGGTCCAGCTCGACGGTGGCCGGTTCGCGACGAGCGACCTCAACGACCTGTACCGCCGGGTCATCAACCGGAACAACCGCCTCAAGCGCCTGATCGACCTGGGCGCTCCCGAGATCATCGTCAACAACGAGAAGCGGATGCTGCAGGAGGCCGTCGACGCACTGTTCGACAACGGCCGCCGCGGCCGGCCGGTCACCGGTCCGGGTAACCGCCCGCTGAAGTCGCTGTCCGACATGCTCAAGGGCAAGCAGGGCCGGTTCCGGCAGAACCTGCTCGGCAAGCGCGTCGACTACTCCGGCCGTTCGGTCATCGTCGTCGGCCCGCAGCTCAAGCTCCACCAGTGCGGCCTGCCCAAGCAGATGGCGCTCGAGCTGTTCAAGCCGTTCGTGATGAAGCGGCTCGTCGACCTCAACCACGCCCAGAACATCAAGTCCGCCAAGCGCATGGTCGAGCGCCAGCGCCCGGTGGTGTGGGACGTGCTCGAAGAGGTCATCGGCGAGCACCCGGTGCTGCTCAACCGCGCACCGACGCTGCACCGACTGGGCATCCAGGCGTTCGAGCCGCAGCTGGTCGAGGGCAAGGCGATCCAGATCCACCCGCTGGTCTGCACCGCCTTCAACGCCGACTTCGACGGTGACCAGATGGCGGTGCACGTGCCGCTGTCCGCCGAGGCTCAGGCCGAGGCGCGGATCCTGATGCTGTCGTCCAACAACATCCTCAAGCCGGCCGACGGCAAGCCCGTCACCATGCCCACCCAGGACATGGTCATCGGCCTCTACCACCTCACCCACTTCTCTCCGGAGGAGAAGGGCGCGGGCCGGGCGTTCAGCTCGGACGCCGAGGCGCGGATGGCGTTCGACAACGGCGAGCTGCACCTGCAGGCGCCGATCAAGGTCCGCCTCCAGAACATCGTCGAGGTCGACAACGGCGCGGGCCAGCCCAAGTGGGAGGTCCCGGAGGAGTGGACGGCCGGCGAGCAGCTGACCGTCGACACCACCCTGGGCCGGATCCTGTTCAACGAGACGCTGCCCCCGGGCTACCGCTTCGTGAACTACGAGATCCGGCGGGGCCAGCTCTCGGCGATCGTCAACGACCTCGCCGAGCGGTTCCCGAAGGTGGCGCTGGCCGCGACCCTCGACGGGCTCAAGGAGGCCGGTTTCCACTGGGCCACCTGGTCCGGCGTGACGATCGGCATGGAAGACGTCATCCAGCCCCCGCGCAAGTGGGAGATCCTCGAGCGGTACGAGCGCGAGGCCGAGCAGATCGACAAGCAGTACCAGCGTGGTCTGATGACCGCCGAGGAGCGTCGCGGCGAGCTCATCGAGATCTGGACCAAGGCGACCAACGAGGTCGCCAAGGAGATGGAGACGGCGCTGCCGCAGGAAAACCCGTTGTGGAAGATGATCAACTCGGGTGCCCGCGGTAACCTCCTCCAGCTCCGCCAGATCGCCGCGATCCGTGGTCTGGTGGCCAACCCGAAGGGCGAGATCATCCCGCGGCCGATCAAGGCCTCGTACCGGGAGGGTCTGTCCGTGCTGGAGTACTTCATCTCCACGCACGGTGCCCGTAAGGGTCTGGCTGACACCGCCCTGCGTACCGCCGACTCGGGTTACCTGACCCGTCGTCTGGTGGACGTCTCGCAGGACGTGATCATCCGCGAGGAGGACTGCGGCACCGACCGGGCGATCACCATGCCGGTGGGCACCAACGCCGCCGACGGCAAGCTGATGGTCCACGAGCACGCCGAGACCGGTGTGCACGCCCGGACGCTGGCCGACGACATCAAGGGTCCCGACGGTTCGCTCGTGGTCGAGCGGGGCGCCGACCTCAACTCGATCATGGTCGACAAGCTCGTGGCCGCCGGTGTCGACACCGTGCGGGTGCGCAGCGTGCTGACCTGCGAGTCGAAGCTGGGCGTCTGCGCGGCCTGCTACGGCCGTTCGCTGCCGACCGGCAAGACCGTCGACGTCGGCGAGGCGGTCGGCATCATCGCCGCCCAGTCGATCGGTGAGCCGGGTACGCAGCTGACGATGCGTACCTTCCACACCGGTGGCGTCGCGGGTGAGGACATCACCCAGGGTCTGCCCCGTGTCCAGGAGATCTTCGAGGCCCGTGTCCCCAAGGGCAAGGCGCCGATCGCGGAGTCTCCCGGTCGCATCCGGATCGAAGACGGCGAGCGCTCGCGGAAGATCATCATCGTGCCGGACGACGGCAGCGAGGAGATCGTCCACGACAAGGTGTCCCGCCGCGTGAAGCTCCGGGCCACCGACGGTGCGCACGTCGAGGTGGGCGAGAAGCTCACCGAGGGCACCATCGACCCGCACGAGCTCCTGCGCATCCTCGGTCCGCGCGCGGTCCAGGTCCACCTGACCCACGAGGTCCAGGAGGTCTACCGCTCGCAGGGCGTGCTCATCCACGACAAGCACATCGAGATCATCATCCGCCAGATGCTCAAGCGGGTGACGGTGATCGACTCCGGCTCGACCGAGTTCCTGCCGGGTGTGCTGGTCGACCGGGCGTTGTTCGAGTCGGAGAACCGCCGGCTCGTGTCCGAGGGTGGCGAGCCCGCGGCCGGTCGTCCGGTGTTGATGGGCATCACCAAGGCCTCGCTGGCCACGGATTCCTGGTTGTCGGCGGCCTCCTTCCAGGAGACCACCCGAGTGCTGACGGACGCGGCGATCCACGCCCGCAGCGACTCGCTGATCGGCCTCAAGGAGAACGTGATCATCGGCAAGCTCATCCCGGCGGGTACGGGCATCAGCAAGTACCGCAACGTCCGGGTCGAGCCGACCGAGGAGGCCAAGGCCAAGGTGTACTCGATGACCGGGTACCCCGAGACCGACTACGGCTTCGGTCCCGCGGCTGGTCAGGCTGTTCCGCTCGACGACTTCGACTTCGGGTCTTACCGCTAGTCGGGTCCTTACGGAAAGGCGCTCTCCCCTTCGGGGAGGGCGCCTTTTGCCGTCTGTGTCGTCCCATGACCGGTCACCCGTCGTTGTCGAGGAGTCGTTCGTGCGGTCGCTGGTCTCGGGCGGGGGAGGATGTTGTGCGTGCCGACAGGCCGCAAAGGGCGCGACCCCTCCCCCGGGGGGTGGGGGGGGGGGGGGGGAGGGGGGGGGGGTGTGGGGCTTCTGTCGGGACGAGATAAGAGGGATGGTTATGGAGCCCGGCTGTTCCACAGGGCCGATGAGGTGGCGTTGGGGCTGTCGACCTTCTTCGAAGATGGGGTGTTGCTGAGCGCGGGGGGAGCCGTTGGAGGCGCTTTCAGGTCGGCTTTGGGGGGGTGGGGTTGGTGCCGTTGGCGCGACGTCAGGGTTGTGCAGTGCTATGTCAGCGATGAGGTCGCGCGGCGGCGGGGGGTGCGTACTCGCGGCGCGCCACGGCCGTGGCGACCGGTCCCGACCTCGATAACCGTGGTTAGACCGGTCTCCTGTCGTCGCCTTCGTGAACGGCTCGTCCAGGAGGCGGTAGAAGGCGATCTTCGCCGGGTCGGGGTGGCCGAGCCCGTAGGACGCCAAGAGTTGGCGGCTTCTGCTGGTGACCAGTTCGCTGTGGTGTTTCTGGTGGCTATGGCCAGGTCGTTGTGGCGGTCTGCCACGCCTAGGCGGGCGACGTCGATGACGCCGGTTGGCGTCGCGTCCTCGGCGAAGAGGATGTTGGGTAGGCAGGGGTCGCCGTGGCCGACCACCAGGTCCTCCGGGTCGTTCGGGCGGGTGGCGTGCAGTTCTGCCAGCAGGCGCTCTGTTGACCAGCCGGCTCTGGTCTCGGTCGAGGTTCGTCAGGTCGACTTCGCCCGGTGTGGGCGTTCGCCTCCGCCTGGGCGATCGTCGTTGTCAGGCGGCGGTCGAACGGGCAGCCCGCGACGGGCAGCTGGTGAAGCTCGCGGAGCAGGGCGCCGAGGCCGTGGCCAGCGTGGGGCGCAGTCGCGACGGGCCAGGGTGTCGTTCGCCGGGCGACCGGGGAGGGCCCTGGTGATCAGTTCGCCCGGGGTGTGGTCCAGGACTTCGGGGCAGGGGAAGCTCTGGTTCGCAGCCAGGTCAGGCGGGTGGCTTCGGCGGCGATCTCTTCCGGGTCGCCGTGTTTGCGGTAGGTGTCGCGGGCGCGCCAGACCTGGGCGCTGGACTTGCCGGTGTGCACCGGGAGCCACTCGGTCATCGGATCATCGTGCCCGCGGCCGGGGTGGGCGGATAGGGTCTGGTTGTGCAACCGCGCAGACGCGCGGCATCCGCTTGATCCGGATCCGGTTCGGTCTACCAAGGCCGGCGCGATCTTTGGGTTGGGGCTGGCCGGCCGCGGTTACCGGGCTGTTCGTCGGCGGTGTGGTTCCCGCCACCGTCGCGTTGGTGCTGGCCCGGCAGGCTCGCCGCGAGGCGTACGCGTCCGGCGGCTATCTGACCGGCAGCTTCTGGATCCGCCGCGGTGAGCGGTTGGCCTGGATCGGGATCATGCTGTGCCTGGTCGACCGTGGTCGATCGCGACCGTGATCGGGATTCTCATGGCTGGACCGGTGGGGTCGCGGACTACGGGCCTGGGGTCGACTGACGCGTCGTTGAATCTTGGTGGACTCTGTACCCGGGTGGGTGACGTGCCGGGGCATGGCATGCTCGTTGCGTGGCGCAGCAGGGCGGACCGTCTTACCCGGTGAATCAGCCGCGGCCTGTTTCGGTGCCGCCGCCGCCGACCGACGCGCAGCAGCGCACCCGGCGGGTCGAGTCCGTGCCGGGCACCGCGTTCGGCGTCGTGCATCTGGAGGTGCCGCCGGCGACCTCGGGGCTGGCCATCGGGGCGCTGATCGCGGGCATCGCGTCGATCGTCGTGTCGATTCGTCGTGCTCTGCTTCGGGCTGGTCGGTGCCGAGGCCGGGTGGGGCGCCTGGGCCGCGGGAGCGTTCACCGTGTTGGCCGTGTCCGCGGGTGTGGCCGGTGTGGCGCTCGGGATCCTGGGCCGGCGGCAGATCCGGCAGGTCGGTCCGGCCGCCTCGATGCGGTTCCAGGGCCGGGGGCTGGCCTCGGCCGGGCTTCGTCTGCGGGATCGTCGGGTTGGTCATCGCCATGATCGCCTTCTTCGCCGCGGGGTCCAGCTCGCGCCTGAGATAGCCGCGTAATCCGGGCACGACGCCTGGCTCGGCAGTGCTCCGGAGGCAGTCGCTACAATTGACGGAGATAGAGGCCAGATCGCGGGTGGCACAGGGGGTTTTGACCTGTGCGCTGCGATGGGTACTCTTTCCTTTCGTGCCCGGGCTCGCCCGGGCAATCCGTGCGTGCGCGCACCGTTCTGGCCAGGCAGCGACAAGCCGCCGAGTGCGCGAGCACGACAAATGGCAAGAAAACCCGGGCTCGCGTCAGCGCGCACGGGGACCGTGGAGAGGCCGACACGCCCGACCGCGGGTACCGGGAGCACCTGGCCCGGTTGGAGTGTTGGAGAACCGTCCATCCGGGCGGTTAAGGCGACGGCGCGGCCGCTGGAAAGCGGCCGAAGGGAGCGGAAAACCCGGTGCCCACGATTCAGCAGCTGGTCCGCAAGGGCCGGCAGGCGAAGACGACGCAAGACCAAGACCCCCGCGCTGAAGGGCAGCCCGCAGCGGCGGGGCGTGTGCACGCGCGTCTACACCACCACCCCGAAGAAGCCGAACTCGGCTCTGCGCAAGGTCGCCCGCGTCAAGCTGAGCAGCCAGATCGAGGTGACCGCCTACATCCCCGGCGTCGGCCACAACCTGCAGGAGCACTCGATCGTGCTCGTGCGTGGCGGCCGCGTGAAGGACCTTCCCGGCGTGCGTTACAAGATCGTGCGTGGCTCGCTCGACACCCAGGGTGTCCGCAACCGCAAGCAGGCCCGCAGCCGCTACGGCGCCAAGAAGGAGAAGAGCTGACATGCCGCGTAAAGGACCCGCACCGCGCCGTCCGCTCGTCGCGGACCCGGTTTACAACTCCCCGCTGGTGACCCAGCTGGTCAACAAGATCCTGCTGCGCGGCAAGCGGCAGCTCGCCGAGCGCATCGTGTACGGCGCGCTCGAGGGCGCTCGTGAGAAGAGCGGCGGCACCGATCCCGTCGTCATCCTCAAGCGCGCGATGGACAACGTGAAGCCGGCCATCGAGGTGAAGAGCCGCCGCGTCGGTGGCGCCACCTACCAGGTGCCGATCGAGGTGCGCACCGCCGCGCCAGACCACGCTTGGTCTGCGCTGGCTGGTGCAGTACTCGAAGGCCCGCCGGGAGAAGACCATGATCGAGCGGCTCATGAACGAGCTGCTCGACGCCAGCAACGGCCTCGGCGCCGCGGTGAAGCGGCGCGAGGACACGCACAAGATGGCGGAGTCCAACAAGGCCTTCGCCCACTACCGCTGGTAACACACCGCCGCACGACGACGAAGAGGGATTGAAGTGGCCGCCGCAGACGCGCTCGCCAAGGTTCGCAACATTGGCATCATGGCGCACATCGACGCTGGTAAGACCACGACCACCGAGCGGATCCTGTTCTACACCGGCATCACGTACAAGATCGGTGAGGTCCACGAGGGCGCTGCCGTCATGGACTGGATGGAGCAGGAGCAGGAGCGGGGCATCACGATCACTTCCGCCGCCACCAAGTGCGAGTGGAAGGGCCACACGATCCAGATCATCGACACGCCCGGCCACGTCGACTTCACGGTCGAGGTCGAGCGGTCGCTGCGGGTCCTCGACGGCGCGGTGGCGGTCTACGACGGTGTCGCCGGCGTGGAGCCCCAGACCGAGAACGTGTGGCGGCAGGCCGACAAGTACAACGTTCCGCGGATGTGCTTCGTCAACAAGCTCGACCGCACCGGTGCCGACTTCTTCCGCTGCGTGCAGATGATGATCGACCGGCTCAACGCGACCCCGCTGGTGCTGCAGATCCCGATCGGGAACGAGGCCGACTTCATCGGCGTCGTCGACCTGATCGGGATGCGCGCGCTCACCTGGCGCGGCGAGACCCAGAAGGGCGAGGACTACGCGATCGAGGAGATCCCGGCCGACCTCGCCGACCAGGCCGCCGAGTGGCGCGAGAAGCTGATCGAGACGCTCGCCGAGGTCGACGACACGATCATGGAGAAGTACCTCGAGGGCGAGGAGCTCACCGTCGAGGACCTCAAGGCCGGCATCCGCCGCGCCACGATCGCGGGCAAGGCCAACCCGGTGCTGTCCGGTTCGGCGTTCAAGAACAAGGGCGTGCAGCCCATGCTCGACGCGGTCGTCGACTTCCTGCCCTCGCCGCTGGACGTTCCGGCGATCGAGGGCGTGGCCACCGACGGTGAGACCCCGCTGCTGCGCAAGCCGTCGAACACGGAGCCGTTCTCGGCGCTCGCGTTCAAGATCCAGACGGACAAGCACCTGGGCAAGCTCACCTACGTCCGGATCTACTCCGGCAAGCTCGACTCCGGTTCCCCGGTGATCAACTCGACCAAGGACCGCAAGGAGCGCATCGGCAAGATCTACCAGATGCACGCCAACAAGCGTGAGGAGCGGTCGACGGCGCAGGCCGGCGACATCATCGCCGTGCAGGGTCTCAAGCAGACCACCACCGGCGACACCCTCTGCGACCCGGCGCAACCCGGTCATCCTGGAGTCGATGACGTTCCCGGAGCCGGTCATCTAGGTCGCGATCGAGCCGAAGAGCAAGGCCGACCAGGAGAAGCTGGGCACCGCGATCCAGCGCCTCGCCGAGGAGGACCCGACGTTCCGGGTCCGCAACGACGAGGAGACCGGTCAGACGGTCATCTCCGGCATGGGCGAGCTGCACCTCGACATCCTGGTCGACCGGATGCGGCGCGAGTTCAACGTCGAGGCCAACATCGGCAAGCCGCAGGTGGCCTACCGCGAGACGATCCGCCGCAAGGTGGACAAGGTCGACTACACCCACAAGAAGCAGACCGGTGGCTCCGGCCAGTACGCGCAAGGTCATCGTCACCCTCGAGCCGCTGCCGCTCGACGGACGACGCACCGACCTACGAGTTCGTCAACGCGGTCACCGGCGGCCGCATCCCGAGGGAGTTCATCCCGTCGGTGGACGCCGGCGCGCAGGACGCCATGCAGTACGGCATCCTCGCCGGCTACCCGCTGGTCGGGCCTCAAGCTGACGCTGCTCGACGGTCAGTACCACGAGGTCGACTCGTCCGAAATGGCGTTCAAGATCGCCGGTTCGATGGTGCTGAAGGAGGCGGCCCGCAAGGCCGACCCGGCGCTGCTCGAGCCGATGATGGCGCGTCGAGGTCGCCACCCCCGAGGAGAACATGGGCGACGTCATCGGCGACCTCAACTCCCGGCGCGGCATCATCCAGGCGATGGAGGAGCGCAGCGGCGCCCGCGTCGTCCGGGCCCTGGTGCCGCTGTCGGAGATGTTCGGCTACGTCGGCGACCTGCGGTCGAAGACCCAGGGCCGGGCGAGCTACAGATGCAGTTCGACTCCTACGCCGAGGTTCCGCAGAACGTCGCGAAGGAGATCATCGCCAAGGCGACGGGCGAGTAGCTGTGTGAGGGTGCTGGGGCTTCAACGTCCCAGCACCCACCAAGTGGACAGTGTCGTCGGTGCCATAGGGTGCCGAGGACGTACGGAACAAGAAGTCCTTGAGGAGGACACCAGTGGCGAAGGCGAAGTTCGAGCGGACTAAGCCGCACGTCAACATCGGCACCATCGGTCACATCGACCACGGGAAGACGACGCTGACCGCGGCCATCACCAAGGTCCTGCACGACAAGATGCCGGACCTGAACCCCTACACGCCGTTCGACGAGATCGACAAGGCGCCGGAGGAGAAGGCCCGCGGCATCACGATCTCGATCGCGCACGTCGAGTACCAGACCGAGGCGCGGCACTACGCGCACGTCGACTGCCCCGGGTCACGCCGACTACATCAAGAACATGATCACCGGTGCCGCGCAGATGGACGGCGCGATCCTGGTGGTCGCGGCGACCGACGGCCCGATGCCGCAGACCCGCGAGCACGTGCTGCTGGCCCGCCAGGTCGGCGTTCCCTACATCGTCGTGGCGCTCAACAAGAGCGACATGGTCGATGACGAGGAGCTGCTCGAGCTCGTCGAGCTCGAGGTCCGCGAGCTGCTGTCGGCGCAGGAGTACCCGGGCGACGACCTGCCGGTCGTGCGCGTCTCGGCGCTCAAGGCGCTCGAGGGTGACCCCGAGTGGACCGACAAGCTCATGGAGCTGATGAACGCGGTCGACACCGTCGATCCCGCAGCCCGAGCGCGAGATCGAGAAGCCGTTCCTCATGCCCGTCGAGGACGTCTTCACGATCACCGGTCGTGGCACGGTCGTCACCGGTCGGGTGGAGCGCGGTGTGCTCCTGCCGAACGAGGACGTCGAGCTCGTCGGCATCAAGGAGAAGGGCTTCAAGACCAAGGTCACCGCGATCGAGATGTTCCGCAAGACCCTCGAGGACGCTCGCGCCGGTGAGAACGTCGGCCTGCTGCTGCGCGGCACCAAGCGCGACGAGGTCGAGCGCGGCATGGTCGTGGTGAAGCCGGGTTCGAACACCCCGCACACCGAGTTCGAGGCGACCGTCTACATCCTCTCCAAGGAGGAGGGTGGACGGCACACCCCGTTCTTCCAGAACTACCGCCCGCAGTTCTACTTCCGTACCACGGACGTCACCGGCGTCGTCACGCTGCCCGAGGGCACCGAGATGGTCATGCCGGGCGACAACACCACGATGTCGGTCAAGCTCATCCAGCCCATCGCGATGGAGGAAAACCTCAAGTTCGCGATTCGCGAGGGTGGTCGCACGGTCGGCGCGGGTCGCGTCACGAAGATCATCAAGTAAACAGGTAACCCCGATTTGACCTGCTGGATTCGATCCGGCATACTAGTCAGGTTGCGTACGCGACGGGTGGCTGCTTGGCCCCTGTGCGGCTCGCTCCCTGCGCCATTTGGCGCCGGGAGGGGCGGCAAATGGCTCGGCAGCCACCCTCGCGCGTAGCGCCTCTTCGTTGAGGCGTCCGGCCCCGAAGGACACCGCCGCTTCGCGGCGGAGCCTGGCCACAGGGCGCGACACGCCCGACCGCGGGGGTCGGAGGAGTGGGGTCAAACCCACGACAAGAGCGGCATCGAGAGAAGGAACAGAAGCCACCATGGCGGGACAGAAGATCCGCATCCGGCTCAAGGCCTACGACCACGAGGTCGTCGACTCGTCGGCGCGCAAGATCGTCGAGACGGTGACCCGGACCGGGGCGCAGGTCGCGGGCCCGGTGCCGCTGCCCACGGAGATCAACCGTTTCTGCGTCATCCGCTCGCCGCACAAGTACAAGGACTCGCGCGAGCACTTCGAGATGCGCACGCACAAGCGGCTGATCGACATCATCGACCCGACGCCGAAGACGGTCGACTCGCTCATGCGCCTCGACCTGCCGGCCGGCGTCGACATCGAGATCAAGCTGTAGGGACTGCGAACTCATGGACAGGCAAGTGAAGGGCATCCTGGGCGCCAAGCTCGGCATGACCCAGGTCTGGGACAACAACCGCGTTGTCCCGGTCACCGTGGTCCAGGCCGGCCCCTGTGTCGTGACCCAGGTCCGCACCGGTGACAAGGACGGCTACGCCGCGGTCCAGCTGGCCTACGGCGCGATCGACCCGCGCAAGGTCAACAAGCCGAAGTCCGGCCACTACGCGAAGGCGGGTGTGGCGCCGCGGCGGCACATCGTCGAGCTGCGCACGACCGACGCCGGCGACTACGAGCTCGGTCAGGAGGTCACCGTCGAGGCGTTCACGCCCGGCGCGTCGATCGACGTGACCGGCCGCACCAAGGGCAAGGGCTTCGCCGGCGTCATGAAGCGGCACGGCTTCCACGGCCTGAAGGCCAGCCACGGTGTCGAGCGCAAGCACCGCTCGCCCGGCTCCATCGGCGCCTGCGCGACCCCTGGTCGCGTCTTCAAGGGCGTGCGGATGGCCGGTCGCATGGGCGGCCGCCGCTACACCGTGCAGAACCTGACCGTCCAGGCGGTCGACACCGAGAACAACCTGCTGCTCGTCAAGGGCGCCATCCCCGGCCCCAAGGGCGCGCTGATCCTGGTCCGCTCCGCGGCGAAGGTTCTGGTCACGAAGGGTGGTGCGTGATGACCTCGGTCGACGTGATCACCGTCGACGGTGACAAGAGCGGCTCGGTCGAGCTGCCGGGCGACATCTTCGACGCGCAGGCCAACATCCCGCTGATGCACCAGGTCGTGGTGGCCCAGCTGGCCGCCGCGCGCCAGGGCACGCACAAGGTCAAGACCCGCGGCGAGGTTCGTGGTGGCGGCAAGAAGCCGTACAAGCAGAAGGGCACCGGCCGCGCCCGGCAGGGCTCGCTGCGCGCACCGCAGTTCGCCGGCGGTGGCGTGGTCACGGCCCGGTCCCGCGTGACTACAGCCAGCGGACGCCCAAGAAGATGAAGGCCGCCGCCCTGCGTGGCGCCCTGTCCGACCGGGCCCGCAGCGGGCGCGTGCACGTGGTCGAGGGTTTCGTGACCGACGACCAAGTCCACCAAGACCGCCCTGGCCATGCTGGCCAAGGTGACGCTGGCCAAGCGGGTGCTCGTCGTGCTCTCGGAGACCGACGAGAACAACTGGGTGTCGCTGCGCAACGAGCCGCGGGTGCACCTGATCGAGGCCGGCCAGCTCAACACATACGACGTGCTGGTCGCCGACGACGTGGTCTTCACCAAGGACGCCCTGGACGAGTTCCTGGGTGTGCCCGCCGCAGGCCACGCAGGAGGAGAACTGATGGCGACCATCGCGGATCCGCGCGACATCATCGTCGCGCCGATCGTCTCGGAGAAGAGCTACAGCGAGCTGAACCGCAACTGGTACACGTTCCTCGTGGCGCCGGATGCGAACAAGACGCAGATCAAGATCGCTATCCAGCAGATCTTCAATGTCCGCGTCCTGACCGTCAACACGCTCAACCGTGAGGGCAAGCGCAAGCGCACCCGCACCGGTTGGGGCAAGCGCAAGGACACGAAGCGCGCGATGGTGAAGCTGGCTGAGGGCGATCGCATCGAGGCCTTCGGCGGCCCGGTCAGCTGAGGGGTATAGACAATGGCTATCCGTAAGTACAAGCCGACGACGCCGGGCCGGCGTGGCTCCAGCGTCGCCGACTTCGCTGAGATCACCCGGTCGACGCCGGAGAAGTCGCTGCTGGCCCCGCTGCCGAAGAAGGGCGGGCGCAACGCTCATGGCCGGATCACCACCCGGCACCAGGGCGGCGGCCACAAGCGTCAGTACCGGATCATCGACTTCAAGCGGGTCGACAAGGACGGCGTGCCGGCCAAGGTCGCGCACATCGAGTACGACCCGAACCGCACCGCGCGCATCGCGCTGCTGCACTACGCCGACGGCGAGAAGCGCTACATCATCGCGCCGAAGGACCTGAAGCAGGGCGACGCGGTCGAGTCCGGTCCGGGCGCCGACATCAAGCCCGGCAACAACCTGCCGCTGCGCAACATCCCGGTCGGCACCCAGGTGCACGGCGTGGAGCTGCGTCCGGGCGGCGGGGCCAAGCTGGCCCGCTCGGCCGGTGTCGGCATCCAGCTGCTGGGCCGCGAAGGCCAGTACGCGACGCTGCGGATGCCCTCGGGCGAGATCCGCCGGGTCGACGTGCGGTGCCGCGCGACCGTTGGTGAGATCGGCAACGCCGACCAGTCGAACATCAACTGGGGCAAGGCCGGCCGGATGCGGTGGAAGGGCAAGCGCCCGACCGTCCGTGGTGTCGCGATGAACCCGGTCGACCACCCGCACGGTGGTGGTGAGGGTAAGACCTCCGGTGGTCGCCACCCGGTCAACCCGCAGGGTAAGCCTGAGGGCCGCACCCGCCGCAAGGGCCAGCCGAGCGACCGGCTGATCGTCCGCCGTCGTTACGCCAACCGGAAGCGGGGATAACCCGAGATGCCACGCAGCCTGAAGAAGGGCCCGTTCGTCGACGACCACCTGATCAAGAAGGTGGAGACGCAGAACGACAAGGGCTCGAAGAACGTCATCAAGACGTGGTCGCGCCGTTCGACGATCATCCCCGAGATGCTCGGGCACACGATCGCCGTGCACGACGGTCGCAAGCACGTCCCGGTGTTCGTCACCGAGGCGATGGTCGGGCACAAGCTCGGCGAGTTCGCGTTGACCCGCACGTTCAAGGGTCACGAGAAGGACGACCGGAAGAGCCGCCGCCGCTGACGCGGTGCAGATAGAGGATCAGAGGGGTTACAGCGATGCCAGTCAAGGGCGACGCTCCGGCGCTTCCGGGCGCACGGGCGGTTGCGCGCCACGTGCGCATCTCGCCGAACAAGGCGCGCCGAGTGGTCAACCTCGTCCGCGGTCTGCCCGCGAAAGAGGCGCTCACGGTGCTCCAGTTCGCTCCGCAGTCGGCGAGCGAGCAGGTCTACAAGGTGCTCGCCAGTGCGATCGCCAACGCGGAGAACAACGAGCGGCTGGACCCCGACGCGTTGCTCGTCAGCGAGGCGTTCGTCGACGAGGGGCCGACCATGAAGCGGTTCCGGCCGCGTGCTCAGGGTCGGGCCTACCGGATCCGCAAGCGCACCTGCCACATCACCGTGGCCGTCGAGGCGGTGGCTCCGGCCAACCGTCCGAGCAAGAAGGCCGCGCCGGCGAAGCAGGCCGCCAAGGCCGCACCGGCGACAGCCGCCGAGGAGACGCGACCGAGGCAACCGCCGCCGCTGAGCCGGCACCGGCCAAGAAGGCGCCAAGAAGGCGACCAAGGCCACCAAGGCCACTAAGCCGGCAGAGTCCAGCGCGACGGAGACCAGGCGGACGAGACCGCCGAGGAGGGGACCGAGTAATGGGTCAGAAGGTTCACCCGCACGGGTTCCGGCTCGGCATCTCGACCGACTGGAAGTCCCGCTGGTTCGCGGACAAGCTCTACAAGGACTACATCGGCGAGGACGTCAAGATCCGCCGGATGATGTCCAAGGGCCTGGAGCGCGCCGGCATTTCCAAGGTCGACATCGAGCGCACCCGCGACCGGGTCCGCGTCGACATCCACACCGCCCGGCCGGGCATCGTCATCGGCCGTAAGGGTGCGGAGGCCGACCGGATCCGCGGCGAGCTCGAGAAGCTCACCGGCAAGCAGGTGCAGCTCAACATCCTCGAGGTGAAGAACCCCGAGTCCGACGCTCAGCTCGTCGCGCAGGGCGTGGCCGAGCAGCTGTCGAGCCGGGTCAGCTTCCGCCGGGCGATGCGTAAGGCCATGCAGTCGGCGATGAAGAACCCGATCGTCAAGGGCATCCGGGTTCAGGTCTCCGGCCGTCTCGGCGGCGCTGAGATGAGCCGCACCGAGTTCTACCGCGAGGGCCGGGTCCCGCTGCACACGCTGCGCGCCAACATCGAGTACGGGTTCTTCGAGGCCCGCACCACGTTCGGCCGCATCGGTGTGAAGGTCTGGATCTACAAGGGCGACGCCGTTCCGGGTCGCGAGGCTCCGGCCGACGCCGGCGCACCGCGTCCGCGCCGTGACCGCAGCGACCGTCCCGAGCGTCCGCGCCGTGGCCGTTCCGGTTCGTCCGGCACGACCGCCGGTGGCACCGAGGCGGGCCGCGCCGCTCAGGCCGAGCTCGCCGGTGGTCCGCCGCCGGCCGCGCCGGCCGAGGCACCGACCGAGAGTGCTGCTCCGGCGCCCGCCGCAGACCAGGCAGCACCGCCGGCCCCCGCGCCGGCAATGCAGCACCGCCGGCCCCCGCGGCCGGCCAAGACAGCTCAGCGCAGGAGGGCTGATCCCGATGCTCATGCCACGTAAGCCCCCGAAGGGCTTCCGCAAGCCGCACCACCCGGACCGTCATGGTTCGTCCAAGGGCGGCAACCGGGTGGTCTTCGGCGAGTTCGGTATCCAGGCGATCGAGTCGGCGTACCTCACGAACCGGCAGATCGAAGCGGCCCGTATCGCGATGACCCGCCACATCAAGCGTGGTGGCAAGGTCTGGATCACGGTCTTCCCGGACCAGGCCCTGACCAAGAAGCCGGCCGAAACCCGGATGGGTTCCGGTAAGGGCTCACCCGAGTGGTGGGTGGCCAACATCAAGCCGGGTCGGGTGCTCTTCGAGATGTCCTTCCCGAACGAGCAGATCGCGCGAGAGGCGATGCGTCGCGCGATTCACAAGCTTCCGATGAAGTGCCGCATCGTGACACGCGAAGTGGGTGAATCCTGATGGCCGCCGGCACCAAGGCCTCCGAGCTGCGTGAGCTTCCTGAAGAGGAGCTGATCTCGCTGCTTCGGGACGCCAAGGCGGAGCTGTTCAACCTCCGCGTGCAGTCGGCCACCGGCCAGCTGGACAACAACCGTCGGCTGCAGATCATCCGTCGGGAGATCGCCCGGATCTACACGATCATGCGTGAGCGCGAGCTGGGTCTCTCGGCCGCGCCGACTGAGGTGACTGCGTAATGACTGAGAACACCACCGCCGCTCCCGAGCGGGCCCGTCGCAAGACCCGTGAGGGTCTCGTGGTGAGCGACAAGATGGACAAGACCGTCGTGGTCGAGGTCGAGGACCGGGTCAAGCACCCGCTCTACGGCAAGGTTCTGCGGCGTACGCGCAAGCTCAAGGTCCACGACGAGCAGAACTCGTGTGGCATCGGCGACCGGGTCATGATCATGGAGACCCGTCCGCTGTCCGCCACCAAGCGCTGGCGCGTCGTGGAGATCCTCGAGCGCGCGAAGTAAGTAAGCCGACCGGTTCTTCCAAGCTCCGGCAGCGCCGGAGGACTGGCAGACAGAGGAGATAGACGTGATTCAGCAAGAGTCGCGACTGCGTGTCGCCGACAACACGGGTGCGCGGGAGATCCTGTGCATCCGGGTCCTCGGTGGCTCGGGTCGGCGCTATGCGGGCATTGGCGACGTGATTGTCGCCACCGTCAAGGACGCCATCCCCGGCGCCGGTGTGAAGAAGGGCGACGTCGTCAAGGCGGTCGTCGTTCGCACCGCGAAGGAGAAGCGGCGCCCGGACGGCTCGTACATCCGTTTCGACGAGAACGCCGCGGTGATCATCAAAGATGGCGGCGACCCCCGCGGCACCCGTATCTTCGGCCCCGTCGGTCGTGAGCTGCGGGACAAGCGTTTCATGAAGATCATTTCTTTGGCACCGGAGGTGCTCTAGCCATGAAGGTGAAGAAGGGCGACACGGTCGTCGTCATCGCCGGCAAGGACAAGGGCGCCAAGGGCAAGGTCATCCAGGCCATGCCGCGCCAGGACAAGATCATTGTCGAGGGCGTCAACCGGATCAAGAAGCACGAACGCATCCGCACGACCCAGCGCGGCGCGAAGACCGGTGGCATCGTCACGCAGGAAGCCCCGATCCACGTCTCGAACGTGATGGTCATGGACTCCGACGGCAAGCCGACCCGGGTCGGCTACCGCGTCGACGAGAACGGCACCAAGGTTCGCGTCGCCCGCAGCACCGGTAAGGACCTGTGATGACAACGACAGCCGAGAAGACGCTGCCGCGTTTGAAGCAGCGCTACCGCGACGAGGTCGCGGGGCAGCTGCGCGAGCAGTTCAAATATGCCAACCCGATGCAGACCCCGGGCCTGGTCAAGATCGTTGTCAACATGGGCGTCGGCGAGGCGGCCCGTGACGCGAAGCTGATCGACGGCGCGGTTCGCGACCTGACCACGATCACCGGTCAGAAGCCGCAGGTCCGGCGGGCGACCAAGTCCATCGCGCAGTTCAAGCTGCGCGAGGGCATGCCGATCGGCGCGAAGGTGACCCTTCGCGGCGACCGGATGTGGGAGTTCCTCGACCGACTGCTGTCGATCGCCCTCCCGCGTATCCGTGACTTCCGCGGCCTCGACGCCCGCAAGCTCGACGGCAACGGGAACTACACGTTCGGGCTTACCGAGCAGTCGGTGTTCCACGAGATCGACCAGGACCGGATCGACCGCGTGCGGGGCATGGACATCACGGTGGTCACGACCGCGACGACCGACGACGAGGGCCGGGCGCTGCTCAAGTTCCTGGGCTTCCCGTTCAAGGAGAACTGAGTACATGGCTAAGAAGGCGCTGATCATCAAGGCTGCCGCGAAGCCGAAGTTCGCGGTCCGCGCGTACACCCGTTGCCAGCGCTGCGGGCGTCCCAAGGCGGTCTACCGCAAGTTCGGTCTCTGCCGGGTCTGCATCCGGGAGATGGCTCACCGTGGTGAGCTCCCCGGCGTGTCCAAGGCCTCGTGGTAAGCCACCACCCGAAATGCCGCTTCGCCGCAGGCCCTGAGCGGGGAACCACGGCGAGAAAGGTTGACGAGAACTCATGACGATGACCGACCCGATCGCAGACATGCTCACCCGTCTGCGCAACGCCAACCAGGCCTACCACGACCAGGTGACGATGCCCTACTCGAAGATCAAGGCGAACATCGCCGAGGTCCTCAAGAGCGAGGGCTACATCGCCACCTGGACGGTCGAGGAGCCCGCCGAGGGCGTCGTCGGCAAGCGACTGGTCGTCGAGCTCAAGTACGGCCAGAACCGCGAGCGGAGCCTGGCCGGGATCAAGCGCGTGTCCAAGCCCGGTCTCCGGGTTTACGCCAAGTCGGACGGGCTCCCGCGGGTGCTCGGCGGTTTGGGCGTGGCGATCATTTCGACGTCCCAGGGGCTGCTGACCGACCGGCAGGCCCGCAAGCGGAGCGTGGGCGGGGAAGTCCTCGCCTTCGTCTGGTAACCCGGGGAGATTGAGAAATGTCGCGAATTGGACGTAAGTCGATCCCGGTACCGACCGGCGTTGACGTCACGATCAACGGCCAGACCGTTGCGGTGAAGGGCCCGAAGGGTCAGCTCAGTCACATGCTGGCCGAGCCGATCACCATCGAGCGCGCCGAGAACGAGCTCGTGGTCAAGCGCCCCAACGACGAGCGCAAGGCCAAGGAGCTGCACGGCCTCTCGCGTACGCTGGTGGCGAACATGGTCGTTGGGGTGACCGACGGTTACCGCAAGACCCTCGAGATCGCGGGCACCGGTTACCGCGTGACCGCCAAGGGCAAGGACCTCGAGTTCGCGCTCGGGTTCTCGCACCCGGTCGTCGTTCCGGCGCCGGACGGCATCACCTTCACCGTGGAGCGGCCCACGCTGTTCCACATCGCTGGCATCGACAAGCAGCAGGTCGGTGAGGTCGCCGCCAACATCCGGAAGATCCGTCCGCCGGAGCCCTACAAGGGCAAGGGCGTCAAGCTACCAGGGCGAGGTCATCCGCCGCAAGGCTGGAAAGGCAGGTAAGAAGTGACCGCCACGCTACTCAAGCGCCGTCGCGGCGTCGCCGCGAAGCGGGCCGTGGGCCGCGCGCGTCGGCACTTCCGGGTCCGCAAGCACCTGGTGGGTTCGGCCGAGCGTCCGCGCCTGGTCGTCACCCGTTCGCTGCGGAACATCAACGCCCAGATCGTCGACGACGCCAAGGGTCACACCCTGGCGTCGGCGTCGACCCTGGATGCCTCGATCCGAGGCACCGACGGCGACAAGAGCGCTCAGGCCGGCAAGGTCGGCGCGCTCCTCGCCGAGCGGGCCAAGGCCGCCGGCGTGTCGAAGGTCGTCTTCGACCGCGGTGGCAGCAAATATGCGGGTCGCATCGCCGCGCTGGCCGACGCCGCGCGCGAAGCCGGGCTCGAGTTCTGATGCCGTCACATCTGAGAAAGGAAGGCTGCTGATGCCAGGTCAACAGCGCCGTGGCGGCGGGTCCGGTGGCAACGAGGGTGGTCGCCGCGACAACCGCCGTGAGGGCGGCCGCGGAAACGCGCCCGTCGAGAAGACTCCGCACCTCGAGCGGGTCGTCGCGATCAACCGGGTCGCCAAGGTCGTCAAGGGTGGTCGGCGCTTCAGCTTCACCGCCCTGGTGATCGTCGGCGACGGCGACGGCACGGTCGGCGTGGGGTACGGCAAGGCCAAGGAGGTGCCCGCGGCGATCGCCAAGGGTGTCGAGGAGGCCAAGAAGCACTTCTTCAAGGTGCCGCGGATCGCCCAGTCGATCCCGCACCCGGTGACGGGCGAAGACGCCGCCGGCGTGGTGCTGCTCAAGCCGGCCTCGGCCGGTACGGGCGTCATCGCCGGTGGGCCGGTCCGCGCCGTGCTGGAGTGCGCGGGCATCCACGACGTGCTCTCCAAGAGCCTCGGGTCGTCCAACCCGATCAACATCGTGCACGCCACGGTGGCGGCCCTCAAGGCGCTCGAGTCGCCCGAGGCTGTCGCCGCCCGTCGTGGCCTGCCGGTCGAGGACGTGGCTCCGGCCGCGATGCTGGCCAGCCGGGCTGGGGTGAGTGTGTGATGGCACGGCTCAAGGTCACTCAGGTCCGGTCCGGAATCGGGTCGAAGCACAACCAGCGGGAGTCCCTGCGGTCGCTCGGCCTGAAGCGGATCAACGACGTGGTGGTCAAGGAAGACCGGCCCGAAATTCGGGGCATGATCTTCAAGGTCAACCACCTCGTGAAGGTCGAGGAGGTCGAGTAATGACCATCAAGGTTCACCACCTGCGTCCGGCCCCCGGCGCCAAGACCGACAAGACCCGGGTGGGTCGCGGTGAAGGCTCCAAGGGCAAGACCGCCGGTCGCGGCACCAAGGGTTCGAAGGCCCGTAAGAACGTCCCGGCGTCGTTCGAGGGTGGGCAGATGCCCATCCACATGCGGCTGCCGAAGATGAAGGGCTTCCGCAACCAGAACAAGGTCGTCTTCCAGGTCGTCAACCTGGACAAGCTGGCCGAGCTGTTCCCCAGCGGCGGTGAGATCGGCCCGGCCGAGCTCGTCGACGCCGGTGCGGTTCGCAAGAACCAGCCGGTCAAGGTGCTCGGCACCGGCGACCTGGGTGGCGTATCTCTCCGCATCACCGCGCACGCGTTCAGTGCGTCGGCGAAGGAGAAGATCGCCGCTGCTGGTGGCGCCACCACCGAGCTGTAGCGCGGACAGGGGCGCGGTCCGACGGTCAGCGGACCGTCGGGTGCCGCGCCCCTCCGGCGTTGATCCGGAGCGATCCGGCCGGATATCGTTCCCGATGGATGGGCGCGGCCAGCCGGTCACTGCTCTGAGCCAGATAAGTTAGAGTCCGTTCCCGACAGGGTGTCGGACCATTACCGACAGCCATCCCGAGTCCGCCATGACCCCGGCGGTCGCCCGCGCAGGAGGAAGACGTTGCTCTCCGCATTTATCAGTGCGTTCCGCACGCCTGACCTGCGCAAGAAACTACTGTTCACGGTGCGAATCATCGCCGTCTACCGGTTGGGCGCCACGTTGCCCAGCCCGGGCGTTTCCTACGGGAACGTGCAGAAGTGCATGGACCTCATGGCGAACAACAACGCGGGTGGCGTCTTCAACCTGCTCAACCTGTTCTCCGGTGGCGCGCTGCTATCGCTGTCGGTCTTCGCGCTGGGCATCATGCCGTACATCACAGCGTCGATCATCCTGCAGCTGCTGACCGTCGTGATCCCACGGCTGGAGCAGCTCCGCAAGGAGGGTCAGGCCGGCCAGGCGAAGATCACGCAGTACACCCGATACCTGACGCTGGGCCTCGGCGTCCTGCAAGCATCGGCGTTCGTCGCGCTCGCCCGCTCGGGTCAGCTGTTCAACAACCAGTGCGACCAGTTCCCGATCGTCCCCAACACCGCGCTGCCGACCTGGGTCACCCTGGTGGCGCTGGTCGTGACGATGACCGCCGGCACCGGCGTGGTCATGTGGCTGGGCGAGCTGATCACCGACCGCGGCGTCGGCAACGGCATGTCCGTCCTGATCTTCACCTCGATCATGGCCCGCCTCCCCAGCGAGGGCTGGCAGATCAAGATCAGCCAGGGCTGGTGGAAGTTCTTCCTGGTGATCGCGCTCGTCCTGCTGATCATCTTCTTCGTGGTCTTCATCGAACAGGCCCAGCGCCGCATCCCGGTGCAATACGCCAAGCGGATGATCGGCCGGCGGATGTACGGCGGCACGTCCACCTACATACCGCTCAAGGTCAACCAGGCCGGCGTCATCCCGGTCATCTTCGGGTCGTCGTTGCTCTACCTGCCCGCGTTGCTGCTGCAGTTCTACGACCGCAACAACCTCAACGGCTGGCAGTCGTGGATCCAGAACAACCTGGTCGACCCCACCAGCTACATCTACATCACGCTCTACTTCCTGCTGATCATCTTCTTCACCTACTTCTACGTGTCGATCACGTTCAACCCGACCGAGGTTGCCGACAACATGAAGAAGTACGGTGGGTTCGTGCCGGGCATCCGGCCGGGCAAGCCGACAGCGGAATACCTCGACTACATCCTGAGCCGGATCACCCTTCCCGGCGCTCTCTACCTGGGTGTCATCTCGATCCTGCCGAGCTTCTTCTTCATCTGGCTCGACCGTCAGCAGTACATGAACTTCCCGTTCGGTGGCACGGCCGTGCTGATCATGGTCGGCGTCGGGCTGGAGACGGTGAAGCAGATCGAGAGCCAGCTCATGCAGCGGAACTACGAAGGGTTCCTGCGGTAGTGCGAATTGTTCTCGTAGGTCCTCCGGGCGCGGGAAAGGGGACGCAGGCCGAGTTCATCGCCGCGCACCTCTCGGTGCCCAAGATCTCGACCGGGGACATCTTCCGGGCCAACGTCACGCAGGGGACCCCGCTCGGCGTCGAGGCCAAGCGCTACATGGACGCCGGCAAGCTGGTGCCCGACGAGGTGACCATCAACATGGTGCGGGAGCGGCTCGCCGAGCCCGACGCCGGCGAGGGCTTCCTGCTCGACGGTTTCCCCCGCACGACGCCCCAGGCGGCCGCGCTCGACAAGCTGCTGGCCGACCTGGGCACGGCGCTCGATCTGGTGATGGAGCTCGTGGTCGACGACGACGAGGTGATCCGGCGGCTGTCGGGCCGCCGGACCTGCCGCGGCTGCGGCAAGATCTGGCACGTCGAGTTCGACGCGACCGACGCGCGAGGGCATCTGCGACCGCTGTGGCTCGAAGCTCTTCCAGCGCGACGACGACAAGGCCGAGACCATCGCCAAGCGCCTGGTCGAATACGCCGAGAAGACCGCGCCGCTGGTCGACTACTACGGCGCCCAGGGCAAGCTGGTCGGCATCGACGCCACCGGGCCTGTGGAAGACGTGACCGTCCGGGCGATCGATGCCCTGCGGTCCTACGGCGGCTAGCAGAACACTGGGTAGTCTCGATTGATGCGCCGACACCAGCTGAACATTCAGCTGAAAACCCCTGAGCAGATCGACCTGATGCGCCAGGCCGGCCTCGTCGTGGCCAACGCGCTGGCCGCGATGCGGGCCGCCGTCGCACCGGGCGTGACCACCGCCGACCTGGACGCGATCGCCGAGCGGGTGATCCGCGACGCCGGCGGTATCCCGTCGTTCAAGGGCTACCACGGCTTCCCCGGCTCGATCTGTTCCTCGGTCAACGAGCAGATCGTGCACGCCATCCCGTCCTCCGGCCAGGTCCTGCGCGAAGGCGACCTGATCTCGCTGGACTGCGGCGCCATCCTCGACGGCTGGCACGGCGACGCCGCGATCACCGTCCCGGTCGGCGACGTCGACCCGAAGCTGGTCAAGATGGCCTCGGTCGCCGAAGACTCGATGTGGTCCGGCATCGCCGCCGCGGCCCGCGGGGTGCGCTCCGGTCGCGGGCGGCTCACCGACATCAGCCACGCGGTCGAGACCGCTGTGCGGGCCGGTGGCAACTACGGCATCGTCGACGGCTACGGCGGGCACGGCATCGGCACCGAGATGCACCAGGACCCGCACGTCCTCAACCACGGCCGGCCGGGCCGGGGCATCAAGCTCACGCCGGGCCTGTGCCTGGCCATCGAGCCGATGATCACGATGGGCTCGCCGCGCTCGGTGGAGCTCGACGACGGCTGGACCGTGATCACCCGCGACCACTCGGTCGCGGCGCACGTCGAGCACTCGATCGCCCTCCTCGACGACGGTGTCTGGGTGCTGACCGCGACCGACGGCGGCCGGGCCCGGCTCGGCGACCTGCTCTCGGCCCGAGCCTCGGAGTCGTCGGCCTCAGCGCCGTCCTAACCGCACAGATAGGCAGTGGCCCCGCTGGTCACCGGGAAGCTCCCGTAGGCCGCGACGTGCACGCCAACCCGCCGTTCCAGCTCGGTCAGGACCTCTTCGCGCCGTTCCGCGGGCACGGCCAGCGCTTCGGACGGCAGGCTCTCGACCCAGCCCCGGACGACGGTCGCCGCCGGCACCCGGACCACCCAGCCCAGGTTTCGCTTGTCGACCTCGGCGAAGACCGTCGGCAGCAGGTCGTCCGCCTGCCGGGTGCGGAACCGCTGCCCGTCCCAGGCGATGGTGACGGGCGTTCCGAGCAGGTCGCCGGTGACCTCCGCGAGCAGTGTCAGGATCTCGTGCGCGTGCTCCGTGCTGTTCGTGACGATGACCGCGCGGCCGCCGGGTCTGGTGATTCGCCGCAGCTCGGCCAGGGCCAGCGGGATGTCCGGGACGTGGTAGAGCATGTGCGGTGCGAGGGCGACCTCCACCGCGTCCGTCCCGATCGGCAGGGTCTGTGCGTCCGCGACCGCCGTCGCCACGCCCGAGGCCGATCGGGCGGTTGCCGCCATACCGGGCGAGAGGTCCAGCCCGACCAGCCGCCCGCGGTGCCCCTGCTCCCGCAGCTCGGCCAGGTAGCGGCCGTTTCCGCAGCCCACGTCGACGACAGTGGCCCAGTCGGGCACGTCCACCAGGTTCAGCACCCGCCGGGGCAACGGCACCTGTGTCCCGTATGCCCAGATGTTCTGGCGGGTCCGGAGATTCTCGTCGTTCGCGTAATTCGCGGAGACATTCATGAGCCCGCACGTTAGTGGCCCGCCGGTGGCATCCTCGAAGGTATGGACCGGCGCCAGATGCGGGCGGGTGACGCGGATCGGCAGCACGTTGCCGACCAGCTCCGGACGGCCCTTGAACTCGGGCGCCTGGACCTACCCGAATACGACGAACGGCTGCAGCAGACCTACGCGGCGAAGACCTTCGGCGACCTCGACGGACTCCTCGACGACCTCCCGGACACCTCGGCTCCCACCGCCGGCTCCCAGCTCATCGTCCCCAGGCGCAACGACGCCCTGGTGCCGGGCGCCGACGGCCGCTTCCCGAACGCCACCGCCCGCTGGCTCGCGCACACGTGGGACGGCTACTTCGCCACGGTGGCGATCGTCGTCGCGATATGGGCGGTGATCTGCCTCATGACGGCGGAGTGGCTCTACTTCTGGCCGGCCTGGGTCGCCGGCCCGTGGGGCGCCGTCCTGCTGGTCTCCACACTCGGCGGGCTCGCCAGCAACGAGCCGCAGAAGTGGGCCGCCGGACAGGCGCGGGACGAACAGCGCAAACGGGCCAAGGAAGAGGCCGAACGGGACGAGGACTGAGCGCGGGACGGGGCCTTCGACCCGCCCATCGACGCCGGTTTGGCGTCGATGCGTACCCCCGCGTAGTATGGAGTGTCGGCGCACAGCGTCCGCTCTGTCATGCCCGCCATCGCGCTTCGGCGGTCGACAGGGCCCGCGGCTGGCCTGGGCGATCCCTCGCCCGGGAGACTCTGTGCACCGTTCCGGAACACCGACGTCAGGACAGCGGAGGATATGCCGAAAAAAGACGGGGCCATCGAGATCGAGGGTCGGGTCATCGAGCCATTGCCGAATGCCATGTTCAGGGTTGAGCTCGCCAACGGCCATAAGGTACTGGCTCACATCAGCGGCAAGATGCGGCAGCACTACATCCGCATCCTGCCCGAAGACCGGGTCGTGGTGGAGCTCTCGCCTTACGACCTGACTCGTGGGCGCATCGTCTACCGCTACAAGTAACAAACCTGACGACGGGTCCGGGGCAGCAACCAGTCCCCGTCCGTGACGACGGTCCGGCATGCCATGCGGCGCCGCCGGGCGTTGATGGGAAGTAAAGGCAAACCGTGAAGGTCAAGCCGAGCGTCAAGCGAATCTGCCAAAAGTGCCGGGTTATCCGCCGGCACGGCCGGGTCATGGTCATCTGTGACGACCCGCGCCACAAGCAGCGCCAGGGCTAAGTCCCAGGCGAGCGACACAGCACAACAGAAAGCTCGTCCCAGCCGCGGGAGCAAGGCGAAACTCGTGGCACACCCTTGGCCGGAGGCCAGGGCCCGCGCGGGCACGCGGGGCGGGATGGGCACAGACCTCCGCGAACACACGAGGAGTACGCCCGCACATGGCACGTCTAGCCGGCGTCGACCTCCCGCGCGAAAAGCGCATGGAGATCGCGCTCACTTACATTTACGGGGTCGGTCGGACCCGCGCCAAGGAAGCCCTTGGCGCTACCGGCGTTTCCCTGGACAAGCGTGCGAAGGACCTCTCGGACGAGGAGCTGGTCCAGCTCCGCGACTACATCGAGGCCAACTTCAAGGTTGAGGGCGACCTGCGCCGCGAGGTCGCCGCTGACATCCGCCGCAAGGTCGAGATCGGCTGCTACGAGGGCATCCGGCACCGTCGGGGTCTCCCCGTCCGTGGCCAGCGGACTCGCACCAACGCGCGTACCCGGAAGGGTCCGAAGCGGACCGTCGCCGGCAAGAAGAAGCCCGGCAAGAAGTAACTAGGAGCGCAGAAGACTTATGCCACCGAAGGCTCGTGCCGGGGCCGCTGTAAAGAAGGTCCGGCGCAAGGAACGCAAGAACGTCGCCCACGGGCAGGCGCACATCAAGAGCACCTTCAACAACACCATCGTGTCGATCACCGACCCGACTGGTGCGGTCATCTCCTGGGCCTCGGCCGGCCAGGTTGGCTTCAAGGGCTCCCGCAAGTCGACTCCGTTCGCCGCGCAGCTGGCCGCCGAGGCCGCTGCTCGTCGGGCGATGGAGCACGGCATGCGCAAGGTCGACGTGTTCGTCAAGGGTCCCGGTTCCGGCCGGGAGACCGCCATCCGTTCGCTGCAGGCCGTGGGCCTCGAGGTCGGCCAGATCGCCGACGTCACCCCGCAGCCGCACAACGGGTGCCGTCCGCCGAAGCGTCGTCGGGTCTGAGAGGTTAGAGAGAGATGGCTCGTTACACCGGTCCAGACTGCCGCCGTTGCCGGCGGGAGAAGATGAAGCTGTTCCTCAAGGGCAGCAAGTGCGATGGTCCGAAGTGCCCGTTCGAGTCCCGGCCCTTCCCGCCCGGACAGCACGGCCGCGGTCGCACCAAGGAGACCGAGTACCTGCTCCAGCTTCGTGAGAAGCAGAAGGCCCGCCGCGTGTACGGCGTGCTGGAGAAGCAGTTCCGCGGTTACTACGAGGAAGCCGTCTCGAAGAAGGGCAAGACCGGTGAGGTCCTGCTCCAGATTCTCGAGTCGCGCCTCGACAACGTGGTCTACCGGGCTGGCCTGGCCAAGTCCCGTGACCACGCGCGCCAGCTGGTGAAGCACGGCCACTTCGTGGTCAACGGCAAGAAGGTCGACATCCCGTCGTACCGCGTCAAGGAGCACGACATCGTGCAGGTGCGCGAGAAGTCGCAGGACATGACGCCCTTCATCATCGCGCAGGCCGAGGCGGGTTCGAAGACCGTCCCGGCATGGCTCGAGGCCATCCCCACCCAGCACAAGGTGCTGGTGCACTCCCTCCCGGCCCGTCAGGTGATCGACACCCAGGTCCAGGAGCAGTTGATCGTCGAGCTCTACTCCAAGTAGCGCTCGGTGGCTCCGCGTCGCCGCCGCCCAGCGGCGGCGGCGCGGGGCAACCACAAGGCGACCGTCAAATAGTGGGCGGTCCCGAACGAAGGAAGAAACGAAGTGCTCATCACGCAGCGGCCGACCCTCTCCGAGGAGTCGATCAGCGAGACCCGTTCCCGGTTCACCATCGAGCCGCTCGAGCCCGGCTTCGGCTACACGCTCGGCAACTCGCTCCGGCGGACCCTGCTCAGCTCGATCCCGGGCGCGGCCGTCACCAGCATCAAGGTCGACGGCGTCCTGCACGAGTTCACCACCATCCCGGGCGTCAAGGAAGACGTCGTCGAGCTGGTCATGAACGTCAAGGAGCTGTGCGTCAGCTCCGAGCACGACGAGCCGGTCAGCATGTACCTGCGTAAGCAGGGCCCCGGCGACGTGACCGCGGGCGACATCCAGCCCCCGGCCGGTGTCTCGGTGCACAACCCCGACCTCAAGCTGTCGACGCTCAACAGCAAGGGCCGGCTCGACATGGAGCTGACCGTCGAGCGGGGTCGTGGTTACGTGACCGCGAACCAGAACAAGAGCGCGGGTGCGGAGATCGGCCGGATTCCGGTCGACTCGATCTACTCGCCGGTGCTGAAGGTCACCTACCGGGTCGAGGCGACCCGTGTCGAGCAGCGCACCGACTTCGACCGGCTGATCATCGACGTCGAGACCAAGGCGTCGATCGGCCCGCGCACCGCCCTGGCGTCCGCCGGCTCCACCCTGGTCGAGCTCTTCGGGCTGGCCCGTGAGCTCGACGAGACCGCCGAGGGCATCGACATCGGACCGTCGCCGCAGGACGCGCAGCTCGCTGCCGACCTGGCGCTGCCGATCGAGGAGCTGGACCTCACCGTCCGCTCGTACAACTGCCTCAAGCGCGAGGGCATCAACACCGTCGGTGAGCTCATCGGGCGCACGGAAGCCGACCTCCTCGATATAAGGAATTTCGGTCAGAAGTCGATCGACGAGGTCAAGATGAAGCTCGCCGGCATGGGTCTGGGCCTGAAGGACTCGGCGCCCAACTTCGACCCCGCGCACGTCGTGGACTCCTTCGGCGAGGTTGACTACGACACCGACGACTACCGCGAGACCGAGCAGCTCTGACACCCCGCTGCGACACCTGAGGAGCACCAACGATGCCCACGCCCACCAAGGGTCCCCGCCTCGGCGGTAGCCCGGCGCACGAGCGGCTGCTGCTGGCCAACCTGGCCACGGCGCTGTTCCGGCACGGGAAGATCACCACGACCGAGACGAAGGCGAAGCGCCTGCGTCCGCTCGCCGAGCAGCTGATCACCAAGGCCAAGCGCGGTGACCTGCATGCCCGGCGCCGGGTGCTGACCGTCGTCCGGGACAAGGACGTGGTCTTCGCCCTGTTCGACGACATCGCACCGCGGTACGCCAACCGCAGCGGCGGCTACACGCGGATCATCAAGACCGTCCCCCGCAAGGGCGACAACGCTCAGATGGCGATCATCGAGCTGGTCGAGGAGCTCGTCGAGGCGCCCGCCGCCCCGGCGAAGAAGGCGGCCCGCAAGGCCGCCGCGCAGCAGGACAAGGTCGAGGCGCTCACCCGCGAGGAAGAGCCCCCGTCCGCCACGTCGACGTCGGCCCCGGTCGAGACCGAGAGCCAAGGACGACGACAAGTAAGCAGCACGGCACGATGAGGAAGGCGCCCTTCGCGGGGCGCCTTCTTCGTCTTTACAGGGGGTACGACGTGCGCGCGCGACTGGACATCGCCTACGACGGCACCGACTTCTCCGGCTGGGCGGTGCAGCCGGAGCGGCGTACCGTCGCCGGCTCGATCCTGGCGGTCCTGGAGCAGGTGCTCGGCGCGGGCGTGGCGACCGGGCTGACCGTGGCCGGCCGCACCGACGCCGGGGTGCACGCCACCGGCCAGGTCGCGCACGTCGACCTGCCCGACCCGGTCTGGGCGGCGACCGGACCGACCCTGCTGCGCCGGCTGGCCGGGCTGCTGCCCGGCGACGTGCGGGTGACCGCGTTGGCCGAGGCGCCGGACGAGTTCGACGCGCGCTTCTCCGCGACCTTCCGCCGCTACGAGTACCGGGTCACCGACGCGCCCTGGGGCGCCGAGCCGCTGCGCCGCCGCGACACGCTCGCCTGGCCCCGCACGCTCGACCTGGAGCGGCTCAACGCGGCCGCGGAGGGTCTGGTCGGCGAGCACGATTTCGCCGCGTTCTGCAAGCGCAAGGAGAACGCCACCACGGTGCGCGAGGTGACCCGGCTGGAGTGGCACCGGGTGGTGGCCGACGGCGTGCTGGTCGCGACCGTGCAGGCCGACGCGTTCTGCCAGGCCATGGTGCGCAGCCTGGTCGGCGCGATGCTGGTCGCCGGCGACGGCCGCCGCCCGCCCCAGTGGCCCGCCGAACAGCTCACCCGGCGCGAGCGCAGCAGCGCGGTGACCGTGGCGCCGCCGCACGGGCTGACGCTGGTCGCCGTGGGCTATCCGACCGAACCGGGCGCGCTGGCCGCCCGCGCCACCGCCACCCGCCGGCTCCGCACCCCGGCCGAATGAGCTAGCAGGTCGCCTGCGTCGACGCAGCACGGCGGCGCGGCGGTCCAGGACGCGGGTGCGGAGGTGTTGCTCGATCAGGTCGGAGAGGATCTGCCGGGCCGTCGGGTCGTCCGGGTAGATCTTGCCGCCGTCGGTGCGCGCGATCACCGCGTACGCCAGGAAGTGGCCCCGCACGTGCCAACCGAGTTGGGTGGTGTCGCGGCTCAGCCCGCCCGTGCCGCTGCCGGCCGGCAGGCCGCGCAGCCGGCCGCTCTCGGCGTCCAGCAACGCTTTGATCCCACTGCGGACCGTCTCGGCGCCGTCCGCGTCGGCCAGGTTGAGCAGCCCGGCGGTGACCGCGTAGCGCCCGTCGGGGGAGCGCAGCGTCGCCCGGACCACCTGGTTGCAGCCGGCCGCTTCGAGCAGCGTCACGACCTCGCCCTGCGCCGCTACCGCGCACCGCGCCAGCTCCTGCACCCGGAGCACCACGTAGCCGCTCGCCGGTCGGCCCGGCGACCACCACCGGGCCCGGGAACACCTCGCCGGCGGTCAGCGGGCGCGGATCGTCGGAGCGCGAGGTCAGCTCGCGCAGCACGGTGGCGGCGGCCGGCTGCCCGGTCGCCTCGACGCTGGGTGCCGGCGGATCGTCGCCGGCCACCAGGTAGCGTGCCATAGCCGCACAGCGCGAGCACCGCCAGTGCGGTGAGCACGCAGGCGGGCCGCCATTGCCGGGGCGGTCGCCAGTCCGGTGAACGCCAGGCCGCGAGTACGCGCCCGAGAAGCACGCCGGTGACGCTAGGCGCTGAGGTGGGCCGGACGGCCGGAATCCGCCCGCCGCCCGCCGAACGGGTGGCGCCCATTCGAGTGATCGAGCGCTCGTGGGCGAGAATGCGGGACGTGACCGGGGACCATTACTTCACCGCCGAGCCGGATGCCGCGACGGCCGGCGCCGAGCGCACCGTCGAGTTCACCGCCGGCGGCCACGAGTTCGGCCTGCGCGCGGCCGGCGGGGTGTTCTCCGCCAACCGGCTCGACCCGGGCACCGGCGGTGCTGTTGCGCAAGGCCGACCTGCCCGGCCCGGCCGAGACCGGCGCCCTGCTCGACCTCGGCTGCGGCTACGGGCCGATCGCCTGCGTGCTGGCCACGGTCGCGCCCGCCGCGACGGTGTACGCGATCGACGTCAACGCCCGCGCCCGCGCGCTGGCGGCGGCCAACGGCGGCCCGCTCGGCGTGCGGGTGTCGGCGCCGGACGAGGTCGACGACTCGGTCGGCTTCGCGCAGATCTGGTCGAACCCGCCGTTCAAGATCGGCAAGACCGAGTTGCACGCGCTGCTCGACCGTTGGCTGCCCCGACTGCGCGCCGGACGGCGTGGCCTGGCTGGTCGCCGGCCGGCACCTGGGCGGCGACTCGCTGCACCGCTGGCTCGGCGAAGAGGGCTGGCAGGTGACGCGGCACGCGAGCCAGAAGGGCTTCCGGGTGCTCCGCGTGGCCCGACCCGGCTGACCGGCGGGCTGCCTGGTCCCGAACAGAATTGAGGCGACGCGGAGCGGCTTCGTCGGGCACCATTCCGACGTGGGTTACATCGACGTGGCTGGCGTCGGGCATGTCCTGCCCGACGGCCGTGAGCTGTTCGCGGACGTCTCCTTCCGCGTGGGCGAGGGCGCCAAGGTGGCGCTCGTCGGCCCCAACGGCGCCGGCAAGACCACGCTGCTCCGGATGGTGGCCGGCGACCTGCCGGTGCGCACCGGCGTGGTGGCCCGCTTCGGCGGGCTCGGCGTCATGCGGCAGTTCATCGGCATGGTCGGCGACGAGACCACGCTCCAGCAGCTGGTGCTCTCGCTCGCTCCGCCGCCGCTGCGCGCGGCCGGCGAGCGGCTGACCGCCGCCGAGGCCGCCATGCACGCCGCCGAGCTGCGCGGCAAGTTCAGCACGACGGCCGGCAAGGCGCAGGTGGCGTACGCGGACGCGCTGGCCGCCTGGGGCGAGGCCGGCGGCTACGACGCCGAGGTGTTGTTCGACACGGTGTCGACGCTCGTGCTCAACAAGCCGTGGGAGGAGACGCGGCAGCGGCCGGTGCGCACGCTCTCCGGCGGCCAGCAGAAGCGGGTCGCGCTCGAGTTGCTGCTCCGCGGCACCGACGAGGTGCTGCTGCTCGACGAGCCCGACAACTTCCTCGACGTGCCCGGCAAACGCTGGCTCGAGGCCCGGCTGCGCGAGTCGGCCAAGTCGGTTCTCTACGTCTCGCACGACCGTGAGCTGTTGGCACAGACCGCCGACCGGGTGGTCGCGGTCGAGGGCGGCAGCGCCTGGGTGCACCCGGGTGGCTTCGCGTCCTGGCACGAGGCCCGGGTGGCCCGGCACGAGAAGCTCGAGGAAGACGGCCGGCGCTGGGAGGAAGAGCACCAGAAGCTGCGCGAGCAGATGCTGATGTACAAGCAGAAGGCCGCCTACAACTCCGACATGGCCTCGCGCTACCGGGCCGCACAGACCCGGCTGCGCAAGTTCGAAGAGGCCGGGCCGCCGCCGACCCCGCCGCGCGACCAGGACATCCGGATGCGGCTGACCGGCGGGCGCACCGGCAAACGGGCGGTGATCTGTTCCGGGCTGGAGCTCGACGGGCTGACCTACCCGTTCGACCTGGAGCTCTGGTACGGCGACCGGCTGGCGGTGCTCGGCGCCAACGGCACCGGCAAGTCGCACTTCCTGCGGCTGCTGGCCCGTGGCGGCACCGACCCCGACCCGGCCAACCTGCCCGTCGACGGCGGCGAGAAGCTGGCCGCCGTCGCACACGGCGGGGTGGCCCGGCTCGGTGCCCGGGTGCGGCCCGGGCACTTCTCGCAGACCCACGACCGGCCCGAGCTGATGGCCCGCACGCTGGTCGAGATCCTCTGGCGGGGCGACGAGCACCGCTCCGGTCTTGACCGGCAGCAGGCGATGAAGGTGCTGGGCCGCTACGAGTTGGCCGGGCAGGGCGACCAACGGTTCGGCACGCTCTCCGGCGGCCAGCAGGCGCGGTTCCTGGTGGTGCTGCTGGAGCTGTCCGGCTGCACGCTGCTGCTGCTCGACGAGCCGACCGACAACCTCGACCTGGCCTCGGCGGAAGCGCTGGAGCAGGGCCTGGCGGCGTTCGCCGGCACCGTCATCGCGGTCACCCACGACCGCTGGTTCACCCGCTCCTTCGACCGGTTCATCCGGTTCGCCGGCGACGGCGAGGTGACCGAGACCCCGGAGCCGGTCTGGGGTGATGAGTGAGGGTGAGTATCGTGCACGTGTGTCAGCCGCCCCCACCGCCCCGGTGAAGAAGCGCAAGTCCGTTCTGCGCCGGGTCGTCGAGATCGCCATCACGGCTGCGTTCGTGGCGTACGTCGCGTACGCGGTGAGCAAGCGCTGGTCCGAGGTGCAGGGCGTGCTCGGCGACCTGTCGGCGCCGGCCATCGTGCTGTCCCTGGTCGGCTCGCTGGCCGCGGTCTGGTGCTCGTTCCTGGGCTGGCGGGTGCTGCTGGCCGACTTCGGCAGCCACGTGCCGCTCACCGGCGCGATGCGGATCTTCTTCGTCGGCCAGCTCGGCAAATATCTCCCGGGCAAGGTCTGGCCCGTGCTGACCCAGATGCGGCTCGGCAAGGCGTACCAGGTGCCGGGCCGGTCCTCGGCCGCCGCCGTGCTGATCACCATGTTCATCACGCTCGGCACCGGGCTGCTGCTCACCGCCGTGGTGCTGCCGCTGCTCGGCGGCGAGGCGTGGGAGAACTACTGGTGGACGCTGCTCACCGTGCCGGTCGCCTTCGTCGTGCTGCTCCCACCGGTGCTCAACCGGCTGCTGGCGCTGGCCATGCGGCTCGCCCGCCGGGAGCCGATGCCCAAGCCGCTTTCGTCGCGGGGGATCGGGCTCGCGGTGTTCTGGTCGGTGGCCACCTGGCTCTGCTACGGCGCGCACCTGTGGGCGCTGTTGCTCGACCTCGGCGCCGGCGGCCCTGACCTGATCATCCGGTCGGTCGCCGCGTTCGCCGGCGCCTGGTCGATCGGGTTCCTGCTGGCGATCGCCCCGGCGGGCCTCGGCCCGCGGGAGACGGCGCTGGTGGTGCTGCTCGCCGGGTCGGTGAGCCAGCCGGTGGCGCTGGTCGCCGCGCTGGTGTCCCGGCTGCTGATGACGGTGGCCGACCTGGCCTGGCCCGCGATCGCGCTGCTCACGGACCGCAAGCGCCGCCGGCCGATCGTGAACGCACCCGACATCGACACGGTGCCGGACTCGACGCCGGCCGCATCGACAGCGGTCGCCGGCGAATAGGTCCGACCGGAGCCCGCCCTGATTGGTGCGGGTCCGTTAGGCTACCGCGGTGCGCTGGCTCGCTTTCGGTACTTACGACGTCCACCGTCACCCCCGGGTCGGCGTCCTGATCGAAGGTCTCCGGGCGGCGGGTGACGAGGTCGTCGAGGTCAACGTGCCGCTGGAGCTCGACACGGCGGGACGGGTGGCGATGCTGCGCCAGCCGTGGCGCCTGCCCAAACTGGCCTGGCTGCTCGCCCGGTGCTGGACGCTGCTCGCCGTGCGCGCCCGCCGGGCGCCGGCGGCCGACGCGGTGCTGGTCGGCTATCTCGGGCATTTCGACGTCCGCCTGGCCCGGCGGCTGTTCCGCCGCACGCCGATCGTCCTCGACCACCTGGTCTCCGCGGCCGGCACGGCCCGTGACCGGAGCCTGACCACCGCCGGCGGCGGCCTCAAGTCGAAGCTGATGCGGTGGATCGACCGGGGCGCGCTGCGCTCGGCCGACGTGGTCGTGGTCGACACCGACGAACACCTCGCGGCCCTGCCCGACGACGCCGCACCGCGTGGCGTCGTGGCCCTGGTCGGCGCCGGTCAGCAGTGGTTCGCGGCCGGTGCGGCCCGGCCCGCCACCCGCCCGGACGGCCCGCTCAAGGTGGTCTTCGTCGGGCTGTTCACGCCTCTGCACGGCACCGAATACCTGGGCGACGCGCTCGCCGAGCTGGCCGCCGACGACCAGATCGAGGTGACCATGGTCGGCAAGGGGCAGGACTACGCCGCCTGCCGGGCCGCCGCGGCCGCGAACCCGCGGGTCAACTGGGTCGACTGGGTCACCGCGGACGAACTGCCCGGGCTCGTCGCCGCGCACGACGTCTCGCTCGGCATCTTCGGCACCACCGACAAGGCGCAGAACGTGGTGCCGACCAAGGTCTTCCAGGGTGCGGCCGCCGCCTGCGCGATCGTCACCTCCGACACCGCGCCGCAACGCCGCACGCTCGGCGACGACGCGGTGTTCGTGCCGCCGGGCGACGCCGCCGCGCTGGCCGCGGCGCTGCGGTCGCTCGCCGGAGACCCGGCGCTGCTCGCCGCCTACCAGCAGAAGGCGGCCGCCCGCGCCGCCGACCGGTTCGCCGCCGCCACCGTTGTCGAGCCGATCCGTGCGCGGGTCGGCCGCACCTCCCCCCAGCCATCCGCCATGCAGGAGACCCGATGACAACGCCGCAGACCCCACCCCTGGCCCCCCGGGCCGCGCTGCGCTGGAACGTCGTACGCCGGGTGGTCTCCGGCCTGCGCCCGACGACCATCCTCGAACTGGGCTGCGGGCAGGGCGCGATGGGCACCCGGCTCGCGACCATGGGCACCTACCTGGCCGCCGAGCCCGACGACAAGAGCTTCGAGACCGCCCAGGCGCGGATCACCCCGCTGGGCGGCACCGTGATCCACGGCGACCACAACAAGGTCCCCGAGGGCACGACGTACGACGTGGTGTGCGCGTTCGAGGTGCTGGAGCACATCGCCGACGACGCGGCCGCCCTGGCCGGCTGGTTGCCGCTGGTCAAGCCCGGCGGGCACCTGGTGCTGTCGGTGCCGTCCGAGCCGGACCGGTTCGGCCCGTGGGACGAGCTCGTCGGCCACTACCGCCGCTACGACGCCGCCTCGCTGACCGCCCGCCTCACCGAGGCCGGCGCGGTCGACGTGCAGATGATCCACTACGGCTGGCCGCTGGGCTACCTGCTCGACTCCGTCCGCGACCGGCTGGCCGGCGGCAAGACCGCCGAGGGCGAGACGGCCGAGGAGCGCACCTCCGGCTCGGGCCGCATCCTCCAGCCGAAGGGTGCCGTCGCCGGCACCGCGATCAAGGCCGCGGTCGCGCCCTGGATCGGCCTCCAGCGCCTCCGCCCGGGCAAGGGTCCGGGCCTGGTGGCGGTCGCCCAGCGACCCGCTCAGTAAGCCTCCAACGAAGAAAGCCGCCGCCCCTGTGGGGCGGCGGCTTTCTTTTGTTCGTGGTGGTTAGGGCGTGATCTCCGCGGCCTTGAGGTCCGAGATTCGGATCAGGGCGTAGGTGCCGTCCTTGTCGAACGCGCGGTCGCCGATGTTCGCCGGCAGCCACTTCGGGATCCGCCGGAGGTCCATCAGCACCAGGTCGGTGGGGTTGGCCTCGGTGCCGTCCAGGACGGCGGGGGTGACACCCTTCGGCGCCAGGTCCCAGTAGTAGGCGTACCAACGCGGGGTCGACAGCCCGCCGCCGGCGACCCAGGCCACCTTCTGGCCCGGACCGGGGCCGTGCTCCGAGACGAGCGCGCCGGCGTCCGTGGGGTCCTCGACGTAGCGGCGGTCGACAGAGCCGGTCACGATCACACCGAGCGCGACGATCAGGGCCACGCCGGCGGCCGCGGTGCCGATCAGAGTCGCGCGACTCGGCACCCGGGTGGACAGGGCGCCGATCACCCGGTCCAGGAGGGTGCCCATGCCGACCATTCCCAGGATCAGCACCGGGTAGTTCCAGTACTCGTGGATGAAGGCGCCGTTGTTGAGGATGAGCGTCCAGAAGCCCTGGAACACGACGGCGAAGGCCATGAAGAGCCGGGTGCGCTTGTCGAGCAGGCCGGCCACCGTGCCGATCACGAGCAGCACGAGGTACCAGATCGGCAGCAGCGCGTCCAGGTAGCGGACCTGGCGGCTGGCGAACTCGCGCGCCGTGAACGTGCCGCCCTGGGTGCGGAACTCGGCCTGGTTGGTGAGGTCGGCGATCCCGCTGACGCCCACGATGAAAGTCAGGCTGATCAGCAGGCCGACGATCATCGCGCCGCCGATCCAGAGCACCACCCGGTCGATCCGGCGGCGGCCGATCAGCAGCCACAGGCCCATCGCGCCGGCGAAGCCGATGCCGGGCCAGGAGACCAGCGTGGAGAGCAGACCCGCGACTGCGCCGACCGCCAGCAGCCCGCGTGACGGCTGGTAGTCCCGGCGGCGGGCGATCACGACGACCGCGGAGATGAGCAGGATCGGGCCGAGGTCGAACATGATCGGGGCGTAGACCCAGAAGAACGTGGTCGACGCCATCAGGCCGGCCGCGAGCAGCGTGGCCGACCAGCGCAGGCCGAGCCCGCGCAGCAACAGCGCGCCCGCCGGGACGACCAGCAGAGCGAGCAGGTACGGCGAGAGCCACACCTCGATCGGCTGGTCACCGGGGAACGCGCCGAACAGCGCGGTCAGGATGTTGAGCAGCGGCGGGTGGTGCGCGTAGGCCGAGTTGGCGTAGGGCTCCCAGTCGGCGCTGAAGTCCGACCCGACGATGCCCTTCTCGTGCAGGTTGGCCAGGTGCAGCGCGTACCGGCTGATGATCCGGCCCATGTGGTTGTCGCCGAAGGGCAGGTTGAGCCGGGGGATCCAGGTCGCGGCGAGCACCAGCGTGATCGCGCCGACGCCGAGCCAGCCCCAGCGGTCCTCCTTGGTGGAGGTTGGCCGGGGCGGCTCTTCCGCGGTCTTCTCAGGGGTGGCAACGTCGGTTGCGGTCATCGCGGGGCAGCCTCTATTCGGCGCGGGACCGCACGATGAGGTCGGCCAGCAGAGCTACGGCCCCGATGATCAGACCAGCCATCAGGATCATCGTCGTGTTGTTGGCGACCCGCACCGGGTGGGCGATCACGTCGTAGACGATCTTCACGAGGCCGATGCCGATCAACCACAGCGCCGGGGGCATCAGCACCTTGAGCGGGTTGAAGTACATGACCATGCGGACGACCTGGAGGATGTAGCGGTAGGCGTCGCGCACGAAGTGGAACTTCGACGAGCCGGCGCGCTTCGCGTAGTCGATCGACACGTACCGCACGTCGTGCTGGTTGTGCAGGAACGCCATCGTGATCGTCGTCACGCAGGAGAACCCGGGCGGCAGCAGACGCAGGTAGGGCAGCGACACCTCGCGGCGGAACGCCCGCAGGCCCGAGTTGAGGTCGGGGATCTTCTGGCCGGCGAGCCGCTCGGCGATCTTGCGGATGACCCACTTGGCGGGCACCCGGAGCAGCTTGTGCGTGCCCTGCTCGCTGGTCCGCGCACCGACCACCTGGTCGATGCTCTGGTCCTTCTCCAGCAGCTGCACGAGCTCGGGGATGCGCTCGTTGGGATACGTCATGTCGGCGTCGGTCCACACGACGATCTCGCCGCGGGCCTCCCGGGTGCCGATCCGCCGGGCCGTGCCGGAGCCGCCGTTGCGGTGGAACGGCATCACGCGCAGGCTCGGGAAGCGCAACTCGGCCTCGCGCAGAACGGCGAGCGTGTTGTCGGTCGAGCAGTCGTCGATCGCGAGCAGCTCGTAGCTGTAGCCGCTGCGGTCCATCGCCGCGGAGATCCGCTCGATCTCCTTCAATACATGGTCCTGCTCGTTGTAACACGGCAGCACGACCGTCACGTCCAGCCGCTCCGGCGCCGCGACGTCGGCTGATTCCCCAGCGGCAGACCGCTGGAGGAACCTGTTGGGTGCCGTCATTCCGGTCCACGCTCCCATCCGGGGGCGACCGAATTGGATGGCCGCCGCAAGGTGTCAGACTCTAGCAATGCCCGCGCAAAGGATAGTGCCACGCGTTACTGCGCGGGTCATCGGCCGACACCGTCGCCCGCCGTATGTGAATGGGCGCACGGTGTGACAGAACCCTCTTTCTGGAGTGCGGCGTGAGCGCGATGAGCTATCGCCGGCTCGGCAGTTCGGGACTCGTCGTCTCGGTTGCCGGCGTCGGTTGTAACACCTTCGGCCGGGATATCGACGAACAGGGCGCAGCCGCGGTCGTCGATGCGGCGCTGGATCTCGGAATTAACTTCTTCGACACCTCGGATACATATGGCGGCCCAGGGCACGAGCTTTCCGAGCGTTTCCTGGGTGCGGCGCTCAAGGGCCGCCGCGACGACGTGGTGGTGGCGACGAAGTTCGGCATGTCGATGTCCGGTGTCAACGGCCCCGACCACGGTGCGCGCGGCGCCCGCCGCTATGTGATGCGGGCGGTCGAGGGCTCGCTGCGGCGGCTGGAAACCGACCACATCGACCTCTACCAGATGCACGAGCCGGACCGCGCCACGCCGATCGAGGAGACTCTCTCCGCGCTCGACGATCTGGTCACCGCCGGCAAGGTCCGGTACATCGGCTGCTCGAACTTCGCCGCCTGGGAGGTCGCCGACGCCGCGTGGGTGTCGCGGACCCGGGGCTGGGCGCCGTTCGTCAGCGCACAGAACCACTACAGCCTGCTCAACCGCGAGGTCGAGGCCGAGTTGGTGCCCGCGTGCCAGCGGTTCGGGCTGGGGCTGCTGCCGTTCTTCCCGCTGGAGAGCGGGCTGCTGACCGGCAAGTACCGCAAGGGGCAGGAGGCGCCGCCCGGGTCCCGGCTGACCAAGGAGCGGTTCGCCCGGCGGCTGGCGGGTGCGCCGTGGGACCGGATCGAGGCGCTGCGGTCGTACGCGGAGGAGCGCGGACGCTCGCTGCTCGACGTGGCCGTCGGCGGTCTGGCGGCCCAGCCCGCGGTCGCCTCGGTGATCGCCGGTGCCACCACGCCGGACCAGGTCCGGGAGAACGCGGCCGCCGCGGCATGGCAGCCGTCGGCGGATGATCTGACCGTGCTGCGCGCGTTGGAGTGAGTCACCTGTCGATCGTTAGTGCGACTTAGTCCGTTGTTCGGCCCGCCTCGCGTGCTACCTGATGTAGGACGAGAGGCGGGAGGAACCCATGACACCACTCGCGGTGCTCGCGATCGGCGGTTCGGACTCCGGTGGCGGATCCGGACTGCAGGCTGACCTGAAGGTCTTCGCGGCGATGCGGCTCTACGGGACGTCGGTCGCGACCTCGGTGACGGCGCAGAACACCCGCGGCGTCCAGGACGTGTTCGAGCTACCTGGCAACGTCGTCTCGGCGCAGCTGTCCGCGGTGCTCGACGACATATCGATCACCGCGGTGAAGGTGGGCATGCTGGCGACGGCGGAGGCGGCCGCGGCGGTGACCGCGAAGGCCCGCTCGGGTGCCCTGCCCAACCTGGTCGTCGACCCGGTCCTGTCGGCCGCCGCCGGCCGCCGCCGGGGCGTGGTCAGCGCGCTCGAACGTCTGCTGCCGTACGCGACGGTGGTCACGCCCAACCGCGAGGAGGCCTCGGCCCTGGTGGGCTGGCAGGTCTCCACCCCGGCCGACATGGCCGGCGCGGCGGCGCAGATCGCCTCCAACGGCCCGAGGTTCGTGGTCGTGACGGGCGGCGACATGGTCGCCGGCGACGAGGCGGTCGACGCGGTCTGGACCGATGCCGGTGCGCGGTTCCTGCGCTACCCGCGGGTGCAGACCCGCAACAACCGAGGCACCGGCTGCACGTTCTCGGCAGCGATCACCGCCCGCCTGGCCCTGGGCGACGACGTGCTGGAGGCGTTGGTCGCCGCCAAGGAATACGTGTCCCGCAGCCTGTCCGGCGCGCGTGACTGGCAGCTGGGAAACGGCAACGGGCCGCTCGACCACTTCGGTTGGTCGACCTTCGCCGCCTTCTCCGCGTAGGACCCGGACGGCACGGCCGCTGGATAACGGCAGCGCTCGCCGCGGCCCGGACAGGCCGCGGGCAGGCCGCAGACGGGCCGTTGCCCGTGCCGCCCCGGCCCCGGCCCGGACAGGCATCAGCGTGGTGCTCGGGCGCGAGGTCCAGCGGCGCTAGTCGTCCTTCCGGCGGGTCGTCGAGCGCAGGCTGCGGCGCGGGACGTCGTCGCGAGGCCGTTCGTTGACGGGCGGCTCCGGGGCGCTCAGGCCGGTGACCCAGTCGACGTATTCCTCGTCGCCTTCCTTCGGCTTGTCGCCGCCCTTGCCGCGGCGGCCGCGGGCCGGCTCGGGGGCGTCGTCGCCGGCCGGTTCGACGGGCGTCTCGGTGCTGTCGGTTGTTGCGGTTGCGCCGGAAGAGCCCGCGGGAGGGGGTCGACCCGGCGTCCGGCTTGGTGTCGTCGTCCTCGGCCGACCGGCCCGGTGCCGGGTCGTCGATGTCCCAGCTGCCGGTGTCACCGTCGCCGGCAAGCTTCTGGTCGTCGCCGAGGTCGACGCTGCGCAGGTGACGGTCGGCCCGGCCCGACTTCCGGCCCGATCGGTCCTTGGCCGGCGTGCCGCCGTCGGCGGGTGCCTGGTCCGCACCGGTGTGGGCCCGGTCGGCCCAGGACCGGCGACCGCTGTCGTCGTCTGCGTTGGGCCCAGGGCCGGCCGCGCCGAGCTGTGCCCCGGAACCGGTCCGTGTGTCGGGCGAGCCGGTCTCGCGGTCGGATGTGCCGCCGCCGAACCGGTGTCGGCCGAGCCGGACTTGCGGTCAGAGGTCCCGCCGCCGAAGCGCGGGCCGGGTGAGCCGGTCTCGCTGTCGAAGGCGCCACCGCCGAACCGGGTGCGGCGTCCGGCTCGCGGTCGGAGGCCACCGCCCGAGCGCGGTGGCCGGCCGGGCCCGCTGTCGAAGGTGCTGCCGCCGAAGCGCGGGTTGGGCGAGCCGGCGTCGCGGTCGGCACTCGGCCGCGGGTCGGGCGTGCCCGTGTCGCGGTCCGCCCAGGAATCCGCGGGGTCCGCGGCCTTGTCTCCGCCGCCGAAGCGGCCGCTGACCAGCCCGCCGAAGCCGAAGCCGCGCGGGCCGGTGGGTGCCTTGGTGCCGGTGGCGGTCTGCTCATCGGCGCCCGACGGCTCGTCGGACCCCGAATCCGCCGATGCCACCTCGACCCAGCCGGTGTCGGCCGGTGCCGGCTCGGACTTGTTCTTGCGGCGGAACAGGCCGCGCCGCTTCTGCTCCGGTGCCTTGGCCGGCACGGCCTCGGCCGGTGGCGCGTCGGCGCGGGCTTCCGGCCCGGTCGCCGCCGGCTCGCCCGGCGTCACCGGTGGCGGCGGCGTCCAGGCCGGCGGCGCCAACCGCCAGTCCGGCATCTCCCCGCCCGCCTGGGCGGGAGGCGCGGTCGTCGGCGACGTGGCGCCGCCCGTCCGGTCGGATCGGCCGCTCCAGCCAGCTGAGCCCGGTTGTCCGGCGCCGCTGGTCTGCGCCGGGTCGTCCGGCCGCCCCAGCGGGCCGCGCCGACCCAGGTCGCCGGCTTGGCCCGGGCGGCCGGACGGGTCGGAACCCGACGCCGGCCAGGCGGTGTCGGACTGGCCCGGTAGGTCGATCGGTGCGAGACCGCCGGCCGCATCCGTGGCTGGCTGGCGGGGCACCCGCCCCGCCACCGGCGGCTGGGGCCGGATCGCGGTGGGTCGCTGGTGCAGGTCGCCGTCGTCACGCCGCTGCGGGCCGTTGGCCGGTACGACCGGCACGGACGCCGCCGTGAACGTCGAGGTCTTGTCGGTGCGCCAGTCGCCGGGACCGGTCGAGGGCTGCCGCTCGAACGGCCGGACCGGCGTCGGTTCCTGGATCGGCGGCGGTGAGACGACCTCGGGCCGGCGCGGCGGGGCGACCGGAGTCGGCGGGTTGAACAAGGACCCGGCCGGCGGCCCGTCGCCGGCCCGCGGCGGCACCGACCGCTCTACGTCGCCGAGGTCCCGCGCCCGACCAGGCCCGGACCCACCGAGCGGGTCGTCGTCGTCGCCCACGCGGTCGCGGCCCAGGGCGAACGAGCCACCACCCAGGCGGCTCTCGGACCCGCCGAGCGGATCGCGGTCGGCGCCGAACGTGTCGCCCGCCGTGCCGGTGTCGCCGCGCCGGCCGCCGCCGAAGCCGCCCGACCCGGCGCCGCCGACCCGGTCGCGGTCATCGTGCCGGCCGCCAAAGGCGCTAGATCCTCCGCCTCCGAGCGGGTCGCGGTCGTCGCGTCCGCCGCCGAAGGCGCTGAGCCTGAGCCGCCGAGTGGGTCGCGGTCCTCGCGCCCGCTGCCGAAGGCATCGCGCCCGCCGCCGAAGCCGCGCTCGACCCGCCGCGCCGCCGAACGAGTCACGGTCAGTGCGCCCGGTGCCGAAGCCCTCCGAACCAGCGCTGCCCGGCCGGTCGCGGTCCGTGCTGGAGCCGAACAGGTCGTCGCCGCCGCGGCCGGGCGGTGGGTCGAGGTCGGTGCGGCCGAACGAGCTCGTCGGGTTGTCGTCGCCGCCGGCCCCCGGCTTGTCGCTGCCCCAGGGGTCGAACCCGCGGCCGCCCGGTCGGGTCGGCTCGTCGTCGTCGGCCCGCGAAGGCGGCGACGTGGAGCTGTCGCCGCCATGGCCGGGAAAGACCTCCGCGGTGTGGTCACCGTGTCGGCCGGCGGCGGCACCGGCCTCCGCGCGTTCACCGGTCAGTTGTCGCGCCACGGCGGCCAGGACCGAGCCGAGCCCGCCCGCCGCCACCGCGATCAGCGCGCCCCAGTAGGGCGCCGCCTGGTAGCGGTCGGCGTCGTCGCCGGGCCCCGCGATCAGGTAGGCCAGCGCCAGCAGCGCCGGGCCCACCACGCCCGACACGGCGACGGGGATCACCGGCAGGCCGCGCCAGCGGGCCAGGGCGCCGACGCCGGCACCGGCCGCCAGCGCGATCGCCGGCATCACGATCACGGCTAGCCGCTGGGCGAGCCCTTCACCGAGCCAGGTCGCGTCGAGCACGCCGAGGCGTACCTCGGGCAGGGGGTCGTCGGGGCCCAGCGACGGCGCGACCGACAGCAGCGCGACCAGCCAGACCACGACGGTGACCGCGCCCAGGTTGAGCCCGGCCACCCGTTGGGAGAGCACCGCCACAGCGGCGAACACGCCGACCAGGGCGCCCAGCACGGCCGACAGGCCGGCGATGGTGACCGCGCTGCCGGAGGGGATCGTCGCCACCCGGGAGGGCAACATCGCCAGGGGAGCGACGGCCAGTGCGCCGACGCCGCCGGCGACCGCGACCGCTACCCGCGAACCCAGTGTCGGTCGGAGGTCGTCGCGGGCCGCCAGCCAACTGCCGGCCAGGGCGCCGGTGACCGCGGCCAGCATCGCGAACCACGCGACCCAGGCGAGGTGTGCCGTCCACTGCCCGGGCGACTGCTCAAAGTCACGGGCGAACCGCACCACGCCGAGCCCGTAGGCGAAACCGAGCTGGCCGGCACCAGCGAGCAGGCCGACGCCGAGCGCCGCGAGCAGCACCCTGCCCCAGGTCCGATAGGCCATGCGGGCACGGTACGGCGCTCACTGGCGGACCGCCACCCGCCAATCGGAGACTGTGGATAACTACGCAGGGTCAGAGGTTCTGCAGGATACGCAGGGCCCGCGAGACCTTGAACATCGTGTCGCTGTCGGCGACGTCGACCACGTCACTGAACCACTTCTTCATCGGCGACGACAGCCGGTCGGGCATGACCACATAGGAGCCCATCGCGACGGCCAGCGGTGAGTCACGCAGCAGATCGGACTCGACCACTTCGGCCACGATCAGGATCGGCACGTCGGTGCTGTTGTAGAGGTCGGAGCTGATCACCAGGCCGAGGCGTTCACGGGCGCCGTTGATGCGCCAGATCTCGCCCCTACGCGGCACGCCCGTCGCCTCCGAAGAGGGCCTCGTCGACCATCGCCACCTCGCGCTCGTCAGCCAACGCCGCGGCCTCGAGGTCGGCACCGGCCCGACTCACCACCGCGGCGTGCGCCGTGAACAGCTCGCGGACCGCCTTCTCGCGGGCGGCCTGGTCCATCCACGCGGACAGGGACATCCCCTCGCGCTTGGCGAACCGGCGGGCCTCTTCGATGGTCTCGTCGGAGAACGAGAGAGTCACCTTGGCGGTCATACCAAAGACCATACCAAGAGGCATCCCAAAGGTACGCTCAGCTGGCTTTACGCGGCTCTTAGCACTTTCGAAACAAACGGGACGCCGCACCGAAACGGGACACCGGCACGCTTCCGAACATGTACAAACGGTCGGCTCGGACACCCTGATGGGCCGCCCGTTGTCCGCCGAACTGACGGGTTTCACCGTCGGCGTCACGGCCGACCGGGCCCGCGACACCCTCGGAGCGCTGCTGGAGCGGCGCGGCGCACGGGTCGTGCTCGCCCCCGCACTGCGGATCGTCCCGCTCGCCGACGACACCGAGCTACGCGCGGCCACCCGGGCCTGCCTCGACCGCCCCCCGGACATCGTGGTGGCCAACACCTCGATCGGCATGCGCGGCTGGCTGGAGGCGGCCGCCGGCTGGGGCCTGGCCGAGCCGCTGCGCGGCGTCCTGGCCCAGGCCTACCTGGTCACCCGGGACCCCCGGGTACGCGGCGGCGTCGAGCACGCGGTGCCGGTGGAGGAGAGCTACGCCGAGGTGATCGACCACCTGCGCGACCGTGGCCTGCGCGGTCAGGTGGTGGCCATGCAGCTGCCCGGTGAGCGGGCGCCCGAGTGGACCTCCGCGCTGGAGGCCGCCGGCGCCACCGTGATCGAGATCCCGGTCTACCGCTGGGCACCCCCGCTGGACCCGGCCCCGCTGCATCGGATGGTCGACCTGGTCACGGGCCGACTGGTCGACGCGGTCACCTTCACCTCCGCCCCCGCGGTCAACGCGCTGCTCCGGGCGGCCGGGCCGGGCCGGGACGACCTGCTGGCGGCGCTCCGCCACGACGTGCTGGCCGCCTGCGTCGGCCCGGTCACCGCTGCCCCGCTCCGCCGGCACGGCGTGCCCGTGGTCGCGCCCAGCCGGGCGCGGCTGGGCTCCCTGGTCCGGACGATCATCAAGGAACTGCCGCCGCGGGCGATCAGCGTGCGGGCGGCCGGCCACGATCTCACCCTCCGGGGCCACGCGGCGGTGGTCGACGGAGCGCTCAAACAGCTCGCGCCGGGGCCGATGGCGGTGCTCCGGGCGCTGGCCGCCGAGCCCGGCCGGGTGTTCTCCCGGGGTGCCCTTTTGCGTACTCTGCCGAGGGGCGCGGACGAGCACGCGGTCGAGATGGCGGTGGCCCGGCTGCGGGCCGGTTTGGGTACCCCTAGAGTGGTGCAGACCGTGGTGAAACGTGGCTACCGTTTGGCTGTAGACTGACGGTGGCCCCGGCCACAACCCCGTTTTGACCCTGCCTGCTCGCAGCAGGTATTGTTGTCTGCTGTTGTGCGCGACGTGTGACTATCTCTGGCGCGCGACCCCAGACCGACGACGAGACAAGGTAAACCTGTGCGTACGTACAGCCCGAAGCCGGGTGAGATCGAGCGTCAGTGGCTCATCATCGACGCGTCTGACGTCGTGCTGGGCCGGTTGGCCACCCACGCGGCCACGCTGCTGCGCGGCAAGCACAAGCCGACCTTCGCCCCCCATGTCGACACCGGCGACTTCGTCGTGATCGTCAACGCTGGCAAGGTCGCCCTGACCGGCAACAAGCGCCAGAACAAGGTCGCCTACCGGCACTCCGGTTACCCGGGCGGCCTCAAGCAGGTCTCTTACGAGGAGCTGCTCGCGAAGCGCCCCGACCACGCGGTCGAGCTCGCCGTCAAGGGCATGCTCCCGCACAACAAGCTCGGTCGTCAGCTGATCAAGAAGCTGAAGGTCTACCCGGGCGCCGAGCACCCGCACGCCGCGCAGCAGCCAGTGCCGTTCGAGATCAAGCAGATCGCGCAGTGAGCGCGGACGAGGAAGCCACAAACATGACCGACATCAGCGCGCCCACCCCGGCCGCGGTCGCGGAGGCCACCACCACCGCTCCGGCCACGACCGCCACTGCTACGGCCACCGCCCCGGCACCGGCTCCGGCGACCCGCGCCCCGCGCGGCGACCGCCCGATCCAGACCGTCGGCCGGCGCAAGCAGGCCATCGTCCGGGTGCGCATCGTCGCCGGCACCGGCAAGATCACCTGCAACGGCCGCGAGCTCGAGGAGTACTTCCCGAGCAAGGTCCACCAGCAGCTGATCCGCGAGCCGCTGGTCACCACCGAGAAGGCCGAGGCGTTCGACGTCATCGCCAACCTCCACGGCGGCGGCATCACCGGGCAGGCCGGCGCGCTGCGCCTGGGCATCGCCCGTGCGCTGATCACCAACGAGCCCGACGACCGTCCGGCGCTCAAGAAGGCCGGCTTCCTCACCCGTGACGCGCGGGTCAAGGAGAGCAAGAAGTACGGTCTCAAGAAGGCCCGTAAGGCTCCGCAGTACTCCAAGCGTTGATTCACTGACCACACGGCCGGGATGTGCCATCGCCACTGGCGACGGCCGCCCGGCCGTTGGCGTTCCTGGGACCAACACCGTCCTGGCGCCAACACAGCCTGGACCCGAACACAGCGGAGGAACAGATGGGTCGTCTCTTCGGCACCGACGGGGTACGCGGTAAGGCGAACGTCGACCTCACCCCGGAGCTCGCGCTCGCCGTGGCGGTCGCCGCCGCCCGTACCCTCGCCGAAGTGGACCGGTCCCACCCGCCGCTGGCCGTTGTCGGCCGTGACCCCCGGGCATCGGGCGAGATGCTCGAGGCGGCCACCGTCGCGGGCCTGACCAGCGCCGGCGCCAACGTGCTGCGGGTGGGCGTGCTGCCGACCCCGGCCGTCGCCTACCTGGTCGGCGAGACCAAGGCCGACTTCGGCGTGATGCTGTCGGCCTCGCACAACCCGATGCCGGACAACGGCGTCAAGATCTTCGCGGCCGGCGGGCACAAGCTGCCCGACGACATCGAGCACCGGATCGAGGCGGCGATCGAGGCCGGCACGGCCGGCTGGACCCGGCCGACCGGTGGCGGCGTCGGCCGCGTGCACGACCTGCTCGATGGTGCCGACCACTACGTGCAGCACCTGGTCGCCTCGATCACCCAGCCGCTGGCCGGGCTCAAGGTGGTCGTCGACTGCGCCAACGGCGCGGCCGCCGACATCGCCCCGGTGGTCTACCGCGAGGTGGGCGCCGAGGTGATCGCGATCCACGCCGAGCCGGACGGGCTCAACATCAACGACGGCTGCGGCTCGACGCACCTCGACGCCGTGCGCGAGGCGGTCATCGCCAACGGCGCCGACCTGGGCCTCGCGCTCGACGGCGACGCCGACCGGTGCCTCGCGGTGACGGCCGCCGGCGACGAGGTCGACGGCGACCACATCATGGCGATCCTGGCGCTGGCGATGCGCGAGGCAGGGACGCTGACCAGCGACACCCTCGTCACGACGGTGATGAGCAACCTCGGCCTGAAGCTGGCCATGCGCCGCGAGGGCGTCCAGCTGGTCGAGACCAAGGTCGGCGACCGGTACGTGCTCGACGAGCTGCGCGCCTCCGGGCTGGCGCTGGGCGGCGAGCAGAGCGGGCACGTCATCATGCCGGCGTACGCGACCACCGGTGACGGTGTGCTCGCCGGGCTGCACCTGATGGCCCGGATGGCCGCGACCGGCAAGCCGCTGGCCGAGCTGGCGTCGGTGGTCACCAAGCTGCCGCAGGTGCTGATCAACGTGGCGGTCGGCGACCGTACGGTCGGCGCGCAGGACCCGGCGGTGCTGGCGGCCGCCGCGGCGGCCGAGGTCGAGCTGGGCGACACCGGGCGCGTGCTGCTCCGGCCGTCGGGCACCGAGCCGCTGGTGCGGGTGATGGTCGAGGCGGCCACCGCCGAGGTCGCCCAGGACGTCGCGGAGCGGCTCGCATCGGCCGTGCGTACCGCATCGCCTGTCTAATCTTGACGGTTCGATCTCTTCTAGTTGACGATTCAACTTTTGGGAGATCGGACCCCTCATGAATGTCGTCCTGTGGATCATCGCCATCTTGCTCGGCGGTGCCTTCATCGCCGCCGGCCTGATGAAGATGCTCCAGCCGAAAGAGAAGCTGATCGAGACCGGGTTGGGCTGGACCGAGCCCTACTCGCCCAACGCGATCAAGACGATCGGTGCGCTGGACTTCCTCGCCGGTGTCGGCCTGATCCTGCCGGCTCTGGTCGGCATCGCCGAGATCCTGGTGCCGCTGGCCGCGGTCGGCGTCGTGCTGCTGATGATCGGCGCCATCGTGGTGCACGGCCGCCGGCGCGAGACGCCGATGGTCATCGCCAACGTCGTGCTGCTCGTGCTCGCCGCCGTCGTCGCCTGGGGCCGTTTCGGCCCATATTCGTTCTAGTTCTTCCGTAGGCGGGCGACCGCTTCGTTGAGGACGGCCGGCCGTTTGCAGAACGCGAACCGGACCAGGCGGCGGCCGGCGTCCTCATGGTCGTAGAACACCTGCGTCGGCACCGCCACGACGCCCGAGCGCTCCGGCAGCGACCGGCAGAACTCCACCCCGTCTGTGCCGCCGAGCGGTGTGATGTCCGCGGTGACGAAGTACGTGCCTTCCGGCAGGAGTACGCCGAAGCCGGCGTCCCGCAGGCCCGCGACCAGCAGGTCACGCTGCGCCTCCAGGCCGGCGCGGAACTCGCTGAAGTAGTCGTCGGGCAGGCCGAGTGCGATCGCGATCGCCGGCTGGAACGGCGACCCGTTGACGAACGTGAGGAACTGCTTGACCCGCAACGTCGCCGACACCAGGTCGCGCGGCCCGCTGGCCCAGCCGATCTTCCAGCCGGTGCAGGAGAAGGTCTTGCCGGCCGACGAGATCCGCAGCGTGCGCTCGCGCATGCCGGGCAGCGTCGCCAGCGGCACGTGCGGGGTCGCGGCGTCGCTGAACACCAGGTGCTCGTAGACCTCGTCGGTGACCGCGTAGACGTCGTGGGCCTGGCACAGCTCCGCGACCAGGGCCAACTCCGCGCGCGTGAAGACCTTGCCGGTCGGGTTGTGCGGGGAGTTCAACAGCACCATCCGGGTACGGGGGCCGAACGCGCCCCGCAGCTCGTCGGGGTCCACCGCGTAGTGGCCACCGGCGTCCGGGCGCAGCGTCACCGGCCGGCGCACGGCGCCAGCGAGCGCGATCGCGGCCGCGTACGAGTCGTAGTAGGGCTCGAAGCAGACCACCTCGTCGCCGGGCTCGCAGAGCGCCAGGATCGCCGCCGACACCGCCTCGGTCGCGCCGGCCGTGACCAGCACCTCGCCGTCGGGGTCGTAGTCGAGCCCCCAGAACCGCTGCTGGTGCGCGCTGATCGCGGCCCGCAACGCCGGAATGCCGGGGCCGGGCGGGTACTGGTTCGCTCCGTTGTGGATCGCCTCGGCGGCGGCGTCGAGCATCTCCTTGGGACCGTCGGTGTCCGGGAACCCCTGACCCAGGTTGACCGCGCCGGTGCGCACGGCGAGCGCCGACATCTCGGCGAAGATCGTGGTGCCGAACGGGCGCATCCGCGCGACCAGCGGGTCTGTCACTGTTCCTCCTCGTGGGCGGCGACCAGGCGTTCGATGCCGTCGAAAATCATGGTGAGGCCGAACCGGACCTCGATCTGGAACTCCTGCTCGCTCATTCCCTCTTCGGGGTCGTCGAAGACGCCGTCGTCGACGAGGACGGCGAGATCCGGGAGGTGGTCCTTGTCGACCACCAGACGCAGCATCTCGCCGTACGCGGGATAGCCGAGCGCCGTGCCGGCCGCGCCCTGGTTGACCTCCTGCGACATCCGCACCTGACCGCGGATGAAGGTGAGCAGGAGCATCACGACGCCGATCCGGATCTCGGAGGGTAGGTGGGTCTTGCGGAAGCAGGCCAGTGCTCGGTCGAGCCAGGCCAGCTGGCCCGGGCCCACCGGCGGGGTCGGGCCGAGCGGCACGTGCAGCACCCAGGGGAAGCGGCGGTAGAGGTCGACGAGCTCGTACGCCCAGCGCTCCAGGTTGGGTCGCCAGCCCTCGGCCGGGTCGGGCTCGGGCGGCGGGTGCTTGACCGCGCTCACGTCGGTCATCAGCTGGAGCAGCTCGTCCTTGGTGCGGACGTAGCGGTACAGCGACATCGCCGACTTGCCGAGTTTCTCGGCCACGCGGTTCATCGAGAGGGGTCCGAGCCCCTCGGCCGAGGCGATCTCGATGGCGGCTTCGACGATCTGCTCGATGCTGAGGTTGGGACGCGGGCCGCGCTTGGCGGGCTCGCGGCGTCCCCACAGCACGTCAACGCCGGGTGGCAGGTCGGGCATTGCTTCATCCTAAAACTGCGTATAGCCTAAACCAATAAGCGTAGGCCATAAACAGTTTGGGGGCGCGGTGGACGCGATCCAGGTCCATGGGGTGGGGAAGTCGTACGGGGGTCAGCAGGTGTTGAGCGGCATCGACCTGACCGTGCCGGCCGGCACGGTGTTCGGGTTGCTGGGGCCGAACGGTGCGGGCAAGACGACGCTGGTGCGGATCCTCGCGACGCTGGTCCGGCCGGACGCCGGGCGCGCGTCGGTCGTCGGGCACGACGTCGTGTCCGCCGCGTTCGAGGTGCGCCGCCGGATCAGCCTGACCGGTCAGTTCGCGGCGGTCGACGAGTTGCAGACCGGCCACGAGAACCTGGCCATGGTGGGCCGGTTGCGCCGGCTCGGCCGATCGGCGGCCAAGCGGCGGGCGACCGACCTGCTCGAGCGGTTCGACCTCGCCGAGGCCGGGCGCAAGCTGGTCAAGACCTACTCGGGCGGCATGCGGCGCCGGCTCGACCTCGCGATGAGCCTCGTCACCGAGCCGCCGGTGATCTTCCTGGACGAGCCGACCACCGGTCTCGACCCGCGCAGCCGGCAGACAGATGTGGGCGTTCGTGCGCGAGCTTGCCGACGCCGGCTCGACGATCTTCCTCACCACGCAGTACCTGGAGGAGGCCGACCAGCTCGCCGACCGGATCATGCTGATCGACCACGGTGTGGCCGTGGCCGATGGGACCGCGGAATCAGCTCAAGGTGCGGGTCGGCGGGGAGCGGGTGGAGCTCGTCGTTCGAGTCGCCTTCGCTGTGCGCGTTGGCGGTTGCTGATCTTGGTGCCGCCGTCGCCGCGTCGACCGAGCGGTCCGTGACCGTCGCGACCACCGGCAGCGCCAGCGAGGTGCGCGACCTGCTCGACCGGATGGACAAGATCGGCGCGACCGTCGACAAGGTCGCCATCCACCGGCCCACCCTCGACGACGTGTTCTTCGCCCTGACCGGAGGTAACCCGCGATGACCAGCGCCTACTGGGCGGTCGACAACTCGCTCACGATGATCGGCCGCAGCCTGCGCATCTCCGCGCGCAACGTCGAGGCGCTGCTGATGGCGGTCATCTTGCCGATCATGCTGATGCTGATCTTCGTCTACATCTTCGGCGGCGCGATCAACTCGGGCACGGCGTACGTCAACTACGTCGTACCCGGGATCATCATCCTGTGCGCCGGATTCGGTGCCTCGACGACCGCGGTCAGCGTCACCCACGACATGGTCGGCGGCGTCATCGACCGGATCCGGTCCATGCCGGTGGCCAGCTCGGCCGTCCTCACCGGACACGTGGTCGCCAGCGTGGCCCGCAACCTGGTCGCGATGGGCATCGTGATCGGCGTCGGCCTGCTGATCGGCTGGCGTCCGGCGGCCGGGGTCGGCGACTGGTTCGCGGCCACCGGGTTCCTGGCGCTGTTCATGCTGTCGATCTCGTGGCTCGCGGCCTGCCTCGGCCTGCTGGTCCGCACCGTCGACGCGGCCGGTGGCGCGACCTTCGCGATCACCTTCCTGCCGTACGTCTCCAGCGCGTTCGTGCCCGTCGACACGCTGCCGAGCTGGCTGCGCGGCGTGGCCGAGCACCAGCCGATCACCCCGATCGTCGAGACCACCCGCGGCCTGCTGATGGGCACGCCGATCGGTTCGAGCTGGTGGATCGCGCTGATCTGGTTCGGCGGGATCACGATCGTGGCGTTCAGCTGGGCGGCGCTGCTGTTCCGCCGCCGTACGGCCTGATCGCTCTCGGCCTGATCGCGATCCGGCCTGATCGCGGTCAGTCGAAGATCGTGCCGATGCAGAAGGCGCCGATGAGGCTGCCGTCGTCCGACGTGGACTCCTTGCCGTTGACCGTGATCCGGCAACCCAGGCCGTCGTTGTCACCGTTGGCCCGGGTGGCGCTCACGGTCAACAGCAGGGATCCCTCGGTGCTGGTGAACTCGTGCTTCCACGGCAGCTTCTGGTTCTTCAGCTCGCGGGTGTCGCCGACGAGGTCGTCGACGTACGTGATGTCCGCCCGGCCGCTGCCGGTGATCTCGTACACGACGGTCTTGCCGGCGATCCCCGGCAGACCCGGCAGCCCGGTCGGCAGGGGGTTCTCGGGCTCGTCCGGCTCGAAGGTCGGCGCCGGGTCGACCGGGTCCGGGTCCGGGAAGCTCGGGTTGGTCGGCTGGGTGACGACGGGGTCGTCGTCGCCGCGGGCGTTGGCGATCAGCAGGCCGCCCGCGGCGGCTACGCCGCCGCAGAAGAGCACCGCGAGCACCACGACCAGCGCGATGATCGGGCCGTTGCTCCGCTTCTTCTTGGCCGGCTGCTGGTCATAGGCCGGCGCCGCGTTGTACGGGTTGTACGGCGCGCTCGGCCCGTAACCGCCCGCGTTCGGCGGTGGGTAGCCGTAGGGGTTGCCGGCGCCGGACGTCGGCGGCGGGGCATAGGGGTTGGTTTGCGGTTGGTAAGGGCCGCTCGCCGCCGCCGCGTCCGGGGGAGCGAACGGTGCGTCCGGCGGCGTGCCCGGCGGGCGCGCGTAGGGGCTCGGCTCTCCCGATAGCGCACTGTTCGGGTTGTACGGATCCGGCCGCGCGCCTTCGCCGGGCGGGAGGGGCGAGGTCTTCGGGTACGCGCGGTCGGCGGGAGCGCCGCCGGGCGGGGTCTCGGTGGAGTAGCCGGGCGGGGCACTGGACGGGTAGCCGACCGGGCTGCCGGTGGGTGCGCTCGGATAGACCGGCGCGGAGCCGGGGGTGAAGGTCGGCGTCCCGCCGCGCGGCGCCGCAGCCGGGGGCGGCAGCGGGGCGGTCGGTGCCGCCGAGGTGGGTGGCGGCAACGGGGTGGTCGGCTGGCCGCCGAACGACGGCGGGCGCGGGCCGGGGGGTGCCGCGACGCCGTCGTTCGGGCGCGTTGCGTCGGCCGCCGTGGCCGAGAAGGGCATGGTCGGTGCCGCGCCGCTGCTGGGTGCCGGCGGGTGGGGCGCGTCGCTGGAGACGGCGGGCGGCACGGTGAAGCCGGAAGCGGGCGGGGCCGCACCGCTAGGCGCGTCCGCGGCCGGCGACGTGGAGCTGACCGAAGGCGCGGGTGGCCCGGAGCTGACCGGTGGCGCGGGCCAAGCCGGGCTGCCAGCCTGCGCCGGCGGAGCCGGCCACGCGGGGCTGGCGGGCGGAGCCGAGCTGACCGGCGTTGCCGGGGGAGCCGAGCTGACGGGTGGGGCAGGCCAAGCGGGGCTGGCCGGCGGCGCGGAGGTGACCGGCGGTGCCGGGGGAGCCGAGCTGACGGGCGGCGCGGAGCTGTCCGGCGAGGCCGGCCGCGCGGAGCTCGTCGACGGCGCGGGCGGAGCCGAGCTGACCGGCGGTGCCGGGGGAGCCGAGCTGACCGGTGGCGCGGGCGGAGCCGAGCTGGCCGGTGGGGCGGGCCAAGTGGGGCTGGCCGGCGGCGCGGAGGTGACCGGCGGAGCCGAGCTGACGGGCGGCGCGGAGCTGTCCGGCGAGGCCGGCTGTGCGGAGCTCGCCGATGGCACGGGCGGAGTCGGCGGAGCCGAGCTGACAGGCGGCGTGGAGTTTTCTGGTGACGCCGCCTGCGTGGAGCCGGGCGCGGGCGGCGCGGAGCTGACCGGTTTCGCGGACGAAGCCGAGTCCGCCGACGGCGCGGGGGTCGCCGGGGAAGCCTGGGCGGCCATGGGTGCCGTGGGCTCGGCCTCCGGGGCTGGCGGCGGTGGCGCCGGGGTCGCCGAGGGTGCTGGGCTGACCGGGGTCGCCGCGCTCGCGTCGGGGGCCGCGGGGTCAGGGGCTCGGTCGGGTCGGCGTCCGCGGCCGGGGGTGGCGGGGCCGGGGTGTTCGCGGGGAACGGAGGCGGAGGCGGGTAGGCCGCGGTCCTGTCCGACGCGTGCTCGCCGGCTCCCGTTTCGTCGGGCTCGGGAGGGGTGGGACGGCTCATCTGCGCTCCAAGCGAGGGGCGGCCATGGGCGGCGACCCACGGCGCGGGACGCCGTCGAGCGTCCCCGAAACCGATGCCTCGGGCAAGCGGATAGCCGTCAAACGGCGGTTCGGCGCGACCGAGGCGATACGGGCCGACAGTACCGGTTGCGGTCCACTCCGGGCGGGCTCGCCCGGGCTGGTCGGCCGGGTCGACGGGCACGGAACGTACACGATGCATCGCTCATGTCAGATGATTGATAGGCACACTTTCGAGCACGCAGCATGAGCGATCTTCGGCTAGAGTCCTCCTCATGTGTGGAATCGTGGGTTACGTGGGCGCCCGCCCGGCGCTCGGCATCGTGATCGAGGGGCTGCGGCGGCTCGAATACCGCGGCTACGACTCGGCCGGCATCGCCGTCGTCGGCGCCGACTGCCTGCTGACCGAGAAGCGGGCCGGCAAGCTCGCCAACCTCGAGAAGGCCCTCGCCGAGCGCCCGATCGACACCGCCGAGACCCACATCGGCAGCGGCACGACCGCCATCGGCCACACCCGCTGGGCGACGCACGGCGGCCCGACGGACCGCAACGCCCACCCACACCTGTCGCGCAACGGCCGGGTCGCGGTCATCCATAACGGCATCATCGAGAATTTCGCGGCATTGCGGGCGGAGTTGGAGGCGACCGGCATCGAGTTCGCCAGCGACACCGACACCGAGGTCGCCGCGCACCTGATGGAGATCGCCCTCGCAGCCGTACACCTGGAGAACCCCGGCCTCGACGGCCCGCACGCGCTCGCGGAAGCGATGCGCCGCGTGTGCCGGCGGCTGGAGGGCGCGTTCACGCTGCTCGCGACCGACGCCGGCACGCCCGGCGCGGTGGCCGCGGCGCGGCGCAACTCCCCGCTCGTGGTCGGTCGCGGCGTCGGCGAGAACTTCCTGGCCAGCGACGTCGCGGCGTTCATCGAGCACACCCGGGAGGCGATCGAACTCGGCCAGGACCAGGTCGTGCTGATCACCCCGGACGGCATCGAGATCACCGACTTCGCCGGCGCGACCGCCAGCGGCCGCGACTTCCACATTGACTGGGACGCGTCCGCGGCCGAAAAGGGTGGCTACGACTACTTCATGCTCAAGGAGATCGCCGAGCAGCCCCAGGCGATCGCCGAGACCCTGCTCGGCCGGCTGACCGAGCAGGGCGAGATCCGCCTCGACGAGGTCCGCCTCACCGACCAGGACCTGCGCGACGTCGACAAGATCTTCATCGTGGCCTGCGGCACCTCGTTCCACACAGGTCTCGTCGCCAAGTACGCGATCGAGCACTGGACCCGCATCCCGTGCGAGGTCGAGCTGGCCAGCGAGTTCCGCTACCGCGACCCGGTGCTCGACCGCTCCACCCTGGTCGTCGTGATCTCCCAGTCCGGCGAAACCATGGACACCCTGATGGCGCTCCGCCATGCCAAGGACCAGAAGGCCCGAGTGCTCGCCATCTGCAACACCAACGGCTCCACGATCCCCCGCGAGTCCGACGCCGTGCTCTACACCCACGGCGGCCCGGAGATCGCGGTCGCCTCGACCAAGGCGTTCCTCACGCAGCTCGTCGCCTGCTACCTGATCGGCCTGCACCTGGCCCAGGTCCGCGGCATCAAGTACGCCGACGAGGTGGGCGCGGTCGTCGAGCAACTCCAGGAGATGCCCGACAAGCTGCGTACGCTGCTCGCCCGCATGGACCCGGTCCGCGAACTGGCCCGTGACCTCGCCAGCGCCGGCACTGTCTTGTTCATCGGCCGGCACGTCGGCTACCCGGTCGCCCTGGAGGGCGCCCTGAAGCTGAAGGAACTCGCCTACATGCACGCCGAGGGCTTCGCGGCGGGCGAGCTCAAGCACGGCCCGATCGCCCTGATCGACCACGGCACTCCGGTCATCTGCGTGGTCCCGTCACCGGCGGGCCGCGGCATGCTGCACGACAAGATCGTGTCGAACATCCAGGAAGTCCGCGCCCGAGGCGCCCGCACCATCGTCATCGCCGAGGACGGCGACGAGGCGGTCCTGCCCTACGCGGACCACCTCATCTCCGTGCCGCGCACGCCCACCCTGCTCGCCCCGCTCGTCACGACGGTGCCGCTGCAGGTGTTGGCCTGCGAGATCGCCGCCGCCCGTGGCCACGACGTCGACCAGCCCCGCAACCTGGCGAAGTCGGTCACGGTCGAGTAAGCGCAGCGATCACCACCAGCGAAGGTCTGCCGCCCCGGGAACGATCCGGGGCGGCAGTTCTGCGAACAGGCAGATCAAATTCCCAGATCCGCTGCCCAGACAGGTCTCAACGCCTCCGCTGGGACCGCTCGTGGCACAAAGCGGGCCCCTATGCGCGAACTCCGGGCCCCAAGCCCAACGCTCCGCGCGACCGGCCTTGGCGGCTCCGCGCGACCGGCCTTGGCGGCGGCGTGCGACCCGGTCTTGGCGGCGGCGTGCGACCGGTCTGGCGGCGCGTGCGACCCGGTCTTGTCGCGGCGGCGTGCGACCCGGTCTTGGCGGCGGCGTGCGACCCGGTCTTGGCGGCGGCGTGCGACCCGGTCTTGGCGGCGGCGTGCGACCCGGTCTTGGCGGCGGCGTGCGACCCGGTCTTGGCGGCCCCGTGCGACGGGCCGCTCCGCGCGACCGGCCTTGGCCGTCCACCCGACCAGCCTTCGCGGCCCCGCGCGACCCGGCCCGGACAGCCAGCGCGGTGAGAGATAGCCGGCTCCTCGGCGAGGCCTGTCGGCGGCAGGGGCCGTCCCCAGCCGCGGTGTGGACCGTCAGGCGATCAGGGCGGCCGCCAGGCGGCGGTATTCCGGCATTGGTGGGTCGGCGTCCGGGTCGGAGCGGACGACCTGGATGGCGACGTGGTCGGCGCCGGCCGCGAAATATTCGCTGGCACGTGTGCGGATCCGGTCGTCGTCGCCCCACAGGTAGAGGCTGTCGACCAACCGGTCGCTCCCGCCGCCGCCGAGGTCCGCGTCGGCGAAGCCGTACCGGCGCAGGTTGTCGGTGTAGTTGGGCAACTCCAGGTAGCGCGAAAGATGGGCCCGAGCGGCACGCCGGGCACGCCCGGCGTCGGTCTCGACCACGACGTTGATCTCGGGCGCCAGCAAAGGCCCGGGCCCGAGGGTTTCCCGCGCGGTCGCGGTGTGTTCGACGGGCGCCAGATAGGGATGGGCGCCGGCCGTGCGCTCCGCCGCTAGCCGCAGCATCCGCGGGCCGAGCGCGGCGAGCACCCGATGCGTCGGCGGCACCGGCTCGGGCGCCGCGTCGAGGGCGTCCAGGTAGTCGACCATCTTCGTGAACGGCTTCCGGTAGCCGGCCACCGAGTCCTGGTGACTGACGCCGAGCCCGAGGATGAAGCGGTCGCCGTAGTCGGCGTTCAAGGCGGCCGTCCGCGCCGCCACCCCGGCGGCCTCGTGGTGCCAAACGCTGAGGATCCCGGTCGCCACCACCAGCCGCGAGGTCGCGTCCAGCAGCGGCCGCGCGGCAGGCACATCCGGCGACGCACCGATCCAGACGGCGCCATAGCCGAGCGACTCGATCTCGGCGGCCGCGTCCCGCAACACCCCTGCCAGCGCCGGGTCCGCGTTGTGGAACTCGCGGCTCCATATGCCGACCCGACCGATCACCGGACGCGCATCCATGGTCACGACGCTACCGCCGGTGCGCGTACGCCGCCCGCTGACCGACCGCACGTCATGGGACGCGGCCATCAGTCGACCCGGGGTTGGTGTTCGGGCCCGAGGGCGATGCGGGCGATGTCAGTCAGGGCGTCGTTGTCAGCGCGCCAGTAGCCGCTGTGGCCGTGGGGGTCGCCGGTGAAGACCTGGCCGCCGAAGCCTGGGTAGGTCGGGTTGCGGCCGAACCACAGGTCTTCGTTGGGACGTGGCCGCGGGTCGGGCCAGAGCGGGTTCGACAGCTCAGCTCCCAGGCGGATGAACGGCTCCTTCCAACCCGGCGCTAGATAGGCGATCGGGTCGTCGGAGGCGGTGCTCGACCACACTCGCGTCGGCGGCAGGCCCAGCGCCGAAGCGTGGTCGACCCCGACCCCCGGCGAGCCCACGAAGATCAGGTCGTCGGCGGCCAGGCCCACCGAGCTGGCGGTCGCGCCGACCGTGAGAGACCCGTAGCTGTGGCCGAGCACGCTCTGCTGCGCCGGCGGCCCCTCGTGGGTCGCGCGCAGACCCTCGGCGAACCGGTGCAGCGCCGGCCCGGCCTCGTGTGCCTTGCCCGCGAGCATGGCCTCGTCGAGAAAGGACGGCGCGTCGTAGTCGAGCCAGAGGACCGTCGACGTGCGCTGGCCCGGGTCGATCGTCGCCGCCCGGGTGGCCACCGCCTCCGTGCGGGCCAGGTCGTCGCGGACCGCGCTCAGGTCGGCGGTCATCCCCGGCACGTACGCCAGGACGTTGTCGGCCCGGTCGGGGTCGCCGATCGCCAGCACCAGCCGGCCGTCGCCCGACGGAGACCAGGCTCATCAGGTAGGCCCGCTCGCCGGTCTCGGCCGCCAGCCGGGCGTCGACCGCGTCGATGCCGGACATCAGCCCGACCAGCCGGAGACTGGCGGAGACCGCGGCGTGCCGGGGCATCGCCGTGCGGACCGCCTCGGCGCGCTCCCGCACCAGGTCGGCCCGCTGCGCGGCGAGCAGAGTGCGGTTGGCCTGGTCGCGGGCGGCCACCGGGACCCCGTCGAGCCGGCCGACGTAGGACGGCTCGTGCACCAGCAACCACCGGCGCTCGGCCGCGCTCAAGTCGGCCCACCACCGCCGGACCACGAACGGCGGCGCGCCGACCGGGGGCCGCGAAGGTGGCGGCGCGACCGGCCATCCCGCGTCGGCCGCCGCGGCGAGCCGGCCGAGCTGGGCGGCCGCATCCCGGTCGGCGTCGGCCGCCGCCCGCAGCGCAGCGGCGATCCCGGCCCCGACCCGGTCGGCCGCGTGCATGGCGGCGACCCGGTCGATCCCCGTGACCGAGACGTCCGGCGCCGTGCGTCCCGAACGGTCGATCTCGACGTGCGCCGGCCCCGCCGCGGCCACCGCCGCCGCGAGCATCCCGCGCGCCCGGGTCAGCGCGGCAGCGAACCCCGACAACACCTGGTCGGTCTCGACGAACGCCAGCCGGGCCGCGAGAAGCGGCTCGCGCAGCGCACGCACGTGCCCGCCGGCAGCCGAACCCGCCGCACCCCGCCACCCGTCGCCGACCCGCCCCGCGACCGCGCCGAGCTCAGACGAACGCCGACCGACGCTGACCGCCAACCGGTTCCAGGCCGCGCCGGCGGCCCTCCACAGAAACGGGTCAGCCCGCCACAACTCCGCATAGGTCACCACGCGCCGCTCACCCCACCCGGTGCAGCCGGATCGCGGCCCGCAGGTCGGCCTCTTCGTAAGAACGCGCCGCCTCCCGCAGCAGACCACCGGAGTGGGCGACCCGCGCTGCCGCCGAGCCCAGCGCCGCCGAGACGCCGTCCGCCAGGCCGGCCAGAGCAGACCCGGACGACCACGATGGCGCCGGCACGTAGAGATCGTCACCGAAGACCGCCAACGCACGCGCGACCAGCTCGAGCTCGGTCGCCCGATCGCGCAGCAACTGAGGGTCGACCCGAAGGTCACCGTCCACGTGAACCTCCCAGAAAAGAAAGTCAGGAGGGAAACGCTAGGGCGGAGGACAACATCGGGAACCAGGCTGTGGACAGGGAGAACGCCAAGGCCGACCGGGTTGTCCACAAGGCTTGTCCACCGCGTACGCCGGCTGCTAATAGGCTGGACCGATGATCGTCGCTGTCGGGATCGACGTGGTCCTCGTCGAACGGTTCACCGGGGCACTGGCCCGCACCCCACTGCTCGGCGACCGCCTCTTCACCGAGGGGGAGCGGTTGACCGGCTCCGGCAACCCGCGCCCACCGGAGTCCCTGGCGGCCCGGTTCGCGGCCAAGGAGGCGGTTGCCAAGGCGCTCGGCGCCCCCGCCGGCCTGCACTGGCACGACTGCGAGATCGTCACCGACCCGGACGGCCGACCCTGGTTGACCGTCAGCGGCACGGTCGCCGCCGCCGCCGCCGAGCGCGGCGTCAACCGCTGGCACCTCTCGCTCTCGCACGACGGCGGCATCGCCTCCGCGATGGTGGTGGCGGAGCAATGAGGAAAGCCTGGCGGGTCGCCGACGTAAGAGCGGCCGAAGAAGCGCTGATGGCCCGCCTCCCGGAGGGCACCCTGATGCAACGCGCCGCCGCGGGCCTCGCCCGCCGCTGCGCGCTCATCCTGAAAGACGTCTACGGCTCACACGTCACCCTGCTCGTCGGCGCCGGCAACAACGGCGGCGACGCCCTCTACGCCGGCGCGATCCTGGCCAGCCGCGGCGCCGCCGTCACCGCGGTCCTCCTCGACCCAGCCAAGGCACACAAAGCAGGTCTAGAAGCACTGAGACAAAGCGGCGGCCGCACCGCCGACCAGCCACCCCGCACAGTGGACCTCGTCATGGACGGCATCGTCGGCATCGGCGCCAAGGGCGGCCTCCGCAGCGGCGCCGCCACCCTGCTGCACCGGGCCGGCGAACGCCGGGGTCGCCACGGCCAGCGCCCCACGATGGTCGCCGTCGACGTGCCCAGCGGCGTCGACGTCGACACGGGCGAGGTGCCGGGCAAGGCGGTCCAGGCCGACGTCACCGTCACCTTCGGCTGCCTCAAGCCGGCCCACGTGGTCGGCCCGGCCGCCCCGCTGGCCGGCGAGGTCGAACTCGTCGACATCGGCCTGGGTCCGTGGCTCAAAGCCGACCCCGCGATCCTGGTGCCCGACCGGGCGGACATCGCGAACGCCCTGCCCAAACACCGTCCGACCGACGAGAAGTACACCCGCGGCGTCGTCGGCATCGCCACCGGTTCGGCCACCTACCCCGGTGCCGCGATCCTGAGCACCTGGGGCGCGCTGGCCGGCCCGACCGGCTTGGTCCGCTACGCCGGCGGCGCGCGCGAGTACGTCGTACAGGCGCACCCGAGTGTCATCGCGACGGACCGGATCACCGATGCCGGTCGGGTGCAGGCCTGGGTGGTCGGCAGCGGCCTGGGCACCGACGACGCGGCCGCGACCGCGGTACGCACGGTGCTGGCCACCAGCCTCCCCGTGGTGCTCGACGCCGACGCGCTCAACCTCCTGGTCGACGGCGCGATGGCCGACCTGATGCGCGGCCGCAGCGCCCCGATGGTGCTGACCCCGCACGACCGCGAGTTCGCCCGGCTGGCCGGCGAGGAGCCCGGCCCGGACCGGGTCGCGCGCGGCGCAACGGCTGGCCGCGCACACCAACGCGGTGGTCCTCCTCAAGGGTGACCGCACGATCGTGGCCACCCCGAGCGGCCAGGCGTACGCGAACCCGACCGGCAGCGCGGCGCTGGCCACCGGCGGCACCGGCGACGTCCTGGCCGGCCTGCTCGGCTCCCTGCTGGCCGGCGGCCTGCGCCCGGAGGTGGCCGCCGTCACAGCCGCCTACCTGCACGGACTCGCCGGCCGCGAAGCCGCCCGGCATGGCCCGGTCAGCGCGACCGACGTCGCCGCCGCACTCCGCCCGGTAGTCAACGACCTCCGCCCGGGTGACCCGGAAAACGTCACTACCGGCAAGTAGGCTGGGCGTCATGTGGCAAGCCGAAGTCCGCGTCGACCTCGACGCCATCCGCGCCAACGTGGCCCGGCTGCGCGCCGGCACCAGCGCCGCGGTGATGGCGGTCGTCAAGGGCGACGGCTACGGCCACGGCATGGTCCCCGCCGCCAAGGCCGCCCTGGCCGGCGGCGCGACCTGGCTCGGCGTCTGCACCCTCGACGAGGCACTCGGCCTGCGCCGCGCCGGCATCACCGCGCCGGTGCTGGCCTGGCTGCTCGCCCCCGGCCTGCCGCTGCACGAGGGTGTCGCCAACGACATTGACCTCAGCGCCGCCAGCCTCGGCCAACTCGACGAGATGATCGAGGCGGGCCGAAAAGCGCAGCGCCCGACAAGGGTGCACCTCAAGATCGACACCGGTCTGTCGAGGGGCGGCGCCACGGCCGACGACTGGCCGGCGCTGGTCGAGGCGGCCGCCAAGGCCCAGGCCGACGGCGCGATCGAGATCATCGGCGTGTGGAGCCACTTCGTCTACGCGGACGCGCCCGGCCACGAGACCATCGACCTCCAGCTCGCCGCCTTCCGCGACGCCCTGGCGGTGGCCGAGCGGCTCGGCGTCCGACCGCAGCTTCGGCACATCGCCAACTCGGCCGCCACCCTGACCCGCCCGGACGCCCACTTCGACCTGGTCCGCCCCGGCATCGCGGTCTACGGGCTGTCGCCGGTCCCGGGCGAGCGCTACGGCCTGCGCCCGGCGATGACCGCCCGGGCCCGGATCATGCTCACCAAGCGGGTCCCCGCCGACACCGGCGTCTCCTACGGCCACACCTACACCACCACCCGCGAGACCACGCTCGCCGTCGTCCCGCTCGGCTACGCCGACGGTGTCCCGCGGCACGCCTCCAACGTCGGGCCGGTCGCGATCGACGGCGTCCGGCACACCATCGCCGGCCGGGTCTGCATGGACCAGATCGTGCTCGACGTCGGCGACCAGCCGGTCGCGCCGGGCGACGTGGCGACGCTGTTCGGCCCGGGCGACAACGGCGGACCCACCGCCGACGACTGGGCCGACGCGATCGACACGATCAACTATGAGATCGTCACCCGCTTCGGGAGCAGCCGCGTTCCGAGGGTGTACGACAGCGAGGACGGTGGATGAGTACCCGACGCCGCGCGGGAATCGTCGGTGCGGTGGTCGGTCTGGCCGCGGCCGGCATCGCCACCGGGATCGCCGTCGAACGCGCGGTCGTCCGCCGTTCGAAGCGGGGCGTGGCTGACCCGTACGTGGACGAGCCGTTCGACCGCCTGCCCTACGACGAGTCGCTGACCGTCTCCACCGCCGACGGCACCGACATCCACGTCGAGGTGGTCGAGCCGACGGTCGCCGAGCCCAACCCCGCGACCATCGTCTTCGTACACGGCTTCTGCCTCGACATGGGCACGTTCCACTTCCAGCGCAGCGCGCTGACCGCCCGCGGCGAGCACCGCATGGTCTTCTACGACCAGCCCGGCCACGGCCGCTCCGGCCGGATGGAGACCGGCGAATACGAGTTGCCGGCGCTCGGCGAGACGCTGCACGCGGTGCTGGCCGAGACCGTTCCGGACGGGCCGCTGATCCTGGTCGGGCACTCGATGGGCGGCATGACGATCATGGCGTTCGCCGAGCTGTACCCGGAGTTCTTCGAGAGTCGGGTCAAGGGCTGCGTGCTGATGGCCACCTCCGGCGGCCTGATCGACGAGACCCGGCTGGGCCTGCCCGCGCTGATCGGCCGGGTCGGCGGCCCGCTGCTGCCGCTGGTCAACAGCGCCACCCGGCTCACCGGCCCGACCATCGACCGGGCCCGGGTCGCCGCCACCGACCTGGCCTGGCTGCTCACCCGCCGCTACGGCTTCGGCGAGTCCCGGCCGAGCCCGTCGCTGGTGTCCTATGTGGAGAAAATGAACTCGCGCACCTCGGTCGACACGGTCGCCCGCTACCTGCGCACCCTCTACACGCACGCCCGCTATCCGGCCCTGGCCGCCCTGGAGCGCACGCCCACCGTGATAATCGTGGGCGACAAAGACATGATCACACCGGTCGCGCACTCGGAGGAGATCCTCCGGCACCTGCCCGACGCGGAGTTCGTGAAGGTCAACGACAGCGGCCACGTCGTCATGCTCGAACACGCCGACGAGGTCAACGCGACGCTCATCGCTTTCCTGGAGAAGATCTCGGCATGATCGAGCTGACCACTGTGGACGACACCCGGGCGTTCGGCGCCCGGCTGGCGGCCGTGCTGCGCGCCGGCGACCTGGTCGTGCTCACCGGCCCGCTGGGTGCCGGCAAGACCGCGCTGGTGCAGGGCATCGGCGCCGGGCTGCACGTGCTGGGCGACGTCACCTCGCCGACGTTCGTGATCGCCCGGGTGCACCGGCCGGACCCGGCCCACGGCGGCACGCTGCCGCTGGTGCACGCCGACGCGTACCGGATCGGCGCGGCGGCCGACCCGCTGGCCGAGATCGACGGGCTCGACCTGGACGCCTCGATGGACGACGCGGTCACCGTGGTCGAGTGGGGCGAGGGCATCGTCGAGCAGCTCCGCGAAGACCACCTTCGGGTACGCATCGACCGGCGCGACGACGACACCCGGGTGATCGGGCTCGAACCGACCGGCGGCGACTGGGCCGCCCGCGTCGCGACGCTCACGGAGGACGCCCGGTGAACCTGCCCGACCTGCTGCCGGCGCCAGTGGCGCACCGCGCTGGAGTCGCACCTCGACCCGGCCGCCACCGCCGACCTGGGCGCGTTCGTGGCCGCGGAATACGCCGCGACCCCGGTCTTCCCGCCGCTGCCCGACCTGTTCACCGCCTACCGGCTGTGCCCGCCGGCCGACACCCGCGTGGTCATCCTCGGCCAGGACCCGTACCACAAGGCCGGCCAGGCGCACGGGCTGAGCTTCAGCGTGCAGGCCGGCGTACGCGTGCCGCCCTCGCTGCGCAACGTCTACAAGGAGCTGGCCGCCGACCTCGGTGCCGCCGCCCCCGACGGCGGTGACCTGCGTGGCTGGGCCACCCAGGGGTGCTGCTGCTCAACGCGGTGCTCACGGTGCGCGAGGGTGCCGCGGGGTCGCACGCCAACAAGGGCTGGGAGGCGTTCACCGACGCCACCATCCGGGCGCTGGAGGACCAGCCCGACCGGGTGGTGTTCCTGCTCTGGGGCAGCTACGCCCGCAAGAAGGCGGCCCTGGTCACCAACCCGGCGCACGTCGTGCTGGAGGCCGGCCACCCGAGCCCGCTCAACCCGCGCGGATTCCTCGGCAGCCGCCCGTTCAGCGCCGCCAACAAGGCCCTCGCCGACGCCGGCCTGACGCCCATCGACTGGAGTCGGTCAGCCCCCGCCTGAGCGGCAGGAGCCCCGACGGGCCGGATAAGGTGCATATCGTGCTCGTTCTCGTCCTTGACACGTCGACGCCCGCGGTCACCGCGGCGCTGGCCGACGTGACCCCGACCGGCCACACCGTGACTCGCCGAGCTGCGCACGGTCGACGGGCGGGCACACGGCGAGCTGATGGCCCCGGAGATCGACGAGGTGCTGCGGAAGTCCGGCGCGACCGTCCGCGACCTGACGGCGATCATCGCCGGCACCGGCCCCGGCCCGTTCACCGGGCTGCGGGTGGGCCTGGTCACCGCGGCCAGCATGGGCCAGGCGCTGGGCATCCCGGCGTACGGGGTCTGCTCGCTCGACGCCATCGGCGGCGTACCCGGCCAGGTCACCCTGGCCGCGACCGACGCACGCCGCCGCGAGGTCTACTGGGCGCTCTACGACCAGACCGGCGCACGGGTCGAGGGTCCGCACGTCGACCTGCCGGACGTGGTGGCGCGAAAGGCCACCGCGGCCGCGGTCGCCGTCGGCGACGGCGCCCTGAAGTACGCCGACCGGCTGGGGCTCAAGGTGCTCGACGAGCCGCGCTACCCGCAGGTCGACGCGTTCGTGCGAGCTGGCCGCCGACCGGGTCCGAGCCAGGGCGCCGAGCGAGCCGCTCACCCCGCTGCTACCTCCGCCGCCCGGACGCCGTCGCCGCGGGAGGGCACAAGCCGGTGCTGCCGGCATGACCGGCACGCTCAGCCGGCTGCGCTGGTGGCACATCGCCGCAGTTGCTGCCGATCGAGGAAGACCTGTTCGGCGCCGAGAAGTGGTCGGCCGGCATGTTCTGGAACGAGCTGGCCAGCGGGCACTACTACCTGGTCGCGCGAGGACGAGAACCGGATACTCGGGTACGGCGGCCTCGCGGTCAACGGCGACGAGGCGTGGATCCAGAACATCGCGGTCGTCCGTGACGCGCAGCGCCAGGGCATCGGCCGCACGATCCTCGAGGCCCTGCTCGCCGAGGCGGCCCGCCGCAAGGCCCCCGCCGTGCTGCTCGAGGTCGCGGTCGACAACGCCCCGGCCCAGAAGCTCTACGCCACCTACGGTTTCGAGCCGATCGGCGTACGCCGTGGCTACTACCAGCCCAGCAACACCGACGCGCTGGTGATGAGGACGTGACTGACGAACCCCTGGTCCTCGGGATCGAGACCTCCTGCGACGAGACCGGTATCGGCATCGTGCGCGGCACGACGCTGCTCGCCGACGCAGCTCGCGTCCAGTGTGGACCAGCACGCGCGGTTCGGCGGTGTGGTGCCCGAGGTGGCCAGCCGGGCGCACCTCGAGGCCATGGTGCCGACGATGCAGCGGGCGCTGGACGAGGCCGGCGTGACCCTGGCCGACGTCGACGCGATCGCCGTCACCGCCGGCCCGGGCCTCGCCGGCGCGCTGCTGGTCGGCGTCGCCGCCGCCAAGGGCTACGCGATCGCCGCGGAGAAGCCGCTCTACGGCGTCAACCACCTGGCCGCGCACGTCGCCGTCGACACGCTCGAGCACGGCCCCCTGCCGCAGCCGGCGATCGCGCTGCTGGTCTCCGGCGGCCACTCGTCGCTGCTGCTGGTCGACGACCTGGCCGGTGGGGTGACCCCGCTCGGCGCGACCATCGACGACGCGGCCGGCGAGGCGTTCGACAAGGTGGCCCGGCTGCTCGGCATGCCGTTCCCGGGCGGGCCGCCGATCGACCGCGCGGCCCGCGACGGGCAGGCCACGATCGCCTTCCCGCGCGGCCTGACCGCGGCCAAGGACCAGGCCGCGCACCGGTTCGACTTCTCCTTCTCCGGGCTGAAGACGGCGGTGGCCCGCTGGGTCGAGGCGCGCGAGCGGGCCGGCGAGCCCGTGCCGGTCAACGACGTCGCGGCCTGCTTCCAGGAGGCGGTCTGCGACGTGCTGACCGCCAAGGCGATCGACGCCTGCCGGCAGCACGGCGTCGACACGCTGGTCATCGGCGGCGGCGTCGCGGCCAACTCGCGGCTGCGGGCGCTGGCCGAGGAGCGGGCGGCGAAGGCGCGGCATCACGGTGCGGGTGCCGCGGCCCAAGCTCTGCACCGACAACGGCGCGATGGTCGCCGCGCTCGGCTCGCACCTGGTCGCCGCCGGGGTCCGACCCAGCCGGCTGGATCTCCCGGCCGACTCCGCGATGCCGCTGACGCTCGTGAGTGTGTAGTGTCCGGCACCGTGATCGCGCGCATGTGGGAGGCCCGGGCCGAGAAGGGCCGGCTGCCCGACCTGCTCGTCGTGGGTCTGCGACACGTGCCCTGCCGCGGATCGAGGTCAACCCGCTGCACATCGCCAGCGAGGTGTTCTCCTCGCCCGACGACCGGCTCGTCGTGATCTCCAGATGGCGCAGCGACCCCGAGCCGTTGGCCGACCCGCCGACGATCTGGTGGCCAGGCCACCGCACGAGTGGGACTTCACGCCCGTCGACCGATAATCGGTGGCGCCGGCCCGAAGTTGATCGATCTAGCTTCGGCCTTGTCATGCGTCCGTTACCCGTCGGCGATCCCGGCGACCCCGATGTCCGGTCGGCCACCCGTTACCTCCTGTGGTTGGCGGCACGCACCTGGCCGTCGCTGGCGGCCGCGATCGGCTTCGCGACCCTCTGGATGGTCAGCCAGGCGCTGATGCCGGCCACCGTGGGCCGGCCATCGACGAGGGCCTGGCCGCCCGCGACCCCGACGGCCTGCTGCGCTGGGGCGCCGTGCTGCTCGGCCTCGGCCTGGTCACCGGCGCTGACCGGCATCCTGCGGCACCGGATGGCCGTCTTCAACTGGCTCGCCGCCGCCTACCGCACGGTCCAGCTCACCGTGCGGCAGGCCAACCGGCTCGGCGCCACGCTGCCCAAGCGGCTGGCCACCGGCGAGGTGGTCAGCATCGGCACCTCCGACATCACCCACATCGGCGGCGCGCTCGACATCACCGCCCGCGGCACCGGCGCGCTGGTCGCGGTCGATCACCGTCGCGGTCATCCTGCTCAACACGTCGGTGCCGCTCGGCCTGGTGGTCGTGGTCGGCGTGCCGGTGATGATGCCGATCGCCGGTGCGCTGATCAAGCCGCTGCAGCGCCGCCAGCAGGTCTACCGCGACCAGGAGGGCAAGCTGACCACCCGGGCCGCCGACATCGTCGCCGGCCTGCGGGTGCTGCGCGGCGTCGGCGGCGAGTCGACGTTCGCCGGCCGCTACCGCGGCGAGTCACAGGATCTCCGGTCGGCCGGCGTACGGGTGGCCCGGATCGAGTCGCTGCTCGAGGCGGCGCAGATCCTGCTGCCCGGCATGTTCCTGGTGCTGGTGACCTGGCTCGGCGCCCGGTTCGCGCTGCGCGGCGAGATCACCGTCGGCGAGCTCGTCGCCTTCTACGGCTACGCGGCGTTCCTGGTCAGCCCGCTGCGCCAGCTCACCGAGGCGATCGACCGGCTGACCCGGGGGCACGTCGCGGCCCGCCGGGTGGTGCGGATGCTCACCCTCGCACCGGAGTTCACCTCGCCGGCGGCGCCGGTGACCGCGCCACCCGGCCCGCTGGTCGACGCCGAGTCCGGGCTTGACCGTCCAGCCCGGGCAGTTGACCGCCATCGCGGCCCGGGACCCAGGTGACGCGGCCGCGATCGCCGACCGGCTCGGCCGGTTCGCCGACGGCCGGGTCACCTTGTCCGGCGTGCCGCTGGCCGACCTCGACCTGGCCGACGTGCGGGCGCCGGATCCTGGTGGCCGACAACGACGCCCGGCTGTTCGCCGGCCCGCTGCGCGGCGAGCTCGACCCGGCGGGCCGACGGCGACCAGCAGGTGGCGGCCGCCCTCGACGCGGCCAGCGCGGACGACATCGTCGACGCGCTGCCGGACGGGCTCGACACCGTGGTCGCCGAGCGCGGCCGGGAGTTCTCCGGCGGCCAGCAGCAGCGGCTCCGGCTGGCCCGGGCGCTGGTCGCCGACCCGGAGACGCTCGTGCTGGTCGAGCCGACCAGCGCCGTCGACGCGCACACCGAGGCCCGCATCGCGGCGCGGCTCGGCCTCGCCCGCGCCGGCCGCACCACGGTCGTCTGCACCACCAGCCCGCTGGTGCTCGACCAGGCCGACGAGGTGGCGTTCGTCGCCGACGGCCGGGTGGTCGCCGACGGGCACCCACCGCGAGCTGCTGCGCCACCGCCCGGCTACGCGGGCGGCCGTCACCCGGGAGGAGGACGACATGACTCGGCAGCTCCCGGTCGCCGACGCCGCCGAGGTGCGGCGCTACGCCCGGCAGCCTGACCCGCCGCCACCCGCGGCGCGCTGGCGCTCGCGCTCGGCCTGCACGGCCTGGCCGCCGTCGCCGGCCTGGTCGCGCCGCGGCTGCTCGGCAACCTGGTCGAGGGGCTCTCGGCCGGCACCACCACCCGCACGGTCGACCAGGTCGCCGTGGCCATCGCGGCGTTCGTGGTGGCGCAGGCGGTGCTGATCCGGTTCGCCGCCTACTGCCTCGGCCCGGCTCGGCGAGCGGGTGCTGGCCGAGCTGCGCGAGGAGTTCGTCGACCGGATCCTGGCCATCCCACTGTCCACGGTGGAGCGGGCCGGCACCGGCGACCTGCTCACCCGCACCTCCCGCGACGTCGACGGCGCTCTCGCACAGCGTCCGCTTCGCCGTGCCGGAGACGCTGATCGCGATGGTCACCGCGGTGTTCGTGGTCGGCGCGCGATCCTGCTCACGGCCCGCTGCTGGCCCTGCCCTGCCTGCTCGCGGTGCCGATGCTGTGGTTCGGCACCCGGTGGTACCTGCGCCGCGCGCCGGCCGGCTACCTGCGCGAGAACGCCGCCTACTCCGACATCACCGACGGCCTCAGCCGAGACCGTCGAGGGCGCCCGCACCATCGAGGCGCTGCGCCTGCAGGACCGGCGCCGGCGCCCGCACCGACGACCGACATCGCGCCGGTCCTACGCGGCCGAGCGCTACACGCTGAGGCTGCGCACCGTCTGGTTCCCGATCGTCGAGGTCGGCTACGTGGTGCCGGTCGTGGCGACGCTGCTCGTCGGCGGCTGGTTCTACCTCGAGGGCTGGGTGACCCTGGGCCAGGTCACCGCCGCCACGCTGTACGTGCAGCAGCTCATCGACCCGCTCGACCGGCTGCTGTCCTGGCTCGACGAGCTCCAGGTCGGCGGCGCGTCGCTGGCCCGGCTGCTCGGGCGTGGCGGGCCGGCCGGCGACCGGCCGCCGCCACCGCGACGGCCGCGCGCGGCGAGCGCCTGGTCGCCGAGCGACGTCCGCTACGCCTACGTGGAGGGCCGCGACGTGCTGCACGGCATCGACCTGACCGTCGAGCCGGGGGAGCGGCTGGCCATGGTCGGCCCGTCCGGCGCCGGCAAGTCGACGCTCGGCCGCCTGCTGGCCGGCATCCACGCGCCCGCGCGCCGGCACGGTCACCGTCGGCGGCGTCCCGCTGGCCGAGCTGCCGCTGGACGAGCTGCGCGGGCACGTCGCCCTGGTCACCCAGGAGCACCACGTCTTCATCGGCACGGTCCGCGACAACCTGGTGATGGCCCGGCCGGACGCGACCGACGACGAGGTGCGGTCGGCGCTGGCCGCGGTCGACGCGCTCGACTGGGTCGCCGCGCTGCCGGCCGGTCTGGACACCGTGGTCGGCACCGGCGGCCATTCGGTGCCGCCGGCCCAGGCGCAGCAGCTCGCGCTGGCCCGGCTGGTGCTGGCCGACCCGCACACGCTGGTGCTCGACGAGGCGACCTCGCTGATCGACCCGCGGGCCGCCCGGCACCTCGAACGGTCGCTCGCCGCGGTGCTTGGAGGGGCGCACCGTGATCGCGATCGCGCACCGGCTGTTCTCGGCGCACGACGCCGACCGGGTCGCGGTGGTCGAGGACGGCCGGATCACCGAGCTCGGCTCGCACGACGAACTCGTCGCGGCCGGCGGCTCCTACGCCGCGCTCTGGCGGTCCTGGCATGGCGAGGACGAGGCGACAGTGGCCGGTTCAGCCCACAATCAGCGGCAAAGTCCTTATTCGACAGTGGCGTAACCGCTCGTCCTTAACGGGTCACGGCCATGTAGAGGCCGAGTAACAACAAGGTCACGGCCGCGATCCCGAAGAGCACGAATAGGTCACGACGTGCGGCGGCCGGCTGTTCCGGGAGTGGCGGAAGATCGCTGGTCACCACTGCTAGATCACGCAGAGTGCTTGCGCCGTACGCATTTCCGACGCGATCTGTGAACTCGTCGAGGCTCAGGCGGCCGACCGCGGTGTGCTGCTGTAGCAGCTCGACCACGCGCTGTCGATCGTCGTCTGACGCACGAGTATCCAAAGTCAACCTATCCCCTCTCCGAGGGCGAAAGCGTACGCTCTGAGAGCGCTTTCTCGGCTCGCCCGAACGCATAGAAGCCGGTTCCAGTGCCGTGACCGGATCGTTACGGCAGCGTGTCGACCGCGCGAGGTAGCGCGTCAAATGCGCGAGTATTTTGTGTTTCGGATCGCGAGGGTCCGGGAGGTCGACAGTGCCGTTCGCCCCCGCGTGGTCCGTTCAACGGCCATGAAGGAGTCCAAGGTTATGCGTAACCGATTTCTGTCGGTCGCCGTCGCCACTATGGCGGTCGGCGCGCTGGCACTTGCGGGTTGTGGATCCGACGACGGCGGTGACGACGCCGCCGGTGGTGGCACCGCCGCCAAGAAGGTCGGCGTGATCCTGCCCGACGCCGCCACCTCTCCGCGCTGGGAGGCCAACGACCGTCCGCTGCTCAAGGCAGCGTTCGACGGCGCCGGCATCACGGCCAACATTCAGAACGCCGACGGCGACAAGGCCAAGTTCGGCACCCTCTGCGACAGCATGATCAACGAGGGCGTCTCCGTTCTCCTGATCGTCAACCTCGACCCCGACTCCGGCACCGCCTGCCTGAAGAAGGCCCAGGCCGCCGGCATCAAGACGATCGACTACGACCGCCTGACCCCGGGTGGCGAGGCGTCCTACTACGTCTCCTTCGACAACGTGCAGGTCGGCAAGCTGATGGGCGAGGGCCTCACCAAGTGCCTCACCGACGCTGGCAAGACCAAGGCCAACATCGTTCAGATCAACGGCGACCCGACCGACAACAACGCCTCGCTGTTCAAGCAGGGCTACGTCGAGGCGCTGAAGCCGAAGGTGGACGCCGGCGACTACACCATCGTCGGTGACCAGACCGGTAAGTGGGACGCCACCGTCGCGGGCACCGCGTTCGAGCAGCTCTACACCCAGGCCGGTGGCAAGGTTGACGGCGTTGTCTCCGCCAACGACACCATGGCCCAGGGCATCATCGCCCGACTGACCGCCAACGGACTCAACGGCAAGGTGCCGGTCACCGGCCAGGACGCCAGCAAGGAAGGCCTGCAGGCCATCCTCGCCGGCAACCAGTGCATGACCGTCTACAAGGCGATCAAGGTCGAGGCCGACACCGCCTCGAAGCTGGCCATCGCGCTGATCAACGGCGAGACCCCGGGCAGCGACCTCGTCAACGGCACGGTCAAGGACACCGTCCTCAACAAGGACGTCCCCTCCGCGCTCGCGACCCCGAAGGCCATCTACAAGGACTCCGTCAAGGACGTCATCACCGACGGCTTCTGGAAGGCCAGCGACATCTGCACCGGCCAGTACGCCGCGCTCTGCACTTCGGCAGGCGTTCAGTAATTGACGCCGAGGGCCCGGCAGGCGAGTCCTGCCGGGCCCTCTGGGCGCTTACGGCCTCGGTTACCGCCGGGTCGGGAAACAACTAGTGAGGTGACCATGACGGTGCCGGAGGGTGCTGCGGGGGCGGCGACGGCGACGGAGGACGCCGCGCCGCTGCTGTCGCTGCGCGGGATCAACAAGAGCTTCGGTGCGGTCCACGTCCTACAGGACGTGGATTTCGATGCATATGCGGGACAGGTGACCGCGCTCGTCGGCGACAACGGCGCGGGCAAAAGCACCCTGATCAAAGGGATCGCCGGCAGTCAGCCGTTCGATTCCGGGGAGTACGTCTTCGACGGCCGACAGGTCTCGGTGACCAATCCCAAGCACGCCAACGAACTCGGCATCGAGGTCGTCTACCAGGACCTGGCGCTCTGCGACAACCTGGACATCGTCGACAACCTGTTCCTCGGCCGCGAGGTCACGAAGAACGGCATCCTCGACGAGGCGACCATGGAACGCCGGGCTCAGGAAACGCTGGCGGGCCTGTCGGTCCGCACGGTCAAGTCGATCCGTCAGGTGGTCGCCAGCCTCTCCGGTGGCCAGCGTCAGACGGTGGCGATCGCCCGTGCGGTGATCTGGAACTCCAAGCTCGTGGTGCTCGACGAGCCGACCGCCGCCCTCGGCGTCGCGCAGACCGAGCAGGTGCTGCGGTTGGTGCGCCAGCTTGCCGACAACGGTCTCGCCGTTGTGCTGATCAGCCACAACCTCAATGACGTGTTCCAGGTGGCCGACCGGATCTCGGTCCTCTACCTGGGCCGGTTGGCGGCACAGATGAAGACCAAGGACGTGAAGAGCAACCAGGTCGTCGAGGTCATCACGACCGGTCGGTCGGATGCCATCGGTGGCATCACCAACGGCAACGGGGAGTTGAAATGACCGCCCCGACGAAGGTCGAGACGACCGAAGAGCACGTGGAGTCGACGGCGCCCAGCAACCCGCTCGTCGCCGCGTTCGGCAACTGGTGGGCCAGGGTCCGCGGCGGCGACGCCGGCTCCCTGCCCGCACTGCTCGGCATCGTCGCGCTGGTCATCGTGTTCGCGGCGTTGCGCCCCAACACGTTCACCAACGCGTTCAACTTCGCCAACCTGATCCACCAGGCGGCGGCCGTCATCGTCATCGCGATGGGCCTGGTCTTCGTCCTGCTGCTCGGCGAGATCGACCTCTCCGCCGGTTATACGGCCGGCACCGCGGCGGCGGTGATGGGCGTCGTGGTCACCCGCTGGGGCTGGTCCTGGCCGATCGGCCTCCTGGCCTGTCTGGTCACCGGCGCCGTCGTCGGCCTCGTGATCGGTCTGCTGGTGGCCAAGCTGGGCATCCCGTCGTTCGTCGTGACGCTGGCGGCGTTCCTCGCCTTGCAGGGCGTGCTGCTCCAGCTGATCGGTGAGGGCGGCACGATCGCGATCCGCGACGACACGCTGCGGGCGATCAACAACAACGACATGCCGGTCTGGTTGGGCTGGTTGCTGTTCGCGTTGGTGGTCGGCGGCTACGCGGCGATCGTGCTCCGGCGCGGTGCGCAGCGGCGGGCCAGCGGCCTGACCTTCGAGGCGATCCAGGTGACCCTGGCCAAGATCGCCGCGTTGGCCGTGCTGCTCGGCCTCATGACGTACTGGCTGAGCATCGAGCGCAGCCGGAACCCCGCGATCACCTCGATCAAGGGTGTTCCGATCGTGGTCGCGGTGCTGCTGGTCCTGTTGGTCGGCCTGACCTTCGTGCTCACCAAGACGTCGTTCGGTCGGCACGTCTACGCGACCGGTGGCAACGCCGAGGCGGCCCGGCGGGCCGGCATCAACGTGGGGCTGGTCAAGCTGGCCTGCTTCGTGATCGCGTCGACGTTGGCGGCGGTCGGCGGCATCATGCTCGCCAGCCGCGACAACTCGATCTCGCCGTCGACCGGTGGCGCCTCGACCCTGCTGTACGCGGTGGGCGCGGCCGTCATCGGTGGCACCAGCCTCTTCGGTGGCAAGGGCCGGATCGTCGACGCGATCCTCGGTGGCCTGGTGATCGCGATCATCATCAACGGCATGGGCCTGCTCAACCAGCCGTCCAGCGTGGTCTACATGGTGACCGGTCTGGTGCTGCTGGTGGCGGCCAGCGTCGACGCGATCTCGCGCCGGCGTGCCCGTTCTACCGGTCGGGTCTAACCCCGCACAGCGAAAAGCCCCCGGCGAGTCCGCCGGGGGCTTTTCGCTGCGCGGGGTTAGACCTCGCCGGTTAGCAAGGGTCCCTTCTTATGCGGAAAGCGATAAGAAGGGACCCTTGCTTAGCCTGCGGCGATGGCGGCGACCGCGGCGCCGGTGAGGTGGACCAGGTCGGTCGGGGAGAGCTCGAGCTGCAGGCCGCGCTTGCCGGCCGAGACGAAGATCGTCTCGAAGCCCAGCGCCGAGTCGTCGAGCACGACGGGCAGCTTGGAACGCTGGCCGAGCGGCGAGATGCCGCCCGTGACGTAGCCGGTCGCGCGTTCCGCCGCCGCGGGCTCGGCCATCGCGGCCCGCTTGCCGCCCAGCGCGGCCGCCAGCGCCTTGAGGTCGAGCGTGCGGGCCACCGGGACCACGCCGACGCCCAGCTGGCCGTCGACGGTCGCGATCAGGGTCTTGAAGACCCGGGGCGGGTCGATGCCGAGCGCCGCCGCGACCGCCTCGCCGTAACCCGAGGTCTTCGGGTCGACGTCATAGGGGTGCGTCGTGAACGGGACCTTCTCGCGGGTCAGCACCACCGTCGCCGGCGTTCCCCGCTCTCGTTTGGCCACCCTCGAAGGCTATCGGGGTGGCCAGCACCGCCACCTGGGCACCCGCCACCCGGGTCAGCAGCAGCGAGATCGAGGTGCGGCCGCTCAGCCGCAGGTCGCGCCGGAACTGGGCCGGGTCCAGCGCGGAGCCGCGCTTGAGGATCTCCAGCGTGCCGACGTCTCGGGCGCGCAGCTCGGTCCGGAGGCGCTTGAGCGAGAACGGCAGCACGTCGGTCACCGCGAAGCACCGGGCGAAGGTGGTCGGCACCGGTTCGTCGGTCCACACGTACGCGATCGTCGGGTCGCCGAGCCGACCGTCGAACCGTCCCGGCGAACTCGGCGACCAGCCCGGCCCGGACCACCGCGCCGTCGGGGTCGTAGAGATAGCCGCCGACCGGGCCGACCGGGGCGGCCACGGCGCCGGAGCCGGTCAGCTCGCCGGCGACCCCGGCGCGCAGCACGGTCGCCCGGCGGGGCACCGCCGCCAGCGCACCGCACCAGAGTGTGGCCTCGACCACGTCCCGGTCGACGCTGACGAGCTCGGTCTCCGCGCCCGACGGGGCCCGGGCGTGGTCGAAACCGGGAGCCACCTTCACCGCCAGGCGCGCCGTCCGGTCGGCCAGGCCGGCCACGAAGTCCCAGGACGGCGAGTAGGCCGCAGGGTCGAACACCCGGCGGCCACCGGTCGAGCGGCGGGCCGGGTCGCAGAAGACGGCGTCGTACGGGCTGGTGTCGAAGGCCGTCGCGTCGGCCCGTACGACCTGGAACCGGTCGGCGACGCCGGCCGCGGCGGCGTTGGCGGCGGCGACCGCCGCGGTAGTCGCGTCGATCTCGACACCGACGACCCGGATCCCTTCCCGGGCGGCGGCGATCGCGTCGGAACCGATGCCGCAGCCCAGGTCGACCAGGGTGCGCACGCCCGCGGCGACCAGCCGGCGGGCCCGCCGCGCCGCCACCACCGACCGGGTCGCCTGCTCCAGCCCGGCCCGGGTGAAGAACAGGACACTCGGCCTCAGGGCCGAACTTGGCCGCCGCCTGCCGGCGTAGCGTGGCCTGGGTGAGCGCGGCGGCCGCGAGGTCGGGTGGCACGCCGGCCGAGCGCAGCGCGGCGGCCGCGTGCAGCGGGTCGCCGCCGGCCAGGTCGGCGGCCGCCGCCAGGGCGGCCTCGCCATCGGGTGTTCGCAGTGCTGCCAGGTCCACGGAGTGATTCTCGCGGGTGTGGCGAGTTGGCACTCTCCTTGACGGAGTGCTAGTCGCGGAATAACCTGCGATTAGCACTCTCGGCATGAGGGTGCCAACAACGCCAGGCAGGCCCGGCACCCGCGACGACGGACCCGCCCTGGTGGCATGAGGCAAATTGGCGCCGGTCGGATCCTCGGCCGGCTACGAACCTGATACCCCAGGAGGGTATGCCCGTGACTACCGCGACCAAGGTTGCGATCAAGCCGCTCGAGGACCGGATTCTCGTCCAGGCCAACGAGGCTGAGACGACCACGGCGTCGGGCATCGTGATCCCCGACACCGCCAAAGAGAAGCCGCAAGAGGGCACCGTTATCGCTGTCGGCCCGGGCCGGGTCGACGACAACGGCAACCGCGTCCCGGTTGACGTCAAGGTCGGCGACACGGTGATCTACTCGAAGTACGGCGGCACCGAGGTCAAGTACGCCGGCGAGGAGTACCTGGTGCTCTCCGCCCGCGACGTCCTCGCGGTCATCGAGAAGTAACTGATCACAAGCTGAAGTGCGTGGCGCCCCGGAACCGGTAATGCCCGGGCCGGGGCGTCGTGCGTGTGAAGGGACTTAAATGGCGAAGATCCTGAGCTTCTCGGACGACGCCCGACACCTGCTCGAGCACGGCGTCAACGCCCTCGCGGACACGGTCAAGGTCACCCTCGGCCCGCGCGGGCGCAACGTCGTCCTCGACAAGAAGTTCGGCGCTCCGACGATCACCAACGATGGCGTGACCATCGCCAAGGAGATCGAGCTCTCCAACCCCTACGAGAACCTGGGCGCCCAGCTCGTCAAGGAGGTGGCGACCAAGACCAACGACGTGGCTGGTGACGGCACCACCACCGCGACGGTCCTGGCCCAGGCCATGGTCCGCGAGGGCCTGCGCAACGTCGCCGCGGGCGCGAGCCCGAGCGACCTCAAGCGCGGCATCGACGCGGCCGCCAACGCCGTGTCCGAGGCGCTGCTCGGCAAGGCCGCCGACGTCGACACCAAGGGCTCCATCGCCAACGTCGCCACCATCTCGGCGCAGGACGCCACGATCGGTGAGCTGATCTCCGAGGCGATGGAGAAGGTCGGCCGCGACGGTGTCATCACCGTCGAGGAAGGCTCGACGCTGGCCACCGAGCTCGAGGTGACCGAGGGTCTGCAGTTCGACAAGGGCTTCATCTCTCCGCACTTCGTGACCGACGCGGAGGCGCAGGAGGCGGTTCTCGACGAGCCGTACATCCTGATCACGACCCAGAAGATCTCCGCGGTCGAGGAGCTGCTCCCGCTGCTGGAGAAGGTCGTCCAGTCCGGCAAGCCGCTGCTGCTCGTGGCCGAGGACGTCGAGGGCCAGGCGCTCGCGACGCTCGCGGTCAACGCGGTGCGCAAGACGCTGAAGATCGCCGCCGTCAAGGCGCCGGGCTTCGGCGACCGCCGCAAGGCGATGCTGCAGGACATGGCGATCCTGACCGGCGGCGAGGTGATCGCCCCCGAGCTCGGTTACAAGCTCGACCAGGTCGGCCTCGACCAGCTCGGGTCGGCTCGCCGCGTGGTCGATCGACAAGGACAACACCACCGTCATCGACGGTGGCGGCAACAGCACCGAGGTCGCCGAGCGGGTCTCGCAGATCCGCAAGGAGATCGAGGCCTCCGACTCCGACTGGGACAAGGAGAAGCTGGCCGAGCGGCTGGCCAAGCTGTCCGGCGGCATCGCGGTGATCAAGGCCGGCGGCGCCACCGAGGTGGAGCTCAAGGAGCGCAAGCACCGCATCGAGGACGCCATCGCGGCGACCAAGGCCGCGGTCGAGGAGGGCACCGTCCCCGGCGGCGGCGCCGCCCTGGTCCAGATCGTCTCGGTGCTCGACTGACGACCTCGGCCTGACCGGCGACCAGAAGACCGGTGTCTCGATCGTCCGCAAGGCGCTCAACGAGCCGCTGCGCTGGATCGCCGAGAACGCCGGCCACGACGGCTACGTCATCGTCGAGAAGGTCCGCGAGATGGCCTGGGGCAACGGCCTCAACGCCGCGACCGGCGAGTTCGTCGACCTGGCCAAGGCCGGCATCATCGACCCGGTCAAGGTGACCCGCAACGCGGTGCTCAACGCCGCGTCGATCGCCGGTCTCCTGCTCACCACCGAGAGCCTCGTGGTGGAGAAGCCGGAGAAGGCCGAGCCCGCCGAGGGTGGCGGCCACGGCCACGGTCACGGCCACCAGCACGGCCCGGGTTTCTGACGAATTGATTACGGTCCGCGCGGCTGGGGGAGACCCCGGCCGCGCGGATTTGTTTTAGGAGCACACTTGCGGGCGTGACACGCAAGTCGTGGAAGTTCGGTGCGCTGGCTGGTGTGGCAGCTGCCGCCGTCGCACTCGGTTTGGCCGAGGTGGTCGCCGTGGTGACCGGGTCGCGCAGCGCCCCGCTGGTCGCCGTCGGTGGCGTGGTCGTCGACCATGTTCCGGAGTCCCTCAAGCAGTTCGCGATCACCCTGTTCGGCGTGCACGACAAGACCGCCCTGCTGATCGGCACCGCGATCCTGCTCTGCCTCTTCGCCGCGGTGATCGGTGCGCTGTCGGTCCGCTGGCTGTGGGTCGGCTTCGCCGGCATCGGGCTGTTCGCCGCGGTCGGTGTCGCGGCCGCGCTGACCCGCCCCGACGCCGGCCCCGCGGCCGCCCTGCCGGCATTGCTCGGCGCGGCCGCCGCCGGCGCCACCCTGTGGCTGCTGGTGGTCGGCCCGCTGGCGCCGGCCGAGGTGACCGAGCTCGTGGCGCCCTCCGTACAGGAGGAAGACGAGGCGATCGCCGGTCGGCGCCGGTTCCTGCGGGGCGGCCTGCTGTTCATCGGCGGCGCGGTCGCGCTCGGTTTCGCCGGACGCTGGCTCTCGACCCGGCGCAGCGTCTCGACGGCCCGCGCCGAGGTGCGACTGCCGACACCGGCCACGCCCGCGCCCGAGGTGCCGGCCGGCGCCGACCTGCGCCTGGCCGACCTCTCCTCCTATGTCACGCCGAACGACGCCTTCTACCGGATCGACACCGCGTTGGTCGTGCCGCAGGTCGACCCGACGGAGTGGACGCTGCGGATCCACGGCCGGGTACGCAAGGAGGTCCGGCTGACCTACGCCGACCTGCTGGCCCGGCCGATGATCGAGCGCTACGTCACGCTGGCCTGCGTCTCCAACGAGGTCGGTGGCGACCTGATCGGCAACGCGCGGTGGCTCGGCGTACCCCTGAAGCAGCTGTTGGACGAGGCGCAGCCGCTCGACGGCGCCGACCAGGTGGTCGGCCGCTCGGCCGACGGCTGGACCTGCGGCACGCCGACCGAGGTCATGCGCGACGGCCGCGACGCGATGCTCGCCGTGGGCATGAACGGCGCCCCGCTGCCGATCGAGCACGGCTTCCCGGTGCGCGTCGTCGTGCCGGGCCTGTACGGCTACGTCTCCGCCACGAAGTGGGTCGTCGAGCTCGAGCTGACCAGCTTCGCCGACTACGACGCGTACTGGGTGCCGCGCGGCTGGTCGGCCAAGGGTCCGATCAAGACGCAGTCCCGGATCGACACCCCGCGTGGCCGCAACGGCCTGCGGCCCGGCCCCGTCACCGTCGCCGGAGTGGCCTGGGCCCAGCACCGCGGCGTCGCCAAGGTCGAGGTGCAGGTCGACGACGGGCTGTGGCAGGAGGCCCGGCTGGCCAGCGCGGTCTCCGACGACACCTGGGTGCAGTGGTCCTGGAACTGGGAGGCCACTGGCGGCGACCACGAGCTGCGGGTCCGGGCCACCGACAAGAACGGTGAAACGCAGACCTCCCAGCCGGCCGACGTGCTGCCGGACGGCGCGACCGGCTACCACAGCGTCGCGGTCACCGTCGGATAAAGACCGGTCCGGGACCCCGCGGGGGTCCCGGACCGGAAGAATGGAAGCGTCAGCTGGCGCGGCGCTGGGCCGGCGCGGGAGAGGGCCGGAGCACGGCCGGCACCGCTGACTTGTGCGGGCGGCCGAGGCGCGCCTCGAGCCGTTCGATGTCGACCCGGGTCTGTTGACGATTGGCCAGGTCCTCCCAGCCCACCGCCAGCAGGCGCAGCCGTTCGGACTCGCTGAAACCGCCCCAGACGCCGTAGGGCTCGCGCACCGAGAGAGCGTGCGCGGCGCACTCGCGGCGCACCGGGCAGGTGCCGCACACCTGCTTGGCCTTCATCTCCCGCCGGTTGCGGGATGAGCCGCGTTCTCCGTCGGGATGGAAGAACTGAGCACTGTCCCGACCTCGGCAGGCACCGAGGCGCTGCCAGTCCCAACGCTCGTCGATGGGCCCGGGCAGCCTGCGTACGTTGGACATCGGCACCCCTCCTTCCGCGCGCGCTCCGCGCCGTTCTGGACTAGGGATGTCACTACCCTCGGCGGTCTCAACTCACACGTGCCTGATCGATTCCTCGCACGCACCTATCGCATCGGCGTGGCGAACTGTCCGGAACTTTCCTGTTCTTTCCACTGAAACGCCGTAATGATCTCAGCGCTGCGTGGTCCTCTTCTATGAGGAGAGGAGGACCACCGTGCGTACTGTCCTCGTTTGCGTTCGGACATCGCAGGCCGCGCAGAACGTCAATGCGGCAGCGGCTCGGCTCGGAGTAGCCGGCGCCGTGCGAACTGCGGTATCCGAGCCCGAGGTATTGCTCCGTCTCGCCGAGCGCCCCGCTGATGTGGTGCTCGCGGACACAGCCGTCACCAGACCGGACACCGTCGGATTCACCCAGCGCGTACTGGGCCGAGCGCCTGGCGCGACGATCGTGCTCTTCGGGTCAGAGGACCCGCGGATCGCGGCCGCCGCCGTCAACGCCGGAGCCCGGGCCCTGATCCAGGGCGGAGACCAGGATCTGGTCAGCGTCGTGGCCAAGGCCGTGCTGCTGCTCTGCGTCGCCGGCCGGGTGCCGGCCGCGGTCGGCGGTCTCGCCGGCGCCGCGGCCACCCGCAACGCCGGGCCGATGCGGATGCAGGCCGGCGTGGGTGCCGGACATCCACAGATCGGGCTCGCCGAGTCGACCGCCGTCGTCCCGGTGCAGCGCGGCGACGTGGGTCCCGGCATGGACGTCCGCGACAACGCCGAGGAGGGTCGTTACTTCGGGGGCCAGCCGGACCCGGTCAACCGTTACGGCGCGCGTGAGGAGCCGGTCACCCGGCGAGCCGCGCTCACCGAACGGGAGCTGCAGGTGCTTCGCGGCATGGCCGACGGCAAGAGCAACGCCGAGATCGGGCGTGAGCTGTTCGTGTCGGAAGACACGGTCAAGACCCACGCCCGGCGGCTGTTCCGGAAGCTGGGCGCGCGTGACCGTGCGCACGCCGTTGCCGCGGGCTTCCGATCGGGCCTCGTGGCCTGACTCACGCACCGACCGGCCGCACCCCTCTCCTTGGCCGGTCAGTGCGAGACGATCAGTTCGAGACGATCAGGATCCCGAGCTGCCCGGTCTCGCCGGGCGGCTCGGGATCGTCGGCTTCGCTCTCGGCCAGGGTGTCGTGCACGCCGTCGGCGTATCCCCTGGCGTATTCCCAGGTGACGTAGTGGTCGGGGTCGGGGTCGAAGGCCGGCTCGTGCACCCGCGGCCGGCCCGAGGTCAGCAGGTGACGCAGGTTGCCGCGGAGCAGGTCCCAGTCGAAATAGTGGGGTTCGTGGCAGTCCTCACACTCGATGACCAGCCCGCGGACCCCGACCGGACCGAGCAGCGCCTGGTAGACCTCGAGGTCGGCGAGGTCTTCGAGCACGTCCTGCCGCTCGACCTCGGTCAACGGGTCGAGAGTCGGGTCTTCGTCGCCCGCGTCGTCGGACAGGCCCGCGGCGGGGTCGTCCTTGAACGGATCGATGGGCTCGTCGTTCACCCTTCCCACCGTAGTCGTTTTCCGGCCCATCGCGCCTGCCCGGAGCGGGGCGCGCCGGCCGGGCCCCGCGCTCGCGCGGGTAACATGGCGTATCGCGCCGCTGAGGGGACTTACCATGGATAACTCGCCCGTCAACGACCTGCCGGTCGGCACCTTCGGAGACCCGGGAGCGGGCTCCGCGGCGACCGTGCCGCTCGGGCTGACCTTCGACGACGTCCTGCTCCAGCCCGGTGAGACCGACGTCGTGCCGAGCCAGGTCGCGACCGGCACCTGCCTCACCCGCAACGTGCGTCTCGGCATTCCCCTGGTGTCCAGCGCGATGGACACCGTCACCGAGGCCCGGATGGCGATCGCGATGGCCCGCCAGGGCGGCATCGGCGTGCTGCACCGCAACCTGTCGATCGAGGACCAGGCGCACCAGGTCGACCTGGTCAAGCGCTCCGAGGCCGGCATGGTCACCAACCCGGTCACCTGCTCGCCCGACGACACCCTGCGCGAGGTCGACGCGCTCTGCGGCCGCTACCGCATCTCCGGCGTCCCGGTGGTCGACGCCGACGGCGCCCTGGTCGGCATCGTCACCAACCGCGACATGCGCTTCGTCACCGACGGCAACACCCCGGTCCGCGAGATCATGACCCCGATGCCGCTGGTCACCGCGCCGGTCGGCGTCACCAAGGACGAGGCGCTGGCGCTGCTGCGCCAGCACAAGGTCGAGAAGCTGCCGCTGGTCGACGACGAGCGGCCGGCTGCGCGGGCTGATCACCGTCAAGGACTTCGCCAAGAGCGAGCAGTTCCCCCACGCCACCAAGGACGACGCCGGCCGGCTCCGGGTCGCCGCCGCGGTCGGGCGTCGGCGACGAGGCCTACAAGCGGGCCCGGCCGCTCATCGACGCCGGTGTCGACGTGCTCATGGTCGACACCGCGCACGGCCACAGCCGCAACGTGCTCGAGATGGTCGCCCGGCTCAAGCGGGAGACCCAGGTCGAGGTCGTCGGCGGCAACGTCGCCACCTACGCGGGCGCCAAGGCGCTCGTCGAGGCCGGCGCCGACGCGGTCAAGGTCGGCGTCGGTCCGGGCTCGATCTGCACCACCCGGGTCGTCGCCGGTGTCGGCGTGCCGCAGGTCACCGCGATCATGGAGGCCGCCCGGGCCGCCCGCCCGGCCGGCGTGCCGGTGATCGGCGACGGCGGCATGCAGTACTCCGGCGACATCGCCAAGGCGATCGTGGCCGGCGCCGACACGGTGATGCTCGGCAGCCTGCTGGCCGGGTGCGAGGAGAGCCCCGGCGAGCTGATCTTCATCAACGGCAAGCAGTTCAAGTCGTACCGCGGGATGGGCTCGCTGGGCGCGATGCAGTCGCGCGGCCAGGGCCAGGTCGTACTCCAAGGACCGCTACTTCCAGGACGACGTCCTCTCCGACGACAAGCTGGTGCCCGAGGGCGTCGAGGGCCAGGTGCCCTACCGCGGCCCGCTGTCCAGGTGGCGCACCAGCTCGTCGGCGGCCTGCGGGCCGGCATGGGCTACGTCGGCGCGGACGACCATCGCCGAGCTGCACCGGCGCGGCCAGCTCGTCCGGATCACCGCGGCCGGGCTCAAGGAGAGCCACCCGCACGACATCCAGATGACCGTCGAGGCGCCCAACTACCACACCCGCTGACCTTTACAGGAGAGCCCCGTGCGTGACGTGGTCGAGATCGGCCTGGGCAAGACCGCGCAGCGCGGCTACCACCTCGACGACATCGCGATCGTGCCGAGCCGCCGCACCCGCGACGTCGACGACGTGTCGACCGCGTGGCAGCTCGACGCGTACCCGTTCAAGATCCCCTGCGTGGCGCACCCGTCCGACGCCACGATGAGCCCGGCGACCGCGGTCGCGCTCGGCCGGCTCGGCGGCCTCGGCGTGCTCAACGTCGAGGGGCTGTGGACCCGCTACGAGGACCCGACGCAAGATCCTCGAGGAGCTGCGCATCGCTCGACGAGGAGTCCCCGGCGACCCGCCGCCTGCAGGAGGTCTACTCCGAGCCGATCAAGCCGGAGCTGATCGCCGAGCGGGTCCGGGAGATCCGCGAGGGCGGCGTCACCGTCGCGGTCCGGGTCTCGCCGCAGCACACCCTCGCGCTGGCCCCGGTGATCCTCGACGCCGGGCGTCGACATGCTGGTCATCCAGGGCACGATCGTCTCGGCCGAGCACGTCTCCACCACCGACGAGCCGCTCAACCTCAAGGAGTTCATCGCCGACCTCGACCTGCCGGTCATCGTCGGCGGCTGCACCGACTACCAGACCGCGCTGCACCTGATGCGCACCGGCGCGGCCGGCGTGATCGTCGGCGTCGGCGCCGACGAGTGGTCGACCACCGACACCGGTGCTCGGCATCCGGGTGCCGATGGCCACCGCGATCGCCGACGCGGCCGCGGCCCGCCGCGACTACCTCGACGAGACCGGCGGCCGCTACGTGCACCTGATCGCCGACGGCGACGTGCAGACCTCCGGCGACATCGCCAAGGCGCTCGGCTGCGGCGCCGACGCGGTGATGCTCGGCGAGCCGCTCGCCCGGCGGCCGAGGCACCCGGCGAGCGGCGCCTGGTGGCACTCGGCGGCCAGCCACCCGAAGCTGCCGCGCGGCGCGTTCGGCGTCGCCGGTCCGCCGCTGGGCAGCCTGGAGCAGCTGCTCTACGGCCCGGCCGACGACCCCGACGGCCAGCTCAACCTGTTCGGCGGCCTGCGGCGCGCGATGGCCAAGTGCGGCTACCGCGACCTCAAGGAGTTCCAGAAGGTCGGCCTGGTCATCGACCGATAGAGTCCATACTGGGCTTTATGTCCGATCCGGCGGACGATCAAGCAGAAGTACGGGAGCGGCGCGGTCGTGGACTCGACCGCGCCATCTCGTTCAGCGACGCGGTCATGTCGATCGCGCTCACCCTGCTCGTGCTGCCGCTGGTCGACGTCGCCACCGACAACCCGGACGAGCCGATCCTGGCGCAGCTCGGCCGCTTCGGGCCGCAGCTCGCCGGGTTCGCCGTCTCGTTCCTGGTGATCTCGCAGTTCTGGGGCGCCCACCGCAGGCTCTGGGAACAGCTCGACGACTACGACGAGCGCCTGCTCGGGATCAACACGTTCTGGCTGCTGCTCGTGGTCTTTTTGCCGTACCCGACCGCCCGGCTGTTCGCCGAGGACGCGTCGCACCCGGACGCCGCGGTCTTCTACCTGCTCGTGCTCTTCGGCATCGGCGCGCTCATGCTGCTCGAAGCCTGGTACATCGCCCGGCACCCGTGGCTGCGCCGCCCCGGCTACCCGAAGTCGCTGCGCGACCAGATCCTGCCCGCGCTCGGCTCGACCGCCGTCTTCGCCCTGGCCATCCTGCTGTCGCTGATCAACCGCAACGCCGGCCTGGTCTCGCTGGTCCTGCTCGGACTCGTGCAGCGGTTCACCGCGCGGAAGGACCAGCCGGCCCGAGCGCCGACGCACCCGTGACCCGGAAGAATAGGATGCCGTGATGATGATCAGGCGATCGGCGCTCGTTGTCCTGACGGCCCTGACCATCGGCGGGGCGGCCGCGTGCACCGACTCGGGCCAGGCCGACGAGGGCTTCGGCCCGGGTGCCGCCGGCGTCGGCGACCCCTACTTCCCGACGTACGGCAACGGCGGCTACGACGTCACCAACTACGCGCTGGCGCTGCGCTACGACCCGGCCAGCGACCGGCTCGAGGGCACCGCGACGATCACGGCGAAGGCGACGCAGAACCTGTCCCGGTTCAACCTCGACTTCCGCGGCCCGAGGTCTCCGCGGTCACGCGTGGACGGCGCTGCCGCCGAGCAGCGCCGGGAGACCGACGAACTGGTCGTCACGCCGAAGGCCGGGCTGCGCAAGGACGGCACCTTCACCACGGTCGTGACCTACGCCGGCGTGCCGCAGCCGATCACCAGCCCGGAGCTCGGCACCGGCGGCTGGCTGGCCACCCCGACCGGCGCGATCGCGCTCGGCCAGCCCGAGTCGGCGAGCAGCTGGTACCCGGTCAACGACCACCCCAGCGACAAGGCCACCTACGCGCTCGAGATGACCGTCCCGGCCGGCATCTCCGCGCTGAGCAACGGGGTGCCGGGGGAGAAGACCGAAAAGGACGGTTGGACCACCTGGCGGTGGACCGAGACCCAGCCGATGGCCAGCTATCTGTCCACCGTGGTGATCGGCAACTACCGGGTCACCACCGGCACCCACCAGGGCAAGCCGATGGTCACCGCGGTCGACGGCACGCTGCCCCGCGGCTCCGACGCGGAGAAGGCGATGGCCCGCACCGGCGAGGTCGCCGACTTCCTGGCCACCCAGTTCGGGCCGTACCCGTTCGACGCGTACGGCGGCATCGTGGTCGCCGACAGGCCGGATCCGGTACGCGCTGGAGACCCAGTCCCGCCCGGTCTACAGCGACTGCCTTCTTCACGCAGCTCGACGAACGAGTGGGTGGTCGCGCACGAGCTGGCCCACCAGTGGTTCGGCGACAGCGTGTCGATCGCGGCGTGGAAGGACATCTGGCTCAACGAGGGCTTCGCCACCTACGCCGAGTGGCTGTGGGCCGAGCACGACACCGGCGTGCCGGTGCAGACCGCCTTCGACCGGGCGTACGACAGCCGTCAACTGGGCCGACCCGACGTACGACCCGGGCAAGGCTGGGCTGTTCGGCAACTCGGTCTACATCCGCGGCGGGCTGACCGTGCACGCGCTGCGGCAGGAGGTCGGCGACGACGCGTTCTTCCGGATCCTCCAGGAGTGGACCGGCCAGAAGCGCAACGCCAACGCGACCACCGACGAGTTCATCGCGCTGGCCGAGCGGATCTCCGGCAAGCCGCTGCGCGACTTCCTGATCGACCTGGCTGACCTCGAAGACCGCTCCGCCCAAGCCGGCGCAGCTAGCGTTTGACCACCAGCTTCGGGTGGGCCTTGAGGTACGCGTCCGCCTTGCCCGCCCGGAGCTGGGTGATGAAGTCCGCGGCCGTCCGAGGTGAGCTGCTCGCCGCGGTAGCCGCTGCCCCGGCCGACGCCGCCGCCGGGCAGCGAGACCAGCGTCAGCGTCTCGCGGGCGCAGCTCGCGCAGGGCGAACGCGAACTCGATCGGCGTGCGCTCGCCGGCGATCACGTCGACCGAGCCGCCCAGCGCCTTGAACAACCGGCTGGATCGCGGTCGGCGTCGGTGGGCAGGCCGGTCGACAGCGCCTTGGCCAGGATCGCCTTGATCAGCTGCTGCTGGTGCCGCTGCCGGGCGTAGTCGCCGCCGGCCGTGTAGCGCTGCCGGGCGTAGTCGATCGCCTGCCAGCCGCTTGAGCTGCCGCTTGCCCGGGTTGTAGGTCGCCTGCGGCCCGATGTAGTCCCCGCCGCTCAGCGTGCGTGGCTTGCCGTTGGGCTGGCGGTGCTTCGAGACCACCTTCTGGTCGACGTACATGTCGACGCCGCCGAACTCGTCGACCAGCTTCTCGAAGCCGCCGAAGTTGAGGATCGCGCCGGCGTCGAACTTCTTGATCCCGGTGTACCTGCTGACCGTCTGGCTCAGCAGTTGGTAGCCCTGCGTCGGCCGAGGGCTCGCCCTTGCCCGGCGGCTGCCGTAGCTCATCGCGTGGGTCAGCTTCGTCTTGCCGCCCGGATAGCGCGCCTTCGGGAACGCCGGGATGTCGACGACCAGGTCGCGCGGCAGCGAGAACAGGTAGCCGCTGTCGAGGCCTTCGTTGACGTGCAGGACCAGCACCGCGTCGGCGTGCGGCTCCCAGCCGGGCACGGTGACCCGGGTGTCGACCCCGACCAGCAGGAGGTTGAGCGGGCCGCGGATGTCGGCGCCGGGCTGGACGGTCGGTGCTCGGGCTCGGCGTGGGTGCGCTCTCGGTCGGTGGGTGTCGACGGTGCCGGCCACTGGCGGACGTCGCGTCGTCACCCCGCGGTCGCCGCGACCACCGCGCCGCCGATCAGCAGCACCACGACCACCGCCGCGCGCGATCAAGAGCACGGGCCTGCGCCCGCGCAGCCGCTGCCAGAGTGCGTGCGCTGTGTTCCCCGTGCCTGTCACGCCGGAAATGATGACGGAAGTTCGCGATGGCGCAATACGCTACCGGCCGGTAATGATGAGGGCATGCGGTACGACGTGGTCGTCATCGGCTCCGGCTTCGGCGGCAGCGTCGCCGCGCTGCGCCTGGTGGAGAAGGGTTACTCGGTGCTCGTGCTGGAGGCCGGGCGGCGGTTCGCCGACGACGAGCTTCCGGCGACGTCCTGGCGGCTGCGCCGCTTCCTCTGGGCGCCCAGGCTGCGGCTGCTTCGGCATCCAGCGGATCACGCCTGCTGCGCCCGGCGGGGCGCGGCGGGCCGGCGGCGACAAGGTGCTGGTGCTCTCCGGCGCCGGGGTCGGCGGCGGATCGCTGGTCTACGCCAACACGCTCTACGAGCCGCTGCCGGACTTCTACGACGACCCGCAGTGGCACGGCATCGCCGACTGGCGGGCCGAGCTGGCACCCCACTACGACCAGGCGCAAGCGGATGCTCGGCGTCACGACGTACCCGCTGACGACCGCCGCGGACCGCGCGATGCGCGCGGTGGCCGACCGGATGGGCGTCGGGCGACACCTTCCACCCGACCCCGGTCGGCATCCACTTCGGCCGGCCGGGCGAGACGGTCGACGACCCGTACTTCGGCGGGGCCGGGCCGGCCCGCACCGGCTGCCTGCACTGCGGCGCCTGCATGACCGGCTGCCGGCACGGCGCCAAGAACAGCCTGGTCAAGAACTATCTGTGGCTGGCCGAGCGGCTGGGCGCCGAGGTCCGGCCGCTGACCACGGCCGCCGTCTCGGTGCGGCCTGCGCCGGCGGTGGGTACTGAGGTCTCGACCGTGCGCACCGGCGGCTGGTTCGCCGGCCGGCGACCGTGCTCGGCCGACCAGGTGGTCTTCGCGGCCGGGGCGCTCGGGACGGTCGAGCTGCTGCACCGGATGCGGGCCGCCGGTGCGCTGCCGTCGCTCTCGGCCCGGGTCGGCGCGCTGACCCGGACCAACTCCGAGGCGATCCTCGGCGCGACGGTGCTCGGCGCGCGTCGGCGGTCGACTACTCCGCACGGCGCGGCGATCACCAGTTCGTTCCACCCCGACCCGCGTACGCACATCGAACCGGTCCGCTACGGGCGCGGCTCCAACTCGATGGGGCTGCTCCAGTCGGCGCTGGTCGACGGCGGGCCGCACCGGGTCCGGCGGCTGCTGGCGACGCTGGTCCGGTCGACCGCTGACCTACCTGCGCGCGCTGTCGGTGCGGGACTGGTCCCGGCGCACGGTGATCGCGCTGGTCATGCAGTCGGTCGACAACTCGCTGACGCTGCGGCTGGCGGCGCGGGCGGCTGGTCTCCATGCCCGGGCACGGCGCGCCCAACCCGACCTGGGTGCCGGCCGGCAACACCGCCGCCCGGCTGCTCGCCGAGGAGATCGGCGGGGTCGCGGGCGGGTCGCTGACCGAGGCGTTCGACATCCCGATCACCGCGCACATCCTGGGCGGCGCGGCGATCGGCGCGTCGCCGTCGTCGGGCGTGATCGACCCATACCAACGGGTGTACGGGCATCCCGGCCTGCACGTGGTCGACGGCGCGGCGGTGCCGGCCAACCTCGGCGTCAACCCGTCGCTGACCATCGCCGCGCTGGCCGAGCGGGCGCTGTCGTTCTGGCCCAACAAGGGCGCCGCCGACCCGCGGCCGCCGCTGGGCTCGTCCTACACGCCGGTCGCCCGGGTCTGGCCGGTTTCGCCTGCGGTGCCGCCCTCCGCGCCGGGCGCGCTGCGCTAACCTGCCGGCCATGGCGGCGCGGGTGCTCGTGGTCGAGGACGACGCGCGGGTCGCCGCCTCGCTGCGCCGGTCGCTGTCGTACGCGGGCTATCCGGTCACGCTGGCCTCCGACGGGCCGGCCGGGCTGGCGGCGGCGATCCGCGACGCGCCGGATCTCGTGGTGCTCGACGTCAACCTGCCGGGGCTCGACGGCTTCGGCGTCTGCCGGGCGCTGCGCGCGTCCGGCGCGACGGCGCTGGTGCTGATGCTGACCGCTCGGGATGCCACCACCGATCGGGTCTCCGGGCTCGATGCCGGTGCCGACGACTATCTGGTGAAGCCCTTCGCGCCCGAGGAGCTGTTGGCCCGGGTGCGGGCGCTGCTGCGGCGGGCGCCTGTTTCGGCTGACGGCCCGCTTCGCTTCGCGGACCTCGTGGTCTACCCGTCGGCGCGGGAGGTGCGTCGGGGTGCGCGGTCGGTCGAGTTGACGGCGCTGGAGTTCGACCTGCTGGCGCATCTCGTGCGGCATCCGCGTCAGGTGTTCCGCCGGTCGCAGCTGCTGTCCGCGGTCTGGGGCGGCGAACCGGTGGCCAGCAACGTCGTCGACGTCTACATCGGATATCTGCGGGCCAAGCTGGAGGCCGGCGGCGAGCCGCGGCTGGTGCAGACCGTGCGGGGTGTGGGCTACGTGTTGCGGAGCGGCGGCTGATGTCGATCCGGGCGCGGGTCACGCTGTTCGGGATCGCCGTGGTCGCGGTGATCTACACGGTGGTGGCGGTGCTGATCTACGTGCTGCTGTCGTACGGGTTCGCCACGGACCAGGACCGGCTGCTGGCCGAGCGGACCACCGCGGCGTTCCGCGGCGATGGCCGACCTGCCGGCGGACGCGCTCGCTCCGCCCCGGGTGCCGCTGGTCCCGGTCGACGCGGTGGCGACCGGTGAGGCGGTCGTGGTGGTGCTCGACGGCGCGGGTGCGGTGTTGTCGTCGACCGGGCACATCGGCGCGGGGCCGCCCGTCGCACCGCCGGCGTTGCTGGTCGCGGCCGCCCGGGCCGGGTTCGCGCTGTCCACCGTGCCGGTCTCCGGTGTCGAGACCCGGGTCCGGGTTGTGCCCTGGGCGCGGGCCGACCTCGGACGCGGTCCGGCTACGTCGTCGCGGCGCAACCGATCCGGGCGATCCAGGTGCAGCGGCGCGGGATGATCGTCGTGCTGGCGACGTCGGTTTCCTGGGCTTGGTGGCGGCGTTCGCGGCGACCTGGTTCGCGGTCGGGCGGGCATTGCGGCCGCTGCGGGTGCTGGCCTCGCTGGCCGACTCGGTGGGCGGGTCGGCCGACCTGACCCGGCGGTTGCCGGCGGTGCGCCAACGCGACGACCTGGGCCGGCTGACGGCCAGCTTCAACACGATGATGGGTCGGCTGGACTCGGCGTACCGCGCGGACCGAGTCGGCGCTGGCGGCGCAGCGTCGGTTCACCGCGGACGCGTCGCATGAGTTGCGTACGCCGTTGACGACGATCCGCGGCAACGTCGGATTCCTGCGGGCGCATCCGGCCGCCCTGCCGGACGATCGCGGAGCGCGCTCGCCGATCTGGAGGCGGAGAGCGTACGGATGGCGGGGTTGCTCGACGACCTGCTGCTGCTCGCCCGTTCCGATGGTGGGGTGGCGCTTCGGTGTCCGCCGTGGACCTGTTGGAGGTCGCCCGCTCGGTGTGCCGGCAGGCGGGGGTCTCGTGTTCGGCTGGTGCGCCGGTTCTGGTGCCGGGCGATGCCGACGCGCTGCGGCGGGTCGTGTGGATCCTGGTCTCCAACGCGCTCGGGCATGGCGCGGGCGCCGTGACGGCGTCCGTCTCCGCGGATGCGACCGTGGGCTCGCTGGTCGTTACCGACGAGGGTCCAGGTGTGCCGGCCGGGCTGGAGTAGGCCGTGTTCGAGCGGTTCTTCCGGGGTGATCCGGCGCGGGGGCCGGACAAGGGTGTCGGGCTCGGGCTGGCGATCGCGCGCTCGGTGGTGGTGGCGCACGGTGGCACGATCTCCGTCGCCGGTGCGGTGTTCACGGTGACGTTGCCGCTCTCATCGGATTCTTAATCGCGGCTCACCGGCGCCTCATCGTTGGCGTACAGGCTTATCCCATGCGTTCTCTGGTCCGTGCTCGCGTTGCTCGTCCTGGCGCCCTGGGTGGGCGAATACCTGCTGGGCAACGTCCCGATCCAGCGGCTGCCGCTGCTGCCGTTCCTGGTTCCGCTCTACGGCTGCGGAGCGCTCCTGGTGCGCGAGGTGGCCCGGCGCACCGGGCGGGGCTGGCCGACGATCTTCCTGTTGGCCACCGCCTACGGGGTGATCGAGGCCGGGCTGGTCGACCAGTCGCTGTTCAACGCGACCTTCGAGGGGCTCGACCAGACGCGGCGTGACCCCGGTGCCCTGGCTGGGTTTGAGCGCCTATCACGCGACGGCGTTCCTCGTCGGCCATACGGTGTGGAGCATCGGGGTGCCGATCGCCCTGGTCGAGCTGTGGTTCCCGAGCCCGGCGCTCGGCACCGTGGCTGGGCCGGTTCGGGCTAGCGGTCACCGCGGTCGTCTATCTACCTGTCGGCTGCTGGCTGATCTTCAAGGAACTACGTGACCAGGAAGGCTTCCTGGCCGCACCTCACCAACTCGTGGTGGCGGCGGTGACCGCGATCGTCGCTGATCACCCTGGGCTTCCTGATGCCCCGGCGACGTCCCGCAGCGGGCCGCCTCCGGCGCCCGCCGACGGCCGGTCCCGGTGCCGCGGCCATGGGTGATCGGGGTGGTGACCTTCGTTACGGCCGGCGCGCACGCGCTGGTCCCGGAGACCTGGCTCGGGTTCGGCTCGACGTGGTGGTCGTCGCGGCGGCGGCCACCGGCGTGGCATGGCTGGCCCGCCGGCCCGGGTGGGCTGACCGGCAGCTGCTGGGGCTGCTGGCGGGCGCGTTGCTCACCTACGCCTGGCTGGGCTTCGTGCTGACCTGCTCTACGGGCCCGACGACGGGGTGCGCTGGATCGGCAACGCGGTCTTCGCGCTCACGGCCGTGCGTGTTGCTGCTGATCACCCGCCGGATGGTCGGCCGCCGCGAGATGCGTCCCGCCGGCGTCGGCGGAGGGGGTGAGCGCCGTGGCGGCCGGCCAAGCAGGGTCGGTAAACTCCGGACGCATGACCATGCCTCGCCCGGTACTCGTCGTCGACTACGGCGCGCAGTACGCACAGCTCATCGCGCGCCGGGTCCGGGAGGCGAAGGTCTACTCCGAGATCGTGCCGCACACCATGCCGGTCAAGGAGATGCTGGCCAAGGACCCGGTCGCGATCATCCTGTCCGGCGGGCCGTCCAGCGTCTACGAGGCGGGCGCCCCGCAGGTCGAGAGCGACCTGTTCGAGACCGGTGTCCCGGTGTTCGGCATCTGCTACGGCTTCCAGGCGATGGCCCAGGCGCTGGGCGGCACGGTCGCGCACACCGGCCGGCGCGAGTTCGGTGGCACCGCAGCTCACCGTGGCGCCCGAGGCCGGTGTGCTGCTGCGTGACCTGCCGGCCTCGCTGCCGGTGTGGATGAGCCACGGCGACAGCGTGACCGAGGCACCGGCCGGCTTCACCGTCACCGCCGCGACGCCGGGCGCCCAGGTGGCCGCGTTCGAAGACCTGGCCGGGCGGCGGGCCGGCACCCAGTTCCACCCGGAGGTCGGGCACACCGCGCACGGGCAGGACGATGCTGACCCGGTTCCTCTACGACATCGCCGGCATCGAGCCGAGCTGGACGCCCGACAACATCATCGACGACCAGGTCGCCGCGATCCGCGCGCAGGTCGGCGACAAGGAGGTCATCTGCGGCCTCTCCGGCGGCGTCGACTCGGCGGTGGCCGCGGCGCTCGTCCACAAGGCCGTCGGCGACCAGCTCACCTGCGTCTTCGTCGACCACGGCCTGCTGCGGGCCGGCGAGGCCGAGCAGGTCGAGCAGGACTACGTCGGCGCCACCGGGGTCAAGCTCAAGGTGGTCGACGCGGCCGACCGCTTCCTCGACCGCGCTCGACGGCGTGACCGACCCGGAGCAGAAGCGCAAGATCATCGGCCGCGAGTTCATCCGGGTGTTCGAGCAGGCCGCCCGCGAGATCGCCGCCGAGGGCGACGTCGAGTTCCTCGTGCAGGGCACGCTCTACCCCGACGTGGTCGAGTCCGGCGGCGGCACCGGCACCGCCAACATCAAGTCACACCACAACGTCGGCGGCCTGCCCGAAGACCTGAAGTTCGCGCTGGTCGAGCCGCTGCGCACGCTGTTCAAGGACGAGGTCCGCACGCTGGGCACGGCGCTCGGCCTGCCCGACGCGATGGTCTGGCGGCACCCGTTCCCCGGGCCCGGGCCTGGCGATCCGCATCATCGGCGCGGTCAGCCGCGACCGGCTCGACATGCTCCGCGCGGCCGACCTGATCGCCCGCGAGGAGCTGACCGCCGCCGGCCTCGACCGCGACGTCTGGCAGTTCCCGGTGGTGCTGCTGGCCGACGTCCGCAGCGTCGGCGTCCAGGGCGACGGCCGCACCTACGGCCACCCGGTAGTCCTGCGCCCGGTGTCCAGCGAGGACGCGATGACCGCCGACTGGTCCCGGCTGCCCTACGACGTGATCGCCCGGATCTCCACCCGCATCACCAACGAGGTCCCCGAAGTCAACCGCGTCGCCCTCGACGTGACCAGCAAGCCCCCGGGCACCATCGAGTGGGAGTAACCCCCGCCGTCCGCTAACACCGGGCGGTCACCGCGGCCCAAAGGCCCGAAAGGCCGCCGCGGAGATACCGGCTGCTGTCGTGCCGGCCAGCGGCCTTGCCGCCGCCTGTCTTGCCGCGCCCGTTTTTGCCGCGCGGCCTTGCCGCCTCCGGCCTTGGCCGCGGCCCGGTCTCGCCGCGTTCGGCTGTGCCGCGCTCGGCGTGCTGCGCTTGGCCTTGCCGACCGGCGGCCTTGTTGGGTTCCGCCGTGCGGGCGCTGCCTGGCGCGAAACCAACCATCCGGTTGGTTCGTGCTCGCGCTGTGGGGTTGTCGTGCGGGCGCTGCCCGGCGCGAAACCAACCAACCAGTTGGTTCGCGCGACGGACGACCTTGGCGAGACGGCCTTGCCGGCCCGCTTGCGCGGGCCGGCAAAACCTCCGGCGACGACCGGCCCGCCGTTACGGCCGAGGCGCCGTATTCGGGTCGTCGCCCTCGCTCGTGCCCGTCGCGGTGCCGAACCCGGTGCCGGTGGCCGGCGGCTCGTCGGCCCGGGTCGGGTAGGTCGGCTCCACGTAGGACGGCTGGCCCTCCGGCGCCTGGTAGGCCTGCGGGCCCGCCGGGCGCTGGTAGGTCGGCGGCTGGTAGCCGCTCGCGCCGCGGGTCTGCGCCTGCCACGGCGCCGATCCGGTGGCCGCCGGCCATAGCGCCGCCGGCCTGGCGGTCTTCCGGCATCAGGAACCACAGCACCGGGTAGGCGAACAGCGCCAGGCCGCCGGTGAGGACCACGGTGACCGCGAAGATCACGCGCATCAGTACCGGGTCGACGCCGAAGTAGCGGCCGAGGCCGCCGCAGACGCCTGCGATGATCTTGTCGTCGGTGGTGCGGCGTAGCTGTTTGTACGGTGGGTTCGCGCTCGTCGTCATGCTTCTACGGTCCACCCGCCAGGACGGTTCTACCTCGGGTACCGCCCGGACCCGTACCCTGAATCCTGACCCCTGCGGGTGATCAAGTGTCAGCAATCCGACTCCGGAGCCGGAGGTGTCGAGTGATTCGGGAAGAATCTCCCTCTGTGACTCCTGCGCTCGAGCCTGTCCGCCGCATCGCCGCCTACGCCGTCTGCACCGACGGCAGCGGCCGCGTGCTGCTGGTCCGGGCGTCCACCCGCTCCGGCACGCCCGGTGCCTGGTCCCTGCCCGGCGGCGCCGTCGACCATGGCGAGGACCCGAACCACACGGTCGTACGCGAGAGCGCCGCCGAGACCGGCCTGTCGATCACGGTCACCGGCCTGCACGACGTCCTCGCCGACATGCGTGCCCTCCCGCACCGCGGTGTCACCATCCACACCGACCGCCTCATCTACGCCGCGTCGGTGCGCGGCGGCACCCTGCTCGACCGGGTCGGCCAGCCCACCGACCTGGCCCGCTGGCACACCCTCGACGAGGCCAAGGGCCTGCCGCTGCGGCCGTTCACGGCCAACGCGCTCGGCCTGCCGCCCGGCTCGATCGACCTGCGCCCGGACGAGACCCCCGACTTCCCGTCCTTCTACGCCGCGCCCGGCCCGGACGGCCTGCACCGCGCCCAGCGCTTCGCCGCCTACGCGGTGGCCACCGACCCGGCCGGCCGGGTGCTGCTGACCCGGGTCGCCGCCGGCTACCCCGGTGCGGGCTGCTGGCACCTACCCGGCGGCGGCACCGACTTCGGCGAGCAGCCCGGCGCGGCCCTGCTCCGCGAGCTGGTCGAGGAGACCGGCCAGGCCGGCCGCCTCGTCTCCCTGCTCGGCGTCGCCAGCCACCGCGACGCGGCCTCGCTCGGCCCCGAGGGCTATCCGATCGACTGGCACGGCGTCCGGGCGTTCTACCGGGTCGAGTGCGACAGCCCCGCCGCGCCGAAGGTCGCCGACGTCGGTGGTTCGACCGACGACGCCCGCTGGTTCCCGGCCGACGAGCTGCGCGACCTGCCCCCGTCCGCGATCACCGAAGTCACCGCCGAGGCCGTCCGCGCCGCCTTCCCCGAATAGGCGGGCACAAGCTACCGGCCGGTAAGATCGTTTGTTCGATGGAGCAACGGCGGCGAATCGGCGCGTACGGGCTGTGCCGGGACGGGGATCGGGTGTTGCTCGCCCGCTCGTCGGATAAGTCCGACTTCCCCGGGGTCTGGCAGATCCCCGGCGGCGGCCTCGAACACGGTGAGTCGCCCGCGCACGCGCTGGTGCGCGAATACGGCGAGGAGACCGGGCTGGAGATCGAGGTCGGCCGGCCGGTCACCGCGATGGCCTCCGTCCGCGAGCTCTGGGACATCGACGTCTCCTGGCATTTCGACCTGATCGTGTACGAGGTCCGCGTGCTGCGCGGCAAAATGCGCCGCGAGGCGGCCGGCACCAGCGACGACGTCGCCTGGGTCGACCGGCGCGACCTGGCCGACCTGCGGCTGATGCCGTTCACCGCCGAACTGCTCGGGCAGCCCGTCGTGCCGCTGGACTTCGCCGCGCCGCACCCCCTCGGGCGCCGGCAGCCGCCACCGCCGCTGCGGGCCGACCAGGGCCAGCGGTTCGCCGCGTACGGCTTGGTCACCTCGCCGCGCGGCGTACTCCTGACGAAGATCTCGCAAGGGTTTCCCGGTGCCGGCAAGTGGCACCTGCCCGGCGGCGGCACCGACTTCGGTGAGCAGCCCGCCGCGGGGCTGTTGCGCGAGATCGCGGAGGAGTCCGGGCAGGTGGGGGAGATCGTCGAGCTGCTCGCGGTGTCCGACCGCCACAACCCGCGGGCGATCGGGCCCGAGCCCCATCCGATGGACTGGCACGCGGTGCGGGTGATCTACCGGGTCGCGGTCGCGGCACCCACCGAACCCCGGGTCGCCGAGGTGGGCGGATCGACCGTCGACGCGCGCTGGTTCACCCGCGACGAGGTACGCGGCCTGACGCTCACCGATGTCGCGGCGGCGGCGATGGCCTGACCTGCCCAGACGCCACAAATCACCAATGTTGCCGGCTAGGGCCTATAATCGGTGGTTGGGCCTAGAGCTCGTACCGTCGGCTATGCCGCTTAAGTGAAAACTGTCGCGTTCGTACCTGGTTCATCCGATAGAACCGTGTACGAGTCTCGCCAACCAGCACCATCTGTGCGATGGTGTAGACCGCAAGATCGGGCGGTTGCTCGACTGGCGGCGGAGAAATCCGATCCGGACCTGGAGGACCACGTGCCGAGAGCCCCTTGGCGTCGGCGTATCACCAGCGATAGTGCGCGCGTCAGTTTCGACAGCCCACGCCCCGGTGGTCGCCGGTGGTACGGCATTCGACGCGGCAGCAGCAATCTCGCCCGGCAGGTCCTGCGCGTGCGGGTCGGCCGGCGTTCCCGGGTCGCCCTGGTGCACCCGGACAGCCACTCCATCGACCCGCTGGCCGTTCGCGAGATCCAGGCGATCGCACCCGTCAGCCCCGCGGTCGGCCCGAGCGAGGCGGCCCCCACCGCCGGCATGGCCATCCCGCTGCTGCCCGGTGAGCGTACGCTAGCCCGCCGCGCCAAGTTCGCCCTGGTCAACGGCTGCACGCTGGCGAGCCTCGGGCTCGGCCTGGGTGCCATCTTCCTGGCCATGGCCGGCGACGTCCGGATCGCCGCGGCCTTCCTTGTCGCCTGCGTCGTCTTCGACGGCCTCGACGGCATCCTCGCCCGCCGCCTGGGCGTGGCCAGCCCGTTCGGCGCGCAGATGGACTCGCTGGCCGACATGTGCTCGTTCGGCCTCGCCGCGCCGGTCGTGGTCTACGCGTCGCTGCACGGCACCGTCTCGACGGCGGCGGCCGCGGTCGCCTGCGCCCTGGTCGCCGGCTGCGCCGCGATACGCCTGGCCCGCTTCAACGTCTCACCGAAGGACGGCCGCTTCTTCTGCGGCGTGCCCACCACGATGGCCGCCGCGGTGCTCGCGCTCGCGGTCCTGATCGGCCTGCCGGTCTCCGGCACGGTGGTGGTCGCCGGTGTCGCCATCCTGGCCTTCACGATGGTCTCGAGCTTCCCCTACGCCAAGCTGGCCCGGCTGGTGAAGCTGCCGCCGTGGCTCCTGCTGGTCCCGGTGATCGGCGGCCTGCTCGACATCCGCGCGACCTTCTTCGCGATCGTCGTCGCCTACCTGGCCAGCGGCCCCCTGCTCTGGCTCCGCCAGCGCCGCACCGCCTGACCCGATCGTCATCTCGCGGCCCTCACCCATCTGGGTGGGGGCCGATTACTTCTACAGCTAGCTGGCTCGGGTCCGTGGTGGGGGCGACCGTTGTTCCCGCCAGAGACCGCTGCGCTGCCAGGCCCGCGGCCGCCAACTCTCACCCCAGAGCGAAGGGCGGATGGTCAGCTGCCGTTGCGGTCGCCGAGTGGCGGTGTGGTGCGTGACTGGGTGTCGAGGCCCGCGACCAGGAGCGTGATGCCCAGGTCGAAGGCCTGGGGGTGGTCGGCCGGTCGGCCGGGTTTTCGCGGTCCAGGGAGTGCTGTGCCGCGACCGCGCCCAAACTGTCGGCCTGCATGCGCTGCTGGCGGTGGAACGCGTGGCCGACGATGAAGTGGACCAAGGTTTCGGCCGCCAGCGCGGTGGTCTGGTCGTCGAAACCGCCCCGGCCGATCGCGGCCGCCAACCGCCGCTGGAGGGCGTCCGCGCCCAGACCCAGGGCGAGCGTGCTGGAGACGACCTCCGCGCCGTCCTTGAAGGCCAGCAGCGCGTCGTGCAGCGCCGCCGCCTCCGCCCGCACCGTGCTCCGCCAGTCGTCGGTCGGGGCGGCGCTGGGTCGGGCGGCGGCGATGATCTGGTCGGAGACTGCGGCCAGCAGCGACTGCTTGTTGGGGAAGTGCCAGTACAGCGCGCTGGGCGCGACGCCGAGGGTGGTCGCCAGGTGCCGCATCGTCAGGTCGGGCAGGCCCTGCTGGTCGAGGATCCGAGGGCCGCGCTGACGACGTCGTCGCGGCTGTTCCGGACATACCCGGTGCTATCCGATCTCGGCATCCCACCACTATAGTGAACGCCGTTCAGGAGAACGGTGTTCAGGTGAACGGCGTTCAGGAGGGAGAGTCGATGGACGGAGCCCGCAGGCTCGAGACGCGCGACATCACGAGGATCGTCGCGTTCGCCGCCATCATCGCGGTGCTGGGAATCCCGGGCGCGATACCCATCGGCGGAGCCGTGCCGATCACCGCGCAGACCCTCGGCGTCATGCTCGCCGGCGCGGTGCTGGGCGCCTGGCGTGGCGCCGCCGCCGCCGTGATCTTCCTGCTGCTGGTCCTCGCCGGCCTCCCGCTGCTGTCCGGCGGCCGCGGCGGCGCGGGCGTGTTCGTCGGCCCGTCCGCGGGCTTCCTGATCGGCTGGATCCTCGGCGCCTTCGTCGTCGGCGCGATCGTCCGCTTCGGTGGCCGGCCGCCGGTCTGGTGGCGCACGGCGGTCGGCTGCTTCGTCGGCGGCGCCCTCGTGGTCTACGCGATCGGCATCCCCGTGCAGTCGGCGGTCACCGGCCTCGCCCTGCGCGAGACCGCGACGACCAGCGCCGCGTTCCTGCCCGGCGACCTGCTCAAGGCGGTCGCCGCCACGGTCATCACGATGGCGCTCTGGCGCGCCTATCCCCGTGCCTTCGGCAACCCCACCCGACTCCGGCGTACGGGCAGCGGCCCGGTCCCGTCGTGACCGCACTGCTCTGCGGCGACACGCGGTTGTCCGAGAAGGACCTGCGCGACCGGATCGACGGCGCGACGAGCACGGGCCTGCCCGGCCGCCTGGTCCCGATTCGCCACCCGGACCGGGTCACCGCCCTGGTCACCGCGTTCGCCGTGCACGACGCCGGCGGAGTCCCGCTGGTCGGCGACGATCGCTGGGACGACAGCTACTGGGCCGCGCTGCGCGGACGGGTCGAGGCGGCGGCGCCCGTACCCGGGATGGGTTGGGGCACCTTCACCTCGGGCAGCACCGGCGCGCCGCGCATGATCGTGCGCACCGCCGCGTCCTGGGCGGCCTCGTTCCCGGCGTCGAGCGGTTGACCGGCCTCACCGGGGACGACGTCGTCTACCTCCCGTCCCCGCTGGTCTCCTCGGTGACGATGTTCTCGGTCGCGCACGCCAGAACCGTCGGCGCCACGGTGCTGCTGCCGCGCGCCCACACCGTCTCCGCCGCCGACCTGGCCCACGCCACCGTGCTGCACGGCACCCCGTACGCGCTGCGCGACATCCTCGAGACCGGTCGCGCGCACACCGGCTGCGGGTCGCCCTGATCGGCGGCGCGCGGCTCGACCCGGGCCTGCGCGCCCGGGCGGAGGCCGCCGGGATCCGGGTGGTCAGCTACTACGGCGCCGCCGAGCTGTCGTTCGTCGCGGTCGACCCCGACGGGCAGGGGCTCCGGCCGTTCGACGGCGTCGAGCTGCGGGTCGACGAGGGCGTGCTCTGGGTCCGGTCCGGCTACTTCGCCGCCGGCTATCTGGGCGCGGCCGACGGCCCGTTCCGCCGTGCGCCCGACGGCTGGGCCACGGTCGGCGACCTGGTCGACCCCGACCTGTCCGGCCCGCTGCGGCTGCGCGGCCGCAGCGACGGCGCCATCCTGACCGCCGCCGCGACCGTGGTGCCCGAGGACGTCGAGGCCGCGCTGCTCGGCATCGACGGGATCGCGGACGCCGTGGTTTTCGCCCTGCCGCACGAGCGGGCCGGCGAACTGGTCGCCGCGGTGATCGAGACCGAGCCCGGGCGGCGCCCGCCGACGGCCGCGGAACTGCGGAGCCAGGCCGGCACGTTGCTGACCGGCACCCACCGGCCGCGCCGCTGGTTCTGGACGGACAAGCTGCCCCGGACCGCCGCCGGCAAGCCGGCCCGCGAACAGATCCGGCACGCGGCGATCGAGGGACGGGTGGCCCGGATTGGTTGACCCGAACACGCCCGTCGTGGTGGCCGCGCGGCGCACCCCGATCGCGGTCAAAGGCGGCGCCCTCGCCCGGCTGACCGCGGCCGAGCTCGCCGCACCGGTCATCCGGGCCTGTCTGGACGATGCCGGCCCGGCGTTCGGCCCGGTCGGCGACGTCGTCCTCGGCAACTGCATGGGTCCGGGCGGCAACATCGCCCGCGTGGCCGCGCTTGGCGGCCGGCCTGGACGTCGCGGTGCCGGGGATGACCATCGACCGGCAGTGCGGCAGCGGCCTCGCCGCGATCATCACCGCCGCGGACGCCATCCGTGCCGGCGACGGTCGGCTGCGGGTCGCCGGCGGCGTGGAGAGCTCCTCCACCGCGCCGACCCGGATCGCCGACGGCGTCGCGTACGCCCGGGCTCCGTTCGCGCCGCCGGGCCATCCCGACCCCGACATGGTCCGCGCCGCGCAGGACCTCGCCGTGTTCGACGGCATCGACCGCGACCGCCAGGACGCGTACGCCGCGCGCAGCCACCGCCTCGCCGTGCGGACCCGCGACGGGGGCGGCTTCGACGCCGAGCTGGTGGCGGTAGCGGGCGTCAAAGCCGACAGCGGCCCCCGCGAACGCATCCCGGCGATGCTCGACCGGTTCCCGCCGCTGTTCCCCGACGCCGGCGGCACGCTCACGGCGGGCAACTCCTGCCGCGACAGCGACGGCGCCGCCGCGGTCGCGCTCGTCCCGGCCGGCAGCCGGGCCGGCACTCCCGGGCTGGCCATCATCGCGGCCGCCACCGTCGGCTGCGACCCGGCGCTGCCCGGCCTCGGACCGGTCGCCCGCGGTCGAGCAGCTCCTGCGAGAGGCCGGCGTCACGCTCGCCGACATCGCAGCCATCGAGATCGTCGAGGCCTTCGCGGCGCAGACGCTGGCCGCCCTCGGCCGGCTGGGCCTGACGGATCGACCCCCGGGTCTGCGCCGACGGGGGCGCGCTCGCGCTCGGCCACCCGTGGGGTGCCAGCGCGGCGGTCGGCGTGGTCCGCCTGTTCAGCCGGCTGGCCCGCTCCGGCGCCCCCGCCGGCACGCTGGGCCTGGCCACGGCCGCGGTCGGCGGCGGGCTCGGCGTGGCAGCCCTGTTCGAGGTGGTCCGATGACCGAGATCGAGCTGTCCGCCGTCACGGTCGAGTTCCCGGCCCGCACCGCCCTGCGGGACGTGTCGGTGCGCCTCGCACGAGCGCCGGATCGCCGTGATCGGCTCCAACGGGTCCGGCAAGTCCACCTTCGCCCGCACCCTCAACGGCCTGGTCACCCCGACCACCGGCGAGGTGCGGGTGCACGGCATCGACCCGGTCCGGCAGTCCCGGCAGCTGCGCCGCCGGGTCGGCTTCGTGTTCAGCAACCCGGACACCCAGATCATCATGCCGACGGTCGCCGAGGACGCCGCGTTCTCGCTGCGCGGACGCGGGCTGTCCCGCGCCGAGGTCCGCGAGCGGGTCGCGGCCGCACTCGACCGGATAGGCCTGTCCGAGTACGCCGACTCGCCCGCGCACACCCTCTCCGGCGGTCAGAAACAGCTGCTCGCCCTGTGCGCGGTGCTGATCGGCGAGCCCAGCCTGGTGGTCGCCGACGAGCCGACCGCCTACCTGGACGCGGCCAACAGCCGGCGGATCGCCGGCTTCCTGCTCGACCAGATGCCGCAGCAGCTCGTCCTGGTCACCCACGACCTGCGCTCTGGCCGCCCGGTGCGACGTCGCGCTGCGGTTCGACGACGGCCGCCTGGTCGACCAGGGCGACCCGGCACCGGTCATCGCCCGGTACGAGCACGACCAGGACCAGGCATGATCTCGCTGCTACCGGCCCGGCGACAGCGTGCTGCACCGGCTGCCGGCCGGCCCGAAGCTGCTCGTCGTGATGGCGCTCGCGCTGGCCGTCTCGCTGGCACCGGCGAACCCCTGGTCGCTGGCCGGCACGACGCTCGCGGTCGCCGCCGGCTACCTGCTGGCCGGGCTCGGTGCGGTCGAGGTCGGCCGGCAGGTCGTGGCGGCTGCGTTGGCTCGTGCTGGTGATGGTGCTGTGCCAGGTGTTCTTCCTGCCCGGGCTGACGGTGGCGGCCAACGTCGTCCGGGTGGTCGTGGTGATCCTGCTGGCCAACCTGGTCACCCTGACCACCCGCACCGAGCGATCTAGTCGACGCGATCGAGCGGGCGCTGTCGCCGCTGCGTCGGGTGGGCGTCAACCCCAGCCGGGTCGCGCTGATGCTCTCGATGACCATCACCACGATCCCGGTCATCGCCGGCTTCGCCGCGCAGATCCGGGAGGCACAACGCGCCCGCGGCGTACCCCTGGCTCCGCTGGCCTTCGTCGTGCCCCTGCTGATCATGACGCTGAAGCACTCCGACGACCTGGCCGACGCCCTCACCGCCCGCGGCATCGACTAGCGGGTCCGAACCTCAGCGCCAGCGGGCGATCACCGATGCGCCGCCGACCACCCGGTCGCCCGGGGCCACCAGCGCGTCGGCGGTGTCGGCGGGCAGGTAGACGTCGGTGCGGGAGCCGAACCGGATCAGGCCGAAGCGCTCGCCGCGGGCCAGCAGCGCGCCGACGGGCGCGCGCTGCACGATCCGGCGGGCGATCAGGCCGGTGCGCTGCGCCACCACGACCGTGCCGCGCGGCGGTGTCGAGCACCGTGTACGCGGCCACGTTGTGCTCCGCTGCCGGCTTCATCGCCGCCGCGTAGCCGCCGTCGGTGACGAAGTAGTCGACCACCTTGCCGGCCACCGGGCTGCGGTTGACGTGCACGTCGAGGACCGACAGGAAGACCGCGATCCGCAGGAACTCGCCGTCGCCGAAGCGCTCGTCGGTGACCCGCTCGACCGAGAGGACCTTGCCGTCGGAGGCCGCCACCACGGCGGTGGCGTCTTCCGGCACGTCCCGCTCGGGGTCGCGGAAGAACGCGGCGACCGGGCAGCGCGGCCAGCGCGGGCACCAGCCACAGCTTGGACGTGGGGCGGGCCCGCCGGGTCAGCGCGGCCAGGCCGAGGGCGATGCCGGCGGCGGCCACGCCGTTGGAGTCGATGTGCATCGAACGGGTCAGCGGGACGCTCGACGGCCGGTAGGCCGGAGCCAGCCGCTCGGCCAGAGCGGCGTCGGCGGGGGAGAAGCGCAGCCGGTGCACCCGCACCGGCGGCCGGTTGGCCAGCACCAGGTCGGAGCCGACACCGAAGAGCGCGGCCTGGCGGTCGAGCTCGGCGGCGGCGCCACCGGTCAGCCCGGGCAGCGCCGGCGCCGCGACGGTCAGCACGCCACCGTCGGCGAGGTATTTGGCCAGCCCGTCGATGGTCGCCCGGGCGTCTTCCGCGGACCCGGTCAGCGCCTCGCCGACGATCACGACCTGCGCCGGGTCGGCCTCGCCGACCGACTCGGCCACCCGCACCCGGTCACCGACCCACTGGCCCTGCTGGTGCACGTGGGACCGCAGCGCGGCGCTCGTGGTGCCCGCGCCCGGGGTGACCACCAGCGCGTCGCCCGGCAGCAGCGCGTCGATCGCGGCCTGGAGCACCGCCGACCCGGGCGCGGCACCGACCACCAGGGCGGTCTTGGGGCCGGCGTGGCGGGCGAGTTCGGCGGTGAGCGTGCGCGCGGCGCGCTCGCCGAAGCTGTCGCGGCCGCGGTCGGCGGTGTGCGCGGGGGAGGCGGTCATGTCGGGCTGGCTCCTCAGCGTTCGAGATCGATGGGCCGGCGGCGCGGCGCGGGTCCCACAGGGCCCGGACACGGCGCTGGCCGGCGGAGGTGACAACCTCCACCGGCCAGCATAGGTGCCGAACCGCTCTACCCGTGGTTTTGACCACGCGGCGGAGCCGAGACCGGCTCGCCGAGGTCCGCCGTCTGGTCGCCGGCCGGCACCGGCTCCGGGTCGATCGACGGCAACGGATCGGCTCCGGAACTGACCGGGACCGCCGAGCGCTGCGCCGCGTTGCCGTTGCGGGCCGACCGGACCGCGCCGACCAGGCCGAGCAGGCCGAGCAGGATCAGCCCGAACGCGACCCACCAGCCGGCGGCCGGCACGTTGACGTTGACGACCTGGGCGAACACCCACCAGCCGAAGATCGCCAGGAAGATCATCGCGAAGACCAGGGAGACCGCGTCGGTGCGGTGCGCTTTCATCGGGAGACCTCCACCCGTCCGGTGTTGACGTGGATGGTGAGCCGCAGCGTGCCGCCGCCGACGCCGTCCTCGCCCTTGTCCGCGACGGTCACCGACTGGCCCAGCCCGCTCACCGACCGGTCGAAGACCTGCGCGTCGCCGGCGTCGATGCTGACGTCGGCGAACACGTCGACGTTGTCCGGCACGCGCACCTCGAGCTCGCCGGCGTTGAGGTTGATGTCGACGTCCTTGGCCTGACCCGCGAAGTCGAGGCTCGTCAGGTCGAGCCGGGCGTCTCCGAACGGCAGCCGGTAGGTCGGTCGAAGCTCCTCCAGCGACCGTGGCTCCCAGATCGCCTCGCGGGGTCCGATCTTGTCGTGGTCGACCTGGTACTCGGCGATGGACGAGATGCCGAGCGCGGCCGCCGCGGCCAGGCCCAGCGCGATCAGCCAGCGGGCCCGGCCCAGCCAGGCGCCGACCAGCAGGCCGAGCGCGATGGTCAGCAGCGCGGCGGCGAAGTACGTGGTCGGCCTGACCCGGATCACGTTGAGCAGGTCGAGCATCGCCACGACGCCCATCGCCACGAAGATCATCGAGAAGGTCGCGAAGCCCAGCGCCGAGCGCTCCTTCGGCGGCTTCGGCGGTTTGGCCGGCTTCGGGGGTGCCGGCGGCGGGAGCGGCGGCCCACCGTAGGGCCCGTAGGGCGCGAACGGCGGCTGGTAGCCCTGCTGGCGGGGCGGATACGGCCCGGCGGCCGGCGGGTACTGCGCCGTGGGCGGGGGAACTGCGCGGCCGGCGACGGGAACTGCGCCGTGGCCGCCGGCGCGTCGTACGCCCGGGTCGGCTCGTCGACCGCGACCGGGGGCGGCGGTGCCGCGGCGGGCGCCGATCCCGGTGCCGCGAACGGCTGGGTCGGCTGTTCCGGTGCGGACTGCCAACGGGTGGCACCCGCCCACGGTGCCGGTCCCGACCAGGGCGAGATGTTCGACCAGGTGAACCGGTCGTCCATCGGCCCCGACGGCACGGGCTGTGGCCCGCGCTGGTTGCGGTTGAGCAGCAACGCGCCTCCAATCAGAATCGCGGCGCCCAGCACGACCGCGCGGAACGCGTCCGTGACCAGGAAGCCGAACAGCACCGTGCAGCCGACGCCGAGGATGATCGCGGTGACCGGCGACATGCTGGACCGGCCCTTGCCGAGCACCGACTCGATCGGCGACGCGGTGTCGCCCTCGGCCGGGATCAGCAGCCACGCCGTCACGTAGATCAGCACGCCGACCGCGAAGAACAAGGTGAGCACCGCGAACAGCACCCGCCACAGGATCGGGTCGGTGTTGGTGGCCCGCCCGATGGCCGCGCAGACCCCGGCGAGGTATCGCCCGTTGTGCGGACGGGTCAGCCCGTACCGCGTGGCGAAGCCGGCCGTGCCCGGCTGGGCGCCAAAGCCGGCGCCCGGTGGGGGCGGCGGCGGTGGTCCGGGCGGCGGCGCGGCGGCCTCGTCCGCCGGGCGCGGGCCGGCCGGTGTCTCGGGGGTCTCGGTCATACCGTCGATACTGGCGGCGCGAGTGCCCGAGCGGCCTCCGGAACGGACCCTGAGCGGACCCTGAGAAATCCAGCGCCCCAGGTAGGGGCCCTCCCCGTGGTCGCGGCACGGCCATACGTGTGACGATCGGAACCACCGAAAGGAGGCCCGTCATCACCGCACCCACCGCACAGACCGTCCCGCGCCTCTACCGTGCTCGCGATCGCCGCATGGTCGCCGGTGTGGCCGCCGGCCTGGCCGAGCACCTCGGCGTCCCGCCTACCCGGGTACGCGTGGCGTTCGTGTTGCTGCTGGGGTTCAGCGGGCTCGGGCTCCTGCTCTACGCCGCGTTCTGGGCCGTGTTGCCGCAGCGGGCGCGCACCTCGGGTGACGCGCCCCGGCGCGGCCTGGCCCAGGTGTTCCCGTTCCTGCTGATCGGTGTGGGTGTCCTGATCACCCAGGCGCTCCTGCTTCAACTCGGTCGGCGCCGCCGCCACCGGCGGCTGGCTGATCGCGCTGGTCGCGGTCGGCGCGGGCGTGATCTGGCACCAGTCCGACCCGAACGGCGCCGGCAGTGGAGCGAGACGCTGCCGAGCATGCCCTGGCTCGCGGCGGTGGTCGACGAGAGCGACCGGCGGGCGTTCCTGCTCCGCTTCATCGGCGGCGGCGTGCTCGTCGCGACCGGCGTCATCGGCGTGGTCGCGGTCTACGCGCCGTCCGGTGACATCGGCGCGGTGATCAACGGCGTGATCTTCGCGCTGGTCGGCCTGTTCGGCGTCGGCGGTGGTCGCCGGCCCGGCCCTGTGGCGCACGTTCAACCAGCTCCGCGCCGAGCGCGAGGGGCGGATCCGGGAGCAGGAGCGCGCCGAGGTCGCCGCCATGGTGCACGACCAGGTGCTGCACACGCTCGCGCTGATCCAGCGCAACGCCGGTGACGTCAAGGTGGTCCAGCGGCTGGCCCGCGGCCAGGAGCGCTCGTTGCGCAACTGGCTCTACAAGCCGACCGCGTCGCCGACCGAGCGGTTCGCGGCGGCGCTGGAGCAGGCGGCGGCCGAGGTCGAGGACACCTTCGCGATCACCGTCGAGACCGTGGTGGTCGGCGACCGGGACACCGACGAGCGGGTCGGCGCGCTGGTCGCCGCCGCCCGGGAGGCCATGGTCAACGCCGCCCGGCACGCCAAGGTGCAGACCGTCTCCCTCTACGCCGAGGCCGAGCCGGACCAGTTGAGCGTCTTCGTTCGCGATCGCGGTGCGGGCTTCGACCCATCTACAGTGGAAGAGACCCGACACGGCGTGCGCGGCTCGATCATCGGCCGGATGGCCCGCCACGGCGGCCGGTCGGAGATCCGAAGCGAGCCGGGCGACCGGCACCGAGGTGCGACTGTTCCTCCCGATCGCGCGGGTGTCGCCCACGGCGGCCGCGCCGGGGCACCAAAGCTAGTGGCCCAACGCCAGCAAAGACAGGTGAGTGTCAGATGACCGAGAACCCGACTCCGACCGAGGCGCCCCAGGCGGCTGCGGGTCTTCGTCGTCGACGACCACGCCATGTTCCGGGCCGGCGTCCGCGCCGAGCTGGCCGGCCGGGTCGACGTGATCGGCGAGGCCAGCACCGTCGCCGAGGCGGTGAGCCGGATCGGCGCGCTCGAGCCCGACGTGGTCCTGCTCGACGTGCACATGCCCGACGGTGGCGGCCGCGCGGTGCTCGAGGTCGTCCGCCGTACCCACCCGCAGGTCCGCTTCCTGGCGCTGAGCGTCTCCGACGCCGCCGAAGACGTGATCGGCTGATCCGGGCCGGCGCGCGCGGCTACGTCACCAAGACCATCTCCTCCGACGAGCTCGCCGCCGCGATCCGCCGGGTCGCCGACGGTGACGCGGTGTTCAGCCCGCGGCTGGCCGGCTTCGTGCTGGACGCGTTCGCGAGCCGCTCCGACACCGCCGTCGCCGACCCGGAGCTCGACCAGCTCACCAACCGCGAGCGCGAGGTGCTGCGGCTGCTGGCCCGCGGCTACGCCTACAAGGAGATCGCCAAGGAGCTGTTCATCTCCATCAAGACGGTGGAGACGCACGTGTCGAACGTCCTGCGCAAGCTGCAGATGTCGAACCGCTACGAGCTCTCCCGCTGGGCCGCCGACCGCCGCCTGGTGTAAATCTTCAGATATGCCCATACTTGCGCGGGTTCGCGGTGATGCGGCCCGGCGCTCGTCGCCATGCGCCGCTCGCTGAGTTTCGCCGCCACGTCCGCAGTAGGCGCCGGTCGATTGTGAACGTCTTGTTTCGAACCCTTGTGCGCGCCCGGTCGGTGTGTTGATCTAGGTCGCGCGTCTGCCCTTGGGGCGGGCCGGCTCCGGCGTGTGGCCGCAAGGCTCCACCCCAATGTTCCCCCATTCGTGCAACCTAAAATCTGCGCCGACGCGTCTCGTCATCTGCACGGAGCGTGTCGGAATGATGGCGGGTGGCTGCTGGACACAGCTGGGAAAACGAGCAAAACGGTTCCATTCGGTCGCACCGACAGTGGCCGATTTGGTCTGATTTGCGCGGCCTTCCGTCTGATGTGCACAGTCGGCTCGCTGTTACACCTAACCGCCCGTCCGCTGCCATCACTGTTATCTGAACGATGCATTCGACTATTCCGAAGTCGCTTCACGACAGCTAGCTTTTGCCGAACAGGCGAAGCGACCCTTCGTCCGATCTAGGAGGCCCCCGTCCATGAGTAAGACCGACTCGGCGCCGGATTTCCCCGCCGCCGCAACTACCGATGGCCTTGGCGGCGCCGTCGGGATGGAGGTCAACTCCCCGGTCGACCCCCCAGTTGGCGAGTCGGAGAAGAAGGCGTTCGTCGGTCGCTCGCCCGGCCAGCTCGCCTGGCTGCGGCTCAAGCGCGACCGCACCGCCGCGGTCAGCGCGATCACCCTCGCGTTCCTCGTGGCGTCTGGCCCTGCTCGCGCCGGTGATCGGCAAGCTGCGGGGCATCTCGCCGACCGAGCCGTTCACCAGCAAGCTCAACGACTTCGGCATGCCGCTCGGCTACGCCGGCGGCATGAACAGCACGCACTGGCTGGGCCTCGAGCCGGGCAACGGTCGCGACATCCTGATGCAGCTGGTCTACGGCATCCGCACCTCGCTGCTGATCGCCTTCGCCGCCGCGATCATCGCCTCCACCGTGGGTGTCCTGATCGGAATCGCCGCCGGCTACGCCCGCGGCTGGCTGGACACCGCGATCAACTGGGTCATCGACCTGACGCTGGCCTTCCCCTTCCTGATCTTCGCGCTGGCGATCATCCCGATCGTCGAGGACAACTTCTACGGCGACCGCGACGCGATCCCGCCGCCGTTCCGGGTCGGCCTGATCATCGCGACCTTCGCGCTGTTCAGCTGGACCTACACCGCCCGGCTCGTCCGCGGCCAGGTGATCGCGCTGCGGGAGCGGGAGTTCGTCGAGGCCGCCCGGGCGGCCGGCGCGGGCACCGGGCACATCCTCTTCCGCCAGCTGCTGCCCAACATCTGGGCGCCGATCCTGGTGACGCTGTCGCTCAACGTGCCGGCCTTCATCACCACCGAGGCGGCGCTCGCCTTCGTCGGCATCGGCGTCATCGAGCCCACCCCCGACCTCGGCCGGATGATCTTCAACTCGATCCAGTACGTGGCCAGCCGATCCGATGTACACCTTCTGGCCGGGCATCACGATCTTCGTCCTGGTGCTCGCGTTCAACCTGCTCGGTGACTCGCTGCGTGACGCCCTGGACCCGAAGTCCTCGCGCTAGAACCGCGTACCAGCCAAGTCTTTCGCAACACGCACGTTTCGTCCGGACACCTTGGAGCTGAGGGAGCCCCGGCCGGGCGGGAAGGGAGAAGATCGTGCGATTTAAAGGAGGGGCGCTGATCGTCGGCGCTCTTGCCGTGGCGCTTGACCGCCGCGGGTTGCAGTGAGACCACCAACAATTCTGACGGGGGCGGCAACGGAGCGGAGACCAAGACCCAGACGGGGTCCATCTCCTACGAGGCCGCCGACAACAACGGCCCGGCCAAGGCCGTCGACGGTGCCACCAAGGGCGGCATGCTGACGGTCTTCCAGGTCGCCGACTTCGAGCACCTCGACCCCGCCCGTAACTACGTCAACGTGGCGAGCAGCTGACCGGCAGCTTGATCTACCGCGTCGCTGAACGGTTACCAGGAGGACGGCAACGGCAAGATGCTGCTGGTCGGCGACCTGGCGACCAACCCGGGCACCGACGTCAACAAGGACTGCAAGGTCTGGGAGTTCAAGCTCCGCGACGGCCTGAAGTACGAGGACGGCTCGGCGATCACCTCGAAGGACGTCGCCTACGGCATCGCCCGTAGCTTCGCCCCCGAGCTGAACGAGGGTCCGCACTACATCCAGCAGTGGCTCTACCCGGGTGGCGACGCGTACAACGCCACCTACAAGGGCCCCTACGACGGTGGCGCAGATGCCGGCCGGCGTCGAGACGCCGGACGACAAGACCATCAAGTTCACGTTCGCGGAGGCGCACTGCGACATGCCGTACGCGGCCGCGTTGCCGACTGACCGCGCCGGTGCCGCAGGCGAAGGACACCAAGGCCAACTACGACCTGCGTCCGTTCTCCTCCGGTCCGTACAAGGTCAAGTCCTACACCCGTGACAACGTGCTCGAGCTCGAGCGCAACCCGAACTGGGACGCCAACACGGACCCGATCCGCAACGCCTACCCGGACGGCTTCAAGTTCGACGTTCGGCCTCGAGGCGCAGCAGATCTCGGAGCGGCTCGTCGCCGACGCGCCGGCCGACCAGGCCGCGATGACCTGGACCGACGCGCCGCCGGCCGTCCTGCCGCGGACCACTGCCGCCGGCGTGGCGGAGCGGGTCGTCAAGGGCCCGACGCAGTACGTCTGGTACTTGGGCATCAACAACCAGCGGATCAAGGACAAGAAGATCCGTGAGGCGCTCTACTACGCCCTCGACCGGGACGCGGCGCTCAAGGCGATCGGTGGCACCGCCGCCGGCACGCCGGCCAGCACGCTGATGTCGCCGACCACCGCGGGCTTCGAGTCCTACGACGTCTACAACGCCCCGGCGACGGGTGACGTCAACAAGGTCAAGGAGATCCTGGGCGGCACCACCCCGCCGCCGCTGGTGCTGGCGCACACCAACACCGCGCTGCGTACCGCGCAGGCCGAGGCGATCCGGGCCAGCCTGGAGAAGGCCGGCTTCAAGGTCACGCTGAAGGCCATCGAGGCCACCAGCTACTACGACGAGGTCGGCCGGAAGAACACTCCGTACGACATCTACCTGCACGGCTGGGGCTCGGACTGGCCGACCGGATCGACGATCATCCCGCCGCAGTACGACGGGCGCAACATCGTCGACGAGGGTAACTACAACCTGGCTTACTTCAACGAGCCGGCTGTGAACACCGAGATCGACCGCATCAAGACGCTGTCGGCGGCCGAGCAGGACGCGGCGTGGATGGCGCTGGACAAGAAGATCATGACAGGACTTCCTGCCTGAGCATTCCGCTGTACTACGACGCCACCTACGTGCTGCACGGCTCGAAGGTCGGCAACGCCTTCCTGAGCGACGCCTTCGGCGTGCTCCAGGTCAGCAAGGTGTACGTCAAGCCGTAACAGCTCCACAGGTAAGTAACGAATCCCGATAAACGGATCGGGTGCGGGTGGCTCTCCTACCGGAGAGCCGCCCGCGCCCGGACCGCCGATCTCCATCGGATAGGTGCGACCCATGGTCCGGTTCCTCACCCGCCGCTTGCTCGTCGGCGTCGCGACGATCATCGCGATCAGTATCATCGTCTTCGGGCTCTTCTTCGCGGTGCCTTCGTCGCCGGCGAAGGTGATGTGCGGCAAGAACTGCGACCCGGTCAGCATCGCGGCGGTGGAGACCCGCCTCGGCCTGCGACGAGCCCATCGTCACGCAGTACACCGGGTTCATGAAGGGCATCTTCGTCGGCCGCACGTACGGCGAAGGGCACTGCCTTCGAGCAGGAATGCGACGGCGCCCTGCCTGGGCTTCTCGTTCCGCAACAACGAGCCCGTCTCGGCCATCCTGGCCCGGACGCTCCCGGTCACGCTCAGCATCGTCGCCGGCGCCGCCGTGCTGTGGCTGCTGATCGGCGTGTCCTTAGGCATGATCTCGGCGCTGCGCAGAGGCACCGTGTTCGACAAGGTCGCGATCGGCATCTCGCTCGCCGGCGCGTCGATGCAGGTCTTCTTCTTCGGCCTGATCCTGCTCTTCGTCTTCGTTTACACGACGGGCATATTGGCGTTCCCGTCCTATACCCCGCTCACGGAGAACCCGGCCAAATGGGCCAGCGGCCTGATCCTGCCGTGGATCACGCTGGGCTTCCTGAACTCCGCGATCTACGCCCGGCTCTCCCGGGCCCGATGCTGGAGACCCTCTCCGAGGACTACGTGCGCACCGCCCGCGCCAAGGGCCTGCCGCTGCGCCGGGTCTACACCAAGCACGCGCTGCGCGCCGCGATCACGCCGATCGTGACGATCGCCGGCCTCGACATCGGCGCGTCGCTCGGCGGCACCTTCATCACCGAGACCGATCTTCGGCCTCCGCGGTCTCGGCAAGGAGACCGTCGAGGCCGTCCAGTTCCTGAACCTGCCGATCGTCGTGGCGACGGTGCTGCTGGCCGCGGTGTTCATCGTCGTGGCCAACCTGATCGTTGACGTGCTGTACGCCGTGATCGACCCGCGGGTCCGGCTGAGCTGAAGCACGAGGGAGAACAACAGTGACCGCACCAGCCTCGGCGCCCAAGAGCCCGGCCACCCCTGACTCGGGCCCCTACCTGCAGGTCAACGACCTGCGGGTGCAGTTCCCGACCGAGGACGGCGTGGTCAAGGCCGTCGACGGGGTGTCGTTCTCGGTCGAGCGCGGCCAGACCCTGGGCATCGTCGGCGAGTCCGGCTCCGGCAAGAGCGTCACCTCGCTGACCATCCTGGGCCTGCACGACCCGAAGCGCGCCACGCATCTCCGGCGAGATCCTCGGTCGGCGGCCGCAACGTCGTCGGCATGGACGACGAGGAGCAGATCCGCCGGCTGCGCGGCCGCGACATGGCGATGATCTTCCAGGACCCGCTGTCCGCGCTGCACCCCTACTACACGGTGGGCGCGCAGATCGCCGAGGCCTACCAGGTGCACCACCCGAACGCGTCCAAGGCCGAGGCGCGCAAGCGGGCGGTCGACATGCTCGGCCGGGTCGGCATCCCGCAGCCGGCGCGCCGGGCCGACTCAGTACCCGCACGAGTTCTCCGGCGGCATGCGGCAGCGCGCGATGATCGCGATGGCCCTGGTCAACGACCCGGACCTGCTGATCGCCGACGAGCCGACCACCGCGCTCGACGTGACCGTGCAGGCGCAGATCCTCGACCTGCTCGAAGACCTGCAGCGCGAGTTCAACTCGGCGATCATCATGATCACCCACGACCTCGGCGTGGTCGCCCAGGTCGCCGACGACGTGCTGGTCATGTACGGCGGCCGGGCCGTCGAGTACGGCACCGTCGAGCAGGTGCTGCGCCGGCCGCAGCACCCGTACACCTGGGGCCTGCTGGCCAGCGTGCCGTCGCTGCACGGCGACGCCGACGCGGACCTGGTGCCGATCAAGGGCAACCCGCCCAGCCTGATCAACCTGCCGCCCGGCTGCGCGTTCCACCCGCGCTGCCGGTACGCCGGCCGCAACGGCGACCGGTCGCTCACCGAGGTGCCCGAGCTGCTCACCAGGTGCCCGAACGCGGTCACCTGGTCGCCTGTCACCTGCCCGAGGCGGACCGCACGAAGTTCTACGCCGAGGACATCGCACCGTCCGCTGGAGTCGCGCAATGACCGAGACCCTGGTCCAGGAGCCCGGCGCAGAGCCGGTCGAGCCGTCCCGCCCGCCCGGCGAGCCGCTGCTGGTGGTCGACGGACCTGACCAAGCACTTCCCGGTGCGGTCCGGGGCTGTTCGGCACAGACCGGCCTGGTGCGCGCGGTCGACGGCGTCGACTTCTCCGTCGCGCGCGGGCGAGACGCTCGGCCTGGTCGGCGAGTCCGGCTGTGGCAAGACCACCACCGGCCGGATGCTGGTGCGGCTGCTGGAGCCGACCTCCGGGAAGATCACCTTCGAGGGCAAGGACATCACGCCACGCGAAGGGCGCCGGGCTGCGCCAGCTGCGGCAGGACATGCAGATCATCTTCCAGGACCCGTACGCGTCGCTGAACCCGCGGCACACGGTGGGCCGGATCGTGGCGATGCCGTTGCAGGTCAACGGCATCAACCCGCCGGGCGGCGTGAAGAAGCGCGTCCAGGAGCTGCTGGAGCTGGTCGGCCTCAACCCGGAGCACTACAACCGCTACCCGCACGAGTTCTCCGGCGGCCAGCGCCAGCGCATCGGCATCGCCCGCGCGCTGGCCCTGTCGCCCGAAGATCATCGTCGCCGACGAGCCGGTCTCCGCGCTCGACGTGTCGATCCAGGCGCAGGTCATCAACCTGCTGCGCGACCTGCAGCGCGAGCTCGACCTGGCGTTCGTCTTCATCGCGCACGACCTGGCCGTGGTCCGGCACTTCTGCCAGCGCATCGCGCGTCATGTACCTCGGCAAGATGGTCGAGATCGGCGACCGGAACGCAGATCTACGAGCGGCCGTCCCACCCGTACACCCGGGCGCTGCTGTCGGCGGTGCCGGACGTGACCAAGATGGGCGCCTCGGGCCGCATCCGGCTGGAGGGCGACGTGCCGACGCCGCTCAACCCGCCGTCCGGCTGCCGCTTCCGCACCCGCTGCTGGAAGGCGCAGGAGATGTGCGCCACCGAGGAGCCGCCGCTCACGATCAAGTCCAGCGGCACCGTGGCCGCGTGCCACTTCCCGGAAGAGGGCGCGATCAAGTAGCACCAACCGCACGCCGAGGCAGGCCACCGGACCACCGGTGACCTGCCTCGTTCGCGTTCAGCGCGGGTGGTGACCGAGGGCGGCGATCAGCCAGTCGAAGACCGGACCCAGCGGTGGGGTGACCGGACCAGCCGTTGATCACGCCGATCAGGTGGACGTAGCGCTCGGTCCGCGGGTCGTTGGCGGTCCGCAGCCGGGTCGACAGCCTGGCCCGGTAGGCGGCGCTGTCGGTCGTCCCGAACGTCTCGGCGTAGCGCGCGACCACGTCGGCCAGCACCGCGGCGGCCGCCGGCCCGCCGGGATCGACACCGGCGGCGATCGCGTCGGTGACCTGGTCGCGTACCTCGATGGTCAGCTTGTGGTGCAGGCCCATCCGGCCGCCCTCGGCGATCTCGGCGGCCTGGTGTTCGGCCATCCGCCGCACGCTGGCGACGAAGTCGGCGTCCTGGACGAGCTCGGCCAGCTCGACCCAGGCGTCGACCTGGTCGGTGGTCGGGTCGTCCGGCAGGTAGGGCAGCGTGGACCGCAGCCAGGCGACGAAGTCCTGGTTGGCGTCGAGGCCGCCGAACGCGCGGTCGACGAAGTCGTCGATCAGCCGGTGTCGTTCCGCTTCGGACAGTTGGACGACGCGGTGCATGAGAGCCATCTCCTCTGGATCGGTGTCGCGCCGGGCCACCGCCCGCAGCACGGCCCGGCGCAGCCGCAAAACCCGGATCTGCACGTCGAGCGCGTCGGCGTGCCGGGCCGCGGCCTGCGCCACCGTGAGGTCCTCGGCCAGCACCCGCCGGATCGTGGCCAGGTCGAGGCCGAGCTCGCGGAGCGTGCGGATGAGATCGAGGCGGGCGACCGCCGCGATGTCGTATCGGCGGTGGTTGGCGGCGCTGCGGTCGGTCGGCGGCAGGAGCCCGGCGTCGGAATAGAACCGGATCGTGCGCACCGGCAGCCCGGTGCGACGGGCCAGGTCTCCTATCGAGTACCGCATGCCGACCACTCTCCGACCTCCAGCGGATGGAGATGCAACTCTAAGTACTTCCGTTGGGTATACCCGGTGGGTATAGTCACGCTCGTGAGTGTCTCGTACGCGTTGCTCGGTCTGCTCGAACGGTCCGCCCGCCACGGCTATGACCTCAAGCAGTCCTACGACCGGCGGTTCGGCGGGGTGAAACCGGTCCGGTTCGGTCAGGTCTACCGCGCCCTCGCCCAGCTGACCCGCGACGGCCTGATCGAGGTCGTCGGTGTCGAGGCCGGCGCCGGTCCCGACCGCAAGCGCTACGCGATCACCGACGAGGGGGTGACCGACCTGGACGCCTGGCTCGGCGAGCCGGAGGAGCCGCAGCCCCTGCTCCAGCCGGTCCTGTTCACCAAGGTCGTCCTGGCGGTGCTGTCCGGCCGCCCCGCCGACGAATACCTCGACGCGCAACGCGCCGCGCACCTGGCCGCCATGGCGGCGCTGACCCGGGCCCGCCGGGCCGCGACCAGCACGCAGGACGCGATCCTCGCCGACTACCAGCTCTTCCACGTCGAGGCGGATCTCCGGTGGATCGAACACACCGCGGCCCGCCTGGGCACCCTGGCCCAAGAGGTGCGCGATGACGACTGACCGGACGTGACCTGCACAAATCGTTCGGCACCGCGTACGCGCTGCGGGGTGCCGACATAGCCCTGGCCAAGGGCGAGATCGTCGCGGTGATGGGCCCGAGCGGCTCGGGCAAGTCGACGCTGCTGCACTGCCTCGCCGGCATCCTGCGGCCCGACTCCGGCGAGGTGTGGTTCGGCGACCGCCGGATCGACGACCTGCCCGACCGCGACCGGGTCCACCTGCGCCGCACCGCGTTCGGCTTCGTCTTCCAGTTCGGGCAGCTCGTCGCCGAGCTGCCGGCGGTGGAGAACGTCGCGCTCCCGTTGCTGCTCGCCGGCCGGCGCCGGCGGGACGCGCTGGCCGCGGGCCGCGACTGGCTGCGCCGGCTCGGCCTCGACGGGCTCGACCAGCGCATGCCGGGCGAACTGTCCGGCGGCGAGAGCCAGCGGGTGGCGTTGGCCCGGGCACTGGTCGCCGGCCCGGCGGTGGTGTTCGCCGACGAGCCCACCGGCGCCCTCGACTCGGTGGCCGCCGACCAGGTGATGGAGCTGCTGGTCGACGCCGCGCGGGCAGCAGGACACCAGCGTCCTGCTGGTCACCCACGAGCCGCGGGTGGCCGCGTTCGCCGACCGCACCGTCCTGGTCCGCGACGGCCGGGACGCCGCGACGGTGCGTGCGGCATGAACCCGCTGACCGTCCTGCGGCTGGCCGTCGCCGGCGGCCGGGAACAACAACTGCGCCGGGCTTTCACGGCGGCCGGCGTCGCGGTCGGCGCGACCCTGCTGTTGCTGGCGCTGACCGCGCCGTTCGCGGCGCGGGGCCGGGAGGCGCGGGTCGGCTGGCAGGATGCGGCGTACCGCGGTGGCCAGCGCGGAGACGCCGGACCCGCCGGCGGAGAAGGCCGACGGCGCGCTGTTCCTGGCCGTCAGCGACTACTACGCGGGCCGGCCCATGACCCGGGCGTACGTCGCCGCGCTCGGTGCCGACCCGCCGTTGCCGCCCGGCGTCGACCGGCTGCCCGGGCCGGGCGAGGTCGCGGTCTCCCCGGCGATGCGCCGGCTGCTCGCGTCCACTCCCGACGACGAGCTCGACGACCGGTTCCCGGGCCGGCCCACGATGACCATCAGCCCGGCCGGCCTCGCGCACGACAACGAGCTGGTCGCCATCGTCGGTCGCACGCCGGACCAGTTGCGCGGTGTCCGCTCGGTGGCCGAGGTGCACGGCTTCTACCGCGACGCGTCGCCCGGCGGCATCCTCGCCCTGCTCGCGATCGGGCTGGGCTTGGGCGTGGCCGTTTTCGTGCTCGTTCCCGTGCTGATCCTGCTGGTGCTGGTCACCCGGGTGGCCGCGGGCCAGCAGGACCGGCGGCTCGCGATGCTCCGCCTGGTCGGCGCGACCCGGTTGCAGACCGCGCTGGTGGCCGCCACCGAGACCGGGCTGGCCGCCGGGGCCGGCGCGGCGCTGGCTGGGGCGGTTACGCGGTGGGCCGCAGGGTGGCCAGCGCGACCGTCGTCTTCCAAGGTGGACACTTCTGGCTCGCCGACCTCGCGGTGCCCGGCTGGGTGCTCGCCCTCGTGCTGGTCGGCGTGCCGGTGCTGGCGGTCGCCACCACGCTCGTCTCCCTCTGGCACGTCCAGTTCAGCCCGCTGTCGGTGCGCCGTCGGTCGCGCCGGCCGGCGCCCACCCCGTGGACCGCGCTGCCGCTCGCGATCGGCGTCGGCGGCCAGCTCCTGCTCGTCCCGCTGCGCGACCGGATCTCCGCGGAGACGGTCGGCCAACTCGCCCCGATCCTGGCGATCCTCCAGGTGGTCGGCGTCGTGCTGATCGGGCCGTGGCTGTGCCTGCTGGCCGCGCGCGCGATGGCCCGCCTCAGCCGTCGGGCGCCCACGTTGTTGGCGGCCCGCCGGATCGCACACGACCCGGGCGCGACATTCCGCGCGGTCGGTGTCGTGGCGCTGGCGGCGATGGCGGCGGCCTACCTCGGCAGCACAGCGGACCGGCCGGGCCCGCCGGCCGACCAGCAGGACCAGCGGATCCGGCCGGGCGTCGTCCAGGTCAACACCGGGCCGGTGTCGCCGGACCTGGTGGCACCGCTGCTCACCGGCGGGGCCGTGGCCGAGCGATGGGGCGCCGGAGGCCGGTTCGTCGTGTCCTGCGCCGAGGTCGCGCGGATGCGGCACGTGGCCTGCCCGCACCCGGCGAACGATCCATGGGGTCCGGTCGAGCCCGGTCCCGACGCCGCGCGGCTCACGGTGGTCCAGTTCTACGTGCCGACCGACGGCAGCCTGGCCGCGGAGAACCGGGTGCGCACCCAGGTGGCCAACCTCGTGCCCAACGCGATCGTCAACACCGACCGCGACCCGGTCGACTACCAGCTGGAGCAGATCTTCCGCGACCTCGACCGGATGGGTGGGCTCGCCGCGCTGTTCGTGCTCCTGGTCGGGGCGGTTGGCCTCACCGCGGGCGTCATCGGCGGCCTCGCCGAACGGCGGCGGCCGTTCGCGCTGCTCCGCGCGTCCGGCGTGCGCCTGTCCGAGCTTCGCCTGGTGATCATCGTCGAGACCGCCGTGACGATGCTGGCCACCTCGCTGGTGGGTGTCGGCCTCGGCCTGGTCGCCGCCTACGCCACGACGCGCGGCGCCGACCTCGTCTGGACCGGGCCGGGGTGGCGGGTGTTCGCCATCGTCGGCGCCGGGGTGCTGGCCGCCCTGGTGTTCTCCCTGTTCGCGCTGCCGCTGGTCGGTGTCGCCACCCGGCACGACGCCATCCGCTACGAGTGAGCGCCTCACCCCGGCGCCGGACGCGCGGCGCGGGTTCGTACGGTCGACGCATGACGGAACAGGTCGACGTCGCGGTCGCGGCGTGGTCGCGGGTGCTCGTGCTGTGCGCGGAAGCGCTGCCCGGCGGCTTCCACCGCCTCGGCGAGCGGGGGACAGTGGAGGTGGTCACCGGCCTGCCGGTGGCGACCATCAACGGCATCTTCCAGGTCGGCCCGGCGGTCGACGCCGACGAGGTGGCGGCGTTCGCGGCCGACCCCCGGCTGACCGAGGTGCCGTGGAGCCTGCAGCTACGGAACGACGACGCGGCCCGCCGGGTCGCGGCAATCGCGGCGGAACACAAGCTCGACCAGCCCATCCGGCTGCCGTTCATGCTCAAGGAGCTGACCGCCTCCGACGCCGAACCGACCGCCGGCGAGCCGACGGTCCACCGGATCTCCGGCGCCGACCGCGACCGTTACCGGCGGGCGCTGGCGATCGGGTACGAGGCACCGGAGGCCGTCTTCGACGGCTTCAGCTCGCCGCCAATGCTCGACCACCCGGCCATGGCGGCGTACGTGGTCGAGCTCGCCGGCGAGGTGGTGGCCACCTCGTTCGGTGTGCGGGTCGACGACCTGGTCGGCGTGTTCAACATCGCCGTGCCGCCGGAGCACCGCCGCCGCGGCTACGGACGACTGGCGACCGCGGCCGTGCTCCGCGCGGCGCACCGGGACGGCGCGCGCACCGCGTTCCTGCATGCGTCCCCGCTGGGCGTGCCGCTCTACGAGACCATGGGCTTTCACATCGCCGAGACCTGGACGGTGCTCACCCCGGGCTAGGTCAGAGTGCCCCGCGGCCGGCGCGCAGGATGAGCAGCGCGAGCTGGGTGCCGTCGGCGCCCAGCGCGGTGCGGAACCTCTCCAGGATCTCCCGCTCGCGGGACAGCACGAGGCGGGTGCCGCCGGAGGCGACCCGGGTCGCGCCGACCTGCTGGGAGAGGTTCGCGCGCTCCTGCCAGAGCTCGATGATCGCGGTGTCGATCGCGTCGATCCGCTCGCGCATCGCGCGGATGCGCAGGGCGGCGTCTGCGTCTTCCGTGCCGGTGGTCGGCTGGGCGACGGCGTTGGTGCTCATGTCGTGCTCCTCGGGGGCCATCTCGGTTCTCTTCTTGGTGGTGTGGGCTCGGCTGGGGGCCCCGAGGCGAGAAAAAGCCCCGGGCTCCAGGAGCCCGGGGCTTTTCGCAGGTCTTGTGCTCAGGCGCGACCTACGGCTGCCGGACTCCCGGTGCCGTAGTAAAAGTAAAATCGCGGACGCTGGATCACGTGGGCAAGTATGCCCGCGCCCCCCAAACCGGCGCAAGAGCCACCGGGGTGTGGCGCCCGACCCATCCCGAACACCGGGACAGGGCGGGCGCCCACCGCCGACTCAGCCGAGTCGGGTGATCCGGTCGGCCGGGCCGGGCGCGACCGGGGCGTCGCGCCCAGGTAGGCCGACCAGCGCGTCGACGTCGAAGCCGGGCGCGGTGACGCGGTTGGTGCCGCGCGGTCAGGGTGGTGAAGCCGTCGCCGCCGTTGGCCAGGAAGTCGTTCGTCGTGACCCGGTAGGTGGCGGCCGGGTCGATCGGCGTGCCGTTGAGCGCCATGCGCGCTGACCCGGGCGCCCGGCCGGCAGCGTGCGTGTTGTACGTGTAGCGTGAAGCCGGCCGACACCTGCAGGATCCGCTGCGTGGTCTGGCCCGCCGAAGCCGGGAACTGCTGCTCCAGCACGTCCTTGAGCTGGGCGCCGGTGAACGTCTGGGTGACCACCAGGTTGTTGAACGGCTGCACGGTGAACGCCTCGCCGTACGTCACCTGGCCGGGTGCCTCGCCGCCGGGGGAGTTGGCGTACGCGAGCGACGGCCCGGATGCCGCCCGGGTTCATCAGCGCGATCTGCGCGCCGCGCGCCTGCGTGTAGGCGAGCTGCGCGTCGGCGATCACGTCGCCGAGCGGGCTCTCCTCGGCTGGCGCCGGTCGTCGCGGACGATGTCGGCGGTGATCGAGCCGACGACCCGGTTGGCGATCGGCGCGACCGCGGTGCGGTACTTGTCGGCGAGCCGCTTCGCGGCCGGGTCGACCAGCGCCGGGTTGCGCACGAAGTTGCCGGCGGGCGTTGGTCTGCCAGGTGCCGTCGGCGTTGCGGACGCCGTTCTCGACGATCACGTTGCGCGCGGTGATCGCGGCGAACTTGCCGGTCCGCTTGTCGAGCGTGAAGTCGATGTCGGTGACCAGCTGGCCGTTGGTGCCGGCGCTGGTGACCACGCGTCGGCTGCCGGCCGAGTTCGGCAGCGAGCAGCGAGTAGAAGCGGTGCGTGTGACCGGAGACGACGACGCCGAACTCCGGCCGCAGACCCGCCACGATGTCGTGATCGGCCCGGCGAAGTTGGCGCAGCCGTCGACGGGTCGTGCGGCGTGCGCGGGCTCTGCACCCGCCCTCGTGGATCAGCAGCACCATCGACTTGACGCCCAGCAGGCGCAGCAGCGTCGGCGTACTTGTTGGCGGTCTCGATCTCGTCCTTGAAGTCGACGTGCGTGATGCCGGCGGGGTTGACGATGCCCGGGGTGCCCTTGAGCGTCATGCCGACGAAGCCGACCGGCACGCCGTCGACGAACCGGATGGTGAACGGCGGCAGGAGCGGCAGGCTGGTCCTCTTGTCGACCACGTTGGCGGCGAGGTAGGTGAAGTCGGCGCCGCGGAACGGGTCGCCGTCCTGGCAGCCGTCGACCGGGTGGCAGCCGCCGCACTGCAGCCGCTTGAGCTCGTCGATGCCCTCGTCGAACTCGTGGTTGCCGACCGAGGTGATCTCCAGGCCGATCACGTTGAGCATCTCGATCGTGGGCTCGTCGTGGAACGCGGCGCTGACCAGCGGCGACGCGCCGACCATGTCGCCGGCGCCGACGGTGGTGCTGACGGCGGCCGCTCGGCCTGCGCCTCGGCGCGCAGCTTCTTGACCGCGGTGGCCAGGTATTCGGAGCCGCCGGCGGGGGCCCCGTTGACGGCGGCGCCGCTGACCCGGTGGGCGGGTCGATGGCGCCGTGGAAGTCGTTGAAGCCGAGCAGGTTGCCCTTGGCCAGCTTGGCGCCGTGGGACTGCCCGAAGGTCACGCGAGACCGGCGTCAGCGCGGGTGCGGCGGCCGCCGGGCGACGGGCCGGCCCCGGGCAGGGCGACGATCACCCCGAGGGTGAGGGCCGGTGCTGCGAGGTAGCGCAGCCACCGGCCAGGTCGACTCGTGATCGGCATGTCACATCCTGTGTGATCGATGGGGGCGTCACCCGGACGGGGAGACGCGACAAAGGTCATCGTTCTCTTTCGGGTCGACAAGACACCAGGGCTGCATTGATGACACGAGGGTGTCGGATAGGCGGTACGAGACGGGCCGTTCGGGCGCAGTGCCGCCGCCGGAAGTTGTCGGACGGTCGGAATAGACTTCGCGGTGCGATGCGTGCTCTCTTCGAAATCCCGATGTCCGACGGCGGCGAGCCCGCCGTGCTCGCGCGCCGACGGCGATCAGCGCGCCGGCCCGCGCGCCCCAAGCTCGACCCTGAAGCGCTGCTGTCCGGCCTCAACGGCCCACAGCGCGACGCGGTGACCCACGCCGGGCTCACCGCTGCTGATCGTGGCCGGCGCCGGCTCCGGCAAGACCCGGGTGCTGACCCACCGCATCGCCTACCTGCTCGCCGCCCGCGACGTGCATCCCGGCCAGATCATCGCGATCACGTTCACCAACAAGGCCGCCGGCGAGATGAAGGAGCGGGTGGCCGCGCTGGTCGGCGGCCGCGGCCCGGCTGATGTGGGTGTCGACCTTCCACTCCGCCTGCGTGCGCATCCTGCGCGCCGAGCACGACCACGCCGGGCTCAAGTCGACGTTCTCGATCTACGACGCCGACGACTCGCGCCGGCTGATGCAGCTCGTCGCGCGCGAGCTCGACCTCGACCCCAAGCGCCACCCGGCCCGCGGCCTGGCCGCGCAGGTCTCCAACCTGAAGAACGAGCTGGTCGACCCGGAGACCTTCGCCGACCGGGCCAAGGGCCCGATGGAGCGCGCCGTCGCCGAGGCCTACACGCTCTACCAGCGCCGGCTCAAAGAGGCGCACGCGCTCGACTTCGACGACCTGATCATGACGACGGTGCACCTGTTCCAGTCGCACCCGCACGTCGCCGAGACCTACCGGCGGCGCTTCCGGCACGTGCTGGTCGACGAATACCAGGACACCAACCACGCGCAATACCAGCTGATCAAGGAGCTGGTCTCCGGCACCGAGGGCCTCGAGCCGGCCGAGCTGTGCGTGGTCGGCGACGCCGACCAGTCGATCTACGCGTTCCGCGGCGCGACGATCCGCAACATCCTCGAGTTCGAGCGCGACTACACCGACGCCCGCACGATCCTGCTCGAGCAGAACTACCGATCCACCCAGACGATCCTCAACGCCGCCAACGCGGTGATCAGCCGCAACCCGTCGCGCAAGCCCAAGCGCCTGTGGAGCGACCAGGGCGCCGGCGAGAGCATCGTCGGCTATGTGGCCGACACCGAGCACGCCGAGGCCGACTGGGTCGCCCGCGAGATCGACCGGCTCACCGACGACGCCGACGCCCGACCCGGCGACGTCGCCGTCTTCTACCGCACCAACGCCCAGTCCCGGGTCTTCGAAGAGGTGTTCATCCGGGTCGGCCTGCCCTACAAGGTGGTCGGCGGCGTCCGCTTCTACGAGCGGCGCGAGGTCCGCGACGCGCTGGCCTACCTGCGCGCGATCGTCAACGACGACGACACGGTCAGCATCCGCCGCGTCATGAACACCCCGCGCCGCGGCATCGGCGACCGCGCCGAGGGCGCGGTCGAGGCGCTGTCGCCGCCGCGACCGCATCTCGTTCGGCGCCGCGATGCGCCGGGCCGGCCGACGCACCCGGCATCTCCAACCGGGCGCTCAACGGCATCGGCGACTTCGTCGCGCTGCTCGAGGGCCTGCGCGAGCTGTCCGACGACCGCGCCGCCCGAAGAGGTGCTGGAGGCGACGCTGACCCGCTCGGGCTATCTCGCCGAGCTGGAGGAGAGCACCGACCCGCAGGACGCCGGCCGGGTGGAAAACCTGCAGGAGCTGGTCAGCGTCGCCCGCGAGTTCACCGAGCGGGTCGAGGGCAACGACGAGCGAGGCCACCCTGGCCGGCTTCCTGGAGCAGGTCGCGCTGGTCGCCGACGCCGACCAGGTCCCGTCCGACGACCCCGACCACCAGGGCGTGGTCACCCTGATGACGCTGCACACGGCCAAGGGCCTCGAGTTCCCGATCGTCTTCCTCACCGGCCTCGAAGACGGCGTCTTCCCGCACATGCGCGCGCTCGGCGACAACAGCGAGCTCGAGGAAGAGCGCCGCCTGGCCTACGTCGGCATCACCCGGGCCCGGCAGCGGCTCTACCTGTCGCGCGCGGTCACCCGGTCGGCGTGGGGCGCGCCGTCCTACAACCCGACCTCGCGCTTCATCGCCGAGCTGCCCGAAGAGCTGGTCCGCTGGGAGCGCACCGAGGGGGCCTACACCTCCTGGTCCGGCACGGGCGGCGGCGTCGGCGGCCGCGGTTCGCGCGGCGCCAGCGGCGGCGCCGCGCGCGGTGGCGGCTTCTCCGGCGGCACCCCGAAGGCGGCCGCCCTGGCGCAGCGGCTCGGCATCGACGCCAGCAAGCTCTCGACCGCCAGCGAGCTGCAGCAGGCCCCACCAAGGTCGCGGTCGGCGACCGGGTCAACCACCAGCGCTACGGCCTCGGCCGGGTGCTGGCCGTCGAGGGCCAGGGCCCGAGCGCCGCGCCCAGATCGACTTCGGCGACCAGACCATGTGGCTGGTCCTGCGCCACGCCCCGGTCGAAAAGCTCTAGTCGCAGGCGCGCAAAGTCGGTTGCGGCGCGGTCCGCACGGTCCACCGTGGTCTTTCGGGTTTCTGCCTGAAGATCGGGGTGCAGCGGTGGCCGTCGAACCGTTCGCGCTGTTGGCAGACGCTGGTGTGGTGCTGCGCGCATATGGGGGCGCCGACGACGTCCAGGGCATCCAGGCCGTCCGCGCCACCGTGCGACGGGCCGAGGGCGACCTGTGGCTGCCGGGCCCCGACGGCGAAGACGATCTCGCGGCGCCGCAACCATCCTGCCTGGTCGCGGCCGACGTCGAGACCGGCGAAATCGTCGGCTTCACCTGGATGCACTGGTGGGACGAGGCCGACGGCACCCGGCTCTACCTCCTCTCGGGCTGCGTCCACCCGCGTCGGCGGCGACGCGGCGTGGGCACCGCGCTGCTGCGGTGGCAGGAAGAGCAGGCCACGGCGTTCGATCGGGCCGAGTCCGCGGCGGCCGCGTCGCGGGCGTTCGGCGTCAACGTGGCTCCGCACCAGGCGGCCAACCTCGCGCTGGTCACGGCCGAGGACTATCGGGTCGCGTTCACGGTCGTCGAGCTGACCTGCGACCCACACACCCATCTCGACGGCGATCTCGCCCCGTTGCCGGGCGGGCTCCTCCTGCGGCCCGTCGACCCGTCGCACCACCCCTTGATCCACGAGGTGATCGAGGAGTGCTTCGCCGGCGCCAGGGACGGCTACCAGTCACGCACCTACCCGGAATACCTGCGCGACGTGCAGGATGTCGAGCTCTGGCACGTGGCCTGGGCCGGCGACGAGGTCGCCGCGGTCGTCGTCAACGAACTCCAGCGAGACGGCACGGTGAACACGCCGTGGGTGGCGGTCCGACCGCGCTGGCGCCGCCGCGGGGTCGGGCTCGCGCTGATGCGGCACACGCTGCGGGCCCTCGCCGATCGGGGTGTGCGGTCGGCGCGGCTGGCGACCAACCAGGAGAACCCGCACAACAGCGTCGGCCTGTACGAGCGCGCCGGGTACACGGTCGCCTCCCGGCAGCCCCGGTTCCGCAAACCCTTGCCTTGACCTTCGATGTTCGACATATATCAGTAGCCGGCCGGGTCGTGATCGGCGTCGGCACCCTCTACACCGCGATCGACCGGTCGCACGCGGACGTGCGGCTGGTCGACCGCCGTCTGGTCTCCTGGAGCTCTTGACCCACCCGCCTATCCTGAGACACATGCCGCACCCGTAGGGCCGCCACCGCCTCTACCTCGTCACCCGGGCCGACCTCTCGCCCGGTGACCAGGCCGCCCAACTGGCGCACGCCGCGATCGACTTCGCCGCGACCCATCCCGACCTGCTCACGAGTTGGCGCCGCACGTCCAACACGATCGTGCTGCTGGCGGCCCTCGACGAGCTCGCCCTGACCAGGCTCCACGCCGACGCCGCGGGATTTCGGGCGGTCGCCGTGCACGAGCCCGACCTCGACGGGGCCCTCACCGCTGTCGCGCTCGAGCCGGCCGCTCGCCGGCTCGTGGCGCACCTCCCGCTCGCTTTGGCGGAGGGAGGTGAAAAACCATGACCACGGACCTCAGGGCCCAACTGGTCGAGCTGACCGCGGAGCGCGACGCGCTCAAGGCCCAGCTCGCCGGCGATCTGCCGAGGGCGACCCGGTGGCTGCAACGGAAGGTCTGGCGGCAGGCCGCCGCCCTGGACCGGCTGAACCAACGCGTCGTCAACCAGCGCTTCGTCCTCCGCCGGCTCGACGAGCTCGGCCGGTCGCTCAGCGCCGACGAACTTCGTGCAACCTCGGTCGACGCCGCGGCGTCCTAACCCATGGGTGGGCGGTTCCGGCCGCCCACCCCACCGGGCCCCAGAAGCCCAACGGCGGGGCAGCTGCCTCTAAAGCGGCCGAAAGCGGGTTCGACTCCTGCCTGGGGCGCCGAGACGACGATGGGCCCGACTCCGCGAGGAGTCGGGCCCATCGTTCCCGGGGGGCGGGTTGGTGAGTCTTAGCAGACCTCGACCGGCACGCCGTGTGCCTTCAGGAACGGCGCGGGGTCGATCTGGTTCCACATGGCGCCCTGGTGCACCTCGAAGTGCAGGTGCGGGCCGGTGGAGTCGCCGGTGGAGCCTTCGTAGCCGATGATCTGTCCGGCCTTCACCGTCTGACCCACCTCGACCGCTGTGCGGTTCTGGTGGGCGTAGTGGGTGAAGTAGCCGTCGCCGTGGTCGATGACCACCGAGATGCCGTAGCCGGTGTACGCCCAGCCGGCGGCGATCACGGTGCCCGCCGCGGCGGCGCGCTCCGGGGTGTTCTCCGGCATCGCGAAGTCGATGCCCTGGTGGGGGACGCCCCAGCGCATGCCGAAGCACGAGGTGATCTCGGCGCCCGGCATGGGGGAGGTCCAACCGGACTTCGAGATCGCCGAGCCCTTGGGCTTCGCGGGAGCGGCGGCCTTCTTGGGGGCCGCCTTCTTCGTGGCCGGGGCCTTCTTGACGGTCTTGGGCTCCTTCGCCTCGGCCTTGGGGGTGGCGGCCTCGGAGGTGGGGCTCACGGTCGGAACCGCGACGGGGGAACGCAGTGCGCGGTCGGCGCGGCTGGCGGCGTCGATGCGGGCCTGCTGGTCGGCCACCGCGATGGTGGTCGGAGACGTTGAGTCGTCGTTACCCAGAGTAGCTACAGCGCCACCCGCGATGCCGAGGCCGAGCAGGCCGACAGTGGCCAGCGCGGCGACGCGACCGCGACCTGCGAGCGCGGAGAGCACGCGGTCCCGGACACCGAGCGGCGCCTGCGGCGTCGGCTCGATCGGCCCGGTTTCAGCGTGAAACTCCTGCTCGGGCTGCTGGTCGTACGGGTAGTTCGATTGCACGAGGGTGAACCTCCGTGGTTGTGCGGCACGGACCGGCAAATGGTTGTACGAGCCGTGTTCAACGCGGCGACAGCCATGCGTATGCCGTGGCGATGACCACGCTGAGTGAGGGCAGCTATGTCCCGATCTGGGCCGCTACACCCCGGTACGGGGTCCGCCCAGCTGGAGTGGCCGGGGTCACATTGGTCGCTGTGGCGCAGGAAACTTTGCCGATCGGCGGGCAACGAAAAACCGCCCATCGCGTTGGCGACGGGCGGTTCGACGGACAGTACCCAGCGTGTGGGGCTCGCTACTCAGCCGTAGATTGACGCGACTTGTAGCTGGATGTCCACTCCGCGCTCGCGGAAGAACGGGATCGGGTCCGTAGACTCGCCGTTGACCTGCGTCTCGAGGTGGAGCTGCGACCCGTAGGCGTGGCCGGTCAAGCCGACCAGGCCGATCATGTCGCCCGCTTTGACCTGTTGGCCCTTCTGGACGAGCACCTGCCGCGCGTGGGCGTAGATGACGTCGGTGCCGTCGCCGTGGTCGATGATCACGGCCATCCCGTATCCACCGATCCAGCCGGCTTCCTTGACGACGCCGTCGTGCACCGCGGCGAACGGGGTGCCCTCGGGTGCGACCAGGTCGATCCCGGCGTGCAGCTGCTTGCCCTGGACCCCGTAGGGGTTGGTGAAGGTGTAGCCGGAGAGCGGGAGCTGCCAGACGTCGGGAGACTCGGCGAGCGAGGTCTCCATCTTGTCGGTGCGCTCGGACCGCGAGGCCTTGCCGGCCTTGATCCGTACGTTCTTGGAGGGCGTTGTCGACGGTGGCGCCGTGCAGGTCTGCGAGAACCTGGGGGTCGACGGCCTTGGCGTCCGGCATCGCGCTCGCGCCGAGGGCGACCACACCGGCACCGACGAAAGCTCCGGTGACGACGATCGCGTAACGGCTGCGAGGCGGGGTAGGGACGCGCCGCCGACCGCGATAGCGGTCCTTCTCAGACGACAAGCGCTGGCGCACGCACACCCTCCGTTGTCGGAACTGCTTGGGCGGTCTCGGCGTTTGTCACGGGGGGTGAACGCCGGTGATCCGCAGTGCCATTTCCGGGGGGATCGGTATGGCAGCCGTGGGACACGGTAGCCAACCCTTAAGCGAGTCTCAAGCTGAGCGCGTGTTTCGCGGACATTAAGTCCGACCGTCCGCCGTGGATTGCCTGATTTCGTAACCTTTTGTGGGGAGCCTCGTTAATAGCTCTCTGTAACATTGAGCATTACTTATTGTCATGTGGCACGCCGCACCCGGTGTCGCCCTTAAGGGCGTGACCGGGTTACCGTTCGTTCAGGCAATGTAGCCCCTGCTGGAGGACACCGACATGAGCGAGCGAAGCGAGCGCGGCCAACGCAGTGCCATGCGGTCATGTCGGGTCTCGCGAAGCGAGGCACGAGCATGAGTGCACGTATACGGGTTGTGGTGGCCAAGCCCGGCCTGGACGGGCACGACCGGGGCGCCAAGATGGTCGCGCGGGCGCTGCGCGACGCCGGCATGGAGGTCGTCTACACCGGGCTGCACCAGACGCCGGAGCAGATCGTCGAGACCGCCATCCAGGAAGACGCCGACGCCGTAGGGCTGTCCGTGCTCTCCGGAGCGCACATGACGCTGTTCAAGCGGGTGGTCGAACTGCTCGATTCCCGCGGCGCCGACGACATCGTGGTTTTCGGTGGGGGCATCATTCCCGAAGCCGACATTCCCGAATTGCAGCGAATAGGCGTGGCGAAAATCTTCACCCCGGGTGCGACCACCCAAGGCATCGTCGACTGGGTACGGGAAAACGTCGCTCAGCCAGTCGGCTAAGCGAAGTAGTTAAAGGGAGAGGCCGGACGCACCCCTCACACGCCCGGCCTCTCTATGCACGATGCCCCGCCGCCACCCCTCGACCGACAGGGCATCGGCCGTCTTCGTCGGCTTTGTCGCTTGCGTGCCGACACTGATGTCAACGACGCCCTTATCCGGCGGTTACGCGCCATCTCAGAAATTTCCGGGAAGCCCGACCAGCCCGACCTTGTGGAGTGCCGCACACCGGTGACCCGGCCGGGTTGCCGACGCCGCCCGCCGTGGATAGGCTCCCCTCAAACACCAGAATGGGCGCGGCGCAAGGGTGCGCCGCGGAGACGAGGACGGGACGCGTAAACGTGGACCTGTACGAGTACCAGGGGCGCGATCTCTTCGAGCGACACGGGCTCCCCGTGCTCGCCGGCGGTGTCGCCGAGACCCCGGAGGAGGCCCGCGCGATCGCCGAGCGCCTCGGCGGCCGCGTGGTCGTGAAGGCCCAGGTCAAGGTCGGTGGCCGCGGCAAGGCCGGCGGCGTCAAGCTGGCCGACGGGCCGGAGGAGACGGTGGCCCGGGCGACCGACATCCTCGGGATGGACATCAAGGGCCACACGGTCCACAAGGTGATGCTCGCCGAGACGGCCGACATCACCGAGGAGTACTACTTCTCCTACCTGCTCGACCGCGCGAACCGCACGTTCCTGTGCATCGCGAGCGTCGCCGGCGGCATGGACATCGAGCAGGTCGCCGCCGAGACCCCGGACCGGGTCGCCAAGGTCGCCATCGACGCCAACAAGGGCGTCGACGTCGCGACCGCCAAGGAGATCGTCGCCAAGGCGCAGTTCCCCGCCGAGGTGGCCGACGAGATCATCGAGATCGCGATCAAGCTGTGGCGGGCGTTCGTCGCCGAGGACGCCACGCTGGTCGAGGTCAACCCCCTGGCGAAGGTGGCCAGCGGCCGGGTGCTCCTGCTCGACGCCAAGATCACCCTCGACGAGAACGCCGGCTTCCGGCACCCGGATCACGAGGCTCTGGTCGACCAGAGCGCGGTCGACCCGCTGGAGCAGGCCGCCAAGGCCAAGGACCTCAACTACGTCAAGCTCGACGGCGAGGTCGGCATCATCGGCAACGGCGCCGGGCTGGTCATGTCGACCCTCGACGTGGTCGCCTACGCGGGCGAGGGGCACGGCGGCGTCAAGCCGGCCAACTTCCTCGACATCGGCGGCGGCGCGAGCGCGGCCGTGATGGCCAACGGCCTCGAGATCGTGCTCTCCGACCCGAGCGTGAAGAGCGTGTTCGTCAACGTCTTCGGCGGCATCACCGCCTGCGACGAGGTCGCCAACGGCATCATCCAGGCGCTGGCGCTGCTCGAGCAGCGCGGCGAGGCGGTCACCAAGCCGCTGGTCGTCCGGCTGGACGGCAACAACGCCGAGGCCGGTCGCGCGATCCTGGACGGCGCGGCCAACCCGCTCGTCGAGCGGGTGGACACGATGGACGGTGCGGCCGAACGTGCCGCCGAGCTCGCGGCTGCGGGGGTCTGACATGGCAATCTGGCTGACCAAGGACTCCAAGGTCATCGTGCAGGGCATGACCGGTTCCGAGGGTTCCAAGCACACCCGGCGGATGCTGGCCGCCGGCACCCACGTGGTCGGTGGCGTCAACCCGCGCAAGGCGGGGACCACCGTCGACTTCGACGGCACCGTCGCTGCCGGTGTTCGCGTCGGTCGCCGACGCGATGAAGGAGACCGGCGCCGACGTCTCCGTCATCTTCGTGCCGCCGCAGTTCACCAAGGCCGCCGTGGTCGAGGCGATCGACGCCGAGATCCCGCTGGCCGTGGTGATCACCGAGGGCGTGCCGGTGCACGACACCGCCGCGTTCTGGGCCTACAACGTCGAGAAGGGTCAGCGGACCCGGATCGTCGGGCCCGAACTGCCCGGGCATCGCCTCGCCGGGCGCGTCCAACGCGGGCATCATCCCCGCCGACATCACGCCCGCCGGCCGGATCGGTCTGGTCAGCAAGAGCGGCACGCTGACCTACCAGCTCATGTACGAGCTGCGCGACATCGGCTTCTCGACCAGCGTGGGCATCGGCGGCGACCCGGTGATCGGGACGACCCACATCGACGCGCTGGCCGCGTTCCAGGACGACCCCGAGACCGACGCGATCGTCATGATCGGCGAGATCGGCGGCGACGCCGAGGAGCGCGCGGCGGCGTTCATCAAGG
>CAWIXO010000047.1:0-150206 GCA_963840005.1 uncultured Actinomycetota bacterium | reverse complement strand
ACAACGTGACCAAGCCGGTGGTCGCCTACATCGCCGGCTTCACCGCACCGCCCGGCAAGACGATGGGCCACGCGGGCGCGATCATCTCGGGCTCGGCCGGCACGGCCGACGCGAAGAAGGTGGCACTGGAGGCGGCCGGGGTCCGCGTCGGCAAGACGCCGAGCGAGACCGCGCGCCTGATGCGCGAGATCATCATCCAGGGTCGCTAAGGCCCTGAACGGCACGGGGGGACGGCGTACGCCGTCCCCCCGTTTCGCGTCCTAGTGGTAGTAGACGCCCGGGTACTGCCGGGTGAAGTTGAGTACCAGGCTGGCCACGATGTTGATCACGCTGAGCGCGATCGCCAGCCAGCCGAGCAGTTGTGGACGGCCGAACCGGCGCGCGTCGCGCAGCGACAGGACGCCGAAGATGATGCCGAGGACGCCGCAGCAGATCAGGCCGACGACGATGCCCAGGATGCCCCAGAACTTGGAGTGGTCCTGCGCCGACCAGCCGGAGCCGCGCCCCATCGGAAAGCGCCCACCGGGACCGCCAGGGCCACCGGGACCGCCAGGCCCGCCCGGCCCACCGGGTCCGCCTGGCGGTGGATAGCCCGGCGGCGGATAACCGGGCGGCGGCTCCTGCCCGCCCGGGAAACCGACCGGCGGACCGTAGCCCGGCGGCGGGTAGCTGCCCGGCGGCCCCTGGGCCGGCGGGTAGGAGCCCGGTGGAGGCTCCTGACCGGGCGGCGGCGGGTAGGACGGGGTCCCGGCGTCCTGCGGGGGATAGTCGACCGGGCTGCCGGACGCCGGCGGATACCCGCCCGGCGGGTCCGGGTTGGCGCCCGGTGTCACCGGACCGCCCGGGGGATAGGACGGGCCGGTCGGTGTGCCGGGCGGTCCGTAGATGGGATCGGGTGGGCCCGACGCGGAGCCGGCGCCGCCGGGCGGTGGCGGGCCGGCGGGTCGGTGCGGCTCGTCCGGCTCCTGCCCGCGGGGCGGATACTCGGCGGTCATGCGGCGCCTCCCGGTCGTTCGGACCGAATCACATGGTTCGCCGTATGTTATCCCCTATTTTACGAAGCTTGTCCGCTTTCGCCGCTTGACGCGATGATCGAGGTCCGTAGTGTCGCGCCGGACCAATGGGGCCGGCGTGAAAAAGTAGGCGACGATGCGCAGTCCGACCCCCGACGGCCAATCACCGGCCGCCGACGACCGACGGGACCCGTCGACGGGCCCCATCCCCGGCATGGGCACGGACGCGGAGGCGATCGGCTTCGACCTGCCCCGCCACGACGACCCACCGCTGCCCCGCGAGCGCGCCGCGACGCCCGAAGCCGAGCCCGAACCCGACCCTCGACTCGGGGCTGAAGCGGACATCCGCGAGCGGATCACCGAGCCGCTAGAGATCCGCGAGCGGATCACCGAACCGCAAGAGATCCGCGAGCGGATCACCGAACCCATCGACATCGGCACCCGCCCGACCGTCCGGCTGCCCCGCCAGCGCACCGCACCGCAGCCCGGCCGCGCGCCGCTGCTGGTCGCCGGCCCGGTCGCCGCCCTGTTCGCGGCCGTGTTCTCGATCCTGCCGGTCATCGCGGTGCTCACCTTGGCGCAGCTCAGCGAGGGGGCCGGCGCGCTCGGCGGAGCCACCCGGGCCGGGCTGGCCGGCTGGCTGCTCGCGCACGGCGTACCGCTGGGCACCTCGCTCGGTCCGCTCGGCCTGCCGCCGCTGGCGGTCGGCGCGTTCGCCGCGTGGCGGGTGAGTCGCGCGGGCGTGCACACCTGTCGGGCGTACGGCATCGCCCAGCGCGGCTCACCGCTGCAGGCGGCGAAGGTCGCCGGCACCGTCGGCCTCGGCTACGCGGTGGTCGGCCTCGCCGCGGCGCTGCTGGTCGACCAGCCCGGGCTCGAGGTCTCCGCGCTGCGGGCGTTCCTGCACCTCGCCGTCTTCGGGACGCTGGCCGCGCTGGTCGGTGCCCTGCGGGTGACCGGAGCGCTGCGGGTCATGGCGGTCCGGATGCGCCCGATGCTCCGCGACGGGATCCGCACCGGTGTGGTCGGCGCGGTCCTGGTGCTCGGCACCGGCACGGCGTTGGCCGGTCTCTCGGTCGCCCTGCACGGCGGCGACGCGGGTGACGTGCTCGGCGCCTACCGCACCGGCGTCGCCGGCCAGGTCGGCATCACGCTGATCTGCCTGGCGTACGCGCCGAACGCCGCGATCTGGGCCGTCGCGTACCTGCTCGGTCCGGGGTTCGCCGTCGGTGTGGACACGATCGTGCGGACCACCGAGGTCGACGTCGGCACGCTGCTGCCTCTGCCACTGGCCGCCGGCATCCCCAAAGGACCGGTCGGCGGGATGGGCGCGCTGCTGCTCGCGGTGCCGGTGTTGGCGGGCATGGTCGCCGGGTGGTTGCTGGCCCGCCGGGTGCTCCGGTTGCGCGCGGGCGACGCGTACGGCCGGCAGCGCTCGTGGGGTTCGCTGGTCGGCGCCGCCGCCATCGGCGGGCCGGTCGCGGGCCTGCTGCTCGGAGCGGCCGCGCTGGTCTCCCGCGGGCCGGTCGGCGGCCCGCGGCTCGCCGAGATGGGTCCGGTGCCCTGGCAGGTCGCTGTGGCCGGGGCGGTCGTGGTCACCATCGGCGCCACGGTCGGCGCGGCGGCGACCCGGGCCCTCGCCGGCCCCTGAGGACTCACGGCGAGGGCCGTCCGTGGGTCAGGCGACGCCGGGCATGTCGAAGACGCTGAGGAGGCCGAGAATCAGCGACAGCACGGCCAGTACGGAGCCGACGATGCCGCAGATGAAGCCGGCCTTGGCCTGGCCGAGGTTGTTCGCCAGGCCCTGAGCCACCTTCTGCTTGCCCAGGTGGCCGAGCACGATGCCGGCGATGCCGGAGGCCAGGCCGAGCGGCCAGCAGCAGACGAGCGGGATCGACGCGATGCCGGTGATCAGCGAGATGAGGCCGAGCGTGTTGTTCTGGGGTTGCGCGGGTGGGCCGTAACCCTGCGGCGGGTATGGGTTGGTCACGGAGCGTCCTTCCAGGGTAGTTAGCCAGCAGATATTCCTGGAAGATCATCACTGCGTCAAGGCCGGTCGCCAGGGGCGCCCGAGTAGGCCGGTATCGTCTACCTACGTGCCCGCGTCCGCTCGCATCGTGGTTCTGATCTCCGGCTCCGGCAGCAACCTGGCCGCCCTTCTCGATGCCTGCGCCGATCCCGGCTACGGCGCGACGGTCGTGGCCGTCGGCGCCGACCGTGACGGCATCGCCGGTCTCGACCGGGCCACCGCCGCCGGCCTGCCGACCTTCGTCGAACGGGTGAAGGATCACCCGTCCCGGGACGCCTGGGACGCCGCGCTGACCCAACGGGTCGCCGAACACAAGCCGGACCTGGTCATCTCGGCCGGCTTCCTCAAGCTGGTCGGCGCGCGCTTCCTCGACTCCTTCGGCGACCGCTACCTCAACACGCACAACGCGCTGCTGCCGGCGTTCCCCGGCATCCACGGGCCGCGCGACGCGTTGGACTACGGCGTCAAGCTGGCCGGCGCGACGCTGTTCTTCGTCGACGCGGGTGTCGACACCGGACCGATCGTGGCTCAGACGGCCGTGCCGGTCCTGCCCGACGACACCGAGGAGACGCTCACCGAGCGGATCAAGGTCGCCGAGCGCAAGCAACTCGTCGACAGCGTCGGCCGCCTGGTCCGCGAGGGCTGGACCATCACCGGAAGGAAGGTCACGATCCCATGAACGACGACGCGCGGCGGCCGCTGCGACGCGCCCTGGTCAGCGTGTACGACAAGACCGGGCTGATCGAGCTCGCGACCGCCCTGCACGCCGGCGGCGTGGAGATCGTGTCGACCGGCTCGACCGCCGCGGCGATCGCCGCCGCGGGCGTACCGGTCACCAAGGTGGAGGACCTGACCGGTTTCCCGGAGGTGCTCGACGGCCGGGTCAAGACGCTGCACCCACGCGTGCACGCCGGCCTGCTCGCCGACACCCGCCTGCCGGCACACCTCGAGCAGCTCACCGATCTCGGTGTCGCGCCGTTCGAGCTGCTGGTGTCCAACCTGTACCCGTTCCAGGAGACGGTCGCGTCGGGCGCGTCGGTGGACGAGTCCATCGAGCAGATCGACATCGGCGGCCCGGCGATGGTCCGCGCGGCCGCGAAGAACCACGCCTCGGTCGCCGTGGTGACCTCGCCGGCGGCGTACCCGATGGTCCGCGACGCGATCTCCGGTGGCGGGTTCACCCTCGCGCAGCGCCGGGCGTTGGCGGCCAAGGCGTTCGCCGACATCGCCGAGTACGACGTCGCGGTGGCGGAGTTCTTCGCGACCACGGTCGCGCCGGCCGACTGGCCGACCTTCGCCGGCCTCACCATGCACGTGCAGACCCCGCTGCGGTACGGCGAGAACCCGCACCAGCAGGCGGCGCTGTACGCGAACCCGGGGTCGCCGGCCGGCCTGGCCCAGGCCGAGCAGCTGCACGGCAAGGAGATGTCCTACAACAACTACGTCGACGCGGACGCCGCCTGGCGCTCGGTGCACGACTTCGACGCGCCCGCCGTCGCCATCATCAAGCACGCCAACCCGTGCGGCATCGCGGTCGGCGACGACGTGGCCGAGGCGCACCGCAAGGCGAACGCCTGCGACCCGGTGTCGGCGTACGGCGGTGTGATCGCGGTCAACCGCGAGGTGACCGTCGAGATGGCTGAGCAGGTCGCCGAGATCTTCACCGAGGTGGTGGTCGCGCCGTCCTACGCCGACGGCGCGCTGGACGTGCTGAGCCGTCGAGAAGAGCACCCGGCTGCTGCGGGCGCCGGCGTTCGCGCCGCTGCCGGCCGAGTGGCGGCCGATCACCGGCGGCGTCCTGGTGCAGATGCGCGACGCGATCGACGCGCCGGGCGACGACCCGGCGGCGTGGCGGTTGGCCGCCGGCACGCCGGTGCCCGACGACGTGCTGGCCGACCTGGCGTTCGCCTGGCGGGCCGTCCGGTCGGTGAAGTCCAACGCGATCCTGCTGGCCCACGACGGCGCCTCGGTCGGCGTCGGCATGGGCCAGGTCAACCGCGTCGACTCGGCGCGGCTGGCGGTCACCCGGGCGGGTGCCGAGCGGGCCACCGGCGCGGTGGCCGCGTCGGACGCGTTCTTCCCGTTCGCCGACGGCTTCGAGATCCTCGCCGAGGCCGGCGTGCGCGCCGTGGTCCAGCCGGGTGGCTCGATGCGCGACGAAGAGGTGATCGCGGCGGCCGACGCGGCCGGCGTGACCATGTACTTCACCGGGGCGCGGCACTTCTTCCACTAGGCGACGGTCAACCAGAGCTCACCTGTCTCGCCGCTCGCGCGTCGCGCGGTGAACGCCCAGCAGCCGGGTGTCGGGAACGTGAAACCGGTCCCGTACTCGCTGCCTGGGCGTTGCCAGGTGCTGCCGCCGTGCGCGGTCGGCCCCCAAGCCAGCTTCGCTTCCGCGCCGCCGGGCCCGGTCGCCTCGACGGTGAAGTCGCCGGAGCCGCCGATCTTCCAGACGATCTTCTGCTCCTTGCCGGCGACCACCGGCGCGGTCTGTTCGGCGGTGGGGAAGAACAGGGCCCAGAGCGACCCGGTGCCCCGCATCTCGGCGTTGACCGGCGAGGAGCACGCCTGTTGCGTGGGCGGCGAGGCGGATGGGGCAGTGGTGGTGGCGGCGTCCGGATCCCCCGAACAGCCCGCCGCCAGCGCCAGCAACAGCGCTGCCAGCACCACACCCGGACGCCGCGAACTCATGACCATGCATAGGCAGAGCCGCGATGCGTGTCCCGGGTTCCCGAGGTGTCAGTGGCGGGCGAGCGCCCGCTCCAGCTCCGCCTTGCTCATCGCCGAGCGGCCCTTGATGTTGCGCTGCTTGGCCTCGTTGTAGAGCTGTTCCTTGGTGCGGCCCTGCGCGCCGCTGTGCGACCGCTTGCCGCCGCGGTGCCCGGAGGACACGTCCTTGATCGAAGACCGGCTGGCGGTACGCGACTCACCCGCGCGCGCCCGCTCCTTGTTGACGGTGCGCGCCGCGATCTCCTCGGCCCGCCCGGTCGACCCGCCGCGCTTCTTGACGCTCTCCTTGATGTGCTTGTACTGCCGCTCGCGCTTAGGACTCGATCCTGCGGGCATGGCCGCCTCCCTTCGTGACGATGGTGTCGAAGTTCCCCGCCACCTGGTGCGCAAACCGTGCAACCCGCGTACCGGCCGGTTCCGTCTTGACCTCGACGGAAGGAGCCGAGACGAGTGAGTCGACCCGACGAGGAGGAGTTCCGTGAGTTCGTCACCAAGTCCCGCGACACGCTGCGCGGGCTGGCCTACCTGACCTGCGGCAGCTGGGCGATGGCCGACGACGCCGTCGCCGCCGCGCTGAGCAAGCTCTACGTCCGCTGGAACCGGGTGGCCGCGCCCTACGCCTACGCCCGGCGCATGGTCGTCCTCGCCGCCATCGACGAGACGCGGCGGCCCTGGCGGCGGGAGCAGGCGGCCAGCCACCAGTTCCCCGACCGGCCCGAACCCGACCGCCTCGGCGCGGTCGACGACCGGCTGCACCTGCGGTCCGCGCTGGCCCAGGTGCCGCCGGGCCAGCGGGCCGTGCTGGTCCTCCGCTTCTACGAAGACCTCAGCGTCGAGGAGACCGCCGAGGTGCTCGGCCGCAGCGCCGGCACCGTCAAGAGCCAGACCGCCCGCGGGCTGTCCGCGCTGCGGGCCGCCCTCGCCGCCGACCCCGTGACCGCATCCCCACGAGGAGAAACCGCGCCATGACCGACATCCGGGAGCTGCTCGAAGCAGCCAAGACCGACCCCCCGCCGCACCGGGGCTCCGTCGACGACATCGTGCGTGCCGGCCGTCGGCGCCTCCGGCGGTCCCGCGGCGGGAAGGTGGCCGGCGTGGCGCTGGGCCTGACCGCCGCCGCGACGGCCGTGCTCGCCGTGACCTCGGGGCTGCCGGCGCTTGTGCCGGAGAGGTCAGGCGCCGTGGCGGCCGCGGTCGCTCCGGCTCCGTTCGCCGTCACCTTCGGTGGTTACCAGGTCGGAGACTTCCGGGTCACCGACCCGCTCCAGGTCACGCCCGGCTATCAGCGCGCCGTGGTGCGCAGGTCGAACGTCGATCTCGGCGGCGGCATGTTGAGCACATTGGACGCCGGCGAGCTGACCGTCTACGCGTCCGGGGTCTTCCGCACCGACCGGTTCGCGGACGGCACCCGGGTCGTGGTGCGCGGGCGGCCCGGCATCGCCACCGAGCTCGACCACACCTTCACGGTGGGCGACCAGAAGAGCCGGAGGTCGACGAGCACGCGGGTCGAAGCGCTGCCGGCGATCGCCTGGGAGTACGCGGACGGGGCCTGGGCGACGCTCGAGTCCGTCGACCTCGGTGTGCGCGGTGTGCCGGCGGACATGCTGCGCCGGCTCGCCGAGGCGTTCACCCCGTCTTCTGTCCGGCCGGCCACGACCGCGTTCCGCGCCGGCCACGTGCCGCCCGGCTGGGAGCTGGACAGCGTCGGCCCGGGGCTGACGCCGGGGGAGACCGATCTGTCCGCGGCGAGGTGGGTCAAGGGCGGTCGCTCGTTCGACGCGCTCGACCGACCGCTCGACTCGTCGGACCGGTCGATCACGGTGCGGGTGGCGCCGGTCGAGCGGGTGGGCCCCTACGCCCACCCGGTGAACCCGCCGTGCCCGGCGGGCCAGCACATCTGCGACGTCCGGATCGACGGGAACTTCTACGCCCAGGTGCACGACGGCTCGGGCACGCTGAGCGTGCCGGACCTGCGCGCGATCGCGGACGGCCTCGAGTTCGCCCGGATCGACCGTGCGGACACCTGGTTCGCCGTCACACCCTGACGCCCCGTCCGCGGCCGGCACACGCCGGCCGCGGACCCGTCAGGATCGGGCCACTCGGAAGCCCAGGTCGTCGACGCGGAAGGTCGGGTGGCTGCGGCGGCGGACCGAGGCGCGGCAGCTCCAGTGCTCGTCGCACCAGCCACCGCCGCGCAGGACACGGTAGGTGCCGTAGACCTCGGGGTCGTAGACGTCCCAGCACCAGTCCCACGTGTTGCCGAGCATGTCGTAGAGGCCCCAGGCGTTGGGTCGCCGCCCGCCGACCTCGTGGAGGTGCTCGCCGGAGTTGCCGCGGTACCAGGCGATCTCGTCCAGCGGACCGTAACGCGGGCCGGTCGTGCCGGCGCGGCACGCGTACTCCCACTCGGCCTCCGTCGGCAGCCGATAGCCGTCGGCGGACCGGTCCCACTCCACGTCTTCGCCGGCGATCCGGTAGACCGGAGTGAGCCCTTCCGAGAGCGAGCGCGCGTTGCAGAACGCGACCGCGTCCAGCCAGGAGACGCTCTCGACCGGCAGCCGGTCGCCGACCGCGGCGCTCGGCCGCTCGCCGGTGACCGCGACATACTCGGCCTGCGTCGACGGGGAACTCCGCCAGCCGGAAGGACGAGACCTCGACCGACCATCGACGCTGGGTACGCCGGTCGGCCAGCGTCACCTCGCCGCCCCGCACCGGCACCATCATGGTTCGACGATGGCGCCGTAGCTGGCCGCCACCAGGGCCGCCTGGGCGAGGTCGATGCGGACGCCGGTCAGGTCGATCTCGTTCAGCGCGACGTTGCTCAGGTCCGCCCCACGCAGGTCGGCGCCCTTCAGCGCCGCCTGGCGCAGGTGGGCGCCGGCCAGGTCGGCGCCGCGCAGGTCGCAGCGGGTCAGGTCGGCGTCGCTGAGGTCGGCGTCGCGCAGCTTGACGCTGGCCAGCGTGACCCCGCTGAGCTTCGCGCCGCGGGCCACCACGAACGACCAGTCGCCGCCGGTGACGGTCAGCGGGCGCAGGTCGCACTCGTCGAACGTGGTGCCGGTCAGTTTGCAGTCGTCCAGCCGGGCGTTGAAGAACACGGACTTGCGGATCGTGCAGCGCAGCAGGGCGCAGCGGGTCAGCACCGCGCTGCTCAGCTTCACCATCGACAGGTCGCACTCGACGAACCGGCAGCCGGTCAGCGCGGCCTCGGTCAGGTCGACCTCGTCGAACGCGCAGCGCTCGAACGTGATCCGATCCAGCTCGTCGAGCGCCCAGTCCTCGACCGCGAACCGCGAACCGTCGTACGTCCCACCCGCTTCGATCACCTCGACAGCATGCCAACCGACTGAACCCGCACACGCGGGAGCCCACCCGCGCCTGAGCGTGGATGGGCTCCCGGAGAAGCGCGAGACTTAGCCGATCTTGCGGGCCAGGTTCTCGTCGAGCGCGTTCATGAACTCGTCAGTGGTGAGCCACGGCGCGTCGCGGGAGATGAGCAGGGCCAGGTCCTTGGTCATCTGGCCGCCCTGGACGGTGTCGATGCAGACCTGCTCGAGCTTGTTGGCGAAGTCCGTGACCGCCGGGGTGTTGTCGACCTTGCCCCGGTGGGCCAGGCCGCGGGTCCAGGCGAAGATCGACGCGATCGGGTTCGTCGACGTCTTCTCGCCCTTCTGCCACTGCCGGTAGTGCCGGGTGACGGTGCCGTGCGCGGCCTCGGCCTCGACGGTCTTGCCGTCCGGGGTCATCAGCACCGAGGTCATCAGGCCCAGCGAGCCGAAGCCCTGCGCCACGGTGTCCGACTGGACGTCGCCGTCGTAGTTCTTGGCGGCCCAGACGAAGCCGCCTTCCCACTTGAGCGCCGCCGCGACCATGTCGTCGATCAGGCGGTGCTCGTAGGTGATGCCGGCGGCCGCGAACTGATCCTTGAACTCGGCGTCGAACACTTCCTGGAACAGGTCCTTGAAGCGGCCGTCGTACGCCTTGAGGATCGTGTTCTTGGTCGACAGGTAGACCGGGTAGCTGCGCGTCGAGGCCGTAACGGAACGACGCCCGGGCGAAGTCGCGGATCGAGTCGTCGAAGTTGTACATGCCCATCGCGACGCCGCCACCGGCGAAGTCGGCGATCTCGAACTCCATCGGCGCGGAGCCGTCGGTGGGGGTGTAGGTCATCGTGACGCGACCCGGGCCGGGGACCACGAAGTCGGTCGCCTTGTACTGGTCGCCGTGCGCGTGACGGCCGATCACGATCGGCTTGGTCCAGCCGGGCACCAGCCGCGGCACGTTGGACATCATGATCGGCTCGCGGAACACGACGCCGCCGAGGATGTTGCGGATCGTGCCGTTCGGCGAACGCCACATCTTCTTGAGGCCGAACTCTTCGACCCGGGCCTCGTCGGGGGTGATGGTCGCGCACTTGACGCCGACGCCGTGCCGCTTGATGGCGTTGGCCGCGTCGACGGTGACCTGGTCATCGGTCGCATCGCGGTGCTGGATCGACAGGTCGTAGTACTCGAGGTCGACGTCGAGGTACGGCAGGACCAGCTGTTCGCGGATCTGCTTCCAGATGATCCGGGTCATCTCGTCGCCGTCGAGCTCGACGACCGGATTCGTTACCTTGATCTTGGCCATCGGCCGGCGCTCCTCTCGGACTTCTCGTTAGCAGTACGAGCGTACTGCAGCCGGTCGGGGGGCCTCGAGCGCCCTCACCGTGGGACCATCGGGCGATGCCCCTCTCAGCGCCGAGGCCGTGAGAAGCCTCGGGCTTCACGATCATCGCCCTGCCGGACGGCGAAGGTCCCTTTTTCGAGCCCCGAGCAGAGGCATTTCCCACCGCAACACCGGACGATTGGCGCAAAGCCGACGAGAGCGACCCCGCCTCGGTGACCGCGGGCGGCGACTGGCTCCTGCGCTTCCGCTGCTTCGCGATCCGCTCGGCGGCCGCACCGTGTCGTCGACGCCGGCATCGGCCCGGCCGACTCGCCCGCCGCCACGTGGGCGCCGGTGCCCGGCCGGCTACCCGCCTCGCTCGACGAGGTCGGCATCGACCCCGGCGAGGTCGACACGGTCGTCCTGACCCACCTGCACACCGACCACATCGGCTGGGCCGTGCGGGCCGGCAAGCCGTTCTTTCCCCATGCGCGCTATGTCATGCAGCAGACCGAGATCAAGGCCATCGCGGAGTACGAGGCTCCGGCCGGCCCGTACGCGCTGGATCCGCTGCGGGCCGCCGGTCAACTCGACGCGGTCGACGGCGAACACCGGCTCGCGCCGGGCCTGCGGGTCATCCACACCCCGGGCCACACACCCGGCCACCAGTCCGTCCTGCTCGAGGACGGCGGCGACACGGTGCTGGTCACCGGCGACCTGTTCGTGCACGCCGTGCAACTGGTCGCGCCGGAGACGGCGTACACGCACGAGATGGATCCGGACCTGGCCCGCACCACCCGCGTCGCGCTCCTGCGCGACTGGCGCGCGAAAAGGGGCCACCCTGGCGGTTTCCCACCTGGGTGACCCCTTCGTCAAGCTCTAAGACCGAAGGAAGGGTCCCTTATTAACGCTATGCGTTAATAACGGGACCCTTCCTTTCACATCAGAGGTTCGCGACGTCGCCCTGCTTGGCGCGGACCGCCTCGGCGGCCTCGCCCAGGGCGGCCCGCTCCGACTCGGTGAGGTCGGTCTCGACGACCCGCTTCACGCCGCCGGCGCCGATCTCGGCCTCGACGCCCAGGTAGACGCCGGCGATGCCGTACTCACCGTCGACCCAGGCGCAGACCGGCAGCACCGTGCCGCTGTCCTCGGCGACCGCCTTGGCCATCCGGGCGGCCGCGGCCGACGGGGCGTAGTACGCCGAGCCGGTCTTGAGCAGCGCGACCACCTCGGCGCCGCCGTTGCGGGTGCGGACGACCAGCTCCTCGATCTTGTCGGCGGGCAGCAGCTCGGACAGCGGCTTGCCGTTGACCGTGCACTGCGAGGGCACCGGCACCATGGTGTCGCCGTGCGAGCCCAGCGTCAGCGTCTTCACCGTGCCGACCGGCACGGCCAGCGTCTCGGCGACGAAGTTGCTGAACCGCGCGGTGTCGAGCATGCCCGCCTGGCCCAGCACCCGGTTCTTCGGGAAGCCGGTGGCGAGCTGCGCCAGCGCGGTCATCTCGTCCAGCGGGTTCGATACGACGATCACGACGGCGTCCGGCGCGTGCCGGGCGACCTGCTCGGAGACGCCCCGCACGATCTTGGCGTTGGTCTCCAGGAGGTCCATCCGGCTCATGCCCGGCTTGCGGGGCAGGCCGGCGGTGATCACGACGATGTCGGAACCGGCGATCTGCTCGTAGCCGGAGCCGTCGGTGCCGGTGGTGACGCCGACGACCTGGGTCTCGAAGCCCTCGATCGGCCGCGACTGGTTCATGTCGAGGGCGAGACCCTCGGGCTTGCCGTCGATGATGTCGGTCAGCACGACGGTCTCGAAGACGTCGAACTCGGCCAGCCGCTGCGCCGTCGTCGAGCCGTAGAAACCGGCACCGACGACGGTGACCTTCTTGCCCATGGTCGCCTCAACTCCCTGTTACCGGCAGATTTCCCGCGACCGTATCAGCGCCGGTCAGGGCGGCCGATCCTAGGGGCACCAGCCGTTCACCGGGTCACTTCGCCCGGTCCACAGGAACGCGTCGCTGATGTAGCTGCCGTCGCGCAGCCGGCTCCACAGGTTCGTGGTGAAACCGTTCCGGCCCGTGTGCAGGGTGCCGCGTTTGGAGCACATGATGTCGACCGTCTCGCCGTCGGCGGTCGAACCGGTGTTCGCGTAGGTCGAGCCCGGGCCCGTCCGGTGAATCGTGGCGCCGCCACCGTCGGTGTCGACGATGCCCTGGCGGAACCCGAGCCGGCCGTAGTTGTAGAGCTCTTCGCCGACCTCGGCCCGGGTCGAACCGTGCAGCGCGTAACCGTCGTACAACGCGTTGTTCTGCTCGATCACCCACTTGCCGATCGCGGTGCCGTCGATCGCGAAGTACTTGTTGTTCAGCCGGAGCGAGAAGTGCACGTGCGCGCCGCTCGAGGAGCCACCGCAGGAGACGTCGTTGCCGATGTTGCCGAGGAACTCACCGTCGGCGACCTTCTTGCCGCTGGCCTTGATGTTGCCGGACAGGTGGTAGTAGTCGGTCGCCCAGCCGCGGTCGTGGATGACCCGCAGCCAGCCCTTGCCGGAAGAGCACATCGTGTACGCGAGTCCGGCGCGGGCCGCGAGCACCCGGCCGTCGCCGCCGGACAGGTCGATCGAGCTGCGGACGTTGTTGCTCATCCGGTGCGGGCCGCCGGTGTACGACCAGGCCTGCCCGTTGGCGTAGGGCAGCCGCAACCCGGTGCGCTTGTCGAGCGACTTCTCCGCTCGGCTGCGGTCGACACCGAAGACTCTGCGCTCCTCCGAGCTGAGGATCGGTGCCTTGCCGGCGAGGGTGGCGAAGGCGGGCTCGCCCTCGAGTGCGGCGGTCCAGCCCTTCTTGTCGCGATAGGCGATGAAGAGCCAGCCCTCCGGGTACGCGTCGGCCGTCTTCGGCGCGACCAGCACCGCGGTGCCGAATCCCCACGTGCGGTTGGTGCGCGAGGCGATGGTCACCTGCGGCTCGGGCGAGTCGACGGTTGTCGTCTTGCTGCGGGCGATCAACAGTTGTCGCACGACGGCGGTGAGGTCTGCTCTCGGACCGGCCTGCGCACTGGTGGCGACTCCGGCTGTTCCGATCAGTGCGGTTAGGACGGCAGATGCGGCTATTGCGATACGGAGTCGCATAATACGATGATCGGAAATTAGGGCATCTCGGTCACGTCGCCACGCCGACCGCGATCTCGCCAGGCGAACGAGCAGCCGGGCCGGCGGGTCGCCGCGTCGCCAGCGACGATCGCGGCACTGGTCACAGTGGGTAGTCGATCGCTCGCCGCCATCCAGGCTCCATTCCGGCATATCGGTCTTAAGTACGGGCCGTTTTGCTCCGAAAGCTGAGGCATAATTTGGCCCGGCCCACTCGCCGACCTTGCGCTGTGTGCCCGTTCCACAACAGACGAAGAGCTTGACACCCAACCTGGTGGATCGCGCCGTGACCTTGCCGTGATTCGCTGGTTTGGCTGAGAAGAGTCGGTTGACTTACCTTTGCCGACGTTGCACTGCGTCACCCGACCGGTGGCGCGTCGACCCGCGCGCGCGAGCAAGTGCCACCAAGGAGGCTCCATGCAGGTTCGCAGGCTGATCGCCCGGACCGTCGTTCCCCTGGTCATCACCGCCGGTCTCGTCGGCTGCAACAGCGGTGACTCGGCCAAGGTCGACCCGACCGGCGTGGTCAGCATCCAGATCTCCGAACCGCAGCACCTCCTGCCGTCCAACACCAACGACGCGAGCGGCATCCAGGTGCTCTCCGCGTTGTACGCGTCGCTGGTCGGCTACGACCAGAGCTTCAAGCCCGTGCCCGACGCCGCCGCGTCGATCGAGTCGTCCGACGACCACAAGGTCTGGACGATCAAGCTCAAGGACGGCTACACCTTCCACAACGGCGAGAAGGTCACGTCCCAGAACTACATCGACGCCTGGAACTACGCCGCCTACGGCCCGAACGGGCAGAACAACGGCTACTTCTTCAGCCGGATCGCGGGCTACGCGGACACCCAGTCGGGGCCGGACCCGGACGGCGAGGGTCCGCAGAAGGCCGACCCGCCCAAGGCCAAGACCATGAGCGGCCTGAAGAAGATCGACGACCTGACCTTCGAGGTCGCGCTGGCCGAGTCGTTCACCGAGTTCGAAACGGTGCTCGGCTACAGCGCGTTCTACCCGTTGCCGAAGGCCGCCTTCGCCTCGCCCGGCGTGATCAACGAAGACTTCGAGGCCGCGCCGATCGGCAACGGCGCGTTCCAGATGAACGGCAAGTGGGAGCACGACGCCAAGGTCGAGGTGGCCAAGTACGACGGCTACCCGGGCACCAAGCCCAAGGTCGGCGGCGTCGAGTTCCGCATCTACCTCCAGCCCAGCGCCGCGTACGCGGATGTGCTCTCCGACAACCTCGACGTCATCCCGCAGATCCCGACCGAGAGCATCGTGACCGCCCCCGACGACCTCGGCGACCGGTTCCAGCGCAGCTCGGCGTCGCAGTTCCAGTTCCTGGCGTTCCCGACGTTCGAGGAAGAGTTCAAGAACCCCGAGGTGCGCAAGGCGATCTCGATGGCGATCGACCGTGACGAGATCGTCCGATCGGTCTTTAAGGGCTCCCAGCAGTCGGCCCGGTCGTTCGTCTCACCGGTCGTCGCCGGCTACCGGGAGAACACCTGCGGTGAGGCCTGCGAGTTCGACCCGGGCAAGGCCAAGAGCCTCTACCAATCGGCCGGCGGCCCGTCGAAGCTGTCGTTGACCTACAACTCCGACGGTCCGCACAAGGACTGGATCGATGCGACCTGCAACCAGCTCAACGCCAACCTCGGCGTCGAGTGCACGACCGTGCCGGAAGCGAAGATCGCGGACCTGCTGACCAAGGTCGAGAACAAGCAGCCGGTCGGCATCTTCCGGCTCGGTTGGACCATGGACTACCCGTCCATGGAGAGCTACCTGGGCCCGCTCTACACGACCAAGGGCTCGTCGAACTACTACGGCTTCAGCGATGCCGACTTCGACACGTTGGTCCAGGAGGGCGCCGCCGCGGCGACCCCGGAAGACTCGATCAAGAAGTACCAGGCGGCCGAGGACATCCTGGCCAAGCAGCTCCCGGTGATCCCGCTGCGGTTCACGCAGAACAACTTCGGGTTCTCGACCCGCGTGCAGAACGTGGTCGTCGACCTGTTCAGCCGGATCGACCTCACGCAGATCGAGGTGCTGGGCTGACCTGACGCTCCGCGCGACCGCCGGTCCTTGCGGGGACCGGCGGTCGCCGGCCGTCAGGGGACGCGGGGTAAGTTCACCTTCCGGATCATCACCCTGCCACCCGGCGTATAGAGACTGGCACGCATGGCTCGTTACATCATCAGGCGTCTACTCCAGATGGTCGTCACCTTCATCGGGACGACCTTCGTGGTGTACGCGCTGATGTTCGCGAACCAGAACGACCCGATCCAGGCGCTCGCCGGCGACCGGCCGGTCAGCGACAACGTCCGGCAGGTGCTGACCGAGCAGTACCACCTGAACGACCCGTTCCTGGTGCAATACGGGTACTACATGCGCGGCCTGCTGACCGGCGACTTCGGGAAGACCCTCACCGGTCGGTCGATCGGCGACGTCATGTCCGACGCCTGGCCCAACACGATCAAGCTGGCCCTGCTCGCGCTGTTGTTCGCCACGGTGTTCGGCATCGCCGCGGGCCTGGTCGCCGGGCTGCGCCGGGGCAGCGTCTTCGACAACACCACGCTGGCGCTCACCCTGGTCGTCGTCGGGCTGCCGATCATCGTGCTGGCCCCGATCGCCCAGCTCGTCTTCGGCGTCAAGCTCGGCTGGTTCCCGACCACCGCCGGCGCCCGACCGAGCCTCTACGGCCTGATCCTGCCCGCGCTCGTGCTCGGTGCCGCCTCCACCGCGACCATGCTGCGGCTGACCCGCGCCTCCGTCGCCGAGAACGTGCGCGCCGACTACGTGCGTACCGCCCGCGCCAAGGGGCTCTCCGCGCGCCGGGTGGTCGCCGTGCACGTCCTGCGCAACTCGCTGATCCCGGTGATCACGTTGATCGGCGTCGACCTCGGCACCCTGATGGCCGGGGCGATCATCACCGAGGGTGTCTTCAACATCCCCGGTGTCGGCTCCAAGCTGCTCCTGGGCATCCAGACCGAAGACGGCCCGCTGGTGGTCGGCTTCGTCAGCGTGCTGGTCGTCGTCTTCCTGGTCACGAACCTGCTCGTCGACCTCCTCTACGCCGTACTCGACCCGAGGATCCGGTATGAGTGACCTGGAGATGGCGGCCACCAGTGAGCTCGGTGTCCGGCCACCGGCCGACTCACCGGCGGCGGCCGGCCCCGCGTCGACCGCGAAGACCCGCAGCCTGGCCGCCGACGCCTGGTACGACCTGCGCCGCAACTGGATCTTCTGGGTGGCGTCCGCGCTGGTCGTGCTCGTCGTGCTGATGGCGGTCGCGCCCGGGCTGTTCAGCTCGGCCGACCCGAACGCCTGCAACACCCGCCGGCAGTTCGCCGGGCCGTCCGGCGGCGCCTTCTTCGGTTACGACTTCCAGGGCTGCGACGTCTTCTCCCGCACCGTGCACGGCGCCCGGGCGTCGGTGCTGGTCGGCGTGTTCGCCGTGCTCATGACCGGCGTGATCGGCCTGGTCTTCGGCATGCTGGCCGGCTACTTCGGCGGCTGGCTCGACGCGATCTTGTCTCGGGTGGTCGACGTCGTGCTCGGCATCCCGCTGCTGCTCGCCGCCATCGTGCTGAGCAAGCGGCTCTCCGTCGACCGGCAGGGCTCCGGCATCGCGACCGTGGTCCTCGTGCTCGGTATCCTCGGTTGGACCACCGCGGCCCGGGTGATGCGGTCGTCGGTGATCGCCGCGCGCAGCCAGGACTACGTCGCCGCGGCCCGGATGCTCGGCGCCGGCCCACTGCGGATCATGTGGCGGCACATCCTGCCGAACGCGCTCGCGCCGTTCATCGTGGTGCTGACCATCGCGCTCGGCACGTTCATCGCCACCGAGGCGACCCTGTCGTTCCTCAACATCGGCCTGCGACCACCGGCGATCTCGTGGGGCATCGACATCGCCACCGCCGGCAAGCACGTCCGTGAAGCGGCCGTTCCGCTGGTCGCGCCCTCGGTATTCCTCACCCTGACGGTGCTCGCGTTCATCATGCTCGGCGACGCCATCCGGGACGCCTTCGACCCGAAGCTGCGCTGATGACCCACTCGTATCCGTACCCGGAGCAGAACTGGTCGGGCCAACCCGCCCACGACCCCTCGGCCCAGGCGCCGGTCGTCGCCGGTTGGGACGACCCGCATCGCGGCGGCTGGGACACGCCGACCGCGGCCTGGGCGACCGCGCCGAGCCGAGCCAGGGTGACCCAGCCGCGCTCCGGCGAGCACCTGCTCGACGTGCGTGACCTCCGGGTCGAGTTCGACACCCGGGACGGCATCGCGCGGGTGGTCAACGGGGTGTCCTTCCACGTCGACCCGGGCGAGACGCTGGCCATCCTCGGCGAGTCCGGCTCCGGCAAGTCGGTCACGGCGCAGGCCGTGATGGGCATCCTGGACACCCCACCGGCGGCGGTACGCGGCGGCCAGGTGCTGTTCGGCGGCGAGGACCTGCTGACCGTATCCCCCGAGCGCCGCCGGCAGGTGCGTGGCCAGGAGATCGCGATGGTCTTCCAGGACGCGCTCTCGGCGCTCAACCCGGTCTTTCCGGTCGGCTGGCAGATCACCGAGGCCCTCCGCTCGCGGCGCGGGATCAACAAGGCGGACGCGCGCCGCCGCGCGGTCGAGCTGATGGACCTCGTCCAGATCCCGGGCGCGGCCGAACGCGTCAACGACTACCCGCACCAGTTCTCCGGCGGCATGCGGCAACGCGTCATGATCGCGATGGCGCTGGCCATGCGGCCCAAGGTGCTGATCGCCGACGAGCCGACCACCGCCCTGGACGTGACGGTGCAGGCCCAGATCATGGACCTGCTGGCGACGCTGCGGGCCGAGCTGGAGATGGCGCTCATCCTGATCACCCACGACCTCGGCGTGGTCGCCGACGTCGCGGACCGGATCACCGTGATGTACGCCGGCCGGGTCGTCGAGCACGCCGACGTGCACACGCTGTACGCGTCGCCCGCGCATCCGTACACCCGGGGCTTGCTGGCTTCTGTGCCGCGCCTCGACGGTGCTTATCGAGGTCCTCAGACGTCTGGACGCGACCGCGTCCACGCGTCTTCCGGTCACCGCGGCCACGGCCTGCACTCGATCAGCGGAACCCCGCCGAACCCGGCGGCCATCCCCGACGGTTGCGCGTTCCACCCCCGGTGCCCATGGGCACAGCAGATGTGCCGGATGACCGCACCGCCGTTGATGCGGATCGGCCGCCTGGACCGGGCCAGCGCCTGCCACTTCCCGCCGGAGGCACTCGATGCCCGTCTTGCCTGAGCCGATCCTGCGGGTCGAGAACGCGGTCAAGCACTACCCGATCCACCGCGGCGTGCTGCTGCCGAAGAAGGTTGGCGCGGTCAAGGCGGTCGACGGTGTCAGCTTCGAGCTGCGCCCCGGCGAGACGCTCGGGCTGGTCGGCGAGTCCGGCTGCGGCAAGTCGACGCTGGCCAAGCTGCTGATGCGCCTGGAGTCGCCGACCGCCGGCCGGGCGTACCTCAAGGGGCACGACCTCTTCCGGATGCGCTCGGGCGACCTCCGCCGGCTGCGCCGGTCGATGCAGATGGTCATGCAGGACCCGTACACGTCGCTGAACCCGCGGATGACGGTCGCCGACATCGTCGGTGAGCCGTTCGACATCCACCCGGACGCGGCCCCGAAGGGCAACCGCGACGCGGCGGTCCGCGAGCTGCTGGACCAGGTCGGCCTGTCACCCGAGCACGCGAACCGCTATCCGCACCAGTTCTCCGGCGGCCAGCGCCAGCGCATCGGCATCGCCCGCGCGCTCGCCCTGCGGCCTGACGTGATCATCTGCGACGAGCCGGTGTCGGCCCTGGACGTCTCGGTGCAGGCGCAGGTCGTCAACCTGCTCGAGCGGTTGCAGGACGAGCTCGGGCTGGCGTACATCTTCATCGCGCACGATTTGTCGGTCGTCCGCCACATCAGCGACCGGATCGCCGTGATGTACCTCGGCCGGATCGTCGAGACCGGCACGTCGGACCAGGTCTACCTGCGGCCGACCCACCCTTACACGCAGGCGCTGCTCTCGGCCGTCCCGGTGCCGGACCCGACGGCCCGCACCCGTCGCCAGATCATCCGCCTGTCGGGCGACGTCCCGTCGCCGGCCGACCCGCCCAGCGGCTGCCGCTTCCGGACGCGCTGCTGGAAGGCCCAGCCCCGGTGCGCGAGCGAGGAACCACCACTGTCGCAGCGCGCCGTCGACCCGCACCCGTCGGCGTGCCACTACGCGGAACTGCACCAGGTCATCGCCTAGGGGTGTCTCGTGGATCAAGGCGGCACTCCGCCGGGCCCAGACGACGACCGACCGCACGCGAAGAGCGGCCAGATACAACACCGGTATCCGACCACTCTCCGCGCACGCCCGGACGCCGCCTGGACCTCGCCGAAGCACCACCTTGATCCACGAGACACCCCTGGGGCTCAGGCCGGGTGGCGGCTCTGGTAGGCCAATCTCTCGTCGGCGCCGGCGGCGATGACGTCCAGGATGTCGTCGAGACCGGCGAAGGCCGCCCACCGCTCGATGCCGGCTGCGGCGGCTAGCCGCGTGACGACCAGGTCTTCGAGGTCCGGCACCCGTTTCGCCTTCCAGATCTTGTCGGCCAGGCTGACCAGGTGGTCGTCCAGGGTCGTGTCCGGGGCCGTCCAACTGCCATGGGTGCCGGCGAACCGGGCCAGCCGCGGTGGCACGCCGCGCTCGATCAGCAGCGACCGGCCGGTGGGCTCGTGCCGGGATCCCGGGCCGGTCAGCTCGTCGCGGTGGACCACCTTGCCGATGTCGTGGGTCGCGGCGCCGTAGCGCACGGCCGCGGGGTCGAAGGCCAGCGCCGGGTAGCGGGCGGCGAGGACCTCTGTCAGCTCGCAGGCGACGTCGTGCACGGCGCGCAGGTGCGCGGCCAGGCGGGCCGGCGCGGCCAGCGCGACCAACAGGTCGCTGACCGCGTCCGGCAACGGCCGCAGCGACTGCTCATCGGGGTCGAGCGCGCGGGCCAGCTCGGCTGTGGACATCGCGCAACAGTAGCCATCCTCGTGCCCGCGAAATAGTGACAATCCGGGTGTCATATCACATTATCGACTCTCCTTCCTGGAAAGATCCGCGGCGGATCATCGCGGTCGGTTCGGAGGTCAGGGGTGAAACGTCGGTCTGTGGCGCGGTTCGCGGTCGCGGTGGGGCTGGTGCTCGCGGCGGCCCTCACATCGGAGCCGGCTCCGGCCGCCCGGCCGGACGTCGCCGTGGACGGCTATGGCCCGCCGCAGGGGGCGCCGACGGCCTGGGCCTGGACCCAGCTCGTCCCGGGTGGCACGCAGGTCCGCTACGCGACCCCCGGTAACCAATGCCCCGACGTCGAGTTCACCGTCGGTGGCCAGCCGGTCCGGCACTCGATGGTCTTGTCGAGCACCTTGATGCTGTATCCGCGCGAGGCCACCGTGTGCGCCAGGATGGTCGACGACGGTGCCACCGCCGCCAAGATCGTTGTGACGACGACGCAGGGCATCACGGTCCGTCCCGACACCACCGGAGTCGTCCCGTTGCCGCGCTGGTCGCAGCCCGGCGGTCGGCCCGAGAACATCGCGGTGATCGGCGACTCCGGCTGCCGCATCCCGTCGGCCCCGGCGCCGATGCAACGGTGTACGCCAGCGGGCTGGCCGTTCAAGCAGGTGTCCGACAGCGCTGCGCGCCGTCCGGCACGGCCCGATCTTGTCATCCACGTCGGTGACTACCTCTACCGGTCGGCACCCCAGCGGCAGCGGCGCCCGCTGTGCGGGGACGCGTCGCTCGGCAACGATGTGCACACGTGGGGCTGCCTGGTCACCGACTTCTTCGAGCCGGCGGCGGAGTTGCTGAAGACCGCGCCGTTCGTGTTCGTCCGGGGCAACCACGAGAACTGCGGGCGGGCCGGCTCGGTGTGGTTCCGTTACCTCGCCGCTGACCTGAAACCGAACGCGTGCGACGACTACAGCCCGCCCGTTCGGATCAACGCCGGGAGGCTGGGGCTGCTGCTGATGGACACCTCATGCGCCTCCGACGAGGAGACCCCGCGGAGCTGCAACCACAGCGGCCTGGTCGGCCGCTACACCGCCCAGTTCAACGAGATCAACAACAGCCTGGTTCGTGGCGGCGACAACTTCCTGCTGAGCCACACGCCGCTCTGGGCCGTCAACGGACAGACCGGGGCCAACAATCCAGAGTGGATCGACCGCGACCTCGACGCCGCCCTGACGGCGAGCAGCCTGCACCGGCTCGACAGCCGCGTCACCTTCGTGCTTTCCGGGCACGTGCACCTCTACCAGATGCTGGCCGTCACCAGCGCCACCACGACCCCCCGCCCGCCGCAGCTGACGGTCGGCGCGGCCGGCACCACGCTCGACCAGCAGACGTGGGTCGACAGCCAGCTGATCAACAAGCCGGTCGACAACCTGCCCATCGCGCAGCTGGTCACCCGGCGGGAGTGGGGTTACGCGGTGCTTCGTGATCGCACCACGACCTGGAACGTGCGCTTCCTCGACCAGTCCGGCACCCGGGTCACCGGCACCAACTGCAACCTGGTCGGCAGCACGTTTCCCAACTGTCGGTAGCTAGGGCAGGTTGCGGGACTGCTGGCCGACGCCGGCCGGGCCGTACGGGTAGTCGGCCACGCGCGGTGCGCTGGCCTTGTCGAGGCGGGCCCGCTCGTCGGCGTCCAGGACCAGGTCGCCGGCGGTCAGGTTGTCGTCGAGCTGCTCCGTCGTGCGGGCACCGAGGATGACCGAGGTGACCGCCGGCGCGTCGGCGAGCCAGGCGAGTGCGACGGCTGCCATCGACGCCTTACGGGCCTCGGCGACCTCGCGTACGGCGTCGACGACCTGCCAGGTCTGCTCGGAGGCGTTGCGGCCGGCGTACGCCTCGACGCCCCGCTGCGGGTTCTCGCCCAGCCGGGTCGCGCCGGTGGGCAGCTCGTCGCGGCGGTACTTGCCGGTCAGCCAGCCGCCGCCGAGCGGGGACCAGGGCAGGATGCCGATGCCCTCGTTGAGGCAGACCGGCACGACCTCGTGCTCGATGTCGCGGGCCAGCAGGTTGTACTGCGGCTGCACGGTGACGATCGGGGCCAGCCCGCCGAACCGGGCCAGCAGCACCGCCTTCTGCAGCTGCCAGCCGACGAAGTTGCTGACACCGACATAGCGGATCTTCCCCGCGCGTACGGCGTCGTCGAAGAAGCGCAGTGTCTCTTCGATCGGGGTCTGCGGGTCCCAGGCGTGCGCCTGGTAGAGGTCGATCGTCTCGACGCCGAGCCGGGTCAGGCTCGCGTCCAACGCCCGCGACAGGTGCACCCGGGAGAGCCCGGCGTCGTTGGCGCCGTCGCCCATCGGGAAGCGGCCCTTGGTCGCGATCACCAACTGGTCGCGCACGTCGGGGCGGTCGCGCAGCCAGCGCCCGATGATCGTCTCGGAGACGCCGCGCGAGTAGACGTTGGCGGTGTCCAGGAAGGTGCCGCCGGCCTCGACGAAGCGGTCGAGTTGGGCGTGCGAGCCGGCCTCGTCGGTCTCGTTGCCGAACGTCATCGTGCCGAGGCACAACGTCGACACCACGGTCCCCGTGGACCCGAGCTTGCGGTAGCGCATGCCGACCTCCGAGCTGATCATGAAGCGCTGGCCGGCCCAATCTAACCCGAGAGAACCTCGGGTGCGCGACTGGGCCGCAGTGCGTCCAGCACCATGCCCGCGTAGCGGCGCCAGGCCTGTCGGTCCCACTGGTCCAGCGCGATCAGTTGGCGGATAGGTCCACAAAGGATTATTCGCAGGTCGAACTCGTCCAGGTCTGTCCGAATCCGGCCTGACGGTTTCGCCGCGTCGACCAGTTGGGCGATGCGCTCCAGGAGGTGGGCGGCCGGGAGCAGGCGGGACGTGAGGAACGCTTCGGCCAGGCCGCGATCCTCGGCGAGTCGGGCGAACAGGTCAGGAACGAAGGCGCATAACGCGGCGTACGGGTCCGCGTCGTTCAGTGCTTCGGTCGTCCGGTCGTCCAGTCGTTGGAAGCCTTCGCGGGCGATCGCCAGGACCAGGTCGTCCTTGGTCGGGTAGCCGCGGTAGACCGTCGCCCGGCCGACTCCGGCGCGCTCGGCGACCTGGGGGACTGTCACGCTCAGGCCGTGTCGGGCGAACAGCTCGCGGGCCGCCGCGACGACCCGCTCGTGGTTGCGCCGGGCGTCCGCGCGCCCCGGGGTTCCGGCCATCAGGGTAGGTCGAAGCCGGTCTCGCTGACGCACTTGAACCGGCCGTCCGGCGCGTACTCGGCGAAGAAGTAGATCTCCCGGTGCAGCTCGCTGCCGTCGCTCATCGTCACGTTGTACACGTGCCGCTCGGCGTACGTCGAGCCGTTCCGGACCTCGTCGAGCACGGTGACGGTGCCGCGGACGATGCGGCCGCGCAGGCCGGCGACCATCTCGGCGAAGCCGGCCCGGTCGAGCACCTTCCCGTCGGCGCGGTGGGTGTAGTCGGGTGTGTAGTACCTGTCCAGCGCCTCGGCCGGTGGGAGCGTGGGTTCGAAGGCCAGCTCGCGAACGGCGTCGCAGATGCGGGCGTAGGTCATGGCGCGGCTCCTGGCTCTGGTTCGATCCGGACTCCGGAGTCCGGTTCCCCGAACGTTACCGGACTCGCGAGTCCGGTTGCCAGCGACGCGCGGGATGGCTTGCAAACCGTACGTACGTACTGTTAGATCGGAAACCATGATCGGCAAGCTGCTGCCGGCGCCTGGTACGCCGCGGGTCCTGATGTTCGCCACGCTGGTGAACACCGTCGGCAACGGTGCCTATCTGGCGACGGGGGCGCTGTTCCTCATTCGCTCGGTCGGCCTGAGCCCAGGCCAGGTGGCACTGGGGCTCAGCGCGGCCGCCCTCGCGGGGATCGGGCTCAGCACCCCGATGGGCTCGTTGGTCGACGCTCTGGGGCCGAAGCGGGTGCAGGTCGTGGCCCTGCTCGCGCTGGCCGGCTGCTTCGCGGGGCTGACCCGGGTGCACCACCTGTGGTCGTACGCGCTGCTCGCCTGCGTCATCGCGGTCGGCGACGCGACGGTCAAGGCGGCGACCGGCGCGATGATCGCGGGCGCGGTGCCGCCGGAGGAGCGGGTCCGCACCCGCGCGTTCATCCGCTCGACCAACAATGCAGGAATCGCCCTCGGCACCGCCGCCGCCGCGGTGCCGCTGCTGCTCGACAGCCGCGCCGGCTACCTGGCGGTGCTGTTCGGCAACGCGGCCACCTATCTGCTGGCGGCCGCGGTCGCCAGCCGCGCCGGCACGGCCGCCCGGGTTCCGCGCCCTCTCGACGGCCCTCGACTGGCCGCGCTGCGGGACCGCCCGTTCGTCGCGTTCGCGTTGCTGGACGGATTGGTCGCGTCCCTCTACAACGGCCTGCTAGCCCTGGCGCTGCCGCTGTGGCTGGTGACCCGCACGCACGCGCCGGCCACCCTGGTCTCGGCGGCGTTGCTGGTCAACACCATCGGCTGCGTCACGCTGCAGGTCTGGGCCTCCCGAGGCACCCACACAGCCGCCGACGCGGTGCCGGTCAGCCGCCGCGGCGCGCTCGTCGTAGCCGCCTCCTGCGTCCTCTTCGGACTGACCGCCGGCCGCTCGGCCCGCCTGGCCGGCGTACTGGTGTTGACCGCCGCCGCGGTCCATGTGTTGGGGGAACTGTGGCTGTCGAGCGCGACGTTCGCGGTGGCCTTCGACCTGGCACCGGACTGGGCGCAAGGCCAATACCAAGGAGCGCTCCAGACAGGCCGCCAGATCGGCAACATGCTGACGCCACCCCTGCTCACGGCCCTGGTAATAGGCTGGGGCGGCCCAGGCTGGATCGCCCTGGCAGCCATCTTCGCGGCGGCCGGGCTGGCCTACCCACCGATCGTCCGATGGGCGCTACGCCAGCGCTCACCATCCGAGCCGGCGCCAGTGCCGGTCGCAGGCTGACCCCGTGCCGCCGACGCTGGAGCTGGTGTGCTCGTATTGGTCTGGTGGCGACGTCGCGGTCGGGTGGGGCAGCGCATTCGATGCCGATCGCTGGACGATGCCGTGCGGCGACGTCGGCGCCGCACGCCGGCGTGGTGTTCTGGTCCGGCGAGGACCTCTTGACCCGTGTCTTGCTGGCTGACTTACCTGGAGGACCGAAAGTTGTCTGAGTTTTCCGCTGTGCCGACTACGACGCTCGCCGACCTGCTCGACCGTGGCCAGGTGATGGACCACGGCATCCGACCACTGTGGATGCCTGTGCCGCGGATCGCGGGCCCGGCCTACACGGTGCGCTGCCCACCTGGCGACAACCTGATGCTGCACGCGGCGATCCACCGCGCGCCGGCCGGCTCCGTGGTCGTGGTCGAGGCCGGTGACGTCGACTACGCGGTGGCCGGCGGGAATGTCTGCGCCGTGGCCCACCGCCGCGGAATCGCCGGCTTCGTGGTGGACGGCGTGATCCGCGACCTCGCCGAGGTGCGCGAGATGGGCTTCCCGGTCTTCGCCCGGGGCATCATCCCGAAACCAGGCGTCAAGGCGGCGGTAACCCCACTGAACGAGCCGGTCACCTGCGGCGGCGTGCTTGTCCATGCCGGCGACATCGTGGTGGCCGACGAAGAAGGCGTCGTGGTGACGCCTCAAGCCCGCGCCGCCGAGGTGCTCCGCGACGCACTCGCCAAGCTGGCGAAGGAAGCCGACGAGTCACTCGACGCCTGGGAACAGGCCCACCGCACCCGCATCGAGGCGATCCTGCGCGAGAACGGCTTCGTCGAAGCCTGAGCCGCACGCATCACCGACCACGCCAGACCAGCGATTGGCGTCACGCGAGACCGTGCGAGGCACGGTGTTATTCGGGCATGAGGTGCCAGGTTGGGCCGTTGGGGGTGTCGCGTAGCTCGACGCCGGCCGTTGCCAGGCGGTCGCGGACCGTGTCGGAGGTGGCGTAGTCGCGGTTGGCTCTGGCCTGCGTGCGTAGTTCGACGAGGGCGTCCACGAACGGGCCGATCGTTTCCGCCGGGTCGGTCGCGCCTCGTCGGGCCAACTCGCCGAGCCGGACCACCATGCCGCGCAGTACGGATCGTGGATGGTCCGCGCCGTCGTTGGTTTCCGTGTCGCCTGACCAGTCGACGATGGTCTGCTCGAGCTCGAGGATCGCCGCGACGCAGGTGTCGACGTCGCGGTCTGCCAGGGCCTTCGCGAAGCGGGCGTCGAGCACGTCGGCCGTGCCCCGCAGCGAGGGCTGGTCGGCCGGCGACCACGGCGGCATCGGGAGCCGTGGCCGCGGGAGCCGTCGACGACGAAGCCCGCCGCGGCCCCGCCAGGTCGGCGAAGGACAGCACCGCGCCCGACGGGAAGACCGCGCTCGTGCCGGAGCGGCGCAACGTGAGTAAGCCGTTGCCGGAGACCGTCGCCGTCTTGGCGTCGAGGTCGAAGACGACCGCGGTGTGTTCGTCGACGCCGATGATCAGCTGGCCCGGCGGCAGCTCCGCCTCCAGCGACGTGAGCCGCTCCTCGCCCAGGTAGCAGTAACGCGTGTCGTGGTTGCCGCCCTCGGCATTGTCGTAGTGCGGGATCAGCACCGCGGGAAAGCCCAGCGCCGCCTCGAGGAGGTTGAGGCCCGGCGCCCAGTGCGGCTCGATGCCGGCCTTGTAGATCTCGTAGACCGGCACCGTGTGCGTGCCCAGCGTCAGCGCCGCCGCGCTCGCGAACAGCACCACCCCGGAGCGGGTCAGCTTGTCGGCCAGCAGCTCCGGGATCGCCGTCGACTGCCACTGGCGCAGCGTGTAGGTGGGGCTGCCCGGTCCGGCGAACACCCAACCGGCGGAGCGTAGGGAGGCCAACGCCCGCTCGCGGGCGACCGGATCCGCCGGCGGCCGACGCCAGGACACCACCTCGACCGGACGCCCGACGCTCTGGTCGAAGTAGCGGACCGCGCGCGCCGAGATGTCGTCGGCGTTGGACTGGAAGCCGTAGGGCGTGTCGAGCAGCACCCCTGGGCCGCTGCACCCGCTCGAACACGGCCCGGTGGGGCTTGACCATCGTGGGCGCCGTTTCGCCCGAGCCCATCACGACCAGCAGCCGGCTCATGACCGCACCAGCGACAGCAGGTCGGCGGCCACCTCGTCGGGTCGCTGCGCGTGCAGGTCGTGGTCGCCATCCGACATAAGGGCGGACGGTCGCCGACGGGATCGTGGCCGCCGAAGACCCCACGCCGACGCCCAGCCGGCATCAGCAGCACCGGCATCGTCAGCGCCGGAAAGAACTGCCGCGGCGGCTCGTCGTACATGCTGCGCAGGATCTCCATGTGCCGCGTCGACCGGCAACCGCCGCGACAGGCGCCCGTCAGGGCTCGACCCGCAGGCTGGCCAGCGTCGCGTCGACCGCCCAGTCAGGCCAGTCCGGGTGCCCGGAGCCCAGCCGGGCCCGCAGGTCGTCGGCACGCATCCCATCGAGATCCGGTGGCCGCAGCGCCGCCGCGCACGCGGACCACGAGCCGAAGACCCGGCGGCAGGTCGATCCAACCGCCGTCGACCAGCGCCAGAGCGCGACACCAGCGCCGGATGCGTGGCCGCGAGCCGCACCACGACGTTGCCGCCCCAGGACTGCCCGGCGACCACCGGCCGGTCGAGGCCCAGCGATGAGATCACCACGGCCAGGTCGGCAGCCGCGGCCGCCGTGGAAAAACCGGACGAGGGCAGGTCGGACAAGCCGTGACCCCGCAGGTCGACGGCGTAGGACGGATGGCCGGCAGACGCCAAAGCGCGCGGCCACCCCGTCCCACAGCCGCGCATTGGACGCCAACCCGTGCACCAGCAGGAAGGCGGGCGACAAAGAGCCCGCCGTGTGTCGCACGTTGAGCTCGACGCCGTCGGCGACAGTCACCTTCACGGCGTGAATGTAGCCACACCCACCGACAGATTCAGATCCCCCGGCCGTACCGATGCAGGGTGGACAGCACGTTCTCCACCTTGACCGCGCCGGTCAGCGCGGCCATCGCGATCGCCGCCCGCGGCTCGCGCCAGTTGGCCCGCACCGCCTGCCGCGTCCACTTCCACGCCTCGACCCGGTTGCCGGTCGCCGCGTTCCAGCAGGCGAGCTGGCCATACACCCGGGCCGCACCGGGCGCGCAACCGCGGATCTCCGGATGCCGGTCCATCATCCAGCGCAGCGAGGAGATCTTCGTCTGGTACTCGTACGCGTAATGCGAGCTGCGCCCCCACAGCACCTGCACCAGCGGCTCGTCGACGTGCACGATCGGATGCCGGCGGGCGGCCCGCAGCAGCAGGTCCCAGTCCTCGTTCTGCGAGCCCGGCGCGTCCTCGGCGACCAGTCCGATCCGGTCGGATTCGACCAGCGCCGCACGCGACATCAGGAACGTCGACGAGTGCAGCATCGCCATCCGGGAGCGGGCCAGCTCGGCCACCCCGACCGACGCCATCCCGGCCAACCGGGGAGTGACCTTCCCCTGGTACGACACCGCGATCGCGCAGGTCGCGAACTCGGCCGAGGAGGACACCAGCGCCGGCACCTGGACCCGCAGCTTGTCCGGCGCCCACTCGTCGTCGTCGTCGCAGAAGGCGACCAGGTCGGTGTCCAGGGCCAGGATCCCGCTGTTGCGGGTGCCGGCCAGACCCGGCGCGCGCCAGTTCGAGATGACCAGCACGGGTACGCCGTCCGTGGTGGCCAACAGCAAATCGGGATCAGTCTGGTCGAACGCCACCACGACCCGCAACGGCCCCGGATAGTCCTGCCGGCGCACCGCCGCCAACGCCCGCCGCAGCAGCTCGGGCCGGTTCCGCGTCGGGATGACCACACCGACCGACGGCCACGATGTCACCGCGTACCCCCGCGGGAGACCATGACCGGGTAGCCGTACGCGCGCAGCAACGGGGCGCACACCGCGCCGACCAGCCGCCGGTCGGTGGCCGGCAGGCCGCGGAGCCAGCCGTCGTCGCGGCGCAGCGGTATCCGGCCGACCGTGAACCGCATCGGGTTGCCGGCGGCACTGTGCCCGACGCTCAGCTCGGCGTGCGTCTCGGACAGGAAGTCCAGATCGGACGCCTCCAGGGTGAGTCCGGCGAAGGACGCCAGAGCCTCGAGGCCCGCCCGGGGGTCGGCGACGAACTGCTCGTAGCGGACCCGCAACAGTGGCACGCCCCGGTGGGCGAGCAGGCCGAAGGCGGCGTTGTGCGCGTTCCACAGCATCGCCGAGCGGCCGGGGGAGTAGCGCGTCATCTCGCTCTCGTCGTCGGCCTCGGGCCGGGACACCACCTTGGTCCAGCTGTGCGCGACGCCGCGGGGGTCGCGTACGACGTGCGCCACCCGCAGGTCGAGGTCGGCGGACCAGCGCAGGCAGTGCGCCAGCGCGCTGTGCTTGGACGAGTCCACGAGCACGGACGCACCGGTCACCTCGGCCGCGGCGCGGTAGACGGCGGTGTAGTAGCCGGCGTACTCGCGTACCCGCAGCCGGTAGTCGTCGGGCAGCCGCGGCGAGGCCAGCCGCGGGATGTGGCGGGTCCGTTCCACCGCCGCCTGGAGCGCGAGCACCCGGTAGACGTCGACGTTCGCCCACCCGCCGAAGGCCAGCTCACCGACCCGGGTCCAGAACTCGCACGCGGAGAAGCGGTCGCCGCATCCGCACCGCTCGTCGCTCCGGATGTCGCGTTGCCAGAGGTGCACGACCTCACCGAGCGCGCAGACCCCGGGCAGCTCGCCGAGCAGCCGTTCGACCAGCGTGGTGCCGCTGCGGCCCAGCCCGCCGACGAAGAGTAGCCGTGCCACTTTTACCCACCTTCGCTCGTTTCACACACATAACGAGCGGGAGAGCCGAAGTGTCGCTTCATTACGGATTTGCCCGAGTTCACCTGGACGGTTCGCGGCTCCACATGATCACCGAACGACGGGTGGTCACCGTGGTGCGCCGGGCTCTGGCGCGCGGGCACGGCGGGCGGATCCTCACGCCCAACGTGGACATCGTCCGGCAGGCCAGGTTGGACCCCGAGGTTCGTGCCTTCCTGGACGACGCCACCCTGGTCGTCGCCGACGGGATGCCGCTCGTCTGGGCCAGCCGGCTGGCCCGCAACCCGCTGCCGGAGCGGGTCACGGGTTCCAGCCTGATCTGGTCACTGTCCGCAGGCCTGGCCGCCGACGCCAGAAAGGTCTTCGTCCTCGGTGGCGACTCACCGGAGATCGCCGAGCAGGCCGCCGACCGCCTGGCCGACCGGTTCCCCGGCCTCGGCGTCGCCGGCCACCGCTCACCCCCGTTCGGCTTCGACACGGACCCGGACAAGGTTGACGAGGCGGTCAAGGCTGTCGTCGAGGCGGGCCCGGACCTGGTCTTCGTCGGCATCGGCTTCCCAAGGCAGGAGCGGCTGATCGGCCGGCTGCGCGCCGAGCTACCGAACACCTGGTTCCTCGGCTGCGGCATGGCCGTCAACTTCGTGGCCGGTCTGCAGCACCGCGCGCCGGTGTGGATGCAGCGGGCCGGCCTGGAATGGGCGCACCGACTCAAGACCGAGCCCCGCAGGCTGGCCCGCCGCTACCTCCGCCACGACGCCCCGTACGCCCTGCGCCTCCTGGCCACCGCCACCCGTCGCTAGAGCCGCGACCCCGACAACTCCGAAGCCATGTCCTTGAACGCGTCGAACGCCGGTTCGTCGTCAGAGATCTTGAAGTGCAGCGTCCGCGGGTTGTCGTCCGGGTCGGAGTCGAAGTAGGCGACCGCCCGGATCTGCGGGTTGGCCTTGAACACCCGCGTCGCGTCCCTGATCCACTCCTCGCGGCGGGCCGGCCCCCACTCGCGGGCCACCCCGAACTCGCCCACGATGATCGGCTTGGGCCGCTCGCCCGCCCATTTCAGAAAGTTGGCCATGAGCTCGTCGAGCGGTTTGTACTCGCTGCTCGCGTACACGTCGACGCAGGTCCAGTCGACCTGGTCGTCGCCCGGGTAGAACGCCGGCGCGTCACCGCGGTCGAAGCCCTCGGCGGTCGGGCACCACACCCACGACGCGTTGGTCGCGCCCTCCTCCTTGAAGATCCGCCGGGTGTACTTCCACGCCGCGATGTAGTCCTCCGGCGACCACATCGTCGCCCGCAGGTTGGGCCGGTCCATCTCCCAGCGGAACCGCATCATCACCGGCCGCTTGGCCCGCGCGACCCGCTTCGCCTGGGTCCGGATCATGTCGTCGTGCCGACCATCCAACATGGACCGGGTGTCGCCGGACGCCCAGCTGATCATCACCGTGCTGCCCCGCTTCACGTACTCCTTGTCGGTCTCGGTCCAGAACTTCTCCTCGAAGGTCCGGTACGTGTTGATCACGTCGAACCGGCGCCCGAGCGACTTCTCGACATCGGCGACCGCCGCGCGCCGCCCGGCCTGGCCCCACACCTCGGGCTTGACCCAGGCACCGACCCAGACCTGGTCCGTCGGTGCCTTGACCGGACCGCTCGCGAACGGCCCGGTCTTCGTCGCCACGCCCGCCGGATGCCGGCCGAAATCGGCCGACGGCGCGGGCGACGGGGTGGTCGCGGTGCAGCCGGCCAGTGCGGCGGCCAGGACGATGACGGACACAACGGCGGCGGGGATACGCGCGACCACGTTTCTCCTCTTTCGTCGGACGGACCGTAAATCCGGCGCCGGTCAACCGCTCTTGCGGCGACCGGGGCGAAGCGCCTTCAACGCGTCCAACGCGAGCGGCCCGCGCAGGAGGCGGACACCGGCCAGATACGTGGCGACCGCGACACCCAATGCGGTGACCGTGGCGCCCGCACCGGTGCCCAGGGCGAAGCCCACGAGCCACGGCGCGACGCCGAAGCTGAGCACCGTGACCCCGGCCGCCGACAGCCAGCCGGCGCCGAACGGGTGTAGCCCAGCCCCAGCCCGACCTGGGCCAGCGGCAGCACGTTGTTGGCCACCACCGCGGCGGCCAGCCCGATCGCGGCGCCGAGCGCGCCGAGCCTGGGTATCAGGGCGAGGTCGAGCGAGATCGTCAGGCCCAGCGCGACCAGCACGTTGCCGAGGTTCCAGGCGGTCCGCCCGGCCATCGACAGCACGATGTCGACCATCCCGCAGCCGGTCGCCACCAGCATCGCGGCGGCCAGCACCACGACGATCGGCGCGGCGTCGCGGTAGGCGGTGCCGAAGATGCCCAGGTACGCCGGTGCGTACGTCATCACCAGCAGGTAGAGCGGCCAGGTGAGCAGCACGAGCCAGCCGGTCGCGGTCTGGTAGAGCGTGTTGGCGGCGGTGCGGTCCTTGACGGCGAGTGCCTCGGCCAGCCGGGGCTGCACGGCCTGCGAGATGCCCTGGTTGGCGAACTGGCCCAGGACGACGAACCGGCCGGCGACCGCGTAGAGCCCGGCGGCGCCGAGGCCGGCCAGTGCGGCGACCAGCAGCACGTCGACCCGTTGCAGGGCGAGCTGCGCGACCGAGGCGATCGAGCGCGGCCCGGTGAACCGCCAGAATGCCCGGCTCATGCTGGCCCGGTGCGAGCGCTTCACCCGGGTCGGCACGATGTCGGCCATCATCCGCGCGTGCGCCCGGTGCAGCGCGTAGCCGGCGAACAGTGCGGTCGGCACGTACGGCAACGCCCACGCCAGCGCGAACAGGCTCGGCGCAGGCCGCGCCGCTGACCGCGACCGCCGCGACGCCGACCGTCTGCAGGCCGGGCCGGACCAGCTTGTCGAGCAGCACGGTCGGCCGGATGAGTCGGTAGCCGCGGGTGGCCGCGAGCAGCGTGTCGGACAGCACGGCCAGCGGCACGAAGGCGGCGAGCAATCGCAGCTGGGTGACCAGTTCCGCGTGCACCGCCGGTGGCGCGTCGCCGGCGGTCAGCCGGGCCAGGTCGGGCGCGACCACGAACAGCAGCACGCCGACCGCCAGCGCCGCGCAGACGACCGGCGCGAACGCGCTGCGCAGGCAGGCGCCGAGCAGGAAGCCGTGTCCCCGGGCGCGCAGCCGGGCCGGCCAGTAGACCAGCCCGGTCTGGGTGCCCAGCTTCGCCAGCGTCGAGGTGAGCACGAACGCCGCCGTGGCGGCGAAGAACGCACCCGCGTGCTCGGGGCCGAGCCGGTGCGCCACCAGCCAGGTGACCGCGAGCCCGGCGAGCCCCGCCACGCCCGCACCGAGAATCCCCGCCACCCCGCCGCGCGCTACGCCGCCGATCGCCTTCTTCGTGCTCGACGGGTCGGCGGCCAGGGCCGCGGTGGCGTCATCGGCGTTCGTGCCGGCGAGGAGCGGCGGCGGTGCGGTCATCGGAGCCAGACCGGCGGGTGGCCGAGCCATTCGGTCAGGCGGTCGTCGTACACCGCGAAGTGTCCGGTCAGGTCCCGCCGGGTCTGTTCGTCCATCGCGGACTCACGAGGCCGGGCGTTGTGCCGCTCGAACGGGGGATAGCCGAGGTTGGGCAGCCCGAGGAACGCGAGCACCTCGTCGTAGACCTCTTCCGGCGTCGCGAAGAACCGCTCGCTCTCCACCACCAGCATCCGGTCCCGGCCGATCCGCCCGGCCATCGCCGCGAGGTACGTGGCGTACTCGCCTCGGGCCCGGTAGGCGTGGTGCTGGTGGGCGAAGCTGTAGTACGTCGGGTCGTCGGCGAGCCGCTCCTCCTGACCGTGCAGCCGGCCCGGCTCGAGCGCGAGCGCGCGGGCGAACGACGGCTCCGCCTCGAAACCACGGGCCAACTCGTGCGCGTGCTGCGAGTACGCCCGCTCGACCGGGTCGCGGACCAGCGTGACCAGCTTGACGCCGGGCAGGTCGCGCGGCGATCCGGGCGACCGCGTGCGGGTGGTACATGTAGTACGGGCTCGACTCGAAGGTCTGCGCCGGCACGCCGAAACGTTCGTCCACCTTGGCCGCCGTGCGCTGCAGCGGGAAGTGCCCGCGATACCACGACATCCCGTGCTGATACGAGGTGTCGAAGTAGTGCACGCCCTTGTGCAGCACGGCCTTGAGCACCACCGGGTGCGCGGCCAGCGCCCGGTACAGCGAGGTCGTGCCGCAGCGCTGGCCGCCGCAGATCAGGAACGAGGGCAGCATCCGGGCCGGTGCGGTGATCCGCCCGTACGACCTGCGAGCCGAAGTGGACGACCCGCTTGACCGGGGTCGGGACATGTGACGACTTCACCGGAACGCCTCCACGCGGCGGACGAGTACGGGCAGCAGCCAGGTGCCGAGCACGCCGAGCCGGGCGCCGGCCTCGGCCTGCCGGTCGGCGAGATAGCGGGCGGCCAGGTCGATCAGGTAGAGCAGTGCGGTGAGCTCGGCTCGCGGCGCGCGGCACCTCGAACGGCGCGAGCAGCCGCGGCGCCCGGGTGACGGTGCGTTCGACGGCGGCCGCCGCGTCCGGGTCGGTCTGGATCCGCCGCTGGAGCTCGTAGTGCAGGGCGTCGAAGCCCAGCGGCACGCCCAGGGTGAACCGCTCCCAGTCCCAGACCAGCAGCGAGTCCGGCCAGCGTGGCCATGTTCCACGGCGCCCAGTCGCCGTGCCACGCGCCGTAGCGCAGGTCGGTGTCGCCGGCCCGGGCGGCCAGGTCGCGCGCCGCCGCGGCCAGCGCGGCCCCGTCCGGCCGGTCGGCGACGCCGGCCAGCCGCTCGCGCAGGTCCGACCAGTACGGGCTGGTCGACAGCCAGCCCTTCGAGGTGCCGCAACACAGCGCGACGGCACGCTGCGCGGAGGCGAGCCGCTCGGCCGACAACGGCGCCCGCGGCTGCCAGACCGGCAGCGCGCTCTGGACCAGCACCTGGTGGCCACGCCATTCCCCGCTGTGCAGCACGCTGGGGATGGTGACGTCGTCGACCACGGCGTGCGCCAGCGCGTTGAGCGCCGACGTCTCGGCCCGCACCAGCCGGCGGGTCAGCGGCCCGGTGCCCATCTTGCCGAAGCCGACCGTGCGCCCGTCCCGGGCGATCAGCTGGAGCACCGGCTTGCGGTTGGCCCGCGCCGGTCCGATGTGGATGCTCAGCGCGACCTCGGCGCCGAGCGCCCGGCGCAGGTAGCCGTCGATCGTCTCGGCATCCGGCCCGTACACCCGGATGCGGTCACGCAGCAGCAGCCCGCTCGCGCCGCTGCGTAGGGCGGTGACCACCGCGTCCCGCTTGAGCCTGGCCATCCGGCTCTGCGGCTCGGCGTACCGGCGGACCGCGGCGGCGGCGATCCGCCGCGACCGGGCCGGCACCAGCAGCCGCGGTCGCCGCACGTCCGGCACCACCAGGTAGTCGGCCACCGGTGCGCCGGCCACCTTGCCGTCGGTGTCGTCGCCCGGCGCCCCGTCGGTGAAACAGGGCGCCGGATAGAGCAGGTCGAGCACCTCGCGCAGATAGGTCGCGCGCAACTGGGCGTCCCGCGCCCGCAGGTGTGCCGGCGCCGTGGCAACAGGACTCACAGGGTCACTCCGGTCTTCTCCCGATTGGCGAGCGAGTTGCGCCAGAGCAGCGCATAGGCGAGGAACATGAACGCCAGCGGAGTGACCAGCGTGTTGTACCAGAACATCGCGGCGAACGAGCCGATCAGCGCGCAGCCGCCGGCGATGCCGACCGGGCTGCGGTCCCGCCGGAACCGCCAGATCCCGTAGCCGAAGAAGCCCAGGTAGCCGAGCGTGCCGATCAGCCCGTGCGCGAAGATCAGCTGCCAGAACTGGCCGTTGCCGCCGATCGTGAAGTTGCCGCACCGCTCGCAGTCGTGGCTCTCGCCCACGGTGATCGAGTTCCGCCCGCCGATCGTGGTGCGGGTCGACCCGAAACCGATCAACGGCGACTCGACCGCTCCGGTCACCGCCCGCTCGACCAGATACGAACGGACGCCGTTGGACTTGCCGTTGTCGAGCCGGGCGGTGACCACGTCGCCCAGCGGCGTGACCACCAGGGCCGCGCCCAGCGCGGCGAGCGCGGCGATCAGCACGCCGATCACCCAGACCCGGCCGGCGACGGCCAGGCGGACGGCCGCGTACAGGGCCGCGACGCCGAGGCCGATCCACAGCCCGCGGTTCAGCGAGATCACCACCGGGATGACCGAGACCGCGAGGCAGGCCACGGCGAGCACCTTGGTCCGGCGGCGGCCGACGGAGCCGAACACGGCCGCGCAGAACCAGACCATCAGCAGGCAGAAGTTGTTGCCCCAGGTGTTCGTGTAGCCCCACGGCGCCGCCGGGCGGGGCCGGTCGTCGCCGAGGATGTCGTGGATCTGGGCCGCGTACGGGTGGACCAGGCTGCGGATGAAGCCCTTGTCGCGGACGTGCTCGGGCAGCAGCAGCTCGATCGGTGAGGTGAACTCGAAACTGCCGGCGAAGACGCCGAGCAGCCCGCCGGCGACGGTCACCACGAACAGCCAGCCGAGCTGCCGGACCAGCTTGGCGATCGGCAGCTCGCGCTCGGTCAGGTTGCCGGCGTAGAGCAGCAGCACGGTCAGCGCGGCGTACTCGCCGAGCCGGAACAGCACGCCCGGGATCCGTTCGATGCCCCGCTCGGGCACCGTGCCGAGTCGGGTCGGCGCCGAGCACGGCCACGCCGACCACCAGCACGGCGAGGAACACGACCCAGAACGCGAAACCGGGTGGCAGCCGTACGCGGCGCGCCCGGCGGTGTGCGCCTTGACCAGGTACCAGGCCATCGGCACCGCGGCCAGCGGGAAGATCAGGACGCCCGAGGCCGAGCGCCCACCACAGTGGATAGAGCAGGAGGATCCCGGTCAGCGGCCAGGCGGGCAGCCAGACCTCCGGTGCCAACGGCCGCCGCGCGGGGGCGTGGCGGCCGCGGTCACGAAGCGGTGTGCTGACCATTGTTGGCGTTGCGGTCCATGTCGCGGAGGGTCTCGGAGTCGAGCCGGCGCAGCACGGCGGTGTCGGGGTCGTCGGCCTTGGCGCGTCCCGGGCGACGGGGCGTCCCCGGCCGGCTGCGAACCAGTGACTGGCCGCCGGGCAGCGTGACCCCGGCCGCGCTCAGGTCGCCGGAGTCGTCCTCCGAGCCCGCGGGCCGGGCCCGCGGCACGTCGCGGACGGCGTCAGCGCGACCGGCTTCGCTCCGTGCGGCATCGCCGCGGCGGTCGCGCAGCACCTCACCCGACGGGTCGAGGTCGCGCAGGTCGTCGAAGTCCGGCGTGTCCTCGTCGTGGCTGAAGTCGGAGTCGTCGTCGAGCCCGGACTGGCTCTCGGCGACCGGCACCAGCTTCGGGATCACCACGGTGCCGAGCAGCGGGGTGCCGACCCGGGTGAGCTGGGCGACCGCGTCGACCACCTCCGGGCGGCGGGTGCGACGCAGCTCGACGGTGAGGATCGCGGCGTCGGCGAGGCGGGCCAGGCTCTGCGCGTCGGCGCTGCTGGCGGTGGAGGGAGCGTCGATCACGACGTACCAGTCGCGGCGCCGGAGCTGGCCGAGCGCTTGGCGCAGCGCCTGCGACTGGAGCAGGCCGCCGGCGCTGCCGGTGCCGCCGGTGGTGATCACCCGCAGCGACGGCACTCGCGGCGCCCGCTGCACCGCGGAACGCAGCGGTACCTTGCCGGTCAGCACGTCGCCGAGCCCCGGTGTGGCGCCGACCCCGAACAACCGGGCCAGCGGCGCGGCGTCCACCAGGCTGTCCGGCAGGTGGGCGCCGAGCAGCAGGACCTCGCTGCCGCTGCGCGCCATCGCGGCGGCCAGGTTGGCGGCGACCAGGGTGGACGCGACGCCCCGGCTGGCGCCCGTGACGACCACGACCCGGTCCTCGGGACGCAGGCTGGCCAGCACCTCGTTGCGCAGGCGGTTGAAGGTTCGGCCGCCGGTCGCGTACGGCTGGAAGACCTCGTCGAGCTGGGGACCGCTGGCCAGCGTGAGCTCGGCCAGCACCGGCACCCGGGCGACCCGCTCGACGTCGGCGGCCGCCCGCACCCGGCGGTCGAGCCGCTCCCGGACCACCGCGACCGAGAGGCCGAGCAGCAGCCCGAGCATCGCGCCGGTGGCCAGGTTGAGCTTCTTGTTGGGCTTGGTCGGCGTGCTCGGGAGCTGTGCGTCGCTGATGATCTTGCCAGCGCTGACCGTCTCGGTGGTCAGGTCGTTGAGCTTGCCGCTCAGCGAGTTGAGCTGGCTCTGGTTGGTGCTGCGCTGGCTCTCCAGGCTCGGCCGCGACGCGCTGTCCCGGGCCATGTCGGCGAGCTTCGAGTTGATCTGCGCGAGGCTGGTGTTGAGCTGCTTGACCTTGCTGTTCGAGCGCGGAGATCTGTGCGTCGATGCCGGCCTGCGCGCTCGCCTCACGGTTGCGCAGGTACGCCTCGGCGAAGGCGTGCGACCCGGCCTGCGCGCGGGCCGGGTCCGACGCCTTGTAGGTGATCTCCAGAACCGCGGTGTTCGGCGGAACGGTGACCGAGACGCCCTTGGCCAGCACGTCGGGCGCGTCGCCGGAGCGGAGCAGGGCGGCCGCCTCGACCGCGATCTGGGTCGAGCCGACGAGTTGGGCCTCGGTGTCGAGGTTGATGTCGCCCTTGGTCCGGCCGCCGGCCACGTTCGTGTCCTGGCCGGCGGGCTGCACCAGCACCGAGGTGGCGGACTCGTAGGTCTTCGGCATCAGCCTGGGTCGCGCCGAACCCGGCGCCGACGCCGAGCACGCAGCCGAGTACCACCAGCCACCACTGCCGGCGGAGCAGGCCGAGGTAGTCGGAGAGATCGGGCGCGGTGGGTCCGGTGGTTTCCACGGGTGGTTCAACGGGCGGGACTGGTGTCGCGTAACTCGCCCGTGGGGGGACGAAATAGTACATACGGCGTAGGCGTCAGTCACCCCAGAAAAACGGCTAATGCTCCCAAGTAGCTGATTTTGGATAAAGTCGGACGTGAGCACCATCAGCCACGCCGGTGAGCAGGCGTCACGATGGAGGGAAACTGATGGTCAGACCACTCGGAGTCCGCACCGCGATCGCGGCCGGCCTCACCGGCTTCGCCGTCCTGGTGGGCGTCGTCGGCGGCTCTCTCGGGTCCAATCCTGACCTTCAGCTGGCGGCCAGCGCCGACGGGTACGCCACCACCACCGGCGACCGGGCCCAACAGCGGCCGTCTCCAGTTGGTCGCCGGCGGCCTGGGCGGCGGCGCCGCGGTCACCTACCTCAAGTTCGACGTGACCAGCCAGCGGCGTCAAGCGCAAACCGGCCAGCGCCGAGATCACGCTGACCCGGCGGGCCGGCGCGCTGCCTCCGTTGATCGAGCTCAGCCAGGTGCCCGCGACCTCGTGGCTGGAGGACCGGCTGGACCGGCGCAGCGCGCCGCGACTGGGTTCGGTGATCGCCGCCGCCCGGCCCGGGCGCTCCGACCGGTCGGTCCGGTTCGACGTGTCCAAGGCGATCAAGGGCCGGGGGACGTACGCGTTCGCGGTGACCGCGCCCGGTGGTGGGCTGGCCGACTTCTTCGACGCCGACGGCGTACGCCCGGCGCAGGGTCAAGATCGAGCCGACGCTGCAGGTGTCCTGGCAGGACGCGGTGCGGCCGTGGCTGGGCGGCGGTGGGGTGGGCATACCGAACATCGCTGTGCCGGATGTGCCGCTCGTTCTCGCGCCCGAGCCTGCCGCCACCGCCTGACTGGCCGAACATGCCGAACCCGCCGAACCCGCCGAACCCGCCCGATCTGCCGGACCTGCCTGATCTGCCGAACCTGCCTGATCTCCCGGACCTGCCGGGATCCCGGATCTGCCTGACCTTCCGGATCTGCCCGACCTGCCGGGGGTGCCGGATCCCGGACCCGGACCCGACCGACGATCCGACTGACGACCCGACGACGCCGGCGCCGACGACGGGTCCGACGACACCGGCGCCGACGACCGACCCGACAACGCCGGCTCCGACCACCGACCCGACGGCGACACCGACCGCCGGGCCGACCGCGTCGCCGACGGCCGGGCCGACCACGCCGGCACCGACCACGCCGGCACCGACGCCGACCACCGACCCGACCGGGCCCGGTGACCCGCGCTGCACGCTGGGCGCGAAGCTCGTACCCACGTGCGGGGTGCTCTGGGGTGTCGCTCCTGGCGCGCACACCGACCAGTCACGCGACCAGGCGCTGGCCGAGTTCGAGTCGGACACCGGCCGCACGCAGGCGATCTACCACGCCTACCACCGCGGCACCGAGATCTTCCCGACCGCGATGGAGATGCGGCTCGCCCGCGACCCGGCCAAGCCCCGCCTGCTCTTCCTCAACTGGAAGCCGACCGGCGCGAGCTGGGCCCAGATCGCCCGCGGCGACGAGGCCACCGACAACTATCTGGACCGGTTGGCCGAGCACATCCGCGACACCTTCAACGAGCCGTTCTTCTTCACCGTGCACCACGAGCCCGAGAACGACGTCCGCGCCAGCAGCGGCTCCGGCTACACGGCGACCGACTATCGCAACATGTACCGGTACGTGATCAACCGAATCCGCGCCCAGGGCGTGACCAACCTGGTCTCGGTGATGGTGCACATGGCGTACATCCCGTGGCTCACCCAGTCGTGGTGGGAGGACCTGTACCCCGGCGACGACGTGGTCGACTGGCTGGCCTGGGACGTCTACGCGCACAGCGTACCCGGCGAACACGGCTACGGCGACTTCACGGAGCTGATTAACCGCACGTCCAGCAGTGCGCCGGACTGGCCGGGCTTCTACAACTACGCCGCGCCGAAGGCACCCGACCAAGCCGTTCATGCTGGCCGAGTGGGGCGTCTGGTACTCGTCCCGCGGACCGCGACCACCATGGCCGAGTTGTTCGACTCGGTGGCCAAGCAGATCTCGCTGTTCCCGCGGCTGAAGGCGATGGTCTACTTCGACACGCCGGCCGACCAGAGCGGCAAGGACTCACGGGTGACCCGGACCGTCAGACGGTCTGGCCGCCTACCGCCGGCTCGGCCTGGACCAGAACTTCCAGGTGGACCTGACGGGCCCGTGAGGCGCAAGGAAGGGGCCCTTGTTAACGCATAGCGTTAACAAGGGCCCCTTCCTTTCAGTTCAGCTTCGCCAGGTACGCGGCCAGCGCGTCGTACGACTGCCCGGCGCCCTCGACGCCATCCCGGAGGCGACCATGCCGTCGCGCTCGTCCTTCGTGTCGAACCGGGTGACGCTGGTGACGGTCGTCTTGCCGTCCTCCTCGGTCAGCGTCCAGCGTCTCCACGCAGATGTGGCCGGGCATGCCCTCGAACTCGAAGGTCTGCACGATCCGCTCCGGCGCCTGGATCTCCCGGTACTCACCGCGGAACGCGTACCTCGCCGTCCGGCGCGTGCTCGACGAAGCGGTAGGTGCCGCCCGGCCGGAAGTCCATCTCGCAGTCGAGCGGGTTGCCCCGCCCCCACCAGTGCTTGACGTGCTCGCACGTGGAGTGCGCCTCGAACACCAGCGCGCGCGGCGCGTCGAACACCCGCACCATCTTGATCTCCAGGTCGGACGGCGTGGTCACGGTCAGGTTGTCTGGTTCGCTCCTCCTCCTGTTGCGTCATCCTTCTGGATCTTTGCAGGTACTTCGCCGAGCCGGTCGTAGCGCTGCTCCCAGAAGCGCCGGTAGTCCGGCGACCCAGTCGGCCACGTCGCGCAGCGGCGCGGCGTCGAGGCGGCAGGGCCGCCACTGCGCCTCCTTGCCACGGGTGATCAACCCGGCCCGCTCCAGCACCTTCAGGTGCTTGGAGATCGGCCTGCAGGCTGATCGGGAACGGCTCGGCGATCTGGTTGACCGTCGCCTCGCCCTCCGCCAGCCGAGCCAGGATCGCCCGCCGCGTCGGGTCGGCGAGGGCGCTGAACACCTCGCTCAACCGGTCCACCGCCTCCGCCTTCCTCAACCATCTGGTTAATTAACTCATAGGTTGAATATGCTCCTCGCCGCACCGCGTGTCAACTGGTTCCCGGCAATCCACGGCAGGATGTACGCATGATCTTGTTGATCCACGGCGGGCTATGGGACGACATGGACGCGGACGGATTCTGGCGGCGGCCCGGAATCGTCACCGGGCTCCGGCAGCGGGGGATCGAGGTGATCGCGCCCGACCGGCCGCCGCGCGCATCGAGCTGGGCCGCCGAGGCCGAGCAGCTCAGCGCGGCGCTACCCGCCGACGGGCCGGTCACCGTCGTGGCGGGTTCCAACGGCTGCTCGGCGGCCGTACGCCTGGCCCTCGCATTGCCGGACCGGATCGAGCGGCTGCTGTTGGCCTGGCCGGCCACCGCCGGCGACCCACACGTCGACGCCCGCACCCGCCAGGGCCTGACCGAGCTCGGGGCCGCACCACACGTCGTCGACGCCCTGCTGACCGGCGGCATCCTGCGTGGCGTCACCGACGACGAGCTGGCCGGCATCGCCACGCCCGTCGGTGTGCTGCCCGCGGTCCCGGAGAACCCGTTCCACCAGCGCCGCACCGTCGACGCCCTGCTGCGCTTGATTCCCGGCGCGGTCGAGCTGCCCGGCTGCCCCGAACCGCCGCGGCCGGAGTTTCCGCCCGTCGCTTCGTCGTTCATCGGCACCGTCGTGGCGTTCGCGTTGGAACGCCGAGTGCCCGGATCCCCCTCGAACCCGGGCACTCGGCGTCTCGGTCAGGCGTAGGCGGGCGCGTCCGGGCGGTTCGTGTGCCGGGCTGTCGCCGCCACCCGGCGGGCGCTACGCAGGATGCTGACGCTGACGGCGAGCGTCCAGAGGCTCCACACCGCACCCATGGTGGCGGTGGTTCCCCAGCCCTGTGCGCTGTAGAAGTCGGCGGCGTCGTCACCGAAGAACACCGCGGGCACGAAGGCCAGGTTGATCGCGGCGAGGACGTACGCCGAGCGACCGACCCAGCCCGGCAGGAAGCGCAGCCGGCCCACCGCGATGCCGAGGGCGACCAGCAGCAGCGCCATCAGCAGCCGGGAGATCCCGCCCTGCATCAGGTATTGCGCCGCGGCGAACGGTCCCTCGGTGGTGGTGTCGATGTCGCCGTCGACCGAGATGGCCGCGCCGGCCTCCATCGACTGCGGCACGAAGACCATCGCCACCCAGAGCACGCCGGCGATCTGCACGACGCTGGCCAGCCAGTCGTAGCGCGGGTCGACCGTGCGGATGAGCTGCCGCAGTCCGGTGAAGAAGACGATGTAGAGCGTGCAGCCGGTCACCCCGACCAGGCTGCGGGTCAGGATGTCCCAGTCGGGCGGCGTCTCGTAGAGGAAGTAGAGCGGCACCTGCGCGACGATGAACAGGCTGGCCAGCAGGCCGAAGATGCCGACGGTGCGGCGCGTTGCTGCCTCGCTCACGGCGAGTCCTTTCCCTTGGTACGAACACGGCCCAGCGCACCCGGCGACGAGCCGCGACGAGACGTATCGTCTCGCTCGTTTTCGACGCTAGGCTTCGTTCCGCCCATCCGTCAAGACGGACCGTCTCGTCTTGTTGCTAATATTCGTCGCATGAGCCCGAACCTGGACCGTCGCAACGAGCGGTCGCGCCAAGCGATCATCGAGGCAGCCCTCGACCTGTGCCGCGAGCAGGGACTCGCCCGCACCACCGTCGAGGAGATCGCCAAGCGGGCCGGCGTGGGCAAGCAGACGATCTACCGCTGGTGGCCGTCCAAGGCCGCGGTGGTCGAGGAGGGCATCAACGAACTGGCCGGTTCGGCGACCGACTTCCCGAACACGGGCGACCTGGTCGCGGACCTACGCACCCAGATGGCCGGCGTGGCGACGATCCTGTCGAGCCCGCGCTTCGCGCCGTACCTGAGCCTGATCGGAGCGTCCCAGGACGACCCGGAACTGGCCCGCTCATTCCTGGACGGCCTGGTCAAGCCGAGGGTGAACGCGGCCCGGGACCGCCTGCGACTGGCTCAGGAGCAGGGCCAACTACGCACCGACGTCGACCTCGACGACGTAGTCGAGTTGCTCTACGGCCCGATCTACTACCGCGCCCTGCTCCACACTCGCCCACCCTCCCCGTCCCAGGTCGACGAGATCCTCAGAATCGCATTCGCCGGCCTGAGTCCGAGCTGACGGCTCGAATGCGGGGGTTCCCTCGGCGCGAAATCCTTCATTAGGATTGTTCTCGCGTGAACAGAAACTCCGCCCTTGCGAAACCGTCGCTTCCAATCTGCAATTTTCGCTTTGCTAGATAGCAGAGCGCGGTGCGGCTTGGTGCGGACTAGCGGAGTGCGATGTGTCATTCAATTCATTCATGACCCCCGCGAGAGAAGGCTCTGGCGCCGTTCGCATCGTAATGCCAACATCTAAGGTATGGCGATCCTCGGAGGGCCGTCGCCGATCCGTTCTGAGCGCGTTACCTAGACCCTGGGCGGCGACATGGACGGAGCGATGATCGGCGAAAGGGCAGTGGGGCGTGCACGCCGGACGCTGTCCTGGACCGTGTTGCTGCTAGCCGGTGTTGCCGCCGCGCTCTTCGCTGGCCTCGCCGCGTCCAGCACGATCGCCGGTACTGCTCCGGAGGCTACCTGGGCGGTCCGGGCGAACGTCGGCGAGACGTTCGGCGTCCTCAACGCGATCTTTTCTGGACTCGCGCTCGCGGCCGTCGTGGTGACCTTCTGGATGCAATTCACGGAGCTGCGGTCGCAGCGTGCCGAGCTCGCGCTCCAGCGTGACTCGCTCATCCAAACTCAGACCGAGCTCCATCGCAGCGCCGAAGCTCATCTCCGCCGTCTCCATGTGGATCTGGTCAAGATGTCGATCGATGATCCGGAACTAGCCAATGTCTGGCCGAAGGTGACGGACTCGGTCTCGCGGCATCGGCAATATCAATACGCCAACCTGATCATTCAGCATAATTGGCTGCAGGTCCAGATCAGCGAGTTCAGTACCGCCGAGCTTCAGAGCACGTTCCGATTTCTGTTCTCGAGCCCGATTATCAGGGAATACTGGATCATGACGGCCGGAGTGCGCAGCCGAACGGTCGTGCCCGGATCCTTCGAGCATCGGATGACGTTGCTCGGCGATGAGGTCTGCGCGGAGTACGAGCACGTGCTTCGCACCCAGCACGCGCGAACCACCGCGCCGGTCGACTGGGGCGCCGGTGCCGAGGTGCCGGAAGCCGTTTGACATCGCCCTACTGGCGCAAGACATCGTGCAGGGCCGCGATCATCACGTCACGCGGCAACACCACGATGCGTTCGTCGCTGGCTCGACCCGCGCCCATGCCGGCGAGTTGGTCTTCGAGGTGGCGCGTCGCATCGAGTCCGATCACGGCGAAGCGGCCGTCCGCGAGTTCGAAGACATCCGGACACGTCACGTTGGTGCCACACCGCTGGGCGGGGGATGTGCCGTGCCTGCGAACGATCTTCACGCGGTCGCCTCCCCAGAAATACGCTCACAACCACACAAAGTAATACCCGAGTCACGATGCGTATATGTTGCGCTGGTTACGGTATGTCCCCCGAAAGAAGTCATAATGATGGTAACTAGGGTTACCAGTATCGGCAAGACCTGACGGCGGAAGGCTTGGGCGCGCGGGCGCCGTCAGTGTTTGGGTTCGACCCAGCCCGTTTCGGTCAGGTGGTGCAGGACCGCGCCCACGGCCTCGTCGACGCTCAGCGTGCTCGTGTCGATCGTGAGTTCGGCGTCGAGCGGGACCTCGTACGGGTCGTCGATGCCCGTCATGCCCTTGATGAGGCCGGCCCGGGCCTTGGCATACAAGCCCTTCCGGTCCCGCTGCTCGCAAACCTCCAGCGGCGTCGCGACATGCACGAGCACGAACCCGGCCCCCGCCAACGTGGCCATGTCGCGGGCCGTCCGACGGGCCTCCGCATATGGCGCGATCGGGCAGCAGATCGCCATCCCGCGATGCCGGGCCACCTCGGCCGCAACCCAGCCGATCCGGCGGATGTTGAGGTCGCGATCTTCCTTGCTGAAGCCGAGCCCCGCCGACAGCTCCCGGCGCACCACGTCGCCGTCGAGCAGGGTCACGGTGCGGTCGCCGGTCTCGCGCAAATGGTCCGCGATGCCGCGCGCCACCGTCGACTTGCCGGAACCGGACAGGCCCGTCAGGAAGACGACCAGGCCGCGTTGGCGGCGGGGTGGGCGGGCCCGGGCCAGTTCCTTGGCCACCGCCGGCGGGGTGTGCCACTCGGGCAGCGGGAAGCCCCGGTCGAGCAGGTCGTCGATCTCGTCGTTGCGCAGCGCCAGGCGGCGGTTGCGGGGCGGGATGTCGTCGCGCCAGCGCCACTGGCCGTCGCGGTTGTCGTAGGCCAGCTCCCGCGGCACCAGCACCCGCGGGCCGCCGCCGGAGAGCATGTCGCCGGTGGACAGCAGGTGGGTGACGCCGTAGGCGGCGGCGACCCGCGCCCGCAGCAGGGCGTCGCGGATCTCGTCGCCGCGGCGGACCAGTGGCACCGCGACCAGGGTGGCGGGCGGCATCCGGTCGCGCGCGGCGAACACCGTGCGGACCAGCACCTCGGGTGACAGGCCGCCTGGGCCCGGGTCGCCGACCGGGATCAGGATCAGGACATGGGCGGCGAGGGTACGCGCGGCGTGCGCGATCTGGGCGAGCTGTGGCCGGTGCAGCGGGCGGTCGGCGACCACGCCGAGCACCCGGCCGGGCGGCAGCAGCTCGCGTACCTCCGCCGGGGTCCGGCGTAGCCGCTGGAACGGGCCGTGCCGGCCGTCGCCGATCTGCCGGACCTGTGCCGCCGACGCCGTAGCGGCCGTCGCGGGTCGGCCAGGTGTCGCCGATCTCGATCGCCGCGATCGGCGCGCCCTCCTGGTCGGTGAGGACGATCGAGCGCTGGGCCGGGTCCTCGAGGACGAGACCGAGGGCCAGCGACTCGGGGATCTCCAGGGTCACCGGCAGCGGCCAGGGCGTGCCGTCGGCCAGCCGGCCGCGCCGTTGCAGTGCATGTAGGTCGGCGCGGCCGAGGAAACCGGTCAGCGGCGCGTAGGCGCCGGAGAGCAGCAGCTCCAGGTCGGCGAGCTCGCCCGGCCGAGGGTTGTATGCCGGCGCGTCGCGCAGCATCTCGTCGGGCATCAGCCACCCGCGCTCGCTCAAACCAACCCCCTCGGTCAATCCGCGCCCAAGTGTCTCAGCTCGGCAGTCGAAGGGTCGAGTCGGACCCACCTAACCCTTAAGGCAAAGATCAGGGCCCTTAGTGGCGAGATCCGGGGTGCGCCGGATCCACGACCGTGACGCTGGGTCATACGCTGAGCCCCGTGACACTCATCGCGACCGAGTCGCTCACCAAGACGTACGGCGGCCGGGTTACCGCGCTGTCCGACCTGACGGTCAGCGTCGAGCCGGGGATCATCGGGCTGGTCGGCGCCAACGGCGCCGGCAAGTCGACGTTGATCAAGATCCTGCTCGGCCTGCTGCCACCGACGTCCGGCCGGGTGCACGTGCTCGGTCTGGACCCGACCGTCGACCCGATGGGCGTCCGGGCCCGGGTCGGCTACATGCCCGAACACGACTGCCTGCCACCTGACCTCAGCGCGGCCGAGCTGGTCACGCACCTCGGGCGGATCAGCGGGCTGCCGAAGACGACGGCCCGGGAGCGGGCCTCGGAGGCGCTCCGGCACGTCGGCCTCTACGAGGAGCGCTACCGCCAGGTCGGTGGCTACTCGACCGGCATGAAGCAGCGGGTGAAGCTGGCGCAGGCGCTCGTACACGATCCCGATCTGCTCCTGCTCGACGAGCCGACCAACGGCCTCGACCCGGCCGGCCGCGACGCCATGCTCGCGCTCGTGCAGCGGATCGGCACCGAGTTCGGCATCTCCGTGGTGGTCTGCTCGCACCTGCTCGGCGAGGTCGAGCGGATCTGTGACCACCTGATCGCGATCGACGGCGGCAAGCTGCTGCGCTCCGACAACGTGTCCGCGATGACCACCTCGACCGAGGTGCTGGTCGTCGAGGTCAGCGAGGGCAGCGAAGAGTTCGAGCGCCGCCTGCAGGAGATGCGACTCCCGGTCACCCGCGACGGGCAAGTGCTGCTCGTACCCCTGGAAGACGACCAGACCTATGACCTGATCCTGACCGCGGTCGCCGATCTCGACCTGCCGCTGCACCGCCTCGACCAGCGCCGCCACCGGGTCGCCGAGCTCTTCGCCGACCGGGAGGCCGCGCCATGCCCTAGCCCCGCCGCGGTGTCATCCATGACATCGGATACCAGCGGTACGCAGGGCCCCGGCTCGGCCGCGGCGACGTGTCCTGGCGCTGTTCGCGGCACAGCCTGCGCACCGCGTTCGGGCTGGGCCGCAGCGCCAAGGCGAAGATCTTCCCGTGGCTCATCGTCGGGCGTGGTCGCGATCGTCGGCATCGTGCTGATGGCGATCCGGGCGCAGACCGGCGAGGTGGTCATGCAAGTACGCCGAGTTGCCGGAGGTCCTGGGCACCCTGATCATCTTTTCTGCGCCATCGTCGCACCGGAACTCGTCTCCCGCGACCTGCACAGCGGCGTGCTACCGCTCTATTTCTCCCGCCCGCTGCGCCCGGCCGACTACGCGCTGGCCAAGCTGGCCGCCCTGGTCACGCGATCGTCCTGGTGCTGGGGCGGCGCTCAGGTGCTGTCTTCACCGGGGCCGCGTTCTCGGTCAAGGGCTTCGGCAACGTGATGGAACGAGTTCGGCCGATGCCGACCTGGGCGCTGGTCTACATCGCCGCTCTACGCGGTCGTCTTCGGCAGCATCGCGCTGCTGATCGCATCCCTGCTGAAGCGGCGCGCGGTCGCGGCCGGCGGCGATCGTCGGTCCTTCATGCTCACCAGCCCGATCGTGGCCGTGCTGACTCCTGTCCGTCTGAGACCGCGCACCAGCTGGCCCAGTCTGTCCAACCCGGCGAGCCTGGTCGGCGGCGTCGGCGACTGGCTCTTCGAGCCGACCGAGCTCGGCGGCTAAGAGCTCGGCATCGGTCCCTTCGGCACCGTTGTACGCTGTTGGTCGCCGCTCCGGCCTTGATCGCACTGTGCGTGACGCTGCTGATCGGCCGCTACCGGAAGGTGTCGAAGTCATGACGAACGTCGAACTCAAGGGCGTTTCCCGCTGGTACGGCAACGTGGTCGCCGTCAACGACGTGACGATGACGCTCGGCACCGGGGTGACCGGGCTGCTCGGCCCCAACGGCGCCGGCAAGACCACGGTGCTGCACATGATGGCCGGCTTCCTGCCGCCTTCGCGGGGCACGGTGACCGTCGACGGTGAACCCGACCTGGCGCAACCCGGCCGTCTACCGCCAGCTCGGCCTGGTCAGCGAGCGCGAGTCCGTGTACGCCTACCTCACCGCGTACGAGTTCGTGCTGGCCAGCGCCAAGCTGCACGGCCTGACCGACCCGGCGGCGGCGGCCACCGCGCGCTCTCGACCTGGTCGAGCTGGCCGACGCTCAAGGACCGCCGGATCGGCACCTACTCCAAGGGCATGCGGCAGCGGACCCGGGTCGCCGCCGCGCTCGTGCACGAACCCGAGGTGCTGCTGCTCGACGAGCCGTTCAACGGCATGGACCCGCGGCAGCGGATGCACATGATGGACCTGCTGCACTCGGCTCGGCGGCGCACGGCCGGACCATCCTGTTCAGCTCGCACATCCTCGAGGAGGTCGAGCAGCTCTCCGGCACGGTCCAGGTGATCGTCTCCGGCCGGCTCGCCGCGTCCGGTGACTTCCGCACGATCCGCCGGCTGATGACCAACCGGCCGCACGTGTTCGCGGTGCAGTCCACCGACGACCGGCGGCTGGCGGTCGGCGCTGATGCACCAGCCGTCGGTCAACGGCGTCGACCTGGACCGCGAAGGGCTCACCGTCCGGGCCGGCGACTACGGCAGCTTCACCCGGGCCCTGCCCCAGATCGCGCTCAAGGAAGGCATCCGGGTACGCCGGCTGCTGCCCTCCGACGAGTCCCTGGAAAGCGTCTTCTCCTACCTGGTGGAGGCCTGATGTCCACGGTCGCCTGGATCACCACACGCGGCCTGCTCGGCCGGCGCCGGTTCCTGCTGCTCCTGCCACTGCCGATGCTGATGGTCGGGGTCGCGCTCATTCCCCGGCTCGACGGGGTCGACCCGCGGTCAGATGGGACCCAGCCGGTCATCTTCGGCCTCGGCCTCACCATGCTGCTGCCGATCATCGCGCTGATCGTCGGCACCGGCGTGCTCGGCGCCGAGATCGATGACGGCACGATCATGCACGTCCTGACGAAGCCGCTGCCGCGCTGGCAGATCGTGCTGCCCAAGCTGCGGTGGCCATCGCTGGTCACCGCGCCGACCGCCGCCATCCCGCTCTACATCGTCGGGGTGCTGGCCAATCGGTCCGCGCTCGGGCTCGGGCTGGTCGTCGGCCCCGCGGTCGGCGCCTGCTCTACTCGGCCATCTTCCTGGCGCTGAGCCTGGTCACCCGCCGACCGGTGCTGCTCGGCCTGGTCTACGTGATCATCTGGGAGGGTCTGCTGTCGAACCTGGTCAGCGGTACGCCGGTGCTGTCGGTCCAGCAGTACGTGATGACCATCGCCGACAAGGCATCGCGTCGCGACGCTGCTGAGCGGCAACGTGTCGTTGCCGGTCGCGATCGTGATGAGCATCGTGGTGACCGTCGGCTTCCTGTGGCTCGCCATCCGCAAGCTCCGCTCGTTCTCGGTGGCCGGCGAGACCAGCTAGCTAGTTAGGGCAGGGCGCTCGGCACCAGCCATTCCGGCAGCGAGCGCAGCAGTGCGATCAGGATCGAGATCACGATCCCGGCGAGGATCATGAGTCCAAGACCGGTCAGCCCGGAGTACCGCTTCGGCTGGCCGGTCTTCCTGTCGGGGGCCGGTGGCTCGGGCTCGGTCCATGGGCGTTCCGCCCGCAGCCACATCAGCAGTCCTAACCCGAACGGCAGCCCGCCGAGGAAGAACCAGAACCACCGGGTCCCCAGCTTCGGCGCCGGCCCCTGGATCAGGATGGCCAAAGCGATCAGCGCGATGATCGTCGCCAGCACCGGCGGGAAGTAGGGCGTCGGGTTGCTGCCACCGCCTGCGGGCAGCAGCCTCGCCAGCTCGTCGGACGGGCGCGGCGGGGCCGTCAGCGACGGGTCCGGCGTCAACGCCGGGGTCTGCGCGTAGTGCACCTGGCCGAAGCTGGTCCGCCAGATCACCACCTGGTTGGCCTGCCCGCTGGACCCGAAATGTAGTCGCGCGAACCACAGCGACGACCCATCACCCACATTGAATGAGTCGCCCCACTGGTAGGCCAAGACCCGGCCGGCGGACGCGTCGGCCCGGGCCTGCTCCAGGCTGGCGGCCCGGGGCGCCGTCCACCACGCGGCCGCCGCCCACACCACCCAGAGCCCGACCAGCACCAGCCGCGCGACCGAGACCACCTGGCCTCGGGCGCCGGCTCCCCGCAAAGCATCGACCCCCGTCATGCCGATGATGGTGTCAGGCGGGTACGACAGCTAGCAATCAGCCCGTGTTGCGCATCCCAGCCGCGATGCCGTTGACCGTGGTCAGCAGCGCCCGCTCGAGCGCCGGGCCGTCGCCGGGAGCGCGCCGGCCGCCCGGAGCCGTGGCCACCGCCCGGCCCGCCGCGCCGGAGTCGCGGTACTGCCGCAGCAGCGCGACCTGCAGGTGGTGCAGCGGCTCCAGGTAGGTGTCGCGGACGGCGAGCGTGCGCTGCAGCACGGTGTTGTTCTCCAGCAGCGCGGGCGAGCCGGTGATCGCCAGGACTTCGCGCTTGGTCAGCTCGTACTCCTGCTCGATGACCTCGAAGATCCGCCGCAGCGGCTCCGGCACCAGCGTGTCGACGTAGCGCCGCGAGATGGACAGGTCGGTCTTGGTCAGCATCATCTCCACGTTGGACAGGAACGTCCGGAAGAAGTGCCAGTCGCCGTGCATCTCCGCGAGCGTCGGCGCGAGCCCGGCGGCCGCGGGCGGCCTGCAGGCCGGAGCCGACGCCGAACCAGCCGGGCACGATCTGCCGCGACTGGGTCCAGCCGAACACCCACGGGATCGCCCGCAGCCCGCCGAGGCCGGCGTTGGCGTTGGGGCGCTTGGCCGGGCGGGAGCCGATGTTGAGCGCGCCGAGCAGCTCGGTCGGCGTCGAGGCCCAGAAGTAGTCGGGCAGATCCGGGTCTTCGACCAGAGCCCGGTACGCGGCGAACGCCGCGGCGGAGACGGCGTCCATCGCGTCGTCCCACTTCGACAGCATCTCCAGCGGCTGGCGCGGCTCGGTGTGCAGCAGCGTCGCCTGGAGCACGGCGGCCACGGTCAGCTCCAGGTTCTCCCGGGCCAGCGCGGGCAGCGTGTACTTGTCGGAGATGACCTCGCCCTGCTCGGTGACCTTGATCGCGCCGTCGAGCGTGCCGTAGGGCTGGGCCAGGATCGCCTCGTGGGTCGGGCCGCCGCCCCGGCCGACGGTGCCGCCGCGGCCGTGGAAGAGCGTCAGGCGTACGCCGTGCCGGGCCGCGACGTCGCGCAGCGCGCGCTGGGCCCGGTGGATCGACCACTGCGAGGTGGTGATGCCGGCTTCCTTGTTGGAGTCGGAGTAGCCGAGCATGACCTCCTGCACGTCACCGCGGGCCCGCACCAGCGCCCGGTAGGCGGGCAGCGACAGCAGCTCGTCGAGGATCTCGCCGCCGGCGGTCGAGCTCGGCCGGCGTCTCCAGCAGCGGCACGAAGCCGACGTCGGCGCGGTCGTTGTGCACGTCGACCAGGCCGGCCTCGCGGGCCAGCACGGCCGCGGCGAGCACGTCGTCGACGCCGAGCGTCATCGAGATGATGTAGGACTCGATGACCTCGGGGCCGAACCGGTCCTGCGCCTCGCGGATCGCGGTGAACACGTCGAACGTCTTGCGCGCCGCGTCGGTCAGCGAGGTGCCCACACCGGCCAGCGGGCGGCGCCCGGACAGCTCGGTGGCGAGCAGCTTGGTGCGCTCGTCGCGGGGCAGGTTGCGGTAGTCGGTGACCTCGCCGACGTGGCCGTAGAGCTGGGCCAGCACGGCGTGGTGGGCCTCGGCGTGCTCGCGGATGTCCATCGTGGCCAGGTGCAGGCCGAACGCGGACACCGTGCGGATCGCCGACGCCAGCTTGCCGACCGCGGTCAGCTGGCCGGCGTTGCGGGCCAGCGAGGCGCGCATCAGCTCCAGGTCGGCGATCAGCTCGACGGTGCCGCGGTAGTCGCGGCCCGCGACGTGCGCGGTGCCCCGGGCCAGCCGGAGCCGGGTGTTGGCCAGCTTGGCCTTCACACAGCGGGCCTTGAGCCGGTACGGCTCCTCGGCGTTGACCCGGCGGAACCGCTCGGCGACCTCGGGCAGGTTGTCGAGGTCGCGGGCCAGGCTCGCGGACAGGTCGAGGGACACCCCGCGCAGCCGGCGGGACACCGAGACCTCGTTGATCAGGTCGTCGAGGGCCTGCTCGGTGGCCTGGATGCCGTGCTCGTATTGGATGAGCAGCACGTCGCGGGTGACCGCCGGGGTGACGAACGGGTTGCCGTCGCGGTCGCCGCCGATCCAGGTGCCGAAGGTCAGCGGGCGCGCGGTCGGCGACGGTCTCGATGCCCAGCCGGCGCAGCGTGTCGGCGAGGTCGTCGAGCACCTGCGGCGCGGCGTCGGCGTAGAGGTCGCGCAGGTAGTAGATCGCGTTGCGCGCCTCGTCGGTCGGATCCGGGCGGTCGAGCCGCAGCTCGTCGGTCTGCCAGAGCAGGTCGAGCAGCTCGGCGAGGCGCCGGTCGTCGGCGTGCGGCGGCGCGCCGTAGAGCACGCTCTCGGCCGCCTCGGCGTCGAGCTCGTCGGCGACGCCGCGCAGCTTCGACAGGATCGACCGGCGGGCCGCCTCGGTCGGGTGGGCGGTGAACACCGGCCGCACGGCGAGCCGGCGCGCCGGCCGCCGCGATCTCCTCGGCGGGCACGCCCCGCTCGGCGATCAGCTTGGCGGCCTGGTCGAGCCAGCCGCCCGTGGTCGCCCGTCGCCGCCGCAGCTCCCGGGCGCGGTGCACCTGCTCGGTGATGTTGGCCAGGTGGAAGTACGTGGAGAAGGCCCGGGCGAGCTTGGTGCCGGTGGTGACGTCCATCGACGAGAGCCGGGTCGCGGCCGCCTCGGCGTCGCTGCGGACCAGGGCCCGGACCTCCTCGACCAGGTCGAGCAGCGGGCGCCCCTCCTGGCGGGCGAGCGTCTGGCCGAGCAGCGTGCCGAGCCGACGGATGTCGGCGCGCAGCGCGGCGTCGGGGTCGTCGGGGGAGGTCGGAACGGTGGGGTCGGACACGGGTGCGCTCCTTACGGCGGTGCAGGGCGGACAGCGCTGTCCCGTGCTTGATGATGCTACCTGCGCCAGCTGGGCCGGCGGGCGGTGTGGGGCCGGCCTCGTGGGTGGTTAAATCCCGTTTGCGGTGGTGACTAACCTGCCTTCATGGAGTACCCAACCAAGCCGCGGGCCGGGTCGCGCGTCGCGGTGATCTCCCCGTCCGCAGGCCTTCCGGCGATCTTCCCCGAGGTCTACGAGCTTGGGCTCCACCGCCTGCGCGACGAGTTCAAGCTCGAACCGGTGGAATTTCCCACCACCCGGGTGCTCGGCGCGGCGCCGGCCGACCGCGCCCGCGATGTCATGGCAGCGTTCGCCGACCCGACGATCGACGCGGTGCTGGCCACCATCGGCGGCGACGACCAACTGCGGATCCTGCGTCATCTGGACGAGTCAGTCCTCCGGGCGAACCCGAAGCCGTTCTTCGGCTACTCCGACAACACCACCCTGCTCAACTACCTCAGCGGCCTCGGCATCGTCGGCTACCACGGCGGCTCGGTCCTGGTGCAGCTCGGCCGCGCGGGCGCGATGCATCCCCTTACCCGCGACTCGCTGTCGGCGGCCCTGTTCAGGTCGGATTGGTTCGACCTGACCCCGTCGCCGGACACCACCGACGAGCCGATCGACTGGCACACGCCTGACTACGCGACCGTCGAGCAGGCCATGTTCCCCTCGGCCGGGTGGCGCTGGCACGGTGCCACGGCCGACGTGAGCGGCCGGCTGTGGGGCGGCAACATCGAGGTGCTGACCTGGCTGCTCGCCGCCGACGTGGTCGCACCGCCGCCGCCCGGCGCGATCTTCTTCACCGAGACGTCGGAAGACATGCCGCCGGCGACCGAGGTCTACTACATGCTGCGCAACCTGGGCGAGCGCGGCTGGCTGGCCGACGTCCCGGCGATCCTGGTCGGCCGGGCCAAGTGCTGGGACAGGAAAACCGCCTTGCCCCGGACGCGAAGCGGGCCTACGCGGATGACCAGCGGGCGGCGGTTCTGCGCGCGGTCAGCGAATACGCCCCGGACGCGGTGGTCGTCCTCGACCTCGACATCGGCCACACCGACCCGCAACAGGTCCTTCCCTACGGCGGCGAGGCACGCGTCGACGCCGAGACCCGCCGGATCTCCGTCCATTACTAGCGCACGGCGGAACATTTCGGGCACCAACGTCGTTCTATCTCTGAAGGGAAACGCCGAGGCGGTCTGTCGTACGCCGGGCGTACGCTTGAGCCGCACGTCGCACCCCCCGTCCTTGCCGGTCGGGGGGCCGTCCTGCGTGCCCGAAAGGATCATCCATGCTTCAAGGTCTGCTGGCCGCGGCCCTGGGTGACGCGGGGTTGGCCCGTGCGCGCGACCTCGCCCGGGCCGGTTTCCCCGACGCTGACGGGCTCGATCTCACCGCGCCCGCCGCTCTGCGTCCGTTCGTCGTCGCCGCTGTGGCCGCCGAAGGTGACGGCGCCGGCCGGCCCGTGCTCGCCGTCACCGCCACCAGTCGCGAGGCCGACGACCTCGCCGCGGCGCTGGGCAGCCTGCTGCCCGAGGACCAGATCGTCAGCTATCCGGCCTGGGAGACGCTGCCGCACGAGCGGCTCTCGCCGCGCTCCGACACCGTCGGCCGGCGGCTCGCCGTGCTGCGACGGCTGGCCCATCCCGGCGACAACCCCGTCAAGGTGGTCGTCGCGCCGGTCCGGAGCATGTTGCAGCCGCAGCTCAAGCGGCTCGGTGACCTCGAGCCCGTCGAGCTGCGCGCCGGGGAGGACGCCGATCTCGACGAGGTCGCGCACCGGCTCAACGACATGGCGTACGCCCGGGTCGACCTGGTCACCAAGCGCGGCGAGTTCGCCGTACGCGGTGGGATCCTCGATGTCTTCCCGCCCACCGACGAGCATCCGTCGCGGGTCGAGTTCTGGGGCGACCAGGTCGAGGAGATCCGCACCTTCGCCGTCGCCGACCAGCGGACCATCGACAAGGTCGACACGATGTTCGCGCCGCCCTGTCGCGAGCTGTTGCTGACCGACGACGTCAAGCGCGAAGGCACGCCAGCTCGGCGAGACGCATCCCGAGTTGCTGGAGATTCTCGACAAGCTGGCCGAGGGCATCCCGGTCGAGGGGATGGAGTCGCTGGCGCCGGCGCTGGTCGGCTCCGACAAGCTCGAGCTGCTCGTCAACTGCATGCCAGCAGACACCCACGTGCTGCTCTGCGATCCCGAGCGCATCCGCACCCGGGCCCACGACCTGGTGCGGACCAGCGAGGAGTTCCTGCAGGCGTCCTGGGCCGCGGCCGCCGTCGGTGGCCAGGCTCCGATCGATCTTGGCGCCGCCGCGTTCAAGACCCTGGCCGAGGTACGCCACGCCGCCGCCGAGCTGCGCCAGCCGTGGTGGTCGGTGTCCCCGTTCGGCCTGGTGGAGAGCTCCGTCGAGGCCGAGCCGCAGCCGTGGGAGGACCCGGTCGACGCGGTGACGCGTCACGCCGGACATCGGCGACGCGATCGCGCTGTCGGCCCAGCCGACGACGCTCTACCACGGCGAGACCGCCCGGGTGATCAAGGACGTCGAGGAGTGGCGGGCCGACGGCTGGGCGATCGCGCTGGTCTTCGAGGGGCACGGGCCGGCGCAGCGCGCCGTCGAGGTGCTGCGCGACGCGGGTCTGGGCGCCGTCCTGACCGAGCGCATTGACACGCCACCGGCACAAGGCGAGGTGCTGGTCACCTGCGGCGGGCTCAACCACGGGTTCGTCGACGAGGCCGCCAAGCTGGTCGTGCTGACCGGCAACGACGTGACCGGCGGGCGCGGCGCGACCACCCGCGACATGCGCAAGATGCCCAGCCGGCGGCGCAACACGATCGACCCGTTGGAGCTGCGCAACGGCGACTTCGTCGTGCACGAGCAGCACGGCATCGGCAAATACGTGGAGCTGGTGCAGCGCGTCGTCAACGGCGCGAGCCGGGAATACCTGGTCATCGAGTACGCGGCCTCCAAGCGAGGCCAGCCCGGCGACCGGCTCTACGTGCCGACCGACCAGCTCGACCAGCTGTCCCGCTACGTCGGCGGCGAGACCCCGGCGCTGCACAAGATGGGCGGCTCCGAGTGGCAGAAGGCCAAGACCCGGGCCCGCAAGGCGGTCCGCGAGATCGCCGCGCAGCTGATCCAGCTGTACGCGGCCCGCAAGGCGTCCAAGGGCCACTCGTTCGGCCCGGACACGCCGTGGCAGCGTGAGCTCGAAGACGCGTTCCCGTGGACCGAGACGCCCGACCAGCTCTCCGCGATCGACGAGGTCAAGCGCGACATGGAGCAGGCGATCCCGATGGACCGGCTGATCTGTGGCGACGTCGGCTACGGCAAGACCGAGATCGCTGTACGCGCGGCGTTCAAGGCCGTGCAGGACGGCAAGCAGGTCGCCGTGCTCGTGCCGACGACCCTGCTCGCGCAGCAGCACTTCAACACGTTCTCCGAGCGGATGAACCAGTTCCCGGTGGAGATCCAGCAGCTGTCGCGGTTCCAGACGCCCAAGGAGGCCGAGCAGACGCTGGAGATGGCCGCCGCGGGCACGGCCGACATCGTGATCGGCACGCACCGGCTGCTGCAGTCGGCGACCCGGTTCAAGAACCTCGGCATGATCGTGGTCGACGAGGAGCAGCGCTTCGGTGTCGAGCACAAGGAGCGGCTCAAGTCGCTGCGCACCTCGGTCGACGTGCTGACGATGTCGGCGACGCCGATCCCTCGTACCCTCGAGATGGCCATCACCGGCATCCGCGAGATGTCGACGATCGCGACCCCGCCCGAAGAGCGGCACCCGGTGCTGACCTTCGTCGGCGCGCAGGACGACCGGCAGGTCGCCGCGACCATCCACCGCGAACTGCTCCGCGACGGCCAGGTCTTCTACCTGCACAACCGGGTCGAGTCGATCGACCGGGCGGCCCGGCGGCTGCGTGAGCTCGTGCCCGAGGCGCGGATCGCGGTCGCGCACGGCCAGATGGGCGAGGACGCCCTGGAAAAGGTCATGGTCGGCTTCTGGGAGAAGGAGTACGACGTCCTGGTCTGCACCACGATCGTCGAGTCCGGCATCGACATCCCGAACGCCAACACGCTGATCGTGGAACGGGCCGACCTGCTCGGCCTGGCCCAGCTCCACCAGATCCGTGGCCGGGTCGGCCGGGGCCGGGAGCGGGCGTACGCCTACTTCCTCTACCCGCCGGACAAGCCGCTGACCGAGCACGCGCACGAGCGGCTGGCCACGATCGCCCAGCACACCGAGCTCGGTGCCGGCATGTACGTCGCCATGAAGGACCTCGAGATCCGTGGCGCCGGCAACCTGCTCGGCGGCGAGCAGTCCGGGCACATCGAGGGCGTCGGGTTCGACCTCTACGTCCGGATGGTCGGCGAGGCCGTGTCGGCGTTCAAGGGCGAGAAGCCGGAAGAAGACTTCGACTTCAAGATCGATCTGCCGGTCGACGCCAACCTGCCGCACGACTACATCGCGGTCGAGCGGCTGCGCCTGGAGATGTACCGCAAGCTGGCCGAGGCCCGGACCACCGAGAAGCTCGACGAGATCGTCGCCGAGCTGACGGACCGCTACGGCGAGCCGCCGGAGCCGGTCCAGAACCTGGTCGCGATCGCCCGGTTCCGCCTGGTGATGCGTTCGCGGGGGATCACCGACGTCTCGGTCCAGGGCCGCCACCTGCGGTTCTCGCCGATGCCGTTGCCCGACTCCCGGCAGTTGCGGCTCAAGCGCTACCACCCGGACGCGGTCTACAAGCCGACGACCGACCAGGTCAGCGTGCCGCGCCCGACCACCCGCCGGGTCGGTGGCGACCCGCTGCGCGACCAGGCCCTGCTCCAGTGGTGCGAGCAGCTGGTGAAGGACGTCCTGGGCTAAGGAAGGGGCCCTTCTTAACGCTTTCCGCAGAGGAAGGGCCCCTTATTAACGCCGGCTCCTACGCGTGAGAGAGTGTCGACCATGCTTCGTGCCCGCCGCTTCGCGTCGATCGTGGTCGTCGCCGCCCTCGGCCTGGGTGGCCTGGCGGCCTGCCGTTCCGAGCCCTCCGTCGCCGCTTACCTCGGCGACCGGAAGGTCACCGAGGACCAGGTCACGCAGATCTTCAACGGCGCGGAGGCGGCGCGCGTCGGCGACTCCGGCCGCGGAGGAGCCGCAGCCCGGCGCCGAGCCGACAAGGAGCCCGGCCCGGCGGTCAGCCGCCAGCAGGTCGTCGACCTGGAGGTCACCCTGGAGCTGGGCCGCCAGGTCGCCAAGGAACAGGGCGTGGAGCAGGTCAACGCGGTGACCACCGAACAGGTGGCGACCGAGCTCGGCGTCCCGGCGACCAGCGAGTACGCGGTGGACTACGCCGAGTGGGTCAACCTGTCGCAGGGCATCTTCGCCAAGATCGGCACCACCGTGCCGCCCGCGACCGACGAGCAGCTGCTGGGCATCTACCAGGCGCTGGTCAAGGTCAACGCGATCGAGGCGGGCTTCGACCTGGCGAAGGTCAAGCAGGCCTTCGGCGGCGGCGAGTTCGTCGCGGCGGCGTACCAGCTCACCGGGCTCCTGGAGAAGGCGGCCTCGGCCAGCGACACCTCGGTCAACCCGCGCTACCTGCCGCTGGCGGCCCCGATGGTGGTCTCCTCCCAGAACGGCGCGGTCTTCTACGACCTGCCGTACCTGGAAGGCAGCGACACCGTCAACGACCGCGCGTAACGGGGTGCCTCGGATCCTGCTGCTGGTCACTTCGCCGCGGCTGCCGGCGGGCCTGTTGACCGCGGCCGCGTGGGACGCCGTGCGCGCCCAGCCGGTGCTGGCCGCGGCCGAGAGCCCGTTGACGGACGCGGTGCGCGCAGGCCGGCGGCGACGTGACCATCGTGCCGGCCACGGTCGACACGCTGCTCGAGCGCGCCCGGGACACCGACGTGGTCTGGCTGGCCGGGCCGACCGGCGACCCGGACCTGGCCCGTGAGCTGGGCGTACGCCTGGCGCGGCAACCCGGCCTGGCCGAGCTCGAGGTGACCTACGGCTCCTGGGACCCGGCCGGCGCCCGGCTGCTCGACGCGGTCGCGGTGATGGACCGCCTCTACTCGCCCGGCGGCGACCCGTGGAAACGGGCGCAGACGCACCAGTCGCTGGCCCAGTTCCTGCTGGAAGAGGCGTACGAGGCCTACGACGCGATCGAGGCCGAGGACCTGACCGGCGCTCCGCGAGGAGCTCGGCGACGTGCTGCTCCAGGTCGTGCTGCACGCCCGGCTGGCCGAGGACCTGCCCGAGGGACGCCGCTGGACGGTCGACGACGTCGCCGCCGGCCTGGTCGACAAGATGATCCGGCGCAACCCGCACGTCTTCGCCGGCACCGAGGTCGGCTCCGTCGACGAGATCATCGACAACTGGGAGCAGATCAAGAAGGCCGAGAAGTCCCGCGACTCGGTCCTGGACGGCGTCGCGCTGGCCCAACCGGCGCTGGCGCTGGCCGCCAAGTTCCTGCAACGGGCGCGAGCGCGCGGGCATCAGCGTCCCGCTTCCCGAGGGCGACGACCTCGGCGCCCGCCTGCTCCGGTTGGTCGCCGCCGCCCGCGCCGCCGGTGAGGACCCGGAGGCGGAGCTCCGGGCCGCCGCCCTGCGCTACGCCGAGGCCGTCAGGGCCGCCGAGCGTTCCTGACCCCGGGTGCGTGATCGGGTCAGCCCGAACGCCAGCCCTGCCGCCACGAGCAGCACGCCGGCCACCGGACCGGGCCCCGGCCAGGCCACCGCCATCACCGCCGCCGTGATCAGCGTGGCCACCGGCATCAGCCCGACCAGGATGCCGGCCCGCTCGACGCCGAGGCGCTCCAGCCCGATGAACCACACCACGAACGCCGCCACCGTCATCAGCCCGGCGAGGTAGACCAGGGCACCGGCCTCGGTCGTCGTCGGCAGCCGCCAGGCGGCGGGTTCGCCGGCCACCAGCGCGCCGGCCAACAGCAGAGGGACGGCCAGGGCGCAGCTGTACGCGGCCACCCGCACCGCGCCGAGCCGGGGCAGGACGACGGCGGCCAGCAGCGAGAACAGGACCTCGCCGGCCAGCGCGCCGGCGCGTGCCGAGCAGCCCGACGGCGGTGGCCTGACCGGTGCCCTGGACCAGCGCGGTGCCGCGCCACGACGATGCGCGGCCGCGGTCACGATCCGCGCGCTCGGCCGCCGCGCCGGCCCGTCACGCAGCGGGCCGAGCAAGCGCCAGCCCGAGCGGCGCCGCGCCGATCACGGTGCCGACCACGGCCGGCTCGGTGTCGTGGTGCAGGGCGAGCATGATGCACGCGTTGAAGCCGGCCATGCCGGTCGCCGCCAGCACCAGCAGGATGCCCAGCTCACGGCCGGTCGGGCGGACGTCGGGTCGGGCGCCGCCGAGCCGCGGGAACCGGCGCGCGATCAGGAACAGCACCGCCGCCGCGGCGGTGTAGCGGATCGCCTGTGCGGTCAGCGTCGGATAGTCGAGCAGGAGCTGGCTCACCGCCACCGAACTGCCGACCAGCGTCATGCCGAGCACGCAGAAGGCCACGGCGGTGCCTTTGGAGATAGTCACGCGACCGACGCTAAGAGCAGAATGGTCCGGTCAACAGGTCCACTCGGAGCGCGGTTGAGGAGACCACATGGAAGCGCTGGTCCAGCTCGACCACAGCCCGGCCGGGGCTCGGCGAGCAGCTCACAGCCGCGCTGCGGGAGGCGATCGCGGACGGCCGGCTGGCGCCCGGCGCCCGGCTGCCGTCCAGCCGCCAACTCGCGGCCGACCTGCGGGTCTCCCGCGGCGTGGTGGTCACGCGCCTACGAGCAGCTCGTCGCCGAGGGGCGGCTGGTCTCGAGCCAGGGCTCCGGCACGACTGTCGTTTGCTCTGCACCCGCATACGCACCACCCTCGGAGCGACCCGGTGCGTATATGGGTGCAGAGCAAACGCACCTGCCCATCGACCTGCGCCCGGGGAGCCCGACCTGGCGCGCGTTTCCGCGGCGCCGCCTGGCGCCGGGCGTACGAGCGGGCGCTGACCGCCGCCAGCAACGCCGACCTCGGCTACGCGGAGGCCGATCGGCGCGCCCCGGGTCCGTCAGACGCTGGCCGACTACCTCGGCCGCGTCCGGGCCGCCCGGCTCACCGCCGACGATGTCGTCGTCACCACCGGCGCCGCGCAGGCCTTCGCGCTGGTCGCCGCGCAGCTGCGGCAGGCCGGCGCGGTCCGGTTCGGCGTCGAGGAGCCGGGCAGTCCGAGCATCCGGGCGCACCTGACCGCGCACGGGCTGCGGCTGGTGCCGATCCCGGTCGACGGGGACGGCCTCGACGTCGCGGCGCTGCGGGCCAGCGACGTCCAGGCCGTCATGGTCACGCCGGCGCACCAGTACCCGACCGGCGTCGTGCTGGCGCCCCATCGGCGGGCGGAGCTGATCGCCTGGGCCCGGCGAGACCGGTGGGCTGATCGTCGAGGACGACTACGACGCCGAGTTCCGCTACGACCGCGACCCGGTCGGCTGCCTGCAGGGGCTCGCGCCGGACGTGGTCGCGCACCTCGGCTCGGCCAGCAAGGCGTTCGGCGCCGGCGCTGCGGCTCGGCTGGCTCTGCCCGCCACGGGACCGGCGCGGCGCCGTACGCGCCGCCAAGGACGCGGCCGACCACGGCGGGCCGGCGCTGGAGCAGCTCGCCTTCGCCGACCTGCTCGCGACCGGCGGCTACGACCGCCACCTCCGACAGGCTCGCGGCGGGCCTACCGCACCCGCCGGGACGCGCTCGTCGCCGCCCTCGCGACGTACCTGCCGCAGTGCCGGGTGCACGGTGTCGCGGCCGGCCTGCACCTGGTCGTCGAGCTGCCACCGGGCACCGACGACGCGGCGGTGGCCGCGCGGGCGCACGCCGCGGGCCTCGGCCCGGTCCCGCTGAGCGCGACCCGCCTCGAACCGGGCGGCCCGCCGGGACTGGTCATCGGGTACGCCAGCCAGCCCCCGGACCGGATCGCCGCGAGTGTCCACCGGCTGAGCGAGCTCGATCTGATCGTCTAGGTTGGAGCCCATGCCCGATTTCGTGCCTCTCGCCGAGCGGATCGTCGACGCGCTGCTCGACAGCGACCCGCACCTTGCCGCGTCGGCCGGCGACCACCGCCTCGACGGTGATCTGCCCGACCTGTCGACCGACGCGGTCCAGGCGCGGTTCGCCATGCTGCGCGACGCGAGCGGCGCGCTGGCCGAGGTCGACACCGACGCGCTGGACGCGCAGGAGCAGGTCGACCACGCGATCCTGACCGCCCGGGTCGAGCGCGGCATGTTCGAGCTGTCCGAGGTGCGCGAGCACGAGTGGAACCCGCTGACGCACAACCCCGGCGACCTGATCCACGAGCTGATCGCGCGCCCGTTCGCGCCGGTCGACGTGCGCCTGGAAAGCCTGACCCAGCGGCTCGAGGCGGTGCCGGACGTGCTGGCCACCGCGCGCGCCGTGCTCGGTTCGATGCCGCGGATCCACGTCGAGACCGCGATCGGGCAGTTCGCCGGCACGGCCGCGCTGGTCCGTGACGAGGTGCCGGCGATGCTGGAGGAGGCGCCGCCGATGCGGGCGACCGTCGCAGCCGGCCGCCGACGCCGCCGTCGCGGCACTCGAGGAGTTCGAAGACTGGCTGCGGGCCCAGCTCCCGGCCGCCGAGCGCGACCCCCGGTTGGGTCGCCGGCTGTGGGAGGCGCGGCTCTGGCACACGCTGGACACCGAGCTGACCGCCGGGCAGGTGCTCGAGCGGGCGCGCGAGAACCTCGAACGGGTCGGCGCCGACCTGCGGCGTGCGGCCGCCGAGATGACCGGTGGCCCGGCGACCGACGAGACCGTGCGCGAGGCCCTCGGCCGGCTCGGCGCGGAGCACCCCGACAACGCCACGATCGTCGACCTGGCCAAGGCGACGATGGTCGAGACCACCGATTTCGTACGCGAACACGACCTGGTCACGCTCGTCGACGACCCGTGCGTGATCCAGGAGATGCCGGAGTTCGCCCGCGGCGTCGCGGTCGCCTACTGCGACTCGCCGGGCCAGTTGGAGACCGCCGAGCTGCCGACGTTCTACTGCATCTCGCCGACGCCGGCCGACTGGTCGCCGGAGCGGGTGGAGTCGTTCTACCGCGAGTACAACAACCACATGATCCGCAATCTGACCGTGCACGAGGCGATGCCGGGCCACTACCTCCAGCTCGCCCACTCGCGCCGGTTCCAGGGCACCACCCGGGTACGCAAGCTGGGCGTCTCCGGCCCGTTCGCGGAGGGCTGGGCGGTGTACGCCGAGGAGGTGATGGCCGGGCTGCGCTTCGGCGGTCTGCCGATCCGCCTGCAGCAGCTCAAGATGCAGCTCCGGATGACCATCAACGCGATCCTCGACCAGGGCGTGCACTGCGACGGCATGACCGAGGCCGACGCGATGGCGCTGATGACCGGCCCTGGCTTCCAGGAGGAGGGCGAGGCGGCCGGCAAGTGGCGGCGGGCGCTGCTCACCTCGACGCAGCTGTCCACGTACTTCGTCGGCTACCAGGAGATCCTGGACACCGCGCTGCGCCGCCCGGCCGGCACGTCCACGCGGGGCTGGCACGACGCGATGATCGCGCACGGTTCGCCGCCGCCGCGCCACCTGCCCCTGCTGCTCGGATCTGGAGCCACGATCATGAACCTGGACGACCTGCCGCTGGCCGAGTTCGCGTTCCCCGGCCCGCTGCGCGACAAGCTGGTCGGCGCGATCCTCTCGGGCGCCAAGACCAGCACCTCGGCGCTGCGCGCCGGCTACATCGACGAGCCGCTACCGGTGGTCGGCGAGGTGTCGGCGGTGGTCGACTCCGACGGGCGCCGGATCGCGGCGATCGAGCTGACCGAGGTGCGGGAGATCCGGCTCGGCGACGTCGACCTCCAGCACGCGCTCGACGAGGGCGAGGGTTACCGGTCGGTGGCCGACTGGCGCGCCGGCCACGAGAACTTCTGGCACAGCCCTGAGGTGCGCGCGGAACTCGGCGACCCTGGCTTCAAAGTCGGCGACGACACGCCGATCGTGACCGAGCGCTTCCGGGTGGTCTATCAGGCCGACCCGGCCACCGCCGCGTCGATCAACCAGCGCGAGATCGAGTAGGCCGGCGGCAGCGGCGTCGGGCAGGTCGCGCAGCGGCCACCAGCGGGCCTCGGCCAGCTCCTTGCCGTCGACGACCGGCTCGGCGCCGGGCGCCGCCGTGGCCAGGAAACCGGCCAGCACCACGCCCGGGCCCGACATCGCCCACGGCTGGCTGCCGAAGTAGTGCAGGTCGGAGACGGTCAGACCGACCTCCTCGCCGACCTCGCGGTGCACCGCCTCCTCCAGCGACTCGCCGGCCTCGACGAAGCCGGCGACCAGCGCCCACAGCTCGGTCGGGCCGTACGTGTGCTTGACCAGCAGGATCTCGTCGCCGCGGCGGATCGCGGTCAACACGGCGGGGGAGAGCTGCATCGGGACGTAGAGATCGCAACCGGGGCAGCGGCGGGCGTGTTCGCCGGGCACGTCGACCAGCTCGGTCGCGCACGCGCCGCAGTATCGGTGGCTGTGCCGCCAGGTGACGATCTGTAACGCCCGGCCGGCCAGCGCGGCCAGCGGCTCGTCGAGCGTCGCCGCGACCGACGGCCAGCCCCGCCAGCGGCCCAGCGTGTCGATCCGCTCGGGCAGGCCGGCCGCCCAGACCCGCACCCCGTCGAGCGCGCCGAGCGGCACCCAGGCCACGTCGTCGGGGAGCCCGTCGAGGTCGGCGCGGCGCGGGAACGGGGTCAACAGACGGCGACCGGCGACCAGCACGCAGTGGTCGGACGGGCTGGGTGGTGCGGCGGCGACCGCGTCGGGCACGAACCGGCTCACGGAGCCGAGAGTAGCGCCCGATACGCTGCTTGCGGGACTCAGCGTCGCAGCGGCGACGCTCACACGGGGACGCAGCGTCGCGGCCGCGAGACCACGACCATCAACACACGGTAGGAGTCTGAACAGTGGCCACCATTGAGGGAATCGTCGCCCGGGAGATCCTGGACTCGCGCGGCAACCCCACCGTCGAGGTCGAGGTCGGGCTCGACGACGGCACGATCGCGCGGGCCGCGGTGCCGTCAGGCGCGTCGACCGGGGCGTTCGAGGCGATCGAGCTGCGGGACGGCGACCAGGGCCGATACAACGGCAAGGGCGTCGAGAAGGCCGTCGCCAACATCGAGGACCGCATCGTCGACCAGCTCGTCGGGTTCGAGGCCAGCGAGCAGCGGCTGATCGACCAGAAGATGCTGGACATCGACGGCACCCCCGACAAGTCGCAGCTCGGCGCGAACGCCATCCTGGGTGTCTCGCTGGCCGTCGCCAAGGCGGCCGCCGGTGCCGCGGAGCTGAGCCTGTTCCGCTACCTGGGCGGCCCCAACGCGCACCTGCTCCCGGTGCCGATGATGAACATCCTCAACGGTGGCGCGCACGCGGACTCGAACGTCGACGTGCAGGAGTTCATGATCGCGCCGATCGGCGCGCCGACCTTCCGCGAGGCGGTCCGCTCGGGCGCCGAGGTCTACCACGCGCTCAAGTCGGTCCTCAAGGCCAAGGGCCTGTCCACCGGCCTGGGTGACGAGGGCGGCTTCGCGCCGAACCTGCCGACCAACGCCGCCGCGCTGGACCTGATCGCCGAGGCCGTCAGCAAGGCCGGCTACCGGCTGGGCACCGACATCGTGCTGGCGCTCGACGTGGCCGCGACCGAGTTCTTCGCGGACGGCGTCTACACCTTCGAGGGTGAGCAGCGCAGCGCCGACGAGATGAGCGCCTACTACGAGAAGCTCGTCGCCGACTACCCGATCGTGTCCATCGAGGACCCGCTGGCCGAGGACGACTGGGCCGGCTGGGCCGCGTTCACCGCTCGGGTCGGCGACCGGGTGCAGATCGTGGGTGACGACCTGTTCGTCACCAACCCGCAGCGGATCGCCCGCGGCATCGCCGAGCGCTCCGCCAACGCGGTGCTGGTGAAGGTCAACCAGATCGGCTCGCTCACCGAGACGTTCGACGCGGTCGACCTGGCTCACCGGGCCGGCTTCTCGACGATGATGAGCCACCGCTCGGGCGAGACCGAGGACACCACGATCGCCGACCTGGCGGTCGCGGTCGGTTCCGGCCAGATCAAGACCGGCGCTCCGGCCCGCTCGGACCGCGTCGCCAAATACAACCAGCTGCTCCGGATCGAAGAGGAACTCGCGGACGCGGCGCGCTACGCCGGTGCCGGCGCGTTCCCGAGGTACCGTTCGGCTAGCTGACCCCGCGTGTGTCCGGGGCCTCCGTGGGGGCCCCGGCACGCCGGGACCTCGGGGGAGGGGGTGTCGGGAAGTGACGCAGCGCCGCATGCCGAGCGGGCAGGGGCCCTCCCGTCGCCCCAGTGCGGCCGGCCGGGGCTCCGCTACCGGGCGGGCCAGCGCCGCCCGGTCCAGCAAGGAGACCGTGGTCGCCGCGCGCTCGGCGGGCACACCGCGCTCGTCGAACAGGCCGGCCGCCGGCCGCCGGGCCACTGCCACGGCCGCCGCCGGCACCGCCCGGCGCACCGCGCGCGCCACAGCCGCGCCGGCTCACCGGCCGGGCCACCGTGCTGGTCGCGGTGTTGATCGCGCTGGCGCTGGCGTACACCTATCCGATCCGGGTCTATCTCAACCAGCAGTCCGACATCGCCAAGATGGAGTCGGCCCAGGCCGCGCAGCGCGAGACGATCAAGAAGCTGCAGGACGAGGCCGCGCTCTGGAAAGACCCGAACTACATCAAGACCCAGGCGAGGAGCCGCTTCTTCATGGTCCTGCCCGGCGAAGAGCTGCTGATCCTGCTATCCGACCCGGACGGCGCCGCCCGCGACGCCGGGTTGCCGCCGCCCGGCGCGACACCACCCGAACCCGATCCCTGGTACGACACGCTCTGGTCGAGCGTCGAGGCCGCCAACGCGGAGAGTGCTGGATGATTCCGCCGCCACCGGTGCGCGAGGAGGCGTCCGAACGCGACCGGGCCGCCGTCGCCGCCCAGCTCGGCCGCCCGCCGCGGGCGATCCGCGCGGTCGCCCACCGCTGCCCGTGCGGCCTGCCCGACGTCGTGGAGACGACGCCGCGGCTCGCCGACGGCACGCCGTTCCCGACGCTGTTCTACCTGACCTGCCCCCGCACGACGGCGGCGTGCAGCCGGCTGGAGTCGGCCGGGCTGATGAAGGAGATGGCCGCCCGGCTCGCCGAGGACCCCGAGCTCGCGGCCCGCTACCGCGCCGCGCACGAGGACTACCTGGCCCGGCGCGAGGCGGTCGGGCACGTCGAGGAGATCGACGGCATCTCGGCCGGCGGCATGCCCGGCCGGGTCAAGTGCCTGCACGTGCTGGTCGGCCACGCGCTGGCCGTCGGCCCGGGCGTCAACCCGTTCGGCGACGAGGCCCTGGACCAGATCGCCCCCTGGTGGGAGGGCGGCCCCTGCGTCGAGGTGGCCGAGTGACCGAGCCGCGGCGAGGGCAGAGCCCGCCCGGGCAGGGCGGGTCACCACGCAGTGGGGACCCGTCATGATCGTCATCCGGCGTGCCCGGACCGGCGACGTGCGGGCGATCCGCCGGCTGATCGACGAGTTCAGCCCCGGCGGCCGGTTGCTCAGCAAGGCCACCGTCACGCTCTACGAAGACGTGCTGGAGTTCTGGGTCGCGGTCGAGCGGCGACGCCGTGGTGGGTTGCGGCGCGCTGCACGTGATGTGGGAGGACCTGGCCGAGATCCGGACGGTCGCGGTCGACCCGGGCCACCAGGGCCGCAAGATCGGCTACGAGCTGGTGACCGCGCTGATCGCCGCCGCGCGCGACGTCGGCGTACGCCGGGTGTTCGTGCTCACATTCGAGACCGACTTCTTCGGCCGGTTCGGCTTCCGCGAGATCGACGGGGCCCCGGTGCCACCCGCCGGTGTACGAGCAGCTCCTGCGCTCGTACGACGAAGGTGTCGCGGAGTTCCTCGACCTCGAACGCGTCAAACCCAACACCCTGGGCAACACCCGGATGCTGCTGCACCTCTCGTAGGGTCGACCTCGTGACCCGGGTAGCTGCCATCGACTGTGGGACCAACTCCATCCGCCTGCTCGTCGCCGACGTGGGCCCCGACGGAAGCCTGACCGACGTGACCCGCCGGATGGAGATCGTCCGGCTCGGCCAGGGCGTCGACCAGACCGGCCGGCTGGCGCCGGAGGCGATCGAGCGGACCCGGGTCGTGCTCGCCGACTACACGGCGCAGATCCGCGCGCTCGGTGCCTCCCGGGTACGGATGTGCGCGACCTCGGCCTCCCGCGACGCGGCCAACGCCAGCGACTTCACGGACATGGTGCTGACCACCCTGGGCGTGGCCCCCGAGGTGGTCACGGGCGACGAAGAGGCGCACCTGTCGTACACGGGCGCCGTGCGTGGCCTGGTCGCACCGTCGCCGTTCCTGATCGTCGACATCGGCGGCGGCTCCACGGAGTTCGTCACGGGCTCGTCCGCCGCGGGCCCGGAGGCCGCGATCTCGGTCGACATCGGCTGCGTCCGGATGACCGAGCGGCACCTGCACAGCACCCCGCCCACGGCGGCCGAGGTGGCCGCGGCCGAGACCGACATCGCGGCGGCCGTCGACCGGGCGCTGGCGACCGTGCCGGGCCGGGAGGCGGCGACCCTGGTCGGTCTGGCGGGCTCGGTCACCACGGTCGTCGGCATCGCGCTGGACCTTCCCGGCTACGACCCGACCCGGATCCACCACGCCCACGTCCCATACGACGACGTCGCCAAGGTGACCGCCGACCTGCTGTCGAAGACCCCGGCCGAGCGCCTGGAAAACCCGATCATGCACCCGGGTCGAGCCGACGTCATCGGCGCGGGCGCCCTGATCCTGCGAATCATCATGGAGCGGGCAGGCATGTCGACGGTGATCGCCTCGGAACACGACATCCTCGACGGCATCGCCTACAGCCTCGCGCTCTGAACGAAGAAGGGGCGCCCCCGTGGCGGGGGCGCCCCTTTCTCATCTGCGGCCAGCTGCCGCCGGTTGCCGTTCGGGCGGTGCCGGAGCGGTCGCCGGTGGCGCTTCGATGTGCGGCGTCACGTCGGTGAACTCTTCCTTGGGATCGTGCAGCTGGCCCAGGGAGACCACCTCGCGGCGCAGGAACCCGGCCAGCATCCAGTCGATCAGGACCCGGACCTTGCGGTTGAAGGACGGGATCCGGCTCAGGTGGTACGCGCGGTGCATGAGCCAGGCCACGATGCCGGTGAGCTTGATGCCGTAGACCTGGGCCACGCCCTTGTGCAGGCCGAGGCTGGCGACGCTGCCGACGTGCTTGTGCTTGTAGTCGGTCGGCTTGCGGCCCCGGATCACCGCGCGGATGTTGTCGGCGAGCTGGTTGGCCTGCCGCACCGCGTGCTGCGCGCTCGGCGAGCACATGGCTCCGGGCGGGCCGGTCAGGTCGGGCACCGCGGCACAGTCACCGGCGCTCCAGGCGCCCTCGACGACCTCGTCGCCGTCGACGATCTGCAGGGCCGCGTTGGTGGTCAACCGGCCGCGCTGGTCCTTCGGCAGGTCGACGAAGTCGAGCATCGGCGACGGCTTGACGCCGGCGGTCCAGACGATCGTGTCGGCGGGGATGCTGTCGCCGTCGGAGAGCTTGACGATCCCGTCGACGCAGGACTCCAGGCGGGTGCCGAGCCGGATGTCGAGCTTGCGCTTGAGCAACACCTGCACGGTGTACGCGCCCATGTCGCGGTCGACCTCGGGCAGGACCCGGTTGGTCGCCTCGACGAGCACCCAGTGCATCTCGTCCGTCGACAGCTCCGGGTAGTAGCGCCGCACCGCGTCGTGGGCCATGTCCTCCATCTCGGAGACGGCCTCGATGCCGGCGTAGCCGCCGCCGACGAAGACGAAGGTCAGCGCCCGCTCGCGTACCGCCGGGTCGGTGGTCGCGGCCGCCACGTCGAGCTGGTCGAGCACGTGGTTGCGCAGGTAGATGGCCTCACCGATGGTCTTGAACCCGATGCCGTGCTCGCGCAGGCCGGGAATCGGCAGGGTGCGGGAGACCGAACCGGGCGCCACGATGATGTGGTCGTACTCGATCTCGCGCGGCGGCCCGACGATCGGCTGCACCGTGGCGACCTTGCGCTCGTGGGAGACGTCGGTGACGGTCCCGGCGACGATGTGACAGTTACGCAGCTCCCGGCGCAGCGGCACGACGGCGTGCCGGGGGAGATGTTGCCCGCCGAAGCCTCCGGCAGGAACGGCTGGTAGGTCATGTGCGGCTGGGGATCGACAACGGTCACCTCGGCCTCGCGGGCCCGCAGCTTCTTCGACATGCGAAGCGCCGCGTACAGCCCGACGTGCCCGGCACCGACTACGAGAATCCGTTGAGGTCTCACGACATCAACGATCCCCTTTTCAGGCCCGGATCGCCCCCTCGGAAGGGCCGTTTGTGATGGAGGACAACCCTGTGACGTCGATGACTCTCTAAGCCCGGCGCTTGACCAGCCAGCCCAGTACGGCGGCCACTGTGACGGCCACCACCAGACCGCCCAGCGCGGCCACGGTGACGGGTTCGTCGTCGCCGACGCCGGCCAGGGAGACCAGCAGGACGCCGCAGACCGCCGCGGCCAGCACCACCGCCGCGGCGCGGGCCACCCAGCGGGCCAGGACCTCGGTGGCGACCAGGGCGTCGCTGGGCAGCACCGCCGCCAGCGCGGCCAAGGTGTGCCCGAGGTAGAGCGTGGCGGACAGGCCGAGCAGCCGCCACAGTTGGATGCCCTCGACCGCCTCAGCGGTCACGATCACCCAACCCACCACGATCGCCACGATGAGCAGCGTGGTGGTCACGCCGCGCGGGGCGAGCGCCGGGAGGGCCGCGACCACGACCAGGGCCGCCACGGTACGGCCGAAGAACAGCGCGGGCGGGAAGGCGAAGCCCATCGCGGCCAGGAACGCGGCGAAGAGCCCGACCCGGACCAGCAGCGGGACCATCGTGGCGCGCGTGACGACGGTCTGCAGCCGGCGGAACCGCTGGTTGATCGCCCCGATCATCGCCCTACCGCCTTCGGTGCCGCGGCCAGCCGGGCGACGTCGCGCAGCACCATGTCGAGGCTGCCGGCGCCGGCCCAGGCGACCACGGGCACGCCGTGTTCGCGGAGCTGGTCGATCATGTTGTCACGTTCCAGGCGCCAGATCCGGTGTGCGATCTCCGTCCAGGGCCCGCGGGCGGGCGGCGCGGCCTGCTCGGGCATGGTGTCGACCGCGACGACGTAGCGGCCGGACCGGGCCAGCTTGGCCAGCATCTCCGCCGAACGGTTGTCGATCAACGGGGTGAGCACCACGACCAGCGCGTTGTGCGAGAGCACCTGCGAACCGAAGACCGTGTCGTACGGCTGGAACTCGGCCGGGTAGACCTTCACGTCGAGCAGCCACTCGAGCACCGTCAGATATTGCCGCCGACCGGTGGCCGGGCGCAGCCGGCGCGCGACCGGGCCGTATTCCAGCAGCGAGACCCGGTCGCCGCGGTGCAGGTAGTGCTCGGCGATGGCGGCGGCCGAGCGGACCGTCGTGTCGATCACCGAGGCGGTGCCCTTGGCCCCGCCGGAGCGGCCGGCCTCGTTGAGCACGTCGAGCAGCAGCACGACCTCGGCGTCGCGGTCGGACAGCGTCGCCGCGACGTGCAGGCGCTCGGTGCGCAGCGACACCCGCCAGTCGATCCGGCGCAGCCGGTCACCCGGCCCGAAGATCCGCACGCCGGCCAGCTCGCCGCCCTCGCCGGGTCGCCGGGAGCGGTGACCGCCGACCAGGCCGGCGGCCCGGGGCATCGCCTCGTCGGCGTCGAACGGCTCGGTGGACGGGTAGACCCGCACGTTGCGCGCGCCGCTGACCACCGGGCGGCCGGCGATCAGCCCGTCGCAGGCGGTGATCCGGGCGGACGCGGGACCGAGCGGGTGCCGGCCCCAGCGCAGCGCCTCGCCGTCGAGCTCGATCTCCCTGGCACCGCCGCGGGCGACCGTGACGACGTGCGGCCGGTCGGCCTTCTCGACCGCGAGCCAGGGCGAGACGAGGGTACGCACGACCGCGAGGTCGTAGCCCACGGTGTCGCGGTTGACCACCTGCACGCCCGCGGTGAGCCGGGCGCCCTCGACGTGGTGGCTGTCGTCGGTGCCCAGCCGGATCTTGGGCACCGCGGTCGGCCGGCGGCGCATGGCGTACGCGGTGCCGATCGCGAACGGAGCCGCCAACACCACCAGGTCGACCCGGCCGAGCAGCACGCCGGCGATCAGCAGCAGGCCGGTGAGCAGCACCGCCCGGCCGAGCGCGCGGGTCGGCACCCACTGCGGCTCGGCCGCCTCCTCCTCGACCGGCTGCGGCACCATCTCGGGTGCCGGCCGGACGTCCGGGAGGGTCATTGCGAAGCGTGCCGGGAGGGCGCGGGTACCTCGGCGAGGCGCACGCCGCCGTTGGTGTCGGTCATCGCGTTGTAGCTGGGCAGCGCGCCGCTGGCCGGCGCCGGTGTCTGCTCCAGCACCTCCGCGACGACGAACGACGGGTCGACCCGGCGCAGCCACATCTCGGGGCGCAGCGTGATCCGGTGGGCCAGCGCGGGCGCCGCGACGTCCTTGACGTCTTCGGGCACCACGAAGTCGCGGCCGGCGAGGACCGCCTTGGCCCGGGCCAGCAGCAGCAGCGCCAGCGACCCACGCGGCGAGGCGCCGACCAGCACCGACGGGTGCTCGCGGGTGGCCGCCGTCAGGTTGACGATGTAGCGGCCGATCGAGTCCTCGACCGCGACGTCCTCGATCGCGGCCTGCATGCCGCGCAAGGTGCCCGCGTCGACCACGGGCTTGAGCTCGGCCTCCTCCTGCCGGCGGGACATCCGCCGCTGGAGCACCTCCCACTCCTCGTCGCGGTTCGGGTAGCCGAACGACACCCGCAGCAGGAACCGGTCGAGCTGGGCCTCGGGCAGCGGGTAGGTGCCCTCGTACTCGATCGGGTTGGCGGTCGCGAGCACGTGGAACGGCGGGTCGAGCCGGTACGTGACGCCCTCGACCGAGACCTGCTTCTCCTGCATCGCCTCGAGCAGCGCGGCCTGGGTCTTCGGCGGCGTCCGGTTGATCTCGTCGGCGAGCAGCAGGTTGGTGAACACCGGGCCGGCCCGGAAGCTGAAGTCGGCGCGCCGCTGGTCGTAGAGGAACGAACCCGTCACGTCGGCGGGCAGCAGGTCGGGGGTGAACTGGAGCCGGCGGAAGTCGAGGCCCAGCGCCTGCGCGAAGCACCGGGCGGTCAGCGTTTTGCCCAGGCCCGGAAGGTCTTCGAGCAGCACGTGGCCGCCGGCCAGGATGCCGGCCATGACCAGCTCCAGCGAGTCGCGCTTGCCGACCACCACGCTGCCGACCGAGTCGAGCACCGCCCGCGCCATCCGGCCGACCTCGTAGACGGGCACCGGGACCAGGTCTTTCATAACCTCTCCAATGACTGGACGTACGTCGCCGCGTCGCGCGGCGCCAGGTTGCGGGTGGGCGGGGTGGCGAGATACGTCCACAGCGGTTCGCCGAGCAGGGCGCGAGCCCGGTCCGGGTCGCCGGCGCGGGTGAATCCGTGTCGCTGGCGCAGCCGCTCGTCGACGAGCTCGGCGAGCGTGCGCTGCACGGCGCGGGCGGAACCGTTGTCGCCGCCGGCCCGCTGCAGCAGGCGCTCCCAGCGGCCGACCACGGTGCGCAGCGCGTCGCGGTCAGTGAAGTTGTACGAGCCGTCCTCGGTCGCCGCCGCCGACGAGCGCCGCCGCTGGCGGGTCAACTGCGTCGGTGCGAGCGTGGTGGTCACCCGGCGCAGCGCGATCAGCGCGACGATGACCCCGACCAGCGCCGCGATCGGCACCGTGTAGCCGGCCACCCGCAGGCCGAAGACCGCCACCGCGGCGAGCGCGGCGCCTGCGAACGCCGCCTTGATCCACCAGCGCAGGCCGGTGCCGGAGCGCTCGACCCGCGGGCCGGGCTCGTCGTCCTCCTCGAACGTGAAGAGGTCGTCGATCAGGGTCTCGTCCTCGACGCGGTCGTCGAGATCGTCGTCGTAGTCGGCGGGATGCGTCATGCCGGCACCTCAGCGCCCGGTGCGGGGTGCAGGTCCGCCGGCGGATTGGTGAGCTCGGTGCGGATCCGCTGCAACGCCGAGCGGGCCTGGGTGCGCATCCGGTCGTCGACCGCGTGGGTGGCGTAGCGCGCCTCGCGGTAGACGTCGGCCAGCGCGGCCAGGACGTCGGCGCTGATCTGGTGCGCGTGCAGCAGCCGGTAGACCAGGTCGGTGGGGCTGTCGCCGACCTGCCGGGGCGTGCCGGCCGCGGCGGCCGCCTGCTCCAGCCGCAGCCAGCAGGCGATCACCGCCCGGCGCGGGTCGCCGTCGGTGTCGGACAGGTCGGTCAGGCCGGCGTCGACCGCGGCGACCACCTGGGCGGCGTTGGGCGCCGGGGCGGCCTCGTCGGCGTACTTCACCGGCCGGCGGCGCAACCGGCGCAGGCCGTCGCGGATCAGGATCCAGACGACCAGATGACCACGGCGAGCACGACGCGCGGCGCAGAGCACGGCGGCGGCCGGTGCGAGCCAGCCCGGCAGCTCGCGGGGTTCGGCCGCGGCGATCTCTTCCTCCGGCGGGAAGGTCGGCTGCGACCGGTTGGCTGAAGTCCTCCTGTGCGCCCTGCGCGCTCTCGGCCGTCGGTCGGGCCTCGACCTGGCCGATCTGCAGCGACGAGTGGCCGGCGGCCAGCGCGGCGAGGCCGAGGAGGCCGACCACCAGCGCCAGCGGCCACCAGCGGCGCAGGGATGCGAGATCCATGCCTATGCCCCCCTGGCCAACTCCTTGGCCCGAGCGAAGACGTCGTCGAGCATCGCGGGCGTCAGCCGGCCGGTGAAGGTGTTCTGCTGGCTGACGTGATAACACCCGAGCAGGTGCGGATATCCACCGTCCGGGCTCGTCCAGTGTGCCCCATGACCGAACGCCGGGCGCGGACTGGGCGGCGCGCCGCCGTACACCCTGCTCATGGCCGGCCACCACGCCGCCCACGCGAACGCACCCAGCGCGACCACGACGCGCACAGTCGGTTTTATCAGTTCGAGCTCGCGCCAGAGCCAGGGCGCGCACGTGTCGCGCTCGAGCGGGGTGGGCTTGTTGTCCGGCGGGGCGCACCGCACCGCGCGAGAACACGCGCAGGTCGGTCAGCTCGAGCCCGTCGTCGGCGGAGACGCTGGTCGGCTGGTTGGCCAGGCCGGCCCGGTGCAGCGCCGCGAACAGCACGTCACCGGAGCGGTCGCCGGTGAAGATCCGGCCGGTGCGGTTGCCGCCGTGCGCGGCCGGCGCCAGACCGAGGATCGCGATCCGCGGGTCGGCGACGCCGAAACCGGGCACCGGCCGTCCCCAGTAGACCTGGTCGCGGAACGACGCCCGGCGGGTCGCGGCCACCTCTTCCCGCCACGCGACCAGGCGCGGGCAGGCGAAGCAGTCGACCACGCCGGCGTCGAGCGCGGCCAGGTCGGCCGAGCCGGCCGCGCGCGCGGCCACCTCGGCGGGGGAGTGCACTACCACCGCTTGTTCTTACACCACCGTGGGCGCGAGTCTCCGCACCGTCTCGATGGTGCGTGCCCATGCCGTCACCGCGTCGACCCGGTCGTAGCTCTCCGGGCGGTCGTCGTTGAAGAACGAGTGCCGGCTGCCGGGGTAGTCGTAGAGCTTGACCGTGCCGCCGGCCGCCGTGATCGCGTCCGCGACCGACCGGACCGCGGCCGCCTCCGACGTGCCGTCTTCCTCGCTGCAGTGGATCACCGCGTGCTTGGCGGCGTAGCCCGACCACTGCGGGCCGAGGAACTCCCAGGGCAGTGACGGGTAGAAGCCGACGCCGGCGGTCACCCGCTCCGAGAGCGTCGGCGCCCAGAGGGCGAGGCTGCCGCCGGTGCTGAAGCCGACCGCGCCGATCTCGCCGTTCACCTCGGGCCGGGCCGCGAGGAACTCGGCCGCGCCGGTCAGGTCCTGCGCGACCCGGTCCCGCGACAGGTCGGCGGCCAGCTGGCGGCGCGGTCTCCCGGTCGGTGGTCGACCGGCCCTGGTAGAGGTCGGGCGCGAGGGCGACGAAGCCGGCCTCGGCGAAGCGGTCGGCGATCGGCGCTGATGTGCGGGGTCAGGCCCCACCACTCGTGCAGCACGATCACGCCGGGCGCGCCTTCGGTGGCACCGGCCGGCACGGCGAGGTAGCCGTCGCGTGGTGCCCCCGAGGCTCGGGTAAGTCGACCTTCGTACCCATGGGCCGTCCTCCTGTCGGGTCAGACATCGTCGGCTGCCGTTGTCGCGGTCCGCGGGTAGCGGTGCCAAAACCTTGCCATGCCGTACGGGCGAACGAAAGACGACGGCGACGTGGCATACACCTCGCTTTTCGCGCTCGGTGCACGCCACGTCGCTCTCGATGACAGTCGATATGCTGATCAGTTGGTCGGCGTCGGACTGCCGTGGCCGTCGGGGTGGGGGTCGGGGCCGGTGTGCCGGTCGGCTCGGCCGGGTCGTCGCCTCCGGAGTCGGCAGTTCCGCTCCGCTGCGGTCCGTCGGTCGGACCGCCGGCCGGGGCGCGGCGCGATCCGTACGGCCGCTGGTTCGGGCAGTACGGGTACGTGGGAGCGCGCGGCCTGCGCCTGGTAGAACGCCTCCTGGCACCGGTACGGGTCGCCGAGCTGGATCGGGTTGCCGTCCTGGTCGAACAGGCGTCACGTTGGTGAGCGGGTTGCCGTTCTCGTCGTAGACGTAGACGTCCTGGATGTACTCGTAAGGGTTGACCGACACGCTCTGGGTCTGGTCCCAGCCGGCGCCGTAGTGGTCGGCCTTGTCGAAGACGACCATGCCGAAGAGCACCAGCAACACGCCGCCGATCGCGAGGCCGGCCCGGGGCGTGGCCGACAGCGTGGGCTCGCGCCGGCCGAGCCAGATCGACGCCAGCAGGCAGACCGCGAGCAGGAGCGCGGCGGCCAGCGTGCTGCCACCGAGCCGGGGCAGCAGGCCGGCGTCGTTGCCGTCGCGGTCGACCAGGTGATCGCCATCGCGACCAGGTAGCCGCGCAGCACCCACCAGCCCGGCGCCAGCATACGCAGGAACTCGCTGGCCGCGCCCGTAGCCGAGCAGCGGCCCGGTCTTGCGGTCGGCGGCGCCGAGCACCCCGCGCGCCCGGCGCACCGCGGCGGCGATCCGGTCGTCGAGGCCCCGGGCGACGGGCGCGGCCGCGACGCCGACCCCGGCGGCCGTCCGCAGCTCGGCCGCGTACGCCTCGGGCGGCCCGAGCCGCTCGGTCAGCGTGCCCTCCCCCTCGGCCGCGACCTCCGCGAGGTGCTCCGGCAGGTCCTCCAGCAACTCGTCGCGGACCGCCGGGTCAAGGTCGGCCAGCGCCCGCCGAACCGCCTCGAGGTAGGCCTCCTGCTCTGTCGCGACATTCATGCCGCCACCCCCCGTTCGTCGAGCAGGCCGTCCATCGTGGACGCGAACGTGCGCCAGGTCTTGCCCGCGCGGTTGAGTTGGTCGCGGCCGGCGGCGTTGAGGCCGTAGTACTTGCGGTGCGGCCCCTCCTCGCTCGGCACGACGTAGGTGGTCAGGAGCCCGGCCTGGAAGAGCCGGCGCAGGGTGCCGTAGACGGAGGCGTCGCCGACCTCGTCGAGCCCGGCCGTGCGAAGCCGGCGCAGGATGTCGTAGCCGTAACCGTCCTCGTCCTTGAGCACGGCCAGCACAGCGAGGTCGAGCACCCCCTTGAGCAGTTGGGTGGTGTCCACGGTGGAGGACACTACTTCGCACTGCGAGGTAGTGTCAAGAACGCGGTAGCTCGGCTGGGTGATCTAGGCAAATCGGGGTAAGTTCGGGCAAGGGGAAGAAATCCATGGCCAAAACTCAGCAGATCCAGCCGCAGTTCCGCAGCATCGACGGGCTCGACGTCCGGTACGCCGAGAGCGCGCCGCGCGACGCCGACGCACTGCTGCTCAGCCCTTGGCCGGAGAGCGTCTACGCGTTCGACCAGATGTGGTCGCAGCTCGCCGAGGACACCCACCTGGTCGCGATCGACCTGCCCGGGTTCGGCAAGTCCCAACGCCGCGACGCGATGATGTCGCCGCACGCGATGGGCGACTTCGTGGTCCGCGTCGCCGACGAGTTCGGGCTCGAGCAGCCGCACATGGTCGGACCCGACGTCGGCACCGGCACCGCGCTGTTCGCGGCGGCCAACCACCCCGGACCGGTTCCGCAGCCTGGTCGTCGGCAGCGGGGCCAGCAGCGTGCCGATCACCCTGGAAGGGCCGCTGCGGGACTGGGTGCTCGGCCCGAGCGTCGACAAGTACCGCGAGGTGGACGGCCGGGAGATCGTCAGCCTGGCGCTCGGCACCATCCAGGACTACGAGATGCCCGGCGAGATCCGGGAGGACTACCTCTCGTCGTACGAGGGCGACAAGTTCGTGGAGTCGATGAGCTACGCCCGGGCGTACCCGGAGGACCTGCCCGTCCTGCGCGACATGCTGGGCGACCTGGCGACGCCGGTCGAGATCATCGCGGGCCGCGACGACAGCGCGGTGCCGCCGTCGAACGCCGAGTTCCTGCACGACCGGCTGCCGCACAGCAAGCTCGACATCATCGACGCCGCACACTTCACCTGGGAAGAGGCGCCGACCACGTACGCCGACCTGGTCACCTCGTGGTGGAGCGGCGGGTACCGCAAGCCTTAGAGCAGCGCTCGGACGGCGGCCACGTCGGTGGCCGCCACCACCAGGATCTCCGGCGCGGGGTCGGCGGCGACCAGATCGGCGGCGACCACCCGGAGCTGGTCCGGCAGCGTGGTGTCGGTGGGGAGCCTGGGCACCTCCTGGCGGACCCGGCCCTCCACGTCGGCGGCGAGGTCGGCGAGGCGCTGGACCAGGTGGTAGACCGCGTCACCCCGGGTGCCTTCCCCGGCCGCGGCCGGCGCCGCCCAGCGTGGTGCCTGCCAGTGGGAGACCTGCCGGGTCAACAGGTCGACGATCCGTCCAAGGTCCTGATCCGTCACGATCACACAACCTAGCGCCGGATGTAGCTGAGCAGGCGGAGGATCTGCCAGTAGAGGTAGATCAGGCCGACCAGCATGCCGAACGCGCAGTACCAGGCGTAGCGCTTCGGCAGGCCGTAGCGCACGCCCTGCTCGACGGCGGCGAAGTCGAGGATGAAGGTGAGCGCGCCGACGCCGATGCAGACGATGGCGAACACGTACGGCACCCAGCCGACGTCGCCGGTGCGGGTGTAGACCTCCAGGCCCTGCCGGCCGCTGACCCAGAACACGATCAGGTTGGCGAAGCCGAGCACCACCACGCCGATCAGCGCGCCGATCACGAACCGGGTGAACCGCGGCGTCGCCCGGATGATCCGGGCCCGGTAGAGCAGGCCCATGCCGAGGAAGACGCCGAGCGTGCCGACCACCGCCTGGATCACGATCCCGGGATAGAGCTCCTCGAACCCGCGGCTGGCCACGCCGAGCAGCACACCCTGGAGGATCGCGTACAGGCTGATCACCGCGGGGTTGGTGATCCGCCGGAAGCTGATCACCAGGGCGAGCACGATGCCGCCGATCGAGCCGCCGATGATGGCGAAGCGCAGCGCTGGGCCGCTGTCGATGGTGAACCAGGCGACCGCGGCGACGGCCGTGGTCAGCAGCAGCAGCGCGACCGTCCGGACGACCACGTCGTCGACGGTCATCGCCCGGGTGGCCGGTGCCTGGCCGAGCACCTGGCGCTCGGTCCGGGCGGTGTCGTCGAGATGGCTGAGGACCGGGTTCGAACTCTGCATGGCATACCCCCGGCTTCGACCATAGCGGCACAAAATGGGAGCGCCCCCGCGTCTCGCGACGGCGGGGGCGCTGGTGGAGCGGTTGAGCGTCAGTCGTCGCCCTGCAGGAAGCTGAGCAGGCGCAGCACCTCGAGGTAGAGCCAGATCAGGCTGACCAGGATGCCGAACGCGGCGACCCACGAGTAACGCTCGGGCAGGCCCATCCGGACGCCCTCTTCGACCTCGTGGAAGCTGAGCACGAAGCTGAGCGACGCGATCACGATGCAGACCAGGCTGAAGCCGATGCCCAGCGCGCCGTTGTCGCGCAGCCCGGTGTTGAAGCCGAACAGCGACAGCACCAGGTTGATCATGATGACCGCGAAGACGCCGGCCAGCGCCGCCACCATGAACCGCATGAACCGCGGCGTGGCCCGGATGACCTTGGCCTTGTAGAGCATGGCCATCAGGAAGAACACGCCGAAGGTGGCGATCACGGCCTGCAGGACGATGCCCCGGTAGCCGGCGATGTTTTCGTAGAACTCGCTGATCAGGCCGACGAAGACGCCCTCGATCACGGCGTAGGTGACGACCAGCGCCGGGTTCGCCATCCGCATGAACGAGATGACCAGGCCCAGGACGAGCCCGATGATCCCGGAGCCGATCAGGGCGACGCCGACCATTTCGTCGGGGATCGCGTTCCAGGCGACCGTGGCCGAGATGCCCACGATCGCGAGGAGCGTGACGGTCTTGATGACGACGTCGTCGATCGACATCGGTCGTACCGCGGGCGGTGCGGCCGGATAGGCTCCCGCGCCCGCCGGGTATGGCTGGGCATAGCCCTGGTGGCCGGCAGCGCGTTCGCGCTCGGCCGCCTGGCCCAGCCCCGCCAGCACCGGGTTGGACGTCTTCACAGTCACGCCTCCATGAGCGAAGAGTTAAGTGCCCAAAGGGTAATGCCTGGGCGCCGCTAAGTGGAGAATCCCGTTCGGCCTCCGCGTACCTTGGTTCGAATGCCAAACACCGATGCCGACCTGGTACGCGCCGCGCAGGCCGGTGACGTCAGCTCCCTCGGCTCCTTGCTCACCCGGCACCGGCCCGGCCAGCTGGCGGTGGCGTACGGCATTCTCGGCGCGCGCCCGGACGCCGAGGACGCGGTGCAGGAGGCGGCGCTGGTCGCCCTGCGGCGGATCGGTGACCTGCGTGACCCGGATGCGGCCGGACCCTGGCTGCGAATGATCGTGCGCAACGCCTGCCGGATGCGGCTGCGCGGCCCGACCGACGTGGCCCTCGACGAGCAGGTGGCGGCGACCCTGCCCTCGGCCGAGCCCGACCCGGCCGAGCTGCTCGAACAGCACGCCGCCCGGGACTGGGTGTGGCACGCGCTCGACGCAGCTGTCCCCGTCGCTGCGGCTGGTCGTCATGCTGCGGCACTTCACCGGCGTCACCGCGTACCAGGACATCGCCGACGTCTGCGGCGTGCCGGTCGGCACCGTCCGCAGCCGGCTCAGCGAGGCCCGCCGGAAGCTGGCCGAGGCGCTGCTGGCCACCGCGGACGTGGCGCACGACGACGTGACGGCGCTCACCAACGCCCGCCGCCGGACCGCCGAGGAGACCTTCGCCGCCGCGCACCGGGGTCAGTTCGGTGCCGTGCTGGCCGATCACTGGTCACCGACGGTCGAGTCGATCTGGCCGCAGGGCGTCCGGGCGACCGGCCTCGACTTCCTGGTCCGGGGGATGGACCACGACCTGGCCGACGGTGTGGGACACCGGGTGACCAACGTGCTGGCCAGCCGCGACCTCGACATCTGGGAGTTCGACCTGGTCAGCCCGCCGGAGGACCCGTCGCACTGCCCGCCGGGCGCGGTCTGGGTGCAGCAGCGGGCCGGCGGCCGGGTCCAGCGGGCGCGGCTGTTCCACACCCCCCGCCCGGCGTGACCACGGACACCGTGTCGGCGTCGAACTTCCCGGGGGATTGCCGCATCTTGGCGGTGTGACCACAGATTTCACCGCCTCGGTCGAGGGGGCCGAGGCGGAGACGATGTTCGCCTACGAGAACCCGCCATCGCTGTCGCCGGAGGTGCGGGCCCGCCTCGGGCTCGCCGCCACCCGGATCGGCGGCGGCGTCGTGCTGTCCATGCGCCATGACCCGGCCAACTACTGGAACAAGGCCCTCGGGTTCGGGTTCACCGAGCCGGTCACCCGCGACCTGATCGAAGAGATCATCGGCTTCTACCGGTCAGCGGGCACGGCGAGCGCGGTTATCCAGATCGCGCCCGCGGTGCTCCCGCCGGACTGGGAGGACATCCGGACCGCGTGCGGCCTGGAGCCGGCCGGATCCTGGGTCAAGCTCGCGGCGCCGGTCGAGGCGGTCCGCCCGCCCGGTAGCACCCGGCTGCGGGTCGCACCCGTCGAGCCCGAGCACCGCGACGAGTGGGCCCTGGTGCTGCTGCGTGGGTTCGGCATGCCGACCGAGGGCCTGGACCAGATGATCTCGGGGGCGGTGCGGAACCCGGCGTTCCGGCCGTACGGCGTCTGGGACGGGTCTGACCTGGTCGGCGTCGGAAACCTCTTCATCCACGGTGCGGTCGCGGCGCTCAGCGCCGGCGCCGTGTTGCCCGACCACCGCAACCAGGGCGCGCAGTCCGCGCTGATCAACGCCCGGGCCGAGGCCGCCCGGGCGGCCGGCTGCCGATGGCTGATCGCCGAGACCGGCAAGCCTGGTCCGTCGGCCAAGAATCCGTCCCTGGACAACCTGGTGCGCGCCGGCCTGACGATCCGGTACGCCCGGCCCAACTGGCGCTGGCGCGCCTGACCTTGGAGATGACGATGACTGTCGCCAACGCGGCCGAGCTGCCTGAGGCTGCTCCGGCCGGCGATCGAGAAGTACCGCGACGAGGCCGAGGAGACCCGGCGGATCCCGACGGAGCTGCTCGACGAGCTGCGCGCCGCCGGGGCCTTCCGGCTCAACGCGCCTCGGGAGCTGGGCGGGTTCGAGCTGCCGCTGGCGTCCGTGCTGGACGTGCTACGAGCGGCTCGGCCGCATCGACGGCCCGGTGGCCTGGGTGGTGTGGAACCTCAACTGGGGCTTCAGCGCGGCCATCCTGCCCGAGTCCGGGCAGGCCAAGATCGGTGCCGACGCGCTGATCGCGAACTCCGGCCAGCCTGGGCGGTTGGTGGCCGACGGGGACGCGTACCGGCTCTCCGGCCGCTGGAAGATCGTGAGCGGCATCGGGTCCGCCGACTGGGTGGCACTGCTGGCGATCGTCTTCGACGGTGATCAGCCGCGCCATGACCGCGGCCGGGCCGGACGTCCGGATCTGCTGGGTGCCGCGGTCCGCCGTGACCGTGCTCGACACCTGGCACGTGACCGGCATGCGGGGCTCGGACAGCAACACGGTGGTCGCCGAGGACCTGCCGGTGCCGGCCGACCTGGTCGTGCCGCTGTCCGTGCGGCCGCGGATCGACCGGCCGGCCTACCGCGTACCGCTGGTCCACCTCGTCTTCCCCGGCTGCGCCGCGGTCGTGCTCGGGATGGCGCGGGGCGCGATCGACGAGGTCGTGGCGCTGGCGCGGCAGAAGGTCGGGATGGACGGTGTGCCGCTGGCGGAGCAGCCACGGTTGCAGGCCGCGATCGGCCGGGCCCTCGCGCGGACCGAGGCGGCCCGACTGTCGTTGCTGCACTGCGCCGGCGAGCTGGACCGGGCGGGGGCGTCGACCACCGACGCCGCGCGTGGTGAACTGCGCGGTGCGATCAGCTACGCCGCCGAGACCGCGCGGGAGGTGCTCATGGCGATGTACGAGGCCGGCAGCTCCGACCCGCTCTACGAGTCGAGCCGGCTGGGCCGGATCGTCAAGGACGGTCTCGCGGCGGCACAGCACGCCAACATGTCGGCGGCGCACTACGAGTTGGCCGGCCGTACCCACCTGGGCCTGCCGCCGAACGCGTTGCTTGTCTGAGCTGGCCGTGCCCGGAGCGGGACTCGAACCCGCACGCCTTTCGGCAGCCGCTTTTAAGGCAGCCGTGTCTGCCGTTCCACCACCCGGGCAGCGTTCATCTCACGGTAACCGCCTGTCACGGTAACCGGTTGACCGCGGCTACGGTGGAGGCGGCACCTGCCACGCCACTTCGCATACTAGGGTCTAGCGCGTGACCAGCACTGCCCGCGCCGCGCAGCAGGCCGACCCCGCCGAACCTTCATCGGCGCCGGAGCGGTCCGCGCGCTGGTCGGCCGCCCGGCTCCGGCCACACCTGAGCGACCTGGCCATCTGTTTCGGCTTCATCCTGTTGGCGGCGTGGGTCATGCACGGCCTGTGGCCCTCGCCGACCGGCAGGGTGCTCGGCCTCAACCCGGAGGACCAGACTCTCTACGAGTGGTTCCTGGCCGTCGACTCGCGGGTGCTGCACGGCGACTTCTCGCTGATCACCGACCGGCTCAACGCGCCGGACGGGGTCAACCTGATGGCCAACACCACGGTCATCGCGCTCGGCGCGCTGTTCTCGCCGGTCACCCTGCTGTTCGGCGCCCCGGTCACGTTCGCGCTGCTGGCCACGCTGACCCTGGGCCTGACCGCGGTCGCGTTCTACCTGCTGTTCCGCCGGGTGCTGCGGACGCACCGGCTGGCCGCGGCGATCGGCGGCGGGTTCTGCGGTTTCGCGCCCGGCATGATCTCCCAGAACAACAGCCACCTGCACATGACCGCGCTGTGGCTGGTCCCGGTGCTGGTCTGGGCCGTGGTCGGCATCGTCCGCGCCGCCGACCCGGAGGACCCGATCAACGCCGGTCGCGACGGCCGGCGGGGCTGGCGCCGGATCGTGGTGTTCGGCGTGGTCCTCGCGGTCACGATCAGCGATCCAGGTGTTCATCGGCGAAGAGGTCCTGTTCCTCACCGCGCTGACACTGATGATCATGACGTTGGTCTACGTCGGCGCCCGGCCGCAGTTCAGCCGGCGCGCGCTGGGCGGTGCGGCGGCCGGGCTCGGCGTCGCGGTCGTGCTCTCCGTCGTGGCACTGGCCTACCCGCTGTGGTTCCAGTTCAAGGGGCCGCAGAGCGTGCCCAACGGGGTGTTCAGCCCGCACTTCTTCTCGGCCGACCTGGCCAGCTTCAAGACGATCTCGCCGCTGTCGCTGTTCGGCCGCGAGGAGAGCGCCCGCTTGAGCACCGGCCCGGCCGAATACAACACGTTCCTCGGTTGGCCGCTGATCCTGGTCGCGATCGGTTGCGCGGCCTGGCTCATCCGCCGTCCACTGGTCATGGCGTGCGCGATCGCGGCGGTCGTGATGGCGGCGCTCTCGCTCGGTCCCGAGGTGGTCGTCAACGGCACCCGCAGCGACATCAGCGGTCCCTATCGGCTGCTGCTCGGCCTGCCGATCGTCGACGGCGCCCTGCCGATGCGGTTCGCGCTGGCGCTGATCCCGCTGATCGCGACCGTGCTCGTGGTCGCCGTCGACGCCGCGCTCAAGCTCAGCTGGCAGCCCGGCCGTGTCCTGGTGCCGGCCCTGGTGGCGGTCGCCCTGTTGCCGGTGTTCCCCAAGCCACTGCCGGCCGTCGACCGGGCACCGGTCCCCGAGTTCATCAGCAGCGGCCAGTGGCGCGAATGCGTCTCGCCAGGCGGTGTGATGCTCCCGGTGCCGCTGGCGACGCCCAAGGAACCGTGGCCGATGCGCTGGGCGGCGGCGGCCGACGCCGGCTTCGCCATGCCGGAGGGCTTCTTCATCGCGCCGTACGGCGCCAACGGCACCGCGTCGATGGGCACGTACTCGCAGCCCACCTCGCAGCTGATCAAGCAGGCCGCGACCGAGGGCGTCGTGCCCGGCATCGGCGACTTCCAGCGCGCCCAGGCCCGCACCGACTTCGCCTTCTGGAAGGCGGAGTGCGTGGTCCTGGCCGACGGCACCGTCAACGAGGCCACCCTGCGCACGACGATGGAGCAGCTGCTCGGCCCCGGCAAGCGGATCGCCGACGTCACCACGTGGAAGGTCGGCTGACCTGCGCCTCGTCTCCCTGCTCCCGTCCGCGACCGAGATCGTCTACGCCCTCGGGCTCGGCGACGACCTGGTCGGCGTGACCTTCGAGTGCACGAGCCGTCCCGGCCCGCGCCGACAAGACGGTCGTGGTCGGCGGCCGGGACACCCGTGACCTGACGCCGGCCGAGATCGACGCGTACGTCCGGTCCGCGGCCGCCGCCGGCGACGGACCTGTACACGCTGCACGCCGATGCCCTGGCCGACCTGAACCCGGACCTGATCCTCACCCAGGACCTGTGCCGCGTCTGCGCCCTGCCCTCCGGCCGCGTCGCCGACGCCCTCGACCACCTGGGCTGCCACGCCGACGTGCTGACCGCTCGACCCACACACCCTCGCCCGAGGTCCTCGACTCGATCACCGCCGTCGGCACGCACACCGGCACCGCGACCAAGGCCGAAGCGCTCTGGTCGCGGAGTTGCGCGCACGCTTGTCCGCGGTCGCGACGCGCGGTAGCCGGTCGAGCCCCGCCCCCGAGTCGCCATCGTCGAGTGGACCGACCCACCCTTCGGGGCGGGCCACTGGATCCCTGACCTGGTCACCGCCGCCGGCGGCACCCCGGTCGTCGCGCACCCCGGCGCTCGCTCCACGCCGACGACCTGGCTGGCCTTCCAGGAAGCCGACGCCGGACGTCGTCGTCGTAGCTCCCTGCGGCTACGACGTCACGGGCGCCGCCGCCCAGGCCGACGCGGTCGTCAATCACTTCCCGTCGACCCCGATCTGGGCCATCGACGCCGACGCCCTGATCGTCCGCCCCGGCCCGCGCTTGATCGACGGCATCGAAGCCCTGGCGGCGATCCTGCACCCGGACACCGTCCAGCAACCGCCACCGGGCCAGATCACCCGCGTCGCATAGCGCCTTTGCTCTGCATCCATATACGCATCACCTGTAGCGAGTCGACGGGTGATGCCTATATGGATGCAGAGCAAAGGGGGGTAGTCGGCCCACCGCGGACCTGGCAGCGGAGCGAAGCGGAGCGGTCCCGACAGGAGCAACGGTCGCCCCCACCACGGACCCGAGCCAAGATTCAGATCTTATTGTTGATCTTGATTAGCTGAGCCGCTCGAGAACCATCGCCATCCCTTGGCCGCCGCCAACGCACATCGTCTCGAGCCCGATGGTCTTGTCGTGCCAGTCGAGGGAGTTGATCAGGGTGCCGGTGATGCGGGCGCCGGTCATCCCGAACGGGTGGCCGACGGCGATAGCGCCGCCCATCACGTTGAGCTTGTCGATCGGAACGCCCAGATCCTGGTAGGACGGGATGACCTGGGCGGCGAACGCTTCGTTGATCTCGACCAGGTCGACGTCGTCGATGGTCATGCCGGCCCGCTTGAGTGCCTGCAGCGACGCACCGACCGGGCCCAGGCCCATGATCTCGGGGGACAGCGCGGTCACGCCGGTCGAGACGATCCGGGCCAGCGGCGTGATGCCCAGATCGCGGGCGCGGCCGGCGCTCATCACGATCACGGCGGCGGCGCCGTCGTTGAGCGGGCAGCAGTTGCCGGCGGTGATCCGGCCGTCGGGGCGGAAGACCGGCTTGAGGCCGGCCACCGCCTTCCAGGGTCACCCCGGCCCGCGGTCCGTCGTCCTGGGCGACCACGGTGCCGCTCGGCGTCGTCACCGGGGTGATCTCCCGGGCCCAGAAACCGTCGGCGATGGCCTTCTCGGCGATGTTCTGGCTGCGTACGCCGAACTCGTCCATCTCCTCGCGGCTGATGCCCTTGACCTGGGCGAGGTTCTCGGCGGTCTGGCCCATGGCGAGGTACACGTCGGGCAGTTCACCGTCGGCGCGCGGGTCGTGCCAGACCTCGCCGCCGCCGGCGGCCCGTGCCTTGGAGCGCAGCCGGGCCGGGGCGAAGCGCCGGGTTCTCCCACGAACCGCCGACGAGCTCCTGCGCCTCGGGCGGCAGCGAGTCCGACGAGCCGCGGGCGAACCGCGACACGCACTCGACGCCGGCGGAGATGAACACGTCGCCCTCGCCGGCCCGGATCGCGTGGAAGGCCATGCGGGTGGTCTGCAGCGACGACGAGCAGTAGCGGGTGATGGTCGCACCCGGCAGCCCGTCGAGGTCGAGCATGGTCGCGACCACCCGCGCCATGTTGAAGCCCTGCTCGCCACCGGGCAGCCCACAGCCGAGGTAGAGGTCCTCGATCGTGGTCGGGTCGAGCTCGGGCACCTTGTCGAGCGCGGCCCGCACGATGGTCGCCGTCAGCTCGTCGGCCCGCAGCTCCCGCAGCGACCCTTTGACGGCCCGACCGATGGGTGAACGAGCGGTGGCGACAATGACGGCGTCGCGGTCCGACTGGATGGCCATATCCCACGTTAACCCGACAGGCCACGGCCGTGAGGATGCGATTCCTCTCAATCCGTGACGGGTCGGCCGGGGGGTTAGGGAGCGGCCGACCGACCCAGCCCGGCCAGCGCGGACACGGCCGGCAGCAAGGCGTGCGCCCACACCCGGTAGCCGTCGGCCGAGGGGTGGAAGCCGTCGAAACACAGCGTGCCGGCGTCGGCCCGGAACACCGCGCCGGTCTCGGCCGCGAGGTCGACCACGGCACCACCGGCGGCCAGCACCGCGCGGCCCTGCGCCGCCGCCGTCTGCCGGCCCCACCAGCCCGCGATCTCGCGCAGCGGCTGGTCGATCGCGCGCGCGGCGCCCAGGTCGGGACAGGTGCCGACGACCACCTCGACGCCCGCGTCGCGCAGCCGCCGCACGGCGGCCGCCAGGTAGGCCGCGGACTCGCCTGGCCGGCGCAGCGCGGTCGCGTCGTTGGCACCGATCAGGATCACGGCCAGGTCGGGACGTTCGCCGAGCAGCGCCCGGGCCACCTGGGTGGCGAGGTCGGTCGAGCGCGAGCCGGAGACACCGACGGACGAGAGGTGCACGCGTAGCCCGGCGTCGTCGGCGAGCAGCCGGGCGAGCTGGCCGCCGACCGTGTCGCCGACGTCGTCGACACCGACTCCGAGCGAGGTGGAGTCGCCGAGCAGCACCAGCCGCACCTCCGGCGCACCCTCGCGGCCGACGGCGGTGCGCAGGGCGAGGCCGAGTTGCGGCTGCGCGTAGCGCCGGTTGCGGGCGGCCACGAACTCACCGGCGAGCAGGGCCGCGCCGGCGAAGCCGCTGGCCAGCAGCGTCATGGCGGCCGTGCGGCCCATCCGGCCGACCAGACCGCGTGACGTCATGCCAACTCCTCCACGGTGGACGGATGCGCGTCGTCGTCTTCGCGCGCCGCCTCCAAGGGTAACGTCGGCGCGGTTCCGCGTAGGTTCCCGAACAGGCGACGGGCGCTGTCCGGCACCGGGCCGAACCACGCGGTCGGGCGACGGCGCAGCTGCGCCCAACGTCCGGCCGGGCCCCGGTCGCGGCCCGCGACCTGCGTGCCGCTGACCTCGGTGCCGGGCTGGCGGGCGGCCTCCTGCGCGGCCTGGGGCAGCGAGCGCACGCCCTCGCCGGCGGTGAGGGCCATCCGCTCCTCGGGCGCGCCGAGGGCGGCCAGCACGGTCGGCAGCATCGCCGCGGCGGCCAGCGCGTAGCCGTCGGCGGACGGGTGGAACCGGTCGAGGCCGAACATCCGGGCCGGCTCGGCCGCGAACCGGGGGCCGAGCAGGTCGCCGAGGGAGACCGTCCAGGCGCCGGCCTCGACCGTGGCCACGGTCTGCGCGGCGGCGAGTTGGCGGCTCCAACGGCCCGCGAGCCAGCGCAGCGGCGGCTGGATGGGCTGGATCGTGCCCAGGTCGGGGCAGGTGCCGACGACCACCCGGGCGCCCGCGCCGCGGAGCTTGCGGACCGCGTTGACCAGGTGCCGCACCGCGATGTGGGTGCTGGTGCGGTGGGTGACGTCGTTGCCGCCGATGATGATCACGGCGAGGTCGGGGCGTGGCGTGCGCTCCAGCGCGGCCTCGACCTGGTGCGGGAGGCCCGCCGAGAGCGCGCCGACCACGGCGTGCCGGTGCAGCCGGACCGGTCGCCGGAGGCGGCGGGAGACGCCGGTCGCGAGCAGCGCGCCGGGCGTCTCGCGGGGCTTGTGTACGCCGTAACCCGCGGCTGACGAGTCGCCGACCACGACCATCTCGATCGGCTCACCCGGGTATCGGGTGCCGTAGACGCCGTCACCGCGCGGCGGCGGCTCCTGTGCCTGCGGGATGCGGCGGCGGGCCTGCTCCGCCTGCCCGACGATGAGTGCCGCGCCCGCCACCGCTCCGAACGCCGTGACGCCCGCGCCGACGGCCGTGAACCGCGCGACCGTCCGGGCGGCGGTGCGCCAGGCTACTGCCTCGGCTGCCCCCATTGGCTGTGCCCCCCATGTTTCGCTTCCGGCTACGAGGCTAACTCCGACGGGCCCCGAAAAGGTGCTCCACGCTCCCAGGGGTGTTTCGCGGAACAAACCTCGCGGCGGTTCGGGGTGGCGCGTTCTGGGCATCATGATGCGGAGGAGGTCGATAGCCGATGGCGAAGACGTTGAAACGCACCGCGGCGTTCGTCGCACTGGGTCGGGCGTTGACCGCCGGTGCCCGCGGCGGCCCTGGTCTGGGCGCCCGGCTGGCGGCCCTGCCCCGGATGATCAAGGCAACCGCCAGCGGCGAGTACGACGGCGGCATGCGACTGGCCCTGATGACCGCCGCGACGATCTACGTGGTGTCCCCGCTCGACTTCGTGCCGGAGATGTTTCTCGCGCTGTTCGGGCTGGTCGACGACGTGGTGATGGTGACCTGGCTGGCCGGCAGCGTGCTCGCCGAAACCGACCGGTTCATGGCCTGGGAGGCCCGCCGCAGGGACGTCATACCCGGCACCGTGTTGTCCTGACCTGCGCACGTAGGCTGGGATTGACCCGCCGGCCCGGCGGGGCGGACCAGAAGGGCACAACGCCGTGCGCTACTACGACAATGTCGTCGACCTCATCGGTAACACGCCGCTCGTCCGGCTGCGCACCGTCACCGCCGGCATCGACGCGACGGTGCTGGCCAAGGTCGAATATTTCAACCCCGGCGGCTCGGTCAAGGACCGCATCGCGCTGCGGATGGTCGAGGCGGCCGAGAAGGCCGGCCTGCTACAGGCCGGGCGGCACGATCGTCGAGCCGACCAGCGGCAACACCGGCGTCGGGCTGGCCCTGGTCGCCCAGCTCAAGGGCTACCGCTGCGTCTTCGTCTGCCCCGACAAGGTCAGCGAGGACAAGCGCAACGTGCTGCGCGCGTACGGCGCCGAGGTGGTGGTCTGCCCGACCGCCGTCGCGCCCGAGGACCCGCGCTCGTACTACTACGTCTCCGACCGGCTCGCCGCGAGATCCCGGGCGCCTGGAAGCCCAACCAGTACTCCAACCCGGAGAACCCGCGCTCGCACTACGAGACGACCGGCCCCGAGATCTGGGAGCAGACCGCCGGCCGGATCACCCACTTCGTCGCGGGCGTCGGCACCGGCGGCACGATCTCCGGCGTCGGCCGCTACCTCAAGGAGGTCTCCGGCGGCGCGGTCAAGATCATCGGCGCCGACCCGGAAGGCTCCGTCTACTCCGGCGGCACCGGCCGGCCGTACCTGGTCGAGGGCGTCGGCGAGGACTTCTGGCCGGAGACCTACGACCGGAACATCTGCGACGAGATCGTCGAGGTCTCCGACAAGACCTCCTTCGACATCACCCGGCGGCTGGCCCGCGAGGAGGGCCTGCTGGTCGGCGGCTCGTGCGGGATGGCGGTCGCGGCCGCGCTCGAGGTGGCGCACCGCGCCGGCCCGGACGACGTGATCGTGGTGCTGCTGCCCGACGGCGGCCGCGGCTACCTGTCCAAGATCTTCAACGACGACTGGATGGCCCGCTACGGCTTCCTGGCCACCGGCGGCGAAGAGCCGACGGTGCGCGACGTGCTCGCCGGCAAGAGCGGCGAGATGCCCGAGCTCGTGCACGTGCACCCGACCGATCCGGTCCGCGAGGCGATCGACCGCATGCGCGAGTACGGCGTGTCGCAGGTGCCCGTCCTCAAGGCCGAGCCGCCCGGTGGTGACCGGCGAGGTGGCCGGCTCCATCGTGGAGAAGGAGCTGCTGGACGCGTTGTTCACCGGCCAGGCGCACCTGCACGACATGGTCGAGAAGCACATGCACTCGCCCGCTGCCGATGATCGGTGGCGGCCAGCCGGTCAGCGAGGCGGTGGCGCTGCTGGAGAAGTCCGACGCCGCGCTGGTGCTGATCGACGGCAAGCCCAAGGGCGTGATCACCCGGCAGGACCTGCTGGCCCACCTCGGCTCACGTTGATTTTGCTCCCGGTTACGGGCAGTTAGGGCAAAACGCGAACTCTGTCCCATTCGCGGTGAATACTGCCTCTTGGAGGTTTATTCGCTTCGGGGGGCGGTTTACGCATGGCCAGGAAAGCCAGATGGTTGGCCGCGACGGCGGTGGGAGCCGTCGCGGCCGGCGCTTCGCTGTGGATGTTGACGCCGGCATCCGCGACCGGGGCGGTCAACCCGGTCGAGGGTGGGCTCGGCTTCCTCGTGCTCGTCGAGCGCGACGCGACACTGACCGGCATCGAGAGCGAGGGCCCGGTCGCGATCGGCGGCGACCTCACGTTCGGCTCGGCTTACCGGATCGCCGCCGAACGCAGCGTACGGATCGGCGCCGGCGACAGCCCGCTGGTGATCGGGGGCCGGGCGCTGCTCGGCGCTCCGCCGGTGGTCGACGCGAAGGTGCTCGGCACGGAGGACCAGGCCGCCAAGGACGACAGCAAGTCCGTGCTGCTGCGCGCCACCGACCCGTGCGACACCGGTCCCGGGCGCCCGCAAGGCCAGCCTGGCCGACCAGGACGCGCTCGACCTCGCCGGGGTGTTCGCCACCTTCCGCGAACGGTCCCAGCAGCTCGACTCCTGCGTCGAGACGGTGAAGCTGCGCAACTCCGGCGGCGGTGAGCTGGGCCGGCCGGTCAGCACACCGGGCACCCGGGCGTACGTGTCGCTCACTCCCAACCAGACCAACGTGCTCAAGCTGACCGGCGACGAGTTCAACAACCTCTCCGACCTGACCTTCAACACGCAGCCCAGCGCCGAGACTCCGCTGCTGGTCAACGTGGCCACCGGCGCCGACTACGAGTGGCGGACCGCCAACTTCGCCGGGATCGGCGACGAGCAGGCGCCGTACATCCTGATGAACTTCGCTGACGCCACCACGATCACCCAGGTCGGCGCGGACACGGCCGAGGGCACCATCTACGCGCCGAACGCCGCGTTCACCGACGTCAACACCGCCAACAACGAAGGGAACCTCGTGGTGCGCGAGTACACACACGGCACGGCCGCGGCCAACGGCGGCGAGACACACGACCTGCCGTTCAACACGACGCTGCAATGCGGCGCGGCGGACTCGCGCACGGCGGGGACGGCACCGCCGGCGGCCACCGAGCCGGTCGCGGCCGCGCCGACCCTGTCGGCCGCCGGCGCCCCGGTCCGGACCGGAGCGCCGACGCCGACCGCGTCCGTCGTGGCCGGCGTCGCGGCACCGACGGTGGAACCGCCGACCGTGGGCGAGATCCCGACGGACCCGGCGCCGATGGACAGCAAGCTGCCCTGGGCGTGGCCGACCGAGCCGCAGTACCTGCCGCCGGTCGAGCCGTCGACCTTCGCGTCCGAGCCCTCGGCGCCCGCGGCGCAGGCCCCGGTGCTCCCGAGCGAGACCCCGGTGCTTCCTGGCGAGGCTCCGGAGCTGCCGAGCGACGTGGGTGACCCGGGCGACTCCCCGGTGCTCGACGATCCCGCCGCGGGCGGGGACCCGGCGGGTGACGTCGGCCCGGTGGACCCCGGCACCGGCGACGCGCTTCCGTTCTTCCCGAGCGCCACACCGTCCAGCCCGGCGGCCACCCCGTCCGGACCCACGGCGACGCCTTCGGGCAGCACCGAGCCGGCCGTGGTCGCCAACTACGGACCGCTGCCCGGCCAGGGTGGCTCCGAGAGCGGCGAGTCGCTGACCCGCCCGTCGACCGTCCGCCTGGTGATCGCCGGCCTGGCGATCCTGGTGGTCAGCACCGCGCTGCTGCTCCTCGGCCGCCGGCGCAAGAGCCGTCACCGCCGCCACGCACACTGACCCGGCACCACCCGGCCGAGCCGGCTCCCCACGGCAGGGGGAGCCGGCTCGACCACGTTCTATGTTGTGGTGAGCTCCGCGGGGATGGTGACGACGTCCACGTAGGCGCCTCGGCGCAGGAGGGTCACCGGCAGCCGGTTGCCGATCGCCGGGCCGAGCATCAGCCGCTGCAGCGTCTGCACGGTCTGGATCTGCTGGCCGCCCGCGGTGAGCAGGATGTCGCCCAGGTAGATCCCGGCGACGCCGGCCGGGCTGCCGGGCACCACCTCGACCACCCGCAGCGCGGTGCGCTGACCGGTGCGCTCGGTGACCTGCGGCGGCAGCGGCACGGGCACGCCCGCGACGCCGAGCCAGGCGCGGCGTACCCGGCCGTCCTGGATCAGGTCGCCGATGATCTGCCGGGTGTTGCGGTTGATCGGCACCGCGAGCCCGAGCCCGTAGCCCGCCACCGCGGTGTTGATCCCGATGACCTGGCCGGACGAGTCGACCAGCGCGCCGCCGGAGTTGCCGGGGTTGAGCGCCGCGTCGGTCTGGATCACGTCGTCGATCAGGCGGATGGCCCGGCCCTCGCGGGCCGGCAGCGACCGGCCGAGGCCGGAGACCACGCCCGCGGTGACCGAGCCGGCCAGGCCCATCGGGTTGCCGACGGCCACGACGAGCTGGCCGATCCGCAGCCGGTCGGCGTCGCCCAGCGGGGCCGGGCGGGCGCCCGGTTCGCGCACGCGGAGCACGGCCAGGTCGGAGAGGGGGTCGCGGCCGACCACGTCGAAGCCGGCCTCGGCGCCGTCGCCGAAGGTCGCCGTGCCGCCGGTCGCGCCCTCGACCACGTGGGCGCTGGTGAGTAGGAAGCCGTCGTCGGTGAAGGTCACCGCGGAACCCGCCCCGGCGCCCCGGCTGGTGCGCACCGCCACCGCGGCCACGCTGGGCAGGATCTGTGCGGCGACCGTCGTGACGACGCGCGAGTACGCGTCGAGCGCGGCGTCCTCGTCGCGCTCCGGTTCGGTCCGTTCGGTGTCCACGCATCCCACAACACGGCGGGGTCGGCAGCAATGCCGCAGACCGGCCAGATTCGCTCAGAGCGAACGGGCCACCGGGGCGGGCTCGATCGGATCAAGGCAGACGGCCGGTAGGTCGAACCAGCGCAGCGCCTCGAAACCGGGCGACACGGCACTGCCGCCGGTGCCCTCGGTGCAGCCGCTCCCGTCGTACTCCTGGAAGATCGTTCGGGCCTCTTCCAGATAGCCCGGCAGCGCCGCCTCGGGCGCCCGGTCGGCCGGCACCGCGCCGGCCCAGCGCACCCCGTCGCCGTCGAAGGTGAGCGCGGTCAGCCGCAGCGCCGGCTCGGTCAGCCCGCGGTGGTGCCGCCACAGCCCCGAATAGGGGTCGAAGCGATAGTCGGGCAGCAGCTTCCAGCCGTCGCGGGCGATCAGGTCGACGGCGTCGACGATGTAGCGGCAGACCGCCTCGGACAGGAAGTAGTTGAAGCTGACCCGGGTCCAGCCGGGCTTGATCCCGTCGCAGCCGGCCATCACCTCCTGCTCGAACCGCGACGAATGGTCGAGGTCGATGCCGAGCAGCCGGTGCCCGTAGGGGCCGGCGCACGAGCAGCCGCCGCGGGCCTGGATGCCGAACAGGTCGTTGAGCAGCGCCACGACGAAGTTGTGGTGCAGGTAGCGGCCGTTCGGCCGGCGGACGACGAAGGACAGGATGGAGAGCCGGTCGGCATGTGGGTTGCCGAGCACCTCGATCGCGGGGTTCGCCGCCCAGGTCGTCCATCGCGATCCGGCGGAACCGCTCTTCCCGCTCGCCGATGACGGCGGTGCCGACCGCCTGCTTGAGCGCGAACACCAGGCCGGCGCGGATCGACTCGACGATCGCCGGCGTGCCGCCCTCCTCGCGGTGCGCCGGGTCGCGCAGGTAGTGGTGCATGAAGCCGTTGACGTAGTCGACGGTGCCGCCGCCGGGCACCGTCGGGACCCGGTTGCGGAGCAGGTGGCGGCGGATCACCAGCACGCCGGGCGTGCCGGGGCCGCCGATGAACTTGTGCGGCGACAGGAAGATCGCGTCCTTGCCGGCCATGTCGATGTCCACGTACGGCCCGGCGGCGGCAAAGTCCCAGCAGGCCAGCGCGCCATGTTCGTGGAGCAGCGCGGAGATCGCGGCGGTGTCGGTGATGATCCCGGTGACGTTGGACGCGGCCGAGAACGAGCCGATCTTGAGCGTCCGGTTGGCGTAGCTGGCCAGTGCCGAGGCGAGGGCCGTGCGGTCGACATGTCCGTCGGCGTCCTCCGGCACGACCACGACATCGGCGATCGACTCTCGCCAGGGCAGCTCGTTGGAGTGGTGCTCGTAGGGGCCGACGAAGACCACGGGGCGGTGCTCGAGCGGGATCAGCGAGCGCAGGTCGTAGCCGTCGTCGAGCTCGGCCGGGATGCGGATGCCGAGGATGCGGACCAGCTTGTCGATCGCCCCGGTCGCGCCGGAGCCCGCGAAGATCACCACGGTGTCCGCGTCCCCGCCGACCGCGTCCCGGATGATCTCGCGTGCGTCCTCACGCAGGCGGGTGGTCTGCCGGCCCGTGCCGGACGACTCGGTGTGCGTGTTGGCGTAGCGGGGGAGCACCTCGGCGCGGATGAAGTCTTCGATGAAGGAGAGTGCGCGTCCGGAGGCGGTGTAGTCGGCGTAGGTCACCCGGCGGGCGCCGTAAGGCCCACACATCACCTGGTCATCGCCGATGACGCCTTCGCGGATCCGGCGGAGTAGCGGCGGCTCTGCCCTGCTCATGGACCATTATGTGAGCGCGTTGCGGGTTTTGGGACGCGATTGTCGGGGACCCGCTAGCCCCACAAACCGGATTATTCCGGGAAGTCGCACAGACTGTCCGATTGCGGGCGACCGCGAGACGGTTCCATATGCGTACGGCGGCCGGCGGGCCGCCGCGAACAAGGGGGACCGATGGTCAGCGTCGACCATACCGTGCGGACCACTTCGGACCGCGAAACCGCGCCGGACGATGTAGTCGACCGGCTCCTCTGGCAAGACGCCCGGGACATTCTCGGGCGGCACGCACGACCCGGCCGCGACGGTGGCTGCGACGGATGCGGTGGGGCCTGGCCCTGTCACTCCCGGCGCGTCGCCGAGCACGCCCTGGCGGCATCCCGTCGCTCATGGCGCGAAGGCTGGACGGCCCGGCACGACCTCAACAGCGTCCGCGTGGTTGTCCGCGCGAACCGCCGGCGGGTCGCTGTCAGCTAACTGAAGACTTCACCACCCGCGGTGACCGCCGCGTGCTCCGCCAGCACCGCGGCAATCCCGCAAACACCCACCCGTGGTCCGGACCGACTAGCCTCCGTCGGTCACGATGCCTCCGGCCAGGCATCACCGGGCAGCGGTTGGGTACGGCGGGCGAGGGTGCGTGACCAATCGGTTCCCCCGCATATCTCGGTCACGCACTCTCGCCCAGCCAGCTCAGCTCTCCCGTGTATAGCGGAGCTGGCGGGTGGGAGCCGCCCCCATCAGTTCTTCCCGTTCCCGGCCGTCGGGCCGCCAGCCGCCGCGCTCGTAGAAGCGCCGGGCGTGCGCGTTGCCCTCGAGCACCCAGAGCACGGCCCGTTCCCAGCCATTGCGGCTCACCGTCTCCAGTGCGTCGACCATCAGCGCGCGGCCGATGCCGCGGCCCTGCGCCGCCGGGTCGAGATGGATGGCGTAGAGCTGGCCGACGTCCGCCTCGTGCTCTTCCTCCGGGCCGACATAGCTGAAGCCGACTGTCTGGCCGTCGTCGACCGCCACGGTCAGTCGATGGGTATCCGACTCGTACGCGAATCGTTCTCGCCACCATGCGGTGAGCGATTCCGGCGATAGCGCTTGGAGCCCGGCAATCGGCACGAAGTCTCGATAGGCGGCAATCCGGGAGTCGTAATGGAGTGCACCAACGGCGTCGATGTCGGCGGCCTGTGCGGGTCGTAGTGAGAGCGTCACGGAAATGGCTCCATAACGGCTGTCAGCCGATTGTCTGATCGGATCGAACCAGGTCGTCCGTACGGATCGCGTTCAAATCATGGAATCTATCCAGAAAAGACCCTGGACAGAGCCTGGAAAAGGGTCGACCCCCGAGGCTTCCGTGCTCGCACGGGCCGGCTGGACTGGGCCGGCACCTCGGGGGTCGGGTGGCTGCTTGAGTTTCGCCGCACCGCTGCCACACGGTCTCGACGAACGATAACTGTCAAGGACAGCGGCTAGCGGGCAGCCACCTCACGAGTCCCAGTGCTATACAAAGCTGGACCACCTCCTTTCCCGTGTATGGCCACGCTATCCACGCCATGAGGTGCCGAGCAACGGTTTTTTCTGGGTCATATGCCACTTTTGGCGCGAGCGCAGAGATCGAATTTTGGCCAGCAACCGTGGGGTAGCGGCGGAAGTGACCGTTTTGGGGGACGGACGGTGCCGCGTCGAGGGGGGATCGGACACGTGATGGGTAAGCACGCGGCCCGCGGTGGGGCGGCCCGCTGGATGGTGCTCACCTTCCTGCTGCTCGGGCTGCCGGCATTGGTCGCCGCCGGGATCGTCGTCGTGCGCGGCGACGGCTGGTCGGCGCTGTCGCCGGGCGGCACGGCCTGCGGCCGCAAGCTGAAGGTGGTCACCGCCTCGTCGTTCGCGCCCGTGCTCGCCGCCATGGCGCCGGAGCTCGGCAAGGCCGACGAGTGCGTGCGGATGGACATCGTGGTCGCCGACGGCCGCGCCGCGCCCGACACGGTCCGCCAGACCGGCGCCGACCTGTGGATCCCCGACGACACCTCGTGGGTCGGCACCGCACCCGACCTGGACCTGGCGCGGCTCGGCCCGGAGAACACCGTCGGCACCGGCGGCGCCGGCACCGTGGTCGCCGACAGCCCGATCTACATGGTCACCGACGCCGCGACCGCGGTGAAGCTGCGCGCCGCCGGCGACTCCTGGCTCGCGCTGGCCAACCTGCTGGACACGGACGACACGGTGAAGCTGGCCGTACGCGAGCCCGGCACCTCCGGCGACGGCATGGTCGGCGCCGGTTCGATGGCCGAGACGGTCTGGGAAGGGCAGGGCATGGACGCGTCCGCCCAGGTGCTGTCCCGGGCGTACCTGAAGACCCGGACCGTGCGTGGCGGCGCGATCGCGCTGCCGGAGAAACCCGGCGAGGTCGGGCTCATCGCCGAGTACGCGCTGGTGCCGCAGCTCGGCAAGCTCGAACCCGACGAGGCGGTACTCGCCGGCAAGGACTGGCGGGTGGCACTGCGCTACACCTGGTTCCCGACCAAGGCGGCCCTGGCCGACGACGACCGCGCCATCGCGCTCACCCGGCTGCTCGACGCGCTGGAGTCGTCCGACGGCGTGGCCGCGATCAACGCCGCCGGCCTGCGTACGCCGCGCTCGGCCGAGCCGGAGGAGCCGCCGCCGGGCGCCGCGCAGCTCCCGTCGCTGGCCACCAAGCAGATGCCGTTCCTCGGCGCGCACCACGTCGACCACGTGCTGGCCACCTGGTACGCCGAAGACCGGCAGACCGACCTGCTGGTGGTCGTCGACGTCTCCGGCTCGATGAACGACCCGGCGCCGGGATCCAACCAGCCGCTGATCCAGCTCGTCGCGCAGGGCTGCGAGCAGCTGGAGAACCTGCTGCCCGACGACAGCCGCCTGGGCATCTGGGAGTTCGGCACCCAACTCGACCCGCCGCGCGACTACCGCGAGCTGCTGCCGGCCGAGTCGCTGACCGAGTCGCACCGGAAGGCCACGACGCAGGCCTGCGAGCAAGCTGAAGACCCATTCCAGCGGCACCGGGCTGTACGAGACGATCCTCGCCGCGTACAAGAACGCGCAGGACAACGCCCGCAAGGACGTACCGAACCGGGTGCTGATCTTCACCGACGGCCGCAACCAGGACGCGGACTCGAAGCTGACCCTGGCGGCTCTGACGGCCGAGCTCAAGGCGGCGGCCGACGACGAGCGACCGGTGAGCCTGAGCGTCGTGGTTTTCGGCGACGGTGAGCTGACCAAGGAGTCGTCGGCCGCGCTGGAGAAGGCGCTGGAGCCGGCGGAGGGCTACGTCGACACGCTGTCGACGGCCAAGGAGGTCTCGGCGGTGTTCATCCACGTCGCCGCCGGCGGTCTGCACGGCTGAGCTCGGCCTTCGCGATCTCTGAGAGCGCTCTCTTGACACGACGTTCATCTATCTGACAGGTTTCCAGACAGTTACATCCGTCATTGGATTCCCGCTGATGAGGTGATCGTCGTGCTCCGTCCCCGCACACTGATCGCTGCCGCGGCGAGCGCCGTTCTCGTCGCGACCGCACTGGTCGTGCCGTTGGCCGGCCCCGCCAGTGCAGCACCCCCGCCAGGACCGTTGGTCTGGTCAGACGAGTTCAACGGAGCCGCCGGCAGCGCCGTCGACCAGTCGAAGTGGCGGTTCGACATCGGCGGCAGCGGCTGGGGCAACAACGAGCAGCAGTACTACACGAACAGCACCCGCAACGCCGCCATGGACGGCGCCGGCAACCTGGTGATCACCGCGCGCCGGGAGAACCCCTCCAACTTCCAGTGCCACTACGGCACCTGTCAGTACACGTCCGCCCGGCTGCTCACCGCGGCCACCTTCAGCCGCACGTACGGCCGGTTCGAGGCCCGCATGAAGATCCCGCGCGGCCAGGGCATCTGGCCGGCGTTCTGGATGCTCGGCGCGCCGGTCAACTGGCCCACCAGCGGCGAGATCGACATCATGGAGAACATCGGGCGCGAGCCGAACATGGTGCACGGCACGATCCACGGCCCGGGCTACTCGGGCGCCGAGGGCATCGGCGCCGGCTACACGATCGGCGGCGCGTTCGCCGACGGCTTCCACACCTTCGCCGTCGACTGGTCGCCCAACCTGATCGTCTGGTACGTCGACGGCAACGAGTACCAGCGCCGCACCCCCGCCGACCTGGGCGGCGACCGCTGGGTCTTCGACCACAACTTCTTCATGATCATGAACGTCGCGGTCGGCGGCTACTGGCCCGGCTACCCGGACGGCTCGACCACGTTCCCGCAGTCGATGACCGTCGACTACGTCCGCGCGTACGCCCCGCCGACCGGAGGCCCGACCAACCCGCCGGCCGGCGGCGGCCGGATCACCGGCATCGGCGGCAAGTGCGTGGACGTGGCCGGCGCGAACCCGGCCAACGGCACCGCGGTGCAGCTCTGGGACTGCAACGGCACGACCGCGCAGCAGTGGACCTGGGCCGCCGACGGTTCGGTGCGCGCCCTCGGCAAGTGCATCGACGTCCCGTCGGGTTCGACGGCCAACGGCGCGAAGCTGCAACTCTGGGACTGCAACGGCAGCGGCGCCCAACGGTGGACCTTCACCGGCGCCAACGACATCGTCAATCCACAGTCCAACAAGTGCATGGACGCGACCGGCAACAGCTCAGCGAACGGCACCAGGCTGCAGATCTGGGACTGCGGCGGCGGTGCCAACCAGAAGTGGTCGCGCAGCTGACGCTGCCCGCCCGACCGCTTCGGACGAAGGGGCCCATTTCCGTCCTGGGTGGGCCCCTTCGTTTGCCTCTCGCGCCCCGTTGGCACCACGGGTCACCCCCGGTCCTACCTTGAACCGCCGGGTAAGGCTCGACCGCCCCGCGCTGTTACACCTGGCGGAACGAGAGGAGATTTCCACCGTGTTCCTTCGTCGAATGAAGTCCGACCTGCCCGCACCGGGTGCGGCCCTGCCAGGTCGCCCGCTCGGGATGCCCGTCGCCGACAAGCACGTCGTGCTCGGCACGCCGATGGTCGGCCCGTGGCCGGAGGGTGCGCAGGTCGCCGTCTTCGGCATGGGCTGTTTCTGGGGCGCTGAGCGCTTGTTCTGGACGCTGCCGGGTGTCATCTCGACAGCGGCCGGCTATGCCGGCGGCCAGACCCGCAACCCCACCTACGAAGAGGTCTGCTCCGGCGGCACCGGACACACCGAGGCCGTTCAGGTCGTCTACGACCCGAGCAAGATTGACTACGAGGACCTGCTCAAGGTCTTCTGGGAGAACCACAACCCGACCCAGGGCATGCGCCAGGGCAACGACGTGGGCACCCAGTACCGGTCGGCGATCTACGTGACCTCCGACGAGCAGGCGACGACCGCCCAGTCCTCGCGCGACGCCTTCGAGCCGATCGTCCACGCCGCCGGCCACGGCGACATCACCACGGAGATCGGCAAGCTGGACACGTTCTACTACGCCGAGGACTACCACCAGCAGTACCTGTCGGACTCGAAGAACCCCTACGGCTACTGCAACCACGGCCCCAACGGCATGACCTGCCCGGTGGGCGTAGCCAAGACGGCGTAAGGCCGCCATAGCACTGGCGCGGGTCCCCGGATCCGCGCCAGAGCTGTCACACTGGGCCACGGAGGTGTGACTCATGTCTACCGGAGCTCAGCGCTTCGACGGTTCGCAGCGGTTCTCGCAGGGTCGAGAGTCGCTCGACCAGCAAGCGCGACGTCGTGGCATCGCCCCCGTCCGTGACGTCGCGGACATGGCCGACTTCGGCATCTTCGAAACCGACGCTGAGCTAGCCGCCTTCCTTTCCCACGTTGATGCGGAACGTCACGCCAACCTGGCGTGACCGTGAACTACGTCGTCCTCGACACCGACGTCGCATCCCGCATCTTCCGAAACAAGATCGACCAAGCCATGTCAGCCCGACTCGCGGGCACGACGTGGTGCCTCACCTTCGTCAGCGTCGGCGAGCTGACGCAATGGGCCTCTTTACGCGACTGGAGCCACCGCAACCTCGCGGCGCTCGACAAATGGATGTCCCACTGCCTCATGCTCGACGCCGGCTGGGAAACCGCGCAGGCATGGGGTCGGCTGTCGGCCGCGGGTCGCCGCCGCGGCCGCATGCACCCGACGAACGATGCCTGGATCGCCGCGTCCTGTCTCACCGAGGGACTGCCCCTCGCCACATACAACGTCAAGGACTACGCCGACTTCGTCGAACATCACGGACTGATGCTCGTGGGTTCCGCTGGGTAACAGCACGTCGTCAGGAGCGCCAGGTGTGTTGGGGTTCGTAGCCCAGGATGCGGCGGGCCTTTTCGATCGACAGGAACGTCCCGTGGTCGCCTACGTCGCGGGTGATCGGGATGTTCGGGAAGACCTCGGCCGCCAGGTCCGCTGACTTCTGGGGCATCACCGAGTCCGCGTTGGCGATGACGAAGATGTCCATGCCCGTGGCGTCGAGTTCCAGGGACAGCCGGACCGCTTGGGCGCCGTCTCGGGCGTCGATGTAGGACCAGGCGTTCCAGCTGCGTAGCTTCGGATCCGCGGCGTAAGACGGGAAGGCCGCGTAGTCCGCCGGCTCCATCACGTTGGAGAAGCGTAGGCCGATCATCTTCAGGGCCGGGTTCCAGCGGCAGAACTGGGCCGCCATCTGCTCTTCCAGGTGCTTGGCCAGCGCATACGACGACTGCGGGCGGGCCGGATATTCCTCGTCCACCGGCAGGTACGGCGGCGGCACCTCGCCGAACGGCAGGCCCAGCAACGTCTCGCTGCTCGCCCACACCACGTTCGTGATGCCCGCCGCGCGGGCGGCCGCGAAGACGTGGTGCGTCGCGGTGATGTTGTGGGTGAACGTGGCCGCGTTGGCGGTCAGGCCCGGGGCCGGGATCGCTCCTAGGTGGACCACCGCGTCGACCGACGGGTAGCGGTCCTCGATGCCGGCCAACGCCTCGACGACCTGTCCATAGTCACCCAGGTCGATGCGGGTGAACGGGGCCACCGGATCCGGCGACGGCACCCGGTCGACGTTGTGCACCTCGTACCCGTGCTCGAGCAGATCTCGCACCACGGCGCGGCCCAGCTTGCCGCTGCCGCCCGTGACCACGACTCGTGTTGTCATTCCACGGAAACTACAGCGCCGCGCCGATGCGCTTCGCATAGTCCTGGGCCTCGTCGTCGGACGCGTACTTGGTGCGTGGCCAGAAGAAACCGCGCAGACCGTCGCCCTTCGTGCGGGGTACGACGTGCGTGTGCAGGTGCGGCACCGACTGCGAGACCCGGTTGTTGAGGGCCACGAAAGACCCCCCGGCCTCGAGGGCGGACTGGACGGCCCGGTCCACGGCCTGCACGAATCCGAAATATCCGGACAGCGACGAAGCCGGCAAATCGGATAAAACCACAAGATGAGCGCGCGGTACGACCAAAGTGTGGCCTTTGAACACCGGCCGGGTATCCAGGAAAGCGACGCAGTCTTCCGTCGATCCGACCACGAACGCGGGCACCTCGCCCGCCACGATGCCGCAGAACACGCACTCCGCCACCGACGAAGACTAGCCTCCATCCAATGACCTACGGTTTCGAGACGCTCGCCATCCACGCCGGCCAGGACCCGGAGGCGCGCACCGGGTCGGTCGTGCCACCGATCTTCCAGACCAGCACGTACGCCCAGGACGGGGTTGGCGCCCCGCGCGAGGGCTACGAGTACAGCCGCTCCGGCAACCCCACCCGCGACGCACTGCAGGAATGCCTGCGCGCGCTCGAGGGCGGCCGCCGCGGCCTGGCGTTCGCGAGCGGTCTCGCCGCCGAGGACACCCTGCTGCGCACCGTCTGCCAGCCGGGCGACCACGTGGTGATCCCGGACGACGCGTACGGCGGCACGTTCCGGCTCTTCGCCAAGGTGGCCGAGCGCTGGGGGCTGACCTGGACGGCGGCCAGCATCCACCACCTCGACACGATGCGGGCCGCGATCCGGCCGGGCCAGACCAAGGTCATCTGGGTCGAGACGCCGTCCAACCCGCTGCTCGGGGTCAACGACATCGCCGCGACCGCCGCCCTGGCCCGCGAAGCCGGCGCGCTGCTGGTCGTCGACAACACGTTCGCCTCGCCGTACCTGCAGCAGCCGCTCGGCCTCGGCGCCGACGTGGTCGTGCATTCGACGACGAAATACCTCGGCGGCCACTCCGACGTCGTCGGCGGCGCGCTGATCGTCAGCGACGACGAGCTCGGCGAGCGGCTCGCGTACCACCAGAACGCGATGGGTTCGATCAACGGGCCGTTCGACGCCTGGCTCACCATGCGGGGCATCCGGACCCTGGGCGTACGGATGGACCGGCACTGTGACAACGCCGAGCGGGTGGTCGACTACCTGCGCCACCACAAGGCGGTGGCCGAAGTGCTCTACCCGGGCCTGCCCGGACACCCGGGCCACGAGACCGCCGCCAAGCAGATGAAGCGGTTCGGCGGCATGGTCTCGTTCCGCGCCGCGGGCGGCGAAGAGGCGGCGGTACGCATCTGCGAGAGCACGAAGCTGTTCATCCTGGCCGAGTCGCTGGGCGGCGTGGAGTCGCTGATCGAGCACCCGGGCCGGATGACGCACGCCAGCGCGGCCGGTTCGCCGCTCGAGGTGCCCGCCGATCTGGTGCGCCTCTCTGTCGGCATCGAGACCGGTGACGACCTTCTGGCCGACCTGGAGCGCGCGCTCGGCTGACCTATTGAGACACTGCGCAGTGCAGGGCCGCCCTCCGGCGGCCCGGTGCGGCCCGATGGGGAGGGTGGCCCGTGCCTGAGACTGTGCCCAGCTGGGTAGGTGCGACCGCGCGCCAGATCGCCCGTGCGGTCCGGCGTGGAGACACGACCGCGACCCGGGTGGTCGCCGACCACCTCGACCACATCGCCGCCGCCGACCCGGTGGTGTCCGCCTTCCGGACCGTCCGGGCCGGCGCGGCGATCGTCGAGGCGGAGGAGGTCGACGTCCTCGAGGACCTGTCCAGCCTTCCGCTGGCCGGCGTCCCGGTGGCGATCAAGGAGAACACCGGGATCGCCGGTGTGCCGATCTGGAACGGCTCCGCCGCCGCGCGTACGCCGGTCGCCGCTGAAGACCACGAGGTGGTCCGCCGGTTGCGCGGTGCCGGCGCGGTCGCGGTCGGCATCACCCGGATGCCGGAGCTCGCGCTGTTCGGGATGACCGACGACGAGACCGCGGTGACGCGCAACCCGTGGCGCACCGACCGCACGCCGGGTGGCTCCTCGGGTGGCGCGGCCGCCGCGGTGGCCAGCGGCATGGTGCCGGTCGCGCACGGCACCGACGGGCTCGGCTCGATCCGCATCCCGGCGGCCTGCTGCGGTCTGGTCGGCCTCAAGCCGGGGCGCGACGTGGTGCCCCGCGAGCTCGGCGCCGACGGCTGGTTCGGGCTCAGCGAGCACGGCGTGCTCGCCACCAGCGTGGCCGACGCGGCGCTGGTCTTCGCGGTGCTGGCCGGGCGCCACCCGGAGAAGCTGGTCGAGCCGGCGCGGCTGCGGGTCGCGGTGTCGACCCGCTCGCCGGTGGCCGGCATCCGGCCGGACGCGCCCAACCGCGAGGCGGTCGCGACCGCGTCGAAGCTGCTCGTCGGCGCCGGTCACGACGTGGCCGCGGTCGACCCGGTGTACCCGGTCTCGCTCGGCCTCCAGGGCATGGCGCACTGGTTCGCCGCGGCGGCCAGCGACGCCGACTTCGACTCCCTCGACCGGAGCGCCCTGCAGCCACGCAGCCGCCGGCACGCGAAACTGGGCGACTGGGTCACCCGCCGCGGCTACGTCCGAGCGAGCGATCGCGACGCCTGGCGGCAGCGCTCGATCGACTTCTTCACCGACCACAGCGTCGACGTGCTGGTCACTCCGGCCCTGGCCGCGGCGCCGCCGCCGGCCGACCTGTGGTCGGCCCGGTCCTGGCGGGCCAACATGATGACCAGCCTGCGGTACGCGCCGTACGCCGCACCGTGGAACATCGCCGGCCTGCCGGCGTTGGTCGTGCCGGTCGGCATCCGTCCCGACGGCCTGCCGCTGGGTGTGCAGCTGATCGGCCCGCCCGGCAGCGAGTCACTGTTGCTCGCGATCGCCGGCCAGTTCGAGGTGGCCGCGCCCTGGCCCCGGCATGCCCGCTCCTGGCCGCGGGTCGCGGACCCGGCCGGCGCCGCCTGATCGGCGTCGATATCGATCCAACCGGTTGATCTCCGTCCACGGGCCCGCCACGGACAATCTCCTCCGTTCAAGATCATGAATCGGAGGACCGGCGATGAGTCAGGCTGTCTACGAAGGGCACCGGACGTACCGGATCCGCGGCGTCGGCGTGGCCGCCCTCGTCGCGGTCGGCCTGGCGGCGGTCGCCCTGGTGGTCGTCGCGGCGCTGTTCTGGGCCCTCACCATCAGCCTCGAACAGGCCGGCGACACCGGCAGCCTGGACACCGCGCGGACGCTGGAACGCCTGACCGTACTGGCCACCCTGGCGTTGAGCTTCGCTCAGTTCGTGGCGTTGACGCTGACCGTCGTCTGGCTCTGGCGGGCCCGGAAGAACCTCGACGCGTTCCCGGAAACGCAGCCGTTCCTCTCGGCGGGCTGGGCCATCGGAGCGTGGTTCCTTCCGATCGCCAACCTCGTCCTCCCCGGCCGGTTGATGACCAACGTGGCCCGACAGAGCAGCCGAGACAGGTCGGTCACCGCCGGTGCGGTGGTCTGGTGGCTCACGCTGGTGGTCTCGATGCTGGCCTACCGCATCGCGTCCACGGTGGCGGAGAACCGGCTCGTGTCCGCCGACACGACGCTCCTGACGGACTACTACGGCGACTGGGCGGTCATCGACACCGTGGCCGCCGCGGCGGGCGTCGTCGCCGCGGCCGCGTTCGGGTTCACCGTGCTGCGGATCTCGGCGGCGCAGGAGGAGCGGATCCACCGCGGCTGGTACGAGGAACAGGTCCGCGTGATGGGCGTAACACCGGCACCCAGCGCGCCAGAGCCCGGGGGAAGTGCGACGATCGGGGCATGACGGACCTAGTCGGGCTGGCCGACGTCGAGGCGGCGCGCGAACTGCTCAAGGGCGTCGTGCGCACCACGCCGCTGGAACCCTCCCGCCCGCTGAGCGCCCGCCTCGGCGGCCCGGGCTGGCTCAAGTGCGAGAACCTCCAGCGCGCCGGCTCGTACAAGGTCCGCGGCGCGTACGTCCGGATCGCCCGCCTGAGCGACGCCGAGCGCGCCCGGGGCGTGGTCGCGGCCAGCGCCGGCAACCACGCGCAGGGCGTCGCGCTCGCCGCCGAGATGCTCGGCACCAGCGCCACTGTCTTCATGCCCGAGGGCGCGCCGCTGCCGAAGGTCGCCGCCACCAAGGGCTACGGCGCGGCCATCGAGCTCGTCGGCGCCACCGTCGACGAGTCGCTGGTGGCGGCCAAGGAGTTCGCCGACCGCACCGGTGCGGTGTTCATCCACCCGTTCGACCATCCGGACGTGATCGCCGGGCAGGGCACCGTGGCTCTGGAGATCCTCGAACAGTGCCCGCAGGTCCGCACGATCGTGACCGGGGTCGGCGGTGGTGGCCTGGTCTCCGGGCTGGCCGTCGCGGCCAAGGCGATCAACCCGCACATCCGCGTCATCGGCGTGCAGGCCGCCAACGCCGCCGCCTTCCCGCCCTCGCTGATCGCGGGGGAGCCGACCCGGCTGTCCAGCTACTCGACGATCGCCGACGGCATCGCGGTCGGCTGCCCCGGCGACATCACCTTCGCGCACGTCGAGAAGCTGGTCGACGAGATCGTCACGGTGACCGAGGAAGACATCTCGCGCGCACTGCTGGTGCTCCTGGAGCGGGGCAAGCTGGTCGTCGAGCCGGCCGGCGCGGTCGGCGTCGCGGCCCTGCTCGCCGGTGTGGTGGAGGCCGAGCCGCCGACGGTCGCCGTGCTCTCCGGCGGCAACATCGACCCGCTGCTGCTGATGCGGGTCATCGAGCACGGCCTCGCGGCGGCCGACCGGTTCCTGCGGTTCACGGTGCGCTGCGTCGACCGGCCGGGCCAGCTCGCCAACCTGCTGCGACAGATCGCCGACCAGCGCGGCAACGTGGTCGACGTGGTGCACCAACGGCAGAACCCGCACCTGCGGCTCGGCGAGGTCGAGGTCGCACTCTCCGTGGAAACACGCGGATCGGAACACTCGGACCAGGTGGTCGGCGCGCTGCGGGCGAGCGGCTACGTCGTGTCCTTCGCGTGACCGCGTTCGCACAGCGCGCCGACGCGCGTCAGCCCTCGCTCAGCCTTCGAACGGCGCGAACTTGACCACGGTGACCTTGATGTCGGCGCCGCTGGGGGCCGTGTAGGTCACGGTGTCGCCGTTGTGCGCGCCGAGGATGGCCTTGCCGAGCGCCGACTCCGGGCTGTAGACGGTCAGGTCGGTGGTCGCCGAGATCTCGCGCGAACCGAGCAGGAACGTCTCGGTGTCGCTGGCGTCGTCGTCGAAGTGGATCGTCACGACGGTGCCCGGCGCGACGGCGTCGGCCTTGGGCGCGTCGCCGACCTGCGCGGTGCGCAGCAGCTCCTTGAGGTAGCTGATCCGGTGTTCCTGCTTTCCCTGCTCTTCGCGGGCAGCGTGGTAGCCACCGTTCTCGCGCAGGTCGCCTTCCTCGCGGCGGGCGTTGATCTCGGCGGCGATCACCGGGCGGCCCGCGATCAGCTCGTCGAGCTCCGCCTGGAGCCGGTCATGCGCGTCCTGGGACAACCAGGCGACGGTAGCCCCGCGGTCGGTCGTGGACACAGACGATCTCCTTGGGTGGCGGGTGACAAGTACGAAGCTCCAACTTACCAGCGATCGACGATCGGGTGTCGTGCCCGAAACACCCGTTTATTACGCCGGTACGCAGCGCAGCACTTCACCGACAAAGGGCTTGGCGGTGGTGACCAGGCGCTCGGTGACCGTGGTGGTGGCACCGTCGCCGGGCTCGTCACGGACCAGGACATCCCGCTTGCCGACCTCGGCGCCGTCCTTGGAGCGGGCCCGAATGACGCAGCTGGCCTGCCCACCTTCTGGGATGGTGACCCGGAACGTCAGCGTCAGCCCAGCGTCGCTGATGTCGGTGTACGTGACTACCTGGGCGTCGTACGCCGGGTCGCCGTAGTTTTTGTAGAGCCGGACCGACGACCAGGCCGCCGATCAGCAGCGTGACCACCGCGAGCCCGGCGACCAGCCAGGGCCGGCGCCGCTGCGGCTCGCGCCGGCGGCCGTATCGGCCGGGCGGGAACACGGGCGCGGTCTGTGTGGTTGCTGTGGGCGTCTCGGTCATCGGGGGATCCCTGCGGCTAGTCCCGGCGAATTCTTGTCGGTGCGATCGGCCAGAATGGCAGGGTTCCATCCTCGCAGCCGAGGATGAGCAGGTCCCAGGCAGGTTCGAGGGGGAGCAGTTCGTGGCAGAGCAGTTGCGTCTGATGGCCGTTCACGCGCATCCGGACGACGAGTCCAGCAAGGGCGCCGCGTCGGCCGCGCGCTACGTGGCCGAAGGGGTCGACGTGCTGGTCGCGACCTGCACGGGTGGTGAGCGCGGCAGCGTGCTCAACCCCAAGCTCGACCGGCCCGACGTCTGGGAGAACATCGCCGAGATCCGCCGCGCCGAGATGGACGCCGCGCGCGCGATCCTCGGCGTCAAGCAGGCCTGGCTGGGCTTCGTCGACTCGGGCCTGCCCGAGGGCGACCCGCTGCCGCCGCTGCCCGACGGGTGTTTCGCCCTCCAGCCGATCGAGGTGGCCACGGCGCCGCTGGTGCGGCTGATGCGGGAGTTCCGTCCGCACGTGGTGACCACCTATGACGAAAACGGTGGCTACCCGCACCCCGACCACATCATGTGCCACAAGGTCAGCGTGGCCGCGTTCGACGCGGCCGGCGACCCGGAGCGCTACCCCGACCTCGGTGCGCCCTGGCAGCCGCTCAAGCTCTACTACAACATCGGCTGGAGCCGCGGCCGGCTGGTGGCCATCCACGAGGCGATGCTGGCCGCCGGCCTGGAGTCGCCCTACGCCGAGTGGCTCAAAGACTGGGACAGCCGCGAAGACATGGGCGACCGGGTCACCACCCGGGTCGAGTGCGGCGAATACTTCGAGACCCGCGACGACGCGTTGCGGGCGCACGCCACCCAGGTCGACCCCGACGGGGCCTGGTTCCGGGTCCCGCTCGACATGCAGCGCAAGGTCTGGCCGACCGAAGACTTCGAGCTCGTGAAGTCGCTGGTCGACAGCCCGGTGCCGGAGTCCGACCTGTTCGCCGGCGTGCGGGAGGCGGTGCACGCGCGCTGAGCGCGCGGGCGTAGCGTGATGGTCCGCAGCCAACCCCCGGGTGTGAAGGAGTGTGCCGCCGATGCGGACGTTCGTCGACGTGCTCGCGGTCAACAACTTCGGTGACACCCGGGAGGGCGGGCTCGCCGGCCCGATGGGCCTGCTGTTGATCGTCCTGTTGGGCACCGCCACGGTTCTGTTGATCCGCAACATGAACAGCCGCCTCAAGCGGCTGCCCGAGCGGTTCCCCGGTCCGGAGGACAGTGTCGTGGATCCGACCACGACGAAATCTGTCGCGGCGAAAGCGTCTGACCCGATTGACCGTTCCTGACCACCACTGGATTCGTTCCAGACTGGGCAATCCGGTGCTGACCAGGCACGACGGCACCCATTGACGGCCAAACCAGACGTCTGCCCCCTGTTGCGCCCACTCGGATTGGCTTAGCCTTCCGCCGTGGGGACCCGTGTGGGTTTCCGTGGCGTGCGCGGAAGGGGGCGCCGATGACGATCGCCGGCCGCTCCCGGCGTGATCTGTCGTTTGCCGATCATCGCCCCGCTCCCGTCGGCCGTCCCGTGGGTGGGAGTCGACGATGAGTGCGCTGCGCGCTGGCCTCGACCGCGTCGCCCGGGGTTCCGGGGCGGCGGAGGTGCCCGTCCGGGCGCACGCCTTCACCGGCCTGCTCGTGGTGCTCGCGGTCGGCGCGACGACCGCTGGGTTGCTCTGGCCGGCGTTCATCCCGGCCGGCGACCCGCTGCCGCCGGCCGCCCGCTTCGGCATCGCCTGCGGCGTGATGGCGCTGGCCCAGCTGGCCAGCCTCCGACTACGCATCGGCTCCGGGCGACTATCCGTCACCTGGGGCGAGGCCGCACTGATCATCGGCCTCTACGCCGCACCATCGGGCTGGCTGCCGGCCGCCACCTTCGCCGGCACCTTCGCCGCCTGGCTCCTGCTGTCGGTCTTCGCGAAGCTCCGCACCCCGCTCGAGGTCGTGTTCATCGCGGCCAGCCAGACGGTCGCGGTCGCCGCCGCCGTCACGGTCGCCTGCCTGCTCAGCGACCCGATCGGCGCACCGCTCGAACCACCGCTCGCCTTGGCCCTGATCCTTGGCGCACTCACGTACCTGCTGGTCGGCGCCCTGCTGGCGGTGCTCTTCCTGCGCCTCGTGCACGGCGTCCCGGTGTTCGCGACCATGCTCCGCGCGCTCAACGACAAGCTGCTGATGTTCATCGGCAACGTCGTCGTCGGCCTCGCGGTGGTCGCCATGGTCAACGCCGACCCGCGCTGGCTGGTCCTGCTCCCGCCCGCGCTGTGGCTGCTGCAGCAGACGTACGGACAGCGCCTGCGGGCCGCCGACGAGCGCCGCGCCTGGGAAGAGTTCGCCGGGGCGACCAGCGCCCTCAAGAAGCTCGACGAAGACGAGGTGGCCACGGCCGGCGTCGCCGGCGCACTCCGGCTGCTCGTCGCCGAGCGGGTCGACCTCGACGTGGTCCGGATGGACGGCGGCTGGCGGCACTACTTCGGCGACGCCGACGGCGGCAGTGGCGTCGTCGACGTCGACGAGCGTCCGGCCACCGACGGCGACGACTCCACGCTGGTCCGCGAGCTCACCGTCCGCGGCCAACTGGTCGGCCAGATCCGGGTCGCGTTGCCGCGGCCGACGCTGCCGTCCGCCCGCGACGAGTTCGCCCTGCGTTCCTTCGGCGACACCCTGGCGGTCGCGCTGCACGACGCGGTCACCCACCGCGCCTGGTCGCTGCTCCAGGAACGCTCGTCGTACGACGCGGTGCACGACGCACCGACCGGCCTGCTCAACCGGGCCGCGGTGGTGGCCGAGGGCGACGCCGCCCTGCGCAGCCTCGGCCGCGACCACCCGATCGCACTGCTGGTCGTCGACATCAACAGGTTCCGCGCGGTCAACGACACCCTCGGCCACGCCGCCGGCGATGAGCTGCTCGCCGCCACCGCGGGGCGGATGAGCGGCCTGACCGGCCCCGGCGAGCTGCTGGGCCGGCTCGGCGGCGACCAGTTCGCGTTGCTGATCGCCGGGCCCGAGCGGATGACCACGTCCCGGGCGCTGGACCGCGCCGACGCGATGGTCGACGCGGTGGCCGAGACCACCGAGGTGCAGGGCCTCGCGCTCGCCGTCGAGGCGTCCGCGGGCGTGGTGGTCGCCGCCGCCGGCAGCGCGAAAATGGGCGAGTTGCTCCGCCGCGCCGACATCGCGTTGCGCCAGGCGAAGGAGGGCGGGGGAGGCAACACCGCCTGCTACGACCCGAGCCGTGACGAGAGCAGCACCGACCAGCTCACCTTGCTGTCCGAGCTGCGCGAGGCACTCGAGGTCGACGACCAGTTGGTGCTGGCGTTGCAGCCCGCGGTCGACCTGACCACCGGGGCGCCGACCGGTGTCGAGGCCCTGATCCGCTGGCGCCACCCCCGCCGCGGCATCCTCAAGCCCGGCGACTTCGTGCGGGCCGCCGAGGACAGTGACCTGCTGGGCGCGTTCACGCTGTACGTGATCGAACGCGCGTTGCGCGTCGCCGCCGACGTGGCCGCGCATGGCATGGACGTGCCGATCGCCGTCAACCTGTCCGCGCACAACCTGCTCGACCAGCACCTGCCCAACGCCGTCGCCGAGCTGCTCCGCCAGCACGGCGTCGGCCCTGAGCGGTTGGTCCTGGAGATCACCGAGACCGTCGTGATGAGCGACCAGGAAGTGATCGACGACGTCCTGGCCGCGTTGCGGGCGATGGGCATCCGCATCGCCCTCGACGACTTCGGCACCGGCTATTCGTCCTTGGCCTTCCTCGCCCGGGTCCCGGTCGACGAGGTCAAAGTGGACCGCTCGTTCGTCATGCGCATGGCCGAGTCTCCCCAGGCTGCGGCGATCGTCCGCTTCACCATCAACCTGGGCCAGGAGCTGGGTCTTCGGGTTGTCGCCGAGGGTGTGGAGACCGCCGCCCAGCGCGCTGCCCTCGAGAACCTCGGGTGTGCGGCGGCCCAGGGCTACCACTTCTTCAAGCCAATGCCGGCCGACAAGATCGTGGCTGTCCTCAGCCAGCTCACCGACTCTGCTCGGGCGAAGGTCTTTCCTCTGCGCGCCGACGGATCTGCCTGATCTTCGTCCCACGACCGGTCGCCCTCGGGCTTCCAGGATGTCGCTGCGTCGCTGGTCGCGGTTTCGTCGGGGAGGTGTTGTGGGTCCGACAGGTCGCGAAGGGCGCGCCTCATGTCGGACCACAAACCTCCGCCTGACCCAGTTCGGCCTGGTCGACTCCGGTGCCCGGTCGCGGGTCACAGTCCATCGGTCGATATCCGTGGCGTGACTACGACTTGGCTGAGGCGCGGGGATGGTTCCGGTCGCGTCCATTGAGCGGAAATATCGAGGAGGCAGCCATGACCTACTTCGGCCTGGTCGGCTCCGGTGCATGCCGGTCCGCCCTCTAGGTGCGGGGGATCATCTCGCCGAGCCTGGAGCGCCGCTTTGCGGGACCGGGACGAAGGACACCGCGATCGCCTCCGGCGCCCCACAGGATGTCGGCGACCGGCGACCGCCGCGCAGCTCTCGGGTGATCGCGGCGGGTTAGGGGTTGACCAGGGTTTCTACTGCTGTGGTGACCAGGGCGCGGCGGGTTGTTGGGTCTGTGGGGCCGGCCAGGTGCATTTCTGGCGTCATTACCGTCCACATGTTGGCGAGGGTGAGGACCAGGGCGAGGATTTCGGCGGGTTGGTAGCGGGTGGTTACCTGGCCTGCGGCCTGGGCCTTGGCTATTGCGTCGATCTTCGACTGGTTGGCGTTCAGGACCGCTTGTAGTGGGGCGTGGTCGGCGGCGCGTTCCAGGCGGTGCCAGGTGGCCAGGCGGAGCGCGTCCGGGTGGGCCTGGCCGGCGTCGAAGAGGCGGCCGGCGTAGCCCGGTAGGTCGGCGGCGTCCATCGGGGCCTCGGCGAGCGTCTGGTTGACGATCTGCTCGAAGACCGCCGTGAACAGGCCCTCCTTGTTGCCGAAGTGGAAGTAGATCAAGGCTTTGTTGACGCCCGCGGTGGCGGCGACCCGGTCCACGCGGGCGCCGGCTATGCCGTGGGCGGCGAACTCGCTGTAGGCGGCCTCGACGAGGCGGCGGCGAGTCTCCTGGGCGTCTCCGGTGGGCATGTGTTCCAGGCTACTTGACTAACCAGTTAGTTGACGAACCGGCGTCCGAGGAGTTGACTATCTAGTTAGTCAACGAGTGAGGGAGAGCGATCATGAACATCGCAATCGTCACCGGCGGTGCCGCCGGCATCGGCTACGCGACGGCCGCCGGACTGGCCGAGCGTGGGATGCACGTGATCATCGCGGGCCGCCGGCCCGACGCACTGAGCACCGCGGCGAGCCGACTCCGAGACACCTACCCGAGCAGCACGATCTCCACGGGCGAGCTGGACCTCGCCGACCTCGCCTCAGTGCGCGCCTTCGCCGAGCGCATCGGCCACGACCACCCGAGGGTCGATCTGCTGATCAACAACGCCGGTGTGATGGCAGTGCCCGATCGCCGCCTGACCGCAGACGGCTTCGAGCTGACCTTCGGCACCAACCACCTTGGCCACTTCGCCCTCACCGGCCTACTCGCTGCCCGCCCTGTTGGCCGCCGAGTCGGCTCGGGTGGTCACAGTGAGCGCGGTGATCGCCCGACGCGGCCGGATCGACTTCGACAACCTCGACCTGCACCGCGACTACGCGCCGATGCGCGCCTACAGCGCGTCGAAGCTGGCCAACGTGGCCTTCGCCCTGGAGTTGGCGGCCCGCACCGACCGCCTGACCAGCATCGCCGTCCACCCGGGCACCGCGCCCACGGGAATCCAGCGCCACATCTCACCGGCACTGCGCTTCATCGCCGACCGCGTGGTCGCGCTGGCCGGCCAGAGCACCGAAAACGCCGCCCACCCATCGCTGCGAGCCGCCACGGACCCAACAGTCCACAGTGGCGCCTACTACGCCCCGAGCGGCTTCGGCGAGGGCCGCGGCCACCCAGCCCCGGCCCGCATCCCCGCAGCGGCACAGGACCCGTCCCTACGCACCCGCCTCTGGACAGCCTCGGAACAGCTGACGGGCGTGTCCTACAACCTGCCCGCACATACCCACTGACCTCGCGCCGCGAGGGAGTCACACAGCGAAGCCCAGCCAATGGACTGTGACCCGCGACCGGGCACCGGAGTCGACCAGGCCGAACTGGGTCAGGGCGGGGGAGGGTGTTGTGGGTGCCGACAATAGAGGGCGCGCCCTTCGCGACCTGTCGGCACCCACAACACCCTCCCCCGACCAAAACCGCGACCAGCGACGCAGCGACATCCTTGGAAGCCAAGAGCGGCCGGTCGTGAGGCGGCCCGGCACAACCGTGTGCAAGGCTGGAAGGGTGAATAGGCTCGGTGACGCCACCTCGCCCTACCTGCTGCAACATGCCGAGAACCCGGTCGACTGGTGGCCGTGGGGGAACGAGGCGTTCGACGAGGCCAAGCGCCGGGACGTGCCGGTGCTGATCTCGGTCGGCTATGCGGCCTGTCACTGGTGTCACGTGATGGCACACGAGAGCTTCGAAGACGCCGGTGTGGCCAAACTGATGAACGACAGCTTCGTCAGCGTCAAGGTCGACCGAGAGGAACGCCCCGACGTCGACGCGGTCTACATGACGGCGACGCAGGCCATGACCGGTCAGGGTGGCTGGCCGATGACGGTGTTCGCGGCACCGGACGGCACGCCGTTCTTCTGCGGCACCTACTTCCCGAAGGCCAACTTCAGCCGGCTGCTGGAATCGGTCACGAAGGCCTGGCACGAGCAGCGCGACGACGTCCTGCGGCAGGGCGCCGCGGTGGTCGAGGCGATCGGCGGGGCGCAGGCGCTCGGCGGGATCAGCGCGCCGCTGACCGCGACCCTGCTCGACGACGCCGCCAAGAAGTTGGCGACCGAATATGACGGCGAGAACGGTGGTTTCGGGGGTTCGCCCAAGTTCCCGCCGCAGATGAACCTGCTCTTCCTGCTCCGGCACTACCAGCGCACCGGCGACGCCGCGCTCGTTGGAGATCGTGCGGCACACGTGCGAGGCGATGGCCCGGGGCGGCATCTACGACCAGCTTGCCGGCGGGTTCGCCCGCTACTCGGTCGACGCGCGCTGGATCGTGCCGCACTTCGAGAAGATGTTGTACGACAACGGTCTGCTGCTGCGGGTCTACACGCACCTGTGGCGGTTGACGGGTGACCCCTTGGCGCGCCGCATCGCCGACGAGACGGCGCAGTTCATCATGCGCGACCTGGGTACGCCCGAAGGCGGTTTCGCCTCCTCACTCGACGCCGACACGGCCGGGGAGGAGGGCCTGACCTACTCGTGGACGCCGGCCCAACTCGTCGAGGCCCTCGGACCGGACGACGGCACGTACGCCGCCGGTGTGTTCGATGTGACCCCCGCCGGCACGTTCGAAAAGGGTGCCAGCGTGCTGCGGCTGGCCCGGGACATCGACGACGCCAACCCGCCGGTGGTCGACCGCTGGACGGACGTCCGGACCCGGCTGCTCGCGGCCCGCGACCAGCGGCCCCAGCCGGCCCGCGACGACAAGGTGGTCGCCTCCTGGAACGGGATGGCGATCACCGGGCTGGTCGAGCATTACTTCGCCACCGGCGGCGCGGAGTCGCTGGACGCGGCGGTGCGGGCGGCGGGCCTGCTGGCCGACCGGCACGTGGTCGACGGCCGGTTGCGCCGGGTGTCCCGCGACGGCGTGGTCGGTGACCCGCCTGGCGTGCTCGACGACTACGGCATCGTCGCCGAGGCGTTCTGCGCCGTGCACCAGGCCACTCTCGACGGACGCTGGCTGGACCTGGCCGGCACCCTGCTGGACGCCGCCCTCGCACACTTCCCGACCGGCAACGGCGGCTACTTCGACACGGCCGACGACGCCGAGCGGTTGGTGACCCGGCCGGCGGATCCGACCGACAACGCCACCCCGTCCGGGCTGTCGGCGCTGGCGGCGGCGTTGACCAGCTACACCGCCCTGCGCGGCGAACCGCGCTACCGGGAGGCGGCCGAGGCCGCGCTCGGCACGGTGGCGCCGATCGTGTCGCAGTACCCGCGGTTCAGCGGCTACGCGGCGGCCACGGGCGAGGCACTGCTGTCCGGCCCGTACGAGATCGTCATCGCCACCCGCGACGACCCGACCGGTGACCCGCTGGTCGCGACCGCGTACGAGCTGGCCCCGCCGGGCGCGGTGGTGGTCGTCGGCGCGCCGGACACGCCGGGCGTACCCCTGCTGGCCGATCGCCCGCTGCTCGACGGCGCGCCCACCGCGTACGTCTGCCGTGGTTTCGTCTGTGACCGCCCGACCACGGCGGTGGCGGACCTCACCGCGCAGCTCGCCCGCCGGTGACGTCGGGTTAGGCTTTTCCGCGCCATGGATTCCCGGACCGGACTGCCTGTCGTCGGCATGGTGGGCGCGGGCCAGTTGGCCCGGATGACCCACCAGGCCGCCATCGCCCTCGGCCAGTCGCTGCGCGTGCTCGCCGCCCATCCCGACGACGGTGCCGCGCTGGTCGCCGCCGACGTGCAGATCGGCGAGCACACCGACCTGGCCGCGCTGCGCACCTTCGCCAAGAGCTGCGACGTCGTCACCTTCGACCACGAGCACGTGCCGGAGGCGCACATCCGCGCGCTGGCCGCCGATGGCGTCAAGATCTTCCCCTCCGCCGACGCGCTGGTGTACGCGCAGGACAAGCGCCGGATGCGCGAGCGGCTGTCGGAGCTGGGCGCGCCGGTGCCGCGCTGGCAGCCGATCGCCTCGGCCGACCGACCTGGCCGAGTTCGGCGCGCGGGCCGGCTGGCCGCTGGTGCTCAAGGCGTCCCGGGGCGGCTACGACGGGCGCGGCGTGTGGGTCGTCGACTCGCCGGAGGCCGCCGCCGAGGTGCTGGCCAGCGACACGGAGCTGATCGCCGAGGAGCTGGTGCCGCTGCGCCGCGAGCTGGCGGTGCAGGTGGCCCGGTCGCCGTTCGGCCAGGTGGCGGCGTACCCGGTGGTGGAGACGGTGCAGCGCGACGGCATCAACGTCGAGGTGCTGGCACCGGCCCCGCTGCTGCCGGAGGACCTCGCCGTCGAGGCGCAGAAGCTGGCGATCGACCTGGCGACCGCGCTGGGCGTGGTCGGCCTGCTGGCGGTGGAGCTGTTCGAGACGCCGGCCGGGCTGGTCGTCAACGAGCTCGCGATGCGGCCGCACAACTCCGGGCACTGGACCATCGAGGGCGCCCGGACGTCGCAGTTCGAGCAGCACCTGCGGGCGGTGCTCGACTACCCGCTGGGCGACACCGCGCTGGCCGCGCCGGTGGTGGTGTGGCCAACGTGCTCGGCGGTCCGGCCGGCGGCATGTCGATCGACGAGCGGATGCACCATCTGTTCGCCGAGGACCCCGGCGCCCGCGTGCATCTCTACGGCAAGCAGACCCGTCCCGGCCGCAAGATCGGCCATGTGACGGTCCTGGGCGACGACCTGGCGTCGCTGCGCGCCCGCGCTGCCCGCGCGGCCTGGTGGCTACGCGAAGGGACGCACCAATGACCGCCGTTGGCCTGATCATGGGCAGCGACTCCGACTGGGCGACGATGCGCGCCGCGGCGGAGGCACTCGACGAGTTCGGCGTCGCCTACGAGGTCGGTGTCGTGTCCGCACACCGCACACCCGACAAGATGATCGCGTACGCCCGTACCGCCGCCGACCGTGGCCTGCGAGTGATCATCGCCGGCGCGGGCGGTGCCGCCCACCTGCCCGGCATGGTCGCGTCGGCCACCCCGCTGCCGGTGATCGGCGTCCCGGTACCGCTGAAGTACCTCGACGGCATGGACTCGCTGCTGTCGATCGTGCAGATGCCGGCCGGCGTGCCGGTGGCCACGGTCTCCATCGGCGGCGCCCGCAACGCGGGCCTGCTGGCGGTCCGGATCCTGGCCACCGCCGACCCGGCGCTCCGCCAGCGCATGGTCGAGTTCCAGGCCGGCCTCGAGGTGCTGGTCGCCGAGAAGGAAGCCGCCCTCAAGGCATCGCTGCGGTCGGCGTGACCGGGCCGCTTGTCCGGGTCCGCCGCGAGGCCGACCTGCCGGGTTGCGTCGCCGCCCTGCGGGCCGTGCACGAGGCCGACGCGTACCCGCTGAACTGGCCCGCCGGACCCGCTCGGCTGGCTGGACCCGCCCGGTGTGGCGCGGGCCTGGGTAGCGGAGCTTCCGGAGGGCACGATCGCCGGCCACGTGGCGGTCCAGGCCGGCGAGCTGTGCCGGCTGTTCGTGACGCCGGCCGCCCGCCGCCGGTCGGTGGGCACCGCGCTGGTCCGCGAGGCCACCGCCTGGGCCGCCGAGCACGACCTCTCGCTGTCCCTCGACGTCACCGACGAGCAGCGGTCGGCCGCGGTCGCGTTCTACGCGGCCACCGGCTGGCAGCACACGTACACCTCGCGGGCTGACTGGACCGCACCCGACGGCGGCCCGGTCCAGCTACGCCACTACACCCGTCTAGCGCATCCCGCGCAGGCTGCGGATGCGTTCCTGGGCGCGGCGGCGGTTCTCGTTGTTGGCGCCGAGGATCAGCAGGATGACGCCGATCGGCAGGACGACGTAGTACGGGCCGACCCGGGTCACGGTGAAGTGGATCGCCGAGATGCCGGTGACCACCGCGCCCACGATGACCGGCGCCTGCTGCTTGACCATCGCGCCGAAGATGAGCGTCGCGGCCGCGCCGACCAGCAGGAGTAGCTCGCGCGTGTCGGTGGTGTCGCGGCTGAGCACCAGCACCGTGGTCGGCAGGAACGCCGCCACCAGCGCCGGCCCGTACGCCACCCAGCTGCCGAGCGACGGGCGCTGGCGCAGCTCGATCAGGCCGGCGACCAGCGCGACCGCCGCGAACGGCAGCGTGTACGCCTCCAGCAGCGTCACCTCGACCAGGTTCATCAGCAGCCACCAGGCGACGACCTCGCAGCCCAGGGCGGAGTAGAACATGACCCGGCGGCGGGAGGCCCGGCGACCGGGGCGGCCGGCCGCGACGCCGAGCACCGCGCCCCAGGCGGCGAGCAGGCCGGCCAGGTGCGGCAGCGAGTCGAAGGCCAGCGCGAACGCGATCAGGCCGGCCGCGTAGCCGCTCCACTCGACCGTGGTCGCCTCGCGGCGCGCCTGGGGGTGGCGGAGGCGGGGCACCAACGCGGCGCCGACCAGCAGGGCCGCACCGACCGCCAGCACGCCGAACGCCGACGTGGTGCGGGGGAGGCCGCCGACCAGGCCGAGGGTCAGCACGAAGGCCTGCGCCATGATCGCGGCGAACAGCCAGCCGAGGATGCGGGCCCGCTCGGTCTTGCCGTAGAGGGCGGCCGCCGCGCCGACCAGCACCGCGCTGCCCAGCGTGAACAGGGTCATCGGCCGGGTGGCCAGGCTGCCGGCCAGGCCGGCGTTGCCGGCGGCCAGACCGATCACGAAGCCGGCGATCCGGGCGGAGCGCAGCGACTGGGCCAGCTCCGACTCCGGCGGCGGCGGGGTCAACGCCAGCCCGAGCATGGTGACGGCGAAGACCGCCAGGGCCGCCTGGGTGGTCTGCGGCCAGCCGAAGCCCAGCGACACCGGCGCGATCAGGATGGTCACCGCGATGCCGGGCAGCACCACCGGGATCGCCCGGGCCGGGCGGCCGCCGGAGAACGCCAGCGCGGCGAGCCCGGCCGCCACGGTCAGCAGCAGCGCGGAGAGCACGTTGGACGGGTCGACCGCGCCCGCGGGCGGTTCGAGCAGCGCCGGCGGCGGGCCCTCCCACACGTGGTTGACCACCTGCAGCGGGTCGAACAGCGCGGCGATCAGCGCGGGGCCGAGGGCATAGAGGGCGAACAGCGTGCCGGGTACGGCCAGCAGCAGCGCGCCCATCGCGGGCTCCAGCGACCAGCGCCGGCCGGACGCGCCGAGCTGGCGGCGCCACGGGCCGGTGCCGAAGGCGCTCCAGCGGCGGACCCGCTCCGCCTCGCCGCCGGGAGAGACGGTCGACCGCAGCAGTTCGGCGAGGATGCCGAGCATCGCCGCGGCGGCCGCGTACACGCCGGGTGAGACGCCGGTGCCCAGGGCGGTGGCGGCGGTGACCGTGGCGCCGCCGGCCAGGCCGACGGAGGCGTAGGCCAGGAACGGCGCCATCCGGGTGCGGGTCAGCGCCAGCAGCGCCATCCCGAGGCTGGAGCCGGCCAGGGCGGCCGTCAGCACGACGATGGCCGAGCTGCCCACCGACGCGGCGAAGCCGGCGAGCGCGCCGGGCAGCGCCAGCAGTGCGCCGCCGAGCGCGAGCCCGCCGACCGTGCTCAGGTGCGGCGGTGCGTCGGCCTCGGCCGACGGCTTCCATCCGCTGACCGGTCGCGGTCGCGCGCGGGCGGGTCATCGTCGCCGTCGCGGTGCCGCCACCGCCGCCGGCCGTCGGGCCGAGGTCGTCGTCGCCGGAGCGGCCGCTGGGCACGGTGACGCGTTGGGCCGCGGCCGGTGCGTCGGCGCCGATCGGGTCGGCGGACTCGGCGCCGGGGTAGCCGGCGGACTCGGTGGTGGCGCGGCCCACGCGGGCGAACAGTGGCCGCCCGGGGCCGTCGTCGTCCGGCGGGCCGGCCACGGCGTTGGCGGCCAGGCCGGCGACCACGGCGCCGATCAGCACGATGATGCCGAGCGCCGCCGCGGTGGTCCACGGGCGCACCACGCTGGCGCCGACCGCGTGCAGGGCGACGGCGGCGGCGACCCAGATCCGGGCTATCCCGGCCCGGGGGTCGGCGGCCATCACGGCGGCTACGCCGTAGATGGTGGCGACGGCACCGCCGACCAGGATCGGCGAGTACCAGGGCAGGCCGAGTGCGGCCGGCGCACCGATCGTGGCCAGCCCGACGAACACCCCGGCGACGTCGTAGGACCAGGGGCGGGGCAGCACGATCGCGGCCGCGCCGGCGAGCAGCACCAGCGCCACCGGTGCCTGCCAGGAGCCGGCCGTGTCGGTGCTGCCCGGCCAGCGGGTGAGGTCGGCCTCCCAGAGCGCACCCGGTGTCGCGAGGATCTTCAGACCGCCGGCGAGGCACTGGTAGCCGGCGATCGCCGCGATCACGCCGCCGCCGACCGCGATGCCCAGCGCCGGCCCGCGTCGCCAGTCGGTCGGCAGCGCCCGGACGGCTATCGCGACCACCAGGATCATCGCGGCCACCGTCGCGATCTCACCGCCGGGCGCGAGGATGGCCGCGATTCGGGCCAGGGCACCGATCAGCGCGGTGGTCGCGGCCGCCGAGGCGAAGTCGGCGCCGTCGAGCATCCGGTCGGCCCGCCGGCCATGGTCGATCGACGGTGCGAGGAACAGCAGGACGGCGGCGACCAGCATCAACGCGCCGACCAGCTTGTCGGCGACCATGGACTGCGGTGCGGCGAACGCGGCGGCCGCGACGGTCATCGCGCCCAGCCCGGTGCCCACCGTCAGCGGGACGGACAGATGTGCGCTCCGCCACCTGGTTGAGCGCGGCGAAGCTGAGCGTCGCGCAGACCGCGAGGAAACGCGGTGGCCAGGATCGGCACGGTCGGCCGCGTTGCCCGGCACGGTCGCGGCGACGAAGCTGGCCACGGCGCCGGGGAAGGCGAACGCCGCACCGCCGGCCGCCCACTCGCCGACCGCCTCGGCGCCGGCGTTGTCGCGGATCGTGGCACCGCGTGCGGCCGCGGCGATCAGCGCACCGCTGGCGGCGATCACGAACAGCACCGCGGCGGTCAGGGCCGGGCGGGCGGTCGAGGCGCCGGCGGCGGCCAGCCCGACCAGGGCGGCACCGACGGCGTGCGCCACACCGGCGCGGTTGGTGCGGGCCCACAAGCCGGCCACGCCGATGGCGATCGCGGCGACCGCCGGCGGCCACGGTGCGGCGGCCCAGCCGAGGTCGAAGGAAGCCGGTGCGGCGAGCGCGGTCAGGGCCGCGCCAGCGACCGCCAGCTCGCGGCGGACCTCCTGCGGCGCGGCCAGCACAGCGGCGATGGTGAGCAGGGCGGCCGCGACCGCGAGCTGCCACTGCGCGGTGCCCAGGGCGGCGTCGAGCTTCTCGTTGTACGTCGGTCAGGTCGGCCCGCCACATCGGCAGCGCGGCGTCGATCGGCGCGATCGCGGCGCGCAGCGTGTTGCCGGCGATCACCATGCCGATCACCAGCAGCGACGCCGTCGAGGCGAGCTGCGGGCCGCGGCGCGAGTCGTCGGGCAGTGCGCGGACCGCGAAGCCGATCAGCGCGATGATCGCGGCCACGACGACCAGCGCATGCCCGGGCAGCGCGACCGAGGCGACCCGGCCGGCCGCACCGATGATGGCCAGCGTCATCATCCGCGCCGGCCACGTCGGGCAACGGGCGGCGGCGTAGCTGCAGCGAACCGACCAGCCCGATGGCGGCGGCCAGCACCAGCGCGATGCCGCCCACCGTGGCCGCGGGCACGGTGCCGGCCTCGACGAGCCCGGCCACGGCGTAGATCAGGGCGGCGCCGATCGCGATGCCGAACAGCACCCACGACATCTCCCGCAGCCAGCGGGCGGCGACCTCGGTCTGCGGCGGCGGGCCGGAGACGGGCGCGTCGGCGGGGCCGGCGTCGATCAGCACTTCGGCTTCTTCGGCGGCGCCTTCGGGACGGCGACTTTCGCGGCGCGGCGTCTCGGCCGGTTGTCGGCGCGGTCGTCGTCGGTGCGCTGCCCCGGGACGGGTGTCGACACGATCCGGGACACCTTGGGCCGGCCGTCGGCGGGCACCGCGCCGGACCGGGAGCCGACCCGAACCCGGTCCCGTCGTCGCCCGGCTGGGCGTCCGGCTCGGCGGTCTTCCGGGCGGCCGGGTCTTCGGTGGCGGAGCCGGTGCCCGGGTCGGTGTCGCCGGTGCGGCGGCCGAGCCGGACCCCGGTCGACTCGCGCGCGGCGGGTGGCTCGTCGACGGTGGCCGGCGGCGTGACCAGCCGGGCCGACCAGGCGGGCGGGACCAGGGCGCCGAAGGCGGCGTACTGCCGGCCCAGCCAGACGTCCATGGCGGCGACCGCGGCGAGCGAGAACGCCCAGCCGGTCGGCCCGTCGATCCAGCGGTGGGCGAGCAGCGGGATGACCGGTTGCAGGGCGAGCACGGTGGCGTAGCGGGGCACGCTGAGGCCGGTCGCGCTGGCGTAGACCGCGGCGATCGCGGCCGTCACCGCGAACACGATGCCGCCGAACACCTCGCCCGCCAGCGGCCCGTTGCTGACGGCCGGGACCAGGTAGAGCGCGTAGCCGATCAGCGGCACCAGGGTCAGGCCGACCGCGGAGACGGTCTCGGCGGTCGAGCTCAGCTGCCGGGCGCGGACGAACGGCGCGACGCCCAGCATCAGGGCGGCCGCGCCGGCCAGGATCGCCAGGCGGGGGATCGCGTACGGCGTCACGCCCGCGAACACCACCGCGGCGACGCCGAGCAGGAGGGCGCCCAGGCCGAGGTAGACGTTCTGGATCTCGCGCGGCGAGGCCTCTTCGCGCAGGCCTTCCTCGTCGAGGTCCTGCACCCGGGGCGGCGGCGGCGCCTCCGGCGGCACCCGGTCGGTCGGCTGCTGCCGGGGGATCCGCGGGCCGGTCGGGTCGGCGGTGGGCGGGCGGCGGGTGGCCCGGCGGCGCAGCACCCGGCGCGGCTTCTTGCGCTGTTCCTTGATGCGTTCCTGGTTGGCCGCGGCCAGGATGTCGCGCTGGAACTGCGCGGCATTCATCCGCTGCGCGAGCAGCCGCTGGTCACGCGCGAGCTTGATGTCCTGCTTGCGGATCTCGGCGATCTCGCGCTCGATGCGCGACACTTCGTCGGCCCATTTGCCCTGCTCAGCGTTGCAGTAAGGGCAGCGGGGAGCAGGCTCGATCTCCCGGCCGCAGGAGGGACACGGATACCTTTCCATCGCACCTCTCCGCGGCAGGACAGTGACGCCTATACCGAAGCATGCCCATACCGGACGTCGATTGAACAGTCCCTTTGGGCGTGTCCGGACGCGACACCCGAAATCGGTGACGTCCCTCCAATGAGAAAGGGCGCACCCAGGGGTACGAAACCCCGGGCGCGCCCTTCGAGCAAAAAGAGCTTACGGGCGACCCATCCCGCGGTAGACCCAGCCGGCCTGGGTCCACAGTGCCGGGTCGAGGCAGTTGCGGCCGTCGATGACCTTCTTGCCGGCGACCAGGTCGCCGAGCGCGACCGGGTCGGCGTTGCGGAAGTCGGCCCACTCGGTGAGCACGCAGACCAGGTCGGCGTCGCGGACCGCGTCGTTGAGGCTGGGCTCGTAGGTCAGGTCCGGCGAGGCCTTCTTGGCGTTGTCCATGCCCTCGGGGTCGTAGACGTGCACGTCGGCGCCGGCCTTGTGGAGCAGCCCGGCGACCGCCAGCGACGGTGCGTCGCGGATGTCGTCGGAGTTGGGCTTGAAGGTCGCGCCGAGCACCGCGATCCGGGCACCGGACAGGTCCGGACCGGCCGGTCCGGAGCGCCGGCCGAGCAGGTCGGCGGCGAGGTTGAGCACCCGGGTGCGGCGGCGCAGGTTGATCAGGTCGACCTCGTGCAGGAAGCGCAGCGCCTCGCCGGCGCCGAGCTCCTGGGCCCGGGCCTGGAACGCGCGGATGTCCTTGGGCAGGCAGCCGCCGCCGAAGCCGACGCCGGCCTGGAGGAACCGGTTGCCGATCCGCGGGTCGTAGCCGATCGCCCGGGCGAGCTGGGTGACGTCGCCGCCGGCGACCTCGCAGACCTCGGCCATCGCGTTGATGAACGAGATCTTGGTGGCCAGGAACGCGTTGGCCGCGACCTTGACCAGCTCGGCGGTGGCGAAGTCGGTGATGACCAGCGGGACCTCGCGGTCCTCGGTCGCGGCCAGGTCGAAGACGCCCTTGTGTGCCGCGTAGAGCAGGCCGTTGGCCCAGTCGCTCTTCACGCCGACGACGATGCGGTTGGGGCGCAGCACGTCTTCGACGGCGAAGCCCTCCTGCAGGAACTCGGGGCTCCACGCGACCTCGACACCGAGCTCCGGCGCGACGTGCTTGCCGACCAGCTGCTCGATCCACTCGGCGGTGCCGACCGGAACGGTCGACTTGCCGACGATCAGCGCCTTGCGGGTCAGGTGCTGGGCGAGGTCGACGACCGCCGTCTCGACGTAGGTCAGGTCGGCGCCCATGCCGTCGGCCCGCTGCGGGGTGCCGACGCAGATGAAGTGCACGTCGCCGAACTCGGCGGCTTCCTGGTAGTCGGTGGAGAAGCGCAGCCGGCCGGCGGCGATGTTGCGCCGCAGCAGCTCGTCCAGGCCGGGCTCGTGGAACGGGACCACGCCGGCGGCCAGACCCGCGATCTTCGCCTCGTCGACGTCGAAGCCGAGCACCTCGTAGCCGAGTTCGGCGTAGCAGATGGCGTACGTCGCACCCAGGTAACCGGTGCCGAGGAAGGTCAGCCGCGGACGCGCGGCACCGGACGGGGGCGTCACCGCCGCGATCGCCGGCATGGGCTGGGTGTTCGGGTACGGGATCGTCACGCCTTGGTTCTCCGCTCACGCTCGGCGGCGCCAGCGCCGCGCCGTTCTCGAAACAACGTCGGGTTGTCGGGGCTGGCCGCGCCCGCACGGCGCGTCAGTTAGGACATTTGTTCTTGTCTCCCGCCGGAGCGGGTTCGCCTACGTGCGCAGGCGAGGATAGTGCGTGAGCCTACCCACTGTGCGTCCGAGCCAACGTTACCGGTCGGTATCCTCAGCACTGGGCCGGATAGACGCATGCCCGACGCACGCTACCGGTGGCGCTGTCCGCCGGCCAGGGGAGGGCCGCAATCATGACTCAGGGTTCGTTCGATGTTTACCAATTGCCCGAAGAGCACAGCATCATCAGGGCTGCGGTACGGGAGGTCTGTGACGCGCGGGTCGCACCTAATGCCGCGCACGCGGACGAAACCGGCGACTTCCCCAAGGCGTCCTACGAAGCGTTGCGCGCCTCCGACTTCCACGCACCGCACATTCCGGTCGAGTACGGCGGTGCCGGCGCCGACGCCCTGGCCACCGCGATCGTGATCGAGGAGGTGGCCCGCGCATGCGCGGCGTCCTCGCTGATCCCGGCGGTCAACAAGCTGGGCACGATGCCGTTGCTGCTGGCGGGTTCCGACGCGCTCAAGGCCGAGTTCCTGCCGCCGGTCGCGCGGGGCGAGGCGATGTTCTCGTACTGCCTGTCGGAGCCCGACGCCGGCAGTGACGCCGTCTCGATGACGACCAGGGCGGAACGGGCGCCGGGCGGCGACGGCTGGGTGCTCAACGGCGTCAAGCGGTGGATCACCAACGCCGGCGTGTCGGAGTACTACACGGTCTTCGCGGTCACCGAGCCCGGCGCCCGGTCGCGGGGCATCTCCGCGTTCGTCGTGTCCAAGTCGGATGCCGGTGTGTCGTTCGGCGCACCGGAGAAGAAGCTCGGCATCAAGGGCTCACCGACTCGCGAAGTTTACTTCGACAATGTGCATATTCCGGATTCGCGACTTATTGGCGAGCCGGGCACCGGGTTCACGACCGCGATGCGCACGCTCGACCACACCCGGGTCACGATCGCCGCGCAGGCGGTCGGCATCGCGTCGGGCGCGCTCGACTACGCCCTCGGCTACGTCAAGGAGCGGCACCAGTTCGGCAAGCCGATCGCCGACTTCCAGGGCATCCAGTTCATGCTCGCCGACATGGGCATGAAGCTCACCGCGGCTCGCGAGCTGACCTACGCGGCGGCCGGGCGGTCCGAGCGGGGCGACGCCGACCTGACCTACTTCGGCGCGGCGGCCAAGTGCTTCGCCTCCGACGCCGCCATGGAGATCACCACCGACGCGGTCCAACTGCTCGGCGGGTACGGCTACACGCGCGACTATCCCCTCGAACGGATGATGCGCGACGCCAAGATCACGCAGATCTACGAGGGCACCAACCAGGTCCAGCGGGTCGTGATGGCGCGCCAGCTGCTCAACGGAGTCAGCTAAGGCCCCTGAGGCCCCCGCTCAGAGGCGGCGGGTGGCGTCCGGGTCGGTCGGAGGTGCGGTCGGGGTGGCGTGGCCCGGCGGCGGGTAGGCGGCCGGTGGTGGCGGCGTGCCGTGCAGCGGCCGGGTGCCGCCGTCGTCGGCGACCCGCTCGGTCGGCTCTTCGGCGTCTTTCGCCCGGCTGCCCAACACCGTCGTCTCGTCGCCGTCAGGGTCGCCGCCGGCCGCCGGGGGCGTCAGTAGCGTCGTCTTCTCCTCGCCGTCGGGCTCGGGCCCATCGCCGGCCGGCGCCGGCGGCCGCAGCAGCGTCGTCTGCTCGTCCTGGTCGCTTTCGTCGGCGCTCGGAGTGTCCTGCCGCGGGGTGAGCCGGGTCGTCTCGTCCGCTGGCGGTGGCGGACTCAACCGGGTGGTCGCGTCGGTGGCGCCCGTGCTCGGGCCGAGGCGAGTGGTGGCGTCGGTGGCGTCGGCCGCCTCGCTGGCGCCCGGCTGGCGCGGCACGTGCGGGGTGAACCGCGGCGGCGGCGGTGGCGGTGTGCGTTCCGTGGCCGGCGGGCGCGGCGGTGACGGCGTCCGTTCGGTGTCCGGCGCGGGCGGCGGTGGCGTCGACCAGGAGCCGGCTCCCGTGGGCACCGGCGCGGCGGCCGGTAGCGGACCGCTCTGCGCCATGGGCGGCGGTGGCACCGGCCCGGGCGGTCCACTGGCCGGAGCGGCAGAGGTCGGAGCGGGTGGTCCGGCCGGTGCGCCGTAGCCCTGGCCGTAGAGCACGCCGGTGGCGTACGGCCCGGCCGGTGAACCCGGCGCCGCGGCGAACGCCGGCGAGGTCGGATAGGGCGGCGGAAAGCCGGGCGGCGGCCCGACGGTGGCGCCCGGGTAGATCGGCTGCGGCGCCGCCGTCGCCGGATGCCGCTGCCAGCGCCGCGGGCTGGTCACGGTCAGCAGCAGCAGTGTGCCGACCACCGGGCCGATCGCGACGATCGGGTTGACCAGGCCGGCGGGGCGGCCGAACACGGAGGCCGTGAAGAGGTCGCGGAACAGCCCCGGATCCTGCCCCGCCCACACGCTGACCACGATGAACGCCAGCCCGGCGGTCGCGGGGCCGACCGGCGAGAGCCGGGTCAGCACGAGCAGCGTGAGCAGCACCCCGGCCGCGGCGAGCGCGGCGTAGCCACCGACCAGTCGCAGGTCGAACCGCCCGACGCCGATCGAGACCTCGTTCATCCCGTAGCCGGCCAACACCCAGACGGCCGGTGCCAGGACCAGCGACAGCAACAGCGATCCGAGATGGCGCATCAGGCCTCCCGCAGGCTAGGTGATGCGCACCGTACCTCGGGAGAGCGACGAACTCTGTCGCCTATTCGGCCTTACCGTCCGGGCGATACGGCGCCGGCGGCGACGACCACGGTGAGGTCCCGGCGGCGGGAGTGTCGCCGACCCGCGGGGCGCCGAACGACTCCGCCCGGGGTGTCGGCACCTCGGCCGGGGGGTAGGCCAGCGACGGCGGCCGGGTGTCCGGGTCGGTGGAGAACCCGCCACCGAACAGGTCCGGGTCGGTGTCGTCCACTCCGGACCCGGCCGGCGTGCCGGCGGTGGCCAGCGGCCAGCGGCGCCACCGCTGCAGGCTGAACGCCGCCATCGCGAGCAGGAGGCCGAGGAAGAACAGCGTGCCGTTGTCGAGCGGCAGGCGCAGCGGCAGCGGGTCGCCGAACAGCCGCCAACCGCCCGGGACGGCCGAACGCACCCGCAGCGGCGCGATGAACATGCCGACGTACGGCGCCATCAACAGCAGCCCCGCGAGCAGCGGGCCGAGCGGCGACCAGCGCAGCGTGGCGAGCACGCCGAGGATGACGCCGGCGGCGCCGAGGTAGACCGCGGGCTCGATCAACCGGGCCGTGTTGAACGCGGAGGTGTCGGCCCAGGTGGTGATCGTCGAAGTCGATCCGTCCTGGCCGAGCGCGAGCAGAATCCAGACCAGCGGCGCGGCGACGATGCCGGCGAGCAGGCTCCACAGATGACGCACGCGAGCACCGTACCGGAGCGTGTTCCGGACCGTGAATGTGTGCGCGGCACCCACATGTCGGCGCCCCCACATAGGGGAGGATGGCCGGATGAGCAACGAGGTGTTGTGGATGCCGCCGTCCGACGTACGCCAGACCAGTCGGATCGGCCTCTACCTGCAATGGCTCGAACGCGAGCGGGGTCTGGCGTTCGCCGATTACGAGGCGTTGCGGCTGTGGTCTGTCCAGAACATCCCGGATTTCTGGCGTTCGATCTGGGACTACTTTGAGGTGGTCAGCCACACCCCGCCGGTCACCACGCTCACCGACCGGCAGATGCCCGGCACCCGCTGGTTCGGGGGCGCGACGCTCAACTACGCCGAGAACGTGCTGCGGATGCCCGGCCGGGCCGGCGACGACCCCGCCGTGATCGCGCACGGCCAGACGAGGGCGCCGCAGACCCTGACCAAGGACGAGCTGCGCGATGCGGTCCGCCGGTGCGCCGCGGGTCTGCGCCGGCTCGGTGTCGGGCCGGGTGACCGGGTGGCGGCGTACGCGCCGAACATTCCCGAGACGTACGTGCTGATGCTGGCCTCGGCCAGCCTGGGTGCGATCTTCTCGTCCTGCGCGCCCGAGTTCGGCACCCGCAGCGTCTGCGACCGTTGGCAGCAGATCGAGCCCAAGGTGCTGGTCGCGGTCGACGGCTACCGCTACGGCGACAAGCCGGTCGACCGCGCGGCCGAGGTCGAGGCGATCCGGGCGGCGCTGCCCTCGGTCGAGCACGTCGTGATGATCAACTATCTCGAGCCGGCGCCGGGCTCCGGTTGGGACGAGCTGACCGCACCCACCGACGAGCCCCTGACCTTCACGGCCCTGCCGTTCGACCACCCGCTCTACGTGCTCTATTCGTCGGGCACCACCGGGCTGCCCAAGCCGATCGTCCACGGGCACGGCGGCATCCTGCTCGAACACCTCAAGATGCTCGCGCTGCACCACGACCTCGGCCCGGCGGACCGGTTCTTCTGGTTCACCACCACCGGCTGGATGATGTGGAACTTCCTGGTCTCCGGCCCGGCGGTCGGCGCGACGATCGTGCTGTTCGACGGCAACCCCGCAGCGCCGAGCCTCGACACGCTGTGGGCGCTGGCGGAAGAAACTCGGATGACCTATTTCGGCACGTCCGCTCCGTTCCTGTTGGCGTGTCGCAAGTCCGGTGTCGTGCCGCGCGCCGATCACGACCTGACCGCGCTGCGCGGGCTCGGCTCGACCGGCGCGCCGCTGCCGCCGGAGGGCTTCAGCTGGGTGTACGCGGACGTCAGCGACACGCTGCAGCTCCAGTCGCTGTCCGGCGGCACCGACGTGTGCACCGGCTTCGTCGGCGGGGTGCCGCTGCTGCCGGTGCGGTCCGGCGAGATCGCCTGCCGGGCGCTGGGCGCGGCGGTCGAGTCGTTCGGGCCCGACGCCACCCCGGTGCGCGACCAGCTGGGCGAGCTGGTGATCACCGAGCCCATGCCGAGCATGCCGGTCGGCTTCTGGAACGACCCCGACGGCAGCCGCTACCGGGAGGCCTACTTCGACGTGTACCCGGGCATCTGGCGGCACGGAGACTGGATCACCATCAACGAGCACGGCGGCTGTGTGATCACCGGGCGCTCCGACGCCACCCTCAACCGGGGCGGCGTACGGCTGGGCACGGCGGAGTTCTACTCCGTGGTCGAAGGACTGCCGGAGATCGCCGACTCGCTGGTCATCCACCTGGAGGACAGCGAGGGTGGCGCAGGCGAGCTGCTGCTCTTCGTGGTCACCACGGACGAGCGCGACCTCGACGGCGACCTGACGGCCAAGATCGCCAAGGAGCTGCGTACCGCGCTGTCGCCGCGGCACGTCCCCGACTCGGTCTACCGGGTCCCGGGCGTTCCGCGCACGCTGTCCGGCAAGAAGCTGGAGGTGCCGGTCAAGAAGATCCTCACCGGCGCGCCGGTGGAGTCCGCGGTGGCCAAGGGCGCGCTGGCCAACCCGGAGTCGCTGCTCGCCTTCGAGAAGCTGGCCCGCGAGGGGGTCAGCTGAGGTCGCGGGTGACCTGTTCGCTGGCGATCCGGCCGGGCAGCTTGGCCCGGTCCAGGTTGCCGCAGAGCACGATGCTGGCCCCGGCGGCCAGCGGCGCCAGCAGCCAGTCGCGCGGGTCGGGGTGGGTCGCCGCGTCGATCAGCACCCGGTCGCCCGGCAGGAGACCGAACGGGTCCTCTCGCGACCAGTCGGACTTGCCACGGGGGTACGCGGGGAAGACGTCACCGTAGGCCCGGACGGCGACCGTGTAGTCCTGCCAGCCCGTGGGCACCTCGCGCATCGGCAGGGCGAGCGGGTGCAGTGACAGCGCGTAACGATCGCCGGCCGGCCAGTCGGCGGCCTCGGCGATCCGCGCCTCGGTGGCGAACAGGACATCGACGGAACCTGGCGCCGTGGCCACCTCGACACCGGCAGCCCAGCAGCCGAGCAGCACGGCGGCGCTCTGCCAGTGCGGCGGGAGCAGCACACCGGCCCGGTCGCCGTCGCCCAGCCCGGCGCCGTCGACCAGCAGGTTGGCGGTTTTCTGGACCCAGTTGTCGAGCGTGGCTCCGGACAGTTCGGTGCGTTCGCCGGTCGCATCGTCGTACCAGGTCAAAAGGGGTCTTGTCGGATCTCGCCGGATTGCCGCGGCGAACATCCGGGCGATCTCCGTCCGCGCTCTCTTCGGCCATCGTTCGCACCTTACCGGGTAGACATCGATCGTTCGCCGTGTCGTGACGGTGTCACCGGCTCCGAGCTGTCGCTGGCTCAGCGTAGGCTTGGCACCATAGTGGCCTGGCACACACCGCACCCCTGAGGAGCCCGCACCGTGACTTCCGGTCCGCCCCGCGTGCTCGTCGACGCCACCAGCGTCCCCGCCGACCGCGGCGGGGTCGGCCGCTACGTCGACGGGCTGCTAGGCGCGCTCGGCAAGGTCATCGGCTCCGAGGTGGACCTCGCGGTGGTGTGCCAGCGCACCGATGCGGAGCGTTACGGCCGGATGCTGCCGGCGGCCGAGGTCGTCGCCGCGCCGGCCGCGGTCGCGCACCGGCCCGCCCGCCTCGCCTGGGAGCAGACCGGCCTGCCGCTGCTCGCCCAGCAGGTCGGCGCCGACGTGCTGCACTCGCCGTTCTACACGTGCCCGCTGCGGGCCGGCTGCCCGGTGACGGTGACCGTCCACGACGCCACGTTCTTCACCGAGCCGGAGCACTACGACAAGTCGCGGCGCACGTTCTTCCGCAGCGCGATCAAGACCTCGCTGCGCCGCGCCCACCGGGTGATCGTGCCCAGCAAGGCCACCCGCGACGAGCTGATCCGGCTGCTCGACGCCGACCCGACCCGGCTCGACGTGGCCTACCACGGCGTCGACCCGACCGCCTTCCACCCGCCGACCGACGAGGAGAAGGCCCGGGTCGCGGCCCGGCTCGGCCTGGCCGGCACCAGCTACATCGCGTTCCTCGGCGCCAAGGAGCCGCGCAAGAACGTGCCGAGCCTGATCCGCGGCTGGGTCAAGGCCGTGCACGACCGGCCCAACCCGCCCGCGCTGGTGATCGCCGGCGGCCAGGGGCACGACGACGACATCGACCGCGCGGTCGCCGACGTGCCCGGCCACCTGCGCCTGCTCCGCCCCGGCTACCTGCGCTACGCCGACCTGCCCGGCTTCCTCGGCGGCGCGCTGGTGGCCGCCTACCCGAGCTTCGGCGAGGGCTTCGGCCTGCCGATCCTCGAGGCGATGGCGTGCGCCGTGCCGGTGCTGACCACGCCGCGGCTGTCGCTGCCCGAGGTCGGCGGCGACGCGGTCGCGTACACCAGCGAAGATCCCGACCAGATCGCGATCGACCTGGCCGCGCTGCTCGACGACGAACCGCGCCGGAGGCGCTGGCCAAGGCCGGCTTCGACCGGGCCAAGGAGTTCACCTGGGAGTCCAGCGCCGAGGTGCACATCGCGGCCTGGCAGCGGGCGCGCGCATGACGGCCGGTTCCTGGCGGCCCAGCTGCCGTCCGGCATGATGTCCCGATGCACGCCGTCATCCTCGCCGGCGGCAGCGGCACCCGACTCTGGCCGTTGTCCCGTCTTCACCAGCCGAAGTTCCTCCACCCGCTGTCCGGCAGCCCGATGTCCCTGCTGCAGGCGACGGTCGAGCGGGTCGGCGCCGCTGGCCGGTCCGGAGCAGACCATGGTGGTCACCGGTGCGGCCCACGCGGCCGCCGTGGCCCGGCAGCTCACCACGCTGCCCGAGGAGAACATCCTGGTCGAGCCGTCGGCACGGGACTCCTGCGCGGCGATCGGCCTGGCCGCGGCGCTGATCGCCCGGCACGACCCGCACGGCGATCATGGGCGCCTTCGCGGCCGACCACCTGATCACCAACCCGGCCCAGCTTCGTCGAGGTGGTCCGCCAGGCGGTGGCCGGCGCCGAACGCGGGCTGCTGATGACCATCGCGATCAAGCCGACCCGCCCGGAGACCGGCTACGGCTACCTGCGCTGCGGCGACTCTGTCGGTCCGGGCCCGGTGCGGATGGTGCGGGCGTTCGCCGAGAAGCCGGCGTACGAGTTGGCCAAGCAGTACGTCGAGTCCGGCGATTTCCTGTGGAACGCCGGCATGTTCGTCTGGCGGGTCGACGCGTTCCTCGCCGAGCTCGCCCGCCAGCAGCCGAGCCTGCACGAGGGGCTGTGCCGGGTCGCCGCGGCCTGGGACGAGCCCGACCGCGACGAGGTCCTCACGGCCACCTGGCCGACGCTGACCAAGATCTCCGTCGACTACGCGGTGATGGAGGGCGCCGCCGCGGCCGGCAAGGTCGGCACGGTGCCCGGCGACTTCGGCTGGACGGACGTCGGCGACTTCCAGACCCTCGGCGACGTGTTGCCCGGCGACTCGCGCGGCAACGTGGTCCTCGGCGGCGGCGCCGAGCACCCCGGTGAGAAGCCGGGCGTCCTGCTGCGCGACACCGACCGACTGGTCGTGGTGCCGCACTCGGGCCGGCTGGTCGCCGCGCTCGGCGTGAGTGACCTGGTGATCGTCGACACGCCCGACGTGGTGCTGGTCTGCTCCCGCGAGCGCTCCCAAGAGGTCAAACAGCTGGTCGAGGACCTCAAGGCCCGCGGCGACGAAGGTTTTTGTTAGGATCTCGTTCTCTAGGCTGATCCTCATGACCGCGCCGTTGCGCCATGTGGAGCTGACCGTCGCCGGCAATGAGGCCAGTGACCTGTTGCCCGTACTCTCGCCCGAACTGCTCACCGCGCACGGCGCGCGCCGTGGCCTGTGGACGGTGCTCGACGAGGGCCCGGTCGAGGCCTGCGTGGCATTGCTCGTGCAGGACCACGACGGCCGGTGGGCGGCGCACCACCAGGGCTTCGACGCCGGGCCGGAGGCGGGCCGCACCGAAGACGGCGAGGCGCTGGCGCATCGCGACGGCTGGGTCTACGTGGTCGGCTCGCATTTCGGCTCCAAGGCCGGCCCGCTGCGCCCCAAGCGCGCGTTCTTCGCGCGGTTCCGCGAGGCCGACGCCGCGCAGGGCGTCGTCCGGCTGCACGTGGTGCGCAACCAGCTCCGGCTGCACCGGGCGATCAACGACGCCCTGGCCGCCGCCGACATCAGCCCGCTGCCGCCGGGCGAGCGGGTGCACCAGCGGTTCATCCGGGAGACCCAGCTCCGCGGCGCGGCGAAGGCGAAGGGCTGGACCGAGCGCGTGGTCACCGGCGACCTGCCGGTCAACGTGGAGGCGGCGGCGTTCACCCCGGCCGGGACGCTGCTGCTCGGCCTGCGCTTCCCGGTCACCCAGAACGGCGAGCCGATCCTGGTGGAGATCTCCGGCGTGGAGGGCATGTTCGACGCCGACCCACACACCTGGCCAGCGGTCGTCCGCGCGTACGCCCTGACCGGCGTCACCCCGCCCGGCACGCTCACCGGTTTCCGCGCCCTGACGGCGACCGACGACGGCTTCGAGGCGGTGGTCGGCTCGATCGACGCACTCGGCAAGGGCTCGGTGCTGCTCGACGACTACCCGACGGGCGGCGACATCACGTGTACGCACGTGCGGTTCACGCTCGGCTCCAGCACCCGGGTAGCCGGCGAGGTGGTCGACGACCTCGCACCGTTCCGCAACGTCGAAGGCCTCGCCGTGGTCGACGGCGAACGCATCTACGTCACCGACGAGGACCACCGCATCGCCCTCTGGCACGACTAATCCAACATCGCCCGGCCCAATGGGGTCAGGGTGTGCAGCATGGTGTTGCCGTCGCGGCGGCTGACCAGCAGGCCGGCGTTGCGCAGCACGGCGGTGTGCTGGCTGGCGGCCGCCGCCGAGATGTCGAGCCGGCGGGCGATCTCGCCGGTCGAGCAGCCGCCGTCGACCACCTCGAGCACCCGGGCCCGGGTGCGGCCGAGCAGCGCGGCCAGGTGGGACCGGCCCGGCTCGGCCGGCTGGTCCAGCCCGCCGAGCCGCTCGACCGGATAGACCAGCACCGGCGGCAGGTCGGGGTCGACGAGCGTGACCGGGGTACGCGCGCAGAAGAACGCCGGCACCAGCAGCAACCCGCGGCCGTCGAGGTAGAGGTCGCGGCTGGCCGGATAGTGCCGCACTTCCAGCACCTGCCCGTCCCAGCGCATCGCCGGCCGGAGGCTGGCCAACAGCCCGTCCGCGCCGTCGGCCAGCATGGCCCGACCCCGCTGACCACGATCGGCCTCGACCGCGCTCTCGATCCGGCTCCAGTAGGGAGCGATGGCGAGCGCCCGGTAGGCCTCCATCGACTCGGTCAACCGATGCAGCGTCCCGCTGTCACCGCGGGCGAGGGCGGACGCGCTCGCCGGCAACCGGGTGCCGTTGGCCAGCAGGGTCAGGTCACGACGCAGGTTGGCGGTCGGGGTGGACCGGATCGCGTCGAGACCAGGCAGCAGGCCCGCACGGCTCTCGAACGGCGTGAGGAAGTCCGGGAAGTATCCCTGCGGCGGGTTGAGCGCGAACAGCAACCGGACGCTTTCGCCGTCTCCGCTGTGCCGCAGCCCCGCCGCGACCTCCCGCCGCCAGCCGGCCAGCAGCGGGTCCCGCTGAGGCCGCCGCGCCTGAAAGAAGTGCAGGCTGAGAATCAGTTCCCAGACCGGATCCGCACCCGGCGCGACGCGGGTACGCGCGACGTCGTCACGGGAGAAATGGATCCGCAGCACGATCTCATGAACTCCGGGAGTGGTGGCGGGCGTCCGTGGTGGTTGAGCTTACCGCTGACCTGGATGTTTCAGCGCTGGCTGAAAGTCCTCGCCTTCGCCGTGCGGTTTGGCCATGCTCGTGTTAGCGCCCACATGAACGGGGCGGCATAGCCGCCCGGCCGACCACCAACGAGGGCCCGCGACCACGCGTCGTGGAGGTGGCGGCCGGGCGATCCAGCGCGTTGACCTTCCTCCCCAGGTCCGCGCCAGAGCGGCACCACCCGTCGCGACGTGGGGGCTCGGCGGGTGGTGCCGCCCTAACCACCGCGCGATCTAGTCCTACACCTCGACGCCCGGACCGGGCGTCCCTGCCCGCGGCCCAGACCCGTGCCTGCAATGGGCGCCGCGCGGTCCGGCTCGGTTCCCGTGCCCACGGTCGGGTCCGTATCCGCGGTCCGCGCCCGCGCGCCTGCTCTTGTGCCGGCGGTGCGAGTCCACGACTGCCGTCCGTCCCTTTGGCCCATGCCAGTGCCCGTCCCCTGGGGTCTGCCTCAGGACCGGCGGACGTCGCTGCCGTAGTGGTTCCGGATATGCCTCGGGGGCAGCAGGCCGGCGGTATGCCGGGCCTGCTGCCCCCGATGTGGTGTCAGCGGATGTCGGGCCGGGTGGGCTCGTCGCCGGACGCGGCCGGTGGCGGAACTGAGCCGGCGCTCGGCTGCTGGCTAGCCGGGTTGATCACCTGGGTCCGCTCGTCCTCCGGGGTGGGGATCGCCGCCGTGGGCGGCTCCGGCTGGACGGCGGGCGCCGGCGGGCCGGCCGGTGCCGGCGCGGCCGGTGGGGCCGAGACCGGGGGCGCGGTGATCGTCTGGGTCGCCTGCGGTGAACCCGCGCCGGGCACCGGCGGCCAGGTCGCCGGCTCGGCCGACGACGCGGACGGCGTCGGGCCGCCGGGCGGGAACGCCCCGGGCTGCTGCCCCGGTGCGCCCGGAGCCGCGGTGGGCTGGCCACCCGGCGCGGTCGGGCCGCCGAGGCCGGGAGCACCGCCCGGGTAGGCCGGCGGCGGCGGGTAGCCGGGCTGGCCGTACGCGGCGGGTTGGCCGTACCCGGGCTGTCCGGGGTGGCCCTGCCCGTGGCCCATCGGGCCGGGACCGGCCGGCGGGTAGCCGCCGGGGCCGCCCATCGGTGCGCCGTACATGCCGGGCTGCGGCTTGGGGCGCGGCACGTAGTAGAGCGTGCGCCAGACCTTGTAGATCAGGAACGCGGCGGCCGCGAAGATGCCCGTGTACGCGATGCGGACCAGCAGGCCGGTGAACGCGGCCCGGACCTCGCCGTCGACCAGCGAGCCGAAGAGCCAGGCCAGCAGCGCGATCACGCCGAACACGGCGGACACGGCGTACTCGGCCAGTGCCACCTGAGTGACCAGCTTCGCGCGCGGCACCGGCGGCTTCAGGTGTGTGGCCAACAGCACGGCCAGCAGAGGCAGCACGATCGCCTCGATGCCGGCGAAGTCGAAGAAGCTTCCGCCGGCCCGGCTGGAGAATCCGACATTCGCCGAATAGGGCACGAGCAGATCGATGAGCCCCACGAACAGCAAGACGGCGTTGGCGCCGACGAGCACCAGCGCGATCAGCTCGCGCCAGGGTTTGGTGATCTGATTGGCCGAGGTCTGTTCAGTCGACCCGGCCTCGGGTTGGGTGGTCACGGCTCCCCCTGGGGCGATGACGGAAGATGGCTTTCGTGAGCGTAGTCGCCCGGACGCCGGGAAACCGGCAGTGTAGGTAAGGATTGCGGAATGCACATCGTCGTTTTGGCTGGTGGAATCGGCGGCGCTCGGTTCTTGACCGGCGTCCGGGCTTATGCCCGAGAAACCGGCGCCGAGGTGACCGCGATCGTCAACGTCGGCGATGACGTCACCATGCACGGCCTGCGGATTTGTCCGGACCTCGACAGCGTCATGTATACCCTGGGTGGCGCCGCCGACCCAGAACGCGGTTGGGGCCGGCGTCGGCGAGACCTGGGCGGTCAAGGACGAACTGGCCGCCTACGCCGCCGAGCCGACCTGGTTCGGCCTCGGCGACAAAGACATCGCCACCCACCTGGTACGCAGCCAGATGCTCAACGCCGGCTACCCGCTGTCAGCGGTCACCGAGGCGCTGTGCCAGCGCTGGCAACCCGGCGTGCGCATGCTGCCGGCCACGCGACGACCGGGTCGAGACGCACGTCGTGGTCGACATCGACGGCGAGAAGGCGATCCACTTCCAGGAGTGGTGGGTGCGCCACCGCGGCGACGTGCCGACCAAGCGCTTCGTCTTCGTCGGCGCCGAGCACCGCCAAGCCGGCCGCCGGCGTGCTGGAAGCGCTGGCCACCGCCGACGTCGTGCTGGTCGCGCCCAGCAACCCGGTGGTCAGCATCGGCCCGATCCTGGCCGTGCCGGGCCTGCGCGACGGCGCTCGACCGCACCGCGTCGTCGGCGTGTCGCCGATCATCGGCGGCAGCCCGGTGCGCGGCATGGCCGACAAGTGCCTGGCCGTGCTGGGCGTCGCCGTGCACGGCGGCCGCGGTCGGCGGGATGTACGGCGGACGCGCCGACGGCGGCATCCTCGACGGCGTGGCTGGTCGACACCGCCGACGCGGGCGCCGAGGTGCCCGGTGTGCACGGTCCGGGCCGTGCCGCTCTGGATGACCGACGAGCAGGCGACGGCGGAGATGGTCCGCGCGGCGGTCGCTCTGGTATGACTGCGGCTGAAGCGGTGGCGGCGGCTGGCGGGGGAGTGGGCATGCGGCTCGAGGTGTTGCCGGTCGAGGGCATCGGCGACGTGCGACCCGGCGACGACCTGGCGGCGGCGATCACCGCCGCCGCCCGTGGCTGCGCGCCGGCGACGTGCTGGTCGTCACCAGCAAGATCGTGTCGAAGGCGGAGGGCAGCCTGGTCGACGTGCCGGTCGACGGCGACGAGCGCGACGGTGGCCCGCGAGGAGGTGCTGCGCGCCGAGACCGCCCGCCCGGTAGCCCGCCGCGGGCAGACCCGGATCGTGCAGACCCACCACGGCTTCGTGATGGCCTCGGCCGGCATCGACGCGTCCAACGTCGATCGCGCCCATCTGGTGCTGCTGCCCAAGGACCCGGACGCCTCGGCCCGCGCCCTGCGCACCACGCTCCGCGAGCGGCACGGCCTCGACGTCGCCGTCGTGATCTCCGACACGATGGGCCGGCCCGTGGCGCAACGGGCTGACCGACGTCGCGCTCGGCGCCGCCGGCGTCGCCGGCGATCCGCGACCACCGCGGCGAGGTCGACCCGTACGGCAACGAGCTCTCCATCACCCAGATGGCCGTGGTCGACGAGCTGGCCGGCCGCCGGCGAGCTGGTCAAGGGCAAGTGCGCGCAGGTGCCGGTCGCGGTCGTCCGCGGCTATCTGGACGCACCGCTGCCGGACGCCGACGGTGACGGGCGCCGCCGTGCTGGTCCGCGGCGCCGACCAGGACCTCTTCTCGCTCGGCACGGCCGAAGCCCATCAATTGCTTGGGGAGTACGTATTCACCGCACGACGGCGTCGCGCTGCGGCTGTGGGCTGCCCGGCATCGTGCCGCCCGGCATGGCCGAACGCGCGATCGAAGCCGCCTGGCCCGGCGCCCACACCCGCACCACCCCCGCCAAGCCCCGATCCCCTCACCACGCCACCGGACAGCCGTCGAAGCGGTCGGCGGGGAACTGCGGCTCGCTCGCAGCGAGGCCCTGCCCATCCGCACCGACTTCCCCACCGACCCGATCCGCGCCCTGCTCGGCGCACCGGCCGGGCTGGCGCAGCGACGAACAGGCCGTCGTGCAGATCCTGGCCCGGCCCGGTCACCGGCGCCCGCGTCCGCCAGGCCCGCCGCGCCGCGCGCCGCGCTCCGCGCCGGCCGCTCCGGCAAACCCGCCGGCCGGCTGCTGGACCTGCTCACCCCGCACAGCCGCCCGCACCGCGCCAGCACCGCGACAGCCCGCAGCTGGACCCGCAGACCGTCGTTGGAGAACTCCGCACAGGACCGGGTCGATCGTCGCCAAGCAACGCGGCCCCCAGTACGAGACCCGCATCCGCTACGCCGTCGCCACCCTCGTCCCCGACAGCGCCGCCGCGCCGAACGAGCGCCAGTGCGCGAACACCTGCGCGGCCGCGGCCACGCCATCGCCTCCGCGTTCGCCGCCTTCAGCGAACACAACTACTACCGCCGCCGCCGCCTCCGCCACCCGCTCCAGCGCGTGGCCGAGCGCCGGCTGCCACCGGCGACCTGCTGTCCGTCACCGAACTGGCCGCGCTGGCGCACGTGCCCGACCGACGACGCCATCCCCGGCCTGCAACGCGCCGGCGCCAAAGCCGTCCCGCCACCACCCGGCATCGCCGACCGACGGCGCCGGACGTCAAACCGATCGGCGTCACCGACGCCGGCCACCCCCGCCGGTCGGGCTCCGGGTCGCCGACGCCCGCCACCACCTGCACATCCTCGGCGCCACCGGCTCCGGCAAGTCCGAACTGATGGCCCGCATGATCCTCGCCGACGCCGAAGCCGGCCGCGGCCTGGTCGTGATCGACCCCAAAGGCGACCTCGTCACCGACATCCTCGATGCGGCTCCCCGCCCGCCTCGGCGACCGGGTCGTGCTCTTCGACGCCGACAGCCGCGCCCGCCCACCGGTGCTCAACCCACTCGAAGGCGACGACACCGCCCGCACCGTCGACAACCTCGTCTCATCTTCGCCCACGTCTACGCCGCCAGCTGGGGACCACGCACCGACGACATCCTCCGCTCCGGCCTGCCTCACCCTGCGCGCCCAGCCCGGCACCCCCACCCTCGCCGACCTGCCCAAGCTGCTGACCGTGCCCGCGTTCCGGCACCGCGCCACTCGCCACACGTCGACGACGACGTCCTGACCGGGTTCTGGACCTGGTACGACGAGCTGTCCGACGCCGCCCGCGCCCAGGTCGTCGCGCCCGCTGATGAACAAACTCCGCGGCCTGCTGCTCCGCCCGTTCGTCCGCGCCGCCCTCGCCGGCGGCCCGTCCACCGTCGACATGGACCGACTCCTCGACGGCGGCATCTGCCTGGTGCGCCTCGCGCAAAGGACGCCCTCGGCGATCGACACCGCCCGCCTGGTCGGCTCCATCGTGGTCGCCCGCACCTGGCAGGCCGCCACCCGCCGCGCCCGCATCCCGCAACGCGACCGCCGCGACTGCGGCCTCTACATCGACGAGTGCCACAACTTCCTCAACCTCGCCTACCCCATCGAAGACATGCTCGCCGAAGCCCGCGGCTACCGCCTGTCCATGGTCCTCGCCCACCAGTACCTGCGCCAACTCCCCCGCGAACTCGAGGAAGGCATCAGCGCCAACGCCCGCACCAAGATCTTCTTCAACGCCTCCCCCGAAGACGCCCGCCACCTCGCCCGCCACACCGCACCCCAGCTCATCCGAACACGACCTCGCCAACCTCGGCCGCTTCCACATCGCCGCCCGCCTCGTCCTCGACAGCGAAGAAACCGCCCCGTTCACCGCCGTCACCGAGAAACTCCCACCACGCCATCCCCGGCCGCGCCAAGACACATCCGCCGCCTCGCCAAGCTCAACACCCAGCCCACGCCACCGCGGCCACCGGCACCCACGAGCCGACGGCCGATCCCGCCGCGCCAGCGTGCACGCATGACCGGAGGCTGCCACGTGATCACCAACCCACACCGCAACGCGCCTCCGCGGCCCACCGCCCGCAACGCGCCGCCCCGCGCGTCGTCAACACCGCCGAACACCACGCCTGGCTCGCCGGCCACCTCACCCCACGCGACCGCTGGCTGCTCCGCATGCTCTACGAACACAAGGTCCTCACCACCCACCAGATCGTCGACCTCGCCTTCCCCAGCCGCCGCGCCGCCAACCTCCGGCTGCTCAACCTCTACCAATGGGGCGTCCTCCACCGATTCCAACCCCACCGCGACCTCGGCTCCCACCCCATGCACTACGTCCTCGACACCGCCGGCGCCGCCGTCCTCGCCCACGAGGACGGCATCGACCCAAACGACCTGAGCTACAACCGCGACCGCGAAATCGGCCGCGCCTACTCACTCCAGCTCGCCCACACCGTCGGCTGCAACACCCTGTTCACCACCCTCATCCGCCGAGCCCGCCAACCCGGACGCCACCGGCGCAGCTCACCACCTGGTGGTCCGCAAGCCCGCTGCGGCCGCCACTGGGGCGACATCGTCACCCCCGACGGCTACGGCCGCTGGCACGAAGCCGGCCGCACGACATCGAATGGTTCCTCGAATTCGACTTCGGCACCGAACAACTCTCCCGCCTCGCCGCCAAACTCCACCGCTACGAACGACTCGCCGCCACACCGGCATCACCACCCCCATCCTGTTCTGGCTCCCCAGCCCGCACGCGAAGCCAACGCCCGCCGCGCACTCGCCGGCACCCTGCGCGGACTCGACCGACCCGACCAGGTACCGGTCGCGACCACCAACCCGACCGCCACCCCACATCCACTGGATATGACCGCAACCGCGCTGGCTACCCGTCGACGACCCCCGAGCGGCCGGGTCCCGCTGTCCGGACTCACACGCGTGGCCCTCGCTCCGCCTGCCACGAACTCAACCGAGCCGCCCCTCTGAGGCCGCCGCGCCAACCCGATACCACCTGCGCCGAGTCGACGGTGGCGACACCGACCGAGCCGCGCCGGGGCACTTGCACAGCCGTCGTCCTGCTGATGCTCACCGCAGCCGGTGTTACCGCCATCACAGCCGTATTCGGCGACGAAGACACCAACAACGCTGCACCACGACATGGACCCCCCGGACGTCTCCGGCTACGGCCCCGAACAGATGGCCAACGCCGCGATCATCGCCGCCGTCGCCAAACGCATGGCGTCCCCGAACAGGTCAGGTGATCGCCGTCGCCACCGCCATGCAGGAATCCACGCTCCGCAACCTCGACCATGGCGACCGCGACAGCCTCGGCCTGTTCCAGCAACGCCCCTCACAAGGATGGGGCACCCCCGAACAACTCACCGATCCCACCACGCCGCCACCAGTTCTACGAACCCTAATCAAGTTCCCGGCTGGCAACAAATGACCCTCACGGCGCCGCCCAAGCAGTCCAACGATCAGGCACGCCCAACGCCTACGCCAAACACGAACCCGCCGCACGAGCCATCGTAACCGCTGTCGACGGAACCATCTGCCCGCCGACACGGAACCGGCAACTGCACCAGATCAAGCCCCGAACCCAGCCGCGCACGCCGCGATCAACTACGCCTGCGGCCAACGCGGCCTCCCCTACGTATGGGGCGGCAACGGCCCGGCCGCCGGCGACGCCGGCTTCGACTGCTCAGGCCTCACCAAGGCGGCCTACGCCGCCGCCGGCATCACGCTCCCCCGCACCGCCAACACCCAGTACCACGCAAGCCCCCATGTCCGCCCAACGAGCCTCTCCAAGCAGGCGACCTGGTCTTCTACGGCAACCCCGACACCAAAATCCACCACGTCGGCCTCTACATCGGCAACGGCAAAATGATCAACGCCCCCACCTTCGGCCAACCCGTACAGATCGACAAATACAGGTACTCAGGAGACAAGTACGCCGGAGCCACACGTCCCGAGAGGTAGACCGAGGTTCAGATCCAAGTCCTCGATGAAGCATTCTGGCCGCCAGATCGTGCCGGTCAAACAAGTGCTAAACCCTCGCACGCGGACCGAGTCGCCCGACAACTCCCCGCCAATCGCCATATCGACCAGCCTGGTGTTGCCGTGCCGGTCGACGGATCCAGCACGCGGGTTCGCGATGTCCACTCGGTGACGCTCTCGACGGGCGTTGATAGAAGGCGTAGCCCCAAGTTGATCCAACGCATAGCGTACGGTAGTTGAGAGCCGAGCCCGCGGTCGATCTCGTCCAGAAGATCGAATACTTCGACTATGCCAGACTCACTTCCCCCTTGGCCGAACTCTTGTCCCTGGCGTGTATGAGCGGTCCGAAATTGGTACTGTCGCGTTTGCTTCACCGCGACCGACTCTGCACTACCGCCTTCGAACTGGTCTGCGGGTCGCTACCTTTGTCGTCAGATTTGACAAGCGCCAACGTATCGGGTCGACTGATGTTGGAGTAGGAACGACCGGATAATGGTGTCGTGTCCCGCAGACGCGGCCTGCTGGTCGAGCTGTTTTTGCACCGCTAGGCGATCGTGCCGATTTCGCTGTGCTCGTTCGTCTGCTCGTTGGTCTGGGGTGATCCAGTAGACCAGGTAGATCCCGTGCCGCACTCCGGCAGGAATGAGGTAGAGCTGCAGTCAGTTGCTCGTGGGCATTGCGGTGAATAACTTCGCGTGGTTGATGAGTTTTGCTTCGATGATGATTTGGGCGGTGGCGCGTTTCGGGTTGGGCGGCCGTTGCCACCGCGATTTTGAGATCGATGCGGGTGCCACTTCCCTGCCCTTATCGGCGCCGGCGCACTTGAGGCTCGCGATCGATGATGCTGTTCTTAGATAGGAGGGTTTTTAGGTTGCGTTGTATCCAGTCGGATATGTCGTCTTCGGACTTGGGTGTCGGCTCGGCGCCGAGGTTCCCCAGGTCCCGCCAGGCGTTCCCATGTGTGATCTCGTGTTGAAGTTCGCGGAGGTTTTCGATCACGACCCGCAGCAGGTCGTCGTTGGTGCGAACCAGTCGGGCATCCGCACGGCTCAGCAGAGAGAGCAACTCCTGCGGCTCCAGTGGTGTGAAAGCGAGGTTCGCCTCCTGCGCGCGAGCCCTGCGCAGGTGTGCTGAGATCACGTAGCGGTCTACTTCGGACCTGCAAGCTCGCAGATCGGTGAGCGCATGAGAGAGGCCGCGTGCGGCGAGTTGCTCAAGGACCCGACCTCGAGCATGGCGAACACCGAACGGCAAGTAGTCGTCCGATCGCCAATCCGGGTCCTCCTCAATGGGCAGTCGATCGAGAAGCATCCGGCTGAGCCCAATGAGGTTGGGTTCGTTCAGCCTGGTGAGTTCAAGAGCGGGTACCACGTTCTCGAGCACGTCGAGCGTCGCATCCTGGGCAACGAGTTCGGTAACAACACTGTCCGGGCTCAGTGCCGCTTGCCCGCGGTGGGCGAGTGCAGCGAGGGCCGTGTTCTCACCGCGCGAAGTTGCTGGCAGGTAGACCGGGCAGTGTCCGGTGCATGGGCGATCAGGAGATCGAGGATGGTAGCGGCGAGGTCTCCCGTGTAGGTACCTGTGACGAACACTGTCTAGCGGCTGGGCCAGGTCCACGATCAGACGCTCATAGACGCATCGACCCCAAGGGCTGCGCGGCTATGCGTCTGAAGTAGACGTAGCCTTTCCAACGCCGCGTCGACCAGGCTTACGCGGGCCGCGCTCGGCACGAAGTCGACCAGATCGCCACGTAGTTGATCGTCCTCCTCGCTGCCAGCGCTCCAAGCCGAGACGATCGCGGGCGCCTGCATACCGGACCTCGACCGACTGTGCCAGGTGCGGTTGGTGCCGGACGAGCGTGGCGAGGAAGTACACACCTGACCAGTCGGGCATCACTTGTGAGACCGTGATCTGGTCGATGCCGTCTTGAATACTCAGCGACGGTTGGTGCGCTTGGACGTAGCGGAGTCCAAGGTGACGATGTGTTGTTGTTCGTCCGGTTGAGGAGTTCCCATCCGGCGCGGGTGGTCAGGTCGTGATGGAAGTCCCGACGTGTCCTCGGACTGCCGTCACCCGCAAGCGATCGAACGATCTCCCACCACGTGGAGAGGTCGCTGGTAGCAGCGTCGAGTGATTCAGTGAGCTGTTGCCGTTGACGTCGCGGCACGTTCTCCGCGCTAGTTCCATGTCACGTTCCGACGACGCGCGCGCTCGACGCGACCGACTCGCTTGCGACGAGTCGAGGGCGACCATGCTCCCGCAGGTGACAGGTTGTTCGTAGGCGGGATGTCCGATGGGAAGTGAAGAGGATCAGATCTGCCGTGTGGGTGGTCGGCTGATCCAGTAGCGAGGGCACACAGCCTGCGAGCGCAGGATGCGCAGCCGGGGGTAGACGGGTAGGTCTGTGATAGGGTGTCGAGATCGTTTGCGGTAACCAGGTCGAGTTCCAGCAGGTCGTACCAGTGGTACTCATCGAGTTGTTCAGCCACGAGGATCGCCAGTTTGCGACGCGAGTCGCTGTCCGCGTCCGTCCATGGCAGTCGATTCGACGTCATGCCACCGTCCCCACCGAGTCGTCTGAATCAACATCGCCACCAGCTCGGCGAGGGCTACAAGGATCGCGGGAGACTCCTGGTGGGCCCATCCCCGGCGCACAAGTTGGGGAATCAGCCGACCGTAGCTTCTCCGTCACCGACGCGGTCCGCAGCCCAGCGCAGAGCTATCGAAGGGTCGTTCATCCGGATCTGATCGCTGAGTTGACCCAGAGAGTACGAGGTAGGCGCCGACCAGGTCGGCGTTGCGGCGCGGACACAGTACCTCCAGAAGTTTGGGAGTGCTCGGCC
>CAWIXO010000046.1:0-71354 GCA_963840005.1 uncultured Actinomycetota bacterium | reverse complement strand
GCACCGGCACGGTTGGGCAGACCTTCGGTACCCGGCTGCGCAATCTCGACCATGACGTCACACTCGGCGCGCGCGAAGCGGGCAATCCGCGCGCGCTGGAGTGGGCCGAAGCACACGCGGCCACCGCGGGCACCTTCGCCGAGGCGGTCGCGGGCGCCGATCTGGTGATCAACGCCACCGCCGGCCAGTACGCGGTCAACGCGCTGGAGATGGCCGGCGGCAACCAGGCTCTCGCCGGCAAGGTGGTGCTCGACGTGAGCAACCCGCTCGACTTCTCCACCGGCGAGCTGCGGCTGACCGTCTGCAACACCGACAGCGTCGGCGAGCAGTTGCAGCGCACGTTCCCGGACGCCCGGATCGTCAAGAGCCTCAACACCGTCAACGGCAGCGTGATGGTCGAACCGACGCTGGTGCCCGGCGCGCACACGATCTTCGTCGCCGGCAACGACGCCGACGCCAAGCGGGTCGTGACCGGCCTGCTCGGCGAGCTCGGCTGGGTCGTGGCCAACGTGCTCGACCTCGGCGGCATCGAGGCGTCGCGGGGGTTGGAGATGTACATGCCGCTCTGGGTGTCGATCCTCCGCGCCCTCGACGGCAACCTCGCCTTCAACATCAACGTGGTGCAGGGCTGATGGCGGCGTACGACGTGATCGTCGTCGGCGGTGGCCACAACGGGCTGGTCGCCGCCGGCTACCTGGCCCGCGCCGGCCGTCGGGTGCTCGTGCTCGAACGCCGCGACACGGTCGGCGGCGCGGCGGTCTCCGAGCACCCGTTCGGCCCGGACTTCACGGTCACCACCCTGTCCTACGTGGTCAGCCTGCTGCCCGCCGACATGGTGCGCGACCTGCGCCTGGTCGAGCACGGCTACCACGTCTACCCGCAGGGCCCGTACTTCGCGCCGCGCGCCGACGGCCGCTACCTCGCGCTGCCCGACGACCCCGCGCAGCGGCACCGGGAGATCAGCCAGTTCTCGGCCCGCGACGCCGACGCCTACGAGCGGTGGGACGCCTGGCTCGCCCACCTCGGCCGGCTGGTCGGCCCGCTGCTGCACGAGATCCCGCCGAAGCTGGGCTCGAAGCGGCCGCGGGACCTCGCCGCGCAGGTCGGGCTGGCCGGCCAGCTGCGCCACGTCGACGTGCGCGCCGCGTTCGACCTGACCCGGCTGTTCACCGCGAGCATCGCCGACCTGGTCGAGGACCGCTTCGAGTCCGACGCGATGCGCGGCCTGCTGAGCGTCTCCGGGGTGATCGGCACCTGGGCCGGCCCACGCAGCGCCGGCACCGGCTTCGTGACCCTGCACCACCACCTCGACCAGACCGGCGGACAGCAGGCCGGCTGGGGCTTCCCGCGCGGCGGGATGGGCGGGGTGACCCAGGCGATGGCGGCGGCGGCCCGGTCCTTCGGCGCGGAGATCCGGACCAGCTCGCCGGTCGCCCGGATCGACACCCGCGACGGCGCGGCGATCGGCGTCACCCTGGCGGACGGCACCGAGCTCCGCGCGCCGACCGTGATCACCACCGCGCACCCGCGGATCTCCTTCCTGGAGCTGCTCGACCGGGCCGAGCTGCCGGCCGACTTCGTCGCCGACATCGAGGCGTGGCGCAGCCGCTCGGGCACCGTGAAGGTGAACTTCGCGGTCGACCGGCTGCCCACCTTCGCGAGCCATCCGGAGTACGCGCCCGGACGTGCACGGCGGCACGATCGTGCTCGCCGACTCGCTCGACGAAATCGAGGCGCTCGTTCCAGGAGGCGGTCGGCGGCAGGCCGGCCACGCTGCCGTTCGCCGACGTCTGCATCCCGTCGGTGTTCGACCCGACCCTCGCGCCCGAGGGCAAGCACGTCGTCAGCGCGTTCACCCAGTGGGTGCCGCACACCTACGCCGCCGCGCCGCACACCGCCGAGCTCGACGCGTACGCCGACCGCCTGGTCGCCCGCCTGGAGGCGGTCGCGCCCGGGTTCACCGACTCGGTCATCGGCCGCCAGGTCATCGGTCCACACACGATGGAGCAGGAGTACGGCCTGGTCGGCGGCAACATCTTCCACGGCGAGCTGACGCCGGGGCAGATGTTCCACTGCCGGCCGGCAGCCGGTTACGCCGACCTGCGTACGCCGATCCGCGGTCTCTACCAGGCGGGCAGCGCGACACACGGCGGCGGCGGGGTGACCGGCATCCCGGGCCGCAACGTGGTCCGGCAGATCATGCGGGACCGGCGCCGCCGGTCCTGATCAACTGACGGCCCCAAGGTCGGGCCTGGTCGTGGCATGCTGGTGGGCATGTCCGCAGAGCCCTCAGGCCCGGCCGTCGTGGCGTTCGGTGCCGGCGATGCCGTGGCTGACGGCTGCCTGGCCGGTCGTCGATCGGCTGCGCCGGGTCATCGGAGACCGGCGGTTGGTGGCCGTCGTCGGCATGGTGCTCGCCGGAGTCGCGGCGTGCGGCGCGCTCGTCGCGCCCTGGTACTCGGTCGTGCTGCCGCTGGGCCGGACCGACCCGACGACCGGCGAACAGGCCGACCGGGTCACGGCCTTCATCTCACCGACCTCGGCACCCTCGGCACCGGCTATCTGCTCGGTCTGCTGGCGCTGGCCGTCGCGAGCGTCCTCGTGGTCGCCGGCCCGCCGGCCGCCCGCTCGGTCGTGCGGCTGGTGGGATTCGACCGTCGCCGCCGGACTCACTCGCGATGGCGGCGGCGCTCACCGCCACCGCCGGCAACTACGATCCAGCGCACCTTCTTCTGTCCTCGTCGAGGGCGATTTCGAGGTTGACAACCGCAGTGGCCTGACCGCCGCGTTCCTGGCGGTCATCCTGGTGGGCCTGGCGCTGCTGGCCGCCGGTCGCGCGCCCGCCGTCGACCGGACGGCGCCGTCCGAGGCCCGTCCGGAGTGGGGTTGGCAGCCGCCCCGCCCCGTGCGCGACGAGACGGCCGCGGAGATCGCCGCCGCCGAGCCGCTCGACCTCACCGTCCAGCCGTCCCGGCCGTTCGCCCGCCCCGACAGCGACGACGACCGCACGCGCTGATATCCGCGCGACTGCCGTCCGGGGGCCCCGGTAGGCTGATTTACCGTGATTGACCTCGACTGCTTCGTGACGATCCCGACCTGGTACGCGCCAGCCAGCGGGCCCGGGGCGAGTCCGAGTCCGTCGTCGACGACCTGCTCGCGGCCGACGAGGCGCCGGCGGGCGGCCGTGCAGCGGTTCGAGGCGCTGCGCGCCGAGCAGAAGCAGCTCGGCAAGCAGATGCCGAGGGCGACCGGCGACGAGCGGGCCGCGCTGCTCGCGCCGCACCAAGGAGCTCTCGGACGAGGTGAAGGCGGCCGAGGCGGCCGTCACCGAGGCCGAGGCCGCGCTGCGCCAGGCCCAGCTGCGGGTCCCCAACGTGGTCGAGGACGGGTGCGCCGGCCGGCGGCGAAGACGACTACGTCGTGCTGCGCGAGGTCGGCACCAAGCCCGAGCTCGACGCGCCCCGCGACCACCTCGAGCTCGGCGAGCTGCTGGGCGCGATCGACGTCGAGCGCGGCGCCAAGGTGTCGGGCAGCCGGTTCTACTTCCTCACCGGCGTCGGCGCGCTGCTCCAGCTCGGCCTGCTGCAGACTGGCGATCGCCGCAGGCCGTCGAGTACGGGCTTCACCCCGTCGATCACGCCGGCGCTGGTCAAGCCGGAGGCCATGGAGGGCACCGGCTTCCTCGGCGCGCACGCCAGCGAGGTCTACCGGCTGGAGGCCGACGACCTGTACCTGGTCGGCACCAGCGAGGTGCCGCTGGCCGGCGTACCACGGCAACGAGATCCTCGACGCCCTCGGCGAGCCGCGCCGCTACGCCGGCTGGTCGTCGCTGCTTCCGCCGGGAGGCCGGCTCGTACGGCAAGGACACCCGCGGCATCATCCGGGTGCACCAGTTCGACAAGGTCGAGATGTTCTCGTACTGCCGGCCCGAGGAGGCGCACGACGAGCACCTGCGGCTGCTCGCCTGGGAGGAGGAGATGCTGGCCAAGGTCGAGGTCCCCTACCGGGTGATCGACGTGGCCGCCGGCGACCTGGGCAGCAGCGCGGCCCGCAAGTACGACTGCGAGGCGTGGGTGCCGTCGCAGGGCCGCTACCGCGAGGTCACCTCGACGTCGAACTGCACCACGTTCCAGGCCCGCCGGCTGAACATCCGGTACCGCGACGAGGACGGCCGGCCGCAGACCGCGGCGACGCTCAACGGCACGCTGGCCACCACCCGGTGGATCGTGCCGATCCTGGAGAACCACCAGCAGCCCGACGGTTCGGTCCCGGTGCCGAAGGCGCTGCAGCCGTACCTGGGCGGTCGCGACGTCCTCGAGCCGGTCAAGAGGTCTTGACCTGCGCTCTCCTTCGTTGAGTGGCCGCAGCCCGGCTGCGCCGATTTCTCCCAAAGTCATGGCTGGGCTACCGAGTGCGAGGTACGGTTGCTGCCCGGCCGCTCGCGGTTCCTCCCGGCGGTCGTCACCGGTCGGGGCGAGGAGGAGCCATGACCCGCCCGGGCCTGCCGAAGCTGATCGCCACCGACCTCGACGGCACGCTGGTGCGCAGCGACGACACCGTCTCCGCGTACACCCATGAGGTGCTCGACCGGGTGCGCGCCGCCGGCATCCCGATCGTCGGCGCCACCGGCCGCGGCCCCCGCCTGACCGAGCTGACCCGCAACGACATCCGCGACGCCGACTTCCTGGTGATGGCCGGCGGCGGCCGGGTGGTCGACCAGACCGACCCGGCTGGACCCGTCGTGCTGCGCGACGAGCGGCTGCCCGGCCGGGTGCTCGCCCGGCTGCTCGCCGACCTCGAGGCGGCGGTCGGCCCGCTGACCGTGATGGTCGAGGCGCTCGACGAGCACGACGCCCCGCTGTGGGGCGACCCCGACCCGGCCTGGCGCTACCCGGACCGCTTCGAGGCGCGTGCGCGCGCCGACTGCCTCGCCGGCGACGTGATCAAGGCGTTCGCCCGCGACCGCCGGCCACGACGTCGACGAGCTGCTGGCGGTCGCCGCGCCGGTCGTCCCGCCGCAGGTGGCCACGCTCACCCAGGCCGGGCTCGGCTTCATCGAGATCTGCCCGCCCGGCGTCGACAAGGCCACCGGGCTGGCGGTGGTGGCGCAGGCCGCTCGGCGTCGACCCGGCCGACGTGCTGGTCTTCGGCGACATGCCCAACGACCTGCCGATGTTCGCCTGGGCCGGCTGGGGCCGGGTGGCGGTGGCCAACGCGCACCCGCTGGTGCGGGCGGCCGCCGACGAGATCACCTTGAGCAACGACGACGACGGGGTGGCGGTCTACCTCGACCGGCTACTGTCCCGGTGATGGGAGACACGCCCCGCCTCGTCGCCACCGACATCGACGGCACCCTGCTCCGCGCCGACCGGACGTCAGCCCCCGCACCGTCCGCGGTGCTCGAGCGGATCGCCGCGGCCGGGCACGCCGGTCGTGCTGGTCACCGGGCGCCCGATCCGCTGGCTCCGGATGGTCTACGACCAGCTGGCCACCGCCGCTGCCGGCGGTCTGGCCAACGGCGCGGTGGTCTACGACCCGATCGCGACCAGGTGCTGCGGGCCGACCCGCTGGCGCCCGACGACGCTCGCGCGAGGTGGCCCGCCGGCTGCGGGCCGAGGTGCCCGGAGGTCAGCGTTCGCCGTGGAGATCATGGACGGCCGGGAGATGCGGCACGAGGCGCACTACCCGCTGCGGTGGGACGCGACGCACGGCGGCATCCAGGCCGTCGCAGACGGCCGGACCGAGCTGATCACGATGCCGGCGGTGAAGCTGCTGGTCCGGGCCGGCGAGCCGCGACCCGGACGAGTTCGCCGCGCTGGTCGGCACGGCGCTGGCGGGGGTGGCCGAGGCGACGCACTCGTCGTCGTCCGGCCTGGTGGAGATCTCCGCGGCCGGGGTGACCAAGGCGGCCGGGCTGGCCTGGTACTGCGACCGGCTCGGCGTGGCGGCCGCCGACGTGCTGGCGTTCGGCGACATGCCCAACGACGTGCCGATGCTGGCCTGGGCCGGGCGCGGCGGTGGCGGTGGCCAACGCGCACCCGGCCGTGCTGGAGGTCGCCGACGAGGTGACGCGCGAACAACGAGGACGACGGGGTCGCGGCGTACCTGGAAGCGATCTTCGGCGTCGACTCGACGGTCTAGAGGTACTGGCCGGTGTTGTGCCCTCGGCCGCCGCTCCGGCTGGCCGGTGGCCCTGGCATGCCCGGGGATCACGCCGCGCCGGTGGCCGCCGGGCAGCGCCGGGCGGCCGCCGCGCATCTGCTCCAGCTGCACCCGGGCGGCCATCTGCTGGGCCACCAGCGCCGCCTGGATGCCGTGGAACAGGCCCTCCAGCCAGCCGACCAGCTGGGCCTGCGCGATCCGCAGCTCGCCCTCGCTGGGCGGCGTTGTCCTCGGCGAACGGCAGCGAGATGCCGCTCCAGCTCGTCGCGCAGCTCCGGCGCAGGCCGTCCTTCGAGCTCGACGATCGACCGCTGGTGGATCTCCCGCAGCCGGTTGCCGGCTGGCGTCGTCGAGCGGCGCGGCCGCGACCTCCTCCAGCAGCTGCTTGATCATGCTGCCGATCCGCATCACCTTGGCCGGCTGTTCGATCAGGCGGGCCGGGTCTCCTCGCCCTGGCCGTCGTCGGTCGTGCGACCGTGCCGACCGGCCGGCCGTCCGGGCCGACCACCACCACGGTGCCGAGCGGCCGGTCGTCGGGGCCGGCCTCGTCGTCTGTCCAGCGGAGCTGGCGCTTCGGTCATGGTTCCATCTTTACCCAGCGGACGCGAGCCCTGCCGGCCGGGACCGACTCCCGGGGCCCGAACCAGCCTGGGCGGGCCGCGCTACCGTCGCGCGCGATGCCTGTCGACCCGCGCGACGTGCTTGACCCGGCCCGCACCGCCAGCCCGACCGGACCGTGGTCCGCTACGGGCGACACGCCGGACCAGGTCGCCGACCTGCGCCTGCCGGCGGGACCGGGCCGGCCCGGCCGCTGGTCGTCGTCCTGCACGGCGGGTTCTGGCGGGCCGAGTACGACCGGCGGCACACCGGCCCGCTCGCCGCCGCCCTGGCCGCCTGCGGCTACCCGGTGGCGCAGCTGGAATACCGGCGGACCGGGCAGCCCGGCGGGCGGCTGGCCGGGCACCCTCGACGACGTGCTGGCCGGGGTGGCCGCGCTGCCCGCGCTGGTCGCGCCGCGCAGGCGCTGCCCGGCCGGGTGAGCCGGGCGCGCCGATCCTGGTCGGGCACTCCGCCGGCGGCCACCTGGCGCTCTGGTACGCGGCGGCCACCGCCCCGGCGACGGTGCGCGGGGTGCTCGCCCTGGCGCCGGTCGCCGACCTGGCCGAGGCGTACCGGCTGGATCTGGACTCGGGCGCGGTCGCCGCGCTGCTCGGCGGCGGCCCGCGGGCACGCCCGGACGGTACGCGGCGGCCGACCCACGGCCAGTTGGTACCGACTGCGGTACACGGACAGTGATTGTGCACGGAACGCACGATCGTGCAGGTTCCGGTGGCGCTGAGCCGGCAGTTCGTCGCGGCCGCGCGCGCCGCTGGTAGCGAAATCGCGCTTGTCGAACTTCTCGATGTGGGGCATTTCGGGCTGATCGATCCCCGGTCAGCGGCCTGGCCGCAGGTGACAGAGGCGTTGCGGTCCCTGCATCGATGATCATATTCATTGACGCAGCGTCGCGAGACCAGGTAGAACGCCGGAGGGGGTGTGGCAACCAGCCCACCGGTCCGGGGAGGATCGTTTCCGTGTCGCAGATGGATCGCAGGCGGGCGCTCGAGCTGTTGGCGGCGCTGGGCGCCACCGGGCTCCTTGCCGCTTGCGGCAACGACGACACCGCAGAGGCGGCCGCCGCACCCGGCTGGTCAGCGACGAGCCGATCAAAATCGGCCTGATCGTGCCGCAGACCGGCGGGCTACAAGAGCGTCGGCGACGACATCACCAGCGGCTTCCAGCTCTTCCTCGACCTGAACGACCAGCGGCTGGGCGGCCACCCGGTGGAGCTGGCTGACCGCCGACGAGGGCGACACCGTCGAGTCCGGCAAGGCCGCCCTCGACGGGCTGCTCAAGCAGGGCGTGCTGGCGCTCACCGGCGTGGTCAACTCGACGGTGATGCTCGGCATCCGGGACACCGTGGAGCAGGCCCGGATCCCGCTGATCGGCTCCAACGCCTCGCCGTCGGCCCTGCAGAGCGTCGTCTACATCTGGCGGACGTCGTACGTGAACGACGAGGCCGGCCGGGCGCTCGGGCCGCTACCTGCGCCGAGCAGGTGCAACGGCGAACGGCCGGCATCGCGATCATCACGCCGGAGTACGACGGCGGGCCGGACGCGGTCCAGGGCTTCCGGCACGAGTTCGGGGCCAACGACCCCCGGATCTCCGCCGGTCCGGTGTGGACCGAATACCAACGCCGCAACCGACCCGAAGACGCGTTCTTCCGCTCGGACATCACCAAGGCGCTGCCAGGGCAACCCCACGGCGATCTTCTGCTTCTTCGCCGGACAGGCCGCGGTCGAGTTCCTCAAGCAGCTGCACGACGACGGTACCGCGGCCAGATCTACGCGCCGGGCTTCCTCACCGAGGGCGACGTGCTCGGCGAGCCTGAAGCGACAACGAGGCTGGGCGACTCTTCAGACCGCGCTGAACTACTCGGCCGACCTCAACAACACCTCCAACCGCGATTCGCCTCGGCGTTCCGCAAGAAGTACCACGTCGACCCCGACCACCTACGCGATGGCCTCGTACGACGCCGCGCAGGTGCTCGACAAGGCGATCCGCATGGCCGGCGCGAACCCGACGCCGCAGCAGGTCAACCTGGCGCTGGGCAAGATCGGCCAGATCGACAGCCCGCGCGGCATGTGGCAGTTCAACCAGCCGCGTACGCCGCAGCAGAAGTGGTACCTGCGCCAGGTGCAGCGCGACGGACGGGTCTCAACGTGCTGATCAACGAGCTGGCCACGCTGGCTGAGCGACCACCCGAGCCGTCGGGGCCACCCGTGGGGCCGGCCCCGATCACGGGTCAGGGCCGCAGCTCGGCGATGCAGCACTTGACGCTGCCGCCGCCCTTCTTCAGCTCGGCCAGCTCGACCGGGACCGGGGTGTACCCGGCCGCGGTCAGCTTCGCCGCCAGGCCGGTCGCCTCGGCTGTTGAGCACCACGTTGCGGCCGTCGCTGACCAGGTTGAGCCCGAAGGCCAGCGCGTCGGCCTCGTCGGCGACCACCGCGTCCGGGAAGAGCTGGGCCAGCACCCGCTGGGAGCCCGCCGAGAACGCGCCCGGGAAGTAGGCGATCCGTGCGCGTCGTCGAGCGCGGCCAGCGCCATGTCCAGGTGGTAGAAGCGCGGGTCGACCAGCCGCAGCGAGACCACCGGGCGGCCGAGCACCTCCTGCGCCTCGGCGTGCGCCGCCGGCTCGGTGCGGAAGCCGTGCCCGGCCAGGATCAGGCCGCCGTACGCCTCGGGCAGGTAGGCGAAGTCGCCCTCGCCCTCGTTGGTCTCGGTCGGCGCGACGAACGCGCCAGCCCTGCTCGTGCGTAGAAGGCGCGGTGGGCGTCGCCGCCTCGGCGGCCCGCTGCGGGTACCGGAACCGGGCGCCGTAGACGCCGTGCCGTCCACCCTGAACGCGCCGTTGGCCGCGTAGACCATGTCGGGCAGCCCGGCCTCGGGCGGCAGCACGTGCACCGTGTGGCCGAGCCCGGCCAGCGTCTCGCGCAGCCGCGTGCCACTGCTTGACGGCCAGCTCGGTGTCGACCGGGGTGGTCGGTGTCCATCCACGGGTTGATCGCGTACTCCACCGCGAAGTGCTCCGGCGGGCACATGAGATATGTCCGCTTTCGCGGCATCCGCTCGCTGTTCACGATCACCAAGAGTAGGTACGCTTCGTGGTCAAGACAGCCAGAATCTCTTGCTTGCGAGAGGCGGAATCGTTGCAGATCGACGAGGTAGACCAGCGAATCATTGCGTCGCTGCGTCGCCGACGCCCGCGCCTCGTACGCGGAGATCGGCGCCCGGGTCTCGCTCTCCGCCCCGGCCGTGAAGCGGCGGGTCGACCGACTGCGGGCCGCCGGGGTGATCCGGGGCTTCACCGCCGTCGTCGACCCGGCCGCGGTCGGCTGGACCACCGAGGCGTTCGTCGAGCTCTTCTGCACCGGCCGGACCACGCCGGCCCAGATCACCGTGGCGACCCGGCGGCACCCGGAGGTGGTCGGCGCCTACACCGTCTCCGGCGAGGCCGACGCGCTGGTGCACCTGCGGGCCGCCGACATCGCCCACCTGGAGCAGGCGCTGGAGCGGCTGCGGGCCGAGCCGTTCGTCACCTCGACCCGGAGCATGATCGTGCTGTCCCGGCTGGTCGACTCGCCGAACATCGTGCCCGCGCCGAACTGACGCCGGCTTCCGGGTCGGGAACGATGCCGGCGGCGGCGCCGTCCAACCCGGCATGACCTTCGCCCGCCGCACCGCGTACGCCGTCGTCGCTGTGTTGCTCGTGTCCGGGTGCACGGGCGATCCGTCGCCGGCCCCGCCATCGCCGCCCGTCGCGGCCGGCCGCCCTGCCGGCGCCGGCGTTCAAGCTGGTCGCGTTCGACTCCTGCGACGACGCGCTGGCCGGGCTGCAGAAGGCCGCGAAGGACGTCGTGACGCCGTGGGGCGTTCGACGGCGAGGGCCGGGCCATGCGTTGCCCGCGGCGCGGCCGACGCCGGCGAGGGCGACGCTGCCGGCGGGCGCGCTTCGGCATCGCCAAGGCGGCGGCGCCCGAGTCCGACCAGACCGGCTTCTCCGGCACCAACAACCACGAGGCCGGCGTCGACGAGCCCGACCTGGTCAAGACCGACGGTCGCCGGATCGTGACGGTCGCGGCCGGCGTGCTGCGGGTGATCGACCCGGCGACCCGGCGGATGACCGGCAAGGTCGACCTGCCCGACGGCGGCGGGCCAGTTCGGCGAGCCGAGCCTGCTGCTCTCCGGTGACCGGGCGATGGTGCTCGATGCCGGTCGTCGCCCCGACCGTCATGGACAAGCCGCGCACGAGCCTCATGCCCTATGTGGACACCGTCGTCCGACTGGTGACCGTCGACCTGGCCGGGCCACGGCCGGTGGTGGTCGGCTCAGTACACGATCGACGGCTCCCTGGTCGACGCGCGCCAGGTCGGCACGACGGCCCGGGTCGTCGTGCGGAGCCGGCCGCGGATCGAGTTCCCGTATCGCCCGAACGCGACCGATACCCAGCGGCTGCGCGCGAACCGGGCGACCATTGACAAGTCCACAATCGACGACTGGCTGCCCACGCTGGTCGGCCTCGAACGGCGGCGAGGAGCGCGGTGGCCGGATCGACTGCGGCGCACTGCGCAAGCCGGACATGTTCTCCGGCACGTCGCTGCTGTCGGTGCTGACCTTCGACATCGGCGGCGCGTACGGCACCGGCGACCCGACCACGATCGTGGCCGACGGCGAACTTCGTCTACAGCAACGGCACGAGCCTGTACGTGGCCAACGACCAGCAGTGGCGCCGCATGCGGGCACCCATCGGCCGGCCGTCCGCGCAGGCGCTGGACCTGGCGACGGTGATCTACCGCTTCGACATCACGGGTGCCGGGCCGCCGCGTTACGTCGCCTCGGGTTCGGTGCCCGGCGTGCTGATCAACCAGTACGCGATGTCGGAGTTCGACGGCCACCTGCGCGTGGCGGCGACGCTGTCGGACGACGCGTCGTCGGTGTACGTCCTGCGGTCCGGTGACATGGTGCGGACGGGCGAGGTCGGCGGGCTCGGCAAGGGCGAGCGGATCTACGCGGTGCGGTTCGCGGGCCCGGTCGGTTATGTCGTGACCTTCCGCCAGACGGACCCGCTGTACACGCTGGACTTGCAGGATCCGGCCGCACCGGAGGTCCGCGGCGAGCTGAAGATCAACGGGTACTCGTCGTACCTGCATCCGCTCGATTCCGGCCGGCTGGTGGGCGTCGGCCAGGACGCCGACGACCAGGGCCGCGTACTCGGCACGCAGGTTTCGGTGTTCGACGTGAGCGACCTGGGCAACCCCCGTCGAGTGGCCCAGCACCGGGTGAAGGGCGCTTGGTCGGAGGCGGAGCAGGATCCGCACGCGTTCCTGTACTGGCCGCCGTCCGGGCTCCTGGTCGTCCCGATCTACTCGGCGTCGCCCGGGTCCGGCACGTTGGCGCTGCGGGTGTCGGGGTCGAGCCTCGACGAGGTCGGCTCGGTCCGGCACCCGTCGGCGACGTACGGCCCGGCGCAGATCCGCCGGTCGCTGATGGTCGACGGGACACTGTGGACTGTCTCCGACGCCGGGCTGCGCGCGACCGACCCGACCTCGATGCGCGACCAGGCCTGGATCCCGTACGCCTAGCGTTGGATGTCCGGGGCTGCACCGAGATCGTCGTCCGGCCGGGTGCCGCGTTGTCCCTAGAGGTACATGCCGGTCTTGGGCTCCTGGGCCGCGCGGTTGGCCGGCTTGTCGCCCTCGCCGAAGAACCGCTTGCCGCCGAACTCGCCGTGCAGACGGTCGTCGAGCTCGTCGGCCAGGCCGGTCATCACCTGGACCGCGAGCATGAGGTGGGTCGCCTGGAAGTTGCGACCGAACACGGGGATCGACGCCCAGACGGTGTCGTTGGTGCAGTAGAGGCGACCGATCGGCATGCGGTTGGTCAGCTCGGAGAGCTTCACGTAGAGCTGCTCGGTCGGCTCGACATCGGTCAGCACCGGGGAGAAGACGTCGACCAGCGGCGGGTTGTCGCGGACGCGCACGAACACCATCGCCGAGCCGGCCCGAATGCCGATGTCACCATCGGAGTCGACCTTGAGCGAGTCCGGCTCGGACTTCATCAGCGCGCCGACCACGGTCCGGACGCGCTCCTCGAGCGCCACGGTGTCGTCCTCGACCGCCCCGTCGCCGCGGCCGGCCATCTCCTGGCCGGCCTTTATCGCGGTGTCGAGATCAAGGCTGCCGGCGACCTCGGGCCGCGCGGTGGCCAACGCCTCCACGGGAATCGGCTCGTCCTCGGCGTCGTGCACGAGGTAGACCAGGAACGCCGGATGGGGCGCACCGTAGACGTCGCGCAACGTACGCGAAACGGTGGTGGCGATCCTGGACGCGTCGTTGGTCGAGGCGTGCAGCCCGAACTGCTCACCGGAGTCAGGCAGCACCCCCGGCGGCGACCACCCGAGCGCGACAAGGTCGGCGACGGCACCGCGGTCGAGCCGGTAGCCCTCCGGCAGCCCCGCATTGCCCACCGCGAGCGCCCGTACCATGCCGTCGCCGATGATCTGGATCTCGACCGAGTAGACCGCCGCACCCGTGCCCGAAGCGGTCGGATCGAGAGTCAGCTCGACCCGAGCGCCCACCGGCAGCTCGGGAAGCACCTTCGACAACGCACGCGCGAAGTCACGCCAGGCCTCGATGACCTTGCCCCGCAGGTCGGCCGTACTGGCCTCGTCCAGCAGGATGGCATCGGTAAAGCCATCGTCTCCCGTGCTCGCTAGCTGCGCTGACGTCATGATCGCCTCCGTCCGTCAGGCACACCCTACCCAGGGCACCGGTCGCCACGGATAGGCCGGTGTGAGTCGGATAACCGCATTACACCGCGCTTTCGCCCGGTCTGCTGACCGAGCCCGCACGCCACGGATTCCACCCCAGGCCACACCCATGATCACCACGTTGGTTTCCCCGGGCGCCCTGTTCGAGGATGCAGCCTCGGCACCGGATCGGCCAGCGATGTTCAGCATCCGAACCAACGCGAGGATTGCCAGGGTTACCCCGGGTCCAGCGCCGGATGACCGTGTTGACCGCTCCTACGCGCGGCGAGTTCCGCGCGGTCAAAGGGCTGGTTCAGGTGGTGGAACAAGCGGGTCCCGTCGCGACCGCTGGCGCCGGCTCTGGGTGTCGTTGACCGAGGGAGCGACGGCGGCCCTTGACCAAGGGTGCCGTCAACCTCGGGAGAGGTCTCCGTCAGTCGAGTCGTCCGCGGCCTGCGCTGCCGCGAGCGTGCTCAGTCTCGCGGCGGCCTGTCGCGGATCCGCACCGCGCCCGACGGCAAGGCCCAGCAGGTAGGCGGTGACCGGCGCCGCCGGCCGCACCGTGTTGTGTGCGACGTCCCTGGCCAGGTCGAGCACCATCGACACCGGAGCATCGGATGACGCGATGCCCAACTCGGCACACGCGGCCCGCACCCACTCGTCGAGCGTTATGTCAGCCATTCCCGCACCCTACGGAGGTCATCGTCGGTGTCACAGTCGAACCACGGCGGCGGGCCGTCTTCGGCCCACTCCACCTCGACGGGGTCCAACGGCTCGACGAGCGCACGCATGGAGGCACCGGATATGCCGCCGCCCCGGCCGGACCCCATGTCCGCGAGCCGTCGACGAAGCGCCTCGGCCCGCCACACCCCGCACAGCAACTGCCGCCGGCCATCGCGATCGACGAACAGCGCACCATCCGCAGTGGACAGCTGTCCGCGCAGGATGGCCACGGCGTCCGCAGTCAACAACGGCAGGTCACCGGCGACTACCGCCACCTCAGACGCGTCGTTGCCGACCATCGCGAGCCCGGCAGCGACCGCGGCTACCGGCCCGCCGCCCGGTGGCTCTTCCCGCGTGTAGCCGACTCCCGCCGGCACCTCCACGCTCCCACCAACGACGACCCTCGGGTCGGCCGCCGCCAGCGCATCCAGCACGCGATCACGCATTGAGCGCCCAGCCACGACTACTGACGGCTTGTCGGACCCGCCCATCCGCCGAGCCGAGCCGCCCGCCAACACGACGGCCGCAAACCCCGCCACAGCGCTCCTCCCGACCAGAAACCTCCTTACGACCCTACGGCGAACGCCGCCAGCAGGTGCGAATGCCAGACCTGACCACGTCGTGAACTCACCACCCTTACGCGCCGCCGGTCATCCCGGGCAGGTCTCCCCGCCGCACGCATCCCCGTCCGGACGTCCAGGTCCCGAGCGTCCTGGGGCGCACGCCCACGTCCTCGACAAACACCCAACTCCCGACCGGCGGTTGCCGTCACCAGGCGGTCCTGCACCTGCGCTATCGGTCTCCCTTCTGTCCGCACCGTCCCACGACTCGCACCCAACGCCCGGAGCCTTCGGCGACCTGATCCGACCCCGCGCCACCCGAGGCCTTGCCCACCCGGCCCGACCCCGCACCAGCGCGGCGTTCGGCTAGCTGATCTGGCCGCGCACCGCTCCGGGGAGGCCAGGCCGAGCAGGACCGTGCTGCGGAGGACGCCCGGGCCGCTCGGGTTTGCCGGGTATCGCTCGGCGCCGGGGCTGGTGCGGGGGCAGGATGGTGGCGTGGGACGTGTAACCGACCGGCGGGAGATCGTCCGTATCGACCTCTCGGCCGGGACAGTGGTGCGCCGGATGGACTCGATCTCCGGTGAGGAGCCGCTGGAGATCCGGGTGGGTCGCCGCGCCGACGGGCCCGGGCCGCGCCGGCCGTTGGCCGTCACCATGCGTACCCCCGGGGACGACATCGATCTCGCGATCGGCTTCCTGCTGACCGAAGGTGTCATCCGGGACGCCGGCGACATCGTCACCGCGCAGCTGTGCGCCGGCACGGACACCCCCAACACCTACAACGTGGTCGACATCGTGCTCGCCGACGGGGTGCCCGCGCCCGACACCGATCCGGCCCGCGCGTTCTACACGACCAGTTCGTGCGGCGTCTGCGGCAAGGCGAGCATCGACGCGATCCGCACCCGGTCGCCTTGGCGCCTCGGCGATCATGCGATGACCGTCAGCCCGCGGGTGCTGGCCGCCCTGCCCGACCGGCTTCGGGCCGCCCAGCGGACATTCGACGCGCACCGGTGGGCTGCATGCCGCCGGCCTGTTCACTCCGGACGGCGAGCTTGTGCTGGTCCGCGAGGACGTCGGGCGGCACAACGCCGTCGACAAGGTCATCGGCCGGGCCGCCGCGGAACACCGGTTGCCGCTGCGTGACCACGTGCTGCTGGTTTCCGGTCGGGCCAGTTTCGAGCTCACTCAGAAGGCTTGGATGGCCGGCATCCCGGTGCTCGCCGCGGTGTCGGCGCCGAGCTCGCTCGCCGTCGACCTGGCGCAGGAAGCCGGCATGACGTTGGTCGGCTTCCTGCGGGGCCCGACGATGAACGTGTATGCCGGCGCGCACCGGATCACCGAGCCGAACCCGAACCGGATCGGACGGCCAGCCCGGCGGTGCGTTGACATCCGCCTGATCGACGTCGACCGCCAGCAGCAGCGGCGCCGCGATCGACGCGTACACGATCCACGAGAACGGCACGGCGCACCTGCCTCTCAGCTCGCCTGCTCGAGCCCGTGATGTGGGCCGATCCAGCGACGCCGCCGGCCGCGCCGGGTCGGCGCGCGATGCGGCTGGTCGGCCGCGTCCACCATGATCGAGGGCGGCAGGCCCTGGTCGAGGATCTCGTCGACCATGCGGGCCAGCGCGTAGTCGGGGTCGACCGCGAGCGCCCGCTCGACCGCGATCGTCGCCAACGCGCCGTGCCCCGCGCGCCAGGCCGCGTAGGCCAGCAGGCTTGCCGGCGCCACGGCGAGCGGAGGGTCGACCCGGCGAACGACATCGCTCCAGAGGTCGACCTGCCAGTCGTCGTCGGTGGTGTGCTCCCAGGCGTGGTCGCGCACCGGCAGGTGAACCAGCAGGACGCTGAGCCACGCCACCTCGTCGTCGGTGAGCCGGCGGCCGGCCCGATAGCGGTCGACAGCATCGTCGACCGCCTCGTTGCCTGCCGCGCGCAGCGCCTTCGCCACCCGGGCGTTGGCGCGAACGACCGCCCCGGCCGCGTGCCCGGCCGTCGACCGAAGCTGCGATGAACCGGTGTCGGCCGAGGCCCGGGCCTCGTCGACGAGCGCGGTCAGACGCGCGTCGGCCCTGGTCGTGGCCTCCGTCATCGCCGTGCGGGCCGCGTCGTCGACCGGGGCGATGGACGCCGCGACCGCTTCCCGGTCGGGCAACGCGACCCGGCCCGCGTAGACGGCGGCGGCGCCCACGCAGGTCGTCGTCAGGTCGAAGGGCTTGCCCTCGGGTGGGCAGCAGGTCGCGTCCGAGCAGACGTAGGACCAGTAGCGGCCATCGTCGACGCGCAGGACGTCGAGGGTGGTGATGTCGGTCGACCGCAACGCCACACACACCGCTTCGGCGACCGGGGTCACCGACGTCGACGACCCGTATCCGACGATCGCGATCGCGTCGACGGGGTCGCGGAGCAACAGTGAGACCAGGCGCTGCGCGACGCGGTCCGGAGAGACCCCACCTGGTAGGTCGCCACGCGCCACGAAACGCACGCGGTCGTCGACGATCGCGATGACCACGATGCTCTCGGCCGGATGGAAGCCGAGCAGGTAGGGCACCGACGCGATGAGGTCGGCGCAGGAACGCAAGGTGATGGGTGGCGCCTCGGTAGCGGTCATGGCGCGGAAGCGTGGTCGATGCCGGTGTGTGATCGCCACCGCACCAAACGCAACCTGTGGATAACTTCGGACCGGCGAATTCGCGGCACGAGTTATCCACAGGCAGCCGCGAAGATCCCCGACGGAGGCCGCCGGGACGGGACACTCAGCCCCGGAAGCGCAGCCCGTGCAGATCGATCTCGATGTCGTCCACGGTGGACGACTCGGGGCGCAGATCGAGGCTGATCTCGACAGCGGAGAGGAGGTCGAAACCAGCAGCATGAAGCGACTTCAGGGCTTCGACGTTGCGCGACTCCGGTCGGATGGTGAGCCGCGCCAGCGACCGCTTCTTCGCCTCGCCGGTGACGTGCTTCAGCAGCGCGGCGCCCACACCCGCCCCCCGATGCTGGACGGCGACGACGATCGGCTCCACCTCACCGCTGGTGCCCAACATCAGCAGACCGACCAGGCCGATGATGCCCTCGTCCCGGCTCTCCGCCACCCAGATGCCCGACAGGTCGAGCCGAGTCAGATAGTCCTCGAATCCGGCACCCGGGTCCGCACCGGCCGACTTTCCATAGAGACCGCTCCGCCGCTCCGCGAGCTCGACCCACAGCGCCCGACCCGCGGCGTGGTCCTGGGGACGATACGGGCGGACCACCACATCCGTCATGTCTTCATGCTTACTCTCCGAAGCGACCCGGCGGAACCCGACGCACGACAGGGGTTCAGACTTGGCCCTCATGGACCTGGCCTATCTCCGGTCACATCCGCAACACCTGCCGACATTCCTCAAGCATCAGCGGATACGGGAGACCCCGGTGGCGGGCGGCAGCATCTCCGCCGCCTCGCGGCTGACCCTCGACGACGGCGCCTCGCTCTTCGTCAAGACCTGGCCCGAGAAGGCGGCGGCACCGGCGCCCGAGGGCTTCTTCACGTCGGAGGCGTACGGCATCGAGTGGCTGCGCACCCCCGACGGCCCGCCGTTGCCCGAGGTGCTGGTCGCGTTGCCCGACCTGCTGGCGCTGGAGTGGATCGACGCCGGCGAGCCGACCAGATCTGGTGCCGAGCGCTTCGGTCGGGAGCTGGCGGCCATGCATCGCGCTGGTGCGCCGGCCTTCGGCGCGGAATGGCCCGGTTTCATCGGCTCGCTGCACCAGGACAACACGCTCTCCACACAGTCGTGGCCGCAATGGTTCGCGCGAGCGGCGGCTGGAGCCCTATCTGCGGCTGTCCGTCGATGGTGGGGCGCTGTCCGCGGCCGACGCCGAGGTGACGGAGCGGTTGATCGACCAGATCGAGGTGTACGGCGGTGCCGAGCCACCGTCCCGCATCCACGGCGACCTGTGGCCTGGCAATCTCCACTGGGCAGCCGACGGCCGGGCCTGGCTGATCGACCCGGCCGCGCACGGCGGCCATCGGGAGACCGACCTGGCCCAGCTCGCGCTCTTCGGTGGGGCACCGGAGCTGGCCACGATCGTCGACGCCTACCGGGAGGAGTGGCCGCTCGCGGACGGTTGGCGGCAACGGGTGCCGTTGCACCAACTGCATTTGCTGCTCGTGCACACGGCGCTGTTCGGGTCGGCCTACAGGTCCGCGGTCCGCCAGGCCGTCGACACCCTGCTGCGCAGCACGTAGGCCGCACGCCGCGGCTGGACCTGGGGCGCGGCTCCACCTCCGGGCGCGGTCGGACCTGAGGCGGGGCTGGACCTGCGGCGCGGTCGGACCTCCGGGCGCGGTCAGACCTGCGGCGCGGCTGGACCTCCGGGTGCGGTCTGACCTGCAGCGCGGTCACACCTACGGCGCGGTCCGACCTCGCGGCGCGGTCCGACCTCGCAGCGCGGCTGGACCTCCGGGTGCGGTCTGACCTGCAGCGCGGTCCGACCTCGGGGCGCGGTCCGACCTCGGGGCGCGGTCCGACCTCAGGGCGCGGTCCGACCTCAGGGCGCGGTCCGACCTCAGGGCGCGGTCCGACCTCAGGGCGCGGTCCGACCTCAGGGTGCGGTCCGACCCCAGGGTGCGGTCCGACCTCAGGATGAGGCCGGAGGCTGGGGGAACTGTCGCCTATGGGCGGTGTTGATCGCGCGCTGGACGGAGAGAGCCGGGAGTCGGCCTTTGCGGGCATCCACGGAAGGGGGCGGCACGCGATACGGTCGAAGGTGACGATATCCGAGGTCCGTGCCGCCGATGGGGGCCTGGCCGACCGCTTCGGGCGGGTAGCTACCGATCTGCGGGTGTCGCTAACCGATCGGTGCAACCTCCGCTGCACCTACTGCATGCCCGCTGAGGGGCTCGCGTGGCTGCCGCGGGAAGAGTTGCTCGTCTGACGCCGAGATCGTGCGGTTGGTGCGTATCGCGGTCGAGCGGTTGGGTGTCACGAATGTCCGGTTCACCGGGGGCGAGCCGCTGATTCGGCCCGGGCTGGTCGAGATCGTGGGTGCGTGTGCCGAGTTGCGCCCGCGGCCGAAGATGTCGGTCACTACCAACGGGATCGGGCTGCAGCGACTGGCCGGGCGCGTTGAAGGACGCCGGGCTCGATCGGGTCAACGTTTCGCTCGACACGCTGGATCCGGCTCGGTTCAAGACGCTCACTCGGCGGGACCGCCATGCTTCGGTCATCGAGGGGCTCGAGGCCGCGGCTGACGCCGGGCTCGTGCCCGTGAAGATCAACTCGGTGCTGATGCGCGGGGTCAATGACGACGAGGCGCCGGAGCTGGTGCGGTTCGCGCTGAAGCACGGCTATGAGCTGCGGTTCATCGAGCAGATGCCGCTCGACGCGCAGCACAGCTGGGATCGCGCGACGATGGTGACCGCCGACGAGATTCTGGAGTCTTTGCGGGCCAGTTACACGCTGCTGCCGGATCCGGTCGAGCGGGGTGGGGCACCGGCCGAGACGTGGTTGGTCGACGGTTACAGCACCAGCGGCGGCGGGCCCGCACGGGTCGGTGTGATCGGCAGTGTGACGCGGCCGTTCTGCGGCGACTGCGACCGCACCCGGCTGACGGCGGACGGGCAGATTCGGAACTGTCTGTTCGCGACGGACGAGTCCGACCTACGCGGTGCGCTGCGCGGCGGTGCCACCGACGAGGAGATCGCCCGCCGCTGGCAGGCGGCGATGTGGGTCAAGCGCGCCGGGCACGGCATCGACGACCCGTCGTTCCTCCAGCCGGCCCGACCGATGTCCGCCATCGGCGGCTAGGACGGCTAGGCGCCGGGTGATCTCCGCGAGCGGTGTGGGCCCGGGTCCGATTTGGGCGGGAGATAGGCTGATCGACATGGGAAATCCCGTCGACGGGGCCGTCACCGTCCGGTTCTTCGCCGGCGCGCGGGCTGCTGCCGGGGTCGCGGAGACCAGCGTGTCCGCTGGGTTGACGCATGACGGCTTCGTCGCGGAGCTGGCCGAACGGCATGGCGACCGGTTGGCCACCGTGCTCAAGGTCGCGAGTTTTCTCGTTGACGGCGTCGCTTGGCGGGACGGTCAGCGGCCGCTGCCGGCCGGGGCCGAGGTCGACGTCCTTCCGCCGTTCGCGGGTGGGTAAGTGGGCATCGTTCTGCTGGTCGTCGTGGCTTTTGCCGCCATCGCTCTGATCCACTTCTATATCTGGAAACGGCTTGTACGGGACACCACGCGGCCCGGGCGGGTCCGGCGCGTCGGTGCGCTAGCCGCCGCCGTTCTCGGATTGCTGGTGCCGGCGACGCTGATCGGCACCCGTACCGGTGCCGACGGTGCTCGCCTGGCCGGGGTACCTGTGGATCGCGCTGATGTTCTACCTGCTGGTGGTACTGGCCCTGCTGGAGATCCCGATGCTGGTCATCCGCATCGTGCTCCGTCGCCGGACGGCCGCCGCCGAAAACGAAGCCGCCCAACTGGCCCAGCCCGTCGGCGCCACAACCACCAAAACAGCAGCGGCCGAACCCCAACAGACCGGCCGACCCGGACCCGACGCCCGACACCGCCCCGACGGCATCGAGCGGCGGCTGCTGCTCGCCCGCGGTGCCGCCATCTTCGCCGGCCTCACCGCCACCGGAATCACCGCCTACGGAGCCCGGACCGCCCTCAGCGCCCCGCGCCTCGACCGCGTCCAGATCACCCTGGCCAAGCTCCCGCGCGGAGCATGGACGGCTTCCGGATCGCGACCGTCTCCGACATCCACCTCGGCCCGCTCGCCGGCCGCGCGCACACCGAACGTATCGTCGCCGCCATCAACCGGACGCAGGCCGACATCGTGGCCGTCGTCGGAGACCTGGTCGACGGCAGCGTCCGCGAGCTCGGCGCGGCCGCCGCACCATTGCGAGGCATCCAGTCCCGGCACGGCGCGTTCTTCGTGACCGGCAACCACGAGTACTACTCCGGCGCCGAGGAGTGGCTCGCCGAGGTCGAACGCCTCGGTATCCGCACGTTGCGCAACCAGCGCCAGCTGATCACCGCACAAGGCGGCGCGATCGACCTCGCCGGAGTCAACGATCTCGCCGGCGAAGGCACCAGTACCGGCGGGCCGGACATCGCCGGCGCGCTGCGCGGCCGCGACCCGACGCATACCCGTCGTGTTGCTCGCGCACCAGCCCGATCCAGGTGCACGACGCCGCCGAGCAGCGCGTCGACCTGCAACTCTCCGGGCACACGCACGGCGGGCAGATGGTGCCGTTCAACCTCTTGGTGCGGCTCGAGCAGCCCGTCGTCAGCGGCTACGCCCGGTTCGGCGACACCCAGCTCTACGTCACCAACGGCGCCGGCTTCTGGGGGCCGCCGGTTCGGGTCGGCGCGCCACCACAAGTCACCCTTGTGGAACTTCGTAGCCCATAAGGACGTGCGACACGCCGCACCACGGTGGACGGTCACCGCATTCATCGCCGGGGCATGGCACTATGCGGCGTGCTCCCGTACAGCGCCGCACCCTTCGTCGCGGACCTGCACATCCACTCCAAGTACTCCCGCGCCTGCAGCCGCGACCTCGACCCTGCCCAACCTCGCGCTGTGGGCCCGGCGCAAGGGCGTCACCCTGCTCGGCACCGGCGACTTCACCCACCCGGCCTGGTACGACCACCTGAAGGAAAACCTCCAACCGGCCGAACCGGGACTCTTCCGGCTCAGCCGCGACGCCGAACGGGCCGCGAGCCGGCAACTCCCGCCGCGGCTGGCCAGCACCGAGGAGCGCGTCCGGTTCACGCTGTCGGTCGAGATCTCGACGATCTACAAGCGCGACGACCGCACCCGCAAGGTGCACCACCTGATCTACCTGCCCGACCTCGACGCGGTCGCGCGGTTCAACACGGCGCTCGGGCGGATCGGCAACCTCGCCTCCGACGGCCGGCCGATCCTCGGCCTCGACTCCCGCGACCTCCTGGAGATCACGCTGGAGGCGAGCCCGGACGGCTACCTGGTGCCGGCGCACATCTGGACACCGTGGTTCTCCGCGCTGGGCAGCAAGTCCGGTTTCGACGCGATCGCCGACTGCTACGCCGACCTCGCCGACCACATCTTCGCCGTCGAGACCGGGCTGAGCTCCGACCCCGCGATGAACTGGCGGGTGTCCAGCCTCGACCGCTACCAGCTGGTGTCCAACTCGGACGCCCACTCGCCGCCGGCCCTGGCCCGCGAGGCGACCGTCCTGGCCACCGAGCTCGACTACTACGCGGTCCGGGACGCCCTGCGCACCGGCGACGGCCTGGCCGGCACGCTGGAGTTCTTCCCCGAAGAGGGCAAGTACCACGCCGACGGCCACCGGCTCTGCGGCGTCAACTGGCGACCCGAGCAGACCCGGGCGGCCGGCGGCCTGTGCCCGGAATGCCACAAACCGCTGACCGATCGGCGTACTCAGCCGGGTCGAGGAACTGGCCGACCGACCAGCCGGACACGTCCGAAGCAACGCCAAGCCGGTCCAGCACCTGCTCGCAGCTCGCCGAGATCATCGGCGAGATCGCCGGCGTCGGCCCCCGCTCGAAAACGGTCGAAGGCAAGCTCAACACCCTGGTCGCCGCCCTCGGCCCGGAGCTGACCATCCTCCGCGACGCCCCGCTCGACGACATCAGGAACGTCGGCGGCGACCACCTCGAAGAGGCGATCCGCCGGCTGCGCCGCGGCGAGGTCCACCGCATCCCCGGGTACGACGGCGAGTACGGCATCATCCGCGTCTTCGAGCCCGGACGAGCTGCCCAGCAGCGCACCGCAGGCCGACACCCTGTTCGACGTACCCGCGCAGACCAGGCGGAAAGCCCAAGCCCGCCACCGGACCGCCCGTCCGAGGGCTCCGCGCAGCCGCGGGCCCGGTCAAGCGGGTCGAAGCGACGCCCCGATCCCGCCGCCGCCGCAGGTCGTCGCCGCACGAGCCGTTCGAGCCGATGCTCGCCGGCATGGAGGAGGTCGGCACCGGCCTGCTCGACCGCCTCGACGCGATGCAGCGGGTCGCCGCGTCGGCGCCCGGCGGCCCGATGCTGATCGTCGCCGGCCCGGGCACCGGCAAGACCCGCACGCTCACCCACCGGATCGCCTACCTCTGCGCCGAGCTGGGCGTCTTCGCCGAGCACTGCCTGGCGATCACGTTCACCCGGCGGGCCGCCGAGGAGCTGCGGCACCGGCTCGACGGCCTGCTCGGCCCGGTCGCCGACGACGTCACCGTCGCCACGTTCCACTCGCTCGGCCTGACCATCCTGCGGGAGAACGCGGCCGCCGCCGGGCTGCCGCAGGACTTCCGGATCGCCGACGACACCGAGCGGGAGGCCGCCCGCAAGGAGGCCGGCGACGACGACGCGACCTATCGTGAAGCTGCTGCGCGGCCAGGACCTGGTCGACCTCGACGAGCTGATCACGCTGCCGGTGCAGCTGCTCGCGAGGACGCCGACCTGGTCGACCGCTACCAGGGCCGCTGGCGGTGGATCTTCGTCGACGAGTACCAGGACGTCGACGAGACGCAGTACGAGCTGCTGCGGCTGCTCTGCCCGGCGGACGGCAACCTCTGCGCGATCGGCGACCCCGACCAGGCGATCTACTCCTTCCGTGGCGCCGACGTCGGCTACTTCATGCGCTTCGCCGAGGACTTCACCGACGCCCGGCTGGTCCGGCTGACCCGCAACTACCGCTCCTCGGCGCCGATCCTGGCCGCCGCCGTGCAGGCCATCGCGCCCTCGTCGCTGGTCAGGGGCGGCGGCTGGACCCGGCCCGGCTCGACCCGGAGGCGCCGCTGGTCGGCCGCTACCCGGCGCCGCCTCGGCCACCGACGAGGCCGACTTCGTCGCCCGTACCGTCGACGACCTGGTCGGTGGCCTCTCCCACCGGTCGCTGGACTCGGGCCGGATCAGCGGCAACGCCGCCGGCATCTCCTTCTCCGACATCGCCGTGCTCTACCGCACCGACCAGCAGGCCGCGCCCGATCGTCGAGGCGCTCGCCCGGGCCGGCATCCCGGTGCAGAAGCGGTCGCACAACCGGCTGCGCGACCGCGCCGGCGTCGCGGCGATCGCCCGCGAGCTGCGGCTCGCGGGTCCGGCCAGCGAAGGTCACTGCCCGCCCGGGTACGCCGTGCCGGCCAACTCCTGGCCGAACGGTTCGCCACGCCCACTCTCGGACAGCACCGGCAGCAGCCCGAGCCCGGCCGACGTCTGGTCGGCCGTCGAGGTGCTCACCCCGCTGGCCCGGCGCTGCGGCGACGACCTGGAGCAGTTCCTCGCCCAGCTCGCCACCGGCGCCGAGGTCGACGCGCTGGACTCCGCGCGCCGAAGCGGTCACGCTGCTCACCCTGCACGCGGCGAAGGGTCTCGAGTTCCCGGTCGTCTTCCTGGTCGGCTGCGAAGACGGCCTGCTCCCGCTGCGCTTCTTCGACGGCCGCACCAGCGACGACGACCTCGCCGAGGAGCGGCGGCTGTTCTTCGTCGGGCTCACCCGGGCGCAGGACCGGCTGTACGTGTCGCACGCCCAGCGCCGCTTCCGGCACGGCACCGAGCGGGACACCGGCCCGTCGCCGTTCCTCGGCGCGATCGACGCCGGGCCTGTTCGAGCGGCTCGGCGCGACCGAGGAACGCCGGCCGAAGGACCGACAGCTCCGCCTGATCTGACCCGCGCCGCAGCGTAGCGGTAGGTTTGGCGCGGTTCCGGGAGGTGAGCACCACCCGGTAAGCCGCTACGGTGACCTGAGCACCGCGGCCCCGCGCGGTGGCCGCCACCGATGAGAACTCCCCTCGGCCAGGAGGAACGTCCATGTCGAACTACGGACCGCCCAACGGTGGACCGTACCCCGGCCAGCCGCAGGAGCCCTGGCAGGGTCGCTCGCCGAACGACCCGTACGGCCAGCCATCGGACCCGTGGGGCGGGCCAGGATCCCTGGGGCGGCCAGCCGCAGTCGAGCCCGCCGGGTGGCCCCGGCTCACCCAGCTACGGCGGCGGCGACTACGGCAACCCCGATCCCGGCTACGGCAAGCCAGCCGACCTACGGCGGCCAACCGCGGCTACGGGCAACCGGGCCAGGGCCAGGGACAGCCGGGCTACGGACAACCGGGCTACGAGCAGCCCGGCTATGGCCAGCCCGGCTACGGCCAGCCGACCCAGCAATACGACCAGAACTTCCCGCAGTACGGCACCGAGCCGGCCTGGACGGCGCCCCCGAGCAGCCGCCGAAGAAGAAGGGCTTCAGCCCGATCCTCGCGCTGGTCATCGCGCTGACCGTGCTGGTATGCGGCGGCGGCGCGGCGGCGGTCTACTTCGTCGGCCGCCCCGATCCAGACGACAACAAGGACACGGTCGCCGCCGAGTCCTCGGCCACCCCGTCGGCGGGACCGAGCGACGACGCGAAGCCGTCCTCGACGCCCGACGCGGAGTCGTCGGCCGACGCGCGGTTCGTCAAGAAGGGCCAGTGCGTCAAGAACGTCGGCTCGGCCAACGACCCGAAGCTCGAGATCGCCAAGTGTGGTGCGAAGACGTACCAGGTGCTGGCCCGGTTCGACGCGGCCACCACCGGCCAGGACGACGCCGAGTCGAAGTGCAAAGACGTCGACGGCTACACCGACTGGTACTTCTTCGACAGCCCACTCGACCTCAACGACTACGTCCTCTGCCTCAAGCTGCGCAGCACCTAGCGAAGCTAGGTGCCTCAGCTGCTCAGCACCTAGGCAAAGCTAGGGCCGTCTAGCGCTAGATGCTAGACGGCCCTAGATCGTGCGAGACCGCGACACGCCGTACCGCCGTCTACGCATTTCTAGGGTCTTTGCTAGATCGACGGATACCGTCATCGACATGGATCCGGTGCGCAACCCCTACGCACCCGGTGCCGGTCAGCGGCCGCCGGAGCTGGCTGGACGCGACCGCGAGCTCGACGTCTTCGACGTGGTGCTCGAGCGGGTCGCCCGCGGCCGCCCCGAGCGCAGCCTGGTGCTGACCGGCCTGCGCGGTGTCGGCAAGACGGTGCTGCTCAACTCGCTGCGCTCGCAGGCGATCGGCCGGCTCTGGGGCACCGGGAAGATCGAGGCCCGCCCCGACCAGTCGCTGCGCCGCCCGGTCGCCGCGGCGTTGCACATGGCCGTGCGCGAGCTCGCGCCGCGGCACCGCGCGCCCGAACGGATCGACGACTTCCTCGGCGTGCTCAAGGCGTTCGCGCTGCGCGCCAACCAGGCCAACGCCAAGCTGCGCGACCGCTGGCAACCCGGCATCGACGTGCCGGTGAAGACCGGGCGCGCCGACTCCGGCGACATCGAGATCGACCTGGTCGAGCTGTTCACCGACGCCGCGGCGGTGGCCACCGACGTCGGCACCGGCGTCGCGCTGTTCATCGACGAGATGCAGGACGTGCCGGCCGACGACGTCTCGGCGCTCTGCGCCGCGTGCCACGAGCTGTCCCAGTTCGGCGCGCCGCTGATCGTGGTCGGCGCCGGCCTGCCGCACCTGCCGGCCGTGCTGTCCGCCGCCAAGTCCTACTCGGAGCGACTGTTCCGCTACCAGCGGATCGACCGGCTCGACCGGATCGCCGCCGACCAGGCGCTGGGCGCCCCGGCGGAGCGGGAAGAGGTGGAGTACGAGCCGAAGGCGCTCGACCTGCTCTACGAGAAGTCCGGCGGATACCCCTATTTCGTCCAGGCGTACGGCAAGGCGACCTGGGACCACGCCCCGCGTACCCCGATCACCGCCGGACGACGTGCAGGGTCGCCGCGCCGGAGGCCGAGGCCGAACTGGCGGTCGGCTTCTTCGGGTCCCGCTTCGAGCGCGCCACCCCGGCCGAGCGGGAGTACATGCGGGCGATGGCGGCCTGTCGGCGGCGAGTCGCAGCCGACGACATGGACATCGCGGTGGCCACCGCGGACGTGGCCCAGGCGCTCGGCCGCAAGCCGGCCAGCCTGTCGCCGGCCCGGGACGCGCTGATCAAGAAGGGCCTGATCTACTCCGGCGAGCGAGGCACGGTCGCGTTCACCGTCCCCCACTTCGGACGGTATCTGCGCACGCAGCCCTGGGCTGTCGCACCGTTTGGGGGATACGGCTGGCTCCGACGGGGTAAGAGTTAAGCCATGAGTCCCGTACGCACGGTCGCGCGTCTCTTCCTCAGCACGATCTTCGTCGTCAGCGGCGCCCGCTCGGTGGCCCGGCCGACGGCGTTCGTGCCCCGGGCCCAGAAGGTGACCGAGAAGGTCGGTCCGCTCTTCGAGAAGACCCACCCGAGCCTGCCGACCGATCCCGAGACCCTGGTGCGGCTCAACGGGGCGGCCCAGGTCGTCGGCCGGACTTCTGCTCGCGACCGGGCGACTCACCCGGCCCGCGGCGGCTGGTGCTGGCCAGCACGCTGGTGCCGACCACGCTGGCCGGCCATCCCTTCTGGACGGTCAAGGACCCGCATGGAGCGGCGGCACCAGGAGACCCACTTCATGAAGAACCTGGGCCTCTTCGGCGGGCTGCTGCTCGCCGCGGCCGACACCCAGGGCCGACCGGGCCTGGCCTGGCGGGCGAGCCACTACGCCGGACACAGCCGGCACGCGCTCGAGCACGGCCGGCACAACCTGGACCACGGCCTGCAGACAACTCGGGCACAGCGGCCAGTCACTGCGCCGGGCGGCCAGGACGGCCCGACGCGAGGCGAAGATCGCCTACCGCGCCGCCGCGGCAGGGCGCAAGTTACCGAGCTGAATCAGACAGTAACTACCTGATACGCATGAACCAGTCGCCCCGCGTTAACGCGGACGAAATGTCGCGAACTAGTGTGGGATCGGACACGGTCGGATAACGCCACGGGTGACGAAAGACGGGCCCCTCTAGGCTCGATGACGGACCTGGACGGCACGTTACAAAGGGTACGGGGGTGGCCACGCCATGCCGGCGACCGTCGGAAGACGGATGGACCGCCTCGCCCCGATCAGCAGCCCCGTCCGTGGGATCTATCGTCGAAACGTCGTACGCGTCGGCATCATCGCCGCCGCGTTCGTCACGGCCTGGTACGCCATTGGTGCGTTCGGCCGGCCGTACAACTTCTTCGACATGAAGATCTACCACGGTGCGGCTGTCTGGTGGGCGAGCGGACACGATCTCTACGCATACGCTGCGCCGGACACAGGGCTCGGGTTCACCTACCCACCCTTTGCCGGCCTGCTCATGCTGCCGATGTCGCGGGTGCCATTCGCGGCCGCCGCCTGGATCAACGTGGTCGCCAGCCTGCTCGCCCTCGCGGTGGTGATGTGGGCGCTGCTCGGCCCGATCGCCAGGCGTTATGGCTGGTCGCGCTGGTTCGCGGTCGGCCTCGCGGTACCGCTCGCGGCGGCGATCGAGCCGGTCCGCGAGACCCTCGGCTACGGCCAGATCAACCTGCTGCTGTTCCTGCTGATCATGGCCGACATGGTGGCGCTGCGCTGGCGTGCCCGGGCCAGCGCGGGCTTCGCACCGACCGGCGGCGCCCTGGTCCGCTTCATCCGCAGCGGCTCCTGGGCCGGCGTCGGCATCGGCCTGGCCGCCTCGATCAAGCTGACCCCGGCGCTGTTCGTGGTCTACTTCCTGGTCACCCGCCAGTGGCGGGCCGCGACGACGGCGGTGGCGACGGCCATCGCCGTCACCGCCGGGCACCTTCCTGGTCGCCGGCCGTGACTCGTCCGCCTACTGCCTCCGGGTGATCTTCGAGACCGAGCGGGTCGGCGCGGCCGACATGACGCCGAACCAGTCCCTGGCCGGCGTGCTGGCCCGCCTCTACGACACGACCGAGGCGCCCACCCTGCTCTGGCTCTCCTTCGCCGCTGCTGGTCTTCGCGCTCGGCCTCTCCCGCGCCTCCCGCGCCCACGCCGACGGCGACGAGCTGACCGCGTTCACCCTGGTCGGGCTGACCGCCAACGTGATCAGCCCGATCTCCTGGACCCACCACCTGGTCTTCGTCATCCCGGCGATCCTGGTCCTGGCCGACGCCGCGATGCGCCGCCGCGACGCGAGCCGAGGCCTGGCGAGCGGCCGCCGGCTGACCCGGCGCGGGCTGGCACCGAGCGCCGGCATGGGCGGCCTGGCACCGCTGCGTACGCCGATCTGGTTCCCGGCCCTGACCGGGTCTGCGGCACGCGAGCGCCGCGATCTTCGTCTACCTGCTGTTCCTGATCTCGCCCGATCTGGCCCTACGAGCACCAACTCCCGGAGTACTCGCACTACGAGGACGGCCTCTGGGGCGCCCTGATGGAGAACTCGCTGGCGCTCGCGCTGATCGTCCTGGTCGCCACCCTGCCGTGGCGGCCCGGCGCCGAGCCCGCCTTCTACCCCGAGACCATCCGGATCGACCGGCGCGCTATCCACCAGCGTAATCAAAGTTCAAGAACAAGACAGCATGTCCCGGGCCCGTCGGGGGCGCGACCATCGCTCCCGCCGGGCACCGCTCCGCTTCGCTGCGCTGCCAGGCTCCGCGGCTGGCCACGCCGACCCCATTAAGGGCAGTTGACCCATTCCTCGGTGCCGTCGGCGAAGACCTGGCGCTTCCAGATGGGCAGGCGGGCCTTGGCCTCGTCGACCAGGCGGGCGCAGGCGGCGAACGCGGCGCCGCGGTGGGCGGTGCTGACCGCGGCCACCAGGGCCACGTCGCCGATCTCCAGCGCGCCGACCCGGTGTGAGACCGCCACGGCGTACACCTCGGGGTCCTTGGCGATCTCGGCCGCGACCTCGCGCAACACGTCGAGCGCCGACGGGTGGCCCTCGTAGTCGAGCGAGACCACCGAGCGCCCGCCGTCGTGGTCGCGGACCACGCCCTGGAAGGAGACGACCGCGCCGGCGCGCGGGTCGGCGACCGCCGCCTCGTGTGCGGCGAGGTCGAGCGGCTCCGAGCGTCACGTTGACGATCACGGTCGTTCTCCCGGCAGTAGCGGCAACGGTACGAACGGTACCCGCGCGCCCGCCTCGCCCGAGGTGCCCGGCGCGATCGCCGCGAAGCCGTGCGCCGGGCCAGCCCGCGCAGCATCGCCGAGCCGACGTGCCGCACCGGCCGGGCCGAGCCCGGGCGGCGTCGACGTGCACGAGCGCGAGGTGCGTGTAGTCGCCCCGGCCCGGGCACCGGTTCGGCCAGCGTGACCGTCCCGAGCGGTCGGCAGCGGCCCGCCCGCGCAGCCCGGCGAGCAGCGGCTCGACCAGCGAGGCGAGCGCGACCAGCGCCGACTGCGGGTTGCCGGGCAGCCCGGCGATGAACCGGGCCCGCCCGTCGTCGCCGGTGACCCGGGCGACCAGCATCGGGAAGCCGGGCCGGACCGCGACGGTGTTGACCAGGTACTCGGCGCCGAGCGCGGCGCAGCGCCGGGTGCAGGTGGTCGACCGGCCCGTGCATGGTGCCGCCGGTGGTGCAGACCAGGTCGGCTTCGGCGAGCGCCGACCGGATCGCGGCGACGTGCGCGTCGAGGGTGTCCTCGACCGGGCCGACCACGGCGCCGGGCGCCACCTGCGCACCCGTACCGGCGGAGCAGGCCGGGCACGTTCGGACCGAGCGCGTCCCGGACCCGGCCGTCGCCGGGCGGGCCCTGGGTGAGCAGTTCGTCGCCGAAGATCCGCACCGCGGCACGCGGTCGCGGGCGGACGGCGAGCGTGTCGTAGCCGCAGGACGCGGCCAGCCCGAGCACGCCCGGGTCGACCGGTGTGCCGGCCGGGACGAGCAGCTCGCCGAGCTCGGCCTCTTCGCCGGGCCGGCGCCACTCGACGGTCTCGCGCAACCGGCCGGTGACCCGGCCGTCGCCGGTGCGGGTCGACTCCTCGACCCGGAGCACCGCGTCGGCCCCGGACGGCAGCATCCCGCCGGTGGCGATCTCGACCGCGGTGCCGTCGTCGGTGCAGCGGGGCGGGGGAGTTGCCGGCGAGCACCTTGCCGACCAAGCGCCACGGCGCCGGGCCGCGGACGGCGAAGCCGTCCACACTCGACGTCGGAAACGCCGGCAGGCTGGTCAGCGTGACCAGGTCCTGTGCCAGGGTCAGCCCGTCGGCGTCGTCGACCGGCGCCTCGACGGGCTCCAGCGCGGCGGCGCGGCCGGCCTCGTACATCAGCGTGCGGGCCCGGTCCCAGGCGGTCGGCGCGGCGGTCGCGACGGTTTCGGCGGTCACCCCGCGAGCCTATCGCCGACATGCCCCGGCTCAGATGTTGGAGCGCGGGTGATCGCCGCCGCGGAGCTGGTCGACCGCGTGCACCAGGATCGGGCCGAGCACGGCGAGGCCGTCGCGGGCGCCGCCCTTCGAGCCGGGCAGGTTGACCACCAGCGTCCGGCCGGCCACTCCGGCGACCCCGCGGGACAGCGCGGCGGCCGGGACCTTGTCCCGGCTGTGCGCCCGGATCGCCTCGGCGATGCCCGGCACCTCGTAGTCGAGCAGCACCTTGGTCACCTCGGGCGTCTGGTCGGTCGGGGTGATGCCGGTGCCGCCGCTGGTCACCACGACTTCGATGCCTTCGGCGATCGACATCCGCAACGCCTGCGCGACCGGCTCGCCGTCGGGCACCACGATGGGCTCGCCGACCTCGCAGCCGATCTGCCGCAGGCCCTCGACCAGGATCGGCCCGCTGGTGTCGGCGTAGACGCCGGCGGCCGCCCGGTTGGAGGCCACGATGACGCGGGCGCGGATCACTGCTCGTCCTCCCTGGTCCAGAGACCGGTCTTGCCGCCTTCTTTGCGCAGCACCCGGACGTCGTTGATCGACGCGGCCGGGTCGACCGCCTTGACCATGTCGACCAGGGCGAGGCCGGCGGTGGCGACGGCGGTCAGCGCCTCCATCTCGACGCCGGTGCGGTCGGCGGTCTTCGTCACCGCGGTGATCTCCACCGTGGTCTCGCCGAGCGCGAAGTCGACGGTCACGCCGGTCAGCGCGATCGGATGGCACAGCGGCACCAGGTCCGGCGTCTTCTTGGCGCCCATGATGCCCGCGATCCGGGCGACCGCGAGCGCGTCGCCCTTGGGCAGGCCGTCGCGGCGCAGCAGGTCGATCACCTCGGCCGTGGTGTGCAGCTCGCCGGCGGCGGTGGCCCGCCGGGCGGAGACGTCCTTAGCGGAGACGTCGACCATGCGGGCCGCCCCGCTCTCGTCGACGTGCGTCAGGTTGGTCTCACCCACGGTCTGAGCCTATCGGTGCCAGGTCGGACACCGTGCGGCTGCGGACATCTTCCGGCTCAGTTATATCGATCTCGTACTATCGCACAAATTTTGTCCGCTTCCCGCGTCGGTTTGTTAATGCATCCGCGGGAATGGGGTACGCGGCTTATTCATGACCACCACATGGTGCATGGACTGTCGACTGATCGGCTACGCAGAGTGGCACTTCGACCCATGCGATGCGGGAAATTCATCCGGGCTCATGGGGGTTTGTCGAAGTATGCAGATGCGGAGCGTTGACATAAGTCACGCGAGTGGGGGTGGTTCCTTACCGCCGATCAGTCCGACAATATCGATGGGCGCACCATTGCCCACGCACCGCACACAATCGCTGACGCCCGCGCGCAAATTCGATTACGCCGAACGCTTCGGACCGAATAGTACAAACCGCATCGCGTCGAATGCGCTAGCGCATTCATGCTCGGAACGCATCGTGACAAAACGGTCTACAGTTAGCGAATCCTGCTCATATTGACATTTCCCGGTTCAAATCCGGTGGATCGCAACCTACGCTTGCCCCCATCGCCGGAACAAGCCGGCCGGGCGCACAGGCGGGAGCAGGACATGCGCAGCACCGACTGGGACTGACATTCGTCGAAGGCCACAAAAGTCACGGTCCGGGTATGCTGACGTCACTCGTAGGCATCGCTCTGATGGGGATCGATTGACCGACACGACAAGAACACACCACAACGCGACCGATCGGCAGCTGCGGCTGCTCGTCGGTCTCGTGGTGTTTGTGGCCTCGATCGCTATCGTGGCGTCGATTTACGCGATCGCCGCAGGCGACTGTACAAACCCCATCACTGCTGGCAATCCTGGCGCTGACCCTGGCCGCGACCGCCTCCAACCGCACCAACATCAACATTCGGCTGGGTGCCAACAAATGGGGCCAGGGCTGGAAGGAAATCGTCTTCCTGGTCGGCCTTGTGGTGGTGCCGCCACCGTGGATGGTGCTGTGCACCGCGGTCGGCATCGTCATCGGCCGGTTGATCGGTCGGGTCAGCCCGATGAAGGTCGCATTCGGCGCCGGAAAGGACACGATTGCCGTGGCCGCGGGCGGATTGGTGGCCTATGCGACCGGCATCCGCGTTCTCCGGCACAGGTCCGCAGTTCGATCCGATCGCGCAGCTACTGATCCTCATCACCGTCACGGTGGTCGACGAGGTGCTCGTCAATCCCGTCGTCGCGCTGGCGACCCACACGCCGTTGGCCAAGCAGATAACGCCGCCAACTCGACATCCGGCTGGGGTTCATGGCCGTCCGCGGCATCGTGGCACTGCTGCTCGTCTGGCTGTTCTCGGTCAACCGCGATGCCCAACTGCTGCTCATCGCGCCGCTGCTGATTCTGACCCTGCACCTGTGGTACCTCTCCCGCATCCGCAAGCGCCACGAACGCATGTCGTGGCAAGGTCTCGCCAGTTCCGCGGAAGCGCTCAACGACGTCGACCTGGACGGGTCATGGCGGTCGCCGTCGAGTGGGCGCCCGATCTCTTCTCGGCCGACGGCGCTGAGGTCGAGGTCTTCCACACCGACCCGCCACGGCTCGTCCGCGGCGCCGGCGGCAAGGTCCACCCCGAGCGGTGAGGGCGAATGGCCGACCGACGCGTTCGTGATCACCACGGTGCTGGAAGGCCGCGCCGACAAGCGGCCGATCGGCGAGCTCCGGCTCCGTTTCCGCGGGCCGGTCACGCTCAACGAGATGGAGAACTACAAGCTCCGCACGTTCGCGTCGGCACTCAACACCGCCATACACAACGCGTCCGCGTACGCCGAGCTGCAGCGGGTCGCGGTCGTGCACGCGCACGAGGCGGCGCACGACGCGTTGACCGGCCTGGCCAACCGCCGGCAGCTGCTCGACCAGGGCCAGAAAGTGATCACCGGAGGTCACGCCGACGGTGTCATCGCGCTGCTGCTGCTCGACCTCAACCACTTCAAAGAGGTCAATGACACGCTCGGTCACGCCGCCGGCGACGACGTGCTCAAGCAGGTGGCCGACCGGCTCAAGGCGACCGCCCGGACCGGCGACCTGGTCGCCCGCCTCGGCGGCGACGAGTTCGCCGTGCTGATGACCGGCCTGCCGGCGCCCGCCGTCGCCGCGCACCGGGCCGACCTGCTGATCGCGCGCCCTGCACGAGCCGATCGAGGTCGAGGGCATGCGGATCAGCGTCGAGGCCAGCGGCGGCATCGCGACCGCGCCGAGCACCGGCGGCATCGCCGAACTGCTCCGCCGCGCCGACGTCGCGATGTACCAGGCCAAGCGCTCCGGCCAGCGGATCGCCACCTACTCGCACGCCCGCGACACCGCCGACATCGGCCGCCTCGCGCTCGACCGGCGGCCTGACCAGCGCGGTCGCCGACGGCACGCTCACCGTCGACTTCCAGCCGATCGTCGACCTGGCCAGCGGCGAGGTGATCGCAGCCGAGGCGCTGGCCCGCTGGCACCACCCCGACCACGGCACCGTCGACCCGCTGCGGTTCCTGGAGACGGTCGAGCGCAGTGGCCTGCTGCCGGCCTTCGCCGAAGCCGTCCTCGACCAGGCGCTGCTCGCCTGCGTCTCCTGGCGGGAGGCCGGCTTCGACCTGCCGGTCGCGGTCAACGTCGCGCCACGCAGCCTGCTCGACCCGCGCTTCCCGGGCTCCGTGATGACCCGGCTGCGCACCCACGACCTGCCGCCCGACCGGCTCATCCTGGAGCTGACCGAGACGCTGACGATCAGCCAGCTCGAGGTCGTCGACCGGGTGCTCGGCCGGCTCCGCGACGAGGGCGTGCGGCTCGCGCTCGACGACTTCGGCACCGGCTACTCGTCGCTGTCTGTGCTGTCCCGGATCCCCGTACACGAGCTCAAGATCGACAGTGAGTTCGTCAGCGCGATGGAGACCTCGCCCGAGGCCGGCGCCGTCATCCGGTCGACCGTCGACCTCGGCCGCAGCCTCAACCTCGCGGTGGTCGCCGAGGGCGTCGACAGCGAGCCCCAGCGCCGCGCGCTCTGGGAGATGGGCTGCACCGCCGGCCAGGGCCACCTGTTCGCCCGTCCGATGACCGCCGCGCCGGCTGCTCGCGGCGCTGCACCGCGGCTCCGGCGGCCGGCCCGGCACGCTCGCGCCGGCGCTGCACGACGAGGGCGCGGTGATCCGGCTCAGCCCGCACCGGCGGCCGGTGCCGCGACAGCGCGGCGAGCGTTTGCCACACTTGGGCGGGTGATCACCTGGTCCCGGCTCGACCGGGCGGCCGGCGGCCTGGCGTTCGACCTCGGGCTCTACGCGCTCTCCGCCGGTTTCGCCGTGATCACCGCGGCCACCTCGACGCTGCTGCCGCACCGCGCCTGGGGCTCGGTCGCCGCCTTCGGCTACGCCGCCGCGGCGGTCGCCGTGCTGGTGCAGTGGCTCGCCGGCAACCGCGACCCGCGGCTGCGCGCGGCGATCACCGGCCTCGCCTGGGTCGCCACCGCCTGGGTGCCCACGCTGATCCAGAGCGTCGAGCGGGCCGGCGGCCGCACCGACCGCGCGCAGGAGGAAGTGCTGGTCGTCGAGGACGGCGGCAGTCCGCCTGCTGCACCACGGCACGCCCTACCTCTCCGACGACACCATCGCCGCGGCTGCCCGCCGACGAGCGGCTGCTGGGCTACCTGCCGTACCAGCCGGGTATGGCGCTGTTCGGTCTGCCCCGCGCGATCGCCGGTGACGCCTGGTGGACCGACGCCCGGATCTGGTTCCTGCTCGCACCGTCGGCCGCCCTCGCGGCCGCGGTCGCGCTGGTCCGCGGGCCGCACCTGCTGCGCGCGGTGCAGCTCACCACGGTGCTGCCGATCTGCGCGCTCACCCTCGCGACCGGCGGCGACGACCTGCCGGTGCTCGCGCTGTGCCTGCTGGCGCTCGCGCTGTGCTGCCGCGGGAGCGCTGGGCCTGGGCCGGCGTCGCCGCCGGGCTGGCCGGCGCGCTGAAGCTGTTCGCCTGCCGATCGTCGTCGTGCTGCTGATCCACGCGCTGACCCGGCGGCGGCTGCGCCCGTTCGCGCTCGGCGCGCTCGGGCCTGCCGGTGCTCGCCGCTCGTGCCGCCGCTGCTGGCGTGATCCGGGCGCGCTGGTCGACAACGTGATCGGCTTCCCGCTCGGGCACGGCGTGGTCAGCAGCCCGGCGGCGTCGCCGTTCCCCGGCCACCTGATCGCCGCCGCCCTGCCCGGCGGACGGTTGATCGCCGCCGGCCTGCTGGGCCTCGCCGGGGCTGGCCATCGCCGTCTGGATCATCCGCCGCCCGCCGCGCACCGCGGCCGCCGCGGCGCTGATCAGCGGGTACGGGCTGCTCGCGGCGATCCTGCTGATGCCCTCGACCCGGTTCGGCTACCTGCTGTACCCGGTCGCCCTGCTGGCCTGGGCGCCGGCGTTGCGCCGACGCGGCCGCGCCCGGCCGCAGCGATCGGGTGGAAGAGGCGAGCGGACGAGCGCGCGACGGCGTACACCTGAATGGGTGGAGGGCTTGTTCCGTGACCGGGCGGCGGCCGGCGCGGCGCTCGCCGAGGGCTGGCCGGCTATGCGCGGCGGCCCGACGTCGTCGTCCTCGGGCTGGTCCGCGGCGGCGTGCCGGTCGCCGCGGCGGTGGCCGCCCGGCTCGGCGTCCCGCTCGACGTGCTGGTCATCCGCAAGCTCGGCGTGCCCTGGGCGCCGGAGGTCGCGTTCGGCGCGCTCGGGCCGGGCGGCGTCTCGGTGCGCAACGACGAGGTGGCCGCGCGGCTCGACCAGCGCGACATCGACGCGGTGCTCGACCGGGAGCGGCGGAACTGGCGCCGGCGCGAGGCGCATCTACCGGGGCGGGCGCCCACCGCTGGCGTTGCGCGGCACGGTCGCGGTGCTGGTCGACGACGGTCTCGCGACCGGCGCGACGGCGCGGGCGGCGGTCGGGGTGGCCCGCGAGCTCGATGCCGCCGGGGTCGTGCTCGCCGTGCCGGTCGGCTCGGCGCGAGCCCTGAAAGCCTTGCAGCCACTGGTCGACGAGCTGGTCTGCCCACTGCGGCCGGCGACGTTCGGCGCGGTGAGCGAGTTCTACGACGACTTCCACCAGGTGACCGACGGCGAGGTGGCCGAAGCGCTCGACTCGGCGGACGTGCGTCGACCCGGTACCGTCGAGTGATGCAGATGACCTGTCCGAAGTGTCGTGGCGAGATGCGAACCTACGAGCGCAGCGGCGTCACCATCGACCAGTGCGGCGAGTGCCGTGGGATTTTCCTCGACCGCGGCGAGCTCGAGAAGCTCTTCGAGGCCGAGGCCAACTGGAACCGTCAAGCAGGGCGCGCCGGGCCAGCCGACGCAGCCGGCCGGCTACCCGCCGCCGCCGCCGCCGCCGCCGGGCGGTCACGGGCAGCCCGGATACGGCCAGCCGAGCCACGTGCCGCCGCCCCCGCCGGCGCACTACCCGCCGCAGCCGGCCTACGGCCACGGCGGGCAGTCACGGCTACCACGGCCACTACCGCAACAAGCGCAAGAAGGGCTTCCTGGGCGAGCTGTTCGACTGAGCACGCCGGGCCGCACGGGGGGTCGGTGGCCGTTGTCGGCTGCCGGCCCCCGGCTCGCATGAGATCGTCTAGATATGACGGCCCCCGCCGGCGCGGCCCTCGCCGCCGCCTACGAGGCGGTCACGGCGACGGTGCTGCCGCTGACCGACGACGACCTGCTGCGTGCGCACCCGATGCCGCGGCTGGGTGGTCGCCGATGTCCTGCACCACCTGCTCGAAGACGCGCGGCGGGCCCTGGTGACCGTGGCCAGCACGGTTGCCGGTCCGTCCGATGTGGACTACGTGAGCTACTGGTCGGCGTCCCCGGACGCGGGCGAGCCGGCGCCGAGCCGGCATGAGGCCTGGTCGAACCGGCGGGCGGCGAGTGCGTTCGACCGGCCGTCGGCGATCGTGGCGGTCTGGGCCGAGACCGCACCGGCCGCCGTACGGGCCGCCGCGGCCGCCGACCCGGCGCGGTTCGTGGCGACGCAGGGACACGTGCTGGCGGTGCCCGACTTCCTCGCGACGCTGGTCACCGAGGCGGTCGTCCACCACCTGGACCTGACGCGTCGAGCTGCCGACGGCGCCGCGAACCGCCGGACGGTCGCCCTGGCCGTCGCCGTGTCCACGATGGACGGCTTGCTGAGCGACGAGGTGGTGCGGCCCGCCGACCTGGTCGCCGACGGACTTTCTGCTCAAGGCCAGCGGACGACAGTCGCTGACCGCGCCGCGACCGGCTCGCGCTCGGCGAGGCGGCGGGCTGGTTTCCGCTGCTGTCCTGAGTCCGTCGGTCAGATCGCCATGTCGACGAAGCGCGACAGGTGCAGCTGGGCGGCGACGGTGATCGTGTCGGTCGGGCCGTTTCGGTGCTTGGCCACGATGAAGTCCGCCTCGCCCGCGCGCGGCGACTCCTTGTCGTAGTAGTCGTCGCGGTGCAGCAGGATGACCACGTCGGCATCCTGCTCGATCGAGCCGGACTTCACGCAGGTCGGACAGCTGCGGGCGCTTGTCGGTGCGCTGCTCGGGGCCACGGTTGAGCTGGCTGACCGCGATCACCGGGCACTCGACCTCCTTGGCCAGCAGCTTGAGGCCACGGGACAGCTCGGCGACCTCCTGCTGGCGGCTCTCGGTGCGCTTCGGCGAGGTCATCAGCTGCAGATAGTCGACGACGATCAGCTTGAGGTCGTGGCGCTGCTTGAGCCGCCGGGCCTTGGCCCGGATCTCCATCAGGTTCATGTTCGGCGTGTCGTCGACGAAGAGCGGCGCCTCGCTGATCTCGCCCATGCGGCGGGCCAGCTTGGTCCAGTCGTCGTCGGAGAGCTGCCCGGAGCGCAGCACGTGCAGCGGCACCCGCGCCTCGGCCGAGAGCAGCCGCATGACGATCTCGACCTTGCTCATTTCCAGCGAGAAGATGGCGCTGGCCAGTTGTGCCGAATCGCCGCGTTCCGGGCGAAGTCCATGGACGCCGTGCTGTTGTGGGTCGGGATCATCGCCCGCCCGGCCAGGTAGAGGTGATCGGCGTTGTCGACCGTCACGCAGCGCACCGGCACGCTCGCGACCGGCCGCACGTCGACGATGTACCGCGAGCCCGTGCGCGCGTGCTGGTCGACCGTCGGCGCTCCTGTGTGCGCCAACCGCTTGCGCTCGAGGCGGAACACGTCGTCGACGGTGGTGAAGTTCAGGGTGTAGGCCGTCGAGGACTCGCGGGTGCGACCCTTGACCGCCTTCGTGGTCATCGTGCAGCGGTAGCCGAGGCTGACGACCAGCTCGTAGACGTCGTCGGCCAGCCGCCGGCGAGGTCGACGTGAACTGGACATTGCCGGTCGGCGTCACGGTGCCGTCGGTGTCGAGCAGCCCAGCCAGCAGCTCACGGCGCTGCCGCTTCGGACGCCCGCAGGTAACGCTGGGGATGTGCTTGTCGCCCAAGACTCCGACCTGGCGCAGCAGCCCGGTGAACGACCCGTGCCGCACGATGACACGACGCGCAGCGGCGTGATCCGTTGGCCGTGCCAGAGGTGACCTCGCCGCAGTCGGCACACCCTTGCGGTGTGCGTTGCGCGGCACGCGACGACGACGTGCTGCACGCAGCTTCGCCCGCAGGTCCGCACGCTCGAAGCCCGTGGAGTGAAGGGCTTCCCGCAGACGAAGCACTGCCTGGTCGCCGACGCTTCGACGCTTGGCAGATGAATGGCGTAGCTGTCGGCCGCACCCTTCGCTGACGACGAAGCCGTCTGCCTCGACGAAAGCGACGATCTGGGGATCGACGGTGGTGAACCGCGACCGCATCCGTGTGTCCGTCGCCCAGCCACACACCCAAGCGTGTACGGCGGCACGACAAGATCGCGCTCGGGCAGGTTCAACGGCCGCGTGTTCTCGACCGCGTGGTTCAGCCGGCCGTCGCCAGGACGACGCAACGTATCGCGGATCTCGGCGGTGGTGACGGTCGGCGAGTGCACAGCCGTGGTCTCGACATTGATGGTGCGATTTACGCGCCTGTGGAGGCTTCCAACAACGCACGGCTGGAGTAGGCCTCGATCTGCCGGCGCCACGGTTTGCCGCGGCGGACGTATTCACGAGTGACCCGACCGGCGACGCCGACCTCGGCTGCAACCGTATGCAGCACGTGCCGGAACTGGTCGCCGACGACAGCCACCGCCTCGCCGAACGTGACAAGTTGGTCAGGCTGGCCAGCCTGACCGGCAGAAGCCGCCGCGACGGCAACGCGCGCGGCGGCCGGCCATTGCGGCACACGGTTGTCCTCGGAGCGCTGCCGGCGCGCGGCACGGGTCGTGGTCTTCCAGAGGTGTCGGCGTCGGCGACGATGACCGAGCCGTCGGAGAACTCGACCTCGTAGCAGGGCCGGTCGTGCATCACGTCGAAGGCGTGCGTCACCGCGGTCGGCCGGCCGTCGGCGTCGAGCAACTGGTCGCCGACGCGGACCTCACCCATCGTCGTCCAGCCGGTCGGCGTCGGCAGCGGCGTGTCGAGGGCCAGCGCCTTGCCCAGACCAGGTCGACCGGCAACGATGATCAGCTGGCCGGCGTGCAGGCCGTTGAGCAGGCGGTCGAGGTCGGTGAAGCCGGTCGGCACGCCGGTCATCACGCCGCCCTGCGCGCCGACCGCCTCGATCTCGTCGAGGGTCGGCTGCAGCATGTCGGCGAGGATCGCGAAGTCTTCGCTGACCCGCTTCTCGGTGACGTCGTAGATCGCCTGCTGGGCGAGGTCGACCATGTCGTCGACGTCGCGGCCGCCGCCGGCGGCGGAGCCGTAGCCGAGCTGGACGATGCGGGTGCCGGCCTCGACCAGCCGGCGCAGCACGGCGCGCTCGGCGACGATGCGCGCGTAGTAGCCGGCGTTGGCCGCGGTCGGCACGCTGGCCATCAGCGTCTGCAGGTACGGCGCGCCGCCGACGCGGAGCAGGTCGCCGGAGTCGGCCAGCGCGGCCGACGACGGTGATCGCGTCGGCCGGCTCGCCGCGGCCGTAGAGGTCGAGGATCGCGTCGAAGACGGTGGCGTGGATCGGGCCGGTAGAAGTCGCCGGTCTTGAGGATCTCGACGACGTCGGCGATGGCGTCCTTGGAGAGCAGCATGCCGCCCAGCACGCACTGCTCGGCGGCGACGTCTTGCGGCGGCGTCTTGTCGTAGCCGCCGTCGCGCTGCGGAGGAGGGGCATCCTGCGGTGCTGGGCCGGATGGGCGGCCACCGCGCACGTCGTCGCTGATCGACACGGGAGCCCCCTCTCGTACGGATGTACTATAACCAAAACCTGATCGGTCTGCCCCCGACACGACCGGGGGATGTCGCGCCGGTTCTGTCGCGAACCGAACGGCAACCATATGAGCCCGTGGCGCGACGGAGCAAAGCGGTAGGTGGACGAACCTTTGGACAACCTGTGGATAGCTGGCCAGAGGGTGTGTGGAGACCTGTGCACAGCCTGTGCACGACCACTGTGAACCGTTCGACAGGGCCCGTCTGACGTGCGGATCCTTGGTCCCCAACGTGTGGAGGAAAGAAATCTGAGGTCACCGGGAGCAGCGACCACACTCTGGGTCGACTACCATCTCTACGCGTCCGTTGCTTGAGATCTGTGCGTGTTGCCCGTGACGGACGATTGCGATCCGATACAGGAAGGTCACGCTCCGGCCGTGGACTATCGGGATTGGGCGCGCGGTGACGACACCCCGGTGACGTCGCCGAAGTCTCGTTCGTCCCGGTCCGATGACCGCCCACGCCGCACCGGCAGCCGGCGGGGCGTCCGACCGACGGCCGCCGATCCCAGCCCTGACGCGGTGTCCGAGTGGGATCCGCTGGGCGCGTCCGGCAGCGAGCTGGCCGCCATCACGCAGCTCGAGGACACTGCCTCGCTCAAGCTGCCGAAGAACTTCTGGAAAGACGAGCCGGGTCCGCCGACGACGACATGGTCGTCGTCCCGACCGGCGGCAGCAGGGGTTCCCGCCGGGACGACGACGATGTGCCGCCCGCCCGTCGGCGGCGCGATGACGATTTCGACGACGAGATCGAGCTCTCCAGCGGCGGCCGACGGCGACGCGACGTCAGTGACTCACGCACCGGTCGCCGGGGCGATGATGTCGAACTGTCCAGTGGTGGGCGCCGGTCGCGGGACATTTCGGACTCGCGCGCTGGACGCGACTTTGACGACTCGATCGAGCTCTCCAGCGGCGGCCGGCGGCAGCGCGACGTCAGCGATTCGCGGACCGGCCGCATGCGCGACGACGACATCGAACTGTCCAGCGGCGGGCGCCGGTCACGCGACATTTCGGACTCGCGCGCCGGCCGCGACTTCGACGACGAGATCGAGCTCTCCAGCGGCGGCCGACGTCAGCGCGACGTCAGCGACTCGCGGACCGGCCGCATGCGCGACGACGACATCGAACTGTCCAGTGGCGGGCGCCGGTCACGCGACATCAGCGACTCACGGACTGGGCGGCGCGGCGACGACGTCGAGCTGTCGAGCGGTGGGCGCCGATCGCGCGACATCTCGGACTCGCGCGCCGGCCGCGACTTCGACGACGAGATCGAGCTCTCCAGCGGCGGGCGGCGGCAGCGCGACGTCAGCGACTCGCGGACCGGCCGCATGCGCGACGACGAGATCGAAATGTCGAGCGGCGGGCGCCGGCGGCGGGACGGCGTCACCGATTCGCGCGCGGGCCGATGGGACGAGTCCGGCGACATCGAGCTCTCCAGCGGCGGGCGGCGGCAGCGCGACGTCAGCGACTCGCGGACCGGCCGCTCCCGGGACGACGCGGTTGAGCTGTCGAGCAGCGGGTTCCCCCGCCGGGACCGTGCCACCGACTCCCGCGCCGGCCGATGGGACGAACCCGGCGACATCGAACTCTCCAGCGGCGGGCGCCGCCAGCGCGACGACGTCGCGGACTCGCGCACGGGGCTCGAACTGCCCGACGGCGGTCGGCGGCGGCTTGCTGACGCCGAGTCCGAGCCGGTCAGCCGCGGTCGGCGCCGGCGCGACGAGGCCGCTCCGGAACCGGACGTCGGCAGGCGCAGCTGGCAGGACGAGGTAACCAACACCGAGTTGCCGAACCTCGGCTACTCGACCGGCACGGCCGAGACCGAGGGTCGGCGCGCGCGGCGCGACGAGGCCGGCGACAGCGAGCCGGTCAGCCGCGCCCGCCGCCGTCGCGGAGCGGCTGACGCGACGGGGTCGCCGAGTTGGCAGACCCAACCGACCGACACCGAGTTGCCCAGCGTTGCCCGGCACACCGACACCGGCTCGATCCAGGTGCCGCTCCGGGGACGACGCAACCGGCACTCCGACGACGCCGACCCGCTCGACCAGCCGAGCCAGTCCTGGCACGGCGAGCCGGCCGGCCGTGGTCGCCGCTCCCGCGACGGCGACCCTGAGCCACCCGGGTCGAACGGCTGGTCCGCCAGTTCGACCGGTACTGGCTACCTGGACCCGACCGGCCCGGCGACGACCGGGCGGCGCAGCCGCGCCGACGACGAGCCGCCCACCCGCGGCCGCCGGTCCCGGCACGACGATCCGGACGCGCTCGAGTCCTCGGGCCGCCGCGCCAGGCATGGCGACGCCGACCCGATCTCGCAGACCGGCCACGGCAGTTGGAGCGAGGGGCTCGACGACGCGCGTGGCCACACCCGGCCCACGGAGACCGACCCGCCCAGCCGGGGACGCCGCGCCCGCACCGACGAATCCGACCCGATCGAACCGGTCAGCCGCGGTCGACGCGGTCGGACCAGCGAGCCGGACCCAATCGAGCCAGTCGGCCGGGCACGCCGCGGCCGCACCGACGAGCCCGACCCGATCGAGCCAGTCGGCCGCGCGCGCCGCGCCCGGACGGACGGACCCGACCCGATCGGACCGGTCAGCCGCGCACGCCGCAGCCAGAGCGACGAACCCGACCCCACCGAGCCAGTCGGCCGCGCACGCCGCGCCCGCACCGACGAACCCGACCCGATCGAACCGGCTAGCCGTGCACGCCGTGAGCGCACGGACGACCCGATCGAGCCAGTCGGCCGCGCACGCCGCGGGCGCACCGACGAAGCCGGCGGCGGCGGTCCTGCCGTGCGCGGCCGGAGCGACGAGCGCGGGCCGGGTGTGGCGCCGGTCCGTGACTGGCGTGACGGCGCCGGCGACACCGGGCGTAGTCGGCGGGCTCGCGATGACGACCGCGACCAGTCGGGTCCCGGCGGGCGTGGCCAGGTCGACCCGGCCGCCCGCGGCTGGCGCGACGAGGCGGCCTCCGCCGACGTGCCGACCCAGCGTCGCCGCGGCCGAGACGACGAAGCCGACGTGCCCGGCCGCCGCAGCCGGGGCGACGACGCGGACTTCGGCGACCAGCCCGGCCGAGGTCGCGGCGGGCGGCGTGCGGAGCCCGACCCGAACGAGCCGCCCGGCCCCGGTGGTGACCGCGGTTCCTGGGCCGGCGAGCCCGACGCGGACCGGTGGCGACACCCCGACATGACCGGCGAGTGGTCCCGCCGGGCGATGGCACCGATCGAGGCACCTCCCGAGCGTCCCGACGACCGCCGCGGCCCGCGGCCCCCAGACCGCCCGGACCAGGACGGCGGGCGGCGCGGACGCTGGGAGGCGGCCCGCGACGCGACCGAGGGCGCGGCCGACACCGGCAGCTGGCGCACGGACGAGCGCGGCCGGGGCCGGGACTCCGGGCACCGCCCGGGCAGCCCGCGCGACGACGCTCTCGACACGGGCTCGTGGGAGCGGATGACCGACACCGGTCAGTACGACAGCACCACCTCGACGGGTGAGTGGGACCGGCTGGTCGGCAGCATCGACGACGAAGAGGCCGAGGAGAAGTTCGAGGCCTTCTGGTCCGGGTCACCGGCTGTCCGGCGACGACCCGCGCTGGGTGGAGACACCCGCTACGGCGCCGCGTTCGCCCGCGGTCGGGCTGCCGGAGCCGCGGCGGCCTGAGCCGGACGGCTACGACGACGGTGGCCCGCGCCGAGGCCGGCCGGGTTCCGACGGGGTACGCCCGGACACCCTGGCCCGCGCGGCCATGCCCCCGGTCGACGCCGACCGACCCCGGCTGGGGCGCACCGGCCCGTTCGTCCGCCCGCCGTCGAACAGGCACCGACCCGGCCCGCCCCGGCCCCGCCGAGGCAGGCTGCGCCGCAGCGCCGCGGGATGGGCTGGCAGCAGGAGGAGTTCGAGCAGCTCGACACCGACAACGGCGGGTTCATGGCGGCGGTTCTCTACGCCGCCGCCTGGTACGCCGTACCCGTGCTGGCTTTCGGCATCTGGTTGATGACCCTGCCGGCCGTCGCGGTCGACGACTGCGTCAGCGACATCACCGGCGGCGGCTGTGAGTCGCCGCGCGCGCAGGCGCTGGAAGGGCTGCTCGCCGGAGTGCCGCAGTTCGGCATCGCCCTCGGCATCAGCCTGATCGCCGCCATCCTGCTGCGCTGGCTCGGCCATAGTTGGCGGGCCGGCAGTGTCGGCCTGGCCGCCGCGGTCGTCGGCGGCGGGCTGGCCGCGGTGTTCAACAGCGTGTTCACCGGTCAACCGCTGGGCTGACGGCACCACTGGGCTGACCGCCCGAATGACACACGAAGGGCGCCGCACCGTGACCGGTGCGACGCCCTTTCGCGGTGTCGCCTACTTGCTGCGGTTGACGTTCACGTCGAAGTTGGCCGTCACCTCAGGGTGCAGCTTGACCTTGCACCGGGTAGCTGCCGATCGACTTGATCGCGGTCAGACAGCTCCAGCCGACGCCGGTCGAGCGACGGGCCACCCGCCGCCTTGACCGCGTCGACGATCTCAACCGGGGTGACCGAACCGAACAGGCGGCCGCCGTCGCCGGCGCGCACCTGCAGGTTGACCTTGAGGCCCTCGAGCTGGGCCTTCACCTCGTTGGCGTGGCCGAGGTCGCGGATCTCACGAGCCCCGCGGGCCCGCTTGATGTTGGTGACCTCCTTCTCCGCACCCTTGCTCCAGCGGATGCCGAAGCCCTGCGGCAGGAGGTAGTTGCGGCCGTAGCCGTCCTTGACCTCCACCACGTCGCCGGGCGTGCCGAGGCCGGACACCTCCTGAGTCAGGATGACCTTCATGTCGGTGCCTCCTCTCAGCGGGCCGTGGCCGTGTACGGAAGCAGCGCCATCTCGCGCGCGTTCTTCACGGCACGCGCGATCTGACGCTGCTGCTGAGAGGTCACCCCGGTGACCCGGCGGGCACGGATCTTGCCCCGGTCGGAGATGAACTTGCGCAGCAGCGCGGTGTCTTTGTAGTCGATGTAGGTGATCCCCTCCTTGTCGAGCGGGTTCACCTTCTTCTTCGGCTTGCGTAGCGCGGCAGCCTTAGCCATAGCTCGTGCTCCTGGTGATTCTGATTAGAACGGGGGCTCGTCGTCGGAGTAGCTGGTCGACCTGCCCGAACCGCTGGAGGCGCCCGCCGGCGCGGCCGTCGCCCAGGGGTCGTCGGAGCTGTTGCCTCCGCCGCCACCCTGGCCGCCGCCACCACCGGAGCCGAAGCCGCCACCACCACCGCTGGAACGCGACATCTTCTGCACCTTCGCCGTGGCGTAGCGCAGCGATGGGCCGATCTCGTCGACCTCGAGTTCGATGACGGTGCGCTTCTCACCCTCGCGAGTCTCGTAGGACCGCTGCTTGAGCCGGCCCGAAACGATGACCCGGGCGCCCCGCTGCAGCGACTCGGCGACGTGTTCGGCCGCCTGCCGCCACACGGTGCATGCGAGGAAGAGTGGCTCGCCGTCTTTCCACTCGTTGGTCGTGCGGTCCATGATCCGCGGGGTCGAGGCCACGCGGAACTTGGCAACCGCCGCGCCCGACGGAGTGAAGCGCAACTCGGGGTCGTCGGTCAGGTTGCCGATGACCGTGATGGTGGTGTCTCCTGCCATGACCGTCTCCTCGTGCACTCATCGAGTCTCTGCCGTAAGGCTGCCAGAGCCGTACGACAGAGTTGGTGAGGCTTGGTTCGGGGGGCCTAGGACGCGCTCAGCGCGTCTCGGGCCGGATGACCTTGGTGCGCAGCACCGACTCGTTGAGGCGCAGCTGACGGTCCAGCTCAGCCACGGCCGCGGGGTCCGCCTGCAGATCGATGACGGCGTAGATGCCCTCGGTCTTCTTGTTGATCTCGAACGAGAGGCGCCGGCGGCCCCAAACGTCGAGCTTCTCCACCGAGCCACCCGCGGTCCGAATCACGTTGAGATACGTGTCGAGCGACGGGGCGACGGTGCGCTCCTCGAGACTGGGATCGAGGATCACCATAACTTCGTAATGACGCAAGACGTGCTCACCTCCTATGGGCTTGGCGGCCGCGGTCCTTCCGCGGCAGGAGGTCGTGCGTCGTTGCCCAAGCACCCTGCTGGTGCAGACAACCCCACCACAATACCGGTACGGCCCGCGTACGAGTCGTCCGGGCGTGGTAAGGGCCCCTTCACGGGGAAGGGGCCCTTCATTGCTGAGCCGCGGAGCGCCTTTTATCCGCATTCTTTGGGTGGGACCTGGGGAGGAACGACCACACCGACGAGGTTGGACGCAGGCGCCCCGCGGAGCCTTGTGATGATATTTAGTTTACGCGGCCCGAGTCCGGCTTGCACGTTGAGCGACAATAGCCCGAATTGCCCCAGCGGCCACGCCTACGAGGCAAACTGTCGCGATCAGCGCCAGCAGGCCCGTCGGACCGCTGTCGCTGACCGGGTCGACCGAGGCCAGCGGCTCGGCCGCCGCACCGGCGACGGTGGTCGCGCCGTCCAGGCCCGTGCCCCCACCGGGGTTGGCGAAGCTGTCCAGCGCGAGCGCTGCGGCGTCCGCGTTGGCCTGGTCGTCCGGGTTCGCCGGGTCCGCCGGATCGGCGTCCGGGTTGTTCGGGTCGACCGCACCGGGCGAGGCGCCGGCGGCCGGGTCGGCGTTGTCGCCGTTCGCCGCGGCGCGCTGGTCCTGGTCCCGCTGGTCGTCGCCGGACCCACCCGGCTCGTCGGCGGTGTCGGAGGTGCCGCCGTTGCCACCGCCGAACGGGATCATCGGCGGGTTGGCCGGGGTGTCGTTGCCCGTAGCCGCGGGCGGCGGCGGGGCCATCACCTCGACCCGCACCGACTTCTCGTCGGCGAGCATGCAGTCCGGCTTGAGCGCGAGCTCCACCGGACCGCGGTGGAACAGCACGTCGGCAGTGGCACCAGAGGCGACCTCGCCGCGGGTCGCGCCGTCGAGCATGCAGCTTCGCCTTGCGGCCGGTGTTGTTGACGACCCGCAGCGTGCTCTCGGCCGGCACGGTGACCGAGGCGGCGTTCGGCTTGGCGCCGCAGGCCACGCCGAGCAACCCCTCGCCGGTGAAGGTGACCTGGCTGTTGGTCTCCTGAGCCGGATCCGCGGCGAAGGCGGCGCCGCCGACGGCCAGCGGTGCCGCGACGAAGAAGGCGGCGACAGCGGACGCGACAGTACGGCGTCGGATGGCGTGCAACGTTCACAACTCCCGTGGTCGGCCGGTGCCGCGGATGCTTAAACCCCCGGCTGGTCTATCGGGGTAACGAGGCGGCACGGGCGACGGTGACGCGGGCCACTGGGCGATTTGCGAGGAATTCCGGAAGCAGCCACCGCTGCGCGGTTGTCGTACCCGCGACGTAGGCTCGCCTCCATGCGCATCGGAGCTCATGTCGACCCGACCGATCCGTTGGCGGCAGCGACGGCCCGCCAGGCCGACGCCGTCCAGTTCTTCCTCACCGATCCGCAGGGCTACAAGTCGCCCAAACCGCGGGCCGACGCCGAGGCGCTCAAGGCCGCCGAGGTCGACATCTACATCCACGCGCCCTACCTGATCAACGTCGCGACGCTCAACAACAAGATCCGGATTCCGAGCCGCAAGCTGTTGCTGTCACACGCCGCCGGCGCCGCCGATGTCGGCGCCAAGGCGCTGATCGTCCACGGCGGACACGTCGGCTCGGTCGACGAGTTGGCGACGGGTTTCGACAACTGGCGCAAGACGTTCGCGTACGCGCAGGATCAGGGTGGCTTCCTCACCCCCGTGCTGATCGAGAACACCGCGGGCGGTGACCACGCGTGCGCCCGCAAGCTCGACATGCTGGCCCGGCTGTGGGACGCCGTCGGCGACTACGAGGTCGGCTTCTGCCTCGACACCTGCCACGCCCACGCCGGTGGTGAAGACCTCCTCGGCCTGGTCGACCGGGTCAAGGCGATCACCGGGCGCATCGATCTGATCCACTGCAACGACTCGAAGGACCCGTTCGACTCGGGCCGGGATCGACACGACAACCTGGGTTCCGGAATGATCGACCCCGAGCTGCTCATCGCCGTCGTCCGCGCGGCCGGTGCACCGGTCATCGTGGAGACTCCGGGCGACGTCGAAGGCCAAGCGGCCGACATCGCGTTTCTACGCGGCAAGGTGTGACGTTAGGCGCCACTAGGGGGTGTCTCGTGGGTGAGGTCGCAACCGCCACTTCGCGGCGGTGCGGTCACCGGCGAGGCCCGGCCTCCGGTCGGTCGAGAGAAAGAGCGGCATGAACTCGGAACAACCGCCGATGTCCGCACGACACGCGGCACCCGGACCCGAGCCCACCCGCAGGCCCTCCATCGCCAGCGAGGAGGAGCCCGACGAGCCCTACGTGGCCGAGTCAGCCGCCGCCGCGCCGCCGTCCGGCGGCGTGGACGCGACCAACGGCCACGGCCGTGGTGGCGTCGCGTCGACCACCGGTTCGGAGTCGGCGGACGCTGGGGTGGACACGACGGGCTCTCCCGTCGGCGGCGGTGGCCTGGCCGCATCGGCGTCTACGGGCAGCGCGGTTGCGCCGGCCTCCGGCGACACTGACCTATTCGGATCTGCGCCCGTCGGTGAAGCTCAGGCGGCGGGTCCCGCTACCTCCTCTGGGGCCGGGAACGGTTCCCCCGCCGGCGGTGGAGAACCGTCCGGTCCGGCGACTGCCGCAGGCGAGACAGACCGGGCTGCCCTGGCTGGCGCCTCGGGCCCGGCGGAGCAGGGGACGGCTGCCACGAGTGATGGCCTCTCCGAGCCGTCGCGGCGTGCGCGCGCACGGGCGTCCTCCGGCGCTGATGCCGCGATCGCGATGGGTGCGGTCGCAGGCGTGAGCGCATTCGGGTCGGACGGTGATGCCGCGACGACCACCGGCGCAGCCGACCGGGGTCGCGCGCGGAAGCGCGGCGCTCCGCGATCTGCCGACGCCGACGCGACATCCGACGACCAAGAGGCTGGCGGCGCGCCAGTCGCGCCTACCGCGCCGAAGGCCAGGAGCAGGGCCCGACGGGGTAGTGCGACAGCCGCCGTTAACGCCGAAGTCGCGGGGGAGCCGGAAAGCGACGCCGACAAGTCAGCCGCTGCCAGCGCCGACCAGGCGGCCACGCCTGCCGCGAGAGCCAAGAGCCGTTCCGAGCAGGGCAGCATGGCAGCCGCCGCTAGCACCGAAAACCCGACGGAGCAGCGAAGCGACGCAGGCGAACCCCCTGCTGCCACCGCCGACCAGACAGCCACACCGAAAGCCAGGAGCCGCGCCCGACGAGGGAGCACGGCAGCCGCCGCCGGCACCGAAGCCGCCGCCGAGCAGAAGAGCGACGCCGGCGAAGCAGTCGACGGGCAAGCCGCTGGCGGCGAGGCAGCCGGGTCCGCACCGCCGAAGGCCAGGAGTCGCGCCCGACGGGCGAGTGCGGCTGGCGCGGAGTCCGCCGACTCTTTCGGTGGCGATGTGTCGGCCGAAGGTGAGCCGCGCGAGGTGGCCTCGCCGAAGGCGCGGAGCCGGAAGGCCGGCGGCAGCAACCGCGAGCCGGACGAGACCGGTGCCGAGGGCAGCGGTCTGCCTGTTGCGACGGCAGGGTCGGTGCGGTCAGTCGGCACACCGCAGCAGCGTGGCGGCGGTGCGATGCCGCCGGCAGAAGCAGAACCCGACGACGCCGAGCACGAGCGACCGGCGACCGCCGCGAAGCAGGGTCCAGCCGATGTGGACCGCGCGGCCAGTACGGGCGCGATAGACACCGCGACTCCGGCCGAGGCGGGCTCGGCCCGTGACAGCGATGCCCCCCACGCAGGCTCGGCCGGCGGACGCGACGACTCGGCGGTGACGCCGAAGAAGTCCCGCCGCTGGTGGCCGTTCAGGCGGTCCGCCGCCGCGGCGAAGGCCAGCGGCCAGAGCGCCGCGACTACCGCAGCGACGCCGCCCACAGGCGACAAGGGCTCGGGGCCATCCGCCGCTGATGCGAGTGCCGGAGTAGCGGCACCGCCGAGTTCCACCACCAACGTGGGGGAGTCAGCCGCGAAACCGGCGGGTTCGACGGAGTCGACCGTCAGCACAGGGCGAGACGCCGATCCGACCGCGTCCGGCCGGCACGCGGCAGCGTCGAAGGACGCTGACTCCGGCACGGCGACCGTTGGTGGCGGCGACCGCCTTGGACGGCATTCCGCCGACGTCGAGAACGACGAAGGAACCGCCCAGCCGGTTGGCGCAGTGACCGCGGGCAAGGCGGTCGGAGGCGAACCCGGCGAAGCGTCCGCCGGCGAGGACGGCGACTCAGCGACCAGACCGGGCGCCAACCCGACGGGTGACACGAACCCCGTCGTCACGGACAAGGGCTCGGGATCCGCCAACACGACCGCCACCGCTGTCGCCGACACGAGCACCGGCGGCGCGGTCGCGACCAAGGACGACGCGGACAAGGGCACGGAGCCTGACCTGTGGGCCGAGTTCGCCGGGCGGACTGAACCGCCGCCGAGTGTGGTGGTGCGGGTCGGGCGGCGGGTTGGGCGGTTCCTGCGGCATGAGTGGACCCTGGCCGCGTTGATCTCGATGGCGGCCGCGGTCGTGATGACCTGGCCGACGCTGCGGTATCCGCGGCACACCATCCCGCAGGACATCTGGGACCCGACCCTGCAGGCCTGGCAGATGTCCTGGTCAGGGCACAGCCTGCTGACCGACCCGGGCCGGATCTGGCACTCCAACGCCTTCTATCCGGAGCTGTGGACCTTCGCGTTCTCGGACTCGCTGCTCGGCTACGCACCGCTCGGCATGATCGGTGAGGGTCCGGTCGCGGCGATCGTCCGCTACAACATCGTCTTCGTGTTGGCGCACGCGCTCGCCGCGTTCGGCGCCTACATGCTGGTGCGCCAGCTCGGTGCCGGGCGCACCGGCAGCGCGGTGGCGGGCGCCGCGTACACCTACGCGCCGTGGCTGCTCGCGCAGGCCGGCCACCTGCACATCATCTCCAACGGCGGCATTCCGCTGGCCCTGGCGATGCTCGCCCGCGGGCACGGCTTCTCGTTCCGGCACGGCTACCGACCCGAGCGCCGGCATGCCGGCTGGGCGCTGGCCGGGTGGTTGGTCGCCGCGTGGCAGCTGAGTTTGGGCTTCGGGATCGGGCTGGTCTTCGCGTACGTGCTGGCTCTGCTCGGTGTCGTCGCGCTGTTCACCTGGCTGTTCAAGCGCTTCCGGGTGTGGAAGGAACGCCGGCCGTTCGGCCGCAAGCTGTTCTTCGCCGACCTCGCCGGCGGTGCGATCTTCGCGGCCGTCGGTGGGCTGCTGGCCATCCCGTACTTCCAGGTCGCCGACGACCACCCGTACGCCCGGCGTGGCATCGAAGAGATCCAGCTGTACTCGCCGCCGTTGCGTGGCTTCTTCACCGCACCACAGGAGTCCTGGCTCTGGGGTGGCCTGCACCAAACGCTGCGGGACTCCCTCGGCTGGGCGCCGGAGATGACGCTGCTGCCCGGCTTCGCGCTGATCGGGCTGGCCCTGGCCGGTCTGTTCTTCACCATCTGGACGGTCCGGCAGCGCCTGCTGCTCGTGCTCGGCGTCGCGGTCGCCACCGTCCTCGCGATGGGCAGCGAGTTCCAGGAAGGCCGCTACACCTACCTGCCGCTGCTCGAGCACGTGCCCGGTTGGGACGGCATCCGCACCCCTGGTCGGCTGATGCTGTGGGTGACGCTGCTGCTCGGCATCCTGGCCGCCGGTGCGGTGTGCGCGTTCGTCGAGCGGGTCAAGGAGATCTCGGCCAGCCGGATCCCGCCGTGGCCGAGCCCGTGGCTGCGCCTGGTCACGCTGATCCCGCTCGCGCTCGTGCTGGTCGAGGGCATCAACACCACGCAACACCCGATCGTCCCGGCCCAGCCCGCCGCGATGCGTACCGTCGAGGGCCCGCTCCTGGTCCTGCCGAGCGACCAGCTGCACGACGAGAACGTGATGCTCTGGTCGACGACGAAGTTCCAGGACATCGTCAACGGCGGCAGCGGCTTCGTGCCGAAGAAGCTCGAAGAGGTTCGCCAGGTCACCGCGACGTTCCCCGACCAGAACAGCATCAACTACCTGCGCCAGATGGGCGTCCGCAACGTCATCGTGGCCCGCGACTGGATCCAGTCCGGTTCACCGTTGCAGACCGCCATCGAGCTGCCGGTCGACTCCCTCGGGATCACCCGCGAGGACGTCGGCTCCGTCGTGGTCTACCGCCTCTGACCAGGGCCGAGCGAGTGACCCGGGCCGAGCCAGGCTGATGGCTCGGCCCGCGTGTCACGCCCGGGCCGGCACCGGGTCCCCGGCCGGCTCAGGCAACCGGTCGCCGGGATCCGGCGCACCGTCGAAGTCGCCCCCGTCGGGGTCGTCGGCATAGGTGGCGCGGACCGGGTCGAGCTCCGGCCGCAGGATGTCCCGGATGACGAAGTAGCACATCGCGGCCACCCCGGCCAGGCGCAGCGTCGCGGCCAGCACGAACACGCCCTCCGGGAAGACCTGCTTGCCGGACGCGCCGAGCAGCTCGCCGTAGAAGGCCAGGAAGTACAGGACCTCCGCCACCTGCCAGGCCAGGAACGCGCCCCAGCGGGGGCGGGCCAGGATCGCCAGGGGGAGGAGCCACAGGACGTACTGCTGCGACCAGACCTTGCTGAAGATCAGGAACGCGGCGACGACGAGGAAGGCCAGGGCGGCCAGGCGGGGTCGGCGGGGCGCGTAGAGGGCCAACCCGGCGATGCCCAGACAGGCGATGCCGAAGAGCAGGTACGTCAGGATGTTGAGGGTCGAGATGTTGTCGCTCAGCCACTGGAACGGGCCCGCCGAGTTCGGGGACCATTTCGTGTCCAGGTAGCGACCGATGTACCAGAGCGTGCCCCAGTCGACCGGTCGGGTGCTGTTGAGCTCGAAGAAGCGCTTCCAGCCGTCGGGGAAGGCGAGCGCGATGGGGATGTTGACGGCCAGGACGGTGGCGGCACCGACCCAGATCGTGGTCAGGGCAGTGCGCCAGCGTTTCGTGCGGAACGCCAGGACCAGGATCGGGCCGAGGATGAACAGCGGCCACAGTTTCGCCGCGCAGCCCAGACCCAGTAGGACGCCGGCCGCTACCGGTCTGTGCCGGGCCCAGGCGAGCATCCCGAACACCGCGAGCCCGATCGCCAGTAGGTCCCAGTTGACGGTCGCGGTGACCAGCAGCGCGGGGGACAGCGCGAACATCGCCGCGTCCCAGGGGCGTCTCTTGCGCAGGGCGAGCAGCGCGCCGACCGCGCCGACGCCGATCGCGCCGAGCACCAGGGCGTTGAGGTTGTAGAACCACTGGCCCTGGTTGATCTCCGGGCGGTCCTTGCCGAGCGCGTGCACCGGCAGCCCGAGCGCGCCCATGAACGCGCCGGTCAGCACCGGGTATTCGACCGGGTGATCGACGTAGGGGACCTTGCCCTCGTTGAGCCCCTCGGCGTAGTAAAGGGCCAGCACGTCGGTGTAGCAGAACCGGGTGTACTGCCGGTGCTCCTGCCACGCGCCGTCCTGGCACGGCGACTTCTGCACCCAGTGCAGCGCCAAGGTCAGGCACATCAACGCCAGCACGATCCGGGAGACGGTCCAGAAACCGCCGCCGGAACGCGCCCCGCCGCCCCGATCGGCAGCGTGCTCGCCCACCGGCCCGCCGATCGTCTCGGAGAGCCCGCGGACGAAGCCGTCGGAACGCGACGGTAGGTCGACCGGGCCGGCTTCGTCACGCATCAGGTTTGCACCCACGAAGACGCATCTTTCCGCATCCCACCCGGTGTGCCCCATCCGGAGCGCCGATTTCGTCGCTTCGCGTCCCGGTCAGCCGCCGAGCGGCCGGGCCATGAAGGCCGCGGCCGCTCGCCGGAGTGAGCCGGGACAGGCGCTAATTGCCCGGCGGTGGTACCACCGTGAACGGGTTCTCGATCGCCGGCGTGTCGTTGTTCCGGCCCGGACCGCCGTTGCCGTTTCCATTGCCGCCGTTGCCGTCGCCACCGTTGCCGTCGCCGCCCGCGTTGCCGCCAGGGCCGTTGTTGCAGGGCAGGCCCGGGAAGCAGACCGGGGTCTCGTCCTGCTTCTTGCCGTTGCCGACGTCCGGGTCACCGATGTGCGTGCCCGGCTCGAACCGGTCGACCTCCATGCCCTTGGAAGCGTCGTTCATGAACCGCTTCCAGATGTCCTTCGGCAGGCTGGCACCTTGGATCTTGTTGCCGTTCTTGTCGCGGATCGCCTTTTCACCACTGACGTTGCCGACCCAGACCGCGGTCGCGATCTGCGGGGTGGCGCCGAGCATCCAGGCGTGCGCGTTGTCGGAGCTCTTCTCGTTGAGCTCCCACGTGCCGGTCTTGCCGGTCGCCGGCCGGCCGCCGTCGAGTCCGCCGGAGATCTCCTGAAGGACGTCGTTGACGTCGTCGGCGACCTCTTGCTTGATCGTCTGCCGCGGCTTGCGTTGTTCGCCGCCGACCGTCTCCCACTCGCCCACGGCGTTCTTCTTCTGGACCTGGACGACGAAGTGGGCCTTGTTGTAGACGCCACGGTTGGCCAGCGTCGCCAGCCCGTTGGCGTGGTCGAGGACGGTGATCGGGTACGCGCCGTAGCCGATCACGTAGTAGAACGGCGAGTTCTTGGTGATCTTGTCCTTGGTGGCCTTGTTGTTCAGGTCGTACGGCTTGACCGGGTCGTTGCTCCACATGGTGGACACGCCGGCGCGGTGGGCCATGTCGACGACCTTGTCGGCGCCGACGTACTCCGCGATGTGGTAGAAGGGCACGTTGTACGACTGGACGGTCGACTGACGCAGCGTGCAGCTCTTGCCACACGCCGGCTGCCGGCCCGCGTTGACGACCTCGATCTCGGTGCCGGGCACCTTGTAGTCGCTCGAGTCCCAGCGGGAGTCGAGCGAGACGCCCGCATCCAGCGCCGCCGCCAAGGTATAGATCTTGAAGGACGAGCCCGGGGTGTGACCGCCGGTCAGCGCGCCGTTCTCGATGTTCTTGCCGGCGTAGTCGTGACCCGTGCCGTTCTCGCCACCGTAGTAGGCGAGCACCCGACCGGACTTGGGGTCGACCGCGACGCCCGCCGCCATGAGGTTCTTCGGCTGGCCGGCGAGCTCGGAGCCCTTCTGCGAGCGCCGGATCGCGGATTCCATCTCACGCTGCATGGCGATGTTGATGGTGGTCTTGATCTTGAAGCCGCCATCCTTGATCAACTGCGCGCAGTTCTCTGCGTCGCAGCCCGGGATGTCCATGCCGATCATCTCGTCGCGCACGTAGTTGATCACGTTGCCCAGCGGGAGTGTTCACGCCGCAGTCCGTGAAGCAGGCGTTGCCCTTGGGCAGCGGCTTGAGGGTCTTCTCCGGGAACGCCGTCGGCTTCTTGTCGGCGGTCAGCCAGCCCTTGTCGATCATCCCCTGAAGCACGTAGCCCCAGCGTTCCTTGGCCTCAGTCGGGTTGTAGCCCGGATCGAAGCCCTTGTGGGTCGCTGACGGTTGCGGCTGCTTGATCACCCCGGCGAGCACCGCGCCCTCGCCCACGTCGAGCTTGCTGACCGACTTGCCGAAGTAGGTCTGCGCCGCCGCCTCGATGCCGTACGCACCTCGACCGAAGTAGATCGTGTTGAGGTACATCTCCATGATCTGGTTCTTGCCGTACTCGTCGTTGAGCTTCGAGGCCATGACCGCCTCGCGCACCTTGCGGCCGTAGGTCGCGTCGTCCAGGCCGTCGATCGCGTTCCGCGCGTACTGCTGCGTGATCGTCGAGGCGCCCTGGCGCTCGCCGCCGGTGAAGTTGTTCCACGCGGCGCGGGCGATGCCGACGTAGTCGACGCCGTCGTGCTCGTAGAACTTGCGGTCCTCGGCGGCCGCGACCGCGTGCTGCACGTATTCGGGGATCTGGTTGATCGAGACGAACGTGCGGTTGACCTCACCCAGCTTGGCGATCTGGGTCTTGCCGTCCCCGGCGTAGATCGTGCTCGCCAGCGGCAGGTTGATCTTCTCAGGCACCACGACGTTGGTGGTGTAGTAGGTGCCACCGACCAGACCGGCGCCGGCCAGGATGACCACCACCGCGAAGCCGGCGATGCCCCAGTTGATCATCTTGCGGCGGCGGCTGCGCTTGGACTTGGGGGCGCCGGAGCGGCCGCCGCGGCCGTTCGGACCGCCGGGCCCGTTCGGCCCGCCCGGGCCGTTGTCGCCCGGCCCGGCCGGCCCACCGGGGCCCGACACCGAGGCGCGGCCGACGCGCGCCCGGCCCGCGGTGCCGATCGAGGCACTGCCGACCGACGCGCTGCCCACCGAGGCACTCCCGACGGACGCGCTGCCGACCGAAGCCCGGCCCGACGACGCGGAACCCGGGCTGCCGGGTACGGAGGCCGAGGCACGACCGACAGTCGCGCGGCCGCCCGACGGCGGTGGCACGGATGCCGAGCCGCCGGCCGAGGACGGCACCGACGCCGTGGCCCGGGGCACCGACGCCCGACCGCCCGAGGCGGACCCGCGCGCGGCGGCCGGCGCTTCGCCGTAGCCGCCGTTGGCCGGCCACCCGCCCAGACCGTCGCCACCTTGCCAGTGGCGATCGTCGCCGGACCCTGGTCCGCTGTTACCACTGGGGCCCGTGGGGCGTGCGTGGCCGCGCGCGGAACTGGATTCGTCGTACGAGTTCATTCGTCACACCCTGCCGGTCGCGGTGACGCGCGTCTGCGCTGCCTCCGGGTTGCCGTGAGTTGGACCACGTCGAGCGGTTGTCCGGTTGAGTCGGCCCGCCACAGACATATCTGAAAAAACCGGACTTATCCGGTTAACGATTCGCCCATCAGCCGAAGACGTGGCTTCTGCCTGGCGAACCGTTGTCACCGTCGCGCCTCTCTCCTTCGCCCGCTTGCCTCGGGGTCGGCCACGACCAGACCGTCGCGACCCAGGAGGTACTGCTCCACCAGATGGTTCCAGGAGCAGCCCTGGCAGACCTCCACCACGTAGACCTGGAACTCACGGAGAGTCATCGCGAGCACCGGCAACTCGGCCAGCGTGCGCGCCTGCCCCGCAGACTGCTTGAGTTCATCGCCGTAAATGTAGTGGACGTTCGTCAGGTTTTCTCGCCGGCAAATCGGACAGCGGTGATCGGTGGACTCGCCGTGGAAGCGAGCGGCGCTTTTCAAGTAGGGCGAGGCGTCGCAGACCTCGTAGGTCCCGACGCGGCCGGAATAGACGTCACGCAGGACCGCTCGCTTCTGGAGCGAGTAGTCGACGACCTGGCGCTGCGTGCGCATGCGCAAGAGGGTACGCGGTCAAGGCGACGAGAGCGACAACGGCTACGGAGCGTAATTCCCCGGCTGCGATCAGAGGTTTGCGCCGGCCCTCGGAGTGTCTTACCGTTGACCCCAGCGATGTATCGAGCCGATACATCGGTGGGCACAAGGGAGGTTGGTGTTGCTCGAGTTCGCGATCCTCGGCCTCCTCCACGAGTCGCCGATGCACGGGTACGAGCTGCGCAAGGAACTTGCCGCGAAGCTCGGGTCCATCCGTGCCGCGATCAGCTACGGATCGCTCTACCCCACGCTGCGCCGGCTCCAGTCGGCCGGCTACCTCACCGAGGCCGGCGAGACACCGCCGACCACGCCCGAGGTCCCAGCGCTGACCAGCAAGCGCGGCCGGGTGGTCTACAAGATCACCGCGGAGGGCAAGGAGCGGTTCACCGACCTCATCGCCCAGGCCGGGCCGGAGACCTACGACGACGCCGGCTTCGGCATCCACTTCGCCTTCTTCGCGCGCACCGACCAGGCGACCCGCCTCCGGATTCTCGAAGGCCGCCGGCGCAAGGTCGAAGAGCGCCGCGAAAGCATGCGTGACGTGCTCGCCCGCGCGGGCGAACGCCTCGACGCGTACACCCTCGAGCTGCAGCGTCATGGTTTGGACGCCTGTGAGCGCGAGGTGCGCTGGCTGGAGGAGCTCATCGTCAACGAGCGCTCCGGCCGCGCCCCCGAAGCCCGCGCAGGCGGCTCCGGGACAGCAGAAACCAGCCCGCACGTCCAGGACGAGCGGCCGTAATAAGAAGGAGGCAAACGCGATGGGCTCCGTCCGCGTCGCCATCGTCGGTGTGGGTAACTGCGCCTCGTCCCTGGTCCAGGGTGTGGAGTACTACCGTGACGCCGACCCGAACGACCGCGTCCCGGGTCTCATGCACGTCACCTTCGGCGACTACCACGTCTCCGACGTGGAGTTCGTCGCGGCGTTCGACGTGGACGCCAAGAAGGTCGGCATGGACCTCGCGGAGGCGATCGTCGCCAGCGAGAACAACACCATCAAGCTCATGGACGTGCCGCCGACCGGCGTCCTCGTCCAGCGTGGACCGACCTTCGACGGTCTCGGGCAGTACTACCGGGAGATCATCGAAGAGTCGGACCAGGCGCCCGTCGACGTGGCCCAGGCGCTGCGCGACGCCCGCGTCGACGTGGTGATCGCTTACCTGCCGGTCGGCTCCGAGCAGGCCGACAAGTACTACGCGCAGGCCGCCATCGACGCCGGTTGCGCGTTCGTCAACGCCCTGCCGGTGTTCATCGCGTCCGACCCGGTCTGGGCGCAGAAGTTCACCGACGCCGGTCTGCCGATCGTCGGCGACGACATCAAGAGCCAGGTCGGTGCGACCATCGTGCACCGCGCGCTGGCCAAGCTGTTCGAGGACCGCGGCGTCGAGCTGCTGCGCACGTACCAGCTCAACTTCGGCGGCAACATGGACTTCATGAACATGCTGGAGCGCACCCGGCTGGTCTCGAAGAAGATCTCGAAGACCCAGTCGGTCACGTCCCAGGTGCCGCACGAGATGGCCAAGAGCGACGTGCACATCGGCCCGTCCGACCACGTGCCGTGGCTCGACGACCGCAAGTGGGCCTACATCCGGCTGGAGGGCCGCTCGTTCGGCGACACTCCGCTGAACGCCGAGCTCAAGCTTGAGGTGTGGGACTCGCCCAACTCGGCCGGCGTCATCATCGACGCGCTCCGCGCGGCGAAGATCGCTCTCGACCGGGGCATCGGCGGCCCGATCCTGTCGGCGTCGAGCTACTTCATGAAGTCGCCGCCGGAGCAGTACGCCGACCACGACGCGCACAACGCCGTCGAGGCGTTCATCCGCGGCGACATCGAGCGCTGAACCACCGACGCGCTGAACCACGCAAGCGAAAGGGCGGGAACCCCGATGGGTTCCCGCCCTTTCGCGCGTGTGTGCCTACTTGCCGGCGCGCTTGGCCAGCCTGGCCAGCGGCTTGGCCGCCCGCCCGCCACTGGTGCGCGCGCTGGCCGAGCCCAAGCCTGCCTTGATATCGGTGAGCAGGTAGATGGCGGACCACGCGCTGACGTCGAGCAGCACGTGCGCGGTGGAGCCGCTGTTGAAGATCGAGATCACGTCGGGCGTATCGCCGTTGTCGCCGATGCCGACCACGAGGTGGTTGGCGATCGCGGTCAGCTTGGTGCTCGACGGAAAGTTGATGACCGAGGTGGCCGGCTTCGGCTCGCCGCCGGGCCAGATGGTCAGGTAGCCGTCGCCGACTGAGCCGGTCACCGTCACGTTGCCGTGCAGCGCGACGGCGTTCTCCGCGTAGTCGCCGACGTAGAGGTGGATCGTCTTGCCGGCGAGCAGTCGGCCACTGGAGTCGAAGTTGCCCGCCTGGTTGATCACGTTGGCCCGGCCCTCGGCGGTGCGGGTGTTCAGGATGCGCTGCGGGACGATCGGCACGAGGGCGGTCGCGGCGAAACTGGTGAGCAGGACCTCCGGGAAGCCCTCGATGGCCATCGTCCAGAGGTTGCCGAACTCGTCGACACGCAGCGAACCCAACGGCTCGTCGCCGACGAGCGCGGACGACGGCGCGAGGTTGAGCGCCGGGCCGTCCGGGTTGTCGAGCGTGACCATCGGGTCGGCGCCCTCGCCGGTGTTCTTGCCCTGCACGATCGGGTCGCCCGGCGAGGCCTGGGCGGGATTGGCGACGGCGGCGCTCACGGCGCCGGCCCCGACCACACCGGCGGCAACGGTGCCGGCACGGCGCAGCAGGCGGCGGCGGCCCAGGGCGGAGTCAGGAGTCTCTGTGGACATGGGTGGATCCCCCGTCTATCGGTTGGTGGCAGGTGAAAAGACGGATGGATCATCCAAGGACGACTTGCGGATCGCCATTGACCGATCGGTTCGTCCTTGCGCGCCAGCCGATCGCTAGGTCGCCCAGGCGCGTTGCCACGCGACGCCGGCCTCGAGCTCGAGGAGGAACCTTTTGGCCGGCAGGCCCCCGCCGAAGCCGACCAGCTTGCCGCCCGCGCCGACGATGCGGTGGCACGGCACGACGATGGCGATCGGGTTGCGGTTGCAGGCCACGCCCACCGCGCGAGCCGCACCCGCATCGCCGACCACGGCGGCCACCTCGCCGTAGGTCTCGGTCTCGCCATAGGGGATGGTCGTCATCCGGTGCCAGACCGCGCGCTCGAACTCGGAGCCGCGGCGGACCGACAGCGGCAGGTCGAAGTCGGTGAGCTCGGCCGCGAAGTAGGCGGACAGCTGCTCGGCCGCGGCGGCCAGCGCACCGGAGGGCGGCGCGAACTCGACACCCTCGACCGCGCCGAACCCCACCCGACACACGCCGACCTCGTCGGCGGCCAGGGACAACGGACCGACCGGCGAGTCGACGACGCTCCAGCGCATGACACCTATTCAACCTCGCGGGTACGACAGTCAGCGCCGCCGGTAGCTCACGACCAGCCGGCCGTCGTCCTGGGTGAGTGCGTCGCCCGCGCAGCCGAGCCGGTACGACCGCCCCTCGACCGGATCGTCCCGGAACTTCACGCGTGGCCCGTACGGCACGTCGTCGATGAACAACCGGCTGGTCGCGTCGTTGCCGGCGGGAGTAACGAAGATCGAACCGGTCCGCAGCTCGTAGCGGAAGCGCACCGGACCGGCCGCCTCCAGCCGCACCGGGCGACCGCCGGGCGCCGTCGCCCGTGAAGATGACCCCGGTGCCGTAGTCGGTCTCACCCGTGCCGTCCGCGCGCAGCCGCAGGATCGTGCCGGCACCGCCGCTGAAGCTCACCGGGTCGGGCAGCGACGGGACCGGCACCGCCTCGCGGTAGCTGGCCACGTCCCACTCGCCGACCGGGCACGGTTTCGCGGCGCGCTGGCCGGCCCGCGACGCCTGCACCACGACGATCGCACCGACCAGCAGGAACAGCAGCACCGAGAGGACCACGATCGGCACCCGGTAGGAACGCGGAGCGGCGCCGGGGTTCGGCTGCATGCCCGTGACCGTAGCGACCGAGGCCGCCCGCTGTCATTCGGGAGCGACGATGCCTTCCGCCCGCGCCCAGCGCAGCAGCTCGGCCTCGGCCTCGTCGCGGTCCAGCGGGCCGCGGTCCAGGCGCAGCTCCTTGAGGTGCCGCCAGGCCCGGCCGACGACCGGCCCGGGCGGCACGCCGAGCAGCTCCATGATCGCGTTGCCGTCCAGGTCGGGACGGACCCGGGCCAGGTCCTCCTCGGCGGCGATCCGGGCGATCCGCTCCTCCAGCGCGTCGTAGTCGGCGGCCAGCTGCGCCGCCTTGCGCCGGTTGCGGGTGGTGCAGTCGGAGCGGGTCAGCTTGTGCAGCCGGGACAGCAGGTCACCGGCGTCGGTGACGTAGCGGCGCACCGCCGAGTCGGTCCACTCGCCCCGGCCGTACCCGTAGAAGCGCAGGTGCAGCGCGACCAGCTCGACCACCTCGGCGATGACGTCCTTGGGGTAGCGCATCGCCTTCATCCGCTGCTTGGTCAGCCGCGCGCCGACCACCTCGTGGTGGTGGAAGCTGACCCGGCCGTCCGGCGCCGACCGCCTTGGTGGCCGGCTTGCCGACGTCGTGCATCAGCGCGGCCATCCGCAGCACGAAGTCCGGGCCCGTCCGGTCCTCCAGCGCGATACGGCGTTGCGCGACCACGATCAGCGTGTGCTCGTAGACGTCCTTGTGCTGGGCGTGCTCGTCGATCTCCAGCTTGCAGCCCGGCCAGCTCCGGGCAGGAACCGGTCGGCCAGCCCGGTGTCGACCAGCAGCCGCAGCCCGGTGACCGGGTCGGCGCCGCACATCAGCTTGGTGAACTCGTCGCGGATCCGCTCGGCGGTGATCCGGTCGAGGTCGGCGGCCATCGCGGCCATCGCGGCGCGCACCGCCGGGGTCGACCGCGAACCGCAGCTGGGCGGCGAACCGGGCGGCCCGCAGCATCCGCAGCGGGTCGTCGCCGAACGACTGCTCCGGCGTGCCCGGCGTGCGGATCAGCTTGCGCGGCCAGGTCGTCCAGGCCGCCGTACGGGTCGGTGAAGTTGTGGTCGGGCAGGCTGACCGCCATCGCGTTGACGGTGAAGTCGCGCCGGCGCAGGTCGTCGGCCAGGTTGGTCGCCGTACCGGACCACCGGGTTGCGGCTGACCCGGTCGTACGACTCGGCCCGGAACGTGGTGATCTCCAGGCGCAGGCCGTCGCGCTGCGCGCCGATCGTGCCGAACTCCCGCCCGGTCTCCCAGATCGCCTCGGCCCAGCCCTTGAGACGGCAGCGTCTGCGTCGGGGTGGGCGTCGGTGCGAAGTCGAGGTCGTCGCCGAGCCGGCCGAGCAGCGCGTCGCGCACCGAACCGCCGACCAGATGCAGCTCGTGGCCGGCCGCGGCGAACCGGCGGCCCAGCTCGTCGGCGACCGGCGAGACGCGGAGCAGCTCCGCCACGGCGGTCTGCCTGAGCCTGCGGTCAGGCGGCGTGGGGGAGGATGTTCCGGACATGGGACCGCCAGCCTATCTGTCTGTCCGGGGTCGCCGACGCCGTGGGGCGGGTTCGCCAGGTTAGGGTCGGGCGTACATCGTCACCCTCGTCTGGAGGTCCCGTGAGCAGCGGCCTTTACCGGAGCGCGAACGCCGCGCACGGCGGCGACGGGCGTCGTCCGGGCCGATCCGGTCGACATACCGCCGCCGGCGGGGCCACCGGCGATCGAGGAACCGTCAGCCGCCGAGGGCGGCAGCGCCGCCGGCAACAGCGCGGTCATGGCGGTCGGCAGCCTGGTCAGCCGGGGCACCGGCTTCCTGCGCACCCTGGTCATCACGGCCGCCCTGGGCGCCGCGGTCGGCGACGCGTACACGACCGCGCAGATCCTGCCGGGCATGGTGTACGAGTTCCTGCTCGGCGGCGTGCTCACCAGCGTGCTGATCCCGGTGCTGGTCCGCCGCCGCGACACCGACCGCGACCGGGGCGAGCTCGTACACCCAGCGGCTGCTGAGCCTCGCGGTGCTCGCCCTGTTCGTGGCGACCGTGCTCGCGCTGCTCGCCGCGCCGCTGCTCACGCTGCTCTACATCGACGGTGACACGCCCGGCGATACCAAAGACCTGATCAACATCCTGGCCCTGCTGATGCTGCCGATGATCTTCTTCAGCGGGCTGTCGGCACTGATGAGCGCGATTCTCAACGCCCGGGGCCACTTCGCCGCCCCGATGTTGACGCCGATCCTCAACAACTTCATCGTGATCGGCACGTTCGGGCTGTTCATCGCGCTGTACGGGGCCCGCGAGGACCTGAAGACCGGCGACATGAGCGCCACGATGATCCTGCTGGTCGGCGGGGGCACCCTGCTCGGCATCATCGTCCAGGTCGCCGGCCTGCTCCCGGCGCTGCGCAAGGTCGGCTTCCACTACCGCTGGCGGGGTCAGTGGCGCGAGCTCGGCCTGCGCGAGCTGGCCCAGCTCGGCGGCTGGATGTTCTGCTACGTCGCGGTCAGCCAGCTCGGCCTGATCGTCGTCTTCAAGCTGGCCAACGCGGCCAGCGCCAAGGGCGACGCCGGGCCCGCTGATCTACAACAACGTCTTCCTGCTGGTGATGACCGCGCACGGGATCATCGCCGTCTCGATCATCACCGCGCTGCTGCCCCGGATGAGCGCGGCGGCGGCCGAGGGCCGGTTCGGCGACTTCGCCGACGACGTTTCACGTGGAACACGCACGGTGACGGCGGTGCTCGCGCCGATCGCGGTCTGTTACGCGGTGCTCTCGTACCCGATCTCGGTGGTGCTGTTCCACTACGGCGCGTTCACCGAGGACAACGCCACGGATACGGGCGTCGTGCTGACCACCGGCGCGCTCGCGCTGGTGCCGTTCGCGATCAGCCAGCTCTTCACGTTCGCCTTCTACGCGCTGCCGGACACCCGCACGCCGGCCCTGGTCAACATCCCGGTCGTCGGCCTGCGGGTGCTCGTACAGGTGGGCCTGTTCATGGTGCTGTCCACCTCGACCGTCGCGGCCGGCCTGATGTTCGGCAACGCGGTCTCGTACGTGGCCGCCGCGCTGGTGTTCGCGATGCTCCTGCGCCGCCGGATCGGTCCGATCGGTGCCGGGCGGATCATGAAGACCTTCGGCAAGGTGACCGTCGCGGCCGCCGGTGCGGCGCTGGTCGGCTACCTGGTGCTGCTGCTCCTGCCGGACAGCGACTCGGCGGACCGGGTGATCGCGGTGGCCCGGCTGGTGGTCGGCGGCGCGGTGATCTGCCTGAGCTACCTCGCGCTCGCGATGGCACTGCGGATCACCGAGGTGACCAACGTGGTCGGCATGGTCCGGCGACGGCTGGGCTTGGCTCGTTAACGCTGGTCGGCGGGTCGGGTCCGCGACGCGCCGAACACGAATTCGTACCTTTTTCGGGTTCTCACCATGTCGCTTCAAAGGCTGATTTGCGATCGTTTGCAGTGCTCAAGCCCTCGGATCCCCCGCCGCTGACGGGGGAGCAGGGCCTGTGGTGGTGTGGCCGGTCCCAGGTAAGGTCGCTCCCGACAGATGCGCCGAGCCCCTACGCTATTGAGGTGGCGCCGCCCTTCGGTACTTCACACGGGGCGCAGCGCGCTGCCCCGGGTGACTGCGAGACGGCGAGCGAGTCAGCATGACGAGCGAGAACAGCACCGAAGGAGGACCGGTGACCCAGGTCGGCGAGGGCCAGGAGGCTGACGAGGCCACACCTCCCGTGCTGACCGTCGGTGCGCCGCACGTCGGTGAGGTGCTCGCGGACCGCTACGAGCTGGCCGAGCACATCAACGACGACGCCGCGGGCCGCCAGGTCTGGCAGGGCGTCGACGTGATCCTCCGCCGGCCCGTCGCGGTCGTGCTGCGCTATCCCGGCGGCGACTCCGCGCAGGAGATGCTCCAGGCCGCGGTCACCGCCAGCCGAGTCATCCACCCCAACCTGGCGGGCGTCTACGACGCCATCGACGAGGACTCCCGGGCGTACGTGGTGCGCGAGTGGATCGACGGCGAGGCGCTGCGGGAGCTCGTGGTCGAAGAGCCGCTCGACGCCGAGCGCGCCACCTCCATCGCCCACTCGGTGGCCAGCGCGGTCGCCGCGGTGCACGCCACCGGCATGGTGCACGGCAACGTCCACCCGGGCACGGTGATGGTCGGCGACGACGGCCGGGTCGTGCTGGCCGACGCCCGGGCGACCGACGGCGACACCCCCGACACCGACGTCCGCGCGATCGGCGGCGTCCTCTACTTCGCGCTCACCGGCCACTGGCCGCACGCCGAGGTCGGCCCGTCGTCACTGCCGGACGCGGTCCGCGACGGCTCGGGCGCGATCGCCGCGCCGCGCATGGTCCGCGCCGGCGTGCCCGCCTACCTCGACGACCTGACCATGGACCTGCTCGACGACCGGCTGGCGCTGCCGTCGGCCGACGTGCTGGCCGCCGAGCTCGACCGGCTCGACGTCGCCGCCGACGAGCCGTTCATCGTCGACGCCGGTCCGCTGCGCTTCTCCGCCGTCGAAGAGGGCCTGCCCGAGCAGCCCCCGGCCACCCGGCGCAAGCTGGTCCTGGGCGTGGCCAGCCTGCTGGTCATCGCCACCGTCGGCCTGCTGCTCGGCATCAGCGTGCTGGCCGACCGCGGCGACTCCGACGACGCTTCACCCGGGCCGGGCGTCGCCGCCACCGCCACCGGCGAGCCGACCGGCGGCAGCACCGCACCGGCCGCGCCGAAGGCCGTTCCGCTCACCCGCGACCAGGTCAGGATCGTCGACCCCGAGGGTGACCGCACCGAGCTCGACGACGCCGCGCTGATGGTCGACGGCAAGCGCGACACCGCGTGGGAGAGCGACACCTACAAAAACCTGCCGTTCGGCGGCAAGCCCGGCATGGGCGTCCTGATCAAGTTCCCCGAGCCGACCGACGTCAGCTCGGTGCAGGTCAACCTGTCGGCACCGGCGCGTCGGCCGGCTACGTGCGGTTCGCCGTCGGGCACCGCGCGCACTTCTCCGTGATGTTCCAGCCCGACCTGCTCAACGGCACCTACCTGGAACTGCGGTCGGCGAAGGACCGGGCCTCGGTATGCGCCTCGGCCGCCGCCGTCGCGAGCGTCCAGGAGCCACAGCGGCGCGGCGCCGACACCCGGATCGCCGGCCTGTCCGCCTGGTCCATCGTGCACGGCTTCGCGACCCTGTGGGTGAGCGGCGCGTTGCCGGATGACCTGGGCACCGACCCGGAGGCGGCGGCCCGCAAGGTGATCCGCCCGCCGTTCGCGCCCGGCTAGGCGCTCACTATGGTGTGCGGACCTTGGCGCCGCCGCGAGAAGGCCGACCCGCCAGGCGACCCGCGAGCGGGTGGAGGACCGCTACCAGCTCGTCGGCAGGGGCGGCCCTCGTCGTAGCCGGAGTTGACTGCACGCCGACCACGGCCAGCTCGTGGAACTCCTGGATCGAGGCCGCCCGGCGTACGTGAAGCGCTGCGCACCCCGGCCACGATCGAGTCGATCAGGTCCTCGACGCTGGGCCGCTCCGGGTCGAGGTACATCCGGGCCGAGCGAGATGCCCTCCTCGAACAGCCGCCGCGCGCCCGGTCGAAGCCGCTGGCGTCCCTCGGTCCGCAGCTCTGACCGCGCGGGCCGACGCCATCCCGTACGACTCCTTGTACATCCGGCCCTCGGCGTCGGTCATCAGGTTGCCGGTGCTCTCGTACGTGCCGGCGAACCAGGAGCCGATCATCACGCTGCCCGCCCCGGCCGCCAGGGCCAGCGCCACGTCCCGCGGATACCGCACGCCGCCGTCGGCCCAGATCGTGCCTCCCAGCGGCGCGGGCCGCCTCCGCGCACTCCAGCACCGCGCTGAACTGCGGCCGGCCGACGCCGGTCATCATCCGGGTGGTGCACATCGCCCCCGGCCGACCCCGACCTTGACCACGTCGGCGCCGGCCTCGACCAGGTCGCTCACCCGTCGGCGGAGACCACGTTGCCGGCGACCAGCGGCACCGGGCCCGGGTCGAGCGCCGCGGACCTCCCGCAGCGCCGGCCGAGCATCTTGCTCCTGGTGCCCGTGCGCGGTGTCGACCACCAGCACGTCGACCCCGGCGGCGAGCAGCGCCTCCGCCCGGCCGGCCACGTCGCCGTTGATGCCGACCGCGGCGCCGATCAGCAGCCGGCCCTCGGCGTCCAGCGCCGGCCGGTAGAGGGTGGACCGCAGCGCGTGCTTGCGGGTCATCACGCCGACCAGCCGGTCGCGTCGACCACCAGGGCGAGCCGGCGGTGGCCGCCGGGTGAGCGGTCGAAGATCTCGGTCGGCGGGATCGCGCCTCGGCCGGCACGGTCAGCAGGTCGGCCGACATCACCTCGTGCACCTGGGCGAACCGGTCCACCCCGCCGGCGTCGGCCTCGCTGACCGTGCCGACCGGTCGCCGCTCGTCGTCGACCACGACGACCGCGCCGTGCGCCCGCTTGGGCAGCAGCGACACAGCGTCGCCGACGGTGGGTGCGGGCCGACCGTGACCGGCGGTGTCGTAGACCGGGTGCGAGCCCTTGACCTTGGCGACCACCGTCGGCGACCACGTCGGTCGGGATGTCCTGCGGCATGATCGCGATGCCGCCGCGCCGGGCCACCGTCTCGGCCATCCGCCGGCCGGAGATCGCGGTCATGTTGGCGACCACCAGCGGCAGCGTGGTGCCGACCCCGTCGGTGCTGGTCAGGTCGACGTCGAGCCGGGACGCCACCGCCGAGCGGGCCGGGACCATGAAGACGTCGGAGTAGGTCAGGTCGTGGCTGGTGCACATTCCGTCGAGAAATCCATCATCCGACAAAATCCTCCCGGCCGTCGCGCCCCGGACCGGGCGGCCGGGGGCGAGGCGGGGCGGGTACCGGTCTCCAGCCCGTCGCGTCAGCTGATGGCGCAGATGACCGCGCCCGCGGTGATCATCTCGCCGACGTTGGCCGACAGCCCGGTCACCACCCCGGCCTTGTGCGCGTTGCAGCGGCTGCTCCATCTTCATCGCCTCCAGCACCACGATCGGGTCGCCCTCGGCGACCTCTCGCCGTCGGCGACCACGACCTTGACGATCGTGCCCTGCATCGGCGAGGTCAGGCGTCGCCGCCGGCCGCGGCCCGCCGCTGCGCGGCCCCGCCGCGCCGTCGGCGCCTTCTTCCGGCGGCCCAGGCCGCCGCCGCGTCCGCGCCGAAGCCGGCCGGCAGCGCGACCTCGAGCCGCTTGCCACCCACCTCGACCACGACGGTCTCGCGCTCCCGGCCTCGGCCCCGAGCCGGCCGGCGCGGCGAACGGCGCGACCGTGTTGTCGACACTCGGTCTCGATCCAGCGGGTGTGCACCGTGAACGGCTCGGTGTGAACGCCGCGTCCCGGACGATCGCGCGGTGGAACGGCAGCGCGGTGGCCATGCCGTCGACGACCATCTCGTCGAGGGCCCGCCGGGCCCGCTCCAGCGCCTCGGTCCGGGTTTCGCCGGTGACGATGACCTTGGCGAGCAGCGAGTCGAAGTTGCCGCCGATGACGTCGCCGGCCTCGATGCCGGTGTCGACGCGCACGCCCGGGCCCGGCGGCAGCCGCAGCGCGGTGACGGCGCCGGGGGCGGGCAGGAAGTTGCGGCCCGGGTCCTCGCCGTTGATGCGGAACTCGATCGAGTGGCCGCGCGGGCCGGGTCGCGGTGAGCGCAGCTGTTCGCCGGCCGCGATCCGGAACTGCTCGCGGACCAGGTCGATGCCGGTGGTCTCCTCGGTGACCGGGTGCTCGACCTGGAGCCGGGTGTTGACCTCCAGGAACGAGATCGTGCCGTCGGCGCCGACGAGGTACTCGACGGTCCCGGCGCCGTGGTAGCCGGCCTCGCGGCAGATCGCCTTGGCCGCGTCGTGGATCGCGCGCGCTGGTCGTCGGTCAGGAACGGCGCGGGGCCTCCTCGACCAGCTTCTGGTGCCGGCGTTGAAGGGAGCAGTCCCGGGTGCC
>CAWIXO010000045.1:0-117848 GCA_963840005.1 uncultured Actinomycetota bacterium | reverse complement strand
CGGCGGCGTCGACCCGCTCGGCCAACGCCAGCCACTCCTCCTCGGTGCGCTCCCGTTCGGCGCGCAGATCGCGGAGCTGGGCGTCGAGCTCAGCGACCTTGGCGTAGTCCGTGGAGTGGCTGGCCAGCTCGTCGTGCAGGGCCGCCTCGCGCTCGTCGAACCGGCTCACCGCCCGCTCCAGTCGGGCCAGGTCCTTGCGGGCCGCGCGGGTCTCGGCGGCCGACATCCCGGCCCGCTCCGGCGCAGCACCGGTGGGCGTGGTCAGGGCCGGCGCGGGGCCCGGCCCGGTCACCCGCGACAGGTACTCGTCGATGCCGCCGGGCAGGTGCACCAGCCGGCCGTCGCCGAACATCGCGTAGACCACGTCGGTGACCCGCTCGACCAGGTACCGGTCGTGCGAGGCGACGATCAGCGTGCCCGGCCAGGAGTCGAGCAGGTCCTCCAGCGAGGCCAGCGTGTCGGTGTCGAGGTCGTTGGTCGGCTCGTCGAGCAGCAGCACGTTCGGCTCGCCGGCGAGCAGCCGGAGCAGCTGCAGCCGGCGCCGCTCGCCGCCGGACAGGTCGCTGACCGGTGTCCACAGCTCGACGTGCGGGTGCCGCCCCGCGCCGGTCCGAAGCCGAACATCTCGGCGAGCTGGGAGGCGGACAGCTCCCGGCCGCCGAGGTTGACCCGCCGGGCCACCTCCTCGACCGCCTCCAGCACCCGCAGGTGGCCCGGCAGCTCGGCCAGCTCCTGGGACAGGAACGCCGGCTTGACCGTGGCGCCGGTGTGAACCGCCCGGCGTGCCTGCTTGGACCGGCCGGCCAGCAGGCGCAGCAGGGTCGTCTTGCCGGCCCCGTTGGCGCCGACCAGGCCGATCCGGTCGCCCGGGCCGACCTGCCAGGTCACGTCGTCGAGGATCGGCTTGTCGCCGGCCGTCAGGAAGATGTTCGTCCAGGTCGTAGACCTGCTTGCCGAGCCGGGCGGTGGCCAGCCGCTGCAGCGAGACCGTGTCGCGCGGCTGGCGGCACGTCGGCGATCAGCGCGTTGGCGGCGTCGATCCGGAACCGCGGCTTCGAGGTGCGGGCCGGCGGGCCGCGGCGCAGCCAGGCGATCTCCTTGCGCAGCAGGTTCTGCCGGCGGGCCTCGGTGGCCGCGGCGACCCGCTCCCGCTCGGCCCGGGCCAGCATCCAGGCGGCGTACCCGCCCTCGTACGCCCGGATGGTCTGGTCGGCGACCTCCCACGTGCTGGTGCAGACGGCGTCGAGGAACCACCGGTCGTGGGTGACCACCACCAGCGCGCCCTTGCGGCCGAGCAGGTGCCGGGCCAGCCAGTCGACGCCGGCGACGTCGAGGTGGTTGGTCGGCTCGTCGAGCACCAGCAGGTCGGCCGGGCGGACCAGCAGCGCGGCCAGCGCCACCCGGCGCCGCTCGCCGCCGGACATCGGGCCGACCGGGCTGGTCCAGGCCGAGGTGCGGCATGCCGAGACCGTCGAGGACGGCGCGGACGCCGGCGTCGCCGGCCCACTCGTGCTCGGCGCCGAAGCCCTCGGCGAGCCAGGCGGTGCCGATCACGACGTCCCGCACGGTGGCGTCCGGCCACGAAGCTCATGGTCTGCGGCAGCGCGCCGACCCGCAGGTCGCGGCGCTGCGTCACCCGCCCGTCGTCGGGCTCCTCCTGCCTTGGTGATCAGCCGCAGCAGGGTCGACTTGCCGGCGCCGTTGAGGCCGACCACGCCGATCCGGTCGGCGTCGTCGAGCCCGGCCGACACCCCGGTCGAGCAGCGGCCCGGCCGCGCCGTAGCCCTTGGACACCCGGTCCAAGTTGACGATGTTGGCCATCAGACGACGCGGGCCCCGGCACCGGACCGTGCGCGGTGCGGGCCTCGCGGCAGACGCCGGCGGACTCCAGCGCAGCTGGCGACCATGTCGGCCTCGGCCGCGTCGTAGGCCAGGAAGACACAGGTCGGGCCGGAGCCGGAGACGATGCCGGCGAGCGCGCCGGCGGCCCGGCCGGCCTTGAGCACGTCGGCGAGCTGCGGGCGCAGCGACAGCGCGGCCGCCTGCAGGTCGTTGCCGAGCGCGCCGGCGAGCACCTCGGGGTCGCGCTGGCGCAGCGCGGCGAGCAGGTCGTCGGTGCTGCCCAGCGGCGGCGGGGCCGGCCCGCAGCGCGCGCAGCCGGTCGAGCTCGCGGTAGACCGCGGGCGTGGCCAGGCCGCCGTCGGCGACCGCGATCACCCAGTGCCAGTTGGTCGGGCGGGCCAGCACCGGGCTGACCGTCTCGCCGCGGCCGGTGCCGAGCGCGGTGCCGCCGAGCACCAGGAACGGCACGTCGGAGCCGAGCTCGGCGGCGACCGCGGCCAGGTCGTCGCGGGTCATCCCGGTGCCCCACAGCGCGTCGCAGGCGACCAGCGCGGCGGCCGCGTCGGCGCTGCCGCCGGCCAGCCCGGCCGCGAGCGGGATCTGCTTGCGCAGGTGCAGGCGGGCGTGCGCGGGGACGCCGGCGTGGCGGGCCAGCGCGCGGGCGGCGCGGATCACCAGGTTGGTCTCGTCGAGGGCCAGCTCGCCGGCGCCCTCGCCCTCCATGGTGAGGGTGAGCGTGTCACCGCGGCGGGCCGTGAGCTCGTCGTACAGCGCGATCGCGTGGTAGACGGTGCCCAGCTCGTGGTAGCCGTCCGCACGCGACCGGACCGACGCCGAGGTGCAGGTTGATCTTCGCCGGTACCCGGACCTTGACCGGGCCGGATGCTCCCAGGCGGGGACGTTCGTCGTCCTCCGGCTCCCACGCTTCGGTCACGGAGTGATGTCCCGGCTCAGCACGGCGTCAGCCTACTCGGGGGCGTTCGAGGTCACGTTGGCCGCCGCCGCGATGTCGGCGAACGCACCCACGGCGCAGCGCCTCGCCCCGGGCGCCGGGATCGACGCCGGCGGCGACCAGCACCCGCGCGGCGCGCTCCGGCACCGCCGGCCCAGCCGGCCAGCGCCGCCCGCAGCGTCTTGCGGCGCTGCGCGAAGGCGGCGTCGACGACCCGGAAAACATCCGCCCGGGGTACGTCCGTCCGCGGCGGCTCCCGCCGGGTGAACCCGACCAGGCCGGAGTCGACGTTGGGCACCGGCCAGAACACGCTCGGCGGCACCCGGCCGGCCGGGCGGGAGGCGGCGTACCAGGCCAGCTTGACCCACGGCATGCCGTAGACCTTGCCGCCGGGCCCGGCGGTCAGCCGGTCGGCGACCTCCTTCTGCACCATCACCAGACCGTGCCGCAGGGTGGGCAGCTCGGCCAGCAGGTGCAGCACGACCGGCACGGCGACGTTGTAGGGCAGGTTGGCGACCAGCGCGGTCGGCGCCGGGTCGAGCTCCGCCGCGCGGATCCGCAGCGCGTCGGCGGCGTGCACGGTCAGCGCGCCCGCGGGCGCACCGCGCTGCTCGGCGGTCTCGGCCAGCGCGCCGGCCAGCACCGGGTCGATCTCGACCGCGTGCACCCGGGCCGCCGCCCGCCAGCAGGCCGAGGGTCAGCGAGCCCAGCCCCGGGCCCACCTCGAGGACCACCTCGTCCGGGCGTGAGGTCGGCGGCCGCGACGATCCGGCGCACGGTGTTGGGGTCGTGCACGAAGTTCTGCCCGAGCCGCTTGGTCGGTGCCACCCCGAGCCGCTCGGCAAGCGCCCGGATCTCGGCCGGCCCCAACAGTTCGGTCACGGCGCCGAGCCTAAAGGAAGGGCCCCTTCTTAACGCTTTCCGCATAGGAAGGGCCCCTTCTTAACATTGGTGTATGGGGCGGCCGGCTCGGCTGCCGCGCCTACCGGGTGAACGGCCCTGCGCTGCCGGGCTGACCGTGTGACGATCGGGGTGACGGCTCCGCGGCAAACGGAAGGCGACCCATGACATTCACGCCAACCCGAGCGTTCAGTGGCTTCTCGGTCGACGACATTCCCGCCGCCAAGCAGTTCTACGGCGAGAAGCTCGGCCTTCCCCTGTCCGAGCTCAACGGCATGCTGATGCTCGACATCGGAGCGGGCGCCGAGGTGCTGGTCTACCCGAAGGCCAACCACCAGCCGGCGACGTTCACGATCCTCAACTTCCCGGTGGCCAACATCGACTCCGCGGTCGACGACCTGGCGGGCCGGGGCATCACGTTCGAGCGCTACGAGGGCATGTCGCACGACGCGAAGGGCATCGTGCGCGGCGACGGCCCGGACATCGCCTGGTTCACCGACCCCGCGGGCAACGTGCTCTCGGTGCTCTCCGACCGCTGACGCGTCGCCGGTCACCAGTCGCCGAAGGCGCGGCGCGTCGCGCCCGAGATCGCGGTGCAGAGGTCGTCGACGTCGACACCCTTCGTCTCGGCCAGCGCCCGCACGGTCAACGGGATCAGATACGACGCGTTCGGCCGGCCGCGGTACGGCATCGGGGTCAGGTAGGGCGCGTCGGTCTCCACCAGCATCTGCTCGGCGGGGGTCACCAGGGCCGCGGCGCGCAGGGCGTCCGCGCTGCCGAAGGTCACGGTGCCGGCGAAGGACAGCAGGAAACCGCGGCGTACGCACTCGGCCGCGAACACCTCGTCGCCGGAGAAGCAGTGCAGCACCACGGTGTCCGGCGCACCCTCCTCGTCGAGCACCCGGAGCACGTCGGCGTGCGCGTCCCGGTCGTGGATGACCAGCGCCTTGCCGTACCGCTTGGCGATCGCGATGTGCGCCCGGAAGCTGGCCTCCTGCGCCGGCCGGCCCTCGTCGCCGGTGCGGAACGTGTCGAGGCCGGTCTCGCCGATGCCGCGGACCCGCTCGTCGGCCGCGAGCCCCTCGATGATCCGCAGCGCCTCGTCGAGGTTGGCCAGCCGGGGCGCCTCGTTGGGGTGCAGCGCCACGGTCGCCACGACCGCGGAGTGCTCGCGGGCCACGGCCAGGCCCCAGCGCGACGAGTCGACGTCGACGCCGACCTGGACGACCCGGTCGACACCGGCGTTGGCCGCTGCCGCGAGCGCGCCGGAGACCGGGTCCGGCCCGAACACGTCGCGGCCACCGCCGCCGGCCTCGCTGACCGTAATATCGATGTGCGTGTGACTGTCGGCCACCGGCACCGCCAGCGGCAGTGGCGGCGGCGGGAACTCACCGGCACGGCGGGCGGCACGCTGCTGGCGCGACTCGTTCGGTTGCTCGCTCATCGCCGGTCAGCATCACATATAGACGGTTCGCCCCGGCGTGCGACGCCGAGTCGGAGAAGTTCACGAAGTGTTCATGGCGCCATCACGGGGCGCACCTAAGGTCTGCCGAGTGGCGGTCACCCCCCAGGAGCGCACGGGCTCCCACACCGATTTGCGCGTCACCCTCGGCGACGTCACGTACCCGGCTGCGGAGATCGCCCGGGGCGCCGCGTACGAGTTGTTCAGCGCGGAGCAGGGCGAGAGCTTCGAGCCCGACCCGCGGCCAGGCGCGCGCTATCCCTTCCACCGGTACACCCACGTCACCGAGATCACCGCGGTCAACGGCCGGCCGGCCGACCCGCACCATCCGGACCGGGTGCACCACGACGGCCCGGAAGAGCCGGACGACCCGCTGACCCTCCCGCTGAGCCGGGCGATCGGGTGGCGCGAGGTGCACACCCGCAGCCAGAGCCCGGCGTCCGCGAACGACCCGATCCTGGTGTCGCTGCGGGCCAGCGCGCACATCCGGCGCGGCACCCGGATGGTCAAGCACCTCTCCGGCGAGCAGGTGGCGGCCTATCTGCGCGGCCGGCTGCCGCACGGGTTCTGCTACCGCGAGTACGACGTGGCGCACCTGCGCACCCCGGCCGACCTGACACTGCTGCGCACCGAGGCCGACAACGGGCGGGACCGCGAGGACATCGCGTTCGCGCTGCGCTGGCGGGCGGTCGACCCGTCCGACTTCGACCTGCCCTCGTACGACCGGTACCCGGGCCTGGTCACCATGCCGGCGCACGACCGGATGGGCGCGCCCGTGCTCGGCACCGGCTTCGCGCCCAGCGGCCGGCACGTCATCCCCGAGTTCGTCACCAGCAACTTCACCGACCTGCCGATGCCGGCCGGCGCGACCCTCGTCGCGTACACCGCGGACGGCGACGAGGCGATCCTCTACACCTTCCAGCCGGAGCAGCGCGGTTGGCTGCGGATGGCCGGCCCGCGCTGGCGGTCGCTGCTCTCGGAACTGCCGGGCATCCCACCCGACCAGGAGTACGTGCAACTCGGCGACCAGCAGTCGGCGGTGCACCTGGTCGGCACGTACCGGGGCGAGGAATGCGTCGCGGTGGCCGACCCGCCGGGCGAGTTCCGGGTGCTGGCGATGACCCGGGCGGCCCGCTACCCGGTGGATACCCTCGTCCGCCGCAACGAGTACGGCCGCTGGCGCGACGCACCCTGCCTGGTGCTCCGCCAGGAAGCGGGCTGGCTGCGCCTGCGGCTGTGTCGCCCCGACCCGGAGGCGGTCGCCCGGCTCGGCGCCCAGTGCTACGAGCGTGGTGTCTACGAGTCCTGGGCGCCGCTGGGCGAGGTCACCGACCGCCAGATCGTCGACAACCGCTACGAGCTCTACCAGACACAGTCGAGCCGATCTTCCTCCATCGACGATCGACGGCTCCAGCTTCTTGAACACCGGCTTCGGCGGGGCCAGCGGGCGGCCGGCCTCGATCGGCGTCGACTCCCAGCGCGCGCCGACCGTGTAGTCGCCGGTCAGCACCGGGTACGCCGGCCCGCCGTCGAGGTCGGACACCTCCTCGATGGCCGGCATCGGGGCGTGCATGCCGGTGCCGCCGAGCAGCTCGTGCACCTTCTGCGCGGAGTGCGGCAGGAACGGCGTGAGCATCGTGTTCGCGTCGCTGACCACCTGCAGCGCGACGTGCAGGATGGTGCCCATCCGCGGCTTGTCGGCCTCGTCCTTGAGCTTCCACGGCGCCTGGTCGGACAGGTACTTGTTGGCCTCGGCGACCACCCGCATCGCCTCGCCGATCGCCTGCTTCTGCCGGTGCTTCTCGATCAGACCGCCGACCGTGCCGAAGCCGGTCCTGGCCACGGCCAGCAGCGCCTCGTCCGCCTCGGTCAGCTCACCGGCCGCCGGGATCGCGCCGAAGTTCTTCGCCGCCATCGAGATCGACCGGTTGACCAGGTTGCCCCAGCCGGCGACGAGCTCGTCGTTGTTGCGGCGGAGGAACTCGGCCCAGGTGAAGTCGGTGTCCTGGCTCTCCGGCCCGGCCACCGCGATGAAGTAGCGCAGCGCGTCGGCGTCGTAGCGCTCGAGGAAGTCGCGCACGTAGATGACGACCTGGCGGGACGACGAGAACTTGCGCCCCTCCATGGTCAGGAACTCGCTGGAGACCACCTCGGTCGGCAGGTTGAGCGCGCCGAGGTCACCCGGCGAGCCGCCGCGCGAGCCCTGGCCCGAGTAGCCGAGCAGGATCGCCGGCCAGATCACCGAGTGGAAGACGATGTTGTCCTTGCCCATGAAGTAGTAGGCGGCGGCGTCCTTGCCCTCGCCGTCGGCCGACCACCACTTCTGCCACGCGTTCGGGTCGCCGGTGCGGCGGGCCCACTCGATCGACGCCGACAGGTAGCCGATCACCGCGTCGAACCAGACGTAGATCCGCTTGTCGGAGCGGTCGCGCCAGCCGTCCAGCGGGATCGGCACGCCCCACTCCAGGTCGCGGGTGATCGCCCGGGGGTGCAGGTCGTCGAGCAGGTTGCGCGAGAACCGCAGCACGTTCGGACGCCAGCCGTCGCGGGTGTCCATCCAGGCGGCCAGCGCGTCGGCCACCGCGGGCAGGTCGAGGAAGAAGTGCTCGGTCTCCACGAACTCCGGTGTCTCGCCGTTGATCCGGGACCGCGGGTTGATCAACTGCTCGGGGTCGAGCTGGTTGCCGCAGTTGTCGCACTGGTCGCCGCGCGCGCTGCCGTACCCGCAGATCGGGCAGGTGCCCTCGATGTAGCGGTCGGGCAGGGTGCGGCCGGTCGACGGCGAGATCGCGCCGAGGGTGGTCTTCGCGACGATGTAGCCGTTGCGGTAGAGCCCCTCGAACAGGTCCTGCACCACCTGATAGTGGTTGCCGGTGGTGGTGCGGGTGAACAGGTCGTACGAGAGCCCGAGCCCGTGCAGGTCCTCGACGATCACCCGGTTGTAGCGGTCGGCCAGCTCGCGCGGGGTCAGCCCCTCGCTGTCGGCCTGCACCTGGATCGGGGTGCCATGCTCGTCGGTGCCCGACACCATGAGCACGTCGTGCCCGGCCATGCGCATGTAACGGCTGAACACGTCGGCGGGCACGCCGAAGCCGGACACATGGCCGATGTGACGCGGACCGTTGGCGTAGGGCCAGGCGACCGCGGCGAGAACGTGACTCATGGGCGCAAGGGTAGTGAGCCCCGACGGAGCCCGGCCAGCGAGCCCGCATACCGCCCACCCGCATTGTCCGGATTTATCCGCCGACACGCCCTTTACCTGCACGAATGGGCACGTGAAGCGTTGTCCAATGAGATTCGTGAGCGCTACGCCCGAACGACCTGAGACCGCTGGCGAGCCTGAGCTGCTCGCGTACGAGTCGGAAATCGCCGTATCCGCCAACGAGCCTGACCCGGCACGGGACGCGGTCGGACGCGCGAGCATCCCGGCACCGACCCGCGAACCCGCCGCGGTCAACGGCCTCGCCGCCGCCGTGCAGGGCGCCGCCCGGGCCCGCAGCGGCGCGGTGATCGAGGGGTCGCTGCGGGACTCGACTCCGCCGGCCGCGCCGAACGGTGGTCCCTGGGTCACCGAGGTCGTCGACCGGGGCTCCTGGTCGCCGGCGAGGCTGGCCGCCAAGGGCCGCTCCGCGAGCCGGCCAACCCGGCACGCCGCCCGGCCGAGGCGCCGCCAGCGCAAGCCCCGCCAGCTGCGCGCCGCGCTCGCCCTGCTGGTCGTGCTCGCGCTCGCCGGCACCTTCTTCGCCTGGGTCACCGCCGATCCGCTCTGGCTGGCGGTCGGGCGGGGCGAGAGTGGCACGGCCACGGTCACCGGCTGCGTGGGCTCCGGCCTCACCCAGCGCTGCCGGGGGTCGTTCACCTCGGAGGACGGGCGGTTCACCGCCGACGGCGTACGCGTGATCGGCGCCACCCAGGCGCAGACCGCACCCGGCACGCAGGTCCGGGCCGAGATGGTGCACGCCGGCAGCGGCAACACCTACCTCGTGAACGGGACCCTGCTCACCCTGCGCTGGCTGCTCGGCCTGCTGCTGGTGCTGCTGTGCGGGCTCGGCATCGTCTTCGCGACCGGGGCGCTGCGGCTGGACGACCGGCGGTCCCGGCGCACCGCCGCGCTCTGCGGGATGGCGGCGCCGTTGCTGGTGACGATCGGGTTCCTGGCTGCCTCTTACTGACCCGCGCGCGTGCACGATCGCGTAGACCTCGCGGCGGCGTACCCCGTGCCGTTCCGCGACCGCCGCGATCGCGTCGCGCCGTGAGCTGCCCGCGGCCTCGGCCTCGGCGACCTCCGCGCGCAACGCCTCGTCCGGCGGACGGGTGGCGGTGGCCGGCGGCGCGCCGGCGACCACCAGGGTGATCTCGCCCTTCGGACCGGCCTCGGCGGCCCATTCCGCGAGCCCGCCCAACGGCCGGCGGACGACCTCCTCGTAGGTCTTGGTCAGCTCCCGGCAGACCGCGGCCGGCCGGTCGGCGCCGAACGCCACGGCCAGGTCGGCGAGCATCGCCGCCAACCGGTGCGGCGCCTCGAAGAACACCAGCGTGCGCTCCTCGGCGGCGAGCGCCGCCAGTCGGGCCCGCCGCGCGCCGGCCGTGCGAGGCAGGAAGCCCTCGAAGCAGAAGCGGTCGGTGGGCAGCCCGGAGACGGCCAGGGCGGTGGTCACCGCGCTCGGCCCGGGCGCGACGGTGACCGGCAGACCGGCGTCGAGCGCGGCGCGCACCAACCGGTAGCCGGGATCCGAGACGCTGGGCATGCCGCCGTCGGTGACCAGGGCGACGACCGCGCCGCCGCGCAGCGTCTCGACCAACTCCGGGGTACGCCGCTCCTCGTTGCCCTCGAAGTAGGAGACGATCCGGCCGGCGACGGTGATGCCCAGATCGCGGGCCAGCCGGACCAGGCGCCGGGTGTCCTCAGCAGCCACGACGTCGGATTCGGCCAGGGCGTCGCGCATCCTGGTTGAGGCGTCGGCCGGGTTGCCGAGCGGCGCGCCAACCAGAATCAATCGGCCATTCCGGCCGTCTTCCGGCATCTCATTCCCCCTCGTATGCAACCGGCCTGCTTTAAGCCTGCCTGCCGAACACCCCAATTCGGTCCTGGCAGCCTACGATCGCGGGGTGACCCTGGCGGCGACGAGCGTAGCGAGCCCCGAGGCCGGGCCCGACGAGGCCGAGGCACCGGAGCTGCCCTCCACCATCCCGGCACCGCGGAGCACGGTTCCCGAAACCGTCCGGCGCCGGCTGTTGCCCTTTGACGCGCGTCGCGACCCGTGGTCGTGGGCGGTCACCGGCTTCGTCGTGCTGGTCGCCGCGCTGGTCAGGTTCATCGGGCTGTCGAACCCGCCCGGCAAGATCTTCGACGAGACCTACTACGCCAAAGACGCCTACGGCCTGCTGAGCAAGGGCGTCGAGTGGAACTACAAGGACAACGTCGCCTCGTACGTGGTCCACCCGCCGCTCGGCAAGTGGCTGATCTCCATCGGCGAGTGGATGTTCGGCTATCAGGACGCCGACGGCAACGTGCGCGCCGCCGGCCACCTGTGGACCTCCGCACCGGAGCTGGGCTGGCGGTTCTCCGCCGCCGTCGCCGGCACCGTCTCCGTGCTGATCATGGTGCGGGTCGCCCGGCGGATGTTCGGCTCGACCGTGCTCGGCGCCGCGGCCGGCCTGCTCCTGGCGCTCGACGGCTTCCACCTGGTGCTGTCCCGCACCGCCATCCTCGACATCTTCCTGCTGCTGTTCATCCTCGCCACGTTCGGCGCCCTGGTCGCCGACCGCGACAGCCGGCGGCGGCGCTGGCTGTCGGCGATGGAAGCCGGCCTCGACCCGACCCGCCTCGGCCGCGCCGGCCGACTCAGCTTCGCGTTCCCCTGGTGGCGGTTCGCGGCGGCGGTGCTGTTCGGCTGCGCCGTGTCGGTCAAGTGGAGCGCGCTGTTCTTCCTGCCGGCGTTCCTGCTGCTCATCCTCTGGTGGGAATACGGCGCCCGGCGCACGGTCGGCGCCCGCCATCCGATCCGCGACACGCTGCTCGACGAACTCGGCTGGGTCGGCATGTTCGTCGTCGTCGGCGTGCTGGTCTACGTGGCGAGCTGGAGCGGCTGGCTGCTCACCGACGACGGCTTCTACCGGCACTGGCTGGCCGACAACGGCAGGCCAGAGCCGCCGGTGATCGGTGCGCTGCACAACCTCTGGCACTACCACCAGGAGGCCTTCAAGTTCCACGAAGGCCTCGACACCAAGCACACCTACCAGTCGTGGCCCTGGCAGTGGCTGCTGCTCGGCCGGCCGGTGGCGTTCTACTGGTCCAACACCGGCACCTGCGGCGCCGACTCGTGCGCCTCGGAAGTGCTGCTGCTCGGCACGCCGATCCTGTGGTGGTCGTTCCTGCCGGCCCTGGTCGGCCTCGTCTGGCTCGGCATCGCCCGGCGCGACTGGCGGGCCGGCGCGATCCTGCTGATGGTCTTCTTCGGCCTGGCGCCGTGGTTCTGGTACGCGATCGACAACGGCCGCACGATGTTCTCCTTCTACACCGCACCCGCGCTGCCGTTCATGGTCCTGGCCGTGGTGTACGTGCTCGGCGCGATCATGTATCCGGCCAGCAGACCGGCGGCGCTGGCTTCGCCGGACACGGCCCGGAAGCTGGCCGACCGGCGCCTGGTCGGCGGCGTGATCGCCGGGGCGTACCTGGTGCTGGTCGTGCTCTGCTTCGCCTATTTCTTCAAGGTCTTCGTCGGCGACGTCATGCCGTACGCGGACTGGTCCACGCGGATGTGGTTGGGGTCCCGCTGGATATAGCGTGTTGGTCGTGACCGATCCGCTATGGACCGGCGTCGCGGTGGCGCTGGTGACCCTGTTCGACGACGACGGCGCGGTCGACGAGCGCGCGACCGCCGCACACGCCGCCCGGCTGGCCGCCGAAGGCATCCAGGCCGTCCTGGTGGGCGGCAGCACCGGCGAGTCCGACACGCTGACCGACCCGGAGCTCGCCGGCCTCACCGCGGCGGTCCGCACTGCCCTACCCAAATCGGTGCCGGTGGTGACCGGCGCGAGCGGGGCCTGGAAGGCCGCGGCGGCGGCCCGCATCGGTGCCGCGGTCGGCGCCGGCGCGGACGCGGTCCTGGTCGCCCCACCCCGCCGCCCGGGCGACCTGCACGCCTACTACGAGGCCGCGGCCAAAGCCGCGGGAAATGCACCCGTGCTGGCGTACCACTTCCCCGGCACCGCCGGCGGCGAGGTGCCCGTCTCCGCCCTGCCTGACCTGCCGATCGCCGGCCTGAAGGACTCGACCGGATCAGCCGAGCGCCTGCTGCAGGAACTGGCGGTCTGGGATCGTGCGGTCTACGTCGGCTCGAGCGCCCTGGTCCTGATGGCCGGCGCAGTCGGCGCGGCCGGCGCCATCCTCGCGGTGGCCAACTCCCACCCGGCCGAGTCGGTAGCCGCCTTCGCCGGCGACCCGACGGCACAGCGCGCACTGCTGGCTCCGCACCTGCGCTCCAAGGAGAGCTTCCCCGCCGGCCTCAAGGCGATGATCGCCGAACGCTACGGCACATCCACCGCCACCCGCCTGGGCTGAGGCTCATCCGCCCACGCGAAAGCCCGGCAGACCGCGACGGCGAAGGCACTCAGGAAAGACCCCGCCGGCCACCCCGGCCCGGGGGGCGGGGGAATAGGGCGCGCCCCGATCGCCTGCCACGGGGGAAGCGGGCGATAGGGGCGCGCACATGGGAGTTTAACGAGCGGCGATCACTGGCACAACGGGTGATGCGGGGTAGATGTGTGGTCGGATTCCCGACGCGAGCACCGCCGAACAAGATTCGCATGTGTCACTTATTGGACAGAGGCCATCGCACAAGCTGCCCGTCACCGATGTTGACGTTGGACATCCATCCTGGTCACGGGGGCCTGAAACCGATCAGCGGGGTTTCACGTACGCGCCAGCTTGTGATGGTGACGGCCGGTTCGGGCAGTTTTCCGAACTGGGCCGACGACGCTCAGCTGGGTGACGCACCTCTCCTCATCGCTGAGAGTGCTTCTTACGCTTCCCCGCGTGATTCCGGACCAGGAACCCGAAACCGACATCATCGTCACCGCCGCCGACCCGACGGGACCGCCCGGAGTGACCCTCGGGCAGGATCCCGCGCCGCCCATCTTCGTCGACGAAACCGGCCGCCGCCGGCGCCTCGTGCGCTGGGCGGCGTACGGCATCGGCGCCGTCTGCCTCGGCTACACCGCGCTCGTCGGGGTCAGCATCGCCGGCGGGCCCGCGCTCCCGCACGCGCTGATGCCCTTCCCCGACCGCGTGCAACAACCGGACCGGGGCGGTGCCCCGGCGGAGCGCTCCTCCCTGCACACCGCCTTCCGCCCGCCGAACCCCGGACCGTTCGTGGCGCCGCTGCCACCGCCGACGGCGCCGGGCGGACCCGGCAGCGTGCGCACCTCGACCATCCCGGTCGCCGCCCGGCCGACGCCGAGCCCGACCAAGGGCACCGCGCCCGTGTCGCCGCCGCCGGTCACAGGTGAGCCGACCCGGCCGCCGGAAGGCACACCGACGCCGCCCGAACCCACCGCCGCCCGATCCGACCGGACCGGCGCCCATCGACCCGCCGGGGAACGGTGGCGGTGGCGGCGACACCGGCGGCGGCTCGGGCGGTGGCAACAACGGCGGCGGCGAGTCGGACGACGGCCCCGCGTCGGGCGGTGGCTCCGGCGGCGGTTCCGACACCGGCGGTGGTGGCGGCGCTGGCAACGGCGGCGACAACTCCGGCGGCGGTGGCGGAGGCGGGGGCTCCGACACCGGCGACGACGACACCGGCTCGACCGGTGGCACCGAGTCCGGTGGCACCGAGTCCGGTGGTGACGAGTCCAGCGGTAGCGAGTCCGGTGGCGGCGAGTCCGGCGACACGGGCTCCGGTGACAACCGGTCCGCGCCGGAGACGAGCCACCCGACCGAGGCGGCCGCCGCCACGGACGAGCCGGCATCGACCCCGACCGTCAGCGCCGCATGAGCGCACCGACCCGTGGCTCCGCGGACGGGCTCGCCGGCGCTGCCGGTGAGCCCGTCCGCGGCAAGGCCAGCGTCCCGGCCGGCATGAAGATCGGCCCGCAGCGCGCGAACTACCCGCCGCCGGACGAGACCCCCGACCCCGACGCCGACACCCAACCGATCCCGCTGCCGGTCCCGACTCCCCCGGTGACCGGACGCGCCACGATTCCCCATGGACCACCACCGCGCTGGCCGCTCAACCTGAGCAACCGCGCCCTGCCCAGCCAGCGCACCGCACGCCAGTCCGACGAGGCGTCGACCGCGGTGCTCCTCGCGCCGCCCCCGCCGCCGCCGGCCGCGGCACCGCCCGTACCGCTGGATCCCACGCCGCCGAAGCGGACGTCCCGCCGGGTCGTGCCCAAGCCCAAGTGGGTGGTCGCCGCCGTCCTGGTCTTCGTCTTCATCAGCCTGCTGCTGGTCGAGGCGTACGCGAACGCCCGCTTCACCCCCGACCACCAGGGCGAACAGGGCGCCACCACGGTCGTACCGCAGCAGATCCACGACGGCGGTCCGATCATCAACGCCGCGCCGGGTCAGGACGCCCGCTCGTACCACCTCCCGGCCAAGACCATCGCGCTGACCTTCGACGACGGCCCCGACCCCCGGTGGACGCCGCTCGTGATGGCCACCCTGGACCGCTATCAGGCCCGCGGAACGTTCTTCGTGATCGGCTCGCAGGTGGTCCGCCACCCCGACCTGGCCAAGGAGCTGGTCGGCAAGGGCCACGAGCTCGGCGTGCACACCTTCACCCATCCGGACATCGCGACGCTCCCCGACTGGCGCCGCCGGATGGAGTATTCGCAGACCCAGCTCGCCCTCGCCGAGGCCGCGGGAGTGCGTAGCTCGCTGCTGCGTTTCCCCTACTCGTCCCGGGCCGACGCGATCGACGACTCCGCGTGGGATCTGGTCACCCAGGCCGGCGAGCTCGGCTACGTCACCGTCGTCAACGACCTGGACAGCCGGGACTGGGAACGACCGGGCGTCGACCGGATCGTCGCCAGCATGGTGCCCGAGGGTGACGCCGGCGCGGTGGTCCTGCTGCACGACGCCGGTGGTGACCGCGAGCAGACCGTGCAGGCGCTCGACCGGTTCATCCCGATGATGCAGGCCCGGGGCTACAGCTTCGTCACCGTCACCGACGGTCTGCGGCGCGCGCTGACCGACCCGGACACCGGCGCCACGCCGAACGTGCTGCGCAACCCGCCCGCCGATCCCGCCGAACAGCAGCGCGGCCTCGCCCTGGCCAGCGCGATCCGGATCGCGGACTGGTCCCTGAACTTCTTCGCGGTGCTCTTCCTCGTCGTCGGCGCGCTGACGCTGATCCGTACGCTGCTGCTCTTCGTGCTCTCCGGCACGCAGGCCCGGCGGCGCCGCGGCGACTGGTCGTGGGGCCCTCCGGTCACCGAGCGGGTCACGGTGATCGTGCCCGCCTTCAACGAGCGGGAGGGCATCGAGTCGGCCGTCCGCTCGCTGGCCGGCGGCGACCACCCGGGCGGCATCGACGTGATCGTCGTCGACGACGGCTCGACCGACGACACCGCCGACATCGCCGAGTCGCTCGGGCTGCCCAACGTGCGGGTGATCCGCAAGCCGAACGGCGGCAAGTCGAGCGCGCTGAACACCGGCGTCGCGGCGGCCACCACCGACATCATCGTGATGGTCGACGGCGACACCGTCTTCGAGGGCGACTCGGTGCGCCAGCTCGTGCAACCGTTCGCCGACCCCGAGGTGGGCGCCGTCGCCGGCAACGTGAAGGTCGGCAACCGGGCCAGCCTGGTCGCCCGCTGGCAACACATCGAGTACGTGATCGGCTTCAACCTCGACCGCCGGTTGTACGAGTCGCTGCGCTGCATGCCCACGGTCCCGGGCGCGATCGGCGCGTGGCGCAAGGACGCGCTGCTGGCGGTCGGCGGGATGAGCGACGACACGCTCGCCGAGGACACCGACGTGACGATCGCGTTCTGCCGCGCCGGCTGGAAGGTGGTGTACGAGGGCCGGGCCCGGGCCTGGACCGAGGCGCCCGCGTCGCTGAGCCAGCTCTGGCGGCAGCGCTACCGGTGGAGCTACGGCACCATGCAGGCGATGTGGAAGCACCGGCGGTCGTTGGTCGACGACGGGCCGTCGGGCCGGTTCGGCCGCCGCGGCCTGCCGTTCCTGGCGCTGTTCAGCATCGCGCTGCCGCTGCTCGCGCCGGTGATCGACCTCCTGGCCATCTACGGCGTGCTGTTCGCCGGCCGGACGGAGACCGTGCTCGCCTGGCTCGCCATGCTCGGCATGCAACTCGTGACCAGCGTCGTGGCGTTCAAGCTCGACAAGGAGCGGCTCACCCCGCTCTGGACGCTGCCGCTGCAACAGTTCGCGTACCGCCAGCTGATGTACCTGGTCCTGATCCAGTCACTGGTCACCGCCCTGACCGGCGGCCGGCTGCGCTGGCACAAGCTACGCCGCACCGGCGAGGCGTCGGTCGGGACGTAGGTCGGCAATCCGTCACGCGCGATCACTGGGCTCTCTGGCAGGCTGAGGTTTTGTGACGGTCGTGGTGGGGGTGGACGGAGCCGGTCGTACGCACCGGCTCCGCGCCCTCGCCCCGTCCGAAGCCGTCTGGGTCACGCCCGACCGGCCCGGTGTCCCGGCGTCCGCGGCGGCCCTGGTGGTCGACGACCCGCACCGGCTCGACGAACCCACCCTGCGTGCGCTGTCCGATGTGGCCCGTCGCGGCGCGCCGGTGCTGCTCGGTCGCCGTCCGACCATCGACCGGGCGGCGCTGGCCGAGCTCGACGAGCTCGCCGCCCGCGACGGGGTGGTCCAGCTCGGCCCGCTCGATGCCGCCGCTGTCGCGGCCCTGACCGGACGCGCCGATCTGCACGAACCGTCGGCGGGCTGGCCCGCCATCGCCGTGCTGCTGGCCTCAGACGGGCTGCTGCCCCGCGTGCAGCGCCGGCTGGCCACGGTGTCATCGGGGGTGGCCGAGGTCGCTCGGACCATCGCACTCGACCTCGACCTGGCCGACGACGTGCTGGCCGGCGCGACCGGCCAGCCACCGGACGCCCTCGCCGACGCCCTGCGCACCCTGCGCGACCTCGGTTTCCTGCGGGCCGGCGCGGAGCGGCTCGTGCCCGCCGTCGCGGTGGCGCTGCTCGACGACCTGGCGCCGGCCGAGCGCCGCCGCGTGCACGCCCGGGTGGCCGCCGCCCTCGCCGCGTCGGGTGCCGACCCGGTCACCGCCGCGACCCAGCTCCGGGCCGCCCGGATCCGCACCGGCGCCGACGTGTTCCGCGCCGCCGGCGACCGGCTGCGTTTCACCGACCCGGCGGCCGCGATCGGCTGGTACGCCGACGCGGTCGACGCCGGCGCCGAACCGGCCGCGGTCGCGGCCGGGCGTTCCGAGGCGGCGGCGCTGGTCGGGCTGCCGGTCGATCCCGGCCCGGCCGATGAACCCGCCGCCGTGCACCGGCTCGCCCTCGTGGCCGGCGCGGTCGCCACCCACGACGGCCGCCCGGCCCGCGCGGCCGAGGTGCTGGCCGCGGCCGCACCCCCCGGCCCCCTGCTCGCCGTGCCGGCGCTGGTCGCCCTCGGCCGCGCCACCGCGGTTCGCGAATTGTCAGCAAGGGACCCTTCCTATGCGGAAAGCGTTAACCAGGGGCCCTTGCTGCTGTTGGCCGAGGCGGTGCTGGCCGCGGGCGGGGAGCCGGCGGTCGCTCTGCCGCTGCTGATCGAGGCGGCCGAGGCCGCGGAGCGCATCGCCGCCGGCGGTGGTCCTGCCTGATACGCCGCACGCGCTGGGGTGCCGTCGTCGCGGTGACCGCCGGCGACGCCGCCACCGCCGAGCATCTGCTGGGTCGCGCGCTCGAGCGCGGCGTCGGTGGGCCGGTCGGTGCGCAGCGGCACCGGCTGCTGCTGGCCTGGGTGCGGCTGCGCACCGGCCGCTACGACACCGCCGCCGCGGAGCTGCGCCGGCTGGGCACCGGCCTGCCGGGCCGGGAGGTACTGCTGGCGGCGGCGCTGCGCGCCGGGCCTGGCGCGCCGGTCCGGTGACATCGCGAAACTGCGCGAGGCCTGGGCCACCGTCGAGCCGGTGCTGGCCCGCCAGGCGGTCGACCTGTTCCAGGTGGAGCAGGTCGAGGAGCTCGCGGTGGCGGCCACCCGGCTGCGCCGCACGCAGCGGATCGCACCGGTGCTGGCCACCCTCGACGCCGCGGTCACCGGACTCGGCTCCCCGCCGGCCTGGGCGGTGACCGTCGCCTGGATCCGGCTCCAGCTCGGTGTGGCGGCCGACGACCCGGCCGCGGTCGAGGCGGCCGCCGGCGCGATCGCCGCGGCCGGTCCCGGCCAACCGCGGCAGCAGGCGCAGGCCTTGGCCGGCGGCCGCGTGGTCCCGCTCGATGGCCGGCGCGGTCGACGTCGCGCCGTGGTCGCCGCCGTCGACGGACTGGCCTCCGCCGAGCTGCCCTGGGAGGCCTCCCGGTTGGCCGGGCACGCCGCCATCCGCACCACGGACCCGGCCGCCGCCCGCCGGCTGCTGGAGGTCGCCCGGGAGCTGTCCGGTGTGGAGCAGGACCGACCCGGCGAGAGCAACGCGGCCGGGCTGTCCGAACGCGAGGTCGAAGTGGCCCGGCTGGTGCTGGATGGCCGTACCCACAAGGAGATCGGGGCGCAGCTCTATATCTCGCCGAAGACCGTCGAGCACCACGTGGCACGGATTCGCGTCAAGGTCGGCGCGACCGATCGGGCCGAGTTCGTAGCCGCCCTGAAATCCCTGCTCACATAGGTCAGGCGGATTCCTGACACTCCGCGTCATGACGGGGTGGTTTCGCGGTCTGCTGTGTACCGGCTGAACCCCCTAACCCCTCCCCCGAGCCAGGGGGGTCTTCCCGATGTCCCGGGGGTGGGTCGGCGGCGACGCTGTATCCATACCCGCCAGACAGGCCGGGAGAGATGATCCTCTGAAGGGGGAACCGGAAATGCAGAACGTCGAGCTCACCAATCTCCTGGTCAACTTCGTCAAGCAGCTGGCCAGCGACCCGACCAAGGCACTGCAGTTCGCCAAGAACCCGGAAGGCGAGCTGGTCTCCGCGGGCATCACCGAGCACGACCTGTCCGGTCTGGACATGCCCGCGATCGTGCAGCAGGCCTGCGGCGACCCGGGCTTCCCGGCCGAGGCGCGCGGCGCGCTGCAGAGCTACACCGGCGGCGGCGGTGGCGGCCCGGCGCACCACGTGACCTCCGCCGGCCCCAGTCGATGGAGCAGGTCGTGCAGCACCTGAACTACGTCACCCAGGTGACCAACAACGACAACGACATCATCAACGAGATCCTCGACCAGAGCACCAACGTCGAGGTCGGCGACGACTTCGACGGCGACATCGACGTCGACAGCAACACCGCCAACGCGTCCGGCGACGGGCGCCGTGGCCGTCGGCGAGGCCGACGACGTCAACGCCGCGACCGGTGCCAACTCGCAGGTCGTCGACGGCGACATCGAGGGCGACAACCAGTTCAACAGCGACGGCGCCGTGCAGGTCGACGGCGACCTCGAGGCGCCCGTGGTGACCGGCACCAACACCGGCATCGTGGCCGACGGCGACGTCGACCGGGCGATCGTCGGCAACAACAACGACCAGCAGGCCAACGACGTGGACGTCGACGGCGACAACGACGGCGTCATCAACTTCGGCGGCGGCGACGTGAACAACGTCAACGACTCGACGCTCGACAACTCCAACGTCGGCTCGGGCACGAACATCGCCGACAACGACGACTCCGCGATCGGCCTCGGCGACGGCGACACCACCAACGAGGACAACGACACCACCATCACCGAGAACACCGACATCGACGCCGAGGACTCGGTCGTCAACACCGAGCAGGGCCCCGGCGACCAGGAGGCCGAGTTCGAGCAGGAGTTCGAGGTGGACCGCAGCATGCCGCCGATGCGGACGCTCGAGGAGTCCGACGAGCCCTCGCTGCGCGAGGCCGACCACGAGGACGCCCCCGCCTGATCCACTCAACTACACATCACTCGCCGACAGCGGGCGGTTGGGCCATCTGGCCCGACCGGCCCGCTGCGCCGTACACACCGGAGGGATCGCAGCGATGACCCAGCCAGCCACTGCCCGCCCCCCTGGTCGACCTTGGCGTCAAGGCCTGCACGGCGTACGGGCGGGAGGACCTCGCCGCGCGGCTCGGCCGGATCCGCACCGGGCTCGACGACCCGTCGGTGCACATCGTCGTGGCGGGCGAGTTCAAGCAGGGCAAGAGCTCACTGATCAACGCGCTGCTGGGTACGGCGGTCTGCCCGGTCGACGACGACGTGGCCACGGCGGTGCCCACCTTCGTCCGCCACGGCGCCGAGAAGACCGCGACCGTGGTGCACGACGGCAACCCGCCGCGGCGCGAGCAGGTCGACTTCGCCGACCTGCGCCGGCACGTCGTCGAGGGCGACCAGGGCCGCCGGCCCGCCCGGTGTCGACGTGACAGTCCCGCGCAAGATCCTCGCCGGTGGGCTGGTCATGGTCGACACCCCCGGCGTCGGCGGGCTCGGTTCCGCGTACGCCGCCGCCGGGCTCGCCGCGATCTCGGTCGCCGACGCCGTCCTCTTCGTCACCGACGCCTCCCAGGAGCTCACCCGCAGCGAGGTCGAGTTCCTCCGGCAGGCCCGCGAGCTGTGCCCGACCGTGGTCTGCGTGCTGACGAAGATCGACTTCTACCCGGCCTGGCGGAAGATCCGCGACCTGAACGCCGGCCACCTGCGGATGGTCGGTGAAGTGCCGGTGATGCCCGTGTCGTCGCCGTTGCGCACCCGCGCGGTGCGCGCCAACGACCAGGCGCTCAACGCCGAGTCCGGCTTCCCCGACCTGGTCAAGTTCGTGCAGGAGCGGGTCGGCGGTGGCGCCGCGGCCCGCCGTTCCGCCGACGCGGCGGCCGAGGTGATCGCGGTCTGCGACCAGCTCACCGGCCAGTTCTCCGCGGAGCGCGGCACGCTGGCCGACCCGGCCAACGCCCAGCGCATCCTCGACGACCTCAACACCGCCAAGCGCCGGGTCGAGGAGCTGAAGACCGCGGCCGCCCGGTGGAGCGTGACCCTCAACGACGGCACCGCCGACCTGACCGCCGACGTCGACTTCGACCTGCGCGACCGGATCCGCAAGATCACTACCGAGGCGGACGACGCGATCGACGAGGTCGACCCGGCCGACATGTGGCCCGAGATGGAAGAGTGGCTGCGCGCCCGGATCTCGTACGACCTGCTCGGCAACTACACCTACCTCCGCCGCCGGGCGACCGAGCTGAGCGAGCAGGTGGCCGGCCACTTCCACGAGGCCTCCGGCGAGGCGGTCGGGCTGCTCAAGGTCTACAACCCGACCCCGCTGGTCGAGGAGCGCCCGATCGAGCACCGGATCGAGCTGGCCCGGATGACCGCCGGCAAGCAGGTGATGGTGGCGCTGAAGAGCGCGTACGGCGGCGCCCTGATGTTCACCATGCTGGGCAGCCTGATGGGCGTCGCGCTCGGGCCGATCGGCATCGGGATCGGCGTGGTGATGGGCCATCGGGGCCTCAAGGACGAGAAGAAACGCCAGCTCGAGAAGCGCCGGGCGCAGGGCAAGAACGCGATGCGCCGGTACTGCGACGAGATCAGCTTCGTCATCGGCAAGGACAGCCGGGACACCGTGCGCCGCGTGCAGCGCCAGCTCCGCGACCACTACACCGGGCTCGCCGACGAGCTCAACCGCTCCACCGCGGCCGCCCTGGCCGGCGCCGCCGACACCGCCAAACGCTCGCAGGCCGAGCGACAGAAGAGACTCAAGGACCTGGACGCCGAGTTGACCCGGCTGGGCCAGCTCCGCGAACGCGCCCTCAAGCTGAGCGTCGCATGACGCTTGTTGATCGGACTCGGGCGGCGTTGACCCGGGCCGCCGACGTTTATCGGGGCAGTGGGTTCGACGGGCGGATCGCCGAGGTGCGGGAGCGGCTGGACGAGCCGCTGCGGGTGGCGATCGCCGGCCGGGTCAAGTCCGGCAAGTCCACATTGCTCAACGCGCTGGTCGCCGACCGGCTGGCACCGACCGACGCCGGCGAGTGCACCCGGATCGTCACCTGGTACCGGGACGGCCACACCTACCGGGTCACCCTGCACCCGCGCACCGGCGAGCCGCGCCAGCTCCGGTTCACCCGCGACGACGGCGCGATCGAGGTCGACCTCGGCGGCACCCGCCCGGAGGACGCGCACTCGCTCGACATCACCTGGCCGTCGCAGGCGTTGCGCCGGGCCACGCTGATCGACACCCCCGGCATCGGCTCGCTCTCCGAGCGGGTCACCCGGCGGGCCTGGGAGCTGCTCGCGCCCGACGACGAGGAGACCCCGGCCGACGCGGTGCTCTACCTGATGCGCCACCTGCACGCCAACGACCTGGAGTTCCTGCACGCGTTCCACGACACCGAGGTGTCCCGGCCCAACCCGGTCAACGCGATCGGCGTGCTGTCCCGGGCCGACGAGATCGGCGTCGGGCGGCTCGACGCGATGGCCTCGGCCCGGCGGATCGCCAACCGGCTGGCCGGCGACGCCAACGTGCGGCGGGTGGTGCAGACCGTCGTACCGGTCGCCGGCCTGCTCGCCGAGACGGCGGCGACGCTGACCGAGGAGCGAGGTGCGACACCTGCGCGCGGTCGCGGCCCTCGAGGTCAAGCCGGCCGAGGAGCTGTTGCTCACCGCGGACCGGTTCGTCAACACCCTGCCCGAGCTGGGGCTGACCTCGATCGAGCGCGAGGCGCTGCTGGCCCGGTTCGGCCTCTACGGCATCCGGCTGGCCAGCACGCTGCTGCGCCAGGACGCGCCAGACCACCGCGACCGAGCTGGCCCGCGAGCTGACCGAGCGCAGCGGCCTGACCGACCTGCAGGAGGTGCTCGGCTCGCTGTTCTTCGAGCGGCGCGACGTGCTCAAGGCCCGCTCGGCGCTGCTCGCCCTCGACTCGCTGGCCCGCACCCAGCCCCGCCCCGGCAGCCCGGCGGTCGCGGCCGAGGTGGAGGAGATCGTCGCGTCCGCCCACCCGTTCAACGAGCTGCGGGTCCTGGCCACGCTGCGCGCCGGCTGGCTCGGCGGCAAGCCGGCCGTGGTCGACGAGCTCGAACGGGTCATCGGCGGCACCGGCACCGCGCCGCACATCCGCCTCGACCTGCCGGCGGACGCCGCCGCGGGCCAGCTCCGTTCGGCGGCGGCCGAGGCGCTGGTGCGCTGGCAGCGGCGCGCGGAGAACCCGATGACCGCGCACGAGATGGCGGTCGCGGCCCGGGTGGCGGTGCGCTCGTGCGAGGGACTGCTGGCCGACCTCAACGGCCGGGCCCGCTGACCATGACCCGCCGCTCAGCCGTCCAGATCGTCGGCGTCGTCGTCGTCGCCGTCGTCCGCGTCCGCCGCGTCGTCCGCGTCGAGGTCGGCGAAGCCGTCGGTCGGTTCTTCGGAGTAGTCCGAGGGACCGCCCGCCGACGGCGACCGGCTCATCGTCCAGGTCGCCGCCGGGGTCCGTGTCGAGGTCGAGGTCCGGGCCACGCCCGGAGTTGTCGCCACTGCCTGCGCCGAAGGCCAACCCGGCCTCGTCGAGGCTGGGCTGGTCGATCGGGAGCCCGTCCAGCGGCGTGCCGTCGTCGAAGTCGGTGCCCGGCTCGGGCGCGGTGGCCAACAGCTCGGCCCAGCCGGCCGGCTCGTCGAGCTCGGACTCCGCCGGGACGCCGCTGTGCGCGGTGACGAACGGCGCGAGGTGCTCGGCGACCTCCGCGGGCGCGGTGCCGGCGAAGCTGACCACCGCCTCCGCCACGAGATCGGGCGGCAGGTCGTGGCCCGCGCCGGCCAGCGCCTCCGCGGCCGCGGACGGGTCACCGACGAGGTCGGTGAAAACGTCCTTGAGCGGTCGCGCGTCCATGGCTCAACCCTAGGGCGACGGCGCGCGTCCGCCGTCGGGGACATCCCCGTCCCGTACCCCCATGGCGTTTCGTTCATTGGTGGTGATCCCCGCGCGGTCGGACTCCCGACAGCATCCGGACCACCGTCGTGCCATCAAGAACACTCGATCCAGCACCTGCCCACGACCACCGGAGCGACCGCGATGTACGCACTCGGCGTTGACCTCGGCACCACCTTCACTGCCGCCGCGACCTGGCGTGCGGGTCACGCGGAGATCGCCTCGCTGGGCAGCCGGGCGGCCGCCGTGCCGTCGGTGGTGCTGCTCCGCGAGGACGAGACGTTCCTGACCGGCGAGCCGGCCAACCGGCGCGGGCTGACCGAGCCGCACCGGGTGGCGCGGGAGTTCAAGCGCCGGTTCGGTGACACCACGCCGATCCTGCTCGGCGGCGTGCCGTACTCGGCCGAGGCGCTGATGGGCCGCCTGCTCCGGTGGACCATCGACGAGGTGGCGAGCCGCGAGGGCGGCAAGCCGCGGGCGATCACCGTCTCGCACCCGGCCAACTGGGGCCCGTACAAGACGGATCTGCTCCGCCAGGCGGTGCGGCTCTCCGGCGTCGAGGAGCCGGTCTCGTTCATCACCGAGCCCGAGGCGGCCGCGGTGTTCTACGCGAGCCAGCAGCGGATCGACACCGGCGCCGTGGTCGCGGTCTACGACCTGGGCGGCGGCACGTTCGACGCGGCGGTGCTGCGCAAGACCGCGCAGGGCTTCGAGATCCTGGGCCAGCCGGAGGGCATCGAGCGGCTCGGCGGCATCGACTTCGACGCGGCCGTCTTCCACCACGTCGCCCAGGCCCTCGGCGGCAAGCTGTCCGAGCTCGACGAGGACGACCCGAGCGCGATCTCCGCGGTGGCCCGGCTGCGCGACGAGTGCGTGGCGGCCAAGGAGGCGCTCTCCGCCGACACCGACGCGTCGATCCCGGTGCTGCTGCCCAACGTGTCGACCGAGGTCCGGCTGACCCGGGGCGAGCTGGAGGCGATGGTCCGGCCGGCCCTCTACGGCTCGATCGAGTCGCTGCGCCGGGCCCTGCGCTCGGCCGGCGTCGAGGCCGAGCAGCTGCACTCGGTGCTGCTGGTCGGTGGCTCGTCGCGGATGCCGATCGTGGCCCAACTCGTGGCCGCCGAGCTCAACCGGCCGGTCGCGGTCGACGCGCACCCGAAGCACGCGGTGGCGCTCGGCGCGGCCCGGCTGGCCGGTGCGCCGCTGGGCGCGACCGTGCAGGCGCCGGAGGGCGGCGCGGCGCGGGGCTCGGCCACGGTGGTCATCCACCACCCGCCGACTCGGGCGTCCGGCTCCGCCCCGGTGAGCGCGCCACCGATGCCCAGCGCACCGGTCAGCCCGGCGCGCCCCGTCTCCCCGGCCCCGCGACCCGCGTCCGGCGTGCCCATGTCCGGTGCGGCCGCCGCCCGCCCCACGTCCGGCGCACCCGCCGCCCGTCCGACGTCCGGCGCACCCGCCGTTTACCCCACCTCCGGTGCGCCGGCGGCGCGCCCGCCGGTCAACCGGACACCGGCCGCCCGGCCGAACCCACCGCGGGCGCCGCAACCCGACGAGGCCACGGCGCGGTTCCCACAGCAGACGTTCGCGCCAGGCCGCGCCGGCTCGGGCGCCGCGCCGACCGCTCCCACGTCCCGCCCACACCACGTCGAGTACGCCTACCCCTCGGCACCCGCCCCCGCGCCGGAAAAGCGGAGCAACCGGATGGTCCTGGTCGCGGCCGGCGTCGTGGCGGTCCTCGCGCTCGCCGGTGCGGCGATCTGGGTCAACCGCGACAACCTCGGGCTCGGTAGCGCCGATCCGACCACGCCGCCGACCAATGCGGGAGCCGCCACCGCACCGCCGCTGCCGCCGGAAGAAGAGTGCACCGAGGCCATCCAGGCCAACGACCGCTGGGTCTGCATCACCCAGGCGTTCGTCGACGACAAGAAGTTCGTCGTGGAATACACGGCCGAGTGGCGCGGCGCGACCCCGCAGAACACCGGCGGCTTCCACCTGCACATCTACGGCGGTGACGGCACGAACCCGCCGGCGTCGCAGATGGGTTACCAGTCCGACCAGCCCGGCCGGTTCTACCTGGAGGACAAGGCGCCGTCGGTGCGTTCGGTCACCGGCGGCAACTACCTCGACATCATCGGCGACAACCCCAAGGTCTGCGCCCGCATCTCCGACGCCGCCGACATCCTCGTGAAGGACAAAGAAGGCGGCTACGAAACCGGAAACTGCGTAACCATCCAGAACCGTCGTTAGGACTCGACCAACATTTCGCTTTCGCAAAAAAGGCCGGATCGCCGACCGACAGCACACAAAACGCAAGGCAGACTCGCTTGCGTGGCAGTCAACCGTGACACGACCCCGGTCGGCCGGTCGGACGTGCTCGACCAGTTGCACGCCCGGCTCGTCGCCGGCCACAGCGTGGTTATCTACGGCCCGGCCGGCATCGGCAAGTCCACCGTGCTCGCGGCCTATCCGGCGCTCGCCGGCGACCCCGCTGGTGCTGCGCGCCAACGCCGCCGAGGTCGAGTCCGGCCTGCCCTACCTGACCCTGGTCGACCTGTTCGACGGGGTCAGCGGCGAAGGCCTGCCCCGACACCTGCGGGCCGCGTTCGACGGCGCTCTGCTGCGCGGCGCCGCCCCGGTCACCGCGCAGGACCAGCTCGCGGTCCGGCTCGCCACGCTCGAGGTGCTCCGCCGGCTCGCCGCCAACCGCACCGTGCTGCTGCTCGTCGACGACCTGCAGTGGGTCGACCCGCACAGCGCCGGCGTGCTGCGCTTCGTCGCCCGCCGGCTGGGCGGCGCCCGGGTCCGGTTGCTCGGCGCCGAACGCGTCGAGTCGGCCGGTCCCCGGCACACCGACCTGTGCCCGGCACCGGTCTCGGAACTGCTGCTCCCGCCCCTGACCGAGTACGACACCGCCGACCTGCTGCGGGTCCGGTTCGGCCCGGTGCTCTCGCTGTCGACCATCGCCCGGGTGCACGAGGCCAGCCAGGGCAACCCGTTGCTCGCCGTCGAGCTGGGCGCGCACCCTGGTCGACCGGGGCGGCCCGATCGGCGTCGACCAGCCGCTGCCGGTGCCCGAGCGGCTCCGCCCGCTGCTCGCCCAGCGGCTGGCCAGCCTGCCCGCCGCACGAGCGGCCCGGTGCTGCTGCGGGCCGCCGCCGCCGCCCGCCCGACGGTCGCCCTGATCGGCGGCGACGGCGACGCCAAGGCCGGGCTCGAAGCGGCGATGGAGGCCGGCCTGGCCACCGTCGGTCCCGGACGACACGGTCCGGTTCGCGCACCCGCTGCTGCGCGAGCTCGTCTACGCCGACGCCGCTCCGGCCGCCCGCGCCGCCGCGCACGAGCACATCGCCGCGCGTACCGACGACTCCGTCGAGCGGGCCCGGCACCTGGCGCTGGCCCGGCCGCACGCCGACGAGGACCTCGCCGCCCAGCTCGTCGAGGCGGCCACCACCGCCCGGATGCGCGGTGCCCCGGCCGTCGCCGCCGACCTCGCCGAACGGGCCGCCGAGCGCACGCCGGCAGCGCTGGTCGGGGTCGCCGCGGCGCGCCGCTACGCCGCCGCCGAGCACGCCAACACCGCCGGCCTCACCGCCGACGCCCATCGGCTGGCCTCCGCCGCGCTGCGCCGCCGCCGACGACCCGGCGTACGGGTCGGCGCGCGGCTGCTCATCGTCGACCTCGCCGGCCAGGACCAGTCGGCGGTCGGCCCGGTGCTCGACGCCGCGTTCGCCGACGCCGGCGACGACCCCGGGCTGCTCTGCCGGGTCCGGCACTACCGGGCGCTGAAGGCCTACTACGACGCCGACTTCGAGTTCGCCGACGCGGAGCTCAAGCGGGGCGAGGAGGAGGCCCGTGAGGCCGGCGCGACCGACCAGCTCGTCTCGCTGCTGGCCAGCCGGTCGCTGATCCGCGGCGCGCACGACCCGGAGAGCGCCCAGCTGCTCAGCCACGCCGCGTCGCTGGCCGCCGACCTGCCGCCGAGCACCGAGAGCGTGCACGCCGCGGCGATCTACGCGCGCGGTCGGGCGTACGCCGGTGACATGGCCGAAGCGATCCGGGTGATCGAGGCGCAGCGCGACGCCGTGCTGCGCTCCGGCACCCTGCGTGACCTGTCCACCGTGCTGCTCGCGTCGGCGTCGATCTACTTCCGGTCCGGCCGGGGCGCCGACGCGCTGCGGGCCGGGCGCGAGGGCATGCGGCTGATCCTCGACATGGAGGCGACACCCGGGCACGGCCTGGCGGTCGGCGCGTTCGGCGAGATGCTGGCCGGTTCGCCCACCGTCGCCGCCGGCCTGCTGGTGCAGGCGATCGACGCCTGCTCGGCGGCCGGCGACGAAGACTGGCTGCGCCTCGCGCACGCCGCGTACGGGCAGGTGCTGCTCTTCCAGGACGCTCCCGAGGCGGCGGTGACCGAGTTCCGCAAGGCGCAGGAGCTGGAGCGCCGGTCCGGCCGCAACGACCCGGCGATCTTCCTCTGGCACGCCGACTTCGTCGAGGCGCTCGCCGCGGTCGGTGAGCTCGCCGAGGCGGCGGAGATGCTGGCCGACACCCGCTCGGTCGCGCAGACCTCTGCACCGCGGTGTCGTCCAACTCGGACTGTCCCGGGCCGGCGCGCTGGTCCAGGCGGCCGAGGGCGAGCCGCGGGAGGCGGCGATCGCGCTGGCGGAGGCGCTGGCCGAGGCGGGCGACCACCCGTACCCGTTGGAGGTCGCCAAGGCCTGGCACACCCTCGCGACGCTGGAGCGGCGCGCGCACCGGCGAGGCGCGTCCCGGTCGGCGCTGGTCCAGGCGGTCGCCGGGTACGCCGCGGTGGGCGCGGCGCCGTGGCTGGCCGCGGCCGAGGCCGAGCTGTCCCGGCTCGACGGCGGGCAGGGTCCGGGGCTGTCCGAGACCGAACGGCGGATCGTCGACCTGGTGCTGTCCGGCGCGACCAACCGGGAGATCGCCCGGGCCACCCACCTGTCGGTCAAGGCGATCGAGGCGAAGCTGACCCGCCTCTACCGGCGGCACGGCGTGCGCAACCGCGCCCAGCTCACCCGAGCGCTCGGTGGATCACCCACGCCTTAGCGGCGATTCGCGGCCGCTATACCTGGGTGCTTGTTACGGTCGCGATTGCGGAGGTCTTCACCGGCGCACGAGGAGGCCTGGTCGCGATGGTTGGCGGACGGTCACCGGACGACGAGTTCGAGGCGATACTGCGCGACCGGGCCGATTTATCCCGTCTTCCAGCCGGTCGTCTCGATCGCCGACGGTCGTCGTCGGCTTCGAAGCGCTGGCCCGTGGGCCCAAGGGCCGCCACGAGACGGCCGGGGCCCTCTTCGAGACGGCAGCAAAGCTGGGTCGCTCGGCGGACCTCGACTGGCTCTGCGCGGGCATCGCCGGCGAGCATTTCCTGGCCAGTGACTTCACCGACCTGGCCCTGTTCGTCAACCTCGACCCGTTCACCCTCCGCGGGCCGTTCCGGCAACGGCTGCTCGACGTGTTCGCCGACCTGATGCGCGAGCGGCAGGTGGTCATCGAGATCACCGAGCGCGCGGTGACCCAGGACCCGCCCGCGCTGATGGACGCCGTCATCCAGGCTCAGGCGCCTGTCCGCCCGGGTAGCGCTCGACGACGTCGGCATCGACCCCTCCAGCCTGGCCGCGATGCCGCTGGTCAACCCGGACATCATCAAGATCGACCGAAGCGTGGTGCAGGCCCACTCGTCGACCTGGGCGGTCTCGCACGTGGTCAACGCCGTGCTGCACGAGGCCCCCCGCAGCGGCGCGCAGATCCTGGCCGAGGGCATCGAGGACGAGGCCCACCTGGATGTCGCCCGGTCCCTCGGCGCGACCCTGGCGCAGGGCTACCTGTTCGGCCGTCCGGAGCCGCTGCCGACGGTGGCCCGCCGTTCCACGCTGGAGCTGGCCCGGGTGACACCGCGGCAGGTGCCGGAGGAGACCCCGTTCGAGATGCTCTCCCGCACCGAACAGGTCAACCCGACCGCCGCGCCGCTGCTGGCCGCGATGACGGGCCACATCGAGAACCAGGCCATGCACACCGACGACGCGGCGATCCTGGTGGTCAACGTCGCCGACGCCGGCAACCTCGACGACGAGGCCCGGCTGCGCTACGGATACATCACCATGCGCGGCATCGAGGTCTACGTGTTCGGCCACCACGTCCCGATCGCACCCGCGGCCCGGGTGCGCGGCGTGCCCCTGACGGACGACGACCCGCTGGTACACGAGCGCGCGGTCCTCTTCATCGGCAGCCACCATGCCAGTGGGGTGTTCGCGCGCGAAAGTCTCACCGGCTTCGACGCCGGCGTCTGCTACAACCGTGACCGCATCGTCGAAGCCACGTTGCCGCTTGTCCGCCGCCTACAAACCAAAATCTGAACGCGACCCGATCGGGCTCGGGTTCGCGGTGGGCGCGACCGCTGCTCCCGCCAGACAACGCTCCGCTTCGCTCCGCTGCCAGGCCCGCGCCCGGTCGCGCTAACCCCAAAAGCCGCTACAGCGGTTTGTGATAGACGACGAAGTCGCAGTCGGTGGCCAGTTGGGGTTGGAGGGCCGGGTGCGCCTGCTCGAACGGGTCCCGACGGACCGCGCGGTAGCCGAGCCGGGTGTACCACTCCCGCAGGAACTCCTTGACCGGGTGCGTCCAGCCCCGCGGCACAAGCAACTCAAGCTGCATGATCCCAAGCCCCTGCCCGCGCGCCCATCCCTCGGCGAACGCCACCAGCTCCCGCCCGATCCCCGACCCCGCGGTGGGCCGGGCTGGCGACCAGCATCCCGAACTCACCCTCGCCGACTAGCCAGCCGCTGCACCCGCACGGCGCCGACCAAAGCCCCGTCGAGCCGAGCGACGGCGAGCTCCCCCGCGCCGATCACCGCCGCGATCTCGGCAGCGTCAGTGCGCTGTGCGTCGGGCTTCCACAGCCCTTTCTCCGCGTCGGCATACACCCGGTTGATCAGGTGCACGGCCTCCGCGACAAAGGCGGAGTCGGTGTCGTGGGCGATCGCGATGTCCAGCGCCATCGCAGAACCGTATCGCCCGCGGGCGACCGGCCGCGGACCTGGCAAGCGCAGCGAAGCGGAGCGATCCCCGGCGGGAGCAACGGTCGCGCCACAGGCGAACCCGGGAAATAGCCCTTTCCGGATTCTGTCTGGAAGGCGAAGGGGGCGCCCGCGAAAAGCGCGGGCGCCCCTCCTCAACCTGGGTTACGCCACGACGAGAAGATTCGTGGTGCCAACTGTCGTGGTGCCGTCGGTGTACTCGATGACGCCGAGGTACCGCTGGCCCGCGGTCAGGCCGCTCCACGCGGCCGTGACCGTGGCCGCGCCGCCGAGCGTCACCGCTGGCTCGCCGGTGAGACGGTCAGGTTGCCGGCGTTGCCGGGCGGTACGACCCAGCTGTCCAGCTTGACGTTGGTCTGGCCCGACGCGGCGAACAGGTTGACGGACACCACGTAGGTCCCGGGTTCGGTGACCGTCACCGACTCTTCGGACGAGCCGCTGGCGCTCGTCCCGGCCGGCGTCAGCGTGCCGTCGGGCTCCTGCCGGACGACGGCGATGTCGACGTCGGTGCCGGCCGGGTAGTCGGCGTCGAAGGTGGCGAACCGGGCCAGTTTGCTGCCCGCCGGCACGTTCGACGGTGACGGTGGTCGTCGACCCCGGCGCCATGTTCCGCTCGTCGACCGTAGCGGCCCGCAGGCCGTGGCCCGACGCGGCGAGCGTGCCCGCGTAGCCGGCCCTGACCGGGAGCGCGACCTGACCGGCCGCGCCCGTCCCGTCTCCTCCAGCGGCACCGCCGCCGCCACCGACCGGACCGCGATCGCGCTGCGCACGTCGTGGCCGAGCAGGTCGCGCCAGCGCAGCGAGCCGAAGGACCATTCACCGAGAGCGGCGGTGGTGCGGGTGATCGACACCTTGAACGTCTGCTTCTTGCCCGGCAGCAGCGCGATGATCTTTGGTGACGACGTCGACCTTGAAGCCGGCCGGTGCCTGCACGGTCGGCAGGTACAGCGCCGGCAGCTTGCTCACGTTGGTCACCGTGCGGGTCAGGGTCTGCTTGCCGGCCAGGTCACCGACGGCGAGCGTCGGGTTGTTGAAGTCGCTCGGGTCGACCGCGCCGACGCTGTCGCAGACGCTCCTGGCCGAAGACGGCGCTCAGGCCGATGCCGCAGCGAGTACTGCAACCACTGCGTGATCCCGGCGTCGTAGACCAGGCCCGGGTCGAACGCCTCGTTGGCGGCGACCTGGCCGGCACCCATCTCCAGCGGGGTGGCATTGCTGGCGTCGGCCTGGTCCTGGATCGGCTGGCCCTCGTTGTCGCGCACGCCGGCCGTGGTCATCAGCGCCGACTTGACCATCATCGGCGACCAGTTGGGGTGCTTGGCCATGATCAGCGCGCCGATGCCGGCGATGTGCGGGCTGGCCATCGAGGTGCCGCTGTTGGTGTCCCAGAGGTTGCCGTTGTGGCTCTCGGGCCCGGTCGCGGCGACGACGTCGACGCCGGGCGCCATGATGTCGGGCTTGAGCAGGTCGCCACCGCTGGAATCGCCGGGGCCGCGGCTGGAGAACGTCGCCACCGACGGAGCGCGGACCTTGGTGTTGCTGGCCGGCCGAGATCGTCGCGGTCGGGTTGCCGCCGGCGCCGATGTACGCCTTGATCGCCGCGCCCGCGTTCTGGTCGACGTGGATCGACGGGACCGCGTGGAAGTCGGCGTTGAGCGAGTTGGGCGTCGGGTTGAACTGCACCATGCCGACACCGCCGGCGTTCTTCACCGCCAGGCTCTTGTCGACCCGGGCGTTGTTGCCGCGCTCGCAGAGCACGATCTTGCCGGCCACCTTGGCCGGGTCGAGCTGCGGCGGGTTGCTGACGCACTGCGCGGCGGCGAGCTCGGTGCTGCCCGCGGCGCCGCTGGTGCGGGCGTCGACGATCGGCGCGGTGACCGCGACGGGGCCGGTGCCGGCGCCCTGGAAGGCCTGGCCGTCGCCGAGTGTCACGGTCTTGGTCGCGGACCGGTCGTGGGTGCCGGCGGCGACGGTGGTCGTCCACGGCATGCCGTTGTCGACGGTGGACGCGCCCGGCCCGGAGTTGCCGGCCGAGGCCGCGACGAACACGCCCGCGTTGGCGGCGTTGAGGAACGCGAGCTCGACGGCGCTGAAGTCGTCGACGCTGTCGCCGATCGAGTAGTTGATGACGTCGACACCATCGGCCACGGCCTGCTCGATCGCGGCGACGATGTCGACGCTGCTGCCGGTCGACTGGGTGCCTGCTCGTTCGCGTACAGCACCTTGTAGATCGACAGCCGGGCGGCCGGAGCCATGCCGGAGATGACACCGGCGACGCCGCCGTTGATGGTCGCGGTCACGTTGTGGTTGCCGGCGGCGGTGCTGGCGGTGTGCGAGCCGTGCCCGTAGTAGTCGCGCGGCGAGTCGAACTCACCCGGGTTGGCGTTGTGGGCATTTCCGGTCGCGTACCAGCGCGCGCCGATCACCTTGTTGTTGCAGGCGACCGGCCGCTCGATCCCGACGTCACAGGTGCCGCGCCACTTGGCGTCGATCGTCTTCTGGTCCTTGCGCGGCGTCGGCAGGGCCCCGAAGCTCGGGTTCTCCGGCCAGAAACCGGAGTCGATGACACCGATGATCATGCCTTCGCCGGCCCGCTCGGGGCTGCCGAACTCCTTGCGCCAGGCACCACTGCGCCCGTCGAGCCCGACGAACTCGGGCGTCGTGAACGTCTCGGAGTGCACGATCTGGTTCTTCCAGACGTTGGCGACGCCCGGGGTCCGCTTGAGCCGCTCGGCCTCGGCCGCGGTCAACTCGGCGGAGAACCCGGCGAACACCAGCGTGTAGTCGTACTTGACCTTGCTGCTGTTCACCCCGGCGCGGTCGAGCACGCGGTTCCTGGCCTGGGCGAGGTGCTGCCGATAGGCCCGGACGTTCTTGTTGGTGCTGTCGAGCTTGCCCCGGCGGCGGCCCGCGTGGCCGCCAACCCCGCGAGACCACCGTTGTAGGTGGCGGCGGGAGCGTCAATGGTCTGCACGATGTAGGTCTGCGTGGGCGCGCCCACCGCGACGGCCGCGGGCGGTGCGGCTTGCGCGGGCGCACTGGTCAAGGTGAACGCGGACAGGGTCGCGACAGCGACCAGCGCGACAACCGGGCGACGCCGCCCGGCACGAGGGATGCCCAACATGGACGGCAGACTATGGGCCGCATAGACGCGCGCTAAACCCTCAAAGCTCCCGACAAGGGTCAGGTGAAGGGTTGATTCGAGGGACAACCCGCACGGACCATGCGCGGCGGCGGGTCCCGACGCAGCAGCATAGGTCGATATCCCGGCCCAGCCAAGGGGTTCGGGCCGAAAAGGTGCATAACGGGTGGTTGGCGCGGGGCGTTGATCGAGTGTGAGACGTCGGACGTTGCTAAACGCGGCCATTGTCAGTGTCGCCGGGCTCGGGGTTGCCGCGGTCGGCGGGCTTTCCAGCGCGCAGACGACGGAGCCGGAAGCCACCGCCGGGGATGAGCGCCTCGAGCGGAAGGAGTCGGTCACCCGAGGTAGGTCCGTCGACTTCTATACCGCCGTTCCGGCCGGGCACGGGGACGGCAAGGGCCTTCCGGTCTGCCTCGTCATGCACGGCGCTTCGAGCCGGCCCAGCCTCTTCGCGCGTCTCGGGTTCGGCCGCTGCGCTCACCCGGGCCGTCGAGAAGGGCAGCCCGCCGTTCGTGCTGGCCGGCGCCGACGGAGGACGACGGGGGTGGCGTCCGCACGACGGGGACGACCCGCAGCGGATGGTGTACGAGGAGATCCCCAACTGGTGTGCCGAGCGCGGCTTCGACATCAGCCGCCTCGCGGTGTGGGGCTGGTCGATGGGCGGCTGCCGGCGGGCTGCGGCTGGCCGAGACCTTCCGCGGGTTCGCCAAGGCGGTCGCCGCCTTCTCCCCCGCCGTCGCGCCCGGCGACGATGTCTTCCAGGGCGTCGACCGCCTCCGCAACCAGCCCGTCGGGCTCTGGTGCGGGCTCGACGACCGGCTCCTGAAGAACGTCCACGCGCTGCAGATGGCGTTGCCCCTGCCCCCGATCGCGGGCGGCTACACCGAGGGCGGCCACGACATGGACTACTGGAAGTCGGTCGTACCGCAGGCGTTCCAGTTCGTCGGCGGCATGCTGACCAGGCCCGTTCCAAGCCCGAGCCCCAGCCCGACGACGGGCTGAAACGCGAAGCGTCTGGCACCTTTGTGCGCATGACAGCCACAGTTGCCAGACGCACGTACCTGACAAACTGGACTATCAGCGTACCGGTGATCGCTCTGGTCGCGCTTTTTCTGAGTTGGAACCGCGACCTGCCCGGCTGGGCCGTCGGGTTGGTGGCGGTGTGCCTGGCCGGCGCCGTTCTCGCCGCCGTGCACCATGCCGAGGTGGTCGCCGCCCGGGTCGGCGAACCGTTCGGCTCGCTCGTGCTCGCCGTCGCGGTCACCTTCATCGAGGTCGCGCTGATCGTCACCCTGATGATCAGCGGTACGCCCGAGAAGACCGCGACCCTCGCCCGCGACACCGTGTTCTCCGCCGTGATGATCACCTGTAACGGGATCGTCGGGCTCTGCCTGCTGCTCGGCGCCCTGCGCCGCCGGGTCGCGGTGTTCAACCCGGAGGGCACCGGTGGCGCGCTGGCCACGGTCGCCACCCTGGCCACGCTGAGCCTGGTCTTCCCGACCTTCACCACCAGCGAGCCCGGCCCGGAGTTCTCGACCGCCCAGCTCACCTTCGCCGCGATCTCCTCGCTCGCCCTGTACGGCCTGTTCGTCGCCGTCCAGACGGTCCGGCACCGCGACTACTTCCTGCCGATCACCACCAGCGGAACCGTCGTCGACACCGAGGAACACGCCGACCCGCCCTCGACCAAGGCCGCGCTCGCCAGCCTTGGCCTGCTGGTCGTCGCGCTCATCGCGGTGGTCGGCGACGCCAAGGCGGTGTCGCCCACGATCGAGCGCGGCGTCGCCGCGGCCGGCTTCCCGCCCACCGTCGTCGGCGTCGTCATCGCGCTGCTGGTGCTGCTGCCGGAGACGCTCGCCGCGGTCCGCTCCGCACTCCGCGACCGCGTGCAGACCAGCCTCAACCTGGCGTACGGGTCGGCGATGGCCAGCATCGGCCTGACCATCCCGGCGATCGCGATCGCGTCGATCTGGCTCGACGGGCCGCTCACGCTGGGCCTGGGTGCCACCGAGCTCGTGCTGCTGGCGTTGACCGTGGTGATCAGCATCCTGACCGTGGTGCCCGGGCGGGCCACGCCGCTGCAGGGCGGCGTACACCTGTCGCTGCTCGCCGCGTTCATCTTCCTCGCGGTGCGGCCGTGATCAGGGCTAAGGTTCCCCGATGGGATGGGTCGACGGCCGGCTGACGTTCCGCTACGCCGATCCGCACCACCGGCTGGCCGGCGTACGCCTGGCGCAGCATGCCGGTCTGCCCGGGGACCGCCTGGATTTCGACTTCCGCGACCAGGACTGGTTCCTCGATGTGCCGGCGCCGAACGCCTGGCGGCTCGAATACCAGCTCCGGCTCCGCCACCTCGACGGCCGCGAGGAATGGGTCAACGACCCGACCAACCCGGCGCGCGTCGGTGGCGCGTTCGGCGACAAGTCGGTCCTGCGCCGCGCCGACTACGTCGAGCCGGTCTGGCTGGACCTGCCCGCCGCCCGCGGCACCTGGCGCGAGCTGACCGTGCCGGCGCCGGCGCTGGACGCCGACGTCGCGGTGCGCGCCTGGTCGCCGCCGAGCGCCGGCGAGCGGGTGCTGGTCGCGCACGACGGCCCCGAGTTCGACAAGCTGGCCGACCTCGGCCAGCTACGCGGCGGCGATGGTCGGCTCGGGCACGTTGCCGCCGTTCCACCTCGTGCTGCTGGGCCCGGGCAACCGCGACGACTGGTACTCCGCCAACAACGCCTATGCCGCGACGCTGGCCGGCCCGGTGCTGGCCGCGCTCCGCGACGAGCTCGGCTTCGAGGCGCCGGTCATCGGGCTCGGTGCGAGCCTCGGCGGGTTGGCGATGCTGCATGCCCAGCGCCGCTACCCGGCCGCGTTCGCCGGGCTGTTCCTGCAGTCGGGCAGCTTCTTCCGGCCGCGGCTAGACCCGCAGGAGTCCGGCTTCCGGCTATTTCCAACGGATAACCCGGTTCGCCGGGCCGGTCGTGGCGTCCGCGTTCGCCGCGTCACCCGTGCCGACTCGGCTCACCTGTGGCACCGGTCGAGGAGAACCTAGCCAACAACCGGGAGATGGCGGCACGCGTTGGCCCGGCAGGGCTATCCGGCGGAGCTGGTCGAGGTGCCCGACGGGCACCACTTCACCGCTTGGCGGGACGCGTTCGATCCGCACCTGACGCGGTTGCTGGCCCGGTCGTGGGGCGAGACGTCGTGGAGCCTGGGCTCGTTCGGTCCGGGGTCGTGGGGTGGGCCTTCGGGAGGCTAGCGTGCGGGAACACTGGGTCGAGCTGTTCTCCCCGGCCATCGGCACGGCCGGGTCCGTGGTCCGCTACGGACACTACGGCCGTCCGGTGCTGGTGTTCCCGTCCGAGCAGGGCCGGGCCAGCGACTTCGCCGGCAACGGCATGGTCGACGCGGTCGCCGACCTGATCGACGCGGGCCGGGTCAAGCTGTTCTGCGTCGACTCGTACGACGCGGCGTCCTGGGCGGCCCGCGACCTGCCGCTGGAGGAACGCGCCCGGCGGCACGGCGCGTTCGAGTCGTGGATCGTCGACCAGGTCGTGCCGTTCATCGCGCGAGGACTGCGGCGGCGACGAGGCCGACATCGCCACTGGCCGGCTGCTCGATGGGCGCCTTCCACGCGCTCAACTTCGCCTGCAAGCGGGCCGACCTGTTCCCGCTGGCGATGTGCTTCTCCGGCAACTACGACCCGGCGGCCTGGCACGGCTGGGGCGAGCGCGGCGACGCGCGCGTACTTCAACAGCCCGGCCGACTACCTCGCGAACCTGAACGGCGACCACCTGGACTGGCTGCGCACCCGGCTGTCGGTGCTGCTGGTCTGCGGTCAGGGCCAATGGGAGGACACCACCGGCGCCGCTCGACTCGACCCGGCACATGGCCGGACTGCTCGCCGCCAAGGGGATCCGGCACGAGCTCGACCTGTGGGGCTACGACGTGCCGCACGACTGGCCGTCGTGGCGCGCGCAATGGGCGCATCACCTGCCGCGATTCTGTTGACTGGGGAGGCACCACGTGGCCGACGTCGAACACCTCATCGGACTGCTGCTGGGCACCGAGGACGACTGGCCGCGCGCCTTCGAGGACGCTGATGCGGCGGCTCGGCCCGGTGACCGACGGTTCCGGGCGCGCGCACCGGCTGACGCCACCGACGGGTCACCATCGAGCCGTTCAACCTGCGCGACAAGCCCCGCCACGCGCTGGTCATCGACCGGCTCGCGTACTGGTACTACCACCCGCGCGAGTGGCTCAAGAAGGTCGCCCTGATGGACGACGTCTACCTGCTCAACAGCCCGTTCACGTTCCAGTCGATGGAGAAGCACGCGGCCTACTGCGCGATGATGCGGCTCGGCCTCAAGGTGCCGGAGACCGTGCTGGTGCCGTACAAGAACCCGCTCGACAACGCCCGCTAGGCCTACACCGCCGCCCGCTACAACCAGCCGTTCGACCTCGACGCGGTGGCCGACGAGCATCGGGTTACCCGCTGTTCATGAAGCCGTACGACGGCGGCGCCTGGGTCGGCGTCTCGCGGATCAAGGACGGCGCCGAACTGCACGCGGCGTACGACGAGTCCGGTGAGCGGCTGATGCACCTGCAGGCAGTCCGTGGAGGGGTACGACGTGTTCGCCCGGTCGCTGTCGATCGGCGCCGAGACGATGGTGATGAAGTTCCGGCCCGAGCTGCCGATGCACGACCGGTACGCGGTCGAGCACGGCTTCCTCGACGCCGACGACCGGCGACGAGGTGGTGACCATCTCCCGGCTGGTGAACGCGTTCTTCCGGTGGGAGTTCAACTCGTGCGAGTCGCTGGTCCGCGGCACCGAGGTGCACCCGATCGACTACGCCAACGCCTGCCCGGACGTCGCGCTCACCTCGCTGCACTACTACTTCCCGTGGGCGATGAAAGCGCTGCTGCGGTGGACCACGTTCTGCGTGGTCACCGACCGGCCGGTCCCGGCTCGACCTCGACACCCGGCACGGTACTTCGAGATCGCCGACCGGACCGACCTGTGCTACGAGGAGAAGCTGGCCGGCTACCGCGAGCTCGCCGACGAGTACTTCGAGACCGAGCGGTACGCCGACTTCTGCGCCTCCCGCCTGGCGCACGTCGACGAGATGGTCTACGACTGGGTCCGCTCGCCGGAGTTCGACGCTCTGCTCGTGGAGACCGTGCGGGCCACGTACCCGTCGCATGAGCATGATCGGTTCGTCGCCCACTTCCGCGGCCTGACGGGTGCCTGGGTCGCCGACCAGGTCGGATAAATCGGTGGCTTTGGTCGCTCGGTTCTGCGAGTCTCGGCAGCGAGGCGTCCCCGACGACAGGAGCAGGGCAATGCGAGGACTCGAAAACTTCCGCCCATCCGTGCGAGTTTTCGAGGACACCGCTGCTTATGCGAACCGTCAACATCGGGATTCTGGCGCATGTCGACGCCGGTAAGACGAGCCTGACCGAGCGACTGCTGTTCGACACCGGGGCGATCGACCGGCTCGGCAGCGTCGACTCGGGCACCACACAGACCGACACCGGTGAGATCGAGCGCCGGCGCGGCATCACCATCCGGTCCGCGGTCACCGCTTTCCGCGCGGGCGACCGCCAGGTCAACCTGATCGACACACCCGGGCACCGCGACTTCATGGCCGAGGTCGAACGCGCCCTCGGCGTGCTCGACGGCGCGGTCCTGGTGCTCTCCGCGGTCGAGGGCGTGCAACCGCACACCCGGCTGCTGATGCGCACCTGCCGCGCGCTGCGCCTGCCCACCCTGCTGTTCATCAACAAGATCGACCGGTCCGGCGCCCGCGAGGCCGCCCTGCTGGCCGACATCCGCCGGCTGCTGACGCCGGCGATCGCACCGTTGGGCACCGTCCACGCGATCGGCACGGCCAGGGCCCTATTCACCGGGTACGCGGCGCCCGACCGGACCGGCCCGCCGTCAACCGTTTCCGCGACCGCCGATGGCTCGCCGCCCGGTTGGGCTGGCCCGCCCGACTGGTTGCCGCTGCTCGCCGAGCACGACGACGGGCTGCTGGCCGCTTATGTCGACAACCGCGCGGCGTCCGCCGCCGCGCTGTGGGCCGCGCTGCGCACCCAGACCGCCGCCGGGCTGGTGCATCCGTTGCTGTTCGGGTCGGCGCTGTCCGGGACGGGCGTGCCGGACCTGATCGACGCGATCGGCGGCCTGCTGCCACCGGCACCGCCGGCAGAGCCGACGCCTCGGGCGCGGGTCTTCGCGATCACCCGCGGCCCGGGCGGCGCGAAGATCGCCTATGCCCGCTCGTACGGCGGCGCGCTCACCGCCCGTCAGCGCATCCCAGTGTTCCACCGCCGGCTCGACGGCCGGATCGAGTCGCAGCGCGCCCAACTGACCGGGGTCGCGGTGGTCGGCGACCCGTCCGCGCCTGCACTGACCGCCGGCTACATCGCGGCGCTGCACGGGTTGTCCACGGTGCGCATCGGTGACCAGATCGGCTCGGCCGCCGGCCTGGACACCGCCAGCCATTTCCCGCGACCCAGCCTGGAGACGGTGGTGCGGCGCCGCGACGGCGGGCCGGCGACCGACCTGCATGCCGCACTGCTCCGGATGGCCGACGAGGACCCGCTGATCCAGGCGCGGGTGACGGCGTCCGGCGAGACCGGCGTGCGCCTCTACGGCGAGGTGCAGAAGGAGGTCATCGCCACGACACTGACCGACTTCTATGGAATCGCCGCCGAGTTCGCGCCCAGCCAACTCGTCCACCTGGAACGCCCGACCGGCGTAGGCACCGCACTGGAGATCATCGGCAACGGTTTCCTCGGCACGGTCGGCCTGCGCGTCGAGCCCGGCACGGGCGTCGAGTACGAGCTGGCCGTCGAGCTCGGTTCACTGCCGCTGGCGTACCACAAAGCGATCGAGGAATCCGTGGTGCAGACGCTGGAACAGGGCCTGTGCGGATGGCCGGTGACCGACATCCGGGTCACGCTGACGCACAGCGGCTACTGGTCGCCGATCACCGTGGCCGGCGACTTCCGCGACCTCACCCCGCACGTGCTGATGCGGGCACTCGCGGCCGCCGGCACCCGGGTCTTCGAACCCTGCCACCGCTTCGAGGCCGACGTGCCGGCGGTCGCTCTGGGCCCGGTCACCGGCGCCCTCGCCCACCTCGGCGGCCGGGTCGACGAGACAGTGCCGACGGGCGAGACGTGGCGGGTCACCGGGTCGATCCCGGCGCGCTCGGTGACCGACGCCCAGCGGCGGTTGCCGAACCTGACCAACGGCGAGGGTCTCTGGACCTCGACCCAGTCCGGCGACCGGCCGGTCGATGGCCGCCCACCCAGGCGGCCACGCACAGACGGCAACCCACTGGACCGCACGGAGTACACCCGCTGGCTGGCCCAACGCGACCTGACGAGCAGCGGTCAGCAACGCCGGTAGACCTCGGTGGCCCGGTTGCGGAAGGGGGTGACATCGCTGTCCGCCTTGGCCGCGGCGCTGACGCTGAAGATCGGAGTGCCGTAGTCACGGAACTCGACGCTGCCACGCGTGAGGTTGTAGTAGACCGATTCGACGCGGTCCTGCCAGCCGTAGATGATGAGGCTCTGCCAGCCGCAGTCGGACAGGCGACCACGGGGATAGCCGTACGCCGTGCGGTCGTAGAAGCAGAACCAGCCAGACGGACAGTCCACGATGGCGTTGACCGGCGCCGGTGGTTTGACCAGCGTCACCACGAAGCGACCGTTGTCGTAGCTGATCTCGTTGTTGTTGATCACCGTGCCGCCGGGATGCTTGGCGAGGTAGTCGGCGACGGCCGGCGTGGTCGCGGTGTGGGCTCGGGCTTGAACGCCCGACGCGGTGGCGAGCAGGACGAGCAGGGCCGCTGTCAGCGCGGAACCAAGCAGACGGTGCGGTGTGGACAGTAGGTTCATGGCTTTCGGCCTTCGTGAGGGGACACGATCGGCGCACTCTGAGTAGTCGCGCCAAAGCCGAGAGTAATTCGCTACACTCCGTGATCGCTATCGATCCGTACGGAAGGCGACATCAGCCGGGTCGACCGGCATATCCCCGCTCTACGTAGGTGACTGAGCTGGTCATCACGGGATCCATGCCGCTGAGGTCGTAGGAGTTGAAGGCGAGCACCTCGCCATTCTCGGAGTCGATGATCATCTCCTCCCGAACCAGACCGCGGGCGTCGTCACCGCTGACCGCGACGCCCGGTCGCCCTCGCTGATCGAGAGCCTGGTCGCGGTAGACCAGACCGGGCGCATCCGCGATTCCACGCAGGAACGCACATCGCTGGGCCGTCGACGGCACATGGGAATCGAAGAGGTCCTGCGCACCGCGTATAGCGCGAGCGGGTCCGACCCGAGCGGGATGGTTCACGGTTATCTGGTCGATCAGCGTCGCGGGATCGGTCGAGATCTCGCCATCGAGCGATGGCGTGAACTGGCCGGGTCCGAAACGCTCGGTCCTGGGGGTCGACCCGGCGCCGGGGCCGTTCTGCTGGGTCTTGCGGATTCCAGAGCGGTCGGCCGGATTCCACCACGTGCGTTCGTCCGCGGTGGCACGGCCGGCGCTGACACCCGTGGTTTCGTCCGACCAGCTGAGCCGTCGGATGTAGACGAACGGCAGCGGCGCAGTCTCATTCGGCAGGGCACACACCCGAGCCGCGACCTCGCCGATGACGTCGCGGGTCGTGGGCGCAGCCGGTTCGGTCGTCGGGCTGTCGGTGGGCGCGCTGCTGCCCGGCGGAGCGGTCCGGTCGCCATGTCGGAGCAAGAGTTGGCTGCCCAGTAGGCCGAAGACCACGACGCCGATCCCGGACAGCAACAGCAGAAGCGGTCGTCGATCCCGCGGCCCAGCCTCCGTGTCATCGGCTGCGGGCACGACCGCGTCCGGCGTCGTGGCTCGCGGCTCGCCGGCGTGGACCCCGTCGGTCCCTGGCCTCGATAGTCGCTCGAAGACCCTGGCGAGTTGCTTCGTCCATCGGCCTCGGTCATCGAGAGTGCCGCCAGCCGCGAACACGATCCAATCCAGCGCGGTCGGGGTCAGCGGCGCCTGGCCGGCGAGAATCGCGGCGAGCTCGTTCGCGGCCGGCACTCGCTCTGGCAGCTTGGTGGGCCCGCGCATTTCCTCGGGATCATCCGCCGTTTCGATCATGTCGACGGCCTGCACGATCCGGCATTCCAGAGCGGCGCTGTCGAGGTCGAGGCGCTCGAGCAGACTGCGCAGGTCGTCAACGATCCCGTCGGGCGTGGGAGCACTGGAGGCTCGAAACAGTTTGGCGTCCCGCTCCGCGGCGTCGCGCAAAGCCGACCACCGTTCGAGGTCCACTTGCTTGCCCTTGCCCACGGCCCTGAGGCAGGCGTGCACCGTGCTCTCGGTGGGAAGTTTCTTCCCCGCGCACGCGGCGGACACCGAACTGTCGGCGCAGTTTCCGGCTTTGGCAACGTCGGCCAGGCTCCGTTGGCCGTCGGAGATCCCCAGGACGTCGCGAAGATCGCGGGCGAACTGCGGGACCGGACCGTAGCCGATCACGGGCTTGATGGGACGGCCTCGCCTGCCGTGCCCTTGGTCTGTGGGCATGCTGACACGTGCCTTTCTGAAGGCGATGCCGCCCTATCGTTCGATAGGGCGTCATCGTCCGGGCTCACCGATCACGCGCTGCCGACAGCCGGATTCCCGCCGCTGATTCGGTTGCAGCCGAATAGCTGCGACCGTCGACCGTGGAGGATCATTGCACCGCTGCCGGCCGGCACGCTAGACCCGAAAAGCAACGATTCCGACCATGATCCAGAATGAATCCACGTGGTTCTATCCGCGCGCAACCATGCCGACTAGCCCCCGCGGGCCTGCCACACGTGGTACGCAACGAAAATCGTCCGGCCGGGTCCCATGCAACGGACATGGATGAGGCATTTGTAGTTGTGAGTTGGATGAAGTTGTCCGCGCGGGCCTATCGGCTGACGAGTGGCTCCGGTAACGTCCCCTGCACTCGGTGACGCTGCCGTCACAAAGCTCCCCGGTCCAGCCTTTCTGAGGGTTCACCGGTCCCGGGGTGGGGGTCTTCCGTTGCAGCGGAAGACCCCCAACTACGCCGTTGACGTGGCCTTCCCCCCGACCCGACCTGCACGGCGACCGTCGCGGCGGCGCCGGACAACGCGACCGCGAGACCCCCAACGGCCGCGGCCGACTGGCCGGCGCGGATCGCCAACAGAGCGAACACCGCCATCGCGCAGAGCACAGCGAAGGCCAGCCCAACGGTTAGCGCAAGCTTGAAGTTGGCGGCACTCCCGGATCCTTGATCCGAATCATTTTCACGTATTGTCATTCACGATCCTCACTTCCCGACAGCAGGTCCGAACCGGACCACATGGCAACGGGTCGTGAGAGATGATCGCAGTCGCCAAGCGCTCCGCAACCCACTCGTTGATCATGAATTCTCCGCGCTTTACCGGATCTCGCGAAAGCTCCGCACGATTGTCGATCCACCGTCGATTACGCGAACAATCCCGCCTGCCCAAAGAAACCCGCGAAGAATCCGCGGATAATAGTTCACCGAGGTGGCGCGGGTCGGCGCTGACGCAGTCCCCAGCTTGCGGCTGCTCAGGGCTGGAAGGCGTTGCTCACGGCCAGCGTGTCCTCGTAGAGGTGCAGCCGCACGATCTTGCTTTTGGTGACCGTGAGGTGCATGGCGACCGGGGTTTCGAAGCGCTTGCCCGTGGTGCCGGCGGTGTGGGCGAACCTGCCCAGGATGACCGCGTCCTCGCCGTCGATGACGACCTTCTCGACGGCCGCCATGCTCTGGCCCGCGACGAAGGCCGGCCACATCGTGCCGAAATACTCGGCGACATGCTCGCGCTTCGTCCGGCGCCCCGTCCACGGCAGGTCGGGGTTGCCCGGGACGTTCCAGTCGATGTCGGCGGCGAAGAGCTCGCCCAGGCCGTGCGCGTCCTGGGCCGCCAGGCGGCGCAGGAACTCCGTGGTCACGGACTCGGTGGTGTCAGTCATTGATCATTGCCCTTCGGGCGAAATCCGGACAGTTCGTCCGCTTGTGCTTCCAACGATACGGACGGACTGTCCGCTTGGCGGTACGGTCGAGTTGTGAACTCCGCGACTCCCGGCAGGGCGAAGCCTCAGCGCGCCGACGCCCGGCGCAACTACGAGGCACTGCTGGCCGCGGGCAAGTCCGTGTTCGCGGAGTCCGGCACGGAGGCGCCGCTGGAGGAGGTGGCTCGGCGGGCGGGCGTCGGGCAGGGCACCCTCTACCGCCAGTTCCCGACCCGCGAGCACCTATTCGCGGCGATCATGTCCGAAAGCATCGACCTGCTCGACCGCACCGCCCGCGACCTGCTCGCGGCGCCGGACCCGTGGGGCGCGCTGATCCGCTGGCTGCGGCTCTACGACGAGAGCGCGGCGCAGTACCGCGGCATGACCATGCGCGTGGCCGAGGGCATCGCGGATGACGCCTCGCCGGTCGCCGCGGCCTGCGCGCCGATGAAAGCCAGCTTCGGCGAGCTCTTCGACCGCGCCCGGGCGGCCGGCCTGGTCCGCCCGGACATCACCGCGCTCCAGCTGTTCACGATGATCTCGGCCCTGCCGAAGGACCCCGAGCGCGGCACCACCGTCACGCCATATCTGGACGTCGTGCTCAAGGGCCTGAAGCCCTAGGCGCAGGCTGCGCCGATCTTGTCGGCGACGCCGGCGAGCTCTTCCTTGGCCGCGTTGACCGGGGTGTTGTCGTTCGGGTCGGCGATCTTCGTGACGGTCGCCGCGCCCTCGGTCAGGGCCGCTTTGACGTCGGCCGCGACCGGCTGGCCGGAGAGTTCGGTCAGCTTGTCCGACCATCCGGTCAGGACCGCCCGGAACTCCTTCTCGGCCGCGTCGGTCTTGGCCTCGTCGCCCTCGATGGCCACCTTGAGCAGGTTGTCGACGCCCGCCTCGAAGCCGCTCGCGCCGGTCTTGCTGACCGCGACAGCCTCGCCGCACGCGCTGGCGGTGGCGGCCGCCTCGCCTTCGGCGGCAGCGGCGGGCGAGCCGCCACCGGCGGGCTCACCGGAGGTGTCGGACCCGCAGGCGGCGAGTGCCAAGGCGGAAGCGGCAAGGGCGGTGACCAGGATCCGGCGCACGGCGGGGACTCCTCGGGCAAAGGCGGGTAACGACGACACGAGACCGTATCGAACCGCCGCCCGGCGCGCTGCCCCGCTCGAAACGGCCTAGTACGCGAACTCCGCGCTCTTCGCCTCGCCGCGGATGGCCGACCCGTCCTTGTCGTACACCCGCCAGCTCTGCACCAGCACGTACCGCCGCCCCCGGGGCGGGGTCAGCGTGGCCGGGCCGCAGGTCCGCTCGGACAGTTCTGGCCCGAAGACCAGGCCAGGGCAGGTGTACGGCGTGCCCACAACGCGGCCGGCCGAGTCCTTCAGCGTCAGCGTGATGTCCGCCCGCACCTGCTTCGACTGCAGCGCACCGGAGATCCGCACGCCCGGACCGGTGGCGTAGCAGGCGTTGGAGAACGCCGGCTGGAGGAACTTCCACTGGTAGCCGGTGCACTTCTGCGCGCCGTACGCGGTCGGCAGCGGCTCCACCTTGGCCTCCACCGACGCCCGCGCCTTGGCCGGAGCCGGCTTGGCCATCCGGTTCGCGGTCAGCCCGGCGGCCGCGGTCTCCACCGGCGCGCCGCCGCGCCCCGGCTTGGCGCTCTTCGCCTTCGGCGAGGTGCCAGGCGACGCTGTCGGGCGGCTGGCGTCGGCGGTGCTGCCGTTGCCCGGTCCCGGCCACTCGAAGGCGACCAGCGCGATCGCGATCAGGACGAACGCGCTGACCACCGTGGTGATCGCGTGCCAGGCCGGCACCCGCCGGCGCTGGGTGGGGATCCATGGCCGGGCGGTCAGCACCGACTGCATCGGCAGCCGGAGCGGCTTCGGCAACGCGGGCGTGGCACCGAGGCGGATCGCGGCGGTGCGCAGGGCCACGCCCAGCGAGGCCGCCTCGGGCCGACGGGACGGGTTCTTGTCCACACAGGACGCGATCAGTTTCCACAGCACGTCCGGGATGCCGGGGTTGCGGCTCGGCCGCGTCTCCACGTGCCGGCGGAACACCGAGCGCGGGGTGTGCCCGGCGTACGGCGGCCGGCCGGTCAGCAGCTCGTAGAGCACCATCCCGAACGCGTACATGTCGGAGGTGGCCGACGGCCGTGCGCCGTTGATCACCTCGGGCGCGAGATAGTTCGGCGTCCCGAGCAGCGCACCGGTGGTGGTCAGCGCGGGCGCGTCGACCACCCGGGCGATGCCGAAGTCGGTCAGCCGTACCCGCGGATCGCTGTCCAGCGCGTCGGGCGTACCCACCAGGATGTTGTCGGGTTTGAGGTCGCGGTGCACGACACCGAGGTGGTGCGCGTGCCCCAGGGCGTCGGCCACAGCGGCCATCACGGTCGCGGCCTCGGCCGGGGTCAGTGTCCCGCGGGTCCGCAGCACGTCGCGGACGCTGCCTCCGGGCACGAGCTCCATCACCAGGCCGAGCGAGTCGCCGATGGTCAGCAGCTCGCGGACCGGCACGATGTTCTCGTGCTCGAGCGCGGCCAGGATCGCGCGCTCCTGCACGAACCGCATCACGGCCTTGGGCTGCGGTGCCAACTCCTCACGGAGCAGCTTGATCGCGACCTGCTCACCGGTCGTCTGGCTGACCGCGCGCCATACGGTGCCACCGGCACCGCCACCGATCTGTTCGAGCAGCTCGTAGCAGCCGCCGACCACACGTGCGCAGGGTCTGCCGGGCGCGGGCACGGGCTCAGGTTCCGGCGCGGGCGTCTTCGGGGGTTCGGACGTCACTTGACAGTCATACTCGTCAAATACCCCATATGCCGGAACACACCCAATAGGCCCGAATGGAATCCCCTGAACGGAGGACGGCTAGCCAGTGATGATGTTGACCGCGATCGCCAGCACGACCGCGTTGTAGAGGAAGCTCACGACGCTGTGCACCATCACGTGGTAGCGCACCGTGCGACCCCGCACCTCCACGTCGGACGCGGCGAACGAGACGCCGACGGTCACCGCGAAGTACAGGAAGTCGATCAGCCGGGGGTACGGGCAGTTCGGGAACCGCCAGTCCGTCCACTGTGCGTAGAAGCGCGCGTACCCGAGTTGCAGCAGCATCCACGCGCAGACCGTGACGAACGCGCCCAACCCCTGCACCAGCCCGCTGTAGTCGCTGTTCTCGTCGACCGCCAGCACGTCGAGCGAGGCGCCGAGCCCGGTGATGCTGGCCGCGACGGTGAAGAAGAAGCTGAACCGTCGACCGGTCAGGCGGGCGTTGACCCCGGTTACCGGCGGTGGCGGCACGTTCGGGTCGGTCAGCCGCTCCCGGCGCACCCGCAACGTGCCGACGAACAGGTAGAAGAACGCGAGCAGCCCCCAGAACAGCAGGAACAGCACGACGACCGGCTCGCTCTCGCTGCCCAGAATGGTGAACAACAGCCCGCCGACGGCGAGGACCACCTCGACCAGCCGCGCGGTCAGCGCGCCGGCCACCCCCACGAAACGGCTAACGCGTGGGGGGATCAGGGGTTGCGCTGGCTTCCCATTTGTCCAAGCGCGGCGGGGCCGGCATCGATAGCGTTCGGGACATGACCACAGACACCGAGACGGGGCCGGAGCGCAACACCCGCCCCGCCGACTATCCGGCGGCGATCATGCCGATGCTCGCCTACGAAGACGGCGTGGCGGCCATCGACTTCCTGGGTGCCGCTTTCGGCTTCACCGAGCGGATGCGGATGACCGCCGACGACGGCTCGATCGGGCACGCCGAGCTCGCCCTCGGCGATGCGGTGATCGCACTGGCGACACCGCAGGGCATCGGGTACGAGAGCCCGAAGCACCATCGCGAGCACTGCACGGTCGCGATGCGCTGGACCGAGCAGCCGTGGGTGATCAACGGCGTGATGATCTATGTGGACGACGTCGACGCCCACGCCGAACGGGCCAGGTCCGCCGGCGCCCGGCTGCTCAGCGAGCCCGAGGACCAGCCGTACGGCGTCCGCAGCTACCGGGTCGAAGACCCGGAGGGCCACCGCTGGATGTTCAGCCAGCACCTGCGCGACACCAAGCCCGAGGACTGGGGCGCGACAACGCCCTAGCGCTTTTACGGACGCGGGGCGGGCAGTGCGGTCAGGCGGCGGAAGGCGTCCTCGGTCGGCGAGCCCGGCTCGGCGCAGTAGACGATCATGCGTTGGTCGCTGTCACTGATGTGCAGCACCTGGCACTCGAACTCGAGCGGGCCGACGTCCGGGTGCTCGACCCGCTTGCGCACCCCACGCCGCACGGCCACGTCGTGCCTGCCCCAGAGGCGGACGAACAGCGGCGAGAGCCCCAGCAGCTCGGTGACCAGTTGCTCGATGCCCGGGTCGCCGGGATAGCGGGCGTACGCGGCGCGCAGGTCGGCGACGGACGCGGCGGTGAACGCCAGCGCGTCCTCGTCGCGCCAGTGCACGTCGTCCGGCGGCTGACGGAACATCCACCGGATCATGTTGCGGTCCTCTTGCGGGTACGCCGACAGGTCGCCGATGAACCGGGTGGCGAGCGGGTTCCAGGCCAGGAGGTCGTACTTGGCGTCGACCACGTACGCGGGAGTCAGCGACATCGAGTCGAGCAGGTAGCGGACCGCGGGCAGCAACTCGCGGCTGGGCCCGACCACGGCCGGCGGCGTCTCGCCGGCGATCCGGAAGAGGTACTCCCGCTCGTCGATGGTCAGCATCAGCGCCCGGGCCAGCGCGGCGAGCACCTGCCGGGACGGCTGCGGTCCGCGCCCCTGCTCCAGCCGGATGTAGTAGTCGATCGACATCCCGGCCAGCTCGGCGACCTCCTGCCGGCGCAGCCCGGGCGTGCGCCGCGGCCCGGTGCCGCTGCCGGGCAGGCCGACGTCGGAGGGGCGCAGCCGCGCGCGGCGGGTGCGCAGGAACGCGGCGAGCTCGGACCGGTTGACCGTCACGACTCAAGGGTGCCGCACGCCGCGCGGGTGTGGGTGGTACGGCCGATACCAGGCAGAACCGGTCCTGCCGGCGCTTTCGATCGTCCCGTCAGGCTCGACCGCATGACACAGATCGCATTGATCACCGGCGCGAACAAGGGCATCGGGTACGCCACGGCGCGCGCCCTCGGCGAGCTGGGCATGACCGTCCTGGTCGGCGCCCGCGACGAGGGCCGCGGCACCGCGGCGGTGAAATCGCTGGCCGAGGCCGGGGCCGACGCCCGGTTCGTAGCGCTCGACGTCACCGACGCGACGACCATCGAAGCCGCGGCTGATTGGGTGGCGAACGAGTTCGGCCGGCTCGACATCCTGGTCAACAACGCCGGCATCGTGCGCGCCGACGGCACCGCGGAGCCCAGCGCGACCACCCTCCCGACGATGCGGGAGGTCTTCGAGACCAACGTGTACGGCGTCGTGACGGTCACCAACGCGTTCCTGCCGCTGCTGCGGCGGGCGCCGGCCGCCCGGATCGTCAACGTGTCCAGCGAGGTCGGCTCGATCACCTCGCTGACCGACCCGGCGAGCCCGCTGTTCGCGCTGACCTCCGTGCCGTACCCGGCCTCGAAGGCGGCCCTCAACATGATCACCGCGATGTACGCCAAGGAACTGCGGGACACCCCGATCAAGGTCAACGCGGCGAACCCGGGCTACACGGCGACGGACTTCAACGGGCACCACGGCTTCCGTACGCCGGAGCAGGCCGCGCAGGTCAGCGTGCATTTGGCCACGCTGCCCGCGGACGGCCCGTCCGGCCTGCTCTGGGGCCACCTGATCACCCTCGACGGTGACCAGAACGGGGTGCTCGCCTGGTGAGTTCGGGGTGAAGGAAGGGCCCCTTCTTAACGTTTTCCGCAGAGGAAGGGGCCCTTATTAACGTGGATCAGTAGCCCAGGCCGACGACGTGGCCGACGCTGCGCGGGTCGCCGAGGGCGACCATGATCGCGTCGGCCAGGTCGGCTCGGGACAGCTGGAACCCGCGGCGGACGTTGCGGTCCACGGCGGTCCGGTAGGGCTTGCGCGGACCGTCGGTGAGCTGCGGCGGGCGCAGCACGGTCCACCGCAGCTTGCTGTCGAAGACCAGCCGCTCGGTGCGCGTGAAGTCGGCGAACTGCTTCCTCAGGAAGGTTCCGCCGATCAGCGGCTTGACGAGGTAGCGGGTGAACGGCCCATCACCCGCGTCCTTTACGTGGCCGCTGCCGGTCACCACGATCAGGCGGGCCGCCGGATTGTTCGCGGTCATCGCTGTGACCACCGCCGCCGCTCCCCGCGAGCAGACGGTCGCCTCGGTCTTCGGGCGCGGACCCAGCGTGTCGATGACCGCGTCGCGCCCGCTGACCGAGGCCGCGATCGACTCGGGGTCGAAGGCGTCGGCGACGACCACCTCGAGCCGCGGGTCGGCGCCGACCGCCAACCGGGCCGGATCCCGGACCACCGCGGTGACGTGGTGGCCGGCGTCGAGCGCCTGCCGCACGACGTGCTGGCCCGTACCCCCGGTCGCGCCCAGAACGGTGATCTTCATGATCAGTTCCTCCCGTGGTTAGTGAGTACTCACTCACCTCTAGAATGGTGAGCGCTTACTCACCTGTCAAGGGAGCCCAGTGGGAACCAGGGATGTGATCCTCGACGCAGCCGCCGGGGTCATCCGCAGCCGCGGCATGGCCAACGCCACCACGCGCGAGATCGCCAAGGCGGCCGGCTACTCGGAGGCCACGCTCTACAAGCACTTCACCGGCAAGGTCGAATTGCTGGTCGCGGTGCTCCGTGAGCGATCACCGGGCCTGGCCCAGCTCACCCGGGCCATGGCGGCTCCCCACGACGACCTGACCGCGGGCCTGACGGCCATCGCGGCGGCGGCGATCGCCTTCTATACCGAGGCCTTCCCGATGCTCGCCTCGATCTTCTCCGACCCGTCGATCCTGGCCGCACACACCGCGGGCCTGCGCCAGGTGGGCGCCGGACCGCACCGGGTCAACGAGGCGGTGGTCGACTACCTGCGCCGCCAGCAGGAGCGGGGTGCCATCCGCCCAGGCGCCGATCTCGACGCGGCCGCCGGCCTCCTCGTCGGCGCCTGCTTCCAACACGCCTTCCTGGGCCACATGAGCTGGTCAGAACGCCGCTCCGACAACGAGGCGGCAGCGGGATTCGCCGCGATGATCACAACCGCTTTGCGCTGACCTTTGCTCATGCACCGTCCGGACCGGATGCCGCGGTCGGCCCGGTCTCAGCTCGTTGCACCCGCTCATACCGCGTCCCGCTTTACGTAGGACGGCGATCGGCCGAAGAGTCGATTGCGCGTTTTACGCGTTGTACGCTGTCCGCGTGACCGAGCGCGAGTACAGCTGGACGGAGGCCGGCAAGGCGAGCGCGGCACGGCATCGCGTGTCCGAGCGGGAGGCGATCGAAGCGCTGTTCTCGACCCAACGGATCGAGAACCACGTCGGGACGCTTCTGCTGGCGGTGGCCGGATTGGCCGGTTCGGCCCGGGTGATCGTGACCTTGTGCGAGCGGATGGGCGCGATCAACAGCTACGCGATTCTGGCGGTAAGGCCGGCCACGCCCGAAGAAGTCAAACAGTGGATGGAGGGAACGCGATGACGGTGCACCGGGATCCCAGGATCATGAGCCGGGAAGAACTAGTGGCCTACTTCGATGGCGGCGGGGACATCTCGGAGTTGCTGCGCGATGCTGCCGTCGGTCCCGACCTCGGTCCGGCACCGACTCCAGAGAGCGTGCCGATGATCGTGACTGGGGTTCGGCTCCCCACGGCGGCGGTGGAACGGCTCGACGAGCTGGCCGGCAACGACAAAGCGGGACGCTCAGGTTTGATCAGGCAGGCTATCGACGAATTTCTTGCCCGGCACACGCCCGAGGCTGCCTGAACCTTCGGTGATTTTGCCCGAACACGGCACGGTCGTCCGGCAGCATTGCCCGCCCGGGTCGGTGAGATCGCGCAGGCAGTGACGTGCGGTTTGCCTTTTCTCGGCCCTACGCGAAGCGCCGGCCCATAACCGGAACACAGTGGCCGGACCATCGCACAGCCGGGGGGCGTGCCGCCGGCTCGTCGGGTGACCGCATTTCGAATGGCAACACACCCCACGACCTGTGAGTCCCGAGAAGTCCGGGTGGCGAATGATTTCGCTATGGACTCCACGCGGAAGGTTGTTGTCGTCACCGGGGCCTCGGGAGGGATCGGAGCGGCTGTGGTTGCCGGCTACCGCGGGCTCGGCTACGCCGTCACCGCGACGGGGATGTCCATCCAGCCGTCGGCGGATCCCGAGGTGCTCACCGTGTCCAGCGACGTATCCGAGTTCGGCGCCGGCGCGCGGATCGTCGACGCGGCCGTGGAACGCTTCGGCCGCATCGACACTTTGGTCAACTGCGCCGGGCTCTTCGTCTCCAAGCCGTTCACCGAGTACACCGATGCGGACTACGAGAAGGTCGTCGGGGTGAATCTGCGGGGTTTCTTCGACGTGGCCCGCAGTGCGATCAAGGCGATGCTCTCCCGCGACGGCGGCGGGCACGTGGTGAACATTTCCACCAGCCTGGTCGACGACGCCGATGCCCGCGTGCCCGCGGGGCTCACTTCCCTCACCAAAGGCGGTCTGAACGCCGTCACCAAATCACTGGCCATCGAGTACGCCACACGCGGGATCCGGGTCAACACCGTTGCCCTCGGCGTCATCCGCACGCCGATGCACCCCGACGACCCCGATGGCTTCCAGGCGGCGCTCCATCCGGTCAATCGAATGGGCGAGATCGAAGACGTGGTGCGAGCCATCCTCTACCTGGAGCAGTCGCCGTTCGTCACCGGTGAGATCTCCCATGTCGACGGTGGCCAAAGCGCGGGGCACTGACCCGGCGTTTGGCCGGTTGCTCACTGCTAGGGGCGCTTTGCGGGGCATCACGAAGATCGACGTGACCGCGGCCGAACCGATCGCTGACGCGAGTTGCTGGATCGAGCTGAACGAGCCGCTGGCAATGCCGGCCTCGTCAGGTTTCGCGTCGCCGAGAGCGACGACGGGATCGTGGCGAAGCTGAGGCCGATGCCGACACCGATGACGAAGAACGACGCCGAGCCGGCGAGGCCGGACCCAACGGCAACGTCGGGTCCGACCTCGCATACCCCGAACCGCACCCACCAGACCGTGGGGTCTCCGAGGGTCGCCCCCGGATCGGAATGCCAAATGGCTTCCTAGACCGTGGCCGCGCCAGCGGACATGGTCCTTGACCAGCGACGTTGCACGTACCCATCGACGAGGTCAATCACAGCTGCTAAGGAAGATGCGGCGTCGGTCACCCTCTGATGATCGCTTGCGTGTCACCCACGCCGCTCCGCTCCTCCAAGATCGAGGCACGACGGTGGATGGGATCGTGCTCTCGGGTCGCTTTCGCGGCGCGGCGTCGGCATGTGACTGATGTCCCGTTTTCGGGCGTTGGTGGACAAGCGGGATGAGCGACTGGATGCTCGACCGTGTGAGCAACTCCGCCGGTCGGCGGCTCGTCGGGCGTGACGGTGAGCTGCGATCCCTGTTCGGATATCTGGACGAGGTGGATTCCCGGGGTCGCGCGGTCGGGCTGCTCGGGGAGCCCGGGGTGGGTAAGAGTGCGCTGCAACTTGAGGTCGTGGAGCATGCGCGGTCTCTCGGGTTCACCGTGCTCAGCGCACAGGGTAGTCAGTCCGAGACGCACCTTCCTTTCGCGGGACTCCACCAGGCGCTCCGGCCCCTGCTGCCGCGCGTCGACGGGCTGCCGGCGACTCAGCGCGAGGCCCTGCTCGCCTGCTTCGCCATGAGCGATTCGATCGAGGTCAACCCGTTCTTCGCGTACCTGGCGGCGTTGGAGTTGCTGGCCGATTCGTCGGGGCAGACACCCGTCCTGGTGTGTCTGGACGACCTGCACTGGATGGACCGGCCATCCATCGACGCGTTCGCTTTTGTGAGCCGCCGCATCGTCAGTGAGCGGGTAGTCGTGCTGTGTGCGTCGCGACCTGGGTCCCTGCCGTTTGTTGACGCCCACACGATCGAGTGGATGGACCTGGGCGGCATCGACGAGGCCGCTTCGGCGGTGTTGCTCGACGCGCGGGCGCCGCATCTGGCTTCGACGGTGCGCGATCGCGTGCTGCGGCAGGCCCGTGGCAACCCGCTGGCTCTGATCGAGTTCGCCACCGCGTTGGAGTCTGGGCGGTACGCGTGGACGGAGTTCGACGAAGTCCTGCCGATGACGACCCGCTTGGAACGGGCGTTCGCCGCGCGGGCCGAGCACCTCAGCCCGGCCGTCCGGGCGGTTCTGACCGTCGCCGCGATTGACGACGGCGACGATATCAACGACCTCCTCGCGGCCGCCGAGGTCCTCTACGGTGCGCCGCTGGACCGGGTGACGGCACAGCCCGCGTTTGAGCATGGGCTCTTGACGGTGGTCGGCGACCGGTACCGGATCGCCCATCCCCTGGTCGGTTCGGCCCTCCGGCAGGCCACGCCGCTGACCGCGACGCCAGCAGGCGCACGGGGCGCTCGCGCGTGTGCTGGCCGTGCATCCGGACCGGGCGGTGTGGCACCGAGCCTCCTCGGTGTCGGGACATGATGAGCTCATCGCGGCGGAACTGGAGCAGGCGGCCGGCAACGCCCGACGCCGCGGAGCTGTCGCCTCTGCCGCGGCGTGGCTCGAGCGGGCGGCCGCGCTGAGTCCGGACCCGCAGTCACGGGATGCCCGTCTGCTCAGCGCTGCGGAACTCGCCTACGAGCTCGGCCGGTTCAGCCAGGTCGAGCAGATCAAAGCGCAGGTCAACGTCACGACACTTCGAGTGCGAGATCGGTCGAGGCTGGCCTGGCTGGAGGGTGTCTTCCACGACGGCTCGACCGGGGAGCCCGCAGAGGTACGTCATCTGGTCGACATGGCAAGCCGGGCCACCACCGAGGTGGACGTCGATCTTGCCATGCAGCTGCTGGTCGGCGCGGCGCGGCGAGTGTGGTGGCGCGACCCCGGTGAGGCGCTCAAGCGCGAGATCATCCGGACGGCCCAGCAGGTGAACCTGCCGGCCGACGACCCACGGCTGCTGGCCATATCCGCGCTCTCCGGGTTCCACGACATGGCCCCTGCGGTCATCGAGCAGCTCGGCCGGTGGCCTGCCGACGCCGGCGGACGCCCGGACCTGGCGGGCTTGCTCGGTATCGCCGCGTTCTGCACAGGCGATTTCCACCGTGCCGTCACCTTCCTGTCCACGCCCGTCCAGGAGCTGCGCGCGCAGGGCCGCATGAGTCTGCTCGCCGAGGCACTCGCGATCCGGTCGTGGGCCGAGATCTACCTCGGTGTCTTTGACGCCGCGAGCTCGGCAGACGAGGCGATGCGGCTCGCGGACGAGACGGGCCAGTCCTCGTGGGCCGCCACCGCACGGATCGCCGTGGCATTGATCGACGCGGTGCGACGCGGGTGGGACACCCGCCACGACCTGCTCGCGGAGGCCGAGACCGTGGCGCTGCGGACCCCGAACGCCGCGTCGTCGCTGCTGGCCGGCGTGCAGCTCGCTCGTGGCATCGCCCGGTTGGGTGCGAACCGGCATGATCAGGCGTACGGCGAACTTCACCGCGTGTTCGTCCCGGCCGATCCGGCGTACCAACGGGTGCAGCAGGTGTGGACGCTCAGCTATCTGGCCGACGCAGCGGTCCGCACCGGTCGTGACGCGGAAGCGAGATCGGTGTTGGCATCCATCGAACAGATCGCCAGTACCTCACCTGCCACCGGGTCGACCATCGCCCTGGAGTACGCACGAGCGGTGCTCGCCGACCGCGACTCCGCCGAGCCGCTCTTTCTCGCCGCCATGGACGGCGCGAGTCGCCAGCTGCCATGGCACCGCGCTCGTGTCGACCTGGCATACGGCTCGTGGCTACGCCGGCAACGACGCGTCGTCGAGTCCCGCGAACCCCTGCGGACGGCGCGGGCCACGTTCGACGCCTTGGGTGTTCGCACCTGGGCGCAGCAGGCCGACCAGGAGCTCCGCGCGACCGGCGAACGCGGATGGCTGCCGATGTCGAACCCGCGCGAGTTGCTCTCACCGCAGGAGGCCCAGATCGCCGAACTGGCGGCGCAGGGCCTGTCCAACCGTGAGATAGGCCAACGCCTGTTCCTGTCACACCGCACGGTCGGTTCACACCTTTACCGCATCTTCCCAAAGCTCGGCGTCTCCTCCCGCAGCCAGCTGGCCGCGACGCTGAGCAACCATCAGGTCTGACGCAGCCACCTTCAGTCAGCTGACGCAAGACGCGACCGAAGCCGGCGAAACCTCCGCCGTCCTACCGTCCTCACGAATGCATGTGGCGCGTCCGGCGCCCGGCGCACGACGAGCGGAGACAACCGTGGCAACGCCTGTCCTTTTCATCCATGGCCTCTGGCTACATGCCTCGTCCTGGGACCCATGGGCGCAACTGTTTCGGGAAGCCGGCTACGAACCGCACGTTCCGGGCTGGCCCGGCGACGGCGAAACGGTCCAAGCCTCGCGGGCGAACCCCGACGCGATCGCGGACCACGGCATCGACGATGTGGTGACGCATTTCGCCGGCATCATCGAAAAGCTGCCTACGGCACCGATCCTGATCGGGCACTCGTTCGGCGGGATGATCGCGCAGAAACTCCTGGGCCAGGACCGCGCGCTGGCCGCCATCGCGATCGACGCCGCACAGATCAAGGGCGTCCTGCCCGTTCCCCTATCGGCGCTGCGGGCCACACTGCCGGTTTTCAAGAACCCCGCCAACCGTCACCGCGCGGTGTCATTGACCGCCGAGCAGTTCCGGTACGCCTTCGCGAACGCCGTATCGGAGGAGGAGTCGGACCAGCTCTTCGAACGGTGGACGATCCCCGCACCCGGACGCCCGCTCTTCGAAGCCGCGACCGCGAACTTCAACCCGCACTCCCCGGCCGAAGGTCGCGACCGACAACCAGACCCGCGGGCCCCTTCTGCTGATCGCCAGCGGAAAGGACCACACCGTTCCCGAAGCCGTAACCCGCGCGACCCTCAAGCAGTATCGCCATTCCGAAGCCGTCACCGACATCACCACCTTCCCGGACCGATCGCACTCGCTGACCATCGACTCCGGCTGGCGCGAGGTGGCGGACACCTGCCTGACCTGGCTCAAGGAACAATCGCTGTGAACCTCGGGCTCACCGGCCGGACCGCCGTGGTGACGGGCGCCAGCAAAGGCATCGGCCTCGCGGTCGTTCAAGCACTAGTGCAGGAGGGTGCCCGCGTCACCGCGGGCGCGCGCCACGGCTCTCCCGAGCTGAGCGAACTCGCCGACCGCAACGAGGTGGCCATCGTCCTCGAGGACCTGACCACCGCGGCCGGATGCCAAACACTCGTCGCCGAATCCGTAACCCGCTTCGGCGGCATCGACCTGCTCGTCAACAACGTCGGCGGAGTCCATCCCCGCACCAAGGGCTTCCTCGACGTCACCGACGCTGACTGGCAAGCCGCGATGGAGGTCAACCTCTTCTCCGCCATCCGCGCCACCCGGGCAGCAGTCCCGCACCTGCTCCGGCGCGCCCCCTCCGCCATCGTCACCATCTGCTCAGTAAACGCGTCGCTGCCCGACCCCGGGGTCATCGACTACAGCGCCGCGAAAGCGGCGCTACGCAACTTCTGCAAATCACTGTCGAAAGAGCTAGGCCCATCAGGGGTACGGGTCAACACCGTCAGTCCGGGACCCGTCGAGACCGCCTTATGGCTCGGATCCGGCGGTGTGGCCGAGACCCTGGCGCAGGCGCAAGGTATCGACCCCACCACCGTGAAGGCGGCAGCAGTGGCCGGCACGCCGACGGGCCGGTTCACCCGCCCGGCCGAGGTCGCCCAACTCGTCCTGCTCCTGGCCTCCGAAACCGCGGGCAACATCACCGGAACCGACGTTCTCATCGACGGCGGCCTAGTCACCAGCCTTTAGCACAGCTGGAATGGGCGTAGGGGTCGCGCGGTTCAAACCCCGACCGAAGGATCAAGATCTCCGCTCAGGCCATTGGGATACGGCCAGAATGCCAGGTGGCGAGGATGCTGCGATCGGGTCCTACGCCACGTCACGACGCGAGCCGGCGAGGTCAGAGCCAACGTGACGTTGGGTCTGACATCGCATACCGCAGACCGCGCCCACCAGACCGTGGGGCCTCCGGGGGGCGCCCCCGGAATCGGAATGCCGAATGGCTTCCTAGACCGTGGCCGCGCCAGCGGACATGGTCTAGCAAGCCATTCGGTGGGGTCGGCGGGACTCGAACCCGCACTGGAACGGACCTAAGCCGTTTGCCTGCTGCCAATTGGGCTACGACCCCGTCGACATTCTGGCGTATCGGACGCCGACCTCAGTCTGCGCGTGCCGGCTCGGTGGGACGGGCCGTGAAGAAGCGGACGAGGTCGTCGGCTGCGGTTGGAGACAGCATCATCGCCTGGACCCGGGCGGACATTTCAGCGATCGGGTGGATCCTGGCGAACATCGTCGTCTCGTACGTCCGGATCGCCGAGTCGGGGTCGGCCGGGTTGGCGGCGAGTTCGGCGGCCAGTTCCGCGGCGTCGAGCATCGCTTGGTTGGCGCCCTCGCCGACCGGCGGCATGAGGTGTGCGGCGTCGCCGATAAGCGTGATTCCCGGCTGGTTGGCCCAGCGTGTGCCGATGGGCATCGCTTCGATCCGGCGCGGCGTCGGCGCGTTGTCGCCGGCTTCGATCAGCGCGGTGAGGCTTGGGTCCCAGCCGTCGAACATGTCGAGCAGGGCGCGCTTACTCCGGTATGTGTCGATGGCGCGATCTTCAGCGCGCGCTGAGATCCCGACGCGTATGCCGCCGTCGCCGAGGCGTTGCGCTGCCAGGATCTGGTTCACGCCCACGCACCACAGGTTTCCGGGGCCGACCAGCTCGGCCAGATCCGGGTGCCGTCGGTCGGCGTCGCTGATGGTCAGCTCGACCAAGGTGGCCACGTAGGACAGGCGAGCGTCGGTCAGCAGCGACCGGACGATCGAACGAGCGCCGTCCGCGCCGATGAGGATGTCGCACTCCGCGCTGCGGTCACCGTGAAACGTCAACCCGAAGCGTCCGTCAGGTCGTCGCGTCGCCGACGCGAGCCGGTGCTGCCACGCGACCGCCTCGCGCGGGAGCGAATCCAGCAGAAGATCACGCAGTGCGCGACGGTCGATCTCGGGACGTCCGGAGAAGGAGCCTGGATCTGGCTTGTGGTGCACGAGGACGCGTCCGGTGGAGTCGAGGATGCGGTGCTCCTCGCCTTCGGGTCGCGCCTTGGACCGGAACTGGCCGCCAAGACCGGCCTCAGCCAGGGCCTTCTGCCCGGACTCCGGGTGCAGGTCGAGCATTCCGCCCTGCGATCGCGCGGATCGGCTTGTCTCGCGCTCGTACACCACGGCTTCGATGCCGTGCCGGCGCAGGATTCGGGCCAGCGTCAGGCCGCCGAGGCCGCCGCCGGCGATCGCGATTCGCATTGTCATCTTCCTTACCGTACGCTGTATTTCGTGGATACACCGCACGGTAGCGAACCGTTGCCTGTTTGGGAACGGCCCGAGCCTCAGCCGCGGGCGGCGCCGGTGCCCCTGAGCCGCGCGAAGATCGCCGCCGCGGCGATCCGGCTCGCGGACGCGCATGGCCTCGACGGACTCTCGGTTCGCAAGATCGCCAAAGAGCTCGAAATCGGGCCGATGCGGCTCTACGACTACGTGGACAACATGTCCGAGCTGCTCGATCTGATGGTCGACGCCGTCTATGCCCAGATCGCCGAGGCCGGCGAACACTCAGACTGGCGCGCCACGGTGCTGGCCATCGTGCACCGGACCCGCGACGCCGCCCTTGACCACGAATGGTTCTCCGACCTGCTCGGCGGGAGGCCACATTTGGGACCTCACGCGCTCGCCGTGGGTGAGTCGACCGCGGCCGCGCTCAGCCAGGCCCCCGGCGTGCGCGACATCGGCGACCTCCAGCGAGCCTTGGGGGCCCTGAACGCCTTCATGATCGGAGCGCTGCGCAGAGAGGTCACCGAGCGACGCACCGCCCGTTCCACCGGCACCGAGTTGACCGCCTGGCAGGCCAGCCTCGGGCCGTACCTGACACGCATGCTCGAAACGGGCCGCTATCCCACCGTCGCCCGGCTCGTCATCGACGGCGCCCACCTCGACGCCGCGGAAACCTTCCACCACAACCTGACCACGCTCTTGGACGGCATCACCAGCCGGGCCTGAAATCACGGCTGCTGGAAGTCGCGGGTCTCCCAGATTCGGCGGTCCAGGTAGTCCTGGACCTTGGCGATGTAGTCCTCGCTGTCGGCCGTGTGCCACCGCCCGCTGAACCAGCGGCCGACGCAACCCCACTCGTCGCCCGCCATGTAGGCCTCGCCGCGCTCCTCCTGGCCCAGCCAGCCCTCGTAACCTTCGAAGCAACCCCGCCAGATGGCGTACGCCAGGTCCGCGTTCATCGCCGTCGAGCGGGCCACGCCCGGCCAGGCCGACTTCTGGTACGGATGCCGGTCCTGCAGGATGCCGAAGCTCTCCGGGCACTCCCCGGGCCGGCCGTCGGCACCTAGCTCGTGCCCGGGCGCGCACCGCGCCGGATCGGCGGTGTAGTCGCCGTAAACCGTCTGCCGCCACCAGCTCTCGATCGCGGCCTGCGCGAACACCAGGTCCTCGTCGACACCCCACTTGCACGCCGCCCAGCGCAGGATGTCCTTCGTAGAACCGGTGAACGCACCGTCGACCCGGGTGGCGATCTCGGTGTCGGCTCGGTGGTCGGTGAAGATGTCGGCACCGATCCGGTGTCCGGTGGCCGCGTTCGCCATCAGGTTCATGCGCTTGTTCTCGGGCGACGGCCGGGCCCGGACCCAGGTCGCGCACTGCGCGCCGGACGGCAGCGCGGCACCGGGCGGCAGCGTGCCGAACCGCTCGGGAGCCGCCTCGGTCGGTGCCGGCCGGGCGGTCGACGACGACATCGTCGGCGGGGGCGTGGCCGGCTGCGACCACCCGCCGTCCGAGTCGCTCCAACCGGTGCCGGTGCGTTCGGCCAGCCTGTCGTCCGGAGAGCGCTCGGCGTGCGCGGACAGGGTGCCGGCCAGGGCGATGACGGCCGCGCCGGTCACCACCGCGGCGATCGGCCAGCCGTACCGTCGAATGTGTCGTCCCACGGCGAGCGACCGTAAGCGCGGCCACTTCCGCGGGTCAACGGGCCAAAAGGACATTTAACGCAAGCCACCTCGATCGGGTGAGTGACGGACGAGATGTGCGACAACCCACCTTAACCAGCTGGCTGACTGCCCGCATGGCAGAAGTCCACCACTTCACGCACGGCTGGCTCAATCCCGGCTTCGCGTACGCGGTCTCGTTGATCGGCGCCCTGATCGGCCTCTACTGCACCGCCCGCGCCCGGGCCGTGCGTGCCGGCGCACCCCGCGTGAAGTGGCTGACCATCGCGACCGTGGCGATCGGCGGCGCCGGCGTCTGGCTCGCGCACTTCACCGCCATGCTCGGCTTCGACGTGGTCAACAGCCCGGTGCGCTACAGCCCGGCGCTGACCGCGGCCAGTCTCGCGCTCTCGCTCGGCGCCGTCGGGGTGGGGCTGTTCCTGGTCGGTTACCGCGATCCCAACACCGCACAGGTCCTGCGCGCCGGCGGGATCACCGGCGCCGGCCTGCTCGGCATGCACTACACCGGCATGGCCGCGGTCGACGTGGCCGGCGAGATCACCTACCAGCCGAAGCTCGTGGCGCTGTCGGCACTGATCGCGGTCGGCGCGGCGGCCTCGGCGCTCTGGTTCAGCGCCACCGTCGTCGGCCGGCTGCCGATGGTGGGGGCGGCGGCGCTGATGGCCGCGGGAGTCTGCGGCATGCACTACACGGGGATGGCCGGAGTGGTCGTGCGGCTCGACACGACCGGCCTGGCCACGGTGGAGGGCGTACGCCCGTTGGGCCTGATCGTCGCCGTCGCACTGGTCGCCGCGGTGACCATGACCGTGATGGCGACGGTGGCGTTGCAGGCGATGACCACCGAGGAGTTCGCCGGCGAGGGCCCGGCGACACTGACCAAGCCGGAGCCGGTCGGCCTGGCCGCGGCCGGCTTCGCCACCCGCGAAGGAAGGGCACCTTATTAACGCTTTCCGCAGAGGAAGGGTCCCTTGTTAACGGCGGGCGTTAACAAGGGACCCTTCCTTCTACTGCTGCGTTAGGCGCCACTGCTGGTTCGTTGCCGGTGTGGCACGGCCACTGGATGAGCGACGCCGCCGTCGGCCGTCGAGCCGCCGTTGACGTCGAGGCACTTGCCGCTGTGCACGGCCCGGAGCTGGTAGACCCCGGCCGGAGGTCGCGACCGGCGTCCACTTGCTGGTTGGTCTGGTTGTTGCAGGTCAGCTGCACCACCCCGGCCGCGTCGGCGGTCGAGCCACCGGACGACCGCCATGCACTTGCCGCTGTGGACAGCCTTGAGATAGACGTTGCCGCTGCCCGCGTCGACCGCCTGCCAGCGCTGGTTGGCGCCGCCGGTGGCGGCCCACTGGTGCACGACGGCGTTGTCGGCCGTCGACACCCCGCTGACGTCGGCGAGCTTGTTGCTGTGGTTCGCGGTCAACGTGTAGGTCCGCCCGGCGATGCCGCCGGACGGGGTGGTGCCGACGCCGTTGCCGCCGAAGGTGAACGAGTCGACGTCGAAGTTGTTGTCCGCGCCGGTCTTGAACACCATGTAGAGCTTGTGCGTGCCGGACAGCGCTGCCACGTTGACCGCGGCCTGCTGCACGTAGGTGTCCCAGCCGCCGGTCGCCGCGACCGGGTTCGGTGGCCAGCAGCGTGCCGGTCGGCGAGTCGGCGCGCAGCTCGATGCTGCCGCCGCCGGTCGGCGACGAGACCCGGTAGCTGACCGTGTTGATCCCCTGCAGGCTCATCGGGTCGAACATGATCCAGTCGTTGTTGCTGACGTCGCCGATCCGGCTGCCGCTCTCGGCGCCGGCCTGCGCGATGATCCGGGTGCCGGACTGCGCGGTGAAGTATTCCGCCTGCTTGTGCTTGGGCTGCAGGATCACCTTGGCGTAGCCGGTCAGCCTGGCCACCGACCCGTTGCCGTTGTCCTGGTAGCGGGCGTTGAGCACGTAGAACAGGTTGGCGCCGTCCGGGTGCCCGCCGAGGTTGCCGGTCGACGACCGTGCCCGAGCAGCCGGGCAGGTCGGTGGTGCCGTGCTCGTGGTCGTCGTGCCCGAGCGCCGGGTTGGTGAACACCTGCTGGCAGTTGACCGTGCCGTCCTGCGCGTCGGTGACGCTGACGCCGAGTAGGCGACGTTCTGCCCGAAGTCGAGCATGCCGCCGTTGGTCGGGCCGGTGATGGTGACCACCGGCGCGTTGTTGCCGACCGTGATCGGGCACGTTGGCGAACGACGACCGGCCGGTGTTGTCGGTGACGGTCAGCTTCGCCACGTAGTTGCCGTTGGCGGTGTAGGCCTGCGACGGGTTGGCGGCCGTGGAGTCGGTGCTGCCGTTGCTCGTCGAAGTCCCACGCGTAGCTGATCGAGTCACCGGCGTCCGGGTCGTGCGTGCCGGCGCTGGAGAACTGCACGGTCAGCGGTGCGAGCCCGTTGGTCGGCGTGCCCGTGGCCACGCGCGACCGGTGCCCGGCCGCCCTTGACGTAGTCGATCCGGTAGAGCCCGGAGTCGTTGTTGCCGCCACCGAAGTTGGCGCCCCACTCGAGCAGGTAGAGCGAGCCGTCCGCGCCGAACCGCATCGCCATCGGCTTGTTGAAGAACTCGCCGGGCAGGAACGGGTTGATCTTGACCAGGCCGCCGGCCGAGTCGAAGTGGATCTCCTGCACGTAGTTGCGGGCCCACTCGTAGAAGAAGTGCACGCCGTTGTAGTACGCGGGGAACTTCGTCGCCGAGGTGCTGGCCGCGTTGTAGCGGTAGACCGGCCCGCCCATCGGCGCCGCGCCGCCCTCGCCCATCTCGGGGAACTGCGGTGAGGCGCCGTAGCCGTACCAGATCTGCGGTTGCACCAGCGGCGGCAGGACCGCAGGCCGGTGTTGTTGGGCGAGTCGTTGACCGGCGCGTTGCAGTTGAACTTCGCACCGACCACACCGGTGTCCGGGTTGTACGGCGCGTACGCCTGGTTGTTGCCGTGGCAGAACGGCCAGCCGAAGTTGCCAGCCTGCTTGATGACGTTGAGCTCGACCAGGCCCTCGGGGCCGCGGTTGGTGGTCGGCAGGCCGCGGTCCGGCCCGTAGTCGGCCATGTTGATCCAGCCGGTCTGCTTGTCGACCTCGAACCGGAACGGGTTGCGGAAGCCCATCGCGTAGATCTCCGGACGGGTCTGCGCGGTGCCGGACGCGAACAGGTTGCCGCTCGGGATCGTGTAGGTGCCGTTGCGTCTCCGGGTGGATGCGCAGGATCTTGCCGCGCAGGTCGTTGGTGTTGCCGGCACTGCGGGCAGCGTCCAGGTTGGACTTGCCGGACCGCCAGTCCAGCGGCGCGTAGCCCTGCCAGGCCGGGTCGAGGTTCGGCGGGGTGTCGTCGCCGGTCGACAGGAACAGGTTGCCGTTCGGCCCGAAAGCGACGTAGCCGCCGGTGTGCCCGGGCTCGCGGGAACGTCCGGTCCCGGTAGGCGGGGACGTTGAGCAGCACGACCTCGCTGGCCAGGTTGACCGTGTCACCGCTGACGGTGAACCGGGACAACCGGTTGATGTCGGTGCGAAGAGGCCGACGGCGACTAGTAGAGATAGATCCAGCCGTTGGTGGCGAAGTTCGGGTCCAGCGCCATCCCGACCAGGCCGTCCTCGCCGCCGGTGTAGACCGACAGCGTGCCGGCGGTCACCGTACTCTGCTGCGCCGGCTTGAAGATCTTGATCTGGCCGGCCCGTTGCACGTAGAAGACCCGGCCGTCCGGCGCGATGTCCAGCGCCATCGGGTCGACGGTGTTCGGAGTCGAGGCTGACCTTCTCGAAGTTGCCCCACACCGTGCCGCCGCAGTCGCCGGCCAGGTTGCCGGCCGCGTAGCGGACGCCGCCGAGCACGTGGTTGCGGAAGTTCGTCTCGCTGTACGAGGCGATGTCGTGGCCCATCGCGGTGGCCCAGACCTTGCCGCCCTCGACCTCGCGGCACCAGGAGATCGGATGGTCGATGCCCATCGCGTCGGCTGCCGGGGTTGTAGGTGCGCTCGTCGGCGGTGACCAGCACGTGCACGTTGCCGCGCGCGTTGACGTCGAAGTTGTACCACTCCTCGGTGCGCTGCCAGTTGTCCGGCAACCCCGCCGTCGACGGGTGCGCCTTGTCGGCGACCCGGGCGTAGCCCTGCAGCGAACCCGGCGAGTGCGACGGCATGTGCGCGCCGCCGTTGATCGTCTGGTCCCACCACGGGAACGTCGGTGTCGATGCCCATGTCGGTCGCGTTGTGGATCGCCACGATCCCCGTTGCCGGCCCGCAGGTAGTTCTGCACCGCCGTGCGCTGGGCGTCGTTGTCGAACACCATGCCCGAGGTCTGGAACATCACGAGCACGTCGAACGTGTCGAGGTTGGCGGTGTTGAGCACGGTGGAGTCCTCGCTGAACACCACCTCGAAGTTGTTGGCCGTGGCCAGCTGGTTGAACATCGTGACGCCGGCGGCGATCGAGTCGTGGCGGTAGCCGGCGGTCTCGCTGAACACCAACGCCCGGAACGCGGGTGCGGCTTGCGCGGGTGCCTGGACGATGCCGAGGCCGAGCAGGGTGACGGCGATCGTGAGCAGGGTGAGGACAGGTCTGCGGCGGCGCATGCGGTCTCCTTCTGGGATGCCTCTGGGGGCATGCCGTGCGAGGACGTGCAGGAGGGCTTGCGGTGCAACGCGTCCGCCGAAGTCCGCGTGTGGAGCCGATGCGCCGCAGCGCATCGACGCAGATGAGTTTGGCTCGTTTCGGGGCGGCGCGTCAACGCACCGAGTCGCACAGGTAGATCAATCAATGCCGAACTGTGATCGTGTCCGGCCAGTTACGGTCTTGATCGATCTGTGTTCGGCCGCCTACGATTCGACGCCAACAGCGCTTTCGGTCAGCTCAGCAAAAGCTCATGCCTGGCAAGCGAAAGTTTCGGTGATCACATTGGATTCACCTGTTCCACCGGACGCGCTGCTGACGATGCACGGCGTCGGCAAATCCTTCTACGGTGTGTCCGTCTTGTCCGATGTAGACATTGACGTGCATCCCGGCGAAGTGCACGCGGTGGTCGGCGAGAACGGCGCCGGCAAGTCCACGCTGATGAAGATCGCCTCAGGCGTCTACCAGCCCGACGCGGGCACGTTGCGGATCGGCGGTCAGCCGGTCTCGTTGCACAGCCCGCGCGCCGCCCAGGCCGCCGGCGTCGGCATCATCCACCAGGAGTTCAACCTGCTGCCCGAGCGCACGGTCGCCCAGAACGTGTTCCTCGGCCGCGAGCCGCTGCGCCGCGGGCTGGTCGACCGCCGGGCGATGCGCGAGCGCACGGCCGAGTTGCTCGCCGCCGTCGGCGCGGAGTCGGTGCGGCCGACCGACCGGGTCGGCCAGCTGGGCGTCGCGCAGCAGCAGGTGGTCGAGATCGTCAAGGCGCTCTCGCTCGACGCCCGCATCCTGATCATGGACGAGCCCACCGCCGCGCTCGCCGATCACGAGGTCGAGCTGCTCTACGCGCTGGTCCGCCGGCTCCAGGCCGCGCGGCATCGGCATCCTCTACGTGTCGCACCGGCTCACCGAGGTGTTCGACCTCTCCGACCGGATCACCGTGCTCAAGGACGGGCGCCGGGTGGTCACCCTCGACACCCCCGAAGCCACTCCCGAGGCGCTGGTCCGGCACATGGTCGGCCGTGATCTGGCCGCCTACTACCCGGCCAAGACCGGCGAGCCGGGCCCGGCTCTGGTCACGCTGACCGGCGCCGGCAACGCCCGGCTCCGGCCGATCGACCTCGAGCTGCGGGCCGGCGAGGTGCTCGGTGTCGGTGGCCTGCAAGGCTCCGGGCGCTCGGCGCTGGCCCGCGCGCTGTTCGGCGTCGAGGCCTTCACCGCCGGGCGGATGACCCTCGACGGCAAGCCGGTGCGGCTGCGCTCGCCGCGGCAGGCGGTCCGGGCCGGCATCGCGTACGTGACCGAGGACCGCAAGGGCGAGGGCCTGGCGCTGAGCCAGTCGGTGCTCGACAACGCGCTGCTGGCCAGCCGGGCCGCCACCCCGCGCTGGTTCGGTGGCGGCGGGCGCAACACCAGCGTGCGGGCGTTGCTCACCGCCGTCGAGGTGCACGCGGCCGGCGCCGACCAGGAGGTCCGCTACCTGTCCGGCGGCAACCAGCAGAAGGTCGTGCTGGCCCGCTGGCTGGCCATGGCGCCGCGGGTGCTGCTGTTCGACGAGCCGACCCGGGGCATCGACGTCGGCGCGAAGGCGGCCATCCACGAGCTGATCCGCGACCTGGCCGAGAAAGGCGCGGCGGTCCTGATGATCTCGTCGGAGCTGCCCGAACTGCTCGGCATGAGCGACCGGATCGTCGTCATGCGCGACGGTGCCCTGGCCGGCGAGCTGCCCGGCGACGCGAGCGAGGAGGCGGTCCTGAGCCTGGCCACCGGGACACCGCACGAGGTGTCGGCATGAGCGAGCGCAGCGAGCTCATCGGCAAGCGCAGCGCCACGATGTCCGCATTCTTTAGCCGGCCGCGGATCGACTCGACCAATGGCGTCTGGCTGGCGCTCGGCGATGACGCTGATCGTCGGCGGCATCCTGGTCGCCACCGACGGCGGTTCGCTGTTCGGCCAGAACAGCACGGTCAGCCTGCTGCAACGGGCCGCCGGGCTGGGCATCGTCGCCGTCGGGCAGACGTTCGCCATCCTGGCCGGCTCGCTCGACCTCTCCGTCGCGTACGTCATCAGCCTGACCTCGCTGATCGCGGCCGAGACGATGGCCGGCAGCGACGGCCGGGTCGCTGCCGGCGATCCTCGCCGTGCTCGCGGTTTCGGCGCGCGATCGGCCTGGTCAACGGACTGCTGATCACCAAGCTCCGGATCAACGCGTTCATCGCCACGCTCGGCGTCGGGCTGCTGATCAAGGGCTACCTGGAGCAGGGCTACGCCGGGCCCGGCCGGCTCGGTGCCGGTCTCCTTCCAGCACCTGGGCTACGACCGGGTCGGCCCGGTCCCGGTGGCGTTCCTGCTGTTCATCGGTGTCGCGGCGGTGGCCTGGCTGGTCATCAACCGCAGCCGCTACGGGCACCACCTGATCGCCACCGGCGGCGACCTCGACGTCGCCCGGCTCTCCGGGGTGCGCACCGACTGGGTGCTGATCCGTACCCACATCATCTGCTCGCTCTGCGCCGGCATCGCCGGTCTCTACCTGGCCAGCCGGCTCGGCGCCGGCGCGCCGCGGGTCGGCGCCGAGGGCGGCTACGACCTGGAGTCGATCGCCGCGGTGGTGCTCGGCGGCACGGTGCTGGCCGGCGGCAAGGGCGGCGTCGCCGGCACCGTCGGCGGCGTGCTGCTGCTCGCGGTCATCGACGGCATCTTCAACCAGCTCGCCGTCGACCCGTTCTTCAAGCAGGTGGTCCGCGGCGTGGTGATCGTCGCGGCGGTCGCGATCTACGCCCTGCGGCTCCGCCGCAAGGTGGTCCGGAAGGCGGCGGCATGACGGTCACAACGCCCACCGGGCCCGCCGCCCTCGGCCAGTCGCGCCGCGGCCGTTGGGGCGCCGGCAGCATCTGGCCCGTCGTGGCCATCCTCGTCCTGCTGCTGATCGCGGTCGGCGTCAGGCAACCCGACTTCTACGACCCGCCGGCCCTGCTCGCCTTCCTCAAGCGGTCCGCGCCGCTGATCATCCTGGCCGCCGGCCAGTACTTCGTGATCGTCGCCGGCGACTTCGACCTGTCGGTCGGCTCGCTGGTCACCGCCGAGGTGGTGATCGCGGCCCGGCTGATCGACGGCGACCCGGCGCGCGACCTGGCCGGTGGTCGCCCTGGTGCTCGGCTTCGGCCTGCTGGTCGGCCTGGTCAACGGGCTGGTCACCACGCTGCTGCTGGTGCCGTCGTTCATCACCACGCTCGGCATGTACCTGATCCTGGTCGGCGCGGTCTACACCTGGACGGGCGGCTCGCCCCGCGGCGCGCTGTCCGAGGAGTTCCGGCATGCTCGGCCGGCGCGGCATCGAAGGCGTGCCCTGGCTGAACGAAATCCCGTACGCGGTGCTGATCCTGCTCGTCGCTGGCCGCGCTGGCGATCCTGGCGATGCGCTCCGACTTCGGCAAGGTGCTGCTCGCCGTCGGCGACAACCCGCGCGCCGCCCGGCTGGCCGGCGGCCGGGTCGCCGGGGTCCGCACCATCGCGTTCGTGATCAGCGGCGGCTGCGCGGCCGTGGCGGCGATCCTGCTCGGCGGCTTCGGCGGCGTGAGCTTCCAGGTCGGCGCCGGGCTGGAGTTCACCGCGATCACCGCGGTCGTGCTCGGCGGCGTGGTGCTCGGCGGCGGGCGCGGCTCGGTCGTCGGCGCGATGCTCGGCGCGCTCACCCTGCAGACCCTGTTGACCCTGCTCAACCTGCTCGGCGTCGCCGGCGCTCTGGCGTCCGCGGTGCAGGGCCTGATCATCCTCGCTGCCGTGGCCATCGGCGGGCTACGGGCACGCACCTGACGCACGCACCACCACCTGTAGGAGGAGAGTTGCGAAAGAGAACAGGTAGCGCCCTGGCCGCACTGGCCGGCACCGCCATGATCCTGGCGGGCTGTGCCAGCGACGTGCCGGCCGCCAACCCGAGCGCCAGCGGCTCCGCTGCCGCCGGGCGCCGGCACCGGCGAGACGTCGAAGTTCTTCGTCCAGGCCGACTACGACAACGAGATGGCACTGCGCACGACCAGCGCGACCGGGCCCCGCGGACAAGCCGTGGGAGCAGGCGCTCGACCCGACGAACGCCGACACCGCCAAATACAAGAAGGCCGGGCCGTACAACCTCTGCTTCTCCAACGCCGGGGTGGGCAACCCGTGGCGCCAGGTCGGCTTCAAGAACATGCAGGCCGAGGTGAAGCTGCACCCGGAGATCAAGTCATTCCACGGTGGCCGACGCGGAGAGCAAGGACGACAAGCAGATCTCCGACATCACCGACCTGCTCGGCAAGGGCTGTGACGCGCTGATCGTGTCGCCCAACACGACCGCGACGCTCACCCCCGCCGTCGAGCAGGCCTGCGCCAAGGTGCCGGTGATCGTCTTCGACCGCGGCGTCAACACCAAGTGCCCGGTCACCTTCATCAACCCGATCGGCGGGTACGCGTTCGGCGCCGACGGCGCCGAGTTCCTCGATCGAGAAGGTCAAGCCGGGCGGCAACGTGCTGGCGCTGCGCATCCTGCCCGGCGTCGACGTGCTGGAGGCCCGCTGGGCGGCGGCCAAGGTGGCCTTCGACAAGTCGCAGCTCAAGGTCGTCGGCGTCGAGTTCACCGACGGCGACGCGGCCAAGACGAAGACCATCGTCAACAACTACATCCAGCGCTTCGGCACGATCGACGGCATCTGGATGGACGCCGGCGCGACCGCGGTCGCGGCGGCGGAGGCGTTCGAGGACGCCGGCAAGCCGTTCCCGGCGATCGTCGGCGAGGACCAGCAGGACTTCCTGCGGATGTGGCAGGACAAGAAGCTCACGGCGGTGGCGCCGACCTACCCCACCTACCAGTGGCGTACGCCGGTGATCGCCGCCCTGAAGATCCTCAAGGGCGAGCCGGTGCCCAGCCCGTGGAAGCTGCCCCAGCCGACGATCACCGACGCCAACCTGTCCCAGTACGTCGACCCGAGCATGCCGCCGCTGCACTACGCGATGTGCGGCTGCAGCGACCTGCCGGGCTATCCGGGCGACTGGGGCGGTAAGTAGCCGCCATGTTCACGATCGGTGCCAACCCCTGGATCTGGACGTCTCCCGTCGACGACGCGGCACTCGCCTCGCTGGTGCCACGGATCGCCGGTTGGGGCTTCGACGCGATCGAGATCCCGGTGGAGAACCTCGGCGACTGGTCACCCGAGAAGGCCCGCGACCTGCTCGCGGCGCACGGGCTGACCGCCGCCGCGGTCCTCTCGGTCACCCCTCCCGGGCGTGACCTGGTCAACACCGATCCGGACACTGTTCGGGCGACCCAGGACTACCTCCGCTCCCTTGTGGACGCGGCGGTGGTTCTGGGCGCTCCGAGCGTCTGCGGCCCCGCGTACGCGGCGGTCGGGCCGGGTCTGGCGGATGTCGCCCGCGGAACGGGCGGCCTGCTACGCGTCGCTGCGGGAGGCGTTGGCACCCGTGGCCGACTACGCCGGCGCGTGCGGGGTCCGGATCGGGTTGGAGGCGCTCAACCGCTACGAGACCTCGGTGCTCAACACGGTCGAGCAGACCCTGACCGCGCTCGACGGCCTGCCGGCCAGCGTCGGCATCATGCTCGACAGCTACCACATGAACATCGAGGAGGCCGATCCGTACGCGGCCATCACCGCCGCCGGGCCACGCCTGGTGCACGTCCAGGTCAGCGGCAGCGACCGCGGCGCACCCGGCGACGACCACATCGACTGGCCGCGCTGGCTGCGCACGCTGGCGGAGACGGGCTACCGGGGCCCGATCTGCATCGAGTCCTTCACGGGCGAGAACGAGTCGATCGCCGTGGCCGCCTCGATCTGGCGGCCGTTCGCCGAGTCGCAGGACGCTCTGGCCGTCAACGGCCTGCGCTACCTGCGCGCAGTCTGCGACTCACTCGCGTAGCGGTCGGCCACGATCGCCGGCCGCTCGAGCACCCGGCCCGCCGCGACGTTCTGCGCCAACCGGATGAACTGGGCATGGGTCCAGGCCAGCGGGGTGGCGGAGAACGTCGGGGTGCCCGGCACGAAGCCCGCGGTGCCGGCCGGCGGCTGGTCGTCCCAGACCTGCTCGGGCAGCATCGCGCCCGGACCCGTCGCCCGGGCGATCGTGCCGATCTGGCGGTGGGCGGCGCCGAGCTGGCCCGCGACGATCTGGTACTCGCCGCGCTCGCCGTTGAGCAACGGCCATGCCCGGCCGCGGGTGATCCGCGAGCCGTCCGGCAGACCGAACTCCCACTGGCCGCCGTCCACCTTCTCGCCGTACCCGTCGAACGACGCGCGGTGGTAGTAGAGGCCCCGCGCGGTCCGCACGCCGAGCTGGGCGTCGATCACGCCGAGGGTGTTCACGACGGCAGGGTCGTCGGCCGGCAGCACACCGAGCCGCACGAGGTCGAGGAAGCTCGGGTCGACGACCCGGCGCTGGTCGACGTCGGCCGGGCCGCTGTCGCCGATGGTGTAGGCCGTGCCGGCGTCCGGGTTGCCGTCCTTGGTCAGGCGCAGGAAGTACGGACCGGCGGAGTAGGGGCCGGTCGTCGTCACCGTCCAGCCCTTGACCCGGGCCTGCCAGTCGTCGGCCGTCGCCAGGTAGCGGTCGGCCGCCGCGGCATCGCCGTTGGCGCGGGCGATGTCGGCCGCGCAGACGAGGCCGGCGATCTCGGCGGCGATCGTCGCGGGCGAGTAGCCGGACTGGTTCTCCCAGCGGTCCTGCGGTGACCACGGCGCCCGGTTGCCGTCCTGCTCGAAGGAGAGGAGGAAGTCGGCCGCGCGCCGGACGTGCGACCAGGTGTCGGCATCGGTGCGGCGCAGCTGGTGTGCCAGCACGATCGGCAGTGCGACCTCGTCGAGCTGCAGCCCGGTCCACACCGGAGTGCCGTCGACCTGGGAGTTCTGCGGGAACGACCCGTCGGCCTTCTGCTGCACGTCGAAGAGGTAGTCCAACGACCGGTTGGCGCCCGCGGTGTCGCCGGCGGCGATCAGCGCCGTGGCGATCTGGTAGAGGTCGCGCGACCACACCAGGTGGTACGGGCCGGACGGGTCGTCCTTTCCCCAGATCCACGGCATCGACGGGGAGGCGACGTACGCGCCGCGGTGGGTCTTGTCCTCGCTCGCGGCGAGCACCATGACGGAGACGTCGTAGAGCGTCCGCTGGTCGCGCCCGGACAGCGACGCGGGTGCGCGCTTGAGCGTGCCGAGGTAGCCGTGCCAGCCCCGCGCGTAGGCGGCGGCGGTGCGGCCGTATCCCGCGCGCAGCCCGGCGTTCGCGGTGGTGAGGGCGGCGTCCGCGGTGTCGCCGAAGCCGATGGCCAGCGTGCCGTGCTGCCGTCCGTGCGTCCCGGTCAGCCCGGTCGCCGCGGTCTGCACGAGGTTGCCCGCGCCGGCGGAGTCGTAGCGGCCGTCTAGCCGGCCGTCGGCCAGCAGGTCGGTCCAGCCGTCGCTGGAGCCACGGAACCCGTTGGACGTGACCGTGAAGGCCGGCCGGCCGACGAACGCGCTCGCGCTGGTGCCGTCGCTGGCGATCAGCGCCCGGCCGACGGTGCGGCCGGTGTCGTCGCCACGGCTGTTCGACAGCGCCGGGTCGTAGACGGCGTACAGCTCGTACGAACCCCTTCGGGTAGCCGTGAACCGCACGTCGACGAGCACGCCGGCCCGGGCGGGGTCGGTCGTGTAGTCGGCGGACAGGGACCAGCCGCCGCGGCGGTCGTCGAACACCTGGCGGTACGAGAGGCTGCGCGGATCCGTCTGGATGGTGCGCACCCGCGCCGCGTCCGCGGCCCGGGTCGCGTGGCCGGACCCGTCGGCGACCACGAAGTCGAGCGTGCGCGCACTGGGCGTGCTGAGATCCGGATAGTAGATCTCGCCCAGGCCACCCTCCTTCTGCACGGTCAGCCAGACCTTGCTGCCGGCCGTGGTCGACGTGCCGAAGCCCGACTTGTCGGCCGGCAGGAACTGCTCGTCGACGCCCGGGCCGCCGGGCGCCGCCGCGTCGGCGGCGAGGGCCGGCATCGCGGGACCGACGATCACCGCGAGACCTGTCACGGTCGCCAGCATCACCCGATCGAACCGGTCCATCGGTCCACCGCCTTCTCGCCTCGGACCACGCGGTGATACCCATAAATTCGCCGACCGAACACGATCCGTCGACGTATCAGCAGGACTGGGGTGGACCTGACCTCGCCGGGTGCTGGCCGTCCACTGTGGTGCCGGCGTGCTCGCTCTGGTCGTCTTCGCCGTGCTGGCACTGAGGCGGCGGCGGAAAACGGCTGTCACTGCCTGACCGGTCGTGGGAGGGTGGCCGGGTGGCCGCGGAGATCCGGGAGATCGCCTGCGACGAGTCCGGCTATGAGGGCCAGCAGCTCGTCAGCTCGCCGACCACGGTGTTCGCGCACGGCAGCGTGCACCTGTCGTGGGCGGCCGCGGCCGACTGCATGGCGGAGCTGCGGGCCCGAATCCGGTCGCCGGCCACCGAATACAAGGCCAACCACCTCATGCGCGAGAAACATCGCGCCGTCCTGGTGTGGCTGCTCGGGCCGGGCGGCCCTGTGCACGGGCGCGCCCACGTCCAGCTCGTCGACAAGCCGGGCTTCCTCGTGCGTACGCTGCTCGACCTGCTGATCGACGCACCCGAGCGGGCCGGCACCCTGCTGGTCACCGACGAGCCGCGCTGGCGCCGCTTCCTGGTGTCCGCCAACGCCCTCATGCGCACCCGGGAGCCCCTCGATCCGACCGCGGCGGACCAGCTCTTCTGGTCGATCGACGACCTGCGCCGCACCGGTGTGCCGCCGGCCGCCGACGAGACGCTCACCCTGCTCGCCAAGAGCCGCGCCCGGGCTGACGACTTCCGCGAGCGCGCCCGCACCGACCCGCCCGCGTTCGCGCCCGTCGACCTGTTGGCGCCCGCGATCGTGCACGCCGTCGCCCACTGGGGTCCGGTGCGGATCGTGCATGACTTCCAGAGCACCCTCACCCCGTCCCGGGTGGCCTGGCTGCGGGCGGCGGCACCCGACCTCGCCGGGCTGACCCTCGTCGACTCCGCCGACGACCCACGGGTCCAGGTCGCCGACATCGTCGCCGGCACGGTGCGGGTGATCGCCGGGCGGGCCGACCGGGAGCTGGCCGAGCTGGCCGGCGCCTACGTCTGAGCGACCGCCGCCGCGCGGGCCATCGCGCCCTGGTAGATCGGGCCCTCGGTGTAGCGGCGGGGCAGCGCGGCCAGCGCCGCGCGGATCGCGCGGACCGACAGGCCGGCGGTGATTCCCTCGATCGGCAGGCCGAGCCCGCCGTAGAGCCGGCGGGCCCAGGTCGGCAGCAGGCCGAGCGCGGTGGACGCGACGCCCAGATATGCCAGGCGGGGTCCGCCGAGCTCGAGGCCGAGCCGCGCGGCCGGGTTGAGCTTCCACGGCACCGGCGGCGCGGTCAGGAACACCATCGCCTCGGCCGAGTCACGGGTGACCCGCAGAGCCGGCTGCATCGACCGGTAGTACGCGGCGACCTCGGCCGCCGAACCCGGCACCGTCGACGGGTCCAGGCCGGCCAGCGCGGCGACCCGGCGCTGTTCCGAGTAGTAGGTGTCGACCTCCGCGCCGGTCAGCGGCACACCGGACCGCCGAGCCGTGGTGATGAACGACTCGACCTCGGTGACGTGCACCCAGCGCAGCAGCTCCGGCTCGTCGACCCGGAACTCCTCGCCGGTGAACGGGTCGCGGGCGCGCATCTTGGCGTGGATGGCGCGCAGCCGGCGGCCAGCCGCCTCCGCCTCCGCGGTGGTGCCGTAGACCGCCGTCGCCACGTAGATCGACGTGCGGACCAGCCGGCCCCACGGGTCGTCCTTGTAGTGCGAGTTCTGGGCCACGCCCGCCATCGCCCGGGGATGCAGCGCCTGGAGGTAGAGGGAACGCAGGCCTCCGACGAACAGGATGGGCTCGGCATGCACCCGCCACGTCACCGTGTCGGGTCCGAAAAGGCCTAGGTCCGCCATGTGGTCCAGCCTGCCACGTGTCTTACTCGTCGGCGGTTTTCGCCCGCTGGCAGCTTGGGCAAAGGCCCCAGAACGTCACTTCCGCCTCGTCGACCACGAAGCCGCCGGCGCCGACCGGGTCGAGGCACGGTGCCGGCACCGTGTGCGCAGTCGACGTCGGCGATCTCGCCGCAGGCCCGGCAGACCACGTGGTGGTGGTTGTCACCGGCGCGGGCCTCGAACCGGGCGGGGCTGCCGGCCGGCTCGATCCGCCGGGCCAGGCCGGCCCGGGACAGCGCGCCGAGCACGTCGTAGACCGCCTGGGTGGAAACCGAGTCGAGCCGGGTGCGCACCGCGGTCGCGATCTCGTCGACCTCGAGGTGGCCGCCGGCGCCCAGCACTTCGAGCACGGCGAGTCGCGGCCGCGTGACCCGCATGCCACGGGCGCGCAGCAGGGCCGCGCCCTGGTCCTCCGCCGGCTCCGACATGCCGCAATGGAAGCACGCAAGTTGGAAACGTTCAAGATACGGCGAGTTCAACCGCTATTTCGATCAAGCGTTGAACCAAATTCGGTGCGCCCCACGTGTCCCCGTCGTAGGGACTATTCAGCGGCGGGTCCGGCCGTACGCTGTGATCGATATCCACAGGAGGCCGCGTGCTGAACAATATTTTGGGCATACCGGCCCACCCCCTGATCATCCACGTGGCCGTCGTCTTCATCCCCCTGCTCTGTCTCGGCGCGGTCGTCTACGTGGTCGTCCCACGGTTCCGCGGCAAGATCGGGTGGGCGGTGACGGCCCTCGCGGTGATCTCTCCCATCGCCGCCTGGTTCGCCATGGAGTCCGGTGAGAACCTGCGCGACCGACTGGTCGCCGCCGGCTTCTCCCAGGAGGTCCTCGACAAGGTCAACCAGCACCAGAGCTACGGCGACCGCACGTGGTGGTTCACCCTCGCGCTGGGCGTCGTCACGCTCGGCCTGCTGTTCATCACCAGCGGCAGCCGCCGGGCGCCCCAGCACCTGCCGCTCGGCGTCAACCTCGCGGTCAGCGTGGTGGTCATCGCGCTGGCGGTCGCCACCGCGATCTACGTCTTCCTCACCGGCGACAGCGGCGCGCACGCCGTCTGGGAAGGCGCCGTCCCCTATAGAAGAGCACTCGGGAGCAGAGCAGGCAGGAGAGCACGACCAGCACCGCGGCGGCGACGAGAGCTATGCCGTACGTCACCGTCCGCGCGTCCTTCTCCTGCGACTCGATCTTGTCGAGGTCCTGCGGCGCGAGTTGGCGGGGCGGCGGCTGCCGCACGTAGGTCGGCGGCCGCCAACCCGCCGGCGGCGGCTCGGTCGGCGGCGGACCCGCATAGCCACTCGGGGGTACGGGCGCGCCCGTGCTCGCCGGGCCGGGTTCGCCATCGGGGCCGGGTCGCTGCCACGGTGCGGCATTCGGGTCGTCGTACGTCACGGCGAAGGACGCTACCGAACGCACGGGTAGGCTGCCTGCGTGAACCGCGTGCAACCGCCCGCCACACCAGATGACGACCGTCCCGTCGACCTCAGTGGCGACGACTTCGTCCTCCCGGATCAGACCTCGGACGACACCGACCGGGGTTGGGGTGAGCGAACCGACACCAATGACGAGCGCCTCTGGGAAGACAAGCCGCCGCACTGGGGTTGATGTTGACGCTGGACGAAGCCTGGTCCGATGCCGCACCATTAGCACTCGGATAGGCTGACTGCCAGAAACGCCCCCGCAAGATCCGGAGGAAGCCGTGCCGACCTACCAGTACGCCTGCACCGAGTGCGGACACAACCTCGAGGCCGTCCAGTCGTTCTCCGACGACGCCCTGAGCGTGTGCCCCGAGTGCGAGGGTCGCCTGCGTAAGGTCTTCAGCGCGGTCGGCGTCGTGTTCAAGGGCTCCGGCTTCTACCGCACCGACTCCCGCAACGTCGCGCACCGGCGGCGACACCAAGGTCAAGTCCGAGTCGAAGTCCGAGACCAAGTCGGAGTCCAAGACCGAGACCAAGACCGAGTCGAAGCCGAAGTCCGAGCCGGCCAAGGCGTCGAGCACGCCCGCCGTCCTCCTCCTAGAGCCGCACGAACCCGCCGGCCGGGGTGATCACCCCGGTCACCCGCTGGTCGTGCGCCGCCTCGGGCACCCGGTCGACGAACTCCCCGTCGTGCAGCAGCGCGACCACCGGCACACCCGCCGGCACCCGGGCCAGCGCCCGGTCGTACGACCCGCCGCCCCGACCCAGCCGCATCCCGCGCCGGTCGACCGCGAGCGCCGGAGCCACGATCAGTTCGGCACCGGCCACCGCGCCCTGGCCGAGCCGCTCGCCGGCCGGCTCCCGCAGCCCCCGCCCCGCCGGCACCAGTGTGCCCGTGTAGCGGGCCCAGTCCAGGTCGTTGTCACCCTGGAGCACCGGCAGCAGCAACTCGGCCGCCCCGGTCAACGCCGCCCGCACCGCCTCCGCCAGGTCGGCGCCGCCGGGCTCGCTGCCCACCGGCACGTACCCGCACACCAGCCGCGGCGTGCTCGTCCGGATGAGCTCGGCCAGCGCCGCGGTCACCGCCGCGGCCGCCGCGGCCAGGTCCGTCGGGGCCAACGAGCGGCGCCGGGACAGCACCGCCGCCCGCATGTCAGCCTTAGTCGCCCCACTATGCGATAAATCCGGCACGCAACACTCCCGACCCTTACCCGGTTAGACCCTGGACGGCCGATGCCGAGCATGGCAGGTCCAAAGGGGGAGTTGTGACGCTGCGCGGGCGGCTGACCGCCGCGTTCCTCGCCGTCGTGCTGGGACCGGTGCTGCTCGGCGCGCTCTTCGTGGGCGGCACCGTCGCCGCCGTCGGCCGGGACCAGGCGGCGGAGCGGCTGGGCGTCGCCGCCACCGCGCTGCGCACCTCGGTCAGCTCCCTCTGCCAGCAGCTCCAGGCCGCCGCGGACGCGGTCGCGGTGGCCGCCGACCCGGCCCGGCAGACCGACATCGCCAGCCAGGTGGTCGCGCGCGGGCTGGCCTCCGGCGTCGTCGTCGAGGGCGCCGACGGCGTACCCACGCTGAGCACGCCCGGCTCCCCGGCCCGCCCCTGGGCCGACTGCGCGCGGCCCGCGCCGGACGCCGGCCCGTTCCGCGGGCCTGGCCGTCGCGGATCGAGGCGCGGGACGCGGCCGGCGCGCCGCTCGGCGCGATCTGGGCCACCCACGAACTCGACGCCGGCACGGTCGGCCGGCTCGCCGGCGCCACCGGCACGGCGGTGACCCTGCTCGGCGGCGACCCGCCCGGCGCGGTGCACAGCACCGAGTCGCCGGGCGCGCTGAGCGCGGTGGTCGCCGCCGCCGTCCGGCGTACGCGGTGACGCGGTCGCCGAGACCGCCGGCGGCCGGGTCGTCCGCCGGGTCGGCCCGGCGCCCGGCCAGCCGCTGCCGCTCGTGCTCTCCGTGCCCGCCGGCCAGCCGCAGGGCCTCTACGCGCTGCTGGTCGCCGCCGTCGTGCTGGCCGGCCTGTTCGCTGTCGCCGCCGCCTGGTGGCTGGCCCGGTCCACCACCCGGCCGCTGGCCGAACTCGCCGGCCGCGGCCGACCGGGTGGCCGGCGGTGACCTGGCCGCCCGGGTGCCGGTGCGCGGCCGCGACGAGGTCGGTCGGCTGGCGCTCGCGTTCAACCGGATGACCCGCGAGACCCAGGCGTACGTGCGGGCCCTGACCACCAGCCGCGACCAGTTGCGCGGCCATCTGGCGGTGCTCGGCGACACCCTGTCCAGCACCCACGACCTGCAGCGGATCCTGCAGGTGATCCTGGAGACGGCGCAGGCCGCGACCGGCGCCAGCGGCGGCGTGGTGCTGCTGCTCGACCCGGCCACCGGCGACGCTGGTCGGCCAGTGCGGGCTCGCGGTCGACGTCGCCGGCCGCCGGGTGCCGGTCGGCGCGGGCCTGCTCGGCGGTGTCGCCGCGACCGGGGATGCCGCGGCGCGGCCGGGTCGACCGCGACGGGCCGACGCTGTCGCCGTTCGAGCCGCCCTGCCGCACGTACGTCGCCGTGCCGTTCAACGTCGCCGGTCCCGTCGCCGAGCCGGCGCTGGTGCCCGGCGTGCAGCCGCCGGAGCCGCCGACCGCGTCCGGCGTGCTGGCGCTCTACGACCGGCTGGGCTCCGACGAGTTCGACGACGCCGACCTGATCACGCTGCGCACGTTCGCCGGCCAGGCCGCGGTCGCGGTCGACAACGTGCGCGTGCACCAGGAGGCGCAGCGGCTCTCGCTGACCGACCCGCTGACCGGCCTGTGGAACTACCGCTACCTGCGCGAGTCGATCCGTCGCGAGGTCGAGCGGGCCAGCCGGTTCGGCCGGATGCTGGCGGTGCTCGCCCTCGACCTCGACCGGTTCAAGGAGGTCAACGACACCTACGGGCACACCGCGGGCGACGCGGTGCTGGTCGAGTTCGCCCGCCGGATCAGTGGCGTGGTGCGCGAGGTCGACCTGGCGTTCCGGCAGGGCGGTGAGGAGTTCGTGGTGCTGCTGCCGGAGACCGACGCCGACGGCGCGGCCATCGTGGCCCGCCGGATCGGCGCCGCGGTCCGCGACGACACCGTTCGACGTCGACGGCACCGCCGACATCGGCGTGACCGTCTCCATTGGAATCGCGGTCTTCCCGGGTCACGCGGCCACCGCGCAGGCGGTGCTGAACGCCGCCGACGGCGCGCTCTACGCGGCGAAGGCGGCCGGCCGCGACGGCTTCCGCACCGCGCCGGGCGGGCCGGCCGAGATGGCCGAGATCCCGGTCGCCGCCGGCGCCGTGCCACCCGACGACGACCTCCCGCGGGCCGGGGGCGGACGAGGAAGCGCTGGCCAGCCTCGATCAGGACGGATCTCACCTGCTGGCGGCGCGTCACGCGGGACGCAGCCACCGCGACAGACGAGGGGCGGATAGTCTCGCGGCATGTCGGACGAGCCAGCGACCCCACGACAGCCATCCCCGTCTAGCGAGCCGCGCCGGCGCGCGGTCAAGGCCGTCATCCCGGCCGCCGGTCTCGCCACCCGCTTCCTGCCGGCGACCAAAGCCGTGCCGAAGGAACTGCTGCCGGTCGTCGACCGGCCGGTGCTGCAGTACATCGTCGAAGAGGCGGCGGCCGCCGGCATCACCGACGTCCTGCTGGTGACCGGGCGCGGCAAGACCTCGATGGTCGACCACTTCGACCGTCAGCCCTATCTGGAGAGCCGGCTCGAGGAGAAGGGCGACCTGGAACGCCTCGCGGCCGTGCGCAAGCCCGCCGAACTGGCCGAGATCTACACCTGCCGGCAGGGCGAGCCGCTCGGGCTCGGGCACGCGGTCGGCATGGCCGACTCGCACGTCGGAGACGAGCCGTTCGCGGTGCTGCTCGGCGACGAGTTCGTCGACGAGTCCGAGCCGCTGCTGCCGGCGATGCTCGACCTGCAGGCGCAGACCGGCGGCATCGTGCTGGCGTTCCTGGAGGTGCCGCGCGAAGAGGTCAAGCGCTACGGCATCGCGTCGGTGGCGCCGGCCGAGCCGGGCCTGGTGCCGGGCGCCGAGGTCGTACGCGTGACCGGGACTGGTCGAGAAGCCGGCGCCGGAGGACGCGCCCAGCAACCTCGCCGTCCTCGGCCGCTACGTGCTGCCCGGGAAGATCTTCGAGACGATCCGGCACACCAAGCCCGGCAGCGGCGGCGAGATCCAGCTCACCGACGCGATGCAGACGTTGCTCGACGAGGGCACGCCGGTGCACGGCATCGTCTACCGCGGCACCCGCTACGACACGGGCATGCCGCTGGGCTATCTGCAGGCCGTCGTGCAGATCGCGTGTCAGCGTGAAGACCTGGGCCCGGCGTTCCGTTCCTGGCTCGAAGAGTTCGTACGAGCAGGAGGGGTCGGCTCATGACGCAGACAGCCGACGCGGAGGTGGCCGCCAGAGAGCTGACGCCGCTGGCCGACTACCTCGGCAGCGCGCTGCGGCGGCTGCGCGCACTCCCGCCGCTCGACCTGGAGCTCACCCAGGCGTACGGCAACGTGCTGGCGCAGGACGTGGTGGCACCGCATCCGTTCCCGGCCTTCGACCTGGCGTCGATCGACGGGTACGCGGCCCGCTGGGAAGACGTGTCCACCGCGGGCCGCGGCGCCCCGGTGCGGCTCAACGTGATCGGCGACCTGTCCGCGTCGAGCTGGCGCCCGGTGCGGCTGACCCCGGGCACCTGCTTCTCCGTCGCGGCCGGCGCCCCGCTGCCCGGCGGCGCCGACGTGGTCGTGCCGATCAGCTGGACCGACCAGGGCATGGCCGCGGTCGAGATCTTCCAGCCGCCCAAGCGCGGCTCCGGCCTGCGCCGCGCCGGTGACGAGCTGGCCGCCGGCTCGGTCCTGGGCCGGGCGGGCTCCACCATCACCCCGGCCCTGGTCGCGGCGTTCGCCGCCACCGGCATCGGGCACGTGGTGGTCCGGTCCAGCCCGCGGGTCGTCATCATCGCCACCGGCGACGAACTGGTCGAGGTCGGCCGGGGCAGCCAGCCCGGCCAGGTGGTCGACGCCAACTCGCACGCGCTGACCGCCGCGGCGGCCGAGGTGGGCGCGCTGGCCTACCGGGTCGGCATCTGCGACGACGACCCCGAGGGGCTGCGCGCGCTGCTGGAGGACCAGACGCTGCGGGCCGACCTGATCCTGACGACCGGCGGCACCGGCACCGGCCCGGGCGACATGGTGCGCCGCATCCTGTCCCGCCGCGACGGCGGCCGCACCGGCCCCGTGGCATTCACCGAGGTCGCGCTCTACCCTGGCACCACGCTCGGATTCGGCACGGTCGGTGCGGAGGAGGTGCCCGTGGTCTGCCTGCCCGGTGACCCCGGTGCCGCCCTGATCGGCTTCGAGGTGCTGGCCCGCCCCGCGATCCAGCTCCTGGCCGGCGCCGAGCCGGTGTTCCGCCCGAGCGTGCGGGCCCACCTGCTCGACACGGTCACGTCGCCGGCCGGCCTGCGCGAGTTCCGCCCGGCACACGTCGCCGAGCGGCGCGGCGGCGGTTACACGGTGCAGCCGCTGCACGGCGGGCCCTACACGCTTGTCCGGCCTGATGGAGGCCAACGGCCTCGTCGTGCTCGGCGAGCGGGTGACCGCCGCGGCCGCCGGCTCCACAGTGGATGTTCTGCTGCTGGACAGACGCAAGTGACCCCGTTCGGCGCCGCTCCGGGCTGGCCCGCCGTCCTTCGTGACGGGCCGGTCCTGCTGCGCCCCTACCGCCGCTCCGACGCGGCGGCCTGGTCGGAGGTGCGCCGGGCCAACCGGGCCTGGCTGGCGCCGTGGGAGCCGTCGGCGCCCGGTGACTGGAACGAGCTCAACTCGACCGCCGCGTACCGCTTCGTGCACCGCGACCAGCGCAAATCGCGCCCGGCGCGGTGAGAGCATGCCGTTCGCCGTGTGCCTGGAGGACCGCTTCGTCGGGCACATCAACCTCGGCAACGTCGTACGCCGGGCGTTCTGCTCGGCCTATGTGGGTTATTGGGTCGACGGCCGGACCGCCGGCCGCGGCGTGATCCCCACGGCCCTCGCGCTGGTGGTCGACCACGCCTTCCGCTACGGCGGTCTGCACCGCATCGAAGTCAACATCCGCCCGGAGAACCGGCCGTCCCGGCGCGTGGTCGAGAAGCTCGGATTCCGCGAAGAGGCGTACCACCCGCGCTACATGCACATCGACGGCGCCTGGCGTGACCACATCGGATACGCGATGACCAGCGAGGAGGTCGCGGCCGAAGGAGGCCTGCTGGCCCGCTGGCACCGGGTCCGCACCGCCGCATCCTGATCTTGAGCAAGTCGGCGCGTTGCGCCACATTGTTCGGTAGCCGCCCGTAACCTCGAATTACGAACGTACGGCAACCTCATCAATCCGCATGATCGGGTTGTCCAACCGTAAAGACGGGAGGGGTGAGGGTGCCGACCTCGGTGCTCCTCGCTGTCCTCGCCGCAGCCGGGCTGCTCGCTCTGGCGCCGGCTCTGGTCCGCCGGTACGACGCCACCGAGCGATTGGTCGCGGAGAGGGCACTGTCGACGGCGCGCGTGCTTGTCCCGCCGCCGCCGGCGTCGCACCGTGCCCGGCCGCCGCCCGATCCGCGGCTCGCGCGCGGTGCTCCCGCCGCTGCGCCCGGAAGTCCCGGTCTCCGCTCCGCCGGTCTCGGCGCCGCCGGTCTCGGCCCCGCCGTCGCCACGCCGCTCGCCCCGCCTGCGTGCCGTGCCACCGGGCGTACTGGCCCGCCCGACCCGCCGCCAGCGCCCGGCCCGCCGCCACGCCACCGCGATCTACCGCCGCCGGCGGGTACTGGCCGCCCTGATGCTGCTCAACCTGGTGGAACTCGTCGGCGTCTTCCTGGTCGGCCCGGGCTTCTGGGTCGGCGTCGCGGTGACCGGCACGCTGCTGCTGGTCTATCTCGGTCACCTGCGCAGCGCGGCCCTGGCCGACCGGGCCGCGCCGGCGCCGGATGGCCCGCCGCGCGGCGTGGCTGGCCGTCCGCCAGGCCGAGGTCCGCGCCGAGCAGGCCCGCCGCGCCGAGGTCCGCCGCGAGCAGCAGCGGCGGCTGGCCGCCCAGCGCGAGGCGGTCCGCCGGGCCGCCATGGGCCTGGACCGCCCGGCCGACCTACCTCCGGCCGCGACGGGCTCGGTCTCCTACCGCCGGGCCGGCGGCCTGCGCGGGCGTCCGTACGAGGCCCGGCGCAGCAACACGGCCTAGGGCCCCTGGTTCGCTGTCCGGACGGTCCACCTGTTAGCCTTATCGCCGGTTCGCTGGACGAAAAGTCCAGCGGCGGGGCTGTGGCGCAGACCGGTAGCGCACCTCGTTCGCATCGAGGGGGTCAGGGGTTCAAATCCCCTCAGCTCCACCAACAGGCAACACGCTGTGCAGCAACTCACCCACCAGGTGCAGGTCATCCAACAGGATTTCCTGACCCTCGGGGACGGCGCGCACGACGCGGAGCGATCTCTCCGCCTGATCATCGAACCAGCGACTGGCATGGCGACGAGCGTCCGCGCGGAGCTGCCACTCGCTGCTGGCCAACTGGGTGAGCACCACCGGCCCAGTGACCGGGTCGAGACAGAGCCGGACGATGTCGAGCAGGTCCGTGCCCTCCTTGGCACGGCTCCGGTTCATCACCGCTTGGAGCTTCATCGCGACGAGCGGCCCGGGTTCCGGCCACGTCGATGGCCAGGTCCGGCACGCCGACCGCCCGGATCGTCACGGGTGTCGCGCTGGCCGCGGCCCACGCGTGCGACAGCACGTGCAGGCGATCGGTCGGATCGTCCGGCAGCCGCGCGAGATCAGTGTCGGTCACCTCGAGAATGTCGACCTGCACCTGTCCCGCCGACGTCGGCACCAGCACCCCGGAAGGCCCGCTGCGCACGGCGCCGCTGGTCAGTAGGAGTTCGAGCTGTGCGGGCTCGCCGTCGTGCCTGCGGTGCACCGTGTCCAGGTCGGTGGTCGCTCGATACGGCCGGCTCAACCGGCAGACAACGGCCAGGCCGCCGACGACGGTGACCTTCTGCCCGGTGCGTTCCGCGACGGCCGGGATGGCCAGGGCGAGCGCCGACATCGACGTGCCGGCCAGGTCGACGACCGGCCGGGAATCACTACCAGACACGGGCACCGGCCCTCTGCGGCGGCGTCCAGCCCGCGAGGACTTCGGCGCCCCGCCCAGGATCTGCGGCCAGATCGAGGGCGACGAACAGGGGACGGACGAGCGGCCAGCGCACGCCGGGCCACTGCACGCGGCGAGCACAGACCAACGGGAATGGCGCTACCCGAACCGTGGCGGCGCGCGACTCATGGCTGCGCGCCTCGCCGAGTAGCTGCACGGCTCTGCGCAGCACGACCTGATCGGGCACGTAGAGGTCCGGCGGATGATCCGCTCTGATCCCGATCGGCGCGCCATATGCCGCGGCCGCCACGGAATCGCCGAGTGCCCACCCCGTCGTCGCCTCGACATCGTCGAGCCCCAGCCGGAGCGCGTCGTTGACCGGCGCGACCTCGCCGGGCGTGGGTGCCCGGCCCAGATCTACCCGCATCGCCTTCCACCGATGGGCGAGTTGCCAGAACAGATCGGGAACGGCGGGCCTGCGCTGCTCGTCCACCAAGCCGGCGCCACGCAGGTCGGCGATCGCCGTCGAGACGGTGCTCGCCGAACGTCCGATGGTCCTGGCGATCTCGCGAACCGACGCCGGCTCGGTGGGCCGCAGCAGCATCAACGCCGCCACCTCTTCGCTCACCCGGCCCGTGAGCGGAACCGCGCGATCCGGTGCCGGGCTGAGCCTGGGCACGTTCGTGTCGACGAGGAGTCCCGCACCGGCGAGACGCAGATGACCGCGGAGATCCAGCCAACCCCAGCCGGCAGCCCGCAGTATCTGCCGCGCCTGCTCGGTGACCCGGTCGGCGACGAGCACCCGGATGCCCGGGCCCCGACCGGCCCAGGTCTCCAGCTTCTGTTCGAGGCCGTCCCCGGCGGCGAGCGACACCCGCTTGAGCCGCACGAGGACCCGCCCACCGGCCGGGTTGACCAGGACCAGGTCGACTCCGGAGTCGACCTCCGGATCTTCGACGCTCAGACCCACCGCGAGGGCGGCGTCGCGAAGCTCCTCGACGCCGTTGTCGCCATGGCCGGCACGCATGCACAGCAGCCTACCTGTTCGGTGTTCGGTCACTACCGAACACCGAACGCTCGAACTCAGAGCAGGGTCAGTTGCTCCGGCTCGGGTGGGTGTTCGGGGAGCTGGCGCGACTCGAAATTGTCCTGGCGGTCGAGGCCGTGCCGGCGGGCGGCCATGCGGACCCGCGCCGTGATCTCGCGTTGGTATTCCTTCGGTAGGTAGGAGCCGCCGCCGTAGAGGGATCGGTAGCGCGGGACCAGCTCCGGGAACTCGCGCGCCGAGCCATTTCGCGTACCAGTCGCGGGTGCCCGGGCGCAGGTGGAGCGAGATGCCCGTGACGCCGGACGCGCCGGCCTCGGCCACCGCGGCCACCGTGCGGTCGATCGACTCGTCGGTGTCGGTCAGGCCCGGCAGGATCGGCGCGACCAGCACGCCGACCGAGAAGCCCTCGTCGGTCAGGCGGCGGACCGCGTCGAGGCGGCGGCGTGGGCTCGGCGTGCCGGGCTCGACCTTGCGCCACAGTTCCTCGTCGACGAAGCCGATCGAGAACGAGACGCCCACCGAGGTCACGGACGCCGCCTGTTTCAACAGCTCCAGGTCGCGGAGGATCAGTGTGCCCTTGGTCAGGATCGAGAACGGGTTGGCGAAGTCGCGCAGGGCCGACAGGATCTGCGGCATCAGCTTGTAGCGGCCCTCGGCGCGCTGGTAGACGTCGACGTTGGTGCCCATCGCGACGTGTTCGCCGCGCCAGCGGCGGGCCGAGAGTTCCTTGCGGACCAGGTCGCCGGCGTTGACCTTGACGATGATCTTGCTGTCGAAGTCGTGGCCCGGGTCGAGGTCGAGGTATGTGTGCGTGTTGCGGGCGAAGCAGTTGTGGCTGACCACGCCGTTGGCGATGAAGTCGCCGGTGCCCGTGGTGATGTCGAAGAGCGGCAGGTCGACGCCGAGGGGCTCGACCTTGACCACGTCGAGGGGCACGTTGGACTTGAGCGCGAGGCCCTCGATCGAGCGCTTGCGGGTCGCCGCCGGGTCGGTCGTGTGCAGGAAGCGGAGCCGCGCGGCCAGGCCGCCGACGATGCGCACGAACCAGCCTCGCGCGCCGCTCGTGCGGCGGACCGCGAAGTCGAAGCCGAGGCCACGCAACGCTGCCGCGACCTCGTCGATCGTCTCGCGGTCGATGCTGCCGATGCGCAACGCCGTGCCGTCGTGCGAGCCCTGCGCGTCGAAGACGCCGGCCAGGAAGCCCTTGCGCCAGTCGTCGTTGATGGCCGGGGGCACGGCGATGCGGCCGGCCGCGGCCAGCCGGGCCACCGACGGCGGCGCATCCGCGAGGTAGCGGCGGGTGCGGTCGAGCGGCTCGCGGTCGGTGACGCTGGCATCGCCCCGGCTCATGCCGCACAGGTAGCCCGCCCGGTAGTCGGCCGTGTCGGCCGGCGCCGAGGCGAACCGGCCGACGCCCATCAGCTTGTTGCCGCTGGTCAGGTGGGGACGCTGGTCGGCGCCGCCCATCGAGCCGGTGACGTGCTTCCACCCGCGCTCGGTGAGGAACCGATGGTCGCCACTGGCGACGAGCTCGGTGCCGTCGGCCAGGGTGACCCGATAGGCCGGGCTTGGTCGTGCGCCAGTGCGCGAGCACCTCGGTGATCGCGTAGCGCCGGTAGGTGCCGTTGCGGACCGTGCCGTAGATCCGGTCGCCGACCGCGAGGTCGCGCAGCGCGCGGGTGCGTCCGTCGGCCATCAGGATCCGGGTGTCGCCGTCCAGGCAGTACGTGCAGGCGTGGCTGCAGCCACGGTAGGGATTGATCGTCCAGTCGAAGCCCATCCGCGAGTTGCCGGGCACCCGATTGATGATCGACTTTGCGCGTACCTCGTAGAAGGTCATGCCGGCGAAGCCCGGCGTGTCGAAGGTGCGGGCTACTGCGCCGGGCAGCGCCAGCGGCAGGGGTGGTGTCGCCGGCGCCGCCCGACTCAGGGACGCCGAGGCGGGGAGAGCCGACAGGTTGTCCCAACGCATTGCCCGATTCGAACACGTGTACGAGCAAGATTGCAAGCGCCCAGCTCAGAGCGCGAACAGGGCGCCCCGTAGTAAACGGGACGCCCTGTCGCAAAGGATCTCAGTGCTCGTGGCGAGGCGTGCTCCGCGAGCTGCTTGCGTACGTCTTCCATGTCCAGCTCGCGGACCTGGGAGATCAGCGACTCGACCGCCGACTCCGGCAGCGCGCCCGGCTGCGAGAAGACGATCACGCCGTCCCGGAGCGCCATCAGTGTCGGGATCGAGCGGATGTCGTAGCGGGCGGCCAGCTCGACCTGGGCCTCGGTGTCGACCTTGCCGAACACGATGTCCTCGTGCTTCTCGGACTCTGCTTGTCGTAGACCGGAGCGAACCGCAGGCACGGCCCACACCAGCTTGCCCAGAAGTCGACGAGAACGATGCCGTCTCCGCCGGTGACCTTGTCAAAGTTCTCCGTGGTCAGCTCAACGGTCGCCATTGATCACTCCGATCGGTGCTTGTGCGTGCCTCACCTGAGGCATCCGTGGGGCATAACGACTCAGGGCCCCACCCCATTCCCCGTCGAATCCGGCCAGGGTCGGACAAGGTGGCGCGGGTCACTTGGGCCACATCGGAACCACTCAAGATCCGCATTGCGGACGGTGATGGGAGCGATTCCATATCGTCTGCCCATCCTGCCGCCGTTATCCCGCCTCCCGGCCGGGCAAGGGAAAACGGCACGGGTGACGAACGGTCGGAAAGTCGATCACTCTTACGATAAGTAATGTTGCGAACCAGTAACGGGTGACCCCCGTCACTTCCCGAAGGGTTTTCCGGTACCGGTTGGTCCGGCAAAATCGTAGGGACAAGCGTGGGCGGCGGGTGCCGGGGAGGGCCCCGCCGCTCATTGCGTCTCCCCTCGGTTTCTCGAGCCGTTATGGTGCGGGAATGCGGTTCGGGCGCTACTACGAAGAGTTCGAGGTCGGCGACGTCTACCGGCACTGGCCGGGCAAGACCGTCACCGAGGCCGACGACCACCTCTTCTGCCTGCTGACGATGAACCACCATCCGCTGCACCTCGACGCCCACTACGCGCAGACGTCCACCGAGTTCGGGCGCAACGTGGTGGTCGGCAACTACATCTACTCGCTGCTGCTCGGCATGTCGGTGGCCGACGTCAGCGGCAAGGCGATCGCCAACCTCGAGGTCGAGTCGCTGCGGCACGTCGCGCCGACCTTCCACGGCGACACCATCTACGGCGAGACGACGGTGCTCGACAAGCGGGAGTCCGGCTCGAAGCCCGACCGCGGCGTCGTCTCCGTCGAGACCCGCGGCTACAACCAGGACGGCACGATGGTCTGCGTCTTCCGCCGCAAGGTCATGGTGCCCAAGCGGGACCACGCGGCGAGCGCCGACGGCCGGGACCCGGAACGGCCGAGCTTCCCCGAGCCCGTCCCCCGCTAGAGAACTGGCTGGTCGCAACGGGCCAAATGCGGCATATGCTGACCTTGGGAGGTCGTTATGCCAAGCCAGCCCGCGCCCGGCGATCCGCTTTCACATCCCTTCAGGCCGGCGTCGCCCGTCAGTCGAGCCGGATTCCCGAACGTCGCGATCGACGTTTTCACCGCTCGCCAGTGGGAGCTGCTCGTGCGGCTGCCCGGGCGGGTGATCGTCGCGGCCACCCACACCGGCCGTCCGGGTCGCACGGTCCGGAGGGGCTGGCGGGCCTGGACGCGATGGCCGCCGGCCGGGCCTTCGACAGCGACCTGGTCCGCGCGGTGGTCGCCGCCGTCTATGCCGAACGGTTGCCGAACGGCCCCAGCCGGCCCGCCGTCGACCTGCTCGACGAGTGCCGGGACGCCGTACGCATCCTGGGCGAGCGCGCCGATCCCGCCGACTCCGCCGCCTACCGGCAGTGGGTCCAGTCGATCGCCGCCCGGGTCTGCACCGCCGGCCGCGGCTCGCGGCCGCCGGCCAGCTCGGCCCGGGCGACCGCACTTCCTGGCCGACCTCGGGCACGCCCTGGGCATGGTCTGATCATCGGGCCGGTCGCGCTCCGCGTCCCTCTAATCTGCCGGACATGGAAGCGGAGGGTGAGGTCGGCGTCGGGCCGTGGCCGGGTCCGTGGCCGGCCGACCCGAAATACGACCCGGAACTGCTGGCGGGGGGCGACCGGCGCAACGTCGTCGACCGCTACCGCTACTGGCGGCACGAGGCGGTGGTGGCCGACCTGGACCGGCGCCGGCACGACTTCCACGTGGCGATCGAGAACTGGCAGCACGACTTCAACATCGGCACCGTGGTGCGCAACGCCAACGCGTTCCTGGCCGCCGAGGTGCACGTCGTGGGCAACCGGCGCTGGAACCGGCGCGGCGCCATGGTGACCGATCGGTATCAGCACGTCCGCCACCATCCGACGATCGAGGATTTCGTGGCTGGGCGCACGGCGGCGGACCTGCCGGTGATCGGGATCGACAACCTGCCCGGCTCGCGCCCGCTGGAGACGGTGACCCTGCCGCGCCGGTGCGTGCTGCTCTTCGGGCAGGAGGGCCCGGGCCTCTCCGAGACCGCCCGCGGCGCCTGCGACCAGCTCTTCTCGATCGCGCAGTACGGCTCGACCCGGTCGATCAACGCGGGCGTGGCCAGCGGCATCGCCATGCACGCCTGGATCCGCACGTACGGGGAGCCCCCACCCTGCGGAGGTTTGACCGAAAGAGCCGGAATGCTTGACTCCCGCGCCGACCGCGAGGAACGTAGCGGTGTGGGCATGTCGGTGAGTTGCCCGAGGTGCGGTGGCGAGGTTCGGCCACCGGACCTGATGCGCGCCGACTGGCGTTGTGACGAGTGCGGCGAGGTCCCGCCGTTGCACATCGCCGACCACAACAACGCCGAGATCGTGAAGAGCGTGGTCAACACGATCACCGCCGGCACACCCGGCGGCCGCGCGGCGGTGCCGCTCTGGTGCACCTGGCCCCTGCTGCGCGACTGGACGGTGACCGGCGTCGCCTGGGTCGGTGACGACCATTCGGGTGTCCGCGCCGCGGCGCTGGCGTGCAGCGGGCCGGCGCCGTTCGGCGGCGGCCCGGCCGACCTGGTGATCGTCGCCGAGGAGCCGGGCGTGGGGCTGGGCAACCGGTTCGCCGGCCTGCGCGGCACCGATCCCGGCGCCCACCTGGTCCGCGACCTGACCTCGATCTCGGCCGACCCGGGCCCGGGCGAGGCGGCACGGCGCGCACGCGAAGATCAAGGTAGACGGACACCCGACTCCACTGTGGTCCATCTCGGCCGCCTGAGGACCGCAGCGCGTACGTCGGCGAGGCGCGCGGAATGTGGCTGTATGCCATAGCTTGGCCAGCACACGCCGGCTACGTCCTCGCAGAAGACGTCGTGTTGCACGACCTTTGCGAATGGCTGCCCCCGGAACTCGTGTACGGTGCTCCTTCTCCGTACCTGCATGGGCTCGCCTGAGTGCGGGCGTTCCCGCTTGTGCGGATTGTGCGCAGTTGATTCAACCTGAGACGTACGACTGATACGCTGAGTCCTGCCGCGGCAAGTTGCCGGCGCCGCGCAGAGGGGGATGGGCCGCAATGCTCAAGAAGATCCTCACCTGGGGCGGAATCGCCTTCCTCATTTTCTTCATTGCCTTCCGGCCCAAGAGTCCGCCGACGTCTTCAAGAACATCGGCGGCGGCATCATGGATGTCGCCGAGGGCTTTGGCGACTTCTTCACGAGCCTCGTCGCCTAGGCGCCGCCGTCACCTATGGACCGACCGTCCGCACCGCCACCCGACCCTGACGAGTCCGATCGCGACCGCTGGGCGCGCGACAGCGCGCCCGGCAACGCCGGACCCGGGCTACAGCGACGGCCCGGCCTACTCGCCCAGCGCGGGCTACGCGGAGGGCGCCGGCTTCGGCGACTCGGCCGACTACGCGCACGGCGAGACCGCGGCCGGCAGCGCCGGCCGGCGGCTACACCGCGACCGACATCTCCGAAGAGGACCTTGCCGGTCTGCAGGTCGACGCGTCCGGCCTGCCGCTGGGCCCGCGCCGGGTGCTGCCGCTCGAAGACGAGCCGACCCCGCTGGTCTCCCGCTACCTGTTCCCGACCGAGCGCTACCGCGGCGAGTGGAAGCGGCACTGGATCCACCTGAGCACGCCGCTCCTCGTGATCATCCTGGCCACGTTCGTGCTCGGCTACCTGTCCGGCTTCCTGTTCCGGCAGGAGGCCACCGGCATGACCACGGCCGCGATCCTGGTCTGGGTGGGCATTTTCGGGCTGGGTCGCCTGGAAGGTCGGCGACTGGTATTTCGACCGCTTCATCCTGACCAACAAGCGGGTCATGGTGGTCAGCGGCATCATCACCCGCCGGGTCGCGATGATGCCGCTGCTGCGGGTCACCGACATGAAATACGAGCAGTCGCCGCTGGGCCGGGTGCTCAACTACGGCACGTTCGTGCTCGAGTCCGCCGGCCAGGAGCAGGCGCTGCGCGAGATCAAGCACCTGCCCAACCCCAACGAGCTCTACCTGCGCGTCGTCGAGGAGATGTACGAGCCGCAGGCCGTCGAGGCCCGGCTCGGCAAGGACGCCGACGAGGCCCGCGCCGACGACGGGGCGTAACGACACCCGCCGATCGATCGTCCGCATGACAACCGTTCGCCCGTTGACCGGTTCGCACGCTGGTGTGTAAGTCTGCACCCACGCGCAACCGCAGGGAGGGCGTCCGGTGACGGACAGGCACTCGGTCGAAGACGACTTCCGCGAGTTCGTCGCCGCCCGTTCGCCCGCGTTGCTGCGCACCGCCTACCTGCTGACCGGTGACTGGGCCACCGCCGAAGACCTGCTGCAGACCGCGCTCACCAAGATGTACCTGGCCTGGCGGCGGCTCGGCGAGATCGAGGCGGTCGAGCCGTACGCCCGCCGGGTGCTGGTCAACACCGTCGATCAGCTGGTGGCGGCGGCGCTGGCACGGCGAGCGCCCGACCGAGGTGCTGCCCGAGCGGGCCGTCGCCGACAAGGTCGACGAGCAGCTCGAACGCGACGCGCTGTGGCGGCATGTGCAGTCGCTGCCCGCACGGCAGCGCGCGGTGCTGGTGCTGCGCTTCTACGAAGACCTGTCCGAGGCGCAGACCGCCGCGATCCTCGACATCTCGACCGGCACGGTGAAGAGCCAGACCTCCCGGGCCCTCAGCACGCTGCGCGGCCGGCTCGGCGCCGAGCGCGCCGCCGACGCAGGCCCGCGTCGACGTGTTGGCCGCGGCGCAGGCCGACCCGCCCCGGATCCCGCGCCAGGCGCCGGCACCGCCGCGCGCCCGGTGCGCGCCCCTGCCCCTCGCATTCCCGCGCCGGCGGGAGGAGTGGAGGGGCGCTGATGCTCGAAGAAACACTGCGCGACGCCTTCCACGACCAGGCCGACCTGACCCCGGCGGGCACCGACCGCGCGGATCGGATCATCCGCCGCACCAACCGCACCCGACGGTGGCGCCGGGCCTGCACCTCGCTCGCGGCGCTGCTGGCGTTCGCGTTCCTGCTCGGCGGCGTGGCCGGCTGGCAACTGCTGCGCTCTCCGCGCACCGGCTACGACAGCTCGGTCCTCGCGGCCGACCCGACCGCGCTGCCGCAGCCGGTGACAACCGCGTCGATCAGCCCGCACGACGTCGCCAGCCTCGGCCTCGACCTGCGGATCGGCGATCTGCTGTGGACCACCGAGGGCCGCCGACTCGACCTCGGCGGCTCACGGCGCCGTGGACCGGGCCTACCGCGTGCCGGCCGGCTGGCTCTACAGCAGCGCGAGCGCCGGCGTCTACCTCCAGCCCGTCGACGGCCGACCGGTGCAGATCGCGCCGGAGGGCAGCCGCTGGTCCGTCAGCGAAGACGGCCTGCGGGTCGCCGTGGTGACCGACGGGCTGCTGACCACGGCCGACCTGACCCGCGAGGGCGCACAGCGCCGCGGCGCCATCAACGTGCCGGCCGACACCGCTCCGGTCGCCCTGCTCGGCGGCAAGGTGTTGGCCACCGGCAGCGTGGCCAGCGGCCGGGGGTACGAGTTCGTGGCAGTCGGCGACGGCTCCGGCGCCGGTCCCGGCTCCGCCAGCCCGGCCTGGAACCCGGCCGTCTCCGGTGTGTTCGGCACCCGCAGCGACGCCGCGGTCGGGCTCGCCTGGACGGCCGGCGAAAAGCAGCTCTGCCTCGCCGCGTTGCGCGCCGACGGGCCGGTCATGTCGGTCACGATGACCAAGGTCTGCGGCTTCGAGTCGACCTGGCGAGGGCGTCACACACAGCCTGTCCCCCGACGGTGGCTGGCTGGCCGAACCGACGGGCGACAACCTGCGGCTGCTCAGCGTCGACAACGCGCTGGTCGGCCATCCGACGGCCAAGGTGTGCGCGGCGGCCGGCGTACGCTCGCCGATCTGGATCGACAGCTGCACCGTCGTGGCGCCGTACGACGACGGGGTGGTCCGTTGCCAGACCGACGGCGCGCGCAAGCTGCTCCAGGTGCCGGCCGCGGCCGGCAACGGCTGGGACCTCGTGCCCCGGTTGGGCTCGGCGCAGGGCTAGGCCCTGGTGCGCCGGCCGAGTGCACGTCCTGAACCCCGGTAGCGTTTGCCGGGATGGACAACCGCATTGACCTGCATGCCCACTCGACCGCGAGCGACGGCACCCTGACCCCCGCCGAGCTGATGGTCGGCCGCCGCCGGCGCCGGGCTCGACGTGGTCGCGATCACCGACCACGACACGACCTCGGGCTGGGCCGCGGCGGCTGCCGCCCGACCGCCGGGCCTGGCACTCGTGCGCGGCGCCGAGCTCTCCTGCCGGTGGTACGGCGCGGAGCCGCCGATCTCCCTGCACCTGCTGGCCTACCTCTTCGACCCGGCGCACCCCGAGCTCGTCGGCGACGTTGACCCGGATCCGCGCGTCCCGGACCGTGCGGGCCGAGCGGATGGTCGAGCTGCTGGTGGCCGACGGTTATGACGTGAACTGGGAGGAGGTGCTGCGCCTGGCCGACGGCGGCACCGTCGGCCGCCCGCACATCGCGCAGGCGCTGATCCGGGCCGGTCTGGTCGAGACGACCTCGGCGGCGTTCGCACCGGAGTGGCTGGGCCGGCGCTACCGGGTGCCCAAGGAGGACATCGACGTCTTCGAGGCCGTCCAGCTGGTGCGCGCCGCGGGCGGCGTGACGGTCTTCGCTCACCCGCGTGCCACCCGCCGGGGCCGGATCGTCCCCGACGACCTGATCGTGTCGCTGGCCGCCGCCGGGCTCTTCGGGCTGGAGGCCGACCACACGGACCACACCCCGGCGGAGCGGGCGCACGTGCGCGCCCTGGCGGATTCGCTCGGGCTCGCCGTGACCGGATCATCCGATTTCCACGGCACGCACAAGGCCGTCGTCCTTGGCGCCGAAACCACCGCGCCCATCGTGTACGAACGACTGGTGGCGGCGTCTTCCGGAGAGACACCCGTGCTCGGCTGACGTGAACGGCCTTCGCCTACCGTGATCGCGTGGATCTGAAGGTATTCGGCGAGGTCATCGTCACCCTCCTGGTGATCATGGACCCGCCCGGGATGGTGCCGATCTTCGTGGCGATGACAGGAACGATGTCGCCACGCGACCGGCACCGGCCGCCTGGCAGGCGGTGTGTCTGGCGCTGGGCGTGATCATCCTGTTCGCGGTGGCCGGCCAGAACATCCTCGAGTACCTGCACGTCGACCTGCCCGCCCTGCAGGGCGCCGGCGGACTGCTGCTGATCATGATCGCGCTGGAACTGCTCACCGGAAAGACGGACGACCCGTCCGGACACTCGACGTCGAACATCGCGCTGGTGCCGCTCGGCACGCCGCTGCTGGCCGGCCCGGGCGCGATCGTGGCGACGATGCTGTTCGTACAACGCTCCGACGGCGCGGCGGACTACGTCGGGGTCTACACAGGCATCATCGCCGCGATGCTGGTGGTCTGGCTGGTGCTGCGCTACTGCGGCGTGGTCGTCAAGGTGCTCCGCCCCGGCGGCATCGAGGTGCTGACCCGGATCGCCGGCCTGCTGCTGGCCGCGATCGCCGTCCAGCTGATCGCCGACGCCGTCTTCGCGTTCGTCGACTCCTACCGGGCGGGGTGACCGTACGGGGTTGTCGTACCCGGATGGGAGGATTCTCCCGTGCGTAGGCCAACCTCCTCCCCCAGCCGGCCGGGCCCCGGCACCGCGGTCCGAGCAGCTCGGCTTCGCCGGCATGCCGGAGCGGCTGTTCGTGTGCACGCCGAGCAAGCTCGGCACCTACACCGACTGCCCCCGCCGCTACCGCTACGCCTACGTCGACCGCCCGGCGCCGCCCAAGGGCCCGCCGTGGGCACACAACTCGCTCGGCGCGAGCGTGCACACGGCGCTGCGCGGCTGGTTCGCGCTGCCGCCGGCGCGGCGCACCCGCGAGGCGCTACCCGCCCTGCTCAAGGGCACCTGGGTCCGCGAGGGCTACCGCGACGACGACCAGGAGCGCGCGGCCTACCGCCGCGCCCTCGACTGGCTCGAGGGCTACGTCGCGGGCCTCGACCCCGACGTCGAGCCGCTCGGCGTCGAGCGGGTGGTGGCGGTGAAGACGGCGGTGCTCGCCTTCAACGGCCGGGCCGACCGCATCGACGCCGCGCGGCGACGAGCTGGTCATCGTCGACTACAAGACCGGCCGCACAGGCCTCGACGCCGACGACGCCCGCGGCTCCCAGGCGCTCGCGCTCTACGCCTTCGCGGCCGAGCGCGTCTTCCGCCGCCCATGCCGCCGCGTCGAGCTGCACCACCTGCCCGACCGGCACGGTCGCCGCACACGACCACACCGAGGCGTCGATCGCCCGCCAGGTCTCCCGAGCCGAAGACACGGCCCGCGACATCGTCGCCGCGGAAAAGGCAGTCGCCGCCGGCACCGACCCCGACGAGGCCTTCCCGACCACCCCGGGCCCGATGTGCGGCTGGTGCGACTTCAGACGCTCCTGCCCGGTCGGAGCCGAACTCCCAGCCAAGGACCAATGGGCCGGCATCGACCGCACCTTGACGACCCCGGGCTCCAGCTAACAGGCCACGCACCGGCAAGGTCGGCAAGCCGACCCGCCGCGACTTTCCACGCCTCACACCGATGACGCACGCCGCGGACCTTCAGCGTGACGGGCTGCCAGAGCGCCAGGCCAGCGCGGCAGGCTTTGCTCTGCACCCATATACGCACCGCAGGTCAGGCGGGTGGTGCGTATATGGGTGCAGAGCAAACTCAGCGGAACTGACGGGTTGGCTTCGCCGGTTGGCTGGGAATTTGAAAAGGCGGCGGCCGGTTCGCACGCGGTTCGGATATTCGTGGCTGGTTATCGTGACCAGTCGGTGGTGCGGCGGTGGCGGCCGAGGCCGAGCGCTTCGAACTCGTCGTGGCGGGTGCCGCGGTCGACGCCCAGCAGACGCAGTATCTGTGAGATGGGGCTGCCTTCCGGGCCCCACGGTTCGTCCTCCTCGACGGAGAGTGGTCCGGCTGCCAGCCGGCCGCCGGACCACAGGGCGGCCCGTTGGCGGCCGTCGCCGCCGAAGAACTCGGCCTCGACGTAGCTGACCGGTGCGGTCGATGAGCAGGTCGCCAGTGGCGGTTCGAGGTTGGCCAGCAGTTTCTCGAAGCCCAGCACCGCGTGGCCACCGAGCGCGGCGTACAGGTCGTCGGTCATCGGTAGCAGGGCCAGGCCGTGCGGCAGCGGCACGGGGACCGCGATTGGTTGCGGCCAGGGCACCGTGCGGAGCGCTTGGGCTTCGCCGATGACTGCTTCTAGGACGTAGGCCATTACGGGGTGACCACGCGGACGGACGGCCAGCGGGTTGCTGGGGTCTGGCGGGTCAGGCGTTGGCGGGAACGGTCGACCGAGACCCGTGCTGGGTTGCGGCGCCAGACTCCGCCGAGCAGGTCGGTCAGGCCGTGTGGGGCGCAGACCTCCAGCGCGCCGGCGGTGTCGAGGCGGACCGCTACCGAGGTCGCCGTTTCGGGCCACGTCGCTACCGCTTCGGCGATGCTGCCCAGCGGCTCTACCGGGAGCCGCCGAAGTGTGCCGGGTACCAGGTGTGTACGGCGGCCTGGTTGGTCGCCTCCCATGGGATCGCCGGCAGGCAAGCGCTCAGCAGCTCGGTGGCCGATCGGTCGCGGTCGCGGGTCAGGTCGGTCGGGTCGAAGAACGCCACGTCGACGTCGCGTGACCCGGGTTGGGTCGAAGCCCGTGCCGTAGCGCTCGTCCCACACCAGGTCGCGCAGCACGCCGGCGCCGATCCACGCGTCCGGCAGCTCCGACGACCGCACCGCGGTCAGCGTGGCCATCAGCCAGGGACAGGCGCCGCACCAGCGCGGACAACTCTGTGTCGGTCACGGCTGTTCAGCTAAGCAGGTCGACGCGGGTGCCGGTGCCCTCGTGGAGCGCGGCCTGGTAGATCGCCCAGGACAGGGCGAGGTCCTGCCAGGGCAGGCCGACCGGGCTGTAGACGCTGGTCAGCTCCGGTCGGCGCGACCGCCGGGAGGTCGCCGCGGAGTACCTCGCCGATCGTTCCGGCGCTGGTGGAGGCCGGCAGGCCGGCGCTGCCCAGTGCGCCGCCGGAGAGGGCCAGGTCGACGTCGTCGACGATCAGGCGGCTCGCCGCGAGCAGGTCGGTGGACAACTCGCGCTTGCCGGGCTCGTCCGCGCCCAGCGACGTCAGGTGTTGGCCCGGGCGCACGTCGGCGCGGCCGCAGCAGCGGCGTGCGGGACCAGGTGGCGAGCACGACCACGTCGGCGACCTCGGCCGGTGCGGGCACGACCTCCGCCGGCAGGGCGGCGGCGCGGGACGGGTCCAGGTCGGTCGCGACGATCCGGGACCACTGGCGCAGGTGGCGCAGGCCGGCCAGGGTGGTCGCGGCCTGTGCGCCGGCGCCGACGAAGCCCAGCGTGTCCGCCGCCGGCGGCGCCAGCGTGTGGGTCGCCAGCGCGGCCGCCAGGCCCGTCCGCCAGGCCGTCACGCTGGCCGAGTCGAGCAGCGCGAGCAGTTCCCCGTCGGCCAGGGCGTGCAGGCAGACCACCCCGCGCAGCGCCGGCGTGGCGGCGGGGAACTTGGCGTTGACCTTCACCGTGTACGCCGGCACGTCCGGCAGCAGGCCCGGCATCAGGCACGTCGCCGTGCCAGGGCCGGGCAGGTCGGTGCGGATCCGCAGCGGCGGCGGCTCCGCCGCGGCGGCGCGGAAGCCCGGCTGCCAGCAGGTCCAACACCGTGTCGAGGTCGACGGCGGCCGCGATGTCGCGCCGGCCAAGGAGCAAGGTCACCCGGCCAGTCTGGAACACGATCGCCACCCCTGGCCGCGGTGGCCGGGGGTGGCGAAGGTGGCGGAAAGGTCAGTCGTCGGACCGTGGCCGCCGCGGTCGTCGTCGTGGTCGTCGTCGAGCCGCGCCATGCCCACCACGGTCGTCGCGGTCGCGGTCGCCGCCCTTGTCGTCGTTCGCGTCGTGAGTCGGGCTGTCGTCCCGGGACTCGGTCGTCGGCGCTCCGCACTTGATGACGGTGCCGGTGGCCCGGTCGACGTAGATGTCGTGCTCGACGCCGCCCCGCACGACCTCCACCTTCCAGGTCGAGAAGCCGTGCTCGAACTCGGCCTCGGTCTTGGTGACCGTCGCCGCCGCCGACCTCGGCCAGCGCGATCCGGCGGGCCTCGGCCGCGCTGATGTCACCGGACAGCGGCGGCGTCGTGCTGGTGGCCGAGTCGTCCGGCGTCGGCTCGGCCGTCGGGCGTCCGGGGATCGTCCGTGGAGAAGTCGTCGGTGGGCGTCGCGGTCGGCACGGCGTTGCCGAGGCCGGACCGCGGGCTGGCGCCGTCGTCCTGCGTGGCGGCCAGCGCCGTGCCGGTGACGGCGAGCGCCGCCATGCCGGCCAACGTGATGATCACCGGTGTGCGCTTCATGGTCGTGACCTCCGTATCGGGGTGATACCGAAGAGGTTCGTCCGATCACGGATAGCGGCGCGCTGTGCGATCGCTAAGGCCGGGTTAAGACGCGGCGCGAGCCGGAGGGTGACCGCCGCGCCGCCGCCAGGATTGTCGGAGATGTCCAGAGCGCCCCCGGCCGCCCGCCGGGCGATGTCCAGGCCGAGGCCTGTCCCGCCGCCGGCGCTCACGCCCCGCGACACCGCGGCGCCGGCGAGCCCGGGGCCTTCGTCCGACACCACCAGCACCCGGTCCGCCGACAGCGACACCGCGAACGGCGTCCCGTCGGGCGTGTGCGCGAACACGTTGCCGAGCAGGGCGTCCACCGCCGCCGCCAGCTCGTCGGCGGCCACCCCGACCGGCAGCGGCCCGGCGACCAGCGACAGGCGCATGGCCCGCCCGGTGTCCTCGGCCAGCACCGACCAGAACTCCACCCGGTCGCGCACCACCGCCGACCGCGTCGCAGGCACGCCGACGTGCGACGGCGCGCTGCGCCAGCGGGCCTGCCGGATCAGTCCGGTCACCGCCCGTTCCAGCGCGTCGACGCCGGCCGCCACCCGGCCCGCGCTCGTCCGGGTCGCGCACCGACTCCGCCTCCAGCCGCAACGCGGTCAACGGGGTACGCAGCCGGTGCGAGAGGTCGGCCACCTGCTCCCGCTCCTCGCGCAGCAGCACCTGGATCCGCTCGGCGAGATGGTTGAGCGCGCCGGCCACCTCGCGCAGCTCCGGCGGGCCGGCCGGCACGACCGCGCGGGCGCCGAGCTCGGCGCGGGCCAGCCGGTGCGAGACCGCGGACAGGTCGCCGATCGGCGCGCACCAGGCTGCGCGCCAGCCGGTCGGCGACGAGCAGGCCGAGCAGCACGAGCAGGAGGCCGAGCGCGGCGAGCACCAGCCAGGCCCGGGTCACCCCGGCATGACAGCTCGGCCCGGGGTACGACGGTGCGGATCACCGCGGTGCCCCCGGCGCGGCCGACCGCGATCACGATCTCCCGGCCCGCCGTCGAGTGCGGCGGTCAGGCTCGTGCCGGTCGCCGCGAGGTCCACCGCCGGCGTACGCGGGTCCGGGTCGCCGACCGGCGCGCCGCCGTCCGGCAGGAAGACGGTGACCGTCGGCCCGATCGCGGCCAGCTGGTCGACGGTCAGCTCGATGGTGGCCCGGTCGGCGGTGCCGACCACCGGCACGATGCCCTGGACGTCGGCCGTCGCCCGGTCGGTCGCCCGGTCCTCGGCCACGTCGCGCACCAGCAGCGCCAGCGGCACCAGGAACGCGATCAGGGTCAGCGTGGTGGTCGCCGCGACCAGCAGCGTCAGCCGCCGCCTCATGACGGGTCGTCCGGTGCCGCGGGCGGGGGCGTCGCGAGGCGGACCCCGACACCGCGGACGGTGTGCAGGTAGCGCGGCGCCGCGGCGGTCTCGCCCAACTTGCGGCGCAGCCAGGACAGGTGCACGTCGACGGTCTTGTCGGCGCCGCCGTACGGGATCTGCCACACCTCGGTCAGCAGCTCCCGCTTGGTGACCACCTCGCCCGGCGCGGTCGCGAGGTGGTGCAGCAGGTCGAACTCGCGTGGCGTCAGGTCGATCGGCGCGCCGTCCAGGCGTACCCCGTGTGACCTCAGGTCGATCCCCAGCCCGCCGACGACGATCGGCCTCGCCGGCCGCGGCGGGCGACCCGCCGCGCCGCAGCACCGCCCGCACCCGGGCGTCGAGCTGCGCGGCGGTGAACGGCTTGACCACGTAGTCGTCGGCGCCCGCGTCGAGCACCCGGACGATCTCCGCCTCGTCGTCGCGGGCGGTGGCGACGATCACCGGCACGCGGCTCACCGCGCGCAGCATCCGCAGCAGCTCGCGCGCCGTCGACGTCGGGCAGGCCGAGGTCGAGCACCACCAGGTCCGGCCGGTCGTCCAGGGCGGCCCGCAGCCCGTCCATCGCGGTGGTCGCGGCCGCGACGGCGTGCCCGCGTTCCCGCAGCGCCCGCATCAGCGGGCGTACGGATCGCCGGGTCGTCCTCGATGAGCAGCAGGCGCGGCACAGCTCGCACCGTATCGCCCCGGCGCCGGCCAGCCGCTCCCCTTAACCGGCTCTTAGCGTCGCCCGGTGCCGCTCTTAGCGCTCGGCAGGGCATAGTCGGGTGATGCCCCGCCGGAGCCTCGCCGTCCTCGGATGGCTCGCCGCCGTCGTCGTCGCCACCCTCGCCGGCGTCGGCGCGCATCCGCCTGGTCGGCGACAGCCTCGCGGGTACGCCCGGCGGTGTGCGCAGCCAGGCCGAGGTGGAACGCGACCTGGCCGCAACGGTAGCCCTGCGCCCCACGCCCGCGACGGCGTCGCCCAGTGCCGGCCCGACGCCCACCGGCACCGTCCCACCGGCGACGAACGCGAACCGCGAGACCTTCAAGATCACGGGCGGCACCGTCGTGGCTGACTGCGCGGGCGGCCTGGTCTCGATCGCGTCCTGGTCGGCGGCGGACGGTTTCGCCGTGCGTGACATCGACCGCGGCCCCGATGACGAGGCGGAGATCAAGTTCGAGGGCTCCGGCGGCAAGTCCGAGATCAAGCTGGAGTGCCAGGGTGGTCACCCGGTCCAGGCGGGGCACGACGACTGACGCCTGCCGATCTTTCGGTAGGCTCCGGCCATGCACCAGCGATGGCTGCTCGGCGCCGCGACCCTGGGAGTGGTCTGGGGTGCCGCCGCGATCGCCTTCGACATCCCCGTGCTGCTGCTCGACTTCCTGCTGCATCTCGGCCCGACGCTGCTCGGCGTCGGCGCCCTGGTCGCGCTGATCGGTTGGCGCCCCGCCGGGCCGGCCAGCTTCGACGTCCGGGGTGACACGTTCGTGGCGCCGACCAACCGTCGCCGCACGATCGAGACCGCCGCGCTGGTGCTGGTGCTGACCTCGCAGGCGGCGCTGGCGATCGACCGCCTCGCGGACGGCGGCGGCGCCTTCGACGGGATCGTCTCGGTGGTGCTCGGTCTGCTCGCGGGTGCGCTGCTGGTCCGTTCGCTGCTGGTGCCGAACACGGTCGAGCTGCGGGCCGAAGGGCTGCGGATCCCGGGCCGGCTGCACACCGTCGACGTGCCCTGGGCGGCGATCCAGCCGGGCACGCCCTGGGCGCCGCGGCTGCGCACCCAGCGCCTGGAGCTGCTGATCGGCACCGGCTACCTGGTGCGCCCGCCGAGCGAGCGGCGACCGCGCCTGGACGTGCCGATCGACGTGCTCGACATCCACCCGTGGTTCCTGGCCGACGTCATCCGCTACTACGTCGCCCACCCCGAGCACCGCGAGTCGATCGGCCGCCCCGCCGAGCTCGAGCGGCTGTCCCGCCGGCTCCGTGACGGTGGCGCACCGCCCGCACTGCCGGCCGGCCCGACCGTGACCGTGGTGCGGCAGGCCCAGGCGCCGGAGAGCGAGCGGTCGACCGCCGCACACCGGAGATAGAGTCGGACGCGTGCGTGATGCTCAGCAACTCCTCGCCGACGCCAAGGTGATCGCGGTGGTCGGCGCGTCGCGCGACCCTGGCAAGGCCGCGCACACCGTCCCCCTCCAGATGCAGCGCCACGGCTGGCGGATCATCCCCGTCAACCCGTTCGTCGACGAGTTGTTCGGCGAGCAGGCGTACCGGTCGGTGGCCGAGATCCCGTTCCCGGTCGACCTGGTCAACGTCTTCCGCCCGGCGGCGGACGCACCCGACGTGGTACGCGACGCGATCGCCGCGGGCGCGCCGGCGGTCTGGCTGCAGCTCGACATCGTCTCGGCCGAGGCCCGCGCGCTGGCCACCGAGGCCGGGCTCGACTACGTCGAAAACCGCTGCCTCGCGGTCGAACGCGCGGTCGGCGCCCTCACCCGCCGCTACCGCCGCATTTCTCTGCTTACTTCCCCGCATCACGGGTAGCCCGGCTACCGGTGATGCGCCGATGGAAGCAGAGCAAATGTGGTCGCGAGGTGCGGGGCGGGGAGCTAACGTCCGATCATGCTGACGGTGCGGCGGGCCGGGAACGACGACGACTTCGCGCTCCTGCGGCAGGTGCGGATGGCGATCATGCCCTACGAGCGGGCGCCCTCGGTCGCCGAGATGCGGGCGGCGCTGACCCGTGACTCGCTGGTGCTGCTGGTCGAAGACGACGGCAAGCTGGTCGGCAGCGGCGCGGCCGACCGTTCCAGCATCTCGGGTGCCGCGGTGGTGACGCCGCGGGTGCTGCCCGAGTTCCGCCGGCAGGGCATCGGCACCCGGGTGCTGTCCCACCTCTGGGCCCACGCCGCCACGCTCGGTGTCGGGCAGGTGCTCGGGCACGCCGACGACGAGGGCTCGAAGGCGTTCGCCGAACGGCACGGCTTCACCGAGGTCGACCGCCAGGTCGAGCAGGTACGCGCGATCGGCGCCGAGCCGTTCCCCGCGCCCCGCACCGACGTCGAGGTGGTCACCGTCGCGCAGCGGCCGGACCTGTGGGACGTCGCCTACGAAGGGCTCGCCGCGCAGGCGTTCGAGGACATGGCGCTGATCGCCCCGATGCACGCGTCCATCGACGAGTGGCGTACGAGCTGGATCGGTGACCCGGCGGCGATGTTCCTGGCGGTCTCCGGCGGCGAGTTGGTCGCGCTGGCCGGCCTGATCGCCGACGACGACAACCCGCACCGCGCGGAGAACGCGCTGACCGTGGTCCGCCGCGACTGGCGCGGCCGGGGCGTGGCCGCCCACCTCAAGCGGCATCACGCTCGCGCACGCCGCCACGACCGGGCTCACCGAGGTCTACACCTGGACCCAACGGGGCAACGCCGACATGCGCCGCCTCAACGAGCACCTCGGCTACGCGACCCGGCTACAGAGCTTCACCATGAGCCGGGCGGTCTAGCGACAACAGCTCCGGCGCGCGCATCCGGAGCGGTGAGAACGCGGCGACCAGGGCGATCACGGCCAGGCCCAGACCGAGCACGAGGGTCACCGTGGGTACGCCGGCCCGCGACGCCGCGAAGGTGACCAGCGGTGCGCCGATCGGGCCCGGCAGGTAGTGGATGGTCCAGAAGGCCGAGGTGACCCGGCCCAGCAGATGATCCGGCGTGATCTCCTGGCGCAGCGACATCGAGCAGGTGCCGGCGACGCCCTGGCAGAAGAGGACCACCGCGACCAGGCCGGCCAGCACCGGCACCACGGTGGCGCTGCCGGCGCCGGCCAGGGCGACCGCGGTCAACGCGTACGCGCCGATCCAGCAGGCGCCGAAGCCGAGCCGGCGGCGCAGCACGGCGACCACCGACCCGGCCACCACGGTGCCCGCGGCGCCGATCGCGAACACCACGCCGACCGCTCCGCCGCCCTGGCCGAGGTCCTCCCGCAGGCGATAGATGATCAGGTCGTCCATCGTGTACGTCAGGAAGATGACCCCGCACAGCAGCAGCGTGATCGTGCGCAGCACCGGGTGGCCGAGAGGAACCGCACGCCGGTGAGGAACCCGCGGATCGGCGACTCACGCTCGGCCTCGCGCGCCCGGGGCCGCAGCCGGACGAACGACATCGCGATCGCCGAGAGCCCGAAGCTGACCGCGTCGATGCCGATCACCCAGACCGGGTCGAGCACGGCGAACAGGACACCGGCGATGGCGGGACCGGTGATGCCGGCGACCGCGAACGACGCCGACAGCAGCCCGTTGGCCTGGGTGATCTGGTCCTTGCCGACCAGCGCCGGCACCGCCGTGATGTAGCCGACCTGGTAGAGCATCCCGGCCGCGGCGCCGAGCGGCATCGCCGCGTAGAGCACCCAGACGTGCGGCTCGAACAGCCAGACCAGCGGGACGAGGCCGTAGAGCAGGGCCCGGGCGACGTCGCAGGCGATCATCACGGTGCGGCGGTCGAGGCGGTCGACGATCGAGCCGGACAGCACGCCGGAGACCAGCCAGGCGGCGCCGATCGCGCCGGTGACCAGGCCCATCTGGACGATCGACCCGGTGAGCTGCAGGACCAGCACCGGCACGGCGAGCGTGGTCAGCGAGTCGCCGGCGACCGAGACCGTCTGCAGGATCCAGAAGAGAACGAAGTTCCGGTCCTTGCGTAACGACACGCCCCAGGTTAGAGGCGGTACTCCTTCAGCAGGCCCCGCGAGATGATCGTCTTCTGGATCTCCGAGGTGCCCTCGCCGATGAGCAGGAACGGCGCCTCGCGCATCAGCCGCTCGATCTCGTACTCCTTGGAGTAGCCGTAGCCGCCGTGGATCCGGAACGACTCCTGCACCACCTCGGCGCAGTACTCGGACGCCAGCAGCTTGGCCATGCCGGCCTCGACGTCGTTGCGCTGCGCCGGCGTCCTTGAGCCGGGCGGCGTTGACCATCAGCGCGTGCGCGGCCTCGATCTTCGTGGCCATCTCGGCGAGCTTGAACGCGATCGCCTGGTGCTCGACGATCGGCTTGCCGAACGTCTGCCGCTGCTGGGCGTACGCGATGGCCAGCTCGAACGCCCGGATCGAGATGCCGCAGGCGCGCGCGGCGACGTTGACCCGGCCGACCTCGATGCCGTCCATCATCTGGTAGAAGCCGCGGCCGACCTGGTCCGGCGCCGCCGAGCACCGCCGACGCCGGCACCGCGACGCCGTCGAGGATCATCTCGGTGGTCTCGACGCCCTTGTAGCCCATCTTCTGCGATCTTGCCGGGGATGGTCAGGCCCGGCGCGGTCTCGCCGAACCCGGGCTCCTTCTCCAGCAGGAACGTCGTCATGTTGCGGTAGACGCGAGTCGGCGCCGTCTCGGTCTTCACCAGCGTGGCGACGACCGAGGAGTAGGCGCCGTTGGTCAGCCACATCTTCTGGCCGTTCAGCACGTACGCCGTCGCCGTCGCGCACGCGCGCGTCGACCGGATCGCCGCGACGTCCGAGCCGCAGCCCGGCTCCGACATCGAGAACGCGCCGCGCACCTCGCCGGTCGCCATCCGCGGCAGCAGCGCTGCCTGCTGCTCGGCCGAGCCGTGCTGCGCGATCAGGTACGCGACGATGAAGTGGGTGTTGACGATCCCGGAGATCGACATCCAGCCGCGGGACAGCTCCTCGACCACCAGCGCGTAGGTCAGCAGCGACTCGCCGAGGCCGCCGTACTCCTCGTCGATGGTCAGCCCGAACAGGCCCATCTCGCGCATGCCGTCGACGATGTCGGCCGGGTACTCGTCGGCGTGCTCGAGCCGCTGCGCGTGCGGGATGATCTCCTTGTCGACGAACTCCGGACCGTCGCCAGGATCTCGCGTCTGCACGTCGGTGAGGCCGGGCGTCTGGGCGAGGCGGGCCATGACCTCGCGATCTTCCCTGCGGGCAGCGAGCCGAGCAGGCCGTGGACGCCGGGCAAGTGACCTACCGCGGTCCACAGTCCTGGCCTCAGCGGCAACTGCTGGCCTCGCGCGACGCTGTTGCCGCCGTCGACCACCAGCATCTGGCCGGTGATGTAGGACGCGGCCGGCGAGCACAGGAACGCGATCGCGGCCGCCACCTCGTCGGGCGTGCCCGGGCGGCCCATCGGGGTGCCGAGGCCCTGCTTGAGCTCGATCGAGCGTCGACGCGCCGGTGTGGATGATGCCCGGCGCCACCGCGTTGACGGTGATGCCGTCGGCGACCAGCTCCATCGCCAGCGCCCGGGTCAGGCCGACCACGCCGGCCTTCGCCGCCGCGTACCCGGCCTCGGCCGGCAGCGCGTTGACCGGGCCGGCGGTGGCGGAGAGGTTGACGATGCGGCCCCAGCCGCGCTCGGCCATCCCGCCGATGAACGCCCGGCTGACCAGGAACGCGGTGGTCAGGTTGCGGTCGATCTCGGTGCGCCACTCCTCGTAGGTGAGCTGGGCGACCGGGCGGAGCACCTCGGGGCTGGCCTTGCTGGCCAGGCCGGCGTTGTTGACCAGCGATGTCGACGTCGCCGAGCTGCTCGGGATCGCGTCGGCGAGCGCGCCGACCTCGGCCTCGATCGGTCAGGTCGGCGACGAAGCCGATGGCGCCGAGCTCGCCGGCCCGCTCGTGGATGCGCCGGGTGGTCGACACGATCGCCACCGTTGGCGCCCAGCGCGCGCAGCCGGCGGGCGGTGGCGTAGCCGATGCCGTCCGGGCTGCCGGCGCCGGTGACCAGGGCGACCCGGCCGTCGAGGCGGTCGGTGGTCAGCCCGTCGTCGGCCTGCGTGTCGATTCCCATGCGTGAGATCCTGGCCGGTCCGCGCAGCACCGGCAATGACACGCTGTCGGTGGCAACGGGCGCAGTTGGAGCCTGCGCTCGGGCCGGTACCCACAGCGCCCGACCCGGCCTCGACCTCGGAGAGCGCGATGACCGACCCGAACGCGCACGCACCCTGGGACCCGACCGCACAGCCGGCCGACCCGACGGTGGCGAGCCAGCCGCCTACCCGGCTCCGGCCCAGCCGGGCTACCCGGCGGCCGAGGGTCAGCCGGCGGCGGAGGCTATCCGCCGCACCCAGGCCTACCCGCCGGCACCGGGCTATGCCCGACGCCGGCTACGCACCGACACCGGGTTACCCGAGCACCGGGCTATCCCCGGCGCCCGGCTACGCCGCGACCCCGGGCTACCCGCCGCGCCCGGCTACCCGGGCTATCCCGGCAACGGGTACGCCGCACCCGTCAGCGCCTACCGGGCTACGGCTACCCCGCGCCGGGAAGACCAACGGCCTGGCGATCGCCTCCCTGGTCTGCGTCGCTCGCCGGCCTCGTCACCTGCATCTCGGCGCCGTCGGCGCGATCATGGGCCACGTCGCGCGGCGGCAGATCCGCGAGCGCGGCGAGGACGGCGACGGCATGGCGCTCGCCGGCATCATCGTCGGCTGGATCGCTGTTCGGCGCTGATCGCTGGCGTACCTCGCGTTCGTGGTCATCGCGATCGTCATCGGTGCCAACGAGGGCGCGTTCGACGACCCGTACGCCCTGATGGGAGCCCTGCTGGTCAGTCCTCCGGCGGCGTGAACCGGGAGGTGCGGGTCGAGCCCGGCCGCCCGGCCCTTCGCCGCGATCACCAGCGCCATCTTGCGCGACGCCTCGTCGATCATCTCGTCGCCGAGCATCACCGCGCCGAGCTTGCCGCCCGCCTCCGACGTGGAGTGCTCGTACGCGTCGAGGATCAGCTCGGCGTGGTCGTAGTCGTCCTGCGCCGGCGCGTAGACCTCGTTGGCGGCCTCGATCTGGCCCGGGTGCAGCACCCACTTGCCGTCGAAGCCGAGCGCGGCCGAGCGCTTGGCCACCTCGCGGAACGCGTCGACGTCGCGGATCTGCAGGAACGGGCCGTCGATCGCCTGCAGGTCGTGCATCCGGGCGGCCATCAGGATCCGCATCAGGATGTAGTGGTACGGGTCGCCCGGGTAGTCCGGGATCAGCGCGCCGACCACCAGCGACTTCATGTTGATCGAGGCCATGAAGTCGGCGGGCCCGAAGATGATCGTCTCGATCCGCGGCGACGCGGCGGCGATCGCGTCCACGTTGACCAGGCCGGCCGCGTTCTCGATCTGCGCCTCGATGCCGATCCGGCCGACCGGCAGGCCGACCGCCTTCTCGATCTGGGTGAGCGTGAGGTCGAGCCACTGCACGTGCGCCGCGCGTCTGCACCTTGGGCAGCATCACGCAGTCGAGGTTCGCGCCGGCGCCCTCGACCACCTCGACGACGTCGCGGTAGGTCCACTCGGTGGTCAGGTCGTTGACCCGCACGACGCGGGTCTTGCCGCCCCAGTCGCCCTCGTTGAGCGCGGCGACGATGTTCTTGCGCGCCTCCGGCTTGGCCAGCGGCGCCACCGCGTCCTCCAGGTCGAGGAAGACCTGATCGGCCGGCAGTCCCTGGGCCTTGTCGAGCATCTTCAGGCTGGAGCCGGGTACGGCCAGGCAGGACCGGCGTGGGCGACCCGCAGCGGCCATCGACGGCTCCTCACGATCGTTATAGTTAGCGCAGGACAGGGCTAACCAGACGGTAACCTCGCGCGAAGACCGAGGAGAACCAAGCAGTGGAAGAAGTCACCGGGCGAGTCGTAGTGATCACCGGCGCCAGCTCGGGCATCGGGCTGTCCGCCGCCGTCGCCCTGGCCGGCCGGGGTGACCAGGTCGTCCTGTCGGTCGCGACCCCGCCCGGCTGGCCGCGGCCGCCGCCGAGGTACGCGACGCGACCGGCACGCTGCCGGCGTCCTTCCGGGCCGACTTCGCCGCCCTCGACGACGTGCGGGCGCTGGCCGAGCAGCTGCGCTCGGCGTACGACCGGATCGACGTGCTCGCCAACAACGCGGGCGCGATCGTGCTGCACCCCGCGACCACCGTCGACGGTCACGAGCTGACGATCCAGGCCAACCACCTGGCCGGCTTCCTGCTCACCGTGCTGCTGCACGACCGGATCGGGCGGATGGTGGTGACCGCCTCCGGCGCGTACCGGTGGGGCAACCTCGACCCGCGCGACCTCAACCGGCCGCTGGAGCGCTACATCCCGTTCCAGGCGTACGGCACCAGCAAGCAGGCCAACATCCTGTTCGCGGGCGAGGCGGCCCGGCAGTGGCCCGGGATGCTGGCGTTCTCGTTCCACCCGGGCGCCGTGCGCACGCGGTTCTACAACGACAACCGCCTGGTCGCCTGGGGCATGCGGCACGCACCGCTGCTGCGCAGCCCCGAGAAGGGCGCGGAGACGCTGGTCTGGCTGGCCACGGCCGACCCCGCGCGGCTGGTCAACGGCGCCTACTACACCGACCTGAAGCCCCGGCGGGTCGCCCGCAAGGCCAGCGACCAGGGCCTGGCCGGGGCCCTGTGGAAGGCCAGCGAGCAGGCGATCAGCTGAGTTCCGCGATCAGCTTGCGATAGGTGGCGAAGGCCGGCTTGGGCGTGTAGTCGGAGCGCAACAGGCCGAAGCCGAACATCGGCGTCGGCTCGATCACTGTCGGCGTCGCGGAGGGCGAAGTGCTCGTACGCCGCGACGTTGGAGGCGTCAGCCGCGACCGCCCTGACGACCGTTTCGAGGACCTCGGCCTGCCGTTCCGCGAGCGCCCCGCGCCGGTCGGCCAGCCGCTCTCGGTGACGTGGATCGGCGTTGTCGCGGGATGCCGGCGGCGGCGAGGCTGCTCCGTCGCGGAAGCCGTGCAGGACGCCGCCCACCGCGTCGACCAGCGCGTCCGGCGGGATCGGCCGGAACACGTCGGGGAAGAAGTCGAGGCCGGCGTAGTCCAGCGCGCCAGCGAACTCGGACCCGCCGAGCCGGCCGAGGTCGGCCCAGAACTCCTGCGACGGATCGAAGTTCGGTGTCGAGTTGCAGCCGATTCGCACGTCGATCCCGAGCCGGTCGACCTCGTCGCGGGCAGCGAGCACGCCCGCCACGATGGCGCGCCGGATTGCCGGGTGGCCGCCGTCGCCGCCTGGCCCGCTGTGGTTGCCCTCCTCCCCGATCTGGATCTTCCCGAGCACCGGGGCCGAGCGTATGGATCCGCTCGCGGAGGAAGGCCAGCCAGCCGGTCAGGTCGTCGCCGGGCTCCTGGAACAGACGACGAGGTCGAGCCGGCGCCGCCCGCGCGGCATGCCGCTCGGGTCGGGGTGGAGCCTCAAGGTGCCCGCCCAGGGCGTCGCTGTAGTGCGTGTAGCCCCGGACAAGGAACGGACGATCGCCGTGTAGTTCGTCGAGGGCGCGCTTCGATGCGGTCGGCGCGCTCCGGCGGGCCCGGCGTGATGTCGCCGTTCATGATCGGCGGCCGAGCCCGCCGGCGTAGATCCCGAATTCCATGCGCCAGGAGCATAGACCGAAAATTTGGTGTCACACCAAGTTTGTGGTGGCACTAAGATTGGCCGCGTGGCACTGCGGGAAGACGAAGAAGGCCGCGACCCGGGCCGCGATCGCCGACGCGGCGCTCGGCCTGTTCCTCGCCCGGGGCTTCGACCGGGTCACCGTGGCCGAGGTCGCCGACGCGGCCGGCGTATCGGTGAACACGGCCTTCAATTACTTCCCGACCAAAGAGGACCTGTTCTTCGACCGGCAGGACGAGGTCGTCGGTCGACTGGCCGGGCGCGGTGGCCCAGCGCGGCCCCGGCGAGAAAGCCGTCGCCGCGGTGCGCCGGCTGCTGCTCGCCGAGATCGACGCCGGCGAGCCGACGCTCGGTCTCGACCCGGGCTCGGACGGCGTTCTGGCGGGTGGTCGACGAGAGTCCAGCTCTGCGGGCGCGCCTGCTCAGCCTCCGCGAACAGAGCGAGGCCGCACTGGCGGGCGCGCTGGCCATTGCCGCCGGGGCCGCTGCGGGACGACCCCCGCCCGCGCCTGGTCGCCGCGATACTGGCCGGCCTCGACGCGGCGGTACACGCCGAGATCCGGCGGCGGAGCCAGAACAGTGCCGAGATCCGCGAATTGATCGAGGAGGCCAGCACGCTAGCCGGGCACGGGCTCGGCGACTACCCGGGCTGATCGTCAGGGCAGGGTGCCGGCGGTCTCGACCTCAAGGGCACGGGCCCGCTCCCGTTCCCGGCGGCCGGCGTGCGCCCCGCCGAGCACCACGATCAGCGACGCCGACCATCAGCAGGGCGAGCCCGGGCAGGGACTGCGACGCGGCGGCACCTGGTCGAGCCAGAGCCAGGCGATCAGGCGCCGCGCCCGGCACCTCCAGCAGGATCAGCACGCTGATCGTGGTGGCCGAGACCCGGCGCAGCGCGTAGTTGAACATCGTGTGCCCGAGCAGTTGGGCGCCGGCGACCAGGCCCAGGATGGCCAGCCAGGTCGTGCCCGGGTAGCCGCCGAGCGACTGCCCCGACGGCGAGGCAGACGACCAGCAGGAGCACGCACAGACCGAATAGCAGATCGTCGTGTACGTCGTCGTGCTCAACGTGACCCGGGCCCGCTCGCCGAACGCGGTGTAACCGCCGCCGCCATCACCGCGCCGACCACCGCCAGCAGGTCGCCGAGCACCGCGCGGGACGAGACCGCCGAAGTCGGCGCCGGTGGCCAGCACCGCACCGAGCACCGCGACGCCGATGCCCGCCCAGGTCACGGTCCGGAGCCGGCGGCCCTGGGCGACCGAGATCAGCCCCTGCCAGACCGGCTGGGTGGCGACCAGGGCCGTGGAGGCCGCCACCGTGGTGAACCGGATGCTCGGCATCCAGGCGGCGAAGTGCGCCGCGAGGGCGACCCGGCGAGCACGCAGTACAGCCGGCTCGCGGCGGGCCAGGTTGGCGTACTCGGCGCGGCGGGCGAACAGCGAGATCGGCCCGAGCACGCCGACCGCGAGCGCGTTGCGCCAGAACGCGATGGCGAGGGCCGGCGCGGCCGCGAACGCGATCAGCGGGCCGACGTGGACACGGCGAGGACGGCGACGACGAGCGCGGGACCGGCGGGGTCGAGCGCGGGGCGGGGCACAGTGAACCATCCTCACAAATCACTTACTGCGGCTATCCGACTACTCTCAGTCGATCGGCCGATAGGGCGCAGCGGCCGCCGTCGATAGGCTCGCCCGGTCTGTGCCAGCTACTGCCCCCAGGTCATGCCGTGGAGGCTGATCCGTCTGCCCGCCCTACGCGCGGTTGTGTTCGACTTCTTCGGCACTCTCACCCGGGCCGTCCGCCGCGGCCCCGACACCTCGACATCGCCCGCATCCTGGGATGCGATCCCCAGCGCATGTCTCGCTGCTCGATCGCCACGTACTACCGCCGCGCCAGCGGCGAACTCGGCTCGCGGCGGAGGACAACCTGCGCTGGATCGCGCACGCGGGCCGGCGGCCGACCCGTCCGACGACGCAGCTCCGGGCCGCGCTCGGCCTGCCGCTTCGCGCGCGCTCCGCGCCGACGCGGAACTGCGCGACGAGGCGGTGCCCGTCGCTGCTGGGCGCTGCGCCTGCGCGGGCTGCGGACGGCCGCTGATCAGCGACTGCACCCACGAGCTGCCCGGCCCTCCTGCCCGGCCTGCCGGTCGGCGCCGCTGCTCGACATTGCCGTCTTCTCGGTCGAGGAGGGGGTCTGCAAGCCCGACCCGAGCATCTACCTGGCGGCCTGCCAGCGGCTCGGCGTGCCCCGGCCGAGTGCCTGTACGTCGGCGACGGCGGCAGCCACGAGCTGACCGGCGCCGCCGAGGTCGGCATGACCGCCGTCCGGCTGGCCGCCCCCGACCTCGCCGACCACCTGGTCTTCGCGGCCGACGTCGGCTGGTCCGGCCGCTCGGTGACCGGCCTTGTCGGCGTACTCGACGAGGTGGACCGTGGCGCACCCGCCGCGCTGCCGGGCAGGATGAGGGCATGACCGACGCCGTGGTGGAAGAGGCGATCAAGAAGGCGGCCGTGGCCTGGGTGTCCGTCGACGGCGGTCCGGCGCGCGGGCTCTGGTGCGTCCGGTCGACGGCGCGCTCTACGTGGTCACCGGCATCGGCGAGCAGCAGCTGGCCCGGGCTGGCCCGGGCCGCGACCGCCGAGGTGACGCTGCGGCGGCGACCACGGCGGCCGGATCGTCACCTGCACCGCCGACGTGCGCCGGGTGCAGCCCGGCGACGACGAGTGGAACGCGGTCGCGCCCCAGGTCGGCGGCAAGCGGCTCAACGCGCCCGGCCCGACCGACAGGCTGGTCGAGCGCTGGGCGATGGACTGCACGCTGAGCTGCCTGAGCCCGGCCGAGGCGGGCCGGTGGTCACCCGGCCGGACCTGCCCGACGGCAGCCTCGCCGAGCCGCCCCGGGAGACCCCGCGGCCCGCCCGACCCGCAAGCCGTTCCGCCTGCACAAGGTGCGCGCGCAATCGCCGCTAGTCCATCCACCAGCGGGACGGCATCGCCGCCGTACGGAGTGAACAGCAGCGCCGGCAGGCACCGCCGAGATGGCGGCGACCAGCAGGACCCGCCAGGCGACCGGGCCGACCCGGCCGCGGCCGACCGCCAGCAGCGGCACCGAGACGGTCAGCAGCAGCGGCGACAGGATGACGCCGGTGTAGAAGAGCAGCGCGAGCGCCACGTACACCGGCCAGCGGCAGCAGTTCCTTCGGATCGTGCGCGCCGCTCACCATGGCGGCGCGGTCGGCGCCGGTGGCCAGCATGCGGCCGTGAAGGTGACCAGCACGGTCGCGATCGCCAGCCCGAACGCGAGGTGGGCCGCCGTGACGGCGCGGACGTCCGACTCGCACCAGGTCGGTGGGCGGGCGCGGCGCCGCGGCCGAGGACCCCCCCCCCCCCCCCCCCCCCCCCCCCCCCCCCAAAAAAAAAAAAAAAAAAAAAAAAAAAAAAAAAAAAAAAAAAAAAAAAAAAAAAAAAAAAAAAAAAAAAAAATTTTTTTTTTTTTTTTTTTTTTTTTTTTTTTTTTTTTTTTTTTTTTTTTTTTTTTTTTTTTTTTTTTTTTTTTTCCCCCCCCCCCCCCCCAAAAAAAAAAAAAAAAAAAAAAAAAAAAAAAAAAAAAAAAAAAAAAAATCGTCGGCCGGCAGGCTCGCCGCCAGCAGCGGTGTCAGCACCAGGGCGGCGGCCCATCCCTTCGGGGAGCGTGCCGCAGTGAAGCCGATTATTTTCCGGCAGCCGGACACGTCCAGTTCGGCCCCGCCGGTGCTGACCGCCACCGCGCCGCGGACGAGCAGTAGGCCCGGCGCGCCGGTCAGCGCGATCAGGAGCTGGCCGGCCGGCGTGCGGGACCGGAACCGCCGCAGCGTCCACGCGCCGGCCAGCCACCCCGCCAGCCCGCCGAGGACGACGGCGGCGATGCCTACGGGCAGGAGTGGGGCTGGCCAGGGATATCGCGCAGTGGACGGACACGCCGGCCGTAGGGCTCGGCCGGGACTGCGTCCAGGGTGACCGTCACGACCCGCGGCTGCCTGGCCGTCGCGTTCGAGCGTAGAACCGGCGTGCCTCGATCGGGCCTGCCAGGCCAGCCGTCGGCGATGGCCCGGGCCCGGGCCTCAACGGCAAGGTCGTCGAGGGGATCGCGGTCGCTGCGGCGTGGACATTCGGCCTCGATCAGTGTCGGACCCCCGAAGGTCGTCAACATCCGCTCCTGGGTCGCCGTACACGGGCGCCTCGGGCGGCAACAGAGTCGCGCCCGACGATGAAGAGATGTGATTCCTTGCTGGACTCGGACGCGGTGGTGAGCCGAATCGCCCCGCCAAGGGCGAGGTAGGCCACGGCGGCCGCGCACACCAGAGCGACCACGGCGTAGCCGCGCCCATGGGGCGGTGCGAACCGCTGACGCAGGCCGCCGCGGATCAGATCCCACACGTAGCCGACTGGCGGCCGGACCCGGTCCGGCGGGGCGCCCTCCAACAGGGTCGTGACGATCTCGTCGCCGCGGGCCCGCC
>CAWIXO010000044.1:0-124382 GCA_963840005.1 uncultured Actinomycetota bacterium | reverse complement strand
CCCGCGTCTCCCGCAGCCACTCGCAGATCGTCCACGGTGGACTTGCTGCCCGGCAGCACGACGAGGTCGGCGGCGGCGATGTCGGCCGGCTCGATGGTGAGCCGCACCCGCACGCCGGGCTCGGTCGCGAGCGCCTCGGCGTCGGTGGCGTTGGAGATCGCGCGGCAGCCGCACCACCGCCACGTCGCAGCCACTGCGTGCCGTGCGGCGCCGCCGGCCGGCCGAGCGCGCTGCCGTAGGCCAGCGAGTCCTCGGCGTCGAGCCACAGATCCAGATGCCACGGGAGTACGCCGTACGTCGGGCGGCCGGTGACCCGTTCCAGCATGTCGATGCCCGGCTGGAGCAGGCCGCGGTCGCCGCGGAACTTGTTGATCGACGAACCCGGCGACGAGGTCCTGGTCGGCCTTGTCGAGCAGGGCGACGGTGCCGAACATGGCCGCGAACACCCCGCCGCGGTCGATGTCGCCGACGACCACGGTGGGCAGCCGCCCGTGCCGGGCCAGCCCGAGGTTGACGAAGTCGGTGTCCCGCAGGTTGATCTCCGCGGGGCTGCCGGCGCCTTCGCAGACGACCACGTCGTACTCGGTGCGCAGTTGGTCGAAGGTCTCGAACACGGTGCCGGCGAGCCGCGACTTGAGCGCCCGGAAGTTGCCGGCGTCGACCCGGTCGACCGCCTCGCCGAGCACGACGACCTGGCTGGAGTGGTCGCTGCCCGGCTTGAGCAGCACCGGGTTGAACCGCACCTCGGCCGGTATCCCGCAGGCGGCGGCCTGCATCGCCTGCGCCCGACCGATCTCGCCGCCGCGCCCGTCCGGACCGACCACGACGGCCGAGTTGTTGGACATGTTCTGGGCCTTGAACGGCGCCACGCGTACGCCCCGGCGGTGCAGCCAGCGGCAGATGCCCGCGGTGACCACGCTCTTGCCGGCGTCCGAGGTGGTGCCGGCGACCAGCAGGCCGCCGTTCATCGCCGGCGCCGGGGACGGCCGAACGCGGCGGCGGCCGCGAGCGCCACCGAGGCGATACCCACGGTCGCCGGACAGCTTGGCTGGCCCGATTGACGTGCCGGAAGTCGGGGCGCGGCCCGTCACCGAGGAACGGCCGGGTCTCGCTGCGTCCGAAGTAGACGTTGCGACCGCCGAGCCGCACGCCGAGCGCACCGGCCATCGCCGACTCGCACTGGCCGGCGTTCGGGCTCGGGTGGTCGGCGCGGTCGCGCCGCCAGACCCGCAGCGCCTCGGCCCGCCGCCCCCGCACCTGCGGCGCCGCCGCCACCGTCAGCAGCGCGGTGAGCCGGGCCGGCGCCGAGGTTGAGCACGTCGTCGAGGCGGGCGGCCGGGGTGCCGAACCGGGCGTACCGGGCCGAGCGGTGGCCGACCATCGCGTCCAGGGTGTTCGCCGCGCGGTAGGCCAGCAGCCCCGGCACGCCGGCGACCGCGCCCCACCAGAGCGGCGCGACGACCGCGTCGGAGGTGTTCTCGGCGACCGACTCGACGGTGGCCCGGGCCAGTTCCGCCTCGTCGAGCGTGGCCGGATCGCGGCCGCACAGGTAGTTCAGCCGCCGCCGCGCGGCCGGCACGTCGCCGGCGCGCAGGTAGCCGGCCATCCGCCGGCCCTTCGGCGCGCAGCGTGCGCCCGCCGAGCACGGTCCAGGTCGCCGCCGCGGTCACCACGAAGCGGGACACCGGACGGCCGCGGGTGGCCAGCGCCGCCGCGACGCCGAGCGCCGTGGGCGCGCCGACCGCCAGCAGGGTGTACGCGGCACCCGCGCGCCGGTCGTCGCGGTAGACCCGGCGTTCGAGGCGCTGCGCGAGGGTGCCGAACCCGGCGACCGGATGGAACCGGCGCGGGTCACCGAGCCAGCGCGTCCAGCGCGTAGCCGGCCAGCAGCCCGGCGGCGTCGGCCGCGCGCCCGCCATCGCCACCCGGTCCACCGCCAGCCATCCCACATGATCACCCTAGCCGCCGGCTCGTGGCCGCCCCGCGCTCAGGCGCCGGTGGCCTTGGCGGTGAAGCGGCCCGGTGCGAACTGGTCGATCGTGTGCAGGGTGTGGCCGGTCTGGACCAGGTCAGCGAGGATCTCACCGACCACCGGGGCGAACTTGAAGCCGTGCCCGGAGAAGCCGGCCGCCACCGCCACCGTCGTCGGCGCGTCCGGGTGCGGGCCGAGAATGAAGTCGCTGTCCGGGGTCATCGTGTAGAGGCAGGGCTTCGCGTCGAGATAGCTGGGCGTCGGCGAGGCCCGGCAGTCGTGAGGCCAGCCAGGCGAGCATCGTGGTCAGGTCGTCGGGCGTCGCCGACGGCGGGCCGAGCTCGGCGTCCGCGGGCCGCTCGCCGGTGTGGAACGCGGCCTTGACGACGGCACCCACGCCCGGGCCGAGGTCCTGCAGGTCGGCGGGCGGCGAGAACGCCGGGATGCCGTACCCGACCTGGTCGTCGGACGGTTCCCAGATCCAGACCGGGCAGCGCCCGATGGCGAAATGGTCGGTGGGCAGCCAGTAGTGCTGCAGCCGGCTCTCCAGCGTCACCGGCGTGCCGGGCATCTGCAGCAGGTCGGCGGCCCACGGCCCTGGGCAGACGACGAGCCGGTCGGCGCTGATCGTGCGACCGTCGACCCGCACCGTCACGCCGTCGGCGGTGGCGTCCCAGTCGGTGACGGTGGCGCCGTAGCGCAACTCGGCGCCGGACCGCTCGGCCAGTCGCAGGTGGGCGCTGATCGCGGCTTCGGGGCGGATGATGCCGGCGGCCCGCTCGTAGAGCCCGACCTCGTCGTCGGCCGGCGTGAACGCGGGGAACCGCTGCCGGATGGTCTCGGCGTCGAGCATCTCGTGCTCCAGGAAATGGGTGCGCGCGGAGGCCAGCGCCCCGGACACCTGCGCGGAGTCCGCGCGGCCCACCATCAGCCCGCCGGTCTGCGTCATCAGCTCGACGCCGGCGGTCTCGCCGAGTTGGCGCCAGAGCTCATAGGCCCGCAACACCAGGGGTACGTAGGCCCGGCCCTCGGCGTACGCCTGGCGGATGATCCGTGAACCGCCGGCATGCTCACCGCGCCCGTGCGGCGGCGTGAAGCGGTCGATGCCCATCACCCGGATGCCGCGGCTCGCCAAGTGGTACGCGGCGGCCGCACCCATCGTGCCGAGCCCCACGACGATGACCTCGGGCCGGCTGCCGGTCATTTCCATTCCGGCAGCCTAGACGCTTGCGGAGGTGTCGAAGCGGACAGGAGATGCGTAACCCACCCGGACGCGCCGCCGCTCTTGCCAGCCACGAAGGATGCGCTCCGCCGCCAGGTCACCCGGACGCGCCGGCTCCGCTGAACGTCGTCGTCGTGCCGGCCCCGATCGGCGCGCCGGAGACGAACCAGGTGGGGCGACTACCCGGACACCGGTGACGCGTCCGGGTGATCCGTGGCCGGCGCCGCGGGGCCGCGCGCCGCCCGGATCCCGAGTGCCCGGCGCAGTCGGCGCCCGGCGGCGGAGCCGAGCACACCCAGCATGTTGTCGGCGCGGAGGTAGTCGTCGTAGCGGACGGCACCGGACAGCACACCGAAGAAGCGGGAGGTCGCGGCCGGGTCGTCGGCGATCGCGGCGAACAGCAACCGTTGCGCGGGCGAGATCCGCAGCGTGGACAGCGATCGGGTCATCCCGTAGATCGGCAGTGCGGCGGCATCGCGTTCCCGCTGGTAGCCCGCGAGCGCGTCGTCGAGCCCGGCGCCGCCGCGCTCGAGGCCGCGCACGACCGCCGCGGCGAGGGTCTCGGCGTCCCGGAAGGCGTTGCTGATCCCCTGGCCCGCGACCGGGTCCATCACCACGCCGGCATCGCCGACCAGGGCCCAGCCCGGACCGTGCGCCGCCCGGAAGCCGTTGGGCACGTCGGGCGCCAGCCGGAACGGCTCGGCCCGCGTCCCGGCCCGGACCCGCTCGCCGAGGTCGCCGCCGCAGCGGTCGAGCGCGGCCTGGTAGCTCGGCGCCCGGATCGGCCCGGAACCGGTCGAAGTCGGCCAGCGGCGCGAACAGCGCGACCATCACGAGCCCGTCGTTGGTGGGAAACGCCGGAACGGTCAACCCGGGCCGGACGTGGATCTCGCCGACCGGAAGGTCGACCCCCGACCAGTAGGTGTAGCAGGCGAACGTCGCCGGCGGCCGCACGTGGTAGGCGTGCGCGCCGACCGCCTCGGCGGTGGTGGACCGCTTGCCGTCGGCGCCGATCACCAGCCGGGCGGTTGCGGTGACGTGCCCGGCAGAGGGGGCCCTCCCCCTCCCCTCCCCGCGTCCTCTGCCGCGGATGCCGGTTACCCGGCCGTTGGCGTCGCGGGTCAGTTCTTCGACCGCGAAGCCTTCGCGGACCTCGGCGCCCGCCGCCGCGCGCGGCGTCGACCAGGGCCGCGTCGAGCAGCGTGCGCCGCGGCCCGTAGAGCGCGTCGACGCCGTCGACCGCCGGATAGCGCCCGTGCAGCGCCGACCCGCCGGTGTCGAGCCGGACCGTCGGCACCGCCGGTGTCACGGCGGCGATCCGGTCGAGCACGCCCCACCGCCGCAGCCGGGCGATGCCGGGCACCTGCACCTGGTGCGTCGACAGGGTGTCGCTCGGGAAGCGCGCCCGGTCGACGGCCAGCACCCGCAGCCCGGCCCGGGCGAGCAGCATCGCGGTCGCGGCGCCGGCAGCACGGGTGCCGACGACGATCACGTCATGGTCCATGCGGCCCCTCCTCCATACGGAACCGTATGGAGAGACCATACGGTAGCGTATGGCTGTGCGTAAACCCCGTCTCGGACCTGATGACTGGACCGCCGCGGCATTGACCGCGATCGGCGAGCAGGGCCTGGCCGGCGTGGCGGTGGAACCGCTCGCCGCGCGGCTCGGCACCACGAAGGGCAGCTTCTACTGGCACTTCGCCAACCGCGACGCCCTGCTCGAGGCCGCCCTGAGCAGTTGGGACGAGACCTACACCGACGCGATCCTGCGCACCGTCGACGCGGAGCCCGACCCGACCGCCCGCCTGCGGGCGCTGTTCGTCGCGGTCACCGCCTCGGAACGGGCGCCGGTCGAGGTGCACCTGCACGCCGCGGCCGATCACCCGGCGGTGGCGCCGGCGATGCGCCGGGCCGTGGCCCGGCGGACCGCCTACATCGCCGCTCAGCTCACCGCGCTCGGCTTCGACGCCGCCGAGGCCGACCGCCGTGCGCTGTTCGCCTACGCCACCTATCTGGGCCACATCCAGCTGGTGGTGCGGATCCCGGAAGCGGTGCCGCAGGGCCCCGCGCTCGAGGACTATCTCGGCACGGTGTTGGCCGCCGTGCTGGGGCGACAAACGGCGGCCAACGGCGCCGGATGAGCCGTCAGACGGGCACCGGCGCCTCCTGGGGTGCCGTCGGGCAGGTCGGCGAGCTCGGAGTCGTCGAACAGGTCATCGCTGTCGCCGTAGCGGGCCGGCACGTCACCGTCGGCGACCTCTTCGGTCGGCTCGCCGCGGGCCCGCATCGCGCCCTCGTCGTCGTCAAGCTCGCTGGTCGCGCCGGCGGCCCTGGTGCGGAGGAAGCGCGCCTTGCCCCGGGACAGGTCGTGGCCGACCGCGACCGCCTCCACCTCGTACGACGTGCGGTTGTTGCCCTCGCCGTCGGCCCAGTCGCGGGTGTAGAGCCGGCCGACCACGACGACCGGGTCGCCGGTCATCACCGACGACGCGACGCCCTCCGCGAGCCGACGCCAGCAGGTCACGCGGACCCGCAGGCTAGTTCCCGTCGACCCAGCGGCTGTTGTCGCGGTCGAAGCGGCGGGCCGTCGACGCGACCCGGAAGCTGGCCACGAGCGTGCCGGTGTTGGTGGTGCGGCGCCACTCGGGTGCGGTCAGAACATTGCCGACCAAAGTTACATAGGTATCGAACATCATCTTCTCCACGTAGTGGCCAACAGAGGGCGAGTCGACTCGGACCACCAGCTTCGCGGGACGGGCGGGTGGAGGCCACGGGCGGACTGATGCCTGTGGATAACTGGCCGGCTGTGGAAATCCGAACGATCAAGTTCGGATGTGCTACTGGACAGGTAAGTTCTGGAACGTGGCAGACGTGGAGATAGACGTCCTCGGCAAACCGTACGAGCGCCGGGTCATCGACCTCGGCCACGACGACGAGGGACCGCTGATCGCGACGCTGGTCAGCCGCCGCGCCGAGCGCCCGACCGGCCGCGCCGTCCTCTACGTGCACGGCTTCGTCGACTACTTCTTCCAGACCCACCTGGCCGACTTCTACGTCGAGCGCGGCTGGGACTTCCACGCCATCGACCTGCGCCGCTACGGCCGCAGCCTGCTGCCGCACCAGACGCCCGAACTTCACCACCGACCTGACCGAGTACTTCACCGAGCTCGACATCGCCGCCGAGCTGATCGGCGCCGAGACGCTGCTCGTCAACGGCCACTCGACCGGCGGCCTGGTCGCGTCGCTGTGGGCACATGCCCGACGTGACCGGAAAATGATCGATGGTCTTTTCTTGAACAGTCCGTTCTTCGAGTTCAACATGCCCTGGCTGATGCGCGGCCCGGCGCTCGCCGGCGTCGCCCGACTGGGCCGCCGCCGCCCACGCCGGCCGGTCCCCCGCGGCCTGGAGAGCCTCTACGGGCAGAGCCTGCACATCAACTACCGGGGCGAGTGGGACTACAACCTGGCCTGGAAGCCGATCGAGGCGTTCCCGATCTACGCGGGCTGGGTCGGCGCGATCCGCTCCGCGCACCGCCAGCTCTGGGCCGGCCTCGACATCCCGGCACCGGTGCTGGTCGCCTGCTCGACCCGCACGTTCCGCGGCGGCAAATGGCACGAAAGCATCAACGTGGCCGATGCGGTGCTCGACGTCGAACACATCGTCCGCTACGCGCCCGCGCCTCGGCCAGCACGTCACCCTGGTCCGCATCGACGGCGGCATCCACGACCTCACGCTCTCCGGGCCGCAGCCGCGGGAGCGCCTGTTCACTGAGGTGGGGCGTTGGATCGACGCGTACGTGACTCCCACTGACGGGGGCCCGGCGTGGCGGCGGTTGGCGCCGGGCGGGCGGATAGTCCCGATCCGGATAGTCCGGTTCCGGGCGCTGACGCGGCGGCTGCCACCGGTGCGGCGGCGGATCAGGTGCCGAGCTGACCGGCCGGGGCCCCGACCAGCCCGCAGCGGCACGCGGATCGCCACCCCAACCAGGTTCCGGCGGCCGCGGACCGGGACGCCGCCCAGCGAGCAGCGGCTGCCACTCCCCCTGCCGCCAGACCAACAGCTCACGACTGAGCGGATGCCGGTCGCCGGCCATGAAGACCCGCTCGATCGCGCGGCGCGCCTTGGACAGTCCTGGCGGAGACTCCGTGCCCGTGATGATCACGACATCCCGGGCCGGGACCCCGACCACCAGCTCACCGGGTACGCGCGGCGCGATCTCGTCCCAGAACTCCTCGGCGAGCAGCACGCTCGACTCGAGCCCCTCGAACGAGAGCATCAGCGCGGGCGGGCGGCCGTGGATCTGCGCCCGGCGCAGGTTGTCGTAGAGGTGGTCGATGGCCAGGCGGCGCAGCGTGCGCCGATTGATGGCAAATCGGTCAAGATCCGACCAGCTGACCAATCTTTCCCCGAACGGAGGACCGAACGAGTAGGCGACGGCGATACCCTGCGTGAACTCGTCGAGCACGTGCCCGTCGCCGACCGACCGATCGGTGGTCGACACCAGGAGCGGTAGAAAGCGGGTGCTCGTCACCTGCACGCGTGGAAACCTAATATGTGCAGGCGAGATCGTCACGCCCTAGCTGTCCGTCAATTTCACGGGCACAGGGTGCGACATCCGCCCGGCGCTCGTAGCTCAGTGGATAGAGCAGGGGTCTTCTAAGCCCATGGTCGCAGGTTCGAATCCTGCCGAGCGCACCACCAATCGCCGCCGCCCGTGACTATTGGGCGATGACGTCGAAGCGGTCGACGAGCATGTACGTGCCCGACCGTTTGACGCCGCGCAGGGTGTGCGATCCCTGCGGCAGCCCGCGGACGCTGTAGATGACCTGCTGGGTCAGGCGGACGCCGCTGGTGGTGTCCACCGTGGCCTTGAGGACACCGTCGAGGTAGACGTCCACCAGGCCCTGGTCGGAGTAGCGCTCCGACAGGTAGTCGATGCCGGTGCCGGTGAACGTGTAGCGTGAACGACCCGCCGTTGGTGGTCGTGTAGTGCACGTCGTCGTTGTAGTCGCCGAGACCGCGGGCGCTGCTGACCGACCAGCCGCTGCTGTAGGTGGCCACGTTGTCGTTGAACCGCTGGGCCCCGCCGGCAGCTGGGATAGAGCTGCGACCGTGGCACGATCTGGGCCGGCGTGTTGGGGCTGCTCCAGATGAGCTTCAGGTACGCCTCGCCGCCCTGCTCGGTCTGTTCCAGGCGGATGTCGTGGCGGCCGGCCGCCAGGGTCACGCTGCCCTGGTCGACGGCCGGTCCGTGCGGTGTCGCGTTGTCGATGACGAGTTGCCCGTCGATCCACAGCCGGACCGTGTCGTCCGACACGGCGGTGAAGGTGTACCGCTCGGAGTAGCGCGGCTCGATCGAGCCGGTCCAGCGGCCGGAGAAGTTGTCGGTGCCGATCGACGCGGCCGGGGAGCCGCTGAAGCGCCAGGCGTAGTTGACGGTCGGGTCCGTGCGGGTGACCGCCGGCGTACCCGGGAAGGTGGTGTTGTTCCAGAACTCCGCCTTGAGCCCGGAGCCGGTGCCGACCGCCGCGGGTGCGGGGGTGCTGATGTCGGCTTCGATGACGGTGGCGATCGCGTTGGTGGCGCCGCCGCTGGGCAGGAAGTCGTAGCCGTCACCGGCGGCGCGCACACTCACCGGTGACGCGCTGCCGAGCACCCGCGCGCCGGTGACCGTGAACGGCGACCGCTGGCTGAGGTGCAGCGTGCTGGCCCAGTTGTTGACGACGAGATAGAGCTTGTTGCCCTTGCGGGTGACCGCGCCCCAGGCGGGCTGGGCGACCAGGCCCGTGTAGCCCGCGCCGGAGATGGCGGCGCCGTTGGTGGTCATCCAGGTGCCGACGCCGCTCAGGCGCACCGGACTGCCCGGCCGTGACCGCCCCGGTGTCGGTGGGGCCGATGTTGAGCAGGAGGTTGGCGCCGTTGCTCGGTCAGGTCGGCCAGGTCGCGCACCAGCTCGGTCGGGACTTGAAGCTGGTGTCCCAGGCCGCGTACCCCCAGGTGTTGTTGATGGTCATGCAGGTCTCCTGCAGCTGGGCCGACGGCGGGGACCCGGCGAGTGCCTGCTCGGGAGTGCCGTAGTCGCCGTCGACGGGGCGGCGCTTGCCGACCCGGTTGTTGGTGACGACCTGGGGTGAGATGCCGCGGACGAACCGCTCCAGGTCCTCGCCGTTCTGGGCCGACCACGGGTTGGTGGGGTTGGTCTCGGTCCATTCGCCGTCGAACCACAGCAGCGCGGGGTCGTAGTTGGTCACGAGCTCCTGCAGCTGCGCCTTCATCTTGGTGACGTAGGCCGGGAAGTTCGCCGACGAAGTCCGGGTCGTGCCAGTCCCAGATCGAGTAGTAGAAGCCGAGCTTGATGCCGTTGGCGGTGGCGGCGTCCTTGAGCTCGCGCAGGAGGTCGCGGGAGAAGCCGGAGTGGTCGCGGAGGTTCCACCGGTTGACCCGGGTGGGCCACATGGCGAAGCCGTCGTGGTGCTTGGAGGTGATGACGATGTACTTCTGGCCCGCCTGCTTGGCCAGCTGCACGATCGCGTTCGCGTTGAACGAGGCGGGGTTGAAGGTGGCGGCCTTGGCCTCGTAGTCGCTCCACGGGATGTTGCACTCGCCGCTTGATCCACTCGGCGCCGCGGCACGTGCCGTACTGACCCCGATAGGCGGCGTACGGGCCGAAGTGGATGAACATGCCGAACCGTGCCTCGTCGAACCAGCGGGTGCGTGGGCCGCTCAAGCGCGTCGTCCACGGCGTAGTTGTCGCCCGGCGCGGCCGCGACTGGCGCCGCTGGGATGACGACCGAAGCCGCCAACGCGAGGAGCAACGACAGTCCGATCCGGAGCGTTGACCGCATGATGCTCTCCTCCGAGTGCAGGGATTCACACATCTCGATGATGTTCTCGAAACATCGGAGGTTCTGTCAATGGGTGATGCACGTTCACCTCGACGAGGCCCAGCAAGCAGGGCGCGAACCCGTCTAGACATTGGATGTCAGCGGGTGGTGCTACGGGCAGAACTACGCAGCCTTCACCGGGTTGGCGGCGTCGATCGAGTAGGGTCATCCTGTGCCTGGGTTCCGGCCCGAGCGTTCCTCCGACCTCCGTTCACTTCTACCGCCACTGCGGTGCGCACATCAATACGCCGCGTCCTTGGTGACGCGTCGCGAAGCGAGGTCAGCCCCGCACCCACGGCCAGTCGGCGTTTCGACCCGCTGAGAGCAACGGGATCATCCGGAGCGCCTGGTCGGTCAGGCCACCGAAGGTGTGCCGGTTGCCCGACCCGGACGGCGCGTGGCCCATCCGGTAGCCGGCCAGGTTCCAGGTGAACATCGGCACCGACGCCGGGACCGCGCGGTCGACGGTGCCGCCGGACTGGGCCTGCTCGTCGGTGAAGATCACGACCCGGTCGTGCCCGGCGAAGTCCGTCGCAGGCCCCGGTGTCGAACCGGGCGGACCGCCGTTATGAGCGGCGGCTGGACAGCCAACGTCCTCCTGCGCAACTCCACAGTGGATGGCGTTCCACAGGTCAAGTCGATGACCGCGTTCGCGGGCTTCGAATCCCGCCGACCTTTACAGGGTCGTCTGCCAAAGAAGTAGCCGTCGTCCGCGCACCGGGAACGTGCGTGCCCTCGGCTGGATTCGAACCAGCGACCTCGGCCTTCGGAGAGCCGCGCTCTTCCGCTGAGCTACGAGGGCATCGTGGGAGCGGAGGGATTCGAACCCCCTGAGCCAGAAGGCAACTGGGTTACAGCCAGCCCCACCTCACCATCGGTGGCGCACTCCCGTGGGGCGTTCGCGGGGAGTCGAACCCTCGCCCTCCGGAGCCACAGTCCGGCGTGCACACCCGTACACCACGAACGCCGTGCCCGGACCTGGGATCGAACCAGGGACCCCTGCTGTGTGAAAGCAGTGCTCTCCCGCTGAGCTATCCGGGCGTCGCTCCCTCGTCAGGACTCGAACCTGAAACTTTCCGGTTAACAGCCGGACGCTCTGCCACTTGAGCTACAAGGGAATGGTCGCGCGTGCGGGACTCGAACCCGCTTCTCGGGCGTGAAAGACCCGGGGCCTACCCATAACCGAACGCGCGAGGGGAACGTGGTAGCGGGAGCGGGATTTGAACCCGCGATCTCAGGCTTATGAGGCCTGCGAGGACGACCTAGCTCCTCTATCCCGCAAGTACGCCGTGAGGGATTCGAACCCCCGACAGATGGCTTAAGAGGCCACTGCTCTACCAGGCTGAGCTAACGGCGCGTGGCGGAGGACACAGGACTTGAACCCGCGGCCTTTCGGCCGGCTCCGGTTTTCGAGACCGGCTGCGGCACCATGCCGCGCTATCCTCCATGGTCGGGCTGGCCGGATTTGAACCGACGACCCCCGCGTCCCGAACGCGGTGCGCTACCAAACTGCGCCACAGCCCGATGCGTACCCCTGGGAGGAATCGAACCTCCACTCCCGGCTTCGTAGACCGGTGCTCTGTCCGTTGAGCTACAAGGGCTTGGCGGAAGGAGCGGGATTCGAACCCGCGCCGGACGGACCGGTCTGCATTAGCACTGCAGCGCCTTAGACCTCTCGGCCATCCTTCCGCGTCGTACCCGCCAAGGGATTCGAACCCCTAACCTCCTGGCCCTGAACCAGGCGCCTCTGCCAATTGGGCTACGCGGGCATGCGTGGAGCGACGCGGTATCGAACCGCGCACGCGAAGCTTGCAAGGCAACGCTGTGCACCTGCACTCACCCCATGGAACGAGCCACCGCTCGGATTCGAACCGAGGACCTCCCGCTTACGAGGCGGGCGCTGCTGGCCAACTGAGCTACGGCGGCAAAACGACAAACGTGCCCTCGGCGCGATTCGAACGCGCAACCTACGACCCCTCAGATCGTCGCCTCTGCCAGTTGGGCCACGAGGGCAATGCCGCTGGGAGCCCAGGATTCGAACCTGGACGAGCTGCTTCAGAGGCAACCATGCTGCCGGGTTACATCAGCTCCCATTGGTGCGGCCGGCGGTCGGGAGCACCGCCGGCCGCGGTCAGCGCCGGGTGAGCGACGCCCACGACGGGGTCGTCGGCTCGAACCGCAGGATCATCCCGGCCTCGGCCGGGGTGCGGTCGCCCTTGCGCTGGTTGCAGCCGTCGCAGGCCGCGATGGTGTTGGACCAGGTGTTCCGGCCGCCGCGGGAGCGGGGCAGGACGTGGTCGATCGGTGGTCGCGTGGCCGCCGCAGTAGCCGCAGGCCCGGCCGTCGCGGACCAGGACGCCCGCCCGGGACCAGCCCGGCACGGCGCTGTAGCGCCACTTCGTGACCACGTACCGGACGAGCCGCACGACGGTCGGCATCGGGTAGACGCCGATCAGCCCGTCGGGCCGCGACTCGTGGACCTCGGCGACCTGGCGGACGAGCATCCGCACGGCGTGCCGGAGACTGACCCGGTGGAGCGGGCCGAGGTCGGCGTTGATGACCAGCACGTCCACCGGATCCTCCTTTCGTTGAAGACGTGACGAAGAGCGGATGACCGGGTTCGAACCGGTGACCTCCACCATGGCGAGGTGGCGCGCTACCAACTGCGCTACATCCGCGTAGGCCGTAGGGGACTCGAACCCCTGATCTTCGCGCTGAGAACGCGACGAGCTTTCCAACTGCTCCGACGGCCCAAGAACCAAGAGAACAAAGAAAACAGTCGGGAACCGGGGAGTCGAACCCCGCACGTCCTGCACCCAAAGCAGGCCCGGTCACCGAGCCGGTCGTTCCCGAAATGCCATCCAGCTGCTGGAATTTTCAACACTTGAGTCTCAAACCCAATCCGGACCCATGGGTCGGTAGGAAAGCAGGGGCGACAGGACTCGAACCTGCAACCTTCGGTTTTGGAGACCGCTGCGCAACCAGTTGCGCCACGCCCCATCGCTAAAGTGGGGTAAAGAAAACGCCGCCCGGTCCCTTGCGGGTGGGCGGCGTCAGCGCTGGATAAAGAGCGCTACGTCAGCCACCGTCCCGCGTGGGTCGGCCGCTCACTGGGCTTCAGCGGAAAGGCGATAGCCCGGCGTTGGGCATGCCCACGAAACCGCGCGGCGTGAGCCGCTGCGGTTTCGAAACTCGGCTGCCACAACATGTCCGGGGTCTCCTTGCTCGTCGGTGTCTGTATCAAAGGTAGAGCGCGCGATCCGCACTGAAGGCAACAGAAATAACGAGAATCACTCGTTGTGCAGCACCTCGGCGATGGTGAGCCGGGCCGCGCCGCGGGCCGGGACCAGCGCGCCGAGCAGCGCGATCACCACGCCGGCCAGGCGCCAGCAGCACGAGCGTCGGCACCTGCCACACCTCCAGACCGACGTCCGGAATGGCGACCCGGGCCGCGTCCGCGGCCGCCGGCACGATGTAACGGTGTGCGAGCACCCCGAGCGGGATGCCGAGCACACCGCCGACCACGCCGACGAGGGCCATCGACGTCAGCACCATCGCGACCACCTGGCGCGGCGTCATCCCGATCGACTTGAGCATGCCGAGGTCCCGCCGGCGCTCCCGGACGTTGAGCACGACCGTGTTGAAGACGCCGAGCGCCGCGACGGTCGACAGCAGCAGCGACAGCACCGACGAGAAGCCGACCACGGTCACCGGAAGTCGCTGAGCTGGCATGGTGTCCCACGCGTCGATCGCCGGGTCGGCCGCCCGTCACCGCGGCGACGTACGCCGCGACGTCGCCACCGGGTACGAGCTGCACCTGGTAGTAGACCTCCCGCGGCCGCGACGACCCGGTCCGGCGCGAGCGCGGTGAGCACGCGCCAGTCCGCGAAGATGCCGGGCGGCCCCGTGCGGGCCGTCCATCGTCTCGCCGACCACGGTCAGCTCCGCCTGCGCCGCCGCCGAGCCGCAGCGTGAGCGTGTCGCCGACGGCCAGCCCGCGCTCGCGCATCAGCTCCGACGGCACGACGGTCTCGTCCGGCCCGGTCATCCAGCGCCCGTCGGTGAGCTCCTCCGAGTAGCCCATCGCCGAGTAGTCGCCGCGGACGAAGTTGACCGGCAGCGGCTGGGTCTGCCCGAGCGACGGTGACCGGCAGGCGGTGAGATGGCGGTCACCCGGGCCGCGTCCGGCAGGCCCGCGCAGCAGCTCCTCGACCTGCGCGTCGGTGCGGGTGGTGGTGGCCGGCGCCCCGACCGGCGGCCCGGCCGTCGGAGGGCGCGAGCCGGAACAGGCCATTGGACGGCTGTACGCCGATCTGCCCGGCCGCCGTGTCCTCGATCGTGGAGATCCGGACCAGCGTGTCGGCGAGCCCGGTCGCGAACGTCACCGTGGTCACGCCGAGCAGCACGGCCGCGACGGTGAACGCGGTGCGGCCCGGTCGCGCGAACGGCAGCCCCAGTCCCAGGGTCACCGCGCGGGGCAGCCGGGCGCCGGCGAGCCGGTGCTGGATCCGGGTGCCGCGGCCGATGCCGGGGTGCGCTGCCGGCGCTGATCGCCTCGGCCGCCGACAGGCGGCGCGCCCGGACGGCCGGCACGAACGCGGCGAGGGCGACGATCGCCGGCACCCCGACCAGCCCGGCGAGCCAGATCCACGGGCCGACGCCGATGCCGACGTCGAGCCCGAGACCCTGGAAGCCCTCGCGTCAGCAGCGGTTGGGCGGCGAGCGCGCCGGCGACGGTGCCGAGGACGCAGCCGACGACGGCCGGCACCGACACCATCGACGAGGTAGACGGCGACCACCTGGCGCGGCGTGAAGCCGAGGGCCTTGAGGATCCCGATGTGCCGGAAGCCGGAGACGACCGCGCCGCTGACCACGTTGCCGACGATCACGACGCCGACGATCAGCCCGAGCACGCCGAACGTGGCGAGGAACGGCACGTACACGCCGACGTCCGCGGAGATCTCCTCCTTGACGACGAGGTACGGCTGCGCGGCGACCAGCGCGCCCGGTCGGCAGCCCGGCGGTGACGGCGGCCAGGTCGGCTTCGACCGCGGCCTTGGTCGACACGTCGCCGGTGAACCGGTAGAGCATCTGCATCGCGGTCGGGCCGCAGCGCGGCCATCTGCTCGGGCGTCACCCAGGCGTCGGCGGACCGGCTGAGGCTGTAGCGCCCGGCCGACGACGGTGAACGCGGTGGCCGCCGAGGGTCACTCTCGGCTGCCGGTCGGGACCCGGGCTCGTCCGGGTCCGTGCGCCGGCTCGTTGAGCACGATCTCGCCGGGCGCGGCGGGCCAGCGCCCCTGCCAGAGGTCGAGCCGGTCGACGGCGCCGCCGGGTTCGGCCCGGCCGACGACGGTCAGCGGGCCCGGCGGGCCCGAACCGCCCACTGTCCCGGAGCTCGAGGGTGACCAGGCCGAACGGTCCGGCCGACGCCGCCACGCCGGTCCGCTGGGCCGCCAGCTGTTCGCGTCGGTCACCTGGCCGGGTCGAACAGCGGCGACCGCGTGCGCGCCGGGCTGCCGCGCGAAGGCCCGGTCGAACGGCGCCGAGGTACGCCGCAGCAGGGCCAGCGCGACGACGATCGTCGTGGTGGACAGCAGCACGACCAGACCGATGACGAACGTCTGCATCCGTCGCGCCGCCGCACCGCGGCCCGCGGCAGCCCGCCACACGGCACTTCATGCGCGTTCCAGAGTGCGCTCGCGGGCGATCCGGCCGTCGGCGAGTTCGACGACGCGGCTGGCGCAGCGGGTGGCGAGTCGCTCGTCGTGGGTGACGATCAGCAGGGTCTGGCCGATCTGGTTGAGGTCGAGCAGCAGGTCCATCACCTGCTCGCCGGAGCGGCTGTCCAGTGCGCCGGTCGGCTCGTCGGCCAGCAGCAGCGCCGGGCGGTTCATCAGGGCCCGGGCCACCGCGACGCGCTGCCGTTCGCCGCCGCTCAGCGCCGCCGGGTAGACGTTGCGCCGGTCGGCGATGCCGAGCTCGTCGAGCAGTTCCAGCGCCCGCTGCCGCGCCGACGCCGACCCGGCTGCCGGTGAGCTGGGCGGCCAGCGCCACGTTGTCGAGCGCCGGCAGGTCGTCGAGCAGGTTGAAGAACTGGAAGATCATGCCGATCCGGTGCCGGCGGAACAGGGCCAGCTTCGTCTCGTTGAGCCGGCCGAGCTCCTCGTCGTGGACCCGCACCGAGCCGGAGGTCGGCCGGTCCAGCCCGGCGATCATGTTGAGCATGGTCGACTTGCCGCAGCCCGACGGGCCCATCACGGCCACCGCCTCGCCGGTGTGGATCTCCAGCGACACGCCGTCCAGCGCGGTCGTGTCGCCGTACTCCTTGCGGACGTTGTCCAGCCGCACGACTCAGTGGTCATGGCAGCAAGCGTAGCCAGCCGCCGGCGCGCGGCACGTCGGCCGGCGGATGCAACCCGGTGCGCGCCGTCATCCCCGGGATGTAGTCGGCTGGACCTCGCGGATGACGCGCACGGGCGCCGCGGTCTGCGAAGGTGATCGGGGTGGGTTGGCTGGTTGCGGCGGTCGCGGGGATGCTCGCGGCGCGGCCTGGGTGTCGGCGTGGCTGCGTGCGCCGCCGCCGGCACCGGCAGGCCCTGGAGGAGCGCGGCTGGCTGCTCGAACGCGAGCGGGAGAGCGCCGCCCGCACCGCGGTCGACGCCGAGCGGGCCCGGATCGCCCGGGAGCTGCACGACATCGTCAGCCACAACGTCAGCCTGATGATCGTGCAGGCCGCCGCCGCCCGCGAGGTGCTCACCACCCTGCCCGACGACGCCGCGGCGGCGCTGGCGGCGGTGGAGGGCGCCGGCCGCACCACGATGACCGAACTGCGGCACCTGCTCGGGCTGCTGGCGCCGGCGGCGGACGGCGACCGACGGCGCCGACGACCTGGCGCCGCAGCCCAGCCTGAGCCGGCTGAGCCCGCTGGTCGACCGGATCGCGTTCGCCGGCCTGCCGGTGGAGGTGCGGATCTCCGGCGAGCCGCGGCCGCTGCCGTCCGGGGTCGACGTGACCGCGTACCGGATCGTGCAGGAGGCGCTGACCAACGCGCTCAAGCACGGCGCCGGCGGGAAGGCCGAGGTGACGGTCCGCTACGCCGACCGCTCGCTGCGGGTCGAGGTGCTGACCAGCGGCCCGAGCGTGCTGACCGGCGAGCCCAGCCCGAACGACGCGCCGCGACGGCGCCGGGCGCGGGCTGCTGGGGCTCGAGCAGCGGGTCGCGGTCTACGGCGGCGACCTCGACGCCCGGCGCCGGCTCGGCGGCGGCTACCGGGTCCGCGCCCGCATCCCGGTGGACTACCCGTGACCGAGCCTTGGCGAGGGCATCAAAAGCAGAGCCCGCCCGGGCAGGGCGGGTCATGACCGCGCCCCGGGTGCTGATCGCCGACGACCAGGAGCTGATCCGCACCGGCTTCCGGCTGATCCTGACCGCCCGCGGCATCGACGTGGTCGGCGAGGCCGCCGACGGCGCCGAGGCGGTGACGGCCGCGCGGCGGCTGCGGCCCGACGTCGTGCTGATGGACATCCGCATGCCGACGATGAACGGGCTCGAGGCGACCCGGCGGATCCTGGAGAACGATCCCGCGACTGCCGGGTGCTCATGCTGACCACGTTCGACCTCGACCGGTACGTCTACGCCGCGCTGTCGATCGGCGCGAGCGGCTTCCTGCTCAAGGACGTCACCGCCGACCACCTGGCCGCCGCCGTGCGCCTGGTCGACACCGGCGACGCCCTGCTCGCGCCGTCGATCACCCGGCGGCTGGTGCAGCGGTTCGCGGTCGAGGACCGGCAGGGCGACCAGCCGCGCCGTGCACCGGGACCTCGCCGCGCTGACGCCGCGCGAGCTGGAGGTGCTGACGCTGCTCGGCCGCGGCCTGTCCAACACCGAGCTCGCCCAGGCGCTGACGCTCAGCGAGGCGACGGTGAAGACGCACGTGGCGCGGATCTTCGCCAAGCTCTCGCTGCGCGACCGCGCGCAGGCGGTGGTGCTGGCGTACGAGACCGGCCTGGTCACACCCGGCGACGGCTGAGTCAGAGGAAGGCCAGCCGGACGCGGCGCAGCCAGGCCTCGACCGGGGCGACGTCCGGCGCGTCGGGCAGTGGCGTGGTCGCGGCGGCGAACCCGGCCTCGTGTTCGGCCAGCATCGCGCGGGCGGCGCCGAGGTCACCGGCGGCGACCCGCTCACCGAAGTCGTGGAACGCCCGCGGGTCGGCCAGCTCGACCTGGATCTCGCCGGTCCGGTAGGCGTGCAGGCCCTGGTGGCAGAGCCGCATCAGGTGGCGGGCGTGTTTGGAGACCCGCGGGTCGTAGCCGTCGGCGCGGTTGGCCAGCAGCCGGAACTGTTTGGTCGCGTAGCCGAGGTAGGCCTCACGCACCCGGCGGGCGGACAGGAACCCGCGGCGCAGCGCGATCAGTTCGGCGCCCAGCGGCGTACGCACCTCGTAGAGGCGGGACGGCAGCCACAGCAGCTCGGTGACGGTGGGATTCCCGGCCAGCGCCAGCCGGCAGAACTTGGCCGCCTCGTGCAGCGTGACGTCGGGCTCGTGGGTCACCGCGGACTCGGACGGCCGCTCGAGGCCGTGCAGCTCGACCGTCGGCACCGCGAAGACACCTAGCCGGTCGAGGTCGGAGTTCGGCCCCGCCAGGCCGTACGCGGTGGACCCGATGACGCCCATGAGCAGGACGGACAATTTTTCCCCGTTTGGTGCAACCAGAACGTGTGCCAGCGCATCTATTCCAATGTGGACGATGACGCGGTCAGCGCAGCGCGCGCAGTGGCGCGTTGTCGAGGAAGGGGTCCTCGTCCTTGCGCGCGGCCAGCGAGTGGCTCGTCACGGTGTCGACGCTGGTGCCACGCCCCTGCGCCGGCCGGTAACGCACGGTCGCCGCGTGCGGCGACGAGTGCAGCACGATCCCGGGTCGCCAACTGCCCAATGTGTGCACCCAGACCCACGCGCCGGGCTGGAAACCCTCGTTGGGAACAGAAGCGGGTTCCAGTCGGAGGTTCGGATCGAGCAGCGGCGCAGCCATGTGGATCATCTCCGTCGCGAGGTCGGTGCTGGGGGGCGCGATGGGTTGGTGCACACGAGCATCGCAGCCGGCTCATCAGCGTGCAAGATTTCACGGCGATCTTTAACATCCTGAGGACATCCATCGGAGCGGCTTTCAGTTACGCTTTGTACGTCACGGTTTCATGGTGAAAGAAGCAAACCGCGAGCCGTAAGCCCAATATCGGTCACTACCAGGAGCAAGTGCTGCGATGGAAGCGCGAAACCGGCACGGCGTGCCGATCTTCGACTACCGAGAGCAACTTCTGGTTTTCGGCCGGGCGGGTGTCCGGTTCGCCGGAAACCGTGGTGGGCGCCAGTTTCCACGTCAAATGACCAGAAGGGACTAACCCCATGCCGGACAGCACGGGATGGATCATGTCCAGCCGATCCACGGGCAACGGTGGCAGCTGCGTCGAAGCTCGCCGCCACGAGGGCTGGATCGAGGTGCGCAACAGCAAGAACCGCACCGGTGGACTGGTGAAGTTCACCACCGAGGAGTGGGACTCGTTCCTCTTCGGAGCCAAGGGCGGCGAGTTCGACAAGCTGCTGACCGACTGACGCCGAGACAAAGAAGCGCCGGGCCGGTGATACCGGCCCGGCGCACATGACGTCGGATCAGCGCACGACACCCACCGCGCACACGCCGCCGCTCTCGGTCGGTCGGTCGGTGAAGTCCTGCGGGTCACCCTCGGCAGGGCGCCACTCGGGCAGCCACACGACACCCGGCTCGACCAGGTCGAGCCCCTCGAAGTACGTCGCCACCTCGGCCTTGGACCGCAGCACGAACGGCGTCGCCGTGTCGCGCTTGTAGACGGCCTGCGCGCTGTCGAGGTCGCTCAGATCCCGCTGCATGCCCTCTGCGGACCCGTGCGAGATGACCAGGTGGCTGCCCTGCGGCAGCGGAGCCAGCAGCTCGCGGACCGAGCGGCTCGCCACGTCGTCGTCGGAGACGAAGTGCAGCACGGCCACCATCAGCAGCCCCACCGGCTGGTCGAAGTCAATGATCTTGCGGACCTGCGGATTGTCGAGGATGGACTGCGTGTCGCGCAGGTCGGCCCGGATCGCGGTCGCGTTGTCGTTGCCGGCGAGCAGGTCGAGGCTCTCCGACACGGCGACCGGGTCGATGTCGACGTAGACGACGCGCGCTTCCGGCACGATCTCCTGGGCGATCTCGTGCACGTTGCCCTCGGTCGGGATGCCGGAGCCCACGTCGAGGAACTGGGTGATGCCCTGGCTCGCGAGGTGTCGCACCGCGCGACCGAGGAAGGCGCGGTTGTTGCGGGCGAGCAGCGGCACGAAGGGGAACATCTTCGTGATCGCCATCGCGGCTTCACGGTCGGCCGTGAAGTTGTGTGTGCCGCCTAGATGGAAGTCGTAGATGCGAGCCGCCGTCGCGGGCTTGGAATTGCCATCGTTCGCCACACCGGCCACGAATCCCTCCCCAGGGTTCAAGGTCGACTTTCCGACGCGTCCACTATGCACGAGGGAGCGCCGCAAGGTCACCCCGGGGACGCCTCAGAAGTTCTCCAACGGCACCGACGCGCGGCACACCAGGTCGAACACCCGGCGGTACTCCGCGACCTCGTGCTCCTCTTCGAGATAGAGGGCGCCGACGTGGGACTCGAGGTAGACCACGTCGGGGTCGTCGGCGTCGTCGAAGTCGAGGATCCGGAAGGCACCGGCCATCGCCGCGTGCGCGCCGACGGCGAACGGCAGCACCCGGATCTCGACGTTGTCGCGCTTGGCGGTGCGCCGCAGGTGCTCGATCTGGCCGTCGAGGACGGTCTTGCCGCCGACCGGACGGGTCAGCGCGCCCTCGCCGAGCACGGTGACCAGTTGGGGAGCCCGGGCCAGCAGGGCGCGCTGCCGCTGCATCCGCAGCTTCACGTGGCGGTGCACGGCCTCGTCGTCGCGCGGTTGTTCGGCGCCGAAGACGGCCAGCGCGTACTGCTCGGTCTGCAACTCGCCGGGGATGATCTCACCGTCGTAGGTGCAGATCTTCGAGGCGCTGGCCTCCAGGCCGACGTAGAGCTTGAACCAGTCGGGGATGACCGGGCTGCCGTCCCACCACTCCTCGCGCGACGTGCCGAGGGCGAGCTCGGCGAGCGCGTCGGTGACGCTCTGGTCGGCGCCGTAGAGCCAGCACAGGGCCCGCACGTTGGCGCCGGTGACCGGCACCTTCCCGGTCTCGATGCGGTGGAGCGTCGGTTCGGAGATGCCCAGTTTCGCTTCGGCTACCTCACGGCGCGACTTGCCGTTGGCGACACGCAGCTTGGTCAGGCGTCGCCCGAGCGCACGCCGCACCACCCGCTGGCCAGTGACCGGCACTTTCACGACCTCCCGTGCGCTGCGCCCCCGCCGACACCTCTCATGTCAACGCCGACACCTTACCGGCCGTACCAGTCCAGTTACACCACCCGACGGATCAAATCCAAAGATCGATTTCTTTCCGTCGGGTACGGCGGCCGCAACCTTATCGGTGGATACTGCGTTCATGCCGCTCCCTACCGGCTATGCCGACCTGGTCCAGCACGCATCCGCCGACGCGCGGGCGGGTGCCACCGAGGCGGCGGTGCTGCGCCGCCTACGCGACGGCGGGCTGCAACTGCTCCCCTCGGCCCGCGCCCTGTGCGACATCTACGACATCGACCTCGGCGAGGCGCAACGCCGCATCGACGCGAGCGGCGTGTGGTCCGACGTCCGCGACGACCGCGCACCCTTCGGCGCCCCCGCGGCCTAGCGCGGGTCCGTGGAGTCCATCTACGCGCACCTCGGCGGGCATGAGCACCTGCGCCGCTTCGTCGACATCTTCTACGGCAGCGTGCTGTCCGACCCGCTGCTCGGGCCGCTGTTCGGGGCGGGCGAGCCGACCCATGTCGACCACCTGACCGCCTTCGACGCCGAGTCGTTCGGTGGCCCCGACGACTTCACCCGCACCATCGGCTTCGCCCACCTGATCGAGGTGCACCGCGGCCTAGGGATCACCGAGGAGCAGCGGCAGCGCTTCGTCGACCTCTACCTCGCCGCGGCCGACACCGCCGGCCTGCCGGCCGACGAGCGGTTCCGCCGCACGCTGCGCTCGCACGTCGAGTTCGGCACGCGGGTCGCGGTGCAGAACTCGCACGCGCGCACCGACGACGACCTCCACTCGTTGCGCGAAGTGCCGCGCTGGCAATGGGAAGACGACTGACGTACGCCCGCTAGAGTTGCCGCATGCGACGATGGTTGTCGATGTCTCTCGCCCTGCTCGTGGTGGCCGCCTGCTCCTCCGCGGTGGTGAACGACAACCGCTCGGTGCAGGTCGGCTTCACCATCGAACTGAGCCCGATGGGCGAACCGACCTGCCACGCCGCGGCCCGGCTCGCGCCGGTCGCCGACGGCCGGATCCCCCGGCCGGCGGCCACGTAGTCGCTAGTCCTCCGGAGCGTAGAAGCCGATGGTGTTGGCGACCGCGGTCGTCACCGCCTCGGGTGCGGCGCCGTCGGCGAGCTGGGCCGCGCCCCAACTCTCGGCGCTGGCCACCAAGAAGGCCCGCGCCTCGGGTGACTCCTCCCAGCCCTCGGCGTCGTCGAGCCCGCCGCCGGCCAGGTGCAGGCCGAGACCGAGGAACGAGAGGTCCCAGCCGACCCCGGTGGCGCCCGGGCCGTACTGCTCCCACATGGCCGGGTCGACCACCGCGACGTGCCGCAGGAGCAGCTCGGTGCTGCCGTCGAGCTCCGGCGACAGCGTCACGTGCAGCTCGCTGCCGGTGGTCGTGGCGATGTCGGCGCCGAAGACCCAGGTGACCACCAGCTCGGTCGGCCGCTCGCAGCGCAGGATCCGGCCGCCGGCGTTGCCCTCCATCTGGAAGAGACCGCCCACCCGCAGGTCGCCGGTGACCGGCAGGAACCAGCGACCGAGCCGGTCCGGGTCGGTCAGCGCGTCCCAGACGTCGTCGGCCGGCGCCGGGTAGTTGCGCCGCAGGACCACCGAGCGCGCCGGGCCCTCGGGCAGGTTCTGCCGGCCCACCTCACGGGTGGCGGCCTTGATCGCGTCGAGGAAGTCCATGTTCGACACGTTATCAACGCTTATGTAGGACCTGGCGTGCGAGGCAGCCGCGTCACGACTGCTTGGCCAGGTCGGCGCAGCCGCCGCTCTCGTCGGGCAGCAGCGGGCGCAGCAGCACCGACCACTGTTTGCCCTCGGACACCCACGGCGTCATGGCGTTGGCTTTGCCCGCCGCGGTGAGCACCGCCTGGGCCTGGTCGCCGGTCGCGGTCACGCAACCGACCTCGACGGTCGGGTTGAGCCGGTCGCCGGGCAACGCCGGACCGGGCCAGTCGGCCGGCACGGGCGGCTCGAGCTCCAGCGGCTGCTCCGGCTTCACATAGGGCGTGGCGATTCCCGCGACCGCCTTCGCCTGGTAGCCGCCCTCCTCGCGCACCGCGCCTTTGCCGAGCGTGGCCGGCAGGTCCTGCAGCGCGGCCAGCAGGTCGGACAGCTTCTTGCGGGCCGCCTTCTGGGTCGCGGTGAGCTGCGGGTCGTCGGCGGACATCTCCAGGGCGTACGCGTCGGTCTGGCGTACTCCGTTTTCCGTGGTCACCAGGAAGCGGGTCGTGGAGACGTCCGTGACGCCGGGCTGGCCCAGGTCGGTCTTCGACCCGACGCCCGCCGCGACCGCCCGCTCCACCAGCGCGTCGACGTCGGCCTCGGAGATCCGGGTCTGCTGCAGGTTGGGCAGCGCCGGACCGGGATAGATCGCCGGCACCGGACCCTCGGTGATCACCCGGCCGTCGCCGTAGACGGACAGCGCGGGCACCCGGCCCGGGATCGACTGCGGTGTCACGAAGCCGCCGGTGTGGGTGACCCGCAGGGCCACCTCGTCGGCACCCAGCGAGGCTGCCGCCGGTGGTGCCGGTGGCGCGGCGTCGGCGGCGGGTTGCGCCCCACACGCGGAGACCAGCACGAGCAGCGGAATGGCGGCCACAGCCGCCCACGACGAACGTCCCATACCCGTTCTGACGATCCGGAGGCCGGTTGCGTTCCGGCCCGGAAGGGTCCCGTGCGATCCGGAGCGTGGCACGATCGGATGATGGTGCGTGATGATCGTCTGGTCGCCCAGGTGCGCGATCTGGTCGGCGCCGACCCCGGTGTCGACGAGCGCCGGATGTTCGGCAGTCTGATCTTCATGGTCGACGGGAACATGGCCTGCGGCGTACGCGGCGACGGCCTGCTGGTGCGGGTCGGCCGGGACGCGGCCGACGAGGCGCTGGCCGAGCCGCACGTGACGCCGTTCGTGATGGGTGGCGGGCGCCGCCCGGCGGGCTGGGTCGTGGTCGCGCCGGCCGGCCTGGCCAGCGACGCCGACCTGCGCGGCTGGGTCGACCGGGGTGTCGCGTACGCGCGCACGCTGCCCGCCACATGAGCACGACACCGGCCCGCGAGGCCGGCCGCAGCCAGGCACCCGGCCCCGGCGTGCTGGCAGTCACCGGATCGACCGGCCAGCTGGGCGGCCGGGTGGCCAGCCGGCTCGCCGCCGCCGGCCAGGCGCAGCGGCTGGTGGTCCGCGACGCCGAGCGCGCGCCGAAGCTGCCCGGCGCCACCGTCGTCGAGGCCGGCTACGCCGACGCCGACGCCGCCGAGGCGGCGCTGTCCGGTGTGGACACGCTGTTCATGGTGTCCGCCGCCGAGAGCGTCGACCGGGTCACCGCGCACCTCACATTCATCGACGCGGCCATCGCGGCCGGGGTGCGGCACCTGGTCTACACCTCGTTCGCCGACGCCCGGCCGGACTCGACGTTCACCCTCGGCCGCCACCACTACGCGACCGAGCAGCACATCCACGCGACCGGCATCTCGCACACGATCCTGCGCGACAACCTCTACCTCGACTTTCTGTCGGATCTGGCGGTCGACCGGGTGATCCGCGGCCCGGCCGGCGAGGGCCGCGTGGCCGCCGTCGCCCGTGACGACGTCGCCGACGTGGCGGTCGCGGTGCTCGGCGAGCCGGGGCGGCACGCCGGGCAGTCCTACGAGCTGACCGGGCCGTTCGCGATCACGATGGAGGAGATCGCGGCCACGATGACCGCGGTGCTGAACCGCCCCTTCGCGTACGAGGAGGAGACGGTCGAGCAGGCGTACGCGTCGCGGGCCCACTACGGCGCGCCGGCCTGGCAGGTCGACGGCTGGGTCAGCACCTACACCGCGATCGCACACGGCGACCTGGCCCGGGTGACCGACGACGTCGAACGGATCGCCGGACACCCGCCGATCGACCTCGCCGAGGTGCTCCGCCGCAACAACCCGGCCGATGCGCGCTAGGGTCCCCGCCGTGCCCGAACAGGCGATCGTCGACCGGCTGCGGGCCGCCGGGTGCGTGTTCGCCGAGGACGAGGCCCGGCTGCTGGTCGGCTCGGCTCCGGACGCGGCCCGGCTCGACGAGATGGTGGCCGAGCGGGTCCGCGGCGTACCCCTGGAGCACGTCGTCGGCTGGGCCGAGTTCTGCGGGCTGCGGATCGCGGTCGGCCCGGGGGTGTTCGTGCCGCGGCACCGCACCGAGTTGCTGGTCCGGCTCGCGGCGGCCGAGATCGGGCCCGGGCTGCTCGCCGACGTGGCCTGTGGCTCGGGTGCGATCGCGGCGGCCGTGGCGAGCCTGGTCGATGACCTGGAGATCCACGCGGCCGACATCGAGCCGGCCGCGGTCGCGGTGGCCCGGCGGAACCTGGAACCGATCGGGGGCCGGGTCTACGAGGGCGACCTGTTCGAGCCGCTGCCGGCCGCCCTGCGCGGCCGCGTGGACGTGCTGGTGGCCAACGTGCCGTACGTGCCGAGCGCCGCCGTCGGCCTGCTGCCGCCGGAGGCCCGCGAGTTCGAGCCGCTGCGCGCCCTGGACGGCGGCGCCGACGGGCTCGACGTGCTGCGCCGGGTGGCCGCCGACGCGCCGGCCTGGCTGCGCCCGGGCGGCACCCTGTTCAGCGAGATCGGCGTCGGGCAGATCGACGCGGCCAAGGCGGCGCTGAGCGCGGCCGGCCTCGCCCCCGAGGTGGTCTCCGACGAAGACCTGGACGCCACGGTGGTGCTCGGCCGGCTGTGAAGCCGGTGAACGCCACCACAGCGTGGGAAACCCGATCAAACGACGGGGCCGGGCTAGGTAGATTCGCGGGCATGAGGATCGGAATCGTGGGTGCCACCGGCCAGGTGGGTGGCGTGATGCGGCGCATCCTGGCGGAGCGCGCCTTCCCGGCGACCGAGGTGCGGCTGTTCGCCAGCGCCCGCTCGGCCGGGCGCACGCTGCCATGGCAGGGCACGCAGATCACCGTCGAGGACGCCGACACCGCCGACTACCGCGGTCTCGACATCGTGCTGTTCTCGGCCGGCAAGGGCGCCTCCAAGACGCTCGCGCCCAAGGTCGCCGAGGCCGGCGCCGTGGTGATCGACAACTCGTCGGCCTGGCGGATGGACCCGTCGGTCCCGCTGGTGGTCGCCGAGGTCAACCCGCACGCGATCGCCGACCGACCCAACGGCATCATCGCCAACCCCAACTGCACCACGATGGCCGTGATGCCCGTGTTGCGGCCGTTGCACGACGAGGCCGGGCTGGTGGCCATGATCGTCGCGACCTACCAGGCGGTCTCCGGCGCCGGGCTGTCCGGCGTCGCCGAGCTCGACGAGCAGGTCCGCAAGGTCGTCGAGCGGGCCACCGAGCTGACCCACGACGGCGCCGCGGTCGAGTTCCCGGAGCCGCGCCAGTTCTCCGAGCCGATCGCGTTCAACGTGCTGCCGCTGGCCGGCGCGCTGGTCGACGACGGCTCCTTCGAGACCGAGGAAGAGCAGAAGCTCCGCAACGAGAGCCGCAAGATCCTCGAGATCCCGGGCCTGCGGGTCTCCGGCACGTGCGTCCGGGTGCCCGTCTTCACCGGCCACTCGATGCAGGTCAACGCCCGCTTCGCCAACCCGCTGAGCCCGGCCCGGGCGGCCGAGCTGCTGGCCGGCGCGCCCGGCGTCGAGCTCGACGCGGTGCCGACCCCGCTCAAGGCGGCCGGCCGGGACCCGTCCTACGTCGGCCGGATCCGATCCGACGAGACCGCCGACAACGGCCTCGCGTTCTTCGTCTCCAACGACAACCTGCGCAAGGGCGCCGCCCTCAACGCGGTCCAGATCGCCGAGCTGGTGGCGGCCGAAGGCTGACATGGTTGCGTTCCGCCGCTGACCGGGGTCGATACGCCGTCGGCGTCAGCCCGGTCAGCGCGCGGAAGTCGTTGACCATGTGCGCCTGGTCGAAATAGCCGACCTCGGCCGCGGCCCGCGCCCAGTCACCGCCCGGCCCGACGGCGTCGAGCAGCCGCTGCAGCCGGCGCACGCGGGCGAACCGCTTCGGCGCCAGCCCGACCCGCGCGGCGAACCGCCGCCTCAGGTTTCCGGTGGTCGTGCCGAGCCCGTCGCTGACCGCACGCACGTCAAGACCTCGGTGCAGCGCGGCGGCCGCGGCGACGATGCCCCGGTCGGGTGCCCGGGCGATCCGGCCGGCCAGCTCCGTCTGGAGCAGGTGTAGCGCGGCGTGCGGTGTCGGCGCGGCACAGAGGCGGTCACGCAGGCTGGTGCGGCCCCAGAGGTCGGCCAGGTCGACCACCGGCTCGTCCAGGGCGTCGACCGGTCCGACGAACGGGTACGCGCCCCCGGGCCGGAACACCACGCAGATGGCCCGCCGTTGCTGCGCGGTGTCGATCTCCAGTGGGCGGGCCAGCGGCGGGCAGAACCCGGCGCCGCCACGGGTGTGCCGGATGCCGCCCGCGTACCAGCTCAGCTCGTCGCGGTCGAGGTTGACCACGAGCTGGACGGTCCCGGTCGGCACCGTGCGGTCGCGCCCGTCCGGCAGGTCCGCCGCGTACCAGCCGAGGCTCTCCACGAACGGAGCCAGCGGCGCCGCCGGTGCCAGCATCACGGTCCGACCCATGCCTACAGTCTGCCGCGCGATGATGGACGGGTGCAGGAGACCTTCCATGAGCTGCTGGCGAGCCGGGACGCGGGCGTGCTGGCGACGATCAAGCGGGACGGGCGCCCGCACCTGTCCAACGTCAACTACACCTACGACCGGGTCGCCCGCACGATCCGGGTCTCGATCACCGACCACCGGCAGAAGACGGTGAACCTGCGGCGCGACCCGCGGGCCAGCTTCGAGGTCACCACGCCCGGCCTCGACCGTTACGTGGTGGCCGAGGCGCGGGCGTCGCTGTCCGCGGTGGCCGCCGACCCGGACGACGCGGCGGTCGACGAGCTCGTCGACATCTACCGCCGGATCGCCGGCGAACACCCCGACTGGGCCGAGTTCCGCGCGGCGATGGTCGCCGACCGGCGCATCGCACTGACCCTGCATGTCGAGCGCCTCTACGGCTGGCCACGAAGCTAGACCGCGGCCACGACAACCTCCCCGAGCCCGGTCGCCTCGAGGTCCGAGCGGATCGCCGCGGCGTCGCCCTCGATGACCAGGGTGATGCCGTCGGCGTTGAGGTGGGCGGCGGTCGCCGCGGACACCTCGTCGACGGTGGCGCCGAGCAGCGACTCGCGCAGCCGGGCGTGGTAGTCGTCGGGCAGGTCGTGCACGACCAGGGTGGCCAGCGCGCTGGCGTAGGCCCGCGGCGTCTGCAGGCCCACCGAGAGCTGCCCGGCCCGCCAGTCCCGGGCCACCGCCAGCTCCGGCTCGGTGACGCCCTCCGCCTGGGTCCGGGCGATCTCGCCGACCGCGTCGACGAGGGCCGGCGCGGTCACCGCGGTCTGCACCCCGGCGCTGGTCACGAACCGGCCGAACCGCCGGGACAGGCCGTATTCGGAGCGGATGCCGTAGGTGTAGCCGCGCACCTCGCGCAGCAGGTGGTTGAGGCGCGAGGTGAACGCGCCGCCGAGCACGATCGCGCCCAGCGTCATCGGCACGTAGTCCGGGTGCGAGCGGTGCGGCGCGGTGTGCCCGAGCCGCAGCGTCGACTGGACCGAGCCCGGCCGGTCGACCAGCACGATCCGCCGGGTCGCCCGGCCGCCGGCCGGGAACGGCTCGCCGACCACCGGTGACGACTCGGTCGCGCCGGCGAACGCCGACCGGCCCAGCGCGTCCAGGTCGATCCGGGACAGGTCGCCGGCCACCAGCAGCGTGCCCGGTGCCATGAACCAGGAGCGGTGGAACCCGATCACGTCGTCGGCGGAGAGCGCGGCCACCGTCCGCGGGTCGCCGGACAGCGGCCGGCCGTGGCGCACCTCGGCGCCGAACAGGTCGGCCCGCAGCACGGCGTCGGCCCGCGGCCCCGGGTTGGCCCAGTAGAGCCGCAGTGACTCGGCCTCGTCGTCGCGGACCCGCTCCACGTCGGCCGGGTCCAGCTTGGGCCGCCGGACCGCCTCGGCCAGCAGCTCGACCGCCGCCGGCAACGCCCCGACCGGGACCTGGACGGTCGCCGCGAACGAGTCCCAGTCGACCGACAGGGACAGGTCGGTGCCGAGCGACTCGAGCGCGACCGCGTAGTCGGCCGCGGAGCGCGTCGCGGTGCCCTCTTCGAGGGCCTTGGCCAGCACCTCGGCGACGCCCTCGGTGCCGATCGTCTCCCGGCCACCGCCCGCGTCGAGCAGCAGCGACGCCACCGCCAGGTTCTGGCCGGGCAGGTCGGCGGCCACCACCGAGCCGCCGGCGACCTCGCGCCGGACCACGGCCGGGAAGCGGTAGGGGCGCGGCGTTCCGGGTTCCGGGCGCTGCGCGATGAGCTGCGTCATGCCACTGCCTCCATCGGCTCGTACACGAGCGTCACGCGGTCTTCGGGGCGGAGCACCTCGCGGGCCACCTCCGCCAGGTCGGCGGTGGTCACCGCGCGCCAGCCGGGCAGTCGCGAGCCGACCAGAGCCGGGTCACCGAACAACGTGGAGTAGCGGCTGAGCAGGTCCGCCCGGCCGTCCACGGAGGCGACCGCGGTCCACCAGTCGGTCTCCAGCAACGCTTGGGCGCGGGCCAGCTCCTGCTCGGTCACACCGCCCGTGACGAGCTCGTCGACCACCTCGGCCAGGGCGGCGCCGAGCCGGGCGGCGGTGACGCCGGGCCGGGCGGTGGCCGACGCGATCAGCGGCGCGGGCGCGTACGCCAGGTCGACGCCGTACGCCGAGACGCTGTCGGGCTGGGCGAGCCGGGCGCCGTCGGCGAGCAGCCGGTAGAGCCGGCTCCCCCGCCCCTGGCCGAGCACGGTGGCCAGCACCGTCACCGCGTCGTACTCGGTCGTTCCATAGGGGTAGGTCCGGTGTGCCAGGTAGACCCGCGGCGCCGGCACCTCGGCCGCGACCACCGAGGAGACGGGCCCGGCCCAGTCGGCCAGCGACCCGGTCGGCGTCGGCGGCCGCGCGCCCCCGGCGGGCAGGCCGCCGAAGTACTTGGTCGCCAGCGCGAACACCTCGGCCGGCGCGGCGTCGCCCGCCACCGTCAGCACCGCGTTGTCCGGCACGTAGTAGCTGCGGTGGAAGGCCTGGAAGGTGGCCAGCTCGGCGGCGTTGAGATCCTCCATCGACCCGATGGTCGGGTGGTGGTACGGATGGCCCACGGGGTAGAGCAGTGGGAGCAACCGCAGCCAGGCGTCGCCGTAGGGCACGTTCTCGTAGCGCTGCCGGCGCTCGTTCTTGACCACGTCACGCTGGTTGTCGAGGGTCTCCTGGACCAGCGCGGGCACCAGCCCGCCCATCCGGTCGGCCTCGAGCCAGAGCGCCAGCTCCAGGTGCTCGGCCGGCATCGTCTCGAAGTAGTTGGTCCGGTCCGGGTTGGTGGTCGCGTTGAGCGAGCCGCCGTTGCCCTGCACGAGTCGCATGTGCTCGGTCTTGGGCACGTTGACCGAGCCCTCGAACATCAGGTGCTCGAACAGGTGCGCGAAGCCGGTCTGGCCGTCGGGCTCGTGCCGCGACCCCACGTCGTACCAGAGGTTGACCGCCACGACCGGTGCGCTGCGGTCCTCGCTGACCACCACGCGCATGCCGTTGGCGAGCCGGGTGGTCTCGATCGGCCAGGGATAACCCGTCTCGGACATGGAACGACGTTATCGGATGGGCAGACCGGGATACTTGCCCGGTGCACAGCGAGCCGTATCTTCTCGACCCTTCCGCCGACGGGGTGCACGTGCTCTGGCACACCGGCGCGCCGGCGACCGGCGCGGTGTTGCTCGACGGCGGACGGCGCGTCGAAGCGACCAGCTCCGCGCTGGTCGCCCTCCATGACGACCAGGGTGTACGCGCGACCGTGTACCGCCACTGGGCGGAGGTACACGGGCTCGGGGCGGGTCGCACCCCGTACCGCGTGGTCTCGGTCTTCGACGACGGAGCGAGCGAGGAGTCGCCCACCTACTCGCTCGCGCCCGCGGTGCCGCCCGGCGGGCCGGTGCGGCTGCTGCTGTCCAGCGACCACCAGATGTGGCGGATGACGCCGGCCAACCTGGCCAAGGTGGCCGAGACGGTCGGCGTCGAGCTCGACGGGGTGCTGTTCGCCGGCGACATGGTCGGCGTGCCGGCGCGGGCGGCGGACTGGTTCGACCATCCGACCGGGCGGGGCTTCTTCGCGGGGATGACCGGACGGGCCGACACGGTGATCGCCGGGCCGGCGCTACCGGGGCGCGCCGCTGCTCCAGCACGCGCCGCTGTTCCCGGCGATCGGCAACCACGAGGTGATGGGCCGCCGGGCCCGGCACCGCACGCTCCAGGAGCGGTTCGACGATCCGGCGCCGGACGCCTGGGACACCGCCGCCTACGAGGAGCTGTTCCCGGTCCCCCGGGGTCCGGCGGGGCCGCGCTGGTGGTCCCGGACGGTGGGCGACGTGTTCGTCGTGGCGCTGTTCGTCACCCGGGCGTGGCGGGACGCGGTGACCACCTACGTGGAGCCGGCCGACCGGCTCGCCGACCCGATGGGCGGGCAGTTCCTGTTCGAGCGGGTCGACGCGGGCTCGGCGCAGTACGCCTGGCTGGCCGGTGAGCTGGCGTCCCCGGCGGCCCGGGCGGCCCGCTTCCGGGTGGTGGTGTTCCACCACGCCAGTCACGGGTTGGGCGCGCACGTCGTGCCGGCGTACGCGGACCCGGTCCCGGCGGACGGTCGCTACGCGTACCCGATCGAGGACGACGTCGTGCTGCGCGACCTGGCGCCGCTGTTCGGTGCGTCCGGGGTCGACCTGGTCCTCAACGGGCACTCGCACCTGTGGAACCGGTTCCGCGACCCGGCCGGGGTCAACTGGCTGGAGAGCTCCAACGTCGGCAACTCGTACGGCGCGTTCCCGCAGCGGGGTGACCCGGGCGGGCTGGCGCCGGTGCTGCCGACGGTCGCGCCGCTGACCGACGCCGCCGGCACGCCGCTGCCGTACGTGGCCGACGACGACGTGACGGTGTTCTCCGTGCTCGACTCGGCCGCGGGGGTCGTCCGCTCGTACCGGTTCGACACCCGCGACCCGGACGGTCCGGTCGTGCTCTTCGACGAGCTACCGCTCCACTGATCGTTTGGCCGCGTCCTTGGTGGCCAGGCGGGTGAACACCCAGACGAACAGGATGGCCAGGCCGATCTGGATGCCGTGCCGGATCCAGTCGATGCCGCGGGTCTCACCGACGCCCAGGAAGTCGGCGATCACCCCACCGACCAGGGCGGCGATGAAGCCGATGCTGATGGTGGCCACGAGCGAGATGTTCTGCCGGCCCGGGAGGATCAGCCGGGCGAGCACGCCGATGAGCGCACCGCCGATGAGCGCCCAGAGCAGAATGCTGATCATGCTTGGTCCTCCCTAGGTTCGCCCAGCAGGATCTGCGCTGAACGCGTCCTGGAGCGTGGTGGGATCGGGCAGGACGCCGGCCGGGCTGGCCCGGTCGACGATTTGGGGCAGCACCTCGGCCAGCGTGTCCGCGGCCTCGTCCGGCGTCATCCCGGCGTCGTCGGCCGCCGCGTCGAGGTTGGCCGCGCCCAGCGCGTCGCGGATCTGCGCACCGGTGACCTCCCGGCCGGGTGAGGTGTGGATCCAGGACTGCACCTGCTGCTGGAGCCCGCCCTGCTGGAGCTGGTCGAGCAGGCGGTCGAGATCGACTCCGTCACCCGTTCGGTCCAACACGCTCAGCAGCAGTCGGCGGACTCGCTCGTTCTGCGCCAGCTTCGTGATCTGGTCCAGATCCATCCCCGCTCCATATCCGGCATTTGCCCCGTTTATATGGAGGCTAGGCCGCGTGTCGCGGCAGAGGTGACGGGTTTCACGCATCCCGACCCGCAACCGGGAGGGCGATTGACGCGTCTGGTCCAATACACGCCAAACAGCCCGGGGGTCCGATGCACGTGCACGAAAACAGCCGGTTTCGTAACATCGCCACGCTCGCCCTGGTCGGCGTGTTATCCGGCGTGATCGTGGCGGCCGCGGCCTTCCCCCTCGCCGCCGCGTCCGGGCTGATCGCCAAGGCGGGTGCGATCTCGTTCGACGAGCTGCCCGCGAGCTTCACCGTCAAGCAGGCACCGCAGGCGACCCAGGTGCTGGCCAAGGACGGCAAGACCCCGCTGGCGACCTTCTACGACGAGAACCGCAAGGACGTGCCGCTAACGGCGATCGCGCCGACCGTGGCCCAGGCCCTGGTGGCCGCCGAGGACCAGGCGTTCTACCGGCACAACGGGGTCGACGTGCGGGGCCTGGCGCGGGCCGTCGTGGTCAACAAGGCGACCGGCGCGCAGCAGGGCGGCTCGACGCTGACCATGCAGCTGGTCCGGATGCTGGCGACGTACTCGGCGACCGACCCGCAGCAGGTGGTCGAGGCGACCGAGAAGAGCACCAGCCGCAAGATCAAGGAGAGCCGGCAGGCCCTCGCGCTCGACAAGGAGCTCGGCAAGAACGGCGTCATCGAGCGCTACCTCAACCTGGCGCCGTACGGGCACAGCACCTACGGCATCTACGCCGCCTCGATGTACTACTTCGGCAAGACGCCCGACAAGCTCAACCTGTCGGAGTCGGCCCTGCTGGCCGGCGTGATCCGGGCGCCCAGCGTCTACGACCCCATGGACGAGGGCCAGCGGCCGCAGACCATGGAGCGGCGTGACTGGGTGCTCGACCAGATGGTCAAGACCGGCGCCATCACCACGAAGCAGGCCACCGAGGCCAAGGCCGTGGAGCTCAAGTTCGTCGGCAAGACGCCGAGCAACGGCTGCACCGCGGCCAAGCCCAACGACTACGGCTTCTTCTGCGACTACTTCCAGCGCTGGTGGCTCCAGCAGGAGGCGTTCGGCAGCAGCACCTACGACCGGGAGCGGCGGCTGCGCGGCGGCGGCTACCGGGTGATCACCTCGCTCGACCCGGTCGTGCAGAAGGCCGCCCAGAAGAACGTCACCAAGCAGCTCGGCGTCAACCACAAGGAAGCCCTGATGGTGGCGGCCGTGGAGCCGGGCACCGGGCGGGTGCGCGGGCTGGCCACCAACCGGATCTTCGGCATCGACAGCTCGGCGAACCCGAAGAACAAGCCGCACAGCAACCCGGCCGAGGCCGAACGCGGCGTGCGCGGCACGTACCCGGTGACCACCAACCCGCTGATCACCGGCGGCGGCGGGGTCAACGGCTACCAGGCCGGCTCGACCTTCAAGATCTTCGCTGCCGTGGCCGCGCTGCAGAAGGGCATGCCGCTGGCCACCGAGATGAACGCGCCGCAGGTCTACCGGTCCGGCTACTACGCGCCGCAGGGCGAGCCCGGCAGCTGCAAGGACGTCCCGCGCTACTGCCCGACCAACGACAACTCCGGCATGGCCGGGCAGCACGACATGTGGAGCGCGTTCGGAGCCTCGGTGAACACGTACTTCGTGCCGCTGGAGGAGCAGGCCGGCGCGTACAACACGATCCAGGCGGCGAAGGCGCTCGGCATCCGCTTCCTGGCACCGTCGGAGGCGGCCCACGCGGCGGACAAGGCGGCCGCCGACACCTGGGGCTCGTTCGTCCTGGGCGTCTCGGCGACCACGCCGCTGGACCTGGCCAACGCGTACGCGACGCTGGCGGCCGACGGCTCGCACTGCGAGCCGACGCCGGTCGAGCAGATCTACGACTTCGAAGGCGCCAAGATCGACGCCGGCGCGCCGCACTGCAACAAGGCGGTCCCGACCGAGGTGGCCCGGGGCGCGATCGACATGGCCCGGTGCCCGGTCGGCGACCAGTCCGCGTTCGACGAGTGCCGCGGCACGACCGCCCGCGGCGTGCACGGCGTGGTCGACCACCCGGTGGCCGGCAAGACCGGCACCACCGACAGCAACCGCACCGCCTCGCTGGTCGTCACCACCACCACGCTCGCGGTCGCCGGGATCATGGCGGACCCGGACTGGCCGGAGACGCACGAGAGCATGGACCACAACAAGATCAACCCGGCGGTGTACGACACGCTGGCCGACTCGATGAAGGGCAAGCCGAAGGTCGACTTCCCGGCGCCGGCGCGGAGCACCGCGTACGGCAACCAGAAGACGATCCCGGACGTGTCCTGCGACTCCGTCGACGAGGCGCGCAACCGGCTCGAGGAGGCCGGCTTCGTGGTCAAGGTCGACGACGATCCCGGTCCCGTCGAACTGCTCGGTGGGCTCGGTCGCCTACAGCGACCCGAACCGGCGCAGCGTCGAGGGCGCGACGGTCACCCTGAAGATCAGCGGTGGCGCGCCGCCGCCCACCAAGCGGACCGACGAGCCCGACGACCGGGGCGGGGACCCGCCGAACAACGACGCTCCCGCCGGGCCCGGCGACATCATCGACCAGATCTTCAACTAGCCGCTCGCGTCCTAGCCGAAGGTGAAGGCGTACGCCTCGGCGCCCGGTTCGCCGAACGTGATCTCCATGATCCGTTCGGCGACCGCGCCGGGCTGGCGCACGAGCTGGTAGAGGCGGCCTTCCCGGAGGACCCCGGCGCCGTCGGCGTCGACGTCGACACCGTGCGCCTCGCCGGGTGGCTCGCCGTCGAGGAAGACCTGGAACGGGATCGGCCGCCCGGTCGCGTTGGACAGCACGAGGTGGGCGTCGCGGGCCTGGAACTGGAACGCGATCGGCGCCCGCGTCGCCGGCCAGCTCGACCTTCTCCCGGCCGAGGATCCACTCGCCGTCGAGCCCCCACTGGTTGAACGGCAGGTAGCCCGGGAACGCGTACGCCCGGCGCTCGTCCGGAGCCGGACCCTCGGACGCGATCCCGCCGCCGCGCGCGTACCCGAGATAGCTCTCGGGCGTGCGCAGGTGTCCCAGTCGGCCTCGGCCTCCACCCCTGCGCCCGACGACCGTGCCGGCCACCGGCTCCCGCTCGACACCGAGCAGCCGCTGCAGCGACCGCTCCGACTCGACGTAGCGGCCCTCGCCGAAGTGGTGGTCGCGGATCTCGCCGTCGCGGTCGACGAGGTAGAGCGCCGGCCAGAAGTGGTTGTCGAAGGCGGTCCAGACCCCGTAGTCGTTGTCCACCACGACCGGGTACGTCGATCTCCCGCGCGGCCGTCGCCTGCTCGACCAGGTCCACGTCGTGCTCGAACGAGAACTCCGGCGTGTGCACGCCGATGACGACCAGCCCGTCGGCTTCGGTAGGCCTGCGACCAGGCCCGGATGTACGGCTCGGTGCGCAGCCAGTTGATGCAGGTCAGCGTCCAGAAGTCGACGACGACGACGCGGCCGCGCAGGTCGTCGGGGCGCAGCGGCGCCGGAGTTGAGCCACTCGTCGCACCGGCGAACGTGGGCATGGCGGTCACGCCCTCACGGTAGAACGCCGCGCGCCGGGCCCATACGCGAAACACCGCCCCCGGCTGGGCCGGGGGCGGCGCTTACGCGTCGGTGTGCAGGTCGCCTCTCGGCGAGTGGCACAACGCGGCTCCAGCCGAACGGTATTCCGCGAAGGCAATTAGGTGAGGCCCGGGGACACTGGACACACCGACAGTCAGCTCGAACCGCGGTCCCGGCGGGATCATTCCCCGGCGCCGCCGGATCAGTCTCCGGACCGGTCGCGCGCCTCCAGGCCGGCCCAGCCATGCGGGCTCTCCGACTCGCGGCGGTGCCGGTCGCTGCCGTCGATGATCGACTTGTCGACCGCGGTGTCCTGGTGCTCGACGGCGAAGTCGTCGGCCGCGCCGCGTGTCGCGGGTCGGCGCGTCACCGGCGCGCCCGCCCGAGCGCCTCGCGGCCGTCCCGTGTCACGTCACTCCACCCCCGCACCGTCGCGCAGCCGGTGCGGATCGACCTCGCGACCCGGGTGGCGGACCAGGTATTCGGTCTCGAACTCGGCCGTGCGGCGCAGGTGGTTGGCCAGCGCCGGGTCGGAGCCGTGCCGGAGCGTGTCGAGCCGGGTCCGGTGCAGGCTGTGCAGCTCGCGGATCAGGTCGTCGTCGGAGAGTTCGCTCGGGTCGACACCCGACATCCTCACCGACGATCGAGACCTCGACGTCCACGGACTCAGATTCGGTCATGGTTCGATACTGCCCATTTCCGGCGCGAGGTAACCAAGATTCGTCCCTACTACGACGCGCGTCGGAGTGCTCAGCGAACGCCGGTACCCTCGTTGGACATGAGGCGTCTGGTCACCCCACCATGCTCGCGAAGCATGTGCTGGCGGTCGTCCTGATCGGCGGTTTCCTGGCGCTGGGCTGGTGGCAGGTCGCCCGCGCATCCGGCGGGCAACGCGCTGAGCTGGGCGTACGCGTTCGAGTGGCCGCTGTTCGCGGCCTTCGTCGGGTTCCTCTGGTATCGGGAGATCCGTGAGGCGCTCGGGTTCGCCGCCGTGCGCCCGGCCGCGCCCGACCCTCGACGACCCGGTCGCGACGCCCGTGCTGCCCCCGGTGCTCGGCACCCGCGCCCCCAAGATCGGCTCCGGCTTCCGCCGACCGGTGCTGGTGCCCCGCCGGCAGCCCGCCGCCGTCGGCACCGCCGCCGCCGACCCGGTGCTCGACGAATACAACGACTATCTCGCGTGGCTCAACGCCAACCCGGGCGCCAAGGCCGCTCAATATCCGGGCCGCCGCCGCGGTCCTGGTTGACCAGGAAGGATCCCCCAGCATCATGCGCGCAGCCCTCACCCGATACCGGATCATCGCGTACGTCGTCGGTGTCGTGCTCGTCGTCCTCGTGGCGATCGGCATGCCGCTGAAATACATCGGCGACAACTCGACGGTGGTCGAGACCGTCGGCCCGGCACACGGCTTCCTCTACATGGTCTACCTGGTGGCGGTCTTCGACGTCGGCCGCCGGGCGCGCTGGCCGCTCGGGCGCATGCTGCTGGTCATGTTGGCGGGGACGATCCCGTTCGTGTCGTTCTACGCCGAGCGCAAGGTGAGCCAGTGGGCGCGGGCCCAGGCCGAGTCCCCCGAGCCGGTCGCCGTCACCTCCTGACCGCGTCCACCTTCAGCGCGGCGCACAGCGCGCGCCACGCTTCCGGGGAAACGCAAGACCGGCCCGCCCAGGGTCCCCCGAACGAGCACGCCATCGACCGTAACCGCGACGTCGACACACTGGTTTGATTCGCAGTGACTGCTGCGATGCCAGGCGAGAGTCAAGCGCATCAATAGAATCTCGCATATGAAGGTCACGCTGCGAAGAGTGACCGTCACCATGAGCGCGATCACTCACGGTGATTCACCTTTCATCTCAAGTGACCTTCATTCCAACGGGCAAAGAATTCGCGGCATCTGGGCGCTTCGGCTTCCATAGTGGACGCTCGAACGCTAAGTTCCTATCCTGGCGCGGCCCTCTGTGGCAACCCCACATGCCGCGCTCTTTTGGTGCGTTAAACAAGCCCCGAGCCTGCGGAGATCCTGATGTCCGACAGCAAGACAACCATGCCCGTTTTCCGTCGTAGCTCACGCTGCGAAGCGGTCAACTGCGCCGAGGTCGCTACGGTCGGTAACGGCGCGATCCTGCGTAACTCCACCGTGCCGGACCAGCGGCTGACCTTCGACGCCGCCGCCTGGCGCGGCTTCATCGCCGGTGTGGCAGCCGGTGAATTCGACCTTCCGCGCTGAACTTTCTCCACTAAATCGGCACGCCGGCCCTTCAAGCCGGCGTGCCGCACATATACACGTAGATGGCCGAAGGTCTATCGATAGGTGTACTCTTAGGCAACGTGCAACCTGGCTAATCGCGATGTGCCACATGGCCAGTTTGGGATGATAACATCTCAGCCTGAGTCCCGGAGGCGGGCGTGACGACGGTCCAAGGGCCTACCGCCAGCCGGCGCCGATTGCGCACGGCATTGCGGGCGGCTCGGGAAAATGCCGAACTGACCCAGGAACACGTCGCCGAGGCGATGGACTGGTCGCTGAGCAAGCTGATCCGCATCGAAACGGGCCGGGTCAGCGTGTCCACAAACGACGTGCGCGCGCTGCTGCACCTCTATCGCATCGACGGCACGGCCGAGGCCGAAGAGCTCATCGTGCTCGCCCGGCTGGCCCGGCAGAAGCCGTGGTGGCAAGACTCGCGCGCCGCCATCCCCGCGCACTACGCCCAATACATCGGCCTCGAGGCCGAGGCCTCCGCCATGCGCTGCTTCCAGTCCAGTGTGGTCCCCGGCCTGGCGCAGACCCGGGCCTACGCGCGCGCCGTGGTCACCAACCGCACGCCGGGCCAGATCCGCCCCGAAGAGCTCGACACCCGGGTCGACGTCCGGATGCGCCGCAAGAACGAGATCCTCGGCCGCGACGAGCCGCCCGAGTTCGACATCATCCTCGACGAGGCCGTCCTGCGCCGCGTGATCGGCGGCGCCGACGTCCACCGCGAGCAGCTCGAGCACCTCGTCTCGCTGGCCGCCGCCCCGACGATCACGATCCAGGTGGTCCCGTTCTCGGCCGGCGCGACGACCGCGGCCGGCTCCTTCGTCATCCTCCAGTTCACCGACGAGGCCGACGACGACGTGGTCTACCTGGAGAGCGCGCTGCTGGAAAACTTCATCGAGCGCCCGATGGAGACCGCGCCCTACCACTCCGAGTTCGCCTGGCTCAGCTCGGTCGCCCTCTGCCGAAATCGACTCGCTGTCCTTCATCGAGAAGGTCGCCGGCGAGCTCTAGCGCTCCGTAAAGAAGGTCGCCGGCGAACCCTAGGGAATTCGCCGGCGACCCGCGCCCGCCGTGCGGGCGCTCTATCCGGAAAGGCCTACCAGGGGTAGATGTTGGCGGAGAACACGTTGGGCACGGTGAGGCCATGCCGCCCATCCGGTCGGCCTCCTTGGCGCGGAGCAGCGCGCGGGTCGACCTGGCCATATTCACGCTCCTCGTCGGAGCTGAACAGCAGCACCGTCATGCCGCGGTAGTCGCCCCAGAGCTCGTAGGCCCGCGGGCGCATCCGGTGGCCGAAGGAGACGAGCGCGATCGGAACGAACGCCGCCGCGCCGAGCAGGAGGAACGCCGTCGGGCTCAGCGTGGGCGCCGCTGAAGCTCATCGCGATGCCGACGCTGCCCAGGACCGCGCCGGTGACCAGCACCGACCGCATGGTGAGGCGGTCGTGCGGGCCGCGCGCGGTGCGCAGGTTGGACAGGTCGCGAACCGGGAACCGCCGGCCGGCCACCACGAACGCCTCGCTGGTGACGAGGATGCCGGGCTGCCGGTAGAGCGGTGTCGGCGTCGGGCTGGCCGAGGTGATGGGTTGCGGGCGGGTTGCGTTCACGGGGTGCCTCCAGCAGCTCCGTGTTGCGGGCTGTGCTGTGACGTGCCGTACCCGATCGGCCCTCTTGGGGGAAGGCAGGTCGCGTTGATCCGCGGAGAGCCCGCTGCTGCTGAGCGGCGGAAAAGCTCTACTGCCATTGTGCGAAACGCAAGCTAGTTGAGGGAAGTGCCGCAATCGGCCACCTGGCACTTCGGGATGCGGCGGGCGGCGGTGTAGCCGGGTGTTTACCCAGGTTGGAGGCGGTATGACCCCTCACTCCCGTGGGTGGGACCCGAAAATTGCGACAAAGCGGCCGCCGCGTCCGAGGGACGCGGCGGCCGCCGAGTGGATCGTCAGAGCTGTTCGAAGCAGGGCTTGTCGAGGGTGAAGGCCTTCGCGGTCGGGCCTTCGAAGAGCGGCCGTCACCGGGCTGACGCCGGTCGGCGCCGCCGCGTCCACCTTGGAGATCTGCGTCTGGCGGAACGTGCCGTCGTTGGGACCGCCGGCGTAGTTGCCGGCACCGGTCGGCAGCATGCCCTCGTAGTCGACCGAGGTGAGCTGCTTGACGGCGGCCACCATCCCGGCCCGGGTCAGGTCGCCGTTGGCGTTCGCCTTCTCCAGCGCGGCCTTCATCGGGTACGACCAGACCCAGCCGGACGTGTAGCCGTCGGAGGGCGTCTTGCCCGGCAGCGCGTCGCGCATCGCCTTGTGCCCGGGCGTGTCGGTGCCCCACGAGCCCCACGGCCCGCTCTGCTCGTAGAGCGCGGTCAGCGCCGGGCCGGCCGGGCTCTGCAGCAGCGCCGGGTTCCAGGTCGGGCTGGTGCCGATGAACCGGCCCTTGAAGCCCCGGGCCGCCGAGCCGCCGACGACCGCGGCCGCGTCGGCCGGGCCCATCGTCAGGATGACGACGTCGGGCTGCTGCGCGAGGATCGCCCCGATCGCGCCGGCCTGCTTGTCGGTGCCGGTGTCGGTCTTCACCTCGCTGAACGTGAAGCCGAGCTTCTCCGACGCCAGCTTCGCGCCGGCCGCGGCGTCGTCGCCGTAGTCACCGGCCAGGTGCACCGCCATGACCTTCTTCGGCTTGTAGACCTCGTTGGCGTAGTCGAGCGCGTTCATCGACTCGATGCAGTAGTTGGCGCCGGACTCGATGATCACGTCTTCGAACGCGTACGCCGAGGTCCACGCCGCCGGCGAACCGACCACGTTGTTCGACTTCATGTCGGGCAGGATGGCCGCCGTCGTCGGCGAGCCCAGGGTCTGCGCCAGCGCCAGGATGTTGGGCTTGATCTCCTGGTACACCTGGTTGGTCACCTGCGGGTTGTATTTGTTGTCGCGGATGTATTTGGTGACGTCGACCTCGTAGTCGCCGATACCGCCGTTGGTGTTCACGCGCTTCCAGAACGCCTTCTGCGCGTCGGTGATCGGCACCGCGAGCGCCCGGAACGGGCCCTCGGTCAGGTCCGACAGGATGCCGAGGTAGATGCAGCCCTTTTCTTGGTTGACGGCCTCGGGGCAGGGCTCGGATGTCACACCGACGTCGGTCTTGACGCCGGACTCCCCGGTCTCCGTGTCGCTGCCCCGGCAGCCGCCGAGGGCGACGGCGAGGAGTACGACCACGGCACCGGATGCCAGTCGCTTCATGCGCACCTCTTAGTAGGAGAAGGGCCAGGACTTCCAGTAGTTGCGCGCACGGACCCACAGGCCGAAGAGCCCGCGCGGTTCGAAAATCAGGAACACGATGATCAGGACGCCGTAGAGGATCGACTCGACCTGAAGGACGTTGGGCACCTCGTTGACGTCCGTGCTGATGAACGGGAGGAACGCCTGCAGCTCCCGGATGATCCGGGGCAGCAGGGTGATGAAGAACGCCCCCGCGATCGCACCGGAGATGGTGCCGGCACCGCCGATCAACACCATCGCGATGTACTGGACCGACAGCAGCAGGCTGAACGAGCTCGGTTCGATGAACCCGGTCACGGTGAACAGCAGCGCGCCCGCGCAGCCGGCGTAGAAGGACGAGACCGCGAACGCGATCGTCTTGTAGCGGGCCAGGTTGACCCCGATCACGCCGGCGGCGATGTCGCGGTCGCGGATCGCCGTGAACGCCCGGCCGACCCGGGACCGGGCCAGGTTGCGGGCCGCCAGCGCGAACACCAGCAGCAGCCCGGCCATCAACCAGAACAGCTTCTGGTCGCGGGTGACGAGTCGCCGTCGTGGTGAACAGCGAATAGCCGAAGATCTCCAACGTCGGCGCGGGCCGCCCCACGCCGACGCCGCCCGTGACGCTCGACCACTCGCTGAAGATGTGTTGGCCGATGAAGACCAGGCCGAGCGTGACGATCGCCAGGTAGAGCCCGCGCAGCCGGGTGGCCAGCGGTGCCACGATGACGCCCGCCAGCCCGGCGACCAGGCCCGCCGCGGGCAGCCAGACGCAGGATGTTGGTGACACCGAACCCGACGGTGCGGCCGTCGGGGTCGCCGCTGATCACCGACGCGGTGTACGCGCCGATGCCGAGGAAGAACGCGTGCCCGAGGGAGACCTGACCCGCGTACCCGGTGACCAGGCCGAGGCCGATCGCGCCGATCGCGGCGATGCAACAGGTCGCCAGCAGTTGCAGCTCGGCGTCGGCCAGCATGAACGGCAGGACCGCGGTCACCGCGAGCAGCACGCCGAACGCCACCTTGCGGGTGGTCGTCGGGAACAGGCTCATCTCACGGGGGTACGAGGTGAACAGCAGCGGCCTTCCGCGCGGGGCCTTCGTGGCGACCGTCATACGCGCTCGACCTCCCGGGTGCCGAACAGCCCGTACGGGCGGACGAGCAGGACCACCAGCATCAGCACGTACGGCGTGATCACCGAGACGTTGCCGCCCAGCCAGGGCATGTCGTTCTGGTAGGTGGCGACCACTTCCTGCACCACTCCGACCGCCAGCCCGCCGATCACGGCGCCGGGCAGCGAGTCGAGTCCGCCGAGGATGATCACCGGCAGCGCGACCAGCGCCGTCAGCCAGAGGTTGCCGTCGAAGCTGACGCCGGCGGTCGCGAACGTGCCGCCGACCGCGGCCAGCGCGCCGGCCAGCCCCCAGCTCAGCGCGAACACGGCGCCGACGGAGACGCCCTGTGCCAGCGCGGCTTCCTGGTCGTCGGCGGCCGCGCGCATGGCGAGCCCCATCCGGGTGAAGCGGAAGAACGCGAACAGCGCGGCGACCAGCAGCGCGGTGGCCAGGAAGGCGGCGACGTGGCGCTGCTGCACGTGCACCGAACCGATCCGCCAGCTCGACAGGCCCCACGGGTCGTGCACGTTGCGCACGTCGAGGCCGATGAAGACGTTGACCACCACCCGGATGGCGACGTCGACGCCGAGCGTGATGATCGCGACGACGAACGCCGGGCGGCCGACCATCGGGCGGACCGCGCCGCGCTCGATGCCGAGCGCGAGGACGGCGGTCAGCAGCGCGGCCAGCGGCAGCGCGGCCCAGAAGCCGAGCGGGCCGGCCAGGTGGCTGACCAGCACGACGCCGGCGAGCATCAGGGCGGGCTGGGCGAAGCTGATCACCCGGGTCGCCTTGTAGATGATGACGAACCCGAGCGCGAGCAACGCGTACACGCTGCCGGTGCCGAGCCCCGAAACACCCTCGACCAGACCGTCATGCCGTCTCCCGCTTCGCAGAGCGGCTGCCGCATCGCTGAGTTGCCGCGCTCGCTGCGCTCGCTCATGCGTTGACCGGGCGTAGATGTCCTCGACCAGGTCGCCGAACAGGTCGGCGACCGCGGAGCGGCGGACCTTCTGGGTCGCGGTCAGCTCGCCGTCCTCGTGGTCGAGCTCCTTGGGCAGCATGCGGAACTCGCGCACCTGCTCGACCGGCGCGTGCCGGCGGTTGACCTCGTCGACCACCGACTGCACCAGCGCGCGCACCTCGCCCTTCTCGGACAGGTCGCGGTAGGTGGTGTAGCCGATCCCGCGGCGCTGCGCCCACTCGCCGACGGTGTCCCACTCGATGCCGACCAGCGCGGCCAGGAACGGCCGGCGGTCGCCGATCAGGATCGCCTCCTTGACGTACGGGGAGGCCTTGAGCGCGTTCTCGATCTCGCTGGGCGCGATGTTCTTGCCGCCCGACGTGATCATGATGTCCTTGGCCCGGTCCGTGATCCGGAGATGGTCGGCTTCCCACTCCCCCACGTCGCCCGTGCGCAGCCAGCCGTCGTCGGTCTTCGCCCGCGCCGTCGCCGCCGGATCGTTGAAGTAGCCGACGAACACCCCGGCGTGCCGCATCTCGATCTCACCGGTGGCCGGCTCGAGCCGAAGCTCCACGTCGTCCTCGGGCTCGCCGACCGTGCCGAGGCGCACCCGGCCGGGTCGGTTGCCGGTGGCGATCGCCGAGCTCTCGGTCATGCCGTAGACCTCGTACATCGGCACCCCGATGCCCATGAAGAAGCGCAGCACGTCGGGTGCGATCGGCGCGGCGCCCGAGGCCGCGAACCGCACCCGGCCGATGCCGACCCGTTCGCGCAGCGCGCGGTAGAAGAAGAGCCAGCCGACCGCGTACGCCAGCCGGGTGCCCGGGGTGTGCACCCCGCCGGTGCGCACGAGCGTGGTGCCGATCCGGTCGGCCACCCGCAGCCACAGCCGGGCGTTGAGCCGCTTGACCGGTGACGCGTTGGCCAGCTTGATCTGGACCGTCGCCAGCATCTTCTCCCAGATGCGGGGCACGCCGAACAGGATCGTCGGCTGCACCTCGCGCAGGTTGGCCTGCACGGTGGCGATCGACTCGGCGAAGTTGACCTGGATGCCGGCGCCCGCGTTGAACCAGATCGTGAAGATCCGCTCGGCGACGTGGCACAGCGGCAGGTAGGAGACCGACAGGTCGCTCGGCCCCGGCGGCGAGCCGGCGAAACCTCGGCCACGACTGATCGTGCGGACCGCGAAGTCCACATTGGCCACACTCGAGCATGGCGCCCTTGGGTGGCCCGGTCGTGCCCGAGGTGTAGATCAGGGTGGCGATGTCGTCGGGGGTGGCCGTGGCCATCAGGTCGGCGACGGCCTCGGCGTGCGCGGCCCGGTGTTCGCGACCCAGCGCCAGCAGGTCGTCCCAGGCGAGCAGCGCCGGGTGGTCGTAGCGGTGGCGGATGCCGCGGGGCTCCAGGTAGATCACCCGCTGCAGGTCGGGGCAGTCACCGATCACCTCGAGCGCCTTGTCGACCTGCTCCTGGTCTTCGGCGATCAGCACCTTCGCGCCGGAGTGGGACAGCAGGTAGCCGACCTCGGGCGCCGGGTTGGTCGGGTAGAGCCCGACCGTCATGGCCCGCACCGCGACCGTCGCCACGTCGGTGAACAGCCACTCGGGCCGGTTGTCGGCGTGCACCGCGACCCGGTCGCCGGGCTCGACGCCGAGCGCGAGCAGGCCGTGCGCGACGGTGAGCGCCTGGTCCCAGTAGTCGGACCAGGAGTACTGCCGCCAGATGCCGTGGTGTTTCTCGCGCATCGCGACACCGTGCGGCGTGCCGGCGGCCCGGTCGCGGATCCGGGACGCGATCGTGGTCACCGTGTCGATGCGGGCCGGCGCCAGCGTCATGGCCGTTCCACCTCTCCCAGGTACGCGCGGATCACGTCGGGGTCGTGCTGGATCTCGGCGGGCACGCCGGTCGCCACCGGGCGGCCGAAGTCGACCACCATCACCCGGTCGGCGAGGTCCATCACCAGGCCCATGTCGTGCTCGACCAGCACGATCGGGATGTCCAGCTCGTCGCGGATGTCGAGGATGTAGCGGGCCATGTCCTCCGTCTCCTCGACGTTCATGCCGCCGACCGGCTCGTCGAGGAGGAGCAGCTTGGGCTCCATGGCCAGGGCGCGGCCGAGCTCGACCCGCTTCTGCACGCCGTAGGGCAGCAGGCCGACCGGCAGCCGGCGCCACTGCTCGAGCTCCAGGAAGTCGATGATGTCCTCGACCCGCTCGCGCGCGGCGACCTCGGCCCGGCGGGCCCGACCCAGCCAGGCCAGGGCGGCGAGCGTCCCGTACCCGATGTGGTGATGTCGGCCCAGCATCAGGTTGTCGAGGACGGTGAGGTTGGCGAACAGCTCGACGTTCTGGAAGGTGCGGGCCATGCCGCGGGCGGCGATCTGGTGCGGCCGGCGGCCGATCAGGTCGGCGCCGTCGAAGACGACCCGGCCGCGCTGCGGGCGGTAGACGCCGGAGAGCACGTTGAAGATCGAGGTCTTGCCGGCGCCGTTGGGCCCGATGATCGCGAACAGCTCGCGCTCGCCGACGGTGAAGCTGATCCCGTCGATCGCCTTGACCCCGGCGAAGCTCAGCCGCACGTCGTCGAAGACCAGAATATCGTCGCTCACGCCGCCGCCCCCCTTCGGTCGGCGGAGCGCGAGCGAGGGTCACTGAGCCGGCCGCGCTCGCTACGCTCGCTCATGACAACCACCGCTTGCGTCGCTTGTAGTGCTTGACGTCGCGGAACGAGCGGCGGGCCGCGCCGGTGTCGGCGGCGCCGAGGCCGAGGTAGAACTCGCGCACGTCGTCGTCGGCGAGCAGCCGGTCGGCGGGTTTGTCGAGCACCACCTTGCCGGTCTCCAGCACGTAGCCGTGGCTGGCGATGCTCAGCGCCATCGCCGCGTTCTGCTCGACCAGCAGCACCGCCGTGCCGGACTTGTTGATCTCGACGATGATCTCGCGGACCTGGTCGACCAGGCGGGGTGCGAGGCCCGAGACTCGGCTCGTCGAGCAGGAGGTAGCGGGGTTTGGCCATCAGCGCCCGCCCCATCGCGAGCATCTGCTGCTCACCCCCGGAGAGGTAGCCCGCCGTCTTCCGCCGGCGGTCCTTGAGCACGGGGAACAGGCCGTAGACGTGGTCGAGCCGCTCGCCGACCGCACCCGCGTTGGTGTGGCCGCCGACGCGGAGGTTGTCCTCCACGCTCAGCTCGCCGAAGATCCGGCGACCCTCCATCACCTGGCTGATGCCCCGCCGCACGATGGCGGCCGGACGCAGGCCGTGGATGGGCTGGTCGTCGAGGGTGACCGAGCCTTTCGTCACCGCGCCGTCGTGGACGTCGAGCAGCCCGGTCAGGGCGCGCAGCAGTGTCGTCTTGCCCGCTCCGTTGGCACCGAGCAGGGCGACGACGGCGCCGCTCGGGAGGTCGAGCGAGACACCGCGTAACACCAGCATCACGTCGTCGTAGACGACCTCGAGATTTCGGACCTCGCAGCACCGCGGTCGCCCCACTTGTGTGGTCAGATGTGGCGTGGGTCACAAGGTGAGAACACATTTAACTACGTGGTCACCTTTCGTCGCTAGGGCCGCGCTCGCGGATTTTGCACTGCCAATGAAATTTCTTTGCCCGTGCGCGTGAGGTGTCCCGCTTTCGGCGCGGATCATTCCACCGAATAGGGCGCAGTTCGCCGCCTACGGCGCTTTGTGCTCCTGGGGCGCGGGGTTACGGTGAGGCGCCGGTGTGGTCCTCAGCCATCCCCCCGGATGGCACCGCGCCGGTGCCGCCGAATCGCCGGCCCGCGCCGCGCCCGTCCCCCGGGCGCCCACGACGACCCGGGCCATGACGGCGAACCGGGGACCCATACCGAGCACTGGGGTGAATCCGCGCGGTCCGCGCGGTAGGGCCTTCTTCCCGCCCGAATCCGACAGCTAACCCGGTAGGCGGCAGTGGAAGAAGGGTCTGCCTTTGTCGTCAGCACGGATGTCGCTGCGTGCGCTCGTGCTTGTCGCCGTGGCCTTCGCCGTCGCCGTGCCCGCGGGCGCCGCGTCGGCCGAGCCATCGGCCAGCGAGCTCACCGCCAAAATCAACAAGTCGTCCGCCGAGCTGGAGAAGGTCGTCGAGGCCTACAACAAGCTCAACGAGGAGACCAAGGCAACGAAGACGGAGGCGGGCAAGGTGGCCTATCGCCTGGCCCCGCTGCAGAAGAAACTGGACGACGCCCAGGCGGATGTCGGTGACATCGCCGTCGCGGCGTACCAGGCGGGCCGGCTCGGCACGGCTTCCGCACTGCTCGGCGACAGCGACGGGCTGTTGTCCCGGATGTCGGCGCTGGAGTCGTTGGCCCGCGAGCGGCAGACCTCGATCGACGCGTTCCAGGAGACCCGCGACCAGCTCAGCGCCGACCAGGAACGGTTGGCCACGGCCCGGGCCCAGCAGGACGCGCAGGCCAAGGAGCTACAGGCCCGCAAGAAGAAGATCGAAGCCGACCTGGACAAGTTGTACGACCTGCGCAAACAGGCCTACGGTTCGTCGACGTCGGGCGGGTCCTCGTACTCCGGCAAGATTCCGTCGGTGTCGGGCAAGGCCGGGGTCGCGGTCCGGTACGCGTACAACGCGATCGGCACCCCTTATGTCTGGGCGGCCGAAGGCCCCAACGGCTACGACTGCTCGGGCCTGACCCTGGCGGCGTGGAAGGCGGCGGGAAAGTCGTTGCCCCACAACGCCGCGATGCAGTGGGACGCGGTCGCCCACATCTCCCGAAGTCAGCTCTCCGCCGGAGACCTGGTCTTCTATTCCGGCCTAGGGCACGTCGCCTTGTACGTGGGTGGCGGCCAGGTCATCCACGCGCCGACGTTCGGCGAGTCGGTGAAGCTGGCGTCCGTCGACATGATGTCGCCGTACGGCTACGGCCGCGTGCGCTGATTTCCCCTGCGGGGAGGGCCCTTTGGGGTCCTCCCCGTCTTTGGCTGCGTCCCACGATCGGTCGCTATTCACGTTCCAGGGTGCGTTGGGGCGGCTTCGCGATGTGGTTCGTGGAGTCTGTCGCCTTGGTTCGCTGCGCGACAGCCGTGGGCATCGATCGTCTGGTCCCCCGGGGGCGAGGGGGCGGGGGTGTTCGTGGCGGTCGACATGCTTTGGCATGTACGCACATGCCAAAGCGTGTACGTGCGGGAAGGCACCCCCGTACGGCGGCCTGCGAGGCGTGAGTCCTGACGGGCCCGGGGCCACGTAACCCGAGGGGCCGGCCGTTGCCGGCGCGGTCGTGGGATCCCGGGGACGCCGTGACGAGTGTGGGCGATCGGGTCGCGCCGGGGTCGGGGGCGTGATCGTGTGTGGCTGGTCGGGTCGCGCCGGGGTCGGGGGCGTGATCGTGTGTGGCTGGTCTGGTTGCCGCACGGCGTGTCGACCCGACCTGGTGCACACGATCAGTGGTGAGGCGCCCGAGGCTCCAGACGGGCCACACCCGATCATGACCCAGGATCAAGGAGCCGCGACCCGTGCACGATCCAGGGGCGGTGGACCTGGTGTTTCGCGGATCGAACTCCCGGATCCGCCGCCTCGGACCTGGCATATGCCTCCCGGACGCAGGTCGACCACCCGCATCCAACGGCGCTTCAGCACAGCTCCCGACAAAGCACCGACCCCTCGGAATAGATCGGATTAGCGGACCAGCAGGGGCAGCGCGATCTCGTCGACGATCGTGTCGAGTGATTCCGGGGTCAGCGCGCCGACGATGACCACCTCGTGGCGCACGAGGTCCAGAGCCAGTCCAGCCACTCGGGGAGACAGCGGCGCGCCGCCTAGCTCGCCGCGTCGACGTGCCCGGTCCAGGAGCGGCTCGATGACGTCGGCACCCCGGGCGAACAGCAGTTCGCGCACCGACTCGCCGGCGGACGGGTCAAGCTCGGCCAGGAGGCCGAGCAGCGTGCGTCGCCCGGCACGCTCCATCATGGACTGCGCCGTACGCAGGAAGGCCTTGAGGTCTCCGGACAGACTGCCGGTGTCCGGCGGGAGCGTCAGCCCCGGGCTGGCCTCGAGCAGCGCGTCCAGGACCATGTTCGCCTTGGTCGGCCAGCGCCGGTAGAGAACGGGTTTGCTGGTTCCCGCGCGCGTCGCCACCCCGTCGTAGGTAGTGCCGGCATAGCCGTGCTCGGCGACCTCGGCGAGGACGGCTTCGTGGATGGCACGCACGAGTTCCGTGCCGCGTCTACGTGTCGGCGCCATGCCACCCCCTAAGATACGTCGCGTTTCTTGTCGATCGAGCGTACCGGGGCGGGCCGGGTGTCCTTGATCTGGGTCACACTCCGACCGCGGTCACATCCGGCGTAGGTGTCACAAAACGGCGGCGTCTCCGGTCGATCGATCGAGGCGCCCGGAACGGGCCGGCGGGGCGTGGTGGAGAACATGCGCTCGCGCTGGTCCGGCTGCGGCGCGGAGGACCGTCAGCGGGACATACTGGGCCGGGTCTGTCGACACCGAGCCGGCCCGGCCGCACGAGGGTCGAGTCTTAGGAGGCTAGGGATGCGGGTGCTGATGGTGGCGCCACCGGGCGCCGGCAAGGGGACGCAGGGCACGGTCATCGCGACCCATTTCGGCATACCCCACATCGCCACCGGCGATCTGCTGCGCGACCATGTCGCGCGCCGGACCCCGTTGGGCCGGGCCGTCCAGGCGCATCTCGACAAGGGCGAGTTGGTGCCGGACGAGATCGTGCTGGACATGGTCCGGGAGGCCCTCACCGCCGCGGCCGGAGGCGGGTACGTGCTGGACGGCGTGCCCCGCACCATGGCCCAGGCGCGTGCCACGTACCAGATCGGCCTGGAACTCGGCATGACCGCGGACGTCGCGCTGCACCTCAAGGCCGACGACCGGGAGCTCGAACGGCGTCTGCTGGCCCGCGCCGCGCTCGAGGGCCGCTCCGACGACACCGAAGAGGCCATCCACCACCGGTTGCGGCTCTACCACGAGCTGACGCACCCCATCGTCGACTGGTACGGCGAACGGGGCATCCTCGTCACCGTCGACGCCATGCGACCGGCGGACCTGGTCGGCCGCGAGATCCTCGCCGCGCTCGAGGTCATGCGCTCGTTCGTGGACCGCGTCCCCGAACAGTCCCGCCGCGCCGTCGACCTCACCGGCCTCGGCGCCGCCTTCGGCGAGACCGCACCCGACCCGGCCCGCTGACCCGGCAGCCGCATCTCCGGCCCCGCCACCCATCGCCGCGGAAAGTGTCGTACCCGCGGTGGAGGGTGTCCGCATGACACCGACTGTGGTTCATCGGGCGGTCCTGGAGGCCGCTCATCCCTACGAGTTCGCCCTCAGCGTGCGTGCGCTGGAGGGGTTCGCGCCGATGGCGGGCGAGCATCGGGTCGCCGACGGCTGCGTGCGCCGGGCGTTCGCCCATCCTGACTCCGCCAAGGCCGCCGCGGGGGCGGCCGTGGTGGCTGAGGTCAGTGCTGGCGATTCCGACGACGTGCGACTGGTGGTCTTTGCCGAGTCGGCGCTGTCCGCCGGCGAGGCCGCTTCCGTCGAGCGCGCCGTGGCCGACTGGCTCGGGCTTCGTGATGATCTGCGCGGCTTTCACGCGGTGGCTGACGCCGATCCGGCGATGGTGCCGTTGATGCGGGTGGCGCGCGGGTTGCACCAGGTTCGTTTTCCTTCGCTGGCCGAGGCGACGGTCTACTTCACGCTCACCCAGCGCAGCACCCAATGGTTCGCCGGCGCCCGCCGTCGTCGCATGGCTGCCGACCTGGGCCCGTCGCTGGTGGTCGACGACGTGGTCTACCGCGCCTTCCCGTCGCTCGACGTGGTTGCCAGGCTTTCCGACGAAAGGCTGCGCGTCTACACGGGCAACACCCATCGCGCGATCCGCGTTCGCGAGGTGGCCGCCGGCGTGGCCCAGTTGGGCGAGCGCTGGCTGCGCACGGCGCCCTACTGCGACGCCCGCACCGCCCTGCTGGCTCTGCCGGGCGTGGGGCCGTTCACCGCCGATGCGCTGCTGCTGCGCGGGTTGGGCCGCCCCGACGAGGTTCCGCTGGAGATGCGTCAGTTCCGCCTGGCCGCCGAACAGCTATACGGCACGCCACCGCCGACGCCCGACGACCTACGGGCCCGCTACCGCCACCACATCGGCTGGTGGTCCTACGTGACCCGCACGGCCCTGGCCTGGAGCGAAACCAAAGTCCCCGCACCTGCCCGATAAAGCCGGACGAGGGACGAACAAAAACGGCTGGCGTCCCCCTACCGGACGCCAGCCGTTCAGATCAAAAGTGCTTACGCGGCCTGCAAACCCTCGGCCCGGGCAAGCTCGCGGAGCCGGCCAAGAGCCTGGATCTCAAGCTGACGGATCCGCTCGCGGGAGAGCGAGAACCGCGACGCCACCTCGGTCAGCGAGTGCTCGCGACCGTCCTCGAGCCCGTACCGCGCCCGCATGATGCCGGCCGACCGGTCGTCGAGGTGGTTGAGCAGGCTCTCGATGCGCTGGCGCTCGAGTGCCGACAGGACCACGTCTTCAGGGGACGGTGCGTCGTTGTCGGCCACCAGGTCGCCGAGGTTGGTGTCGCCGTCGTCGCCGACCGGGGTGTCCAGCGAGACCGTGTCCTGCGACCAGCGGACCAGCTCGTGCACCCGCTCGACCGGCACGCCGAGCGACGCCGCGATCTGCTCCGGCTCCGGGTCGGAACCGAGCTCACGGGTCAGCTGACGGGCCACATTGCGCATCCGGTTGACGTCTTCCACCAGGTGCACCGGCAGTCGCACGGTGCGCTCCTGCTGAGCGATGGCCCGGCTGATCGCCTGCCGGATCCACCACGTGGCGTACGTGGAGAACTTGAACCCGCGCTCGTAGTCGAACTTCTCGACGGCCCGGACCAGACCGGTGTTGCCCTCCTGGATCAGGTCGAGCATCGGCATGCCGGACCGCACGTAGCGCCGTGCGATCGAGACGACGAGCCGCAGGTTGGCGCGGATGAACAGGTCCTTGGCCCGGTCACCGTCGACCACCACCGACTTGAGCTCTTCCCGCTCGACCCCATCCGGAATCGTGTTCTCGTCGAGGAGGTGTTGCGCGTAGAGGCCGCCCTCGATCGCCTTGGAGAGCTCAACCTCCCGAGCCGCGTCGAGCAACGGCGTCCGGGAGATCTCGTGCAGGTAGACGCCGACCAAGTCGCGCTCTTCAGCGACCTGGTCCGTGCGCATCACGATGTTGTTCTCCACGTTGCCCACTGTCCCCTCGGTAACCCCAACGTTCTCGTGCTTCACACCGACCTGCCCCTCCCCGGTAACTCACGAGGTGCCCCATCGGTGCTGACACCTACACAACAGTTGAGACGCTCCGGGGATTCCGTCTTGCGAGTCGAAACTGTCACGAATGCCTGAGTGCTTCCTGAGAGTGAGTGTCATATTCACTCGGCTAGCTCTCAGGGTCTGGACATCGGGTCGCGGGCCTGCCGCCATTGGCTCATCCGCGCGCCCTATTTATCACACCATTTCCGGCTGTTCTTCCGCAGCGACGTAGGCCACTGCTCCGATGGGATTCGCATCACTGCGTAGTGATACGCACCACAGAGCGCCACGGTTCACTGCGACAACAGCCCGAGACCGGCGAAAGCCCGACTCACCCGAGCAGAGTGAGCGCTTCCCGGACCTGTTGGTGAGAACGCACGAGGGCCGCGCGAGCTTCCGCGACCGGTGCACCTGAGACGAGAGACACCAGAGCGATCCGCAAATCGCCGTCGGCGGCGGTCAGCGCGCGCCGGCAGTCGGCTTCCGGGCAGCCGGTCGCCTCCACGAGGATCGAGATCATCCGGCCGCGCAGCTTCGCGTTGGTGGCCGACAGGTCGATCATGAGGTTCGAGTAGACCCGGCCGAGCCGGACCATCACCGTCGTCGAGAAGGCGTGCAGCACCAGTTTCTGCGCACTCGCGGCCTTCATCCGGGTCGAGCCGGTGACCACCTCGGGGCCGGTGTCGAGGCCGATGAACAGGTCGACCTCGGCGCGGGCGGCGGCGTGCGGGTCGGCCGCGACCAGCGCGGTGCGCGCGCCCAACGCGCGGGCGGCCCGCAAGGCACCCAACACATAGGGCGTACGCCCGGACGCGGCCAGACCGATCACCAGGTCCGCCGGCCGCACGCAGGTGCGCGCCTCCTGTGTGCCGGCGTCGCTGTCGTCCTCGGCGTCCTCGATCGCGCCGAACATGGCGTCGGGCCCGCCGGCCAGGTGCGCGCAGAACCAGTCCACCGGCGTACCGAAGGTCGGCGGGATCTCGGCCGCGTCGACGACACCGACCCGTCCCGACGTGCCGGCGCCGAAGTAGTGCACCCGGCGCCCGGCCCGCAGCGCGTCGACCGCCAGGTCGACGGCGGCGACGACGGTGTCGAGGACGTCCGCCACCGCGGCCGGCACGGTCTGGTCGGCGTCGTTGATCAGTCGCAGGACGTCCCGCGTCGGAAGCAGGTCGAGGTCGTAGGACGCCGGGTTGCGCCGCTCGGTCGGTGCCACGACGCGGACCACCTCGGGACCGCTCACCCGCGCCGCCGTGTGACCCGGCGGGACCGCACCGCCTCCGCGGTGACCTCCAACGCCTTTCTGGCCTTGGCGCGGTTGCGTGCGGCGACCCCGACGAAGAGGCAGTCGACGACGGTGAGCTGGGCCAACCGGCTGGCGGTGGCGCCGGAGCGGTAGGTGGTCTCGCGGGCGGCGGTGGTCAGCACGTGGTCGGCGACCTCGGAGATCGGCGATCTCGGGAAGTTGGTCAGCGCGACCGTGGTCGCTCCCCGGGAGCGGGCCACGTCGAGCACGTCGAGCACGTCGCCGGTGGTGCCGGTGTGCGAGATGCCGATCGCGACGTCGCCGCGGCCGAGCAGCGCCGCCGAGGTCAGCGCGGAGTGCACGTCGGGCCAGTAGTAGGCGGTGCGGCCGATCCGGTGCAGCTTCTGCTGGAAGTCCGAGGCGACGAAGCCGCTCGCACCGGCGCCGTAGATCTCGATGCGGCTGGCCGCGTTGAGCGCCTCGACCACGGCCTCGCAGACCTCGGGGTCGAGCTGCTGGGCGGTCTCCTCGACGGCGCGGGCGTCGTTGAAGGCGATCGTGGCGATGATCTGGGCGAAGTCGGCGCCGGGCGGGATGTCGCCACCGACCACGCGGGCGTCGAGCGGCTCGACCCGGCGGGCGGCTTCGGCGGCGAGCCGAATCCGCAGCTGGGGGTAGCCTTCGAGACCGACGGACCGGCAGAACCGGATGACCGTCGCCTCGGAGGTCTCGGCCGCCGTCGCGAGGTCGGTGATGGTCCGCCGGGCCGCGTCGGCCGGATCGGCCACCACCAGCCGGGCGACCCGCTGCTCGGCCGGAGACAGCGCCGGTAGCAGGCCACTGATCTGAACGATCAGGCCCGCCTCGGGCATCGCAGAAATCTTCGCTGTCTTCGCCACGCATGAAACTTACTTTCACGCGCCGAGCTGCGTCAACTACCCGCAGCGCGTGGTCAGGCCGACCGCGCGTGCCACCCCCGCAGGACGAACGCCTCGTCTTCGGCGGCCAACCCGCCAGCCTTGACCTCCTGCGGCGCCGACTCCATCCAGTGGGCGGTACGCAGGGCCGTGTCGGCAATAGGACGCGCCGTCAGACCGGCCTCCACCGAGCGGGTCGTGTCCCTGGTCAGGAACCCGCCATACTCGGGCAAGGGCAGCCAGAGCGGCAACGCCCGCTCCCCCGACCACGGCCGCACGTCGTGCTCGACCAGGAACTCCTGGTCGACCCAGGTGAGCGTGGTGCCGGGCGGCGCGATCGCGTCCCGCATCTCGGTGAGGAACCGGGACCGCGGCATCGGCAGACCCATGCCGTCGTACGCACCGGCGAGCCCGGTCGTGCCGGCCAGCAGCAGCCACGCGGCCAGGTCGTCGACGTCGACGAGCTGCACCGACTCGTCCGGCGAGCCCGGCGCGAGCACCTCGCCACCGCGGCGCATCCGTGCGACCCAGTACGGGAACCGGTCGCTGCGGTCCTCCGGCCCGACGATCAGCCCGGCCCGGCAGAGAAACACCCGGTCGGCGCCGAACCCGTCGCGGATCGTGTTCTCGCATGGCCACCTTGCACGGCCCGTACATCTCCATCTGGTCGTCGCGCGGGTTGTCGACCTCCGGCGGTGCCGGGTCGTGCAGCTTGGCGGTGTCGGCGCGCTGCCCGGGCGTGGCGTCGTCGGGGTAGACGTTGCAGGTCGAGACGATCGAGTAATGGCCGACCCGGCCCGCGAGCGCGGACACCGCGTGGCGAGCGTGGCTCGGCCGCACGCGTGACGTCGACGACGGCGTCGAAGGTCTCACCGTCCACTGCGGACAGACCGTCGGGCCGGTCGCGGTCGCCGGTGACGAAACGCACGCCATCGACCGAGCCACCGGACTCGCCGCGGGCCAGGCAGGTCACATCGTGGCCGCGCGGTGTGCGCGGCCCGCGCCACCGCCCGGCCGAGGAAGGCGGTTCCACCGAGTACGAGTAGTCGCATCGCCCGATCATCCGGGGGGCGTGGCGCGCTTGAACAGAGGCTTTCACTGACAGCGGAACCGTTACGGTGAGGCGATGACAGGTCGAACCGTGCTGGTGTCCGGTGCGCACGGCGGGCTCGGCGGCGCCGTCGTCGACGAGTTCGTCAACGCCGGCTGGCGGGTGGTCGCCCCGGTCCGCACGCCCATGGCCACGGGCCGCCCCGAGGTGCTCGAGGTCGCCACCGACCTGACCGACCCGGCCGCGGTGGCGGCGGCGGTCGAGGCGGCGGCGGCGGACCCGGCACGCGCCGTTGCGCGCGGTGGTCAACCTGGTCGGCGGCTACGGCGGCGGCACGCTGGTGCACGAGACGTCCGTCGACGAGGTCGAGCGCCTGCTGGCGATCAACGTGCGCCCGACCTTCCTGCTCACCTCCGCTGTCCCTGCCGCACCTGCTGCGCGAGGGCGGCGCGGTGGTCTGCATGTCCGCCCGGGCGGCGCTCGCGCCGTTCGCCACCGGCAGCGCGTACGCCCTGTCCAAGGCGGCCGTGCTCGCGTTCTCCAACGGGGTCGCGGCCGACTACCGGCAGCGTGGCGTGCGGTGCAACGCGGTGCTGCCCAGCGTCATCGACACACCGCAGAACCGCCGCGAACAGCCCGACGCCGACTTCGGCAAGTGGGTGCCGCCGGCCGAGATCGCCGCGGTGATCAAGTTCCTGGCGAGCGACGAGTCGGCACCGACGAGTGGGGCAGCGATTCCGGTGTACGGGCGGGCGTGACCGCCGGGTCCGTGGCGGTCACCGGGTCCAGATCCGGCGGCAGGTGCACCGGCGGCAGCCAGGGCCGCAGCACGGCCAGCACGGCGGTGGTCACCTCGTCCGGCGCGCCGCCGGCGTCGACCACCAGGAAGCTGGGCGACTCCGGCAACGACCGGTAGGCCGCGTCCGCCGTGGTCAGGTAGGCCAGGCTCTCGTGGTCGGTGCCGCGGGCCTCGATCCGGCGGTACGCGTCGCGCGGGTCGATGGCCAGCAGCACGGTGACGTCCGGCGCGCGGAAGAGCCCGTAGAGCAGTCGGGCGAGCCGCTCGCCCCGGCCGCCGGCGTGCGCGCGGATGCTGACGTACTGGCAGACGGCGTGCCGGTCCATCACGGCGATGTCGTCGCTGACCCGCACGCGCAGCTGGGTGCGGGCGATGGAGAGCCAGCGCAGCACCGACTCGACCAGCAGCATCCCGACGCGGCCGACCAGGCTGGGGCCGTCGGCCCGGCCGAGCCGACGCGCGAGGTGGCCGAACCAGGCCCGCCCGCCGGCGTTCTGCCGGTAGCGGGCCGGCACTCCCGCGTCGGCGAGCACCACCGCCACCCGGTTGGCCTGGGTGGTCTTGCCGGACCCGTCGATGCCGACCAACGCGACCGTGCGCAGCCGCCTGCCGGTCATTGCCGAATCACGGTCAGCCGCCATGCCGGACAACGGTAGCGGTCCGGGGCACCCCGGGCGTACTAACGGGACGAACCGGTTGGAATCACCCTCGTTACAGGTGTGAGGCCCCGGACCCACGGGTACGGGGATGGTTCCTGACATGACGGGAGAGCCGATATGGCATCGCACGGGGACGATTCGCTGCTGTTGACCCTCAAGCGGGTCGCCGCCGTCCTCAAGCAGTCGGAGATACCGTTCGCGCTGGCCGGGAGCTTCGCCGTGTACGCGCACGGCGGGCACTCCAGCGACCACGACGTCGACTTCCTGATCAAGGAGGAGGACGCCGAGCGGTCTCTCGCGGCGCTGGTGGAGGCCGGCTTCAACGCGGAGCGGCCGCCGGAGGACTGGCTGGTCAAGGTCTACGACGAGGACGGCCATCTGGTCGACCTGATCCACCGGCCGATCGAGAGCCCGGTGACCGACGAGACGTTCGGCGACACGGTGACCCGCACCGTCGACGCGATCCAGATGCCGGTCCTCTCCGCGACCGGCCTGATGGTGCACAAGCTGCTGAGCTTCTCCCAGCACTACTGCGACTTCGCCCGCGGCCTCCCGCTGGCCCGCTCGCTGCGCGAGCAGATCGACTGGGACCGGGTACGCAAGGAGACCGCGCAGTCCCCCTACGCGGAGGCGTTCCTGGTGCTGCTCGACCGGCTCGACGTCGTGCCCTACCCCGGTTACCGGAGGGACTCGATGAACGACTACACGGAGGCCGAGGTGCAGCGCGCCCTGGCCGAAGACCTCGGCGTCGCGGAGCAGGGCATCACCGTGGTCCCCGCGGGCGCCGGGCTGGTGCTCTGCGGCGAGGTGGAGAGCCCGCACCGCCGGGACGAGATCGTGCGCCTCGTGCACGACCGGTTTCCGGGCATCGAGATCGCGGCCGACATCGGGGTGACCCGGGCGGCCGCGCCGACCGAGGCGGAGGAGCTCGCGTGATCAGGATCGCTGCCGTCGGCGACGTGCACATCGACCGCGACGTGCTGGGCCGGTTCCGGCCGGCGCTGGAGGAACTGCCGGACCGGGCCGACGTGCTGCTGCTCGCCGGCGACCTGACCCGGCACGGCACCGAGGCGGAGGCCAAGTGCGTGGCCACCGAGTTCGGCGGGCTGGGCGTACCGGTCATCGCCGTGCTCGGCAACCACGACCACCACTGCGACGAGGTGCCGGGCGTCCTCTCCGTGCTGACCGACGCCGGCATCACGGTGCTCGAGGGCGACAGCACCGTGGTCGACATCGACGGTGTGCGGCTCGGCGTGGCCGGGGTCAAGGGCTTCGGAGGCGGGTTCGCGGGCCGGTGTGCCAGCGAGTTCGGCGAGCCGGAGATGAAGGCCTTCGTCCGCACCACCGGTACGGTCGCCGAACGGCTGGGCGCCGCACTGCGCGACCTGGACTGCGACGTCCGGGTGGCGCTGACCCACTACGCGCCGGTGCCCGACACCCTCGCCGGCGAGCCGCTGGAGATCTACCCGTTCCTCGGGTCGTATCTGCTCGGTCAGGCGATCGACTCGGCGCCGACCGACCTGGCGGTGCACGGGCACGCGCACCACGGCAGCGAGCGCGGCCGCACGCCGGGCGGGGTCCGGGTGCGCAACGTCGCCCACCCCGTCATCAAACAGGCGTACAGCGTGTTCAACCTCGCTCGGGACCACGTTTCTCCGCCGACGCCATCGGGTATTTGATCTGCATGGACCTACTCCTTTGGATCCTCGCAGTGATCCTCGTCGTCGCCGGCATCTTCGCGCTGTTCCGTCGGCAGCTCCTGTGGGGCATCGTGCTCATCATCGTCGGCCTGCTGGTCGGCCCGTTCGGTGTCAGCATCTTCAATTGACGCCGGAGGACCCGGGCCGGTGACCACCGGCCCACCCACCCCCCATCCCTTCGACCCGCCCGGGGTCGTCATCGCGGTCCACCCACCGGTGGGCCGGGATGGCGACCCCGGTCGCGTTAGCCCGTTTGTGCAGGTGTTCGGCACCGCGTGATTAGCCGGACACTCTGTGCGTTAGCTTTTCGGCGGTGCGTGCGGGGATTGCCAGGTGGCCGAGATTCATCACTTCGCACATGGCGCCTTCAACCCGGTGGCCGCTTTCCTGCTGTCCTTCATCGGCTGCCTGCTCGGGCTGGTGTGCACGGCCAGGGCGCGGCAGACCCGCCAGCGAGCCCGCCGCGCGCGCTGGCTCGTGCTCGCCTCCGTCGCGATCGGCGGCGCCGGCATCTGGCTGATGCACTTCATGGCGATGCTCGGGTTCGCCGTCCCCGCCAGTCCCCTACGCCTCGATCCCTACCTCACCATGTCGAGCCTCGTGCTCGCGGTCCTCACCGTCGGCGGCGGGCTGTTCATCGTCGGCTTCGGCCGGCGCCGGGCCCTGCGGGTGATCGGCGGCGGCGTGCTGACCGGGCTCGGCGTGGTCGCCATGCACTACACCGGCATGCTGGCCGTTCGCGTCTACGGCGACATCAGCTACAACCCGCGGATGGTGCTCGCCTCGATGGGCGTCGCCGTGGTGGCCGCGACGGTCGCGCTCTGGTTCACCGTGACGGTGGGCAGTTGGAGCCGGATCGCCATCGCCTCAGGGGTGATGGCGGTGGCGGTGTGCGGCATGCACTACACCGGCATGGCCGCGATCCAGGTTCGACTGCACGAGTCGGGCATTCACCACGTTCAGGGCGTCAGCCCGATGCAACTGCTCGTACCCATTGTCCTGATCACGTCGGCGGCCCTGATCGGCATGGCCTTCAGCGGCCTCAAGGCGATGACCGAGGAGGAGTTCGCCGCACCACCGCCGAACAGCGGCGGCCGGCACGGCGAGACGCCCTTCACCGTCGCCCTGCGTCCCGGCAGCGAGACCTTCTAGACGCCCCTTGTAGCTACCGCACGGCCAATTGCCCGCCTGGAGCGTTTCCAGGCGGGCATGACGTATTTGTCGAGGTCACAACGGTGCATTTCTCTCTGTAGGTTTCTCGATTGTTACATCGTCGTGCCTTCCACGATCTGGACGGACCTCCGTGCAAGCGCTTGCATGTGTGCACGCCCACATTCGACACCGGCACCGGGCAGCGTGCCCGCGATCGTCGGCAAGGAAGGAGGACGGCATGGCGGTCTCTTCCAGACCTCGCCAAGCCCTCGTGCTCGCCACCACCCTGGCGCTGGCCCTCAGTGCCGCCGCGTGCAGCGGCGACAGCGGTGACAGCGACAGTGGCAGCACCTCGGCAGAGTGCGCTGCCTTCGACGCTTACACAGGCAATGACGGCACCACCGTTTCGATTTACTCGTCCATCCGTGACGCCGAGGCCGACCTCCTCGAGGAGTCCTGGAAGCAGTTCGAGGACTGCACCGGCATCACCATCGAATATGAGGGCAGCGGAGAGTTCGAAGCTCAGCTGCCGGTGAAGGTCGACGGCGGCAACGCCCCCGACATCGCCTTCGTCCCGCAGCCGGGCCTGCTCAAGCGCTTCGCCGACGCCGGCAAGCTCAAGGAGGCCTCGGCCGAGACCAAGACGATGGCCGAAGGCAACTACCCCAAGGAATGGCTCGACTACGCGACGGTCGGCGGCAAGTTCTACGGCGCGCCGTTCGGCTCCAACGTGAAGTCCTTCGTCTGGTACTCGCCGAAGCTCTTCGCCGAGAAGGGCTGGAAGGTCCCCACCACGTGGGACGACATGATGGCGCTCAGCGACACCATCGCGGGCGCCGGGATCAAGCCGTGGTGCGCCGGCATCGAGTCCGGTGACGCGACCGGCTGGCCGGCCACGGACTGGATCGAAGACGTCATGCTCCGCGACGCCGGTGCCGACGTCTACGACCAGTGGGTCGAGCACACCATCCCGTTCAACGACCCCAAGGTCGCTTCGGCGGTCGACCGGGTCGGCAAGATCTTGAAGGACGAGAAGTACGTCAACGGCGGCTTCGGCAACGTCAAGAGCATCACGTCCACCTCGTTCCAGGAGGCGGGCACGCCGATCCTCGAGAACAAGTGCGCGATGTACCGGATGGCGTCGTTCTACGCCAACCAGTGGCCCGAGGGCACCAAGGTCGCGGAAGACGGCGACGTGTTCGCCTTCTACCTGCCGGCCGTTGACCCGGCCAAGGGCAAGCCGGTTCTCGGCGGTGGCGAGTTCACCGTCGCGTTCGCCGACCGTCCCGAGGTCCAGAAGGTTCAGACCTACCTGGCTTCCGGCGAGGCCGCCAACACCCGCGCCAAGCTGGGCAACTGGGTGTCGGCGAACAACAAGCTGGAGATCGCCAACGTCGAGAACCCGATCGACAAGCTGGCCGTGGAGATCCTCCAGGACAAGAGCGCCGTCTTCCGGTTCGACGGTTCCGACCTGATGCCCGCCGCCGTCGGCGCCGGGACGTTCTGGAAGGGCATGGTCGAGTGGATCAACGGCAAGAGCACCACTGAGGTGCTCAACCAGATCGAGGGCTCCTGGCCCAAGTAGTCCGATGACGGTGGCCGGCCCGCGAGGGCCGGCCACCGCTTCGCTTACACCCCCGGTTGTACCAAGCTCACATCCCTGGAGGGCGGATGGAGTTCGAAGACTTCGCGCCGAAGCTGTCGATGCTGCTGTACGGCGTGATCGCGTTCGTAGTGGTGATCGGCGGGCTGCTGCTGCTGCTCGACGTCGTGCCCAACTACTTCGCCCGGCGCCGGGAGGCGGCCCTGGTCGCCGCCTCGGTCAGCACCTCCGACGGGCCCGCTCCCCCGCTGAGCCGGCGCCTGCGCAAGCCCCGTGAGGGTCTGCTCGGCCTGGCCTTCCTGATCCCCGCCCTCCTGCTGCTGCTCATCGGCCTGGTCATCCCGGCCATCCGCACGATCATCCTGTCCCTGTTCAACGGTGACACCACCGAGTTCGTGGGGCTGCGCAACTACGGCTGGATCTTCCAGGAGAACGACATCATCCGGGTGTTGACCAACACCCTCGGCTGGGTCGTCCTGGTGCCGCTGCTGGCCACCGGAGTCGGCCTGCTCTACGCGGTGATGGTCGACCGGGCCAGGTTCGAGTCGGTCGCCAAGTCGCTGATCTTCCTGCCGATGGCGATCTCGTTCGTCGGCGCCGGCATCATCTGGAAGTTCGTCTACGCCTACCGCGGCGAGGGCGACCAGATCGGCCTGCTCAACTGGCTGTGGACGACCCTCGGCGGCACGCCGCAGCAGTTCCTGCACAACGGGCCGTGGAACACGTTCCTGCTGATCGTCGTGATGGTCTGGATCCAGGCCGGTTTCGCGATGGTCATCCTGTCGGCGGCCATCAAGGCGATCCCGGCCGACATCGTCGAAGCCGCCCGCCTCGACGGGGTCACGCCGTGGCAGATGTTCTGGCGGGTCACGCTGCCGAGCATCCGGCCCTCGCTGATCGTCGTGGTCGTCACCATCACGATCGCGACGCTCAAGGTCTTCGACATCGTCCGGACGATGACCAACGGCAACTTCGACACCAACGTCGTCGCGCTCGAGATGTACAACCAGGCGTTCCGCTACCAGGAGAACGGCCAGGGCTCCGCGCTCGCCGTCTTCCTGTTCATCCTGGTCATCCCGATCGTGATCTTCCAGATCCGCAACCTGCGCCGCCAGCGGGAGGTTTGAGAATGACAACCACGACCCCCGTGCTCGCCGGCGAGGCCACCGCCGAGCAACCGCCGCGCACCGCGGCCGGCCGGGTGCGCAAGCGCCTGAACAGCCGCACGGCGACGACGGTGTCGATCATCATCGCGCTGCTGTGGACCGTGCCCACCTTCGGCCTGCTGCTCTCGTCGTTCCGGCCGGAAGACGAGATCAAGACGACCGGCTGGTGGACGTTCTTCACCAACCCGCAGCTCACCTTGGAGAACTACAACGAGGTCCTGTTCGGACGCTCGTCGTCGTCCGGGCAGCTCGCCCAGTACTTCGTCAACTCGCTGGTCATCACCATCCCGTCGGTGCTGTTCCCGATCGCGTTCGCGGCACTCGCGGCGTACGCGCTGTCCTGGATCAAGTTCCGCGGCCGCGACTGGCTCTACATCGGCATCTTCGCGCTGCAGATCGTGCCGTTGCAGATGGCGCTCGTCCCGCTGCTCAGCTTCTTCTCCCGGGGCGTCTCGCTGGGTGGCGTCACCCTGATGCCGGCCTGGGACCTCGACAGCGAGCAGAAGTTCATCCAGGTCTGGTTCGCGCACACCTGCTTCGCGCTGCCGTTCGCGGTCTTCCTGCTGCACAACTTCGTGTCGCAGCTGCCGAACGAGCTGATGGAGGCGGCCCGGGTCGACGGCGCCGGCCACTCGAAGATCTTCCGGAGCATCGTGCTGCCGCTGATCACCCCGGCGCTCGCGTCGCTGGCGATCTTCCAGTTCCTCTGGGTCTGGAACGACCTGCTGGTCGCGCTGATCTTCGCCGGTGGCACCCGAGATACGGCGCCACTGACGGTCCGGCTGGCCGAACTGGCCGGCACCCGAGGAGGCGAGTGGCAACGGCTGACCTCGGGCGCGTTCGTGTCGATCGTCGTGCCGCTGATCGTGTTCCTGTCCCTGCAGCGCTACTTCGTCCGGGGTCTGTTGACCGGCAGCGTCAAGGGCTGATCCTTGCCGCGACCGTCCTTCGTCGCGCGAGGTGACGGACCATGACGAGGATCGACGACGTGGCCCGGCTGGCGGGCGTCTCCACCGCCACCGTGTCCAGGGCACTGCGCGGCCTACCCACGGTCTCGCAGACGACCCGGGAGCGGGTGCTGGAGGCGGCCGCCCAGCTGGGCTACATCGCCTCGCCCAGTGCGTCCCGGCTGGCCGGCGGCAAGACCCGGGCGGTCGCCGTGGTGGTGCCCCGGATCACGCCGTGGTTCTTCAGCACCGTGGTCGAGGCCGCCGAGGAGCGCCTGCACCGGGCCGGCTACGACCTGTTGCTGTTCAACCTCGGCGGCAGCGAGCACGCCCGGCAGCGGCTGCTCTACACCAGCACCCTGCACAAGCGGGTCGACGCGCTGATGCTGGTGGCGACGCCGCTGGCCGAGCGCGACTTCGCCGCGGTGATCGGGCTGGCCCTGCCCGGCGTGACGGTCAGCGCCGGCACACCGGTGCCGGGCTGGCCGAGCGTGCGGATCGACGACGTACGCACCGCGCACTCGGCCACCGAGTATCTCCTCTCGCTCGGCCACCGGCGGATCGCGCACATCTCCGGTGACCCGTCCGACGAGCTGGCCATCTCCACCCACCTGGACCGCCGGCAGGGCTACCAGCAGCGGCTGCGGGCGCGCGGCGTCGAGCCCGACCCGGCGCTCGACGTCGAGGCCACCTTCACGATCGCCGGCGGCAGCCGGGCCACCGCCGAACTGCTGCGCCGGGGCGAGCCGCCGACGGCGATCTTCGCCGCGTCCGACGAGATGGCGATGGGCGCGATCGCCACGCTGCGCTCGGCCGGCCTGCGGGTGCCGCAGGACGTCAGCGTGATCGGCGTCGACGACCACGACGTCGCCGGTGTGGTCGGGCTCACGACCGTCGCCCAGCCGGCGGCCGACCAGGGCCGGATCGCCGCCGAAACCCTGCTCGGCCCGCTGCGCGGCAACGTCAACGGCTATGGTGACCGGTCCGTGGTGCTGCCCACCAGGCTGGTCGTCCGCGATTCGACCGCGCCGCCCCGGGCACACTAGAAATTCCCTGCCGGTACGAGCTTTTGGAGCACCCCGTGAAGTGGTGGCGCGACGCCGTCATCTACCAGGTCTACCCGCGGTCGTTCGCCGACTCCGACGGGGACGGCATCGGCGACCTGCCGGGCGTCGTCGGCCGCCTCGACCACCTGGCCGAGCTCGGCGTCGACGCGGTCTGGCTGTCGCCGTTCTACCCGTCGCCGCAGGCCGACGCCGGCTACGACGTGGCCGACTACCGCGACGTCGACCCGCTGTTCGGCACGCTCGCCGACGCCGACAAGCTGATCGTCGAGGCGCACGCCCGCGGCCTGCGGGTGATCGTCGACCTGGTGCCGAACCACACCTCGTCGACGAGCACCGCGTGGTTCCCGGCGGCGCTGGCCGCGGCAGCCGGGCAGCCGCGAGCGCGACCGCTACCTCTTCCGCGACGGGCGGGCCGACGGTGGCCCGCCGAACAGCTGGCAGAGCGTGTTCGGCGGCGGCGGCGTGGACCCAGGTCGCCGACGGCCAGTGGTACCTGCACCTGTTCGACGTCGGGCAGCCCGACCTCAACTGGGACAACCCGGAGGTCCGCGCCGAGTTCGAGGACATCCTGCGGTTCTGGCTCGACCGCGGCGTCGACGGCTTCCGCGTCGACGTGGCGCACGGCCTGGTCAAGCAGGCCGACCTGGCCGACTGGCACCTGCCGATGGTGCCGCTGACCGGCGCGGGCGTCGAGGGCGCGCCGCGCGCCGCCGATGTGGGACCAGGACGGCGTGCACGAGATCTACCGCGCGCTGGCGGCAGATCCTCGACAGCTACCCGGGCGACCGGATCCTGGTCGCCGAGGCGTGGGTGCAGCCGGCCGAGCGGCTGGCCCGCCTACGTCCGGCCCGACGAGATGCACCAGGCGTTCAACTTCGAGTACCTCGAGGCGTCCGTGGACGGCGGCCGACCAGCGATCGGTGATCGAGCGCTCGCTGGCCGCCGGCGCGGCCGTCGGCGCGCCGACCACCTGGGTGCTGTCCAACCACGACGTGGTGCGGCACGCGTCCCGCCTCGGCCTGCCGGTCGGCGCGCCCCGCGCCCAACGGCATCGGCGCCGGCGACCCGCAGCCCGACGCCGGGCTGGGCCTGCGCCGGGCCCGGGCCGCGACCCTGCTGATGCTGGCGCTGCCCGGCTCGGCCTACCTCTACCAGGGCGAGGAGCTCGGCCTGCCCGAGCACACGACGCTGCCCGACGACGCTCCGCCAGGACCCGACCTGGTTCCGCACCGGCGGTCGAGTCGGTCGGCCGCGACGGCTGCCGCGTGCCGATCCCGTGGGAGGCGGACGCACCGTCGTTCGGCTTCGGCCCCGACCGACAAGAGCTGGCTCCCCCAGCCGCCGGCCTTCGGCGAACTGGCCCTGGACCGCCAGCGCGGCGTGCCGGGTTCGACCTACGAGCTGTACGTCTCGGCCCTACGCCTACGCCGCGAACACGGCCTCGGCCACGGCGACCTCTCCTGGCTGACCACACCGGGCGAGGTGGTCGCCTTCCAGAGCGGCAACCTGCTCGTCCTGACGAACTTCGGCCCGAACCCGGCTGAGCTTCCGGCCGGCGCCGAAGTCCTGCTGGCCAGCGAGCCGGTCGCGGGCCGCGAGGTGCCCACCGACGTCACCGTCTGGGCCCGCCTAGCCTGACCACCCAGCGGCCAGCGGCCGCAGCACGCACACGATCTGATGTCAGATCGTGTGCGTGCCGGCCTGACCGCTGCCCATCGCTCTGTTTCTGGCAGGTGCGTACGGCTTTCGGGGTGAGCGCGACCCGCCGCGGACGTGGCAGCGCAGCGAAGCGGAGCGCTCCCTGGCGGGAGCAACGGTCGCCACCCACGCGAACCCGAGCCAGCCCGTTGTGAATCAGCTCTTCAGGTGTTGGGTGTCGTCGTCGATTGGGTTCTTGGCGGTTACTTCGGCACGCTCGGCAAGCAGCTTGTGGAGTCCGGAGATGTCCTTCGGCGAGGTGCGCGAGGCCAGCCAGTACATGATGCCGGTCGGCACGAAGAAGAGCTGGAACGCGGCAAGCCCGACGGAGTAGTTCAGCGGCGACGGGTAGCGCGACGCCAACAGCGCGAACGCCACCGGGATCAGGCCGTTGCCGGCGGCGCGGCCGACTCCGTTGGTCAGGTTGCCGAGGCTGTAGACGGTGCCGCGATATTCCGGTGGGTTGATGTCGGCGATCAGGGCGAACCAGTTCGGCGAGTTGGCCGAGGTCAGCGCCAGCGCGATGATCGCGATCAGGAAAGTGATCCCGACCGACGGCTCGGTGAACAGGCTGCCCAGCGCGGCCGCCACGACCGCACCCGTGCCGGCGTCGGTGGGCACCTCGATCTTGAACGGCAGGAAGAACAGGACCAGGTACAGCGGCACGGCGGCCAGGATGCCGATCGAGGCCACCAGCGCCCGGCCGCGCAGGGTACGGCGCTGCAGCTTGTCGCCGATCAGGCCGCCGAGGATCGAGAGTGCGCCGCCGAGTTGGAACATCGTGGCGAAGATGCTGCCGACGACGATCGCGGTGTCCTCCGGGTAGCCCTGGGCGATCGCCCGCTCGCGGAACAGCACCGGCAGCCAGACCAGCGAGCCGAACGCGATCTGCGCCGGCAGGCCCTGGAGGATCAGCCAGACGTTGGTCCGCCGGCTGACGATCGAGGGCAGGCTCTTGACGCTGATCCGGTAGTCGTACTCGTGGCCCTCGGCGATCGTGCCCGCCAGCTCCGGGTCGCTCTGGCCGCGCCGGATGTCGTACGTGAAGAAGTAGGCGACGGTGGCCACGAGCACCGACCACGCTCAGCACGAAGAACGGGCGGCGCCAGTCGGCCGCGCCGAGGATGCCGCCGAGCGCCGTGCCGAAGAACGTGCCGATGCCCTGGGAGAGGCCCCACAGGCTCATCACCAGTCCCCGGCGCTTCGGCTTGATCAGGTCGCTGACCACCGAGAAGCCGACGGAGCTGACCGCGCCGAGACCGACCGCGGCGGACACCTGGGAGAAGAAGAAGAGGGAGTACGTGCCGGCCAGCGCGCTGCCGGTCATGCCGGCCGCCCAGAGCAGCGTGCCGATCATCAGCAGCGGCTTACGGTTGCCGCGGTCGCCGTAGTACGCCCAGGCGACCGAGGCGATCGCGCTGACCAGGAACGACGTCGCGGTCACGGTGCCGACCAGGCCCAGCGGCACGTCGAACGAGTCGGCGATCGAGCCGTAGAGCGGCGGCACCAGGCCGACCGCCACGTTGTCGAGCGACGCCAGGACGATGAACACCACGACGCTGTAGATCCGGTGCACCCGGCCCCCGGTGGTGGTCACTCCGGGAGGCTACATCCGTTGACCCCCGCTGGAGATCTAGGTGCGTTGGGTCGGGATCGGTGTGGCGGATGTGAGCGGCGCGCCGGATATCCGATGTGCGGCCCTGCTCGAGGTGCGCCACGCCGGCCCGCAGTGCCTCGATCACCGGACGCAGCTCGCTCTGGTGCGCGTCGCGGATGGTCACGCAGGTTTCCATCCGCAGCGGGCCCGAGCCGGCGTGGATCGGCACCCACTTGAACCGGTGGGCGTCGCCGCCGCCGAACATCATGCCGACCTTGTACGGCAGCGCGACGTCGGAGGGCACCACCAGGATCCGCCCCCGCTCGCGGCCCGGCCGGCGGTGCTCGCTGCGCAGGCGGATCACGCTGGTGGCGGTCTCGTAGGTCTCCATCGCGACCCGACCGGCCGGGTCCGGGTCGGGGATGCCGGCCGCCGTGATCGCGTCTTCGAGCACCCGCCGGGCCCGCACGTCGCGCGGCTGCAGGAAGGCCTCGTAGTCGCTGACGAGTTCGGCGAGGGTGAGCCGGTCGTCGGGGAAGTCGTGGTCGATCATCGCCTCGAGGCGGGCCTCGTAGAGCCGGGTCGAGCGCAGACCGGCCCGGCGCACCGGCGGGCCGATGATCAGGTGGAACTCGTTGCGCAGCAGCCGGTCGACCGGGTCACCGAAGAACTGGTGCTCGGCCCGGTTGCGCTGGGCCAGGTATTCGACCCGGAGCTTGTCGCCGCCTTCGGCCGACCGCAGCCGGTCTTCGGCGAGCGCGACGAACTGGGTGTGGTGCGGCCCGCAGGCGAGCGTCCAGACCGTCGGAGCGGCCGCCGCGGAGCCGATCCGTTCGTGCAGCGCGACGACCTGGCGGGCGATCTGCAGCACCCGCTCGCCGGCCGTGGTCAGCAGGTATCGGCGGTCGACGTTGCGGCGCACCACGGGCTCGCCGACATAGCCCTCGATCTTGGCGATCCGGTGCTGCACGGACTGGCGGCTGTATCCACCGTGGAAGCCGGCCATCCGGCGGGCGGCGTCCTCATAGGAGCGCTCTTCGGCGAGCGCGATGAACGCCCGGAAGTCCCACTCGTCCAGTGGTTTCGGACGTTGTTTTGACACTCACTAAACGTAACGTGGTCGAGCACGTACCAAAAGTGTCACATTGACGATATCGAGTGGCGCATATGAGCAATGGCGCGTCCGTCACGCAGGGAAACCGCTCTCTCGTTAAACTGTGATCTGCGTCACTGTTCGCGGATAACAACTGCTTCGACTTTATGCGGCATTTATCGGGCGCAGACCACGTTACGTTCCGTTGAACATTACCCAGTGCGAGTCTGGTGCAAACGCGGTTGCAGTTGCCCAGAGACCTGCCGATCGCGGCCTCACTCCGACGGTCCGGATAGGAGTAGAAAGGCAAAGCGGCTGCTCCGCTGGTGTCGGGGCAGCCGCGACACATCCGTCGTCGTCGGCGGACAGCAGCTTGTCGACCGGCGGAGGAGCCGACATGTCCATCCGACAGACGGTACGCGAGAGCGTTCGGAAATATCCACCTCTGCTCCGACGCTGGCGCCGCGCTCTACGCGCTCCCTCCGGAGCCTCACACAAACCCGACCCACACGACGCACATCGGGTACGTCGAACGTGGGCTCTGCGAATCCCGGCCGAACCGGCGCCGGCGCCCGGGCCATCTCGACAGCGCCGCCTCCGAGGTGCACGCGGCCCGGGTCGCGATGCGCAACGCCCTGCTCGCGCTCGACCAGGCCATCAGCCACGGCGAGCCCCTCGACCCGGCCTTCCGCCGCCTCGTCCACACCGAGATCAGCGGCACCCGCGAAGAGGCCGCCCTACTCACCGCCCTGCTGGCCGGGGCGGACCGGGCCGGCGCGACCCGCTGAGGGACCAGCCCGGCGGGTCGGTCGTGCACCAGTTCGCGGACGGCGGCGTACTGGTCGCGGATCGCCGGCACCGGACGCGCGTCGTAGTGCTCGACCCGGCCGGTCGCCCACGCCGGCGGCGCCGGCTGGTCGGAGACCACCCAGGCCGCCTGGCGGGCGGCGCCGTCGGCCACGTACTCCCCGGCTCGCGGCACCACGACGCCGGCAGCCGAAGACCGCCGGCGCGATCCGCCGGACCGCCTCGCTGACGTGCGCCCGCCGCCGATCAGGATCACCCGGTCGACCGCGGCGCCCTGCGGCGATCAGCGCGTCGAGGCCGTCGGCGAGCGCGCAGAGCATGCCCTCGACCGCGGCCCGGGCCAGGTGCGCCGGCGTCGAGTTGCGCCAGGCGTCAGGCCGTGCACCGCGCCGGTCGGCGTCGGCCGGTTGGGGGTCCGCTCGCCCTCCAGGTACGGGCACCAGGACCAGCCCGTCGGCGCCGGCCGGCGCCGACAGCGCCAGCTCGGCGAGCCGGCTCGTCGTGGTCGACGCCGAGCAGCGCGGCGGCGGCGTCGAGCACCCGGGCGGCGTTGAGCGTGCAGACCAGCGGCAGGAACCGGCCGGTGGCGTCGGCGAAGCCGGCGACGATGCCGCTGGCGTCGGCGGCGGGCAGGTCGGCCACGCTGAACACGGTGCCCGAGGTGCCGATCGAGACGACCACGTCGCCGGGCCGGGCGCCGACGCCGAGCGCGGCGGCCGCGTTGTCGCCGGTGCCCGGGCCGAGCAGCGCGCCGCCGGGCAGCCGGCCGGCGTGCTCGGTCGGGCCGAGCACCGTCGGCACGCAGCGGGCTCGCGGCCGAAGCGCCAGCTGCAGCAGGTCGGGGCGGTAGTCGCCGGTGGCCGGCGACCAGTAGCCGGTGCCGCTCGCGTCGCCGCGGTCGGTGCGCAGGTCGGCGAGCGTCGCCGGTGCCGGCCAGCCGCCAGGTCAGCCAGTCGTGCGGCAGGCAGACCGCGGCGGTGCGGGCGGCGTTGTCCGGCTCGTGCTCGGCCAGCCAGCGCAGCTTGGTGACGGTGAAGCTGGCCACCGGCACCGAGCCGACCGCGTCGGCCCAGGCCTCCGGGCCGCCCAGCTCGGCGATCAGGTCGGCAGCGGCCTGCGGCCGAGCGGGTGTCGTTCCACAGCAGCGCCGGGCGGACCACCTCGCCCGACTCGTCGAGGCAGACCATGCCGTGCTGCTGGCCGCCGACGGCGACCGCGGCGACGTCGTCGAGGCCGCCGGCCTGGCGGCTGGCCTCGCTCAGGGCGCGCCCACCACGCGTCCGGGTGCACCTCGGTGCCGTCCGGGTGCGGCGGCGCGCCCGTCGCGGACCAGCGCGCCGGTCTCGGCGTCGCGGACCACCACCTTGCACGACTGGGTCGACGAGTCGACCCCGGCGACCAGCGGCATGGTCGTCTCCCTTAGCCGCGGGCGCCGAGCAGGTGCTCGATGGCCAGCTGGTTGAGGCGGACGAAGCCGAAGCCGCGCTGCGGCGGCCGCGTCGGCGTCGAAGTCCTCGAAGGCCGACCGGTCGGCGAGCAGGTCGGCGTAGCGTCTCGCCGGCGCCCAGCGTCGGCTCGCGCGAGCTCGCCGACCTTGCTGGCGGCCAGCGCCTCCTGCACCTCGGGGTCGGCCCGGAACGCCTGCGCCCGCTCCTTGAGCAGCAGGTACATGCCGCATGTTGGCCGCGGCCGAGGCCCACACGCCGTCGAAGTCCTCGGTGCGCGAGGGCTTGTAGTCGAAGTGCCGCGGGCCGTCGTAGGCCGGGCCGCCGCCGGGCACGCCGTTCTCGAGCAGGTCGACCAGGAAGAACGCGTTGAGCAGGTCGCCGTGGCCGAAGACCAGGTCCTGGTCGTACTTGATGCCGCGCTGGCCGTTGAGGTCGATGTGGAAGAGCTTGCCGTGCCACAGCGCCTGGGCGATGCCGTGGGCGAAGTTGAGCCCGGCCATCTGCTCGTGGCCGACCTCGGGGTTGAGGCCGACCATGTCGGCGTGCTCGAGGCTGCGCGATGAAGGCCAGCGCGTGGCCGACGGTCGGCAGCAGGATGTCGCCGCGCGGCTCGTTGGGCTTGGGCTCCAGCGCGAAGCGCAGGCCGTAGCCGTGGTCGATCGACGTACTGCGGCCAGCGTGTCGACGCCCTCGCGGTAGCGGTCGAGGGCGGCCTGCACGTCCTTGGCCGACGTCGTACTCGGTGCCCTCGCGGCCGCCCCACATCACGTAGGTCTGCGCGCCGAGCTCGGCGGCCAGGTCGATGTTGCGCATGACCTTGCGCAGCGCGAACCGGCGGACGTCGCGGTCGTTGGTGGTGAAGCCGCCGTCCTTGAACACCGGGTGGGTGAACAGGTTGGTGGTCACCATCGGCACGACCATGCCGGTCTCGTCGAGCGCCTTGCGGAACCGGGCGATGTGCTCGTCGCGGGTCGGTGTCGTCGGAGCCGAACGGGATCAGGTCGTCGTCGTGGAAGGTGACGCCGTAGGCGCCGAGCTCGGCGAGCCGGTGCACGGCCTCGACCGGGTCGAGCGGCGCGCCGGGTGGCGTCGCCGAACGGGTCGCGGGCCTGCCAGCCCACGGTCCACAGGCCGAACGAGAACTTGTCGGCGCGGGTGGGATCGGCAGCCATCTGGGCCTCCTCCAGAAGAGCGCGTTACAGACGCGTTAATTTGTTTAGCGGTTGAATTATTTGACCACGTCGTGGCAGTGTCAAGGGCATGAACGGCGGATCACCGGTGCGCCAGGCCAGCCTGCGGGCGCACAACCTCGCCCTGGTGCTGCGGCCAGGTCGCCGCCGCGCACCGACCGCCGTCCCGGGCCGACGTCGCCGCCAGCACCGGCCTGACCCGGGCCACCGTCTCCGCGCTGGTCGACGATCTGGTCGGCGGCGGCCTGCTCGGCCGAGGTGGGTCCGGCGCCGCGGACCGGCGCCGGCCGCCCGGCGGTCGGGCTCGTCCTGGACGCGTACGGCCCGGCCGGGCTCGGCCTGGAGATCAACGTCGACTACCTGGCCGCCTGCGTCGTCGACCTGACCGGCGCCGTGCGCCACCGCGCTGGTGCTGCCCGGCGACCAGCGCCCGCTCGCACCCACGCGCGGTGCTCGACCGCGGTGGCCGAGCCTCGGCGCGCGGCTGCGGGCGGACGCGGCCGCCGCCGGCCGCACCGTCGCCGGCGCCGCGCTCGCCGTGCCGGGCCTGGTCTCCGGCGCCGGCCTGGTGCACCGCGCGCCCAACCTGGGCTGGCACGACGTCGACGCCGCGGGCGCGCTGGCCGCCGGCCCGCTCGCGCGACCTGCCGCTGACCATCGACAACGAGGCCAACCTGGCCGCCCTGGCCGAGTTGCACGCCGACGGCGACGGGCCTGGACAGCTTCGTCTACGTCTCCGGCGAGATCGGCATCGGCGCGGGCATCGTGCTGCACCGCGACCTGTTCCGCGGCGCCCGCGGCTGGAGCGGCGAGCTCGGGCCACGTCTGCGTCCACCCCGACGGCCCGCGCTGCCGCTGCGGCGCGCTCGGCTGCCTGGAGCAGTACGCCGGGCAGGAGGCGCTGCTGCGCGACCTGCCGGCCGGCGAGGCCGGCCTGGCCCGGCTGCGCGGCCGACGCCGGACCTGGCCCAGCGCCGGCTGCCGGCGGCGGGCACCTCGCTCGGCGTGGCGCTGGCCGGCGTGGTCAACATGCTCGACGTCGACACCGTGGTGCTCGGCGGCATCTTCGGGCCGCTGGCGCCCTGGCTGGCGCCGGCGGTCGAGGCGGAGCTCGCCCGGCGGGTGCTCACCTCGGCCTGGTCGCCGATGACGGTGCGGGCATCGGCACTGGGCCCGGCGGCGGCCGCGGTCGGCGCGGCCGGAGCGGTGGTCCGCGAGATCCTCGCCGACCCGGCCGACTGGGTGCGTCCCTAGGCCGTCAGGCGTCGTCCGAGGCTGGCTTGGCCATCGCGTCGCCGAACTCGCTCAGGCCGCGCAGCAGCGCCTGCCGGGCCGCCGGGCTCATCTGGGCCAGCACGTCGCTGCAGCCGCCGCGCCGCTCGGCGCGCAGCTCCTCGAGCAGCCGGTGGCCGGCCTTGGTCAGGTGCAGCGAGATCTCGCGGCGGTCGGTGCGACCCGGGAAGCGCTCGATCATGCCCGCCGCGACCAGCCGGTCGCAGAGCCGGCTGGCCGACGAGAGGATCATGCCCAGGCTGCCGGCGAGACCACGCAGGTTGATCCCGTCCAACTCCTCGACCACCAGCATCGCCCGCAACTGTGACCCCGAAACCCGGTCCGCGGCCCCTTCGCGCGCCGCGTCCCACACGGACAGCAACGCTTCCGCCGCGCTGTCAACAGCGGCGGCCTGAGCGGCTACGTCGGTGGACGCATGGTGATCGGCCATGGTGGGAAAACCCTACCCCGACGGCGTGCGTCGTCACCTCGCCGAGGGGACCAGCGATGAACGAACGGTTAGTCGATGTCGAACGTGCGCTGTCGCAGTCGGAAGCCGACGTGATCGTGGAGCGGCTCGGCGACGAGTTCGAGAAGCACTACGGGATCAGCGCGGCGCGACCTCCTGCTGGTCGACTACCGGCTGTCCGCGCTGCTGCCGCTGGGCGGCGGCGAGCCGGTGACCAGGCCCGGCGACCCGGCCTGGCGGAGCTTCGACCACCAGTCGGAGGTTTTCGCCGATCCCGTCCTGTTCCTGCCGGTCACCATGCGCGGTGACCGGATCGGAGTGCTGCGGCTGGAGCCCGGTGGCCGGCGACGACGACGCGGTCCGGGCCGAGCTGGCCGACCTGGCCACCCGGCTGGCGCACGAGGTGGCCGCGGTGCGCGGCAGCACCGACCGTCTACCTGGTGGCCGCCCGCGCCCGCCGGCTGACCCTGGCCGCCGAGATGCAGTGGGAGCTGCTGCCCGGACGGAGCCGGTCCCGCCCGTCGTTCGCGCTGGCCGGCCAGCTCGAACCGGCGTACGCGGTGCGCGGCGACAGCTTCGACTGGGCCGACGACGGCCACCGGCTGTCGATGTCGGCGGTGAACGGCTCCGGCGAGGGCATCACCGCCGCGACGCTGACCAGCCTGGCCACCTTCGCGCTGCGCAACGCCCGCCGCGGGCGGGCTGGACCTGGCCGACCAGGCCGCGCTGGCCGATCAGGCGGTCTACGCGCACTACCGGGGCGAGCAGCACCTGGCCGCGCTGCTGCTGGAGGTCGACCTGGCCAGCGGCGTGGTCACGGCGGTGGACGCCGGCTCACCGCGGCTGCTGTTGCTGCGCGGCGAGGAGGTCAGTCGACGTCGAGCTCGAGGCCCAGCTGCCGCTGGGCATGTTCGACGGCACCATCTACCGGGCGCAGACCTTCGAGCTGGAGGTCGGCGACCGGCTGTTCGTGGTCAGCGACGGGGTCTACGAGGCGGCCGACCAGGCCGGCGGGCTCTACGGCGAGACCGCGCTGACCAGGTTCGTCCGGCGCAGCCGGCACCGGTCGCCGCTGGACGCGGTGCGCGCGCTGCTCGGCGAGCTGCGCGCGCACGTCGCGGCCGACCTCGGCGACGACGCGGTGGTCGTCTGCCTCGACTGGAACGGCCCGAAGGCCGCCTAGTAAGCACCCCGGCTGGCGATGACCGCGCCGACCGTCTTCCACAGGATCGCCAGGTCGGCGGTCAGGCTCCAGTTCTCCACGTAGTAGAGGTCGAGCCGGATGCCGTCTTCCCAGGTGAGGTCGGAGCGGCCGCTGACCTGCCAGAGCCCGGTGATGCCGGGCTTGACCAGCAGCCGGCGGGCCACGTCGCCGTCGTAGCGCGCCACCTCGCGCGGCAGCGGCGGGCGCGGACCGACCAGGCTCATCTGGCCGAGCAGCACGTTGACCAGCTGCGGCAGCTCGTCGAGCGAGTAGCGGCGCAGGAACCGGCCGACCCGGGTCACCCGCGGGTCGTCGCGCATCTTGAACATCAGCCCGTTGGTCTCGTTGCGGGCCTTGAGCTGCGCGAGCACCTCTTCGGCGTTGACCACCATGGTGCGGAACTTGAAGACGCCGAACTCCTTGCCGGACATGCCCACCCGGGTCTGCCGGAAGAACACCGGGCCACGGCCGTCGAGCTTGATGGCGATCGCGATGGCCACCAGCAGCGGCGCGGCCAGGGTCAGCGCGATCAGCGCGGCGGCCCGGTCGAAGAAGCCCTTGACCAGCTTGCGGCCGCCACGGAACTCGGGCGCCTCGACGTGGATCAGCGGCAGGCCGGCCACCGGCCGGGTGTGGATCCGCGGGCCGGCCACATCGGTCAGCGCGGGCGCCAGCACCATGTCGACGCCGGTGCCCTCGAGCTGCCAGCCGAGCCGGCGCAACCGGGTCGCCGTCAGCTCGCCGGACGTGGTGACCGCGACCGTGTCGACGCCGGTCGACTCGACCGCCTCCAGCACGGTGCGGAACGAGCCGACCACCGGCACGTCGCCGAGCCGCTGCGGCACCGGCGCGATCAATGCGTCCGGGATGCACGCCCCGACCACGTGGTAGCCGGCGTAGGGCTCGCGGCGCAGCGTGGCGACGAGCTCGTTGATGTGCACGGCGTCGCCGACCACGAGCACCTGGCGGGACCAGGCGCCGTCGCGCTTGCGGGCGCGGTGCAGCCACTTGCGGGCGCCGTACCGGCCGATCGCCAGCCCGACCAGGCCCAGCGTGAAGGTCAGCACCAGGAACCAGCGGGCGACGCCGAGGTCGACCACGTAGCCGACGATGGCGATCGCGCCGGCCAGCCGGATGGTCGCGGCGGAGACCCGCCGGTATTCGTCGACGCCGTAGCCCAACAGCCGGGCGTCGTAGCCGCGCATCAGCTTGAGCGAGACCAGCCAGACCAGGCCGAGGCCGACCATGATGATGGCGTACGGCGTCGAGTCGCGTGGTGCGCCGCCGCCGAAGCCCTCGGACAACCCACCGAACCGCACGCTGTAGCCGCCGATGACGGCGAGCGTGATCATCGCGACATCGATCAGGAAAACGGCGCGCACGTATGCGCGTTGTCGGGCCCGCACCAACGCCGCGTCGACGGCGTGGCGCCCGGGTTCCGGGCGCGTGGAAGCAGGGTTTACCAGCGTCGCCGACGTCACAAAGCCCTCCCCAGCTCGTGGGTGTCGACGCACCGGAGTGCGGTGCCTGGACATCTTGACCCATCCGGAGTGGCGGGGTGGAGCTGGGACGGAAAACCGTCACTTACTTGACGGCAGTCGTTTGCTTAGCTAACGACTGCCGCCAGGTCAGCGAGGCCCGCTGTTGGGTCGCCTGGAGATGGCAGCGAGGAAGATCTCGCCGATCTTCGCCGGGTCCTCGGCGACGTACAGACCGCCGCCCGTGACCTTGGTGATCTGGTCGAGCGGGCCGCGGTTCACCTCGTCGCCGAGCCCGATGATGATCAGCTGGACCGGCTTCGAATCGTCCTTGATCTTCTTGAGCTCGTTGAGCAGCCCGGCCTGGCTGATGCCACCGTCCGGGTCGTCGTTGCCGATGCCGTCGGTGAGGATGCACGATCGAGTTGACCCGACCGCTCTGCCAGCCCTTCTGCACGTTCTTGTAGGCGGCGAGGATCGTGTCGTACAGACCGGTGTCGCCGCCCTTCTTGGGCTTGGACCGCGGCGAGCTGCCCGAGCAACGCCGTCCGGCCGCTGGACACCGGCTGGATCGGCACCAGTTCCTTGTAGTCCTTGCCGCCGCCCAGGTTGCTGGAGAAGACCCAGAGCCCGACCGCCCAGTCGTCGCTGAACAACCCGAGACCCTGGGTCGCCGCCTGCTGGGTGAGCTTCATCCGCGTGGCGTTGCCGGCGCTGGGCACCTTGCCGCCCATGGTGCCGGAGATGTCGATGACGGCGAGCAACCGGCCGGGCAGCGTGACCGCGGTCCAGGTGGCCAGCACCTTGTCGACCACCGCCGGGTCGGCGCTGCCGGCCGCCGTGCCGCCGGAGTCGGCCGACTTGGTCGCCTGCGGGGTGCCCGCCGGGCTCGGCGCGCCCGCCGGAGCCTCGAAGCCGTCGCCCCAGGTGCCGTCGGCGGCACGCAGGTGCTGGGCGCCGAGCTGGTTCTTGAAGTCCTTGGCGGCCAACACCTTGAACAGGCCTTCGGCCGCCCTGGCCTTGACCGGGTCGGTGCCGGGCATCACCGCGTACGGGTAGTCCAGCGACGTCGGCGCCGGCTCCAGGTAGAGCGCGGCCAGCCGGATCGGCGGCTTCGCCGCGTTGTACTGCACCACGTCTTCTTCGGACAGCGGCGCGACGGAGAGCGCCTGCGCCACGCTGGCCGGGTCGGTGGAGCGCGGGAAGCGGGCGAGCAGGTCCTCGCGGAGTGCCGACTTGCCCGAAGCCAACGCGCGCAGCACCGCGGTCTGCGCCGCCTGCGCCTGCGCCTTGTCGGGGATGGTGCCCGCCTGCGCGGCCAGCGACAGCAGGCCGGACAGGCCGGCGGCGTCACGGGTCGGCTCGACGATGCCGGGCTTGATCGAGGTGCCCGTGGTGAGCTGGCCGAGCAGGTCCTGCCAGCCGATCTTCTTCTGCGGCCAGCCGATCTGCTGTGCGATCGGCTCGGGCATCGCGACGACCACCGGGCTGCGCGCGATGGACTGGCCGTTGCTCGGCGAGAAGCCGGAAGCCGCGCTGGTCAGCCGCAGCAGCCAGGTCGACGAGTCCGGCACCCAGACGTCGGGCATCGTGGCGTCGCCGTTGGCCAGCCCGACGCCGGCGAGCGCGACGCCGTGCTTACCGGCGATCACCGCCGCGACATCGACGGGCTCCTGAGCCACCACGTTGACCGCGACGCAGACGCCGTCGGCTTGCGCGCCGCCGTCGATCCAGGTCTTCGCGGCGTTCTCGATGGCGGGCGCGATCTCGCTCGCCGCCGCGACATTCAACTTCGCCTCACCCGAACATCCGGGCTGGGCTACCTGTCGGTAACCGAAGTAAACGCCAACGGAAACGAGCACTAGCGCCATCGCGGCAGCGATGACGCCAGCGCCGCGGAGCTTCATTTGCATGCGATGCCGGCCAGACACCCGACCATCTTGCGTACCAGGAGGGCACGGCGATAGGTACGTTCGGCTTAAAGTTACGCAGGAGAAACGAACCGATCGGTTTTCATCACTTCCTGTGACCGAGTTACTGCGACGAGTCCACGAAATCGCTTAGCCAGCAACGTTTTACGCGGATCCCGAAATGACGGTCTCGCGCGGAGGTAACACACAAGTCGGACTTGCGACCGGCACGGGTGCGTCGACCATCGACGGAACACCGGTCCGCGGGTCCACCGCGAACACCGAGACCGAGTCGCCGAGCTGGTTGGCGATGTAGAGATGGTCGCCGGCCAGGGCCAGATGCCTCGGCCAACGCCCGCCGCAGTCGATCTCGGTGACCAGCCTCGGCGCGGCGCCGTCCAGCGCGAACACCGACACCGTGTCGACGCCGCGGGTCGTCACGTACAGATAGCGCCCGTCGGCCCGGCAGGCGATCTCGGACGGGAACTTCTCACCGGAGCGCGTGCTCACCTCCAGCCGGTTGCGCTGACGCCAGTCCGTACCGTCGATCTCGAAGCTGGTGACCATCGCGTCCAACTCGCCGGTCAGGTAGGCCCGGCGGCCGTCCGGGTGGCGGGCGATGTGCCGCGGTCCGGTGGCGGGCGCCAACCGCACCGGATCCCCAGCCGGCACCAGCCGCTCGCCGTCGATGCGGTAGGGATAGAGGCCGTCGGTGCCGAGGTCGACCGCGACCAGCGGCCCGCCGGCCGGGTCGATCGAGATCATGTGCAGGTGGGGCCCGGCCTGCCGGTCCCGGTCCGGACCGTGTCCGTCGTGGACGACCAGGTCGGTCCGCTCACCCACGACGCCGGTCATCGGGTCCAGCGGGTGCAGGGAGATCGAGCCGCTGGCGTAGTTGGCGGCGAGCAGGTGCCAGCCGTCGGCGGTGACCGCGACATGACACGGCTCGGTGCCGCCGGTCGCGGCCCGCCCGTGCGGCCGCAGCGGGCCCGCGCCGTCGACCGCCCAGCCGGTGACCTCACCCTCCGCGAGCTCGTTGGCCGCGTAGAGCACCGGCAGTGTCGGGTGCCAGGTCAGGAACGACGGCGACGGGGTACGCGCGACCACGGCGCCCGGCGTCAGCCGGCCCGAGCGCGGGTCGCGGGTGGCCGCGACGATGCCCTCCCCCGTACCGCCGGATTCCTTCGTGTAGCAGCCGAGGTAAACGAGCTCGTCGGTCACGCGTTGATCCAATCACCGCGGCCGGCATGCTGCGGCCCGCCCGCAAATCCTATAGGATCTTTGATCGTGCAGCCGGCCCGACGGATCACCCTCACCGACGACGTGTACGCCGCGGTGCAGGGCCTGATCATGGATCACGAAGTGCAGCCAGGCGCCCGGATCAACATCGACGCGCTGGCCCGCCGGCTGGCCGTCTCACCGACCCCGGTCCGCGAGGCGCTGGCCCGGCTCGAGTCCGACGGACTGGTCAGCAAGACGCCGCTGGTCGGCTACGCGGCGACACCGCTGCTGACCCGGGCCCAGTTCGAGGAGCTCGTCGAGATGCGGCTGATCCTCGAGCCGGCCGCCGCGGCCCGGGCCGCCGACGCGGGCCTCGACAGCGGCGAGCTGGCCGGGTTGCGCGACGCGGCCGACCTGCCCGGGCCGGCGGGCGCCGACGGGTTCGCCGCGATCGCGGCCTTCACCACGCGGGACGCCCTCTTCCACCACACCCTGGCCGGGGTGTCCGGCAACCGGATGCTGCACGACGCGGTGGTCCGGCTGCGCGCCCACCTGCACCTGTTCCGGCTGCACTTCCCCACCGCGCACTACGGCATCAGCGCGAGCGAGCACCACCGGATCGTCGACGCGGTCGACGCCGGTGACGCCGACGCGGCCGCCGAAGCGATGCGGGCCCACCTCACGGCGGCACGGGACCGCCACCTGCCCTTCTTCGAGAGCCGGTAGCCCCATGCGGATTGCCCTGTTCGTCACCTGCGTGAACGACCTGATGTTCCCGGACACCGGCAAGGCGGTGGTGACCGTGCTGGAACGGCTCGGTCATCAGGTGGAGTTCCCCCTCGACCAGACCTGCTGCGGGCAGATGCACGCCAACAGCGGTTATCGCGCCGAGGCGCTGCCGCTCGTGGCCAACTTCGTGCGCACCTTCTCGTCGTACGACGCGATCGTGGCCCCGTCGGCGTCGTGCGTGGCGATGGTCCGGGAGAGCTATCCACGGCTGGCGCCGTCCCCGGCCCTGACCTCGGTCGCCGAGCGCACCTATGAACTGTCCGAGTTCCTCGTCGACACGCTGGGGGTGACCGACGTGGGCGCGCGCTTCCCGCACCGGGTGACCTACCACCCGACCTGCCACGGCCTGCGGATGCTGCGGCTCGGCGACCGGCCACGGCGGCTACTCGAAGCGGTCGAGGGGCTGACGCTCGCACCGCTGTCGGGCGCCGAGGAGTGCTGCGGCTTCGGGGGCACGTTCGCACTGAAGAATCCGGGGGTATCCGGCGCGATGCTGGCCGACAAGTGCACGGCGGTGTGCGACACCGGCGCCGAATATCTGGCCGCGGCCGACAACTCGTGCCTGACCCACATCGGCGGCGGGCTCTCCCGGTCCGCTGCCCCGGTGACGCCTATCCACTACGCGCAGATTCTGGCGTCGCGATGAGCGAGCGTAGCGAGCGAATCAGGCAGCTCAGTGTGCAGCGGTCATACCGCGCCTCGCGGAGCGAGGCTCGCGTATGAGCGGCACGGGGAACATCGTCACGCTGCTGCCGTTTCCGACGGCGGCCCGGCGGGAGCTCGCCGACCAGCAGCTGCGGCACAACCTGCGCAAGGCGACCCACACGATCCGCGACAAGCGGCTGCGGGTGGTGGGCGAGGTGTCCGACTGGGAGCAGCTCCGGGTGGCCGGCGCCGCGATCAAGGACGACGTGCTGGCCCGGCTGCCGGCCCTGCTGGAGCAGTTCGAGGCGGCGGCGACCGCGGCCGGCGCGACCGTGCACTGGGCCCGCGACGCCGCGGAGGCGTGCGAGGTGGTCGCCGGCCTGGTCCAGGCCACCGGCACCGCCGAGGTGGTCAAGGTCAAGTCGATGGCCACCCAGGAGATCGGCCTCAACGAGGCGCTCGAGGCGGTCGGCATCCACGCCGTCGAGACCGACCTGGCCGAGCTGATCGTGCAGCTCGCCGACGACACCCCGTCGCACATCCTGGTGCCGGCGATCCACTACAACCGGACCCAGATCCGGGACATCTTCGCGGAGCGGATGCCCGGGGTCGACGCGGCCAGTTTGACGGACGACCCGCCGGCCCTCGCCGAGGCGGCCCGGCGGCACCTGCGGTCCCGGTTCCTGTCCACCAAGGTCGGCATCTCCGGCGCCAACTTCGCGATCGCCGCCACCGGCACGCTGGCGGTGGTCGAGTCCGAGGGCAACGGGCGGATGTGCCTGACGCTGCCAGAGACGCTGATCTCGGTGGTCGGCATCGAGAAGCTCCTGCCCACCTTCCAGGACCTCGAGGTGTTCCTGCAGCTGCTGCCGCGGTCGTCGACCGGCGAGCGGATGAACCCGTACACGTCGCTGTGGACCGGTGTCACGCCCGGCGACGGCCCCCAGACGGTGCACATCGTGCTGGTCGACAACGGCCGCACGGACACGCTGGCGGACCCCGTCGGCCGGCAGGCGCTGCGCTGTATCCGGTGCTCGGCGTGCCTCAACGTCTGCCCGGTGTACGAGCGGGTGGGCGGGCACGCGTACGGGTCGGTGTACCCGGGACCGATCGGCGCGATCCTGTCGCCGCAGATGAGCGGCGAGGGCGCCAACCGCACTCTCCCGTACGCGTCGACCCTGTGCGGCGCGTGCTTCGACGCCTGCCCGGTCCGGATCGACATCCCGCAGGTGCTGGTCCACCTGCGACAGTCCGGCGTGGACGCGAAACGGGGTCGGCCGTCAGCCGAGCGGGCCGCGATGCGCACCATGTCGTACGTGATGCGCGACCGCCGCCGTTACGCGGCCGCCCTGCGGGCCGCCCGCCGCGGCGCCGCACCGTTACGCCTGGCGGCCGGCCGCCGCGGCACCCTACGCAGGATGCCGTGGCCCTTGTCGGCGTGGACCTCGTCCCGCGACGCTCCCCTGCCCCCAAAGCAGACGTTCCGCGAATGGTGGGCCAATGAGCACTCGTCCTGACGCCCGCACCGAGATCCTGCGCCGGATCCACGCGGCGCACCCCGGTGACGCGGTGGACGTGCCCCGCGACTACGCGGCCGACAACGGACCGGCCGGCGCCGACCTGGTCGACCTGCTGGTCGACCGCCTGGAGGACTACAAGGCCACGGTCCGCCGCTGCGCCTCGGCCGACCTGCCGGCGACGGTGGCGGCACTCCTGACCGACGTGCCGTCGTTGGCGGTGCCCCCGGGCGTGCCGGCGGCCTGGCTGTCCTCCTATGCGGGCACGGTGGCGAGCGACGAGGCGGATGCCCTGACGGTGGCGGCCCTGGACGCACCCGGCGTGGCCGTGCTGACCGGCTGCGCGGTGGCGGTCGCCCAGACCGGCACGCTGATCCTGGACGCCGGCCCGGACCAGGGCCGCCGCCTCCTCACCCTGGTGCCGGACCACCACGTGTGCGTGGTCCACATCGACCAGATCGTCGAACGTCTCCCCGCTGCCCTGCGCCGCCTCGCGGACCCGACCCGCCCGCTGACGATGATCTCCGGCCCGTCGGCCACCAGCGACATCGAACTCAACCGCGTCGAGGGCGTGCACGGCCCCCGCCGCCTGGTCGTCGTCATCGTCGACTAGCCGTACTCGGGGAAGCGCTTGTCATGGAAGCGCTCCCATGGAAGAATCTCAATCGAGCCGCATCTACGCGGGTCGCACGGATACGCCGAGGGCACCAGGTTTGTCCAACCTGGACGGCGCTGGTGTGACGCCGCGCGCTGGCGCCTGACCGGGCCGGGCCAAGCAATCGCTAGAGCCCCAACCCCCATCCCCGGGTACGGACCCGGTCAGGCCAAGGAGAAGACACGGCAATGACTGTCTCGATAAGACGGCGGCTGCTCGCCGTCGCCGGGGCCGGCCTGCTCGCCGCCGCGGGCATCGTCGCGCCCTCGTCGGCGGCCCAGGCGGCCGTCGCCTGCGACGTCACCTACACCACCAACGACTGGCCGGGCGGCTTCACCGCCAACGTCACCCTGCGCAACACCGGTGACGCGCTGACCAGCTGGACGCTCGGCTTCACCTTCCCGAACGCCAGCCAGCGGGTACAGCAGGGCTGGTCGGCCACCTGGACCCAGTCCGGGCAGAACGTGACCGCGCAGAGCCTGTCCTACAACGGCGCCCTCGCCACCGGCGCGTCCACGTCGATCGGCTTCAACGGCGCGTGGAGCGGCAGCAACCCCAAGCCGACCTCGTTCACCGTCAACGGCACCACCTGTGGCGGCACGACGCCGGGCAACACCGCGCCGACCGTGACGCTGACCAGCCCGACCAGCGGCGCGACCTTCGCCGCCGGTGCCGCGGTCCCGCTCGCCGCGACCGCCAGCGACGTCGAGGGGCCGATCAGCCGCGTCGAGTTCCTGATCGACGGCACGGTGGTCAACAGCGACACCAGTGCCCCGTACGCGTTCAGCGCCACCTCCGTCGCCTCCGGCAGCCACACCGCGGCCGCGCGGGCGTACGACAGCGCCGGTCTGACCACCACCACCGCGGCCGTACCGTTCACCGTCGGTGGCGGCTCGACGACCCCGACGCTGCAGGCCAGCACCGGCGCGGTCAGCGTGGCCGAAGGTGGCTCCGCCACGGTTACCTACCGGCTCAGCGCCGCGCCGACCAGCTCGGTCGCCGTGTCGCTGGCCAAGTCCGGTGACGCCGACATCACCGTCTCCCCGACCAGCCTCTCGCTGACCAGCTCCAACTGGAGCACCGGCGTTCCGGTCACCGTCAGCGCGGCGGAAGACAGCGACCAGGCCAACGGCACCGCGACGATCGCGGCGACGAGCTCGGCCGGCAACGTGAGCGTGACCGCCACCGAGTCCGACAACGACGTGCCGAGCGGCGGCGCGAAGGTGGACAACCCGTACTCCGGCGCCCGCGGGTACGTGAACCCGGAGTGGTCGGCCAAGGCGGCCGCCGAGCCGGGTGGCTCCCGGGTGTCGAACATCTCGACCGCCGTCTGGCTGGACCGGATCGCCGCGATCGAGGGCACCCCGGACAGCCAGTCCAACGGCCCGATGGGCCTGCGCGCCCACCTGGACGCGGCGCTCGCACAGGGTGCCGGCTACGCCCAGTTCGTCATCTACAACCTGCCCGGCCGCGACTGCTCCGCGCTCGCCTCCAACGGTGAGCTCGGCGTCGACGAGCTGCCCCGTTACAAGAGCGCCTACATCGACCCGATCGCGGCGATCATGGCCGACACCAAGTACCGCAGCCTGCGGATCATCGCGATCATCGAGATCGACTCGCTGCCGAACCTCGTCACCAACCTCGGCATCGCCAAGTGCGCGACGATGAACTCCAACGGCGGCTACGTCGACGGCGTCGGGTACGCGCTCGACAAGCTCGGTGCGATCCCCAACGTCTACAACTACATCGACGCCGCGCACCACGGCTGGATCGGCTGGGACAGCAACTTCCGCCCGACCGCCCAGAAGCTCCGGCAGGCCGCCGGCGCATCCGGCGCGACCGTCAACGACGTGCACGGCTTCATCGTCAACACCGCCAACTACTCGGCGCTGCGCGAGCCGCACTTCACCATCAACACGACCGTCAACGGCCAGCAGATCCGGCAGTCCCGCTGGGTCGACTGGAACTTCTACGTCGACGAACTCTCGTTCGCGCAGGCGTTCCGGACCGAGCTCGTGACGCAGGGCTTCAACTCGAACATCGGCATGTTGATCGACACGTCCCGCAACGGCTGGGGCGGCTCGGCCCGGCCCGCCGCGCCGAGCACGTCGACCGACCTCAACACGTTCGTCGAAGCGTCCCGCATCGACCGCCGGATCCACGCCGGCAACTGGTGCAACCAGAGCGGGGCGGGCCTCGGCGAGCGGCCGACCGCCGCGCCGGCCTCGGGCATCGACGCGTACGTCTGGGTCAAGCCGCCGGGTGAGTCCGACGGTTCCAGCCGGGAGATCCCGAACAACGACGGCAAGGGCTTCGACCGGATGTGCGACCCGACCTACACCGGCAACCAGCTCAACGGCAACAACCTGACCGGTGCCCTGCCCGACGCACCGATCTCCGGTGCCTGGTTCGGCGCGCAGTTCCGCCAGCTCATGGCGAATGCCTACCCGCCGCTCTCCTAACCCTCTATAAGCAGCGGGTCCCCGTTCCGGTCACGGCAGCCGGTGCGGGGACCCGTTCCCATGTTCGGCCGCCCGGGCCAGCAGGTAGGCCCGCTCCGCCGCGTTGCCCGTCAGTTCGGCCGCCCGCGCGTACTCCCGCGCCGCCTCCACGGACCGGCCCAGTCGGCGGAGCAGATCGGCCCGGGCGGCGGGCAGCACGTGGTAGCCGGCCAGCCGCGAGTCGGCGGCCAGCAGGTCGACCGCCGCCAGGCCCGCCGACGGTCCGGCCAGCTCCGCGTACGCCATCGTCCGGGCCAGCGCGGCCACCGGCGACGGGTACACGGCCAGCAGGTCGTCGTACAGCCGGACGATCGCACCCCAGTCGGTGTCGGCGGCCCGCGGCGCCAGTGCGTGCACCGCGGCGATGGCCGCTTGGATGGCGTACGGCCCGCGCGGGTTCGGCCGCACCAGCGCCAGCCCCTCGGCGGCCAGTGACCGGTCCCAGCGCGAGCGGTCCTGGTCGGCGAGCAGCACCGGCGCCCCCGTGGCGTCGCTGCGTGCCGGCCGCCGCGCCTCGGTCAGCAGCAGCAGGGCGAGCAACCCGACCGCCTCCGGCTCGTCCGGCAGCAGTCGGGCGAGCACGCGGGCCAGGTCGAGCGCCCGGGACGTGACGGCGGCCGCGGTCAGGTCGGTGCCGCGCGGCGGCGTGTGACCTTGGACGAAGAAGAGGTAGACCGTGGCGAGCACCGCCGGCAGCCGGTCCGCCAGGTCGGCCGGCGCGGGCACGCGGTACGGGATGCCGGCCGCCCGGATCTTCCGCTTCGCCCGGGTCACCCGGGCCGCCATCGTCGGCTCCGGCACCAGGAAGATCCGGCCGATGTCGGCGGTCGGCAGTCCACACACGACGTTGAGCGTCAGCGCCACCCGGGCCGGCAGGTCCAGCGCCGGGTGACAGCAGGTGAACAACAGCCGCAGCCGGTCGTCCGGGAACGGGTCGTCACCGTCAGCGTCGTCGACCACCAGCAGCGGCAGCCGGCTCTCGATCGCCTCCACGTGCCGGCGCGCGGACACGGCCTTACGCCGCGCCGTCGCGGTCAGCCAGGCGCCCGGGTTGGCGGGCACCCCCCGGTCCCGCCACGCCGGCACGGCCGCCGCGAACGCCTCCTGCACCGCGTCCTGCGCGGCGTCCAGGTCGCGGGTCAGGCGCACCACCGTGGCGAGCACCTGTGCCCACTCACGGCGGTACGCCGTCGCCAGCGCGTCGTCGACGTCAGGTGAAATCGGAGATGTCCCAGATCGGGCGGATCTCCGTCGCCGTGCCCGTCGGGCAGCGCCGGGCCGCCTCGATCGCCTCGTCGAGATCCTTGGCGTCGATGATGTAGTAGCCGCCGAGATTTTCCTTCAGCTCGGCGTACGGCCCGTCGCTGACGATCATCTCGTCGCCCACCTTGCGCAGCGTGGTGGCCATGCTGGGCCCGCGCAGGGCCTCCCCGCCCACCTCGGCGATGCCGCGTTCCTTGAGCCAGGCCGAGAACGTGTCGTGCTCGGCCAGGCTCTCCCGCAGCTCGTCGGGCCGTGACTCCCAGTCGGTCTCGGGTTCGAAGAGCATGAGCATGTATTTCATGACTTCCTCCTTCACCGGACCGACGCGTCGCCACCCCCATTTTCGACATCATCGCCACTCGAGTCAGCCGGCTCGGGGGCTCGGGCGCTTCAGCCGGGGACAGCCACTGCCACAGCAGGAACAACAGACCCACCGCCAGCATCGCCAACCCGGCCCACAGGTTGATCCGTACGCCCTGGGCCTTGTCGATCGCCGACGAGCCGTCGAAGGCGCCGACCAGGGTGACGATCACGCCGTACACCACGAACAACCCACCGATCACCCGGCGTACGTCGAACATCCGGGCGGCGGCCGACCGGCGCTCTTCCTCGCTGTCGCTGAGCAGTGTCGTCGTCGCTCATCGCGCGGCTCCTCTCACCAGACCGGGATGTAGAACAGCAGGGACAGGGCCAGCGCGACGCCGCCCAGCAGCAGCGGCGAGCGGTACCAGACCGCGTCGCCGGCGATCACGTCGCCCTTGAGGTCGATGCCGCCGAGCCCGCGGACCAGGCCGCGCAACTCGCTCTCCGGCTTGGGCGTGATGAACTGGCTGATCACGAACGCCACGACGAGGACGGTGACGAACGCGAGGCCGGCACCCCAGAAGCTCTCCTCCAGGTCGGTGTCGAACGGCAACGCGCCACCCAGATAGAGGAAGTACGTGGCCAGGGCCACGACCGTGCCCGACAGCAGCGACCAGAAGCCGGCCGCCGCGGTCATCCGCTTCCAGAACATGCCGACGATGAACGTGGCGAACAGCGGGGCGTTGAAGACCGAGAACAGCGCCTGGATGTAGTTCATGATGTTGCTGAACCCGGCGGCGATGAACGCGGTGCCGATGCCGACCACGATGCCGCCGACGGTCGCGATCCGACCGATCCGGATGTAGTACTCGTCGGAGCGCTCCTTCTTCACGTACGTCTGCCAGATGTCGTACGTGAAGACGGTGTTGAAGCCGCTGACGTTGGCCGCCATGCCGGCCATGAACGAGGCCATCAGACCGGTGACCGCGATCCCGAGCACGCCGTTGGGCAGCAGGTCGCGCATCAGCAGCGGGATCGCGTTGTTGTAGACCAGGTCGCCCTCGTCGGCGCCGAGGCCCTTGACCGTGACCACCGCGATCATGCCGGGAATCACGGTCACGAGCGGGATGAGCAGCTTCGGGTACGCGGCGATCAGCGGCGTACGCCGGGCGGCGCTCATGTTGCGGGCCGACAGCGCCCGCTGCACCTCGGCGAAGTTCGTCGTCCAGTAGCCGAACGAGAGCACGAAGCCGAGCCCGAAGACGATGCCGAGCCAGTGCGCGCCGAGCGGGTTGTCGGACGATCCGGTGTTGGCCCAGGCGTGCAGGCCGGCCTCACCGAGGTCGCTGTCGCGTACCTTGTCGAACAGCCCGTTGATGCCGCCGACCTTGACCAGGCCGATCACCGTGATCGGGATGAGCCCGGCCAGGATGACGAAGAACTGCAGGACCTCGTTGTAGATCGCCGAGGTCAGACCGCCGATGCTGATGTAGGTCAGCACGATCGCGGCGCCGACGATGATCGAGATCCACAGCGGCCAGCCGAGCAGCGCGTCGAGCACGAGGGCGAGCGCGTACAGGTTGACGCCGGCGATCAGCATCTGTGCCACCGCGAAGCTGATCGCGTTGAGCAGGTGGGCCTTCGTGTTGAACCGCCGGCGCAGGTACTCGGGCACCGAGCGGACCTTGGAGCCGTAGTAGAACGGCATCATCACGATGCCGAGGAAGACCATCGCCGGCACGGCGCCGATCCAGTAGTAGTGCGTGGTCATGATGCCGTACTGGGCGCCGTTGGCGGCCATGCCGATGATTTCCAGCGCACCGAGGTTGGCGGAGACGAACGCGAGCCCGGTCACCCAGGCCGGCAACGAACGCCCGGAGAGGAAGAAGTCGACGCTGGTCTTGATCGCCCGCCGGGCGGCGAAGCCGACCCCGAGCACGGTCACGAAGTAGAGCGTCAGCAGCGTGTAGTCCAGCCAGTTCAAGTCCAGCCGCAGCCCACCGTCCACACCGTCCCCTTTCGCCCGCCGGTCCGAACGGCTCGGATCGATCCGTCGGCGGACGTACCCCGAGGGGCTGTTCCTGAAAACTCCTCGTATCGGGTTCGCGACATAGCGAACCGTCCTTTTCGGCGCTGCGTAGTTGTAGACAGATGGCCGTCACGGGACGCTGTCTCCAGCAGGGAAGTCGGCGACGGGGAGTGATCATGAAGCGCATGGGAACCGTCATCACGCTGGTGGTCGGGCTCGCGGCCGGCGCCGGGCTGTTCGCCGCCAACAACGCGCTGACCGTGGCGCCGAAACCGGCCGCGGCCAGCGAGAACAACGCGGCGCCGGCGCCACCGTCACCTACCGGGCAGCCGCCGGCCGACCGGGCGGTCACGCCGCCGCCGGCCCGCGCCCAGGCGCAGCAGAAGGTCACCGTGACCTGGGGCGGCTCGGTGCGCGGCGGCGCGGCCAGCATCGCGATCGCGGTCAAGGACGGTGTCGCGATCGCCTACCTCTGCGACGGCAACCGGGTCGAGGCCTGGTTCCAGGGCACCGCGGTCGACGAACGGCTGGCGCTGGCGGGCCAGGACGGGAAGATCACCGGATCGTTCGACGACAAGCGGGCCAAGGGCACGGTCGTCGCGGGTCGCACCACCTTCACGTTCGACATCGGCGCGGTGCGCAAGCCGTCCGGGCTCTACCGCGCGACCGCCGAGGTACGCAACGCCAAGGTGCGCGGCGGCTGGATCGTGGTCGAGGGGCGGCAGGTCGGCATCCTGGAGGTCGACGGCGTGGCGCAGCCGGCACCGGCGCTGGACCTGGCCACCGGCACGGTGACCGTCAACGGCGAGCAGGTGACGCCCACTCCGCTCGGCTGAGCTGTGACGAAGGAAGGGGCCCTTGTTAACGCTATGCGTTAACAAGGGCCCCTTCCTTACGCCGTGGTCAGCTCTGCAGGACGCGGTCCAGGAAGTCGCGGTAGCGGCGGACCACCACCCGCAGGTGCTCGGTGTCGGCGCCCTCGGTGGCTTCCCAGCCGCCCAGGTCGGAACGGATCGCGTCGAGCGCGGCGACCAGCGCGTCGGAGGCCTCCTCGGCGAGGCCCTGCGCCTCGGCCGCGGCGGCCCGCGGGTCGTCGACGAAGCGCAGCTGCACCTCACGCCAGCGGTCCCGGAAGCCCTGCGCGGCCTCGACCGCGACCAGGGCGGTCACCGGAGCGGCGTCGACCTCGCCCGGCATGAGCTCGGTCGGCTCCTCGTCAGCGGGGTCCGCGACCACCGCCACCTCGTCCGGGGTGCGGTCGTCCTCGATGCGGTAGTCCCCATCGTCGGCACGCTCGTCGACCGCCTCGGCGTCGGTGCGGGTGTCGGTGCGGTTGGCGGCCATCGCCGCCGCGGCCGCCGCGCCACCCACAGTCGCCGCACCGAACGCGGCCGGTGCGAGTGCGCTCTCCGGGAACGTCGGGCTGCCGAAGGCGTGGTCGTCCTCGGCACGGTCCCGGTCGAGCTTCGGCGCCGTCGACCCGGGTGCGCTCGACGTCGGTGTCGACCGGCGAGGCGATCACCGGCTCGTCGTACCCGGTGCGCTCGTCCTCGGCCCGCTCGTCCCCGGCGCGCTCGACCTCAGCGCGCTCGTCCTCGGTGCGGTCGTCCTCGGTGCGCTCGTCCTCGGTGCGCTCGTCCCCGCTCGTCCTCGTGCGGTTGTCCTCGGCCTGCTGGTAGACGTCGGTCTCGTCGCGGACCTCGGCGTCTTCGACGCGGTCGTCGACACCGTCCCGGTCCGCGTCGGTGTTCGTCTCGGCTTCCGCCGTGACGTTCTCGTGGTGGCCCTCGTCAGCGGTGGCACTGTCGTGGAACCCCTGGTCACGGACGCTGTCGTGGTAACCCTCGTCGCCCTCGACCGCGCCGGACTCGGACTTGTCGGGGTCGTACAGCCCGCGGTCGGCTTCGGCCGTGTCGTCGACGCCGTCGCGGTCGGTGTCGCGGTCGAACTCGTCATCCGGCGCGCTGCGCTGCACCGGCACCGGGTCGGAGCGCACCGCTTCGGGGTGGTCTTCGTTGCGCTGGTCCTGGTAGGTCATGGGGGGATCTCCTCGAAGTCAGCGAGCGTCGGTAACCGGGTCGTCGGCGTTGGGGGTGGGCACGGGCTGGTCGCCGAGCAGTTCCGCGACCAGGGCGCGGTAGTGGACGACCGCCTGGCGCAGCTGCTCGGTGCTGGCCTCGCCGCGCTCGTTGGCCAGGTGGACGTCGTGCGCGTCCCGGTAGTTGCCGAGCGTGCGCGCGTGCTCGACGGAGAGGTGAGCGAGCTGGTCGTCGTAGTCCTCGGTGGGGTAGCCCCGCTCGGCGACCAGGCGGGTGACCAACTCGTCGGCGGCACCGACCGCGCGGGCGGGGTCGTCGACGAACATGACCTGCAGTTCTTCCCAGGCCTGCGCGTAGCGCTCCCGGGACTCCGGGGACAGCGGCGTGAGGGTCAGTTCGGCGTGCTTGCGCTCACGGTCGCGGAGCTCACGCTCGGCGGCCGCCCGGCTGTCCTGCTGCTCGACGGCCCGGTCGTACTCCGGTCCGAACCGCTCGCGCAGGGCCCGACGGCGCATCGCCGTCCAAGCGAATATCCCGACCGCGACGAGCACCACGATGACGATGACGAGAACGACGATCTGGGTGGGCGACATGGCGTTCCTCCTTCGCCCCGGTTATTTCCCACATAGCAACGGTTACGAACCCCGGTTCGCGAGACTTTGTTCGCGGAACTTTCACCGGCCCGCGGCCGGCCCTTGTCAGGACATCGACGTCTGGCGGTAGTGCGGCAAGGCGTGTTTGCGTATCCTGCCCAAGGCGCACGAGTCACCGGCGGTGTCGGCTTTCTGGCGGGAGCGGACAGGGCACGTGTCGTCGATCCTGCCAACCCTCGGGCGAGGACTGATGAATACGCGCAGCTGGTCGATCCGTTCGAAGATCATTTCCTTGGTCGCCGTGCCGATCGCCGCGCTCACGGCATTGTGGATCTTCGCGACCACGTTGACGCTGGGGCCGGCGCTCAGCCTGCTGTCCGCGCAGGGCCTGCTCGACGACATCGGCAGGCCCGGTGAGACCGTCGTGTCGGCGCTGCAGCAGGAGCGTCGACTGTCCCTTGTCTACCTGGCCGGCAAGAGCAGCCCCGAGCGGCTCGCCACCCAGCGCACCGCGACCGACAACGCGATCGCCGAGTTCCGCCGTCGGTCCGCCGCCACCGAGACCAGCGACCTGCTGGCCGGCCGGCTCGCCCAGCTGGACCAGGCGTTCGCGGTGCTGCCCTCGGGCCGGGACTTCATCGACCGGCGCGACATGGACAAGGCCGGCGCGCTGGGCCTCTACAACGGCGTGATCGACTCGGCCTTCCGCGCGTTCGCCGTGCTGATCGCCCTCCCCGACGAGCAGCTCGGGCGGGAAGCCCGGGCGGTGACCTCGCTCGGCCGCGCCCGCGAAGTGCTGGCCCGCGCGGACGCCCTGGTCGGTGGGGTGTTCGCCGGCGGCCGGTTCGGCGAAGAGGAGCACGGCCAGCTGGTGCAGATCGTCGGCACCCAGCGCTACCTGTACGAGAACGCGGTCGCCGACCTGCCCGACGAGGACCGCGCCGAATACACCCGGCTCACCGAGGGCTCCGCGTTCACCCAGCTCAGCGCCATGCTCGACACGCTGGTCAGCAAGGGCCGCGACGGTGGGGCGCCGCCGGTCGTGGCGACCGCCTGGCAGTCCTCGTACGACCAGGTGCAGCACGACCTGCGGGACTTCGAGCTGGACGCGTCCGACCGGCTCGCCGACCGCACCGTCCCGGTCGCGACCGGCATCCTGATCCGGCTCGGCCTGGCCGGCGTCCTCGGACTCGTCGCCGTCACCATCGCGCTCTACATCTCGTTGCGCGTCGGCCGCGAGCTGATCCGCCGCCTGATCGGGCTGCGGTCCGCCGCGCTGGAACTGGCCGACGAGCGCCTGCCCACCCTCATCGGCCGGCTGCGGCGCGGCCAGGAGGTCGACGTCGAGGCGGAGTCGCCGTCGCTCGAGTTCGGCGCCGACGAGCTGGGGCAGGTGGGCCATGCGTTCGCCGCGGTCCAGCGCACCGCGGTCACCTCGGCGGTCGACGAGGCGGTGCTGCGCCGCGGGCTCAGCGAGGTCTTCCTCAACATCGCCCGGCGCAGCCAGACGCTGCTGCACCGACAGCTCGCCCTGCTCGACAAGATGGAGCGGCGCACCACCGACCCGGACGAGCTCGGTGACCTGTTCCGGATCGACCACCTGGCCACCCGGATGCGCCGGCACGCCGAAGACCTGGTCGTGCTGGCCGGCGCCGCACCCGGCCGGGGCTGGCGGGTGCCGGTCCCGATGATCGACGTGATCCGGGGCGCGGTGTCCGAGGTCGAGGACTACCCGCGGGTCACCATCATGGCGATCGAGCCGGCCGCGGTCGCCGGCCGCGCCGTGGCCGACGTCATCCACCTGCTGGCCGAGCTGATCGAGAACGCCACCTCGTTCTCGCCGCCGCACACCAAGGTGCGGGTCGCCGGGCAGACCGTTCCCAACGGGTACGCGATCGAGATCGAGGACCGCGGCCTGGGCATGCCACCCGAGGCGATCGCCGAGGCCAACCAGCGCCTCTCCGAGCCGCCGGAGTTCGACCCGGCCAACTCCGCGCGGCTGGGCCTGTTCGTCGTGTCCCAACTCGGTGCCCGGCACGGGGTACGCGTGCAGCTGCGCCCGTCCCCGTACGGTGGCGTGACCGCCGTGGCCCTGCTGCCCACCGCGCTGATCGCGGCGGGCACGGGTGCCCTGGCCCTGCCCGGCCGCACCCCGGCCGCGGTGGAGGCGCCTGCGGCACTGCCCGAGCGCGTGGACGAGGGTGTGCTGGTCGGTGCCGAAGAATCTCCGGTGTGGACGGTTCCTGACGTGGGCGCGACCTCCGGCGGCGACGGGACGTCGTCCGGCGCGTGGTCGTCGTCGCCCGGCGCGACCTGGCCGACCGCGCTCTCCGGCGGCCTGACCGCGCCGGCGGCGCCACCGCCCCGCCAGCCGATCGCTACCCCGCCGCCGTTCTCACCGCCGTCGACTCTGCCGTCATCCATCCCGCCGTCGGCGGCTCCGGCATCACCCTCGCCCTCACCGGCCGAGTTCGCCGCGCAACCGACGCCGCTGCTCGGTCTGCCGGTGCAGCGGCGCCGGCGACCGCCGGAGGAGGCGACCACCGAGTTGGTGATCGGCGACGACGGCCTGCCCCGCCGCAACCGCCAGCGCCACCTGGCGCCGCAACTGCGCCGCCCGGTCGACGAGCCGTCTGGCGGCTTCGCGACCGGCCTCGGCGGTCCGACCTCGCCGACCTCGGCGCCGCCGGCCGCGCGTGACCCGGAGGAGGTGCGCGCCCGGATGTCCGCCATGCAGGCCGGCACCGCCCGGGGTCGCCAGGAGAGCGCCACGACGACCGGCGAGGTGGTCGCCAAGGCGCCCGACAAGCCGATGTGGACACCGCCGGCGGCCAACCCGAGCCAGGGCGCGGACGGCGACAACCCGGCCAGCGCGGACGCGTCCGACAAGCCGGCCGACGGTGCCGGCCCGACGCTCAGCGACGCGACCCGCGCCTTGCGGATCCGCCGCTACGCCTCGCCCACCACACCGTCACCGGCCACGCCCGGCAACGGCAACGCCGACCTGGCTTCGGCCTCGGCCGGCGGCAACGCCTCGGCCTCGGCCGGCAACGGCACCGGCGGCTCATCGGACGGGGACGGCGAAGTGGGCGGCAGCGGAGAGAAGGACACGGCGTCCCTCGAGCCGCGCCGACCGGCAACCGAGACCAGTGCGTCGGGTGAACTTCCCGACCGGACGGAGGGATTCGGGTCCGTGACGCCGCCCGTACCCTCGCAGGAGCAACCGTCCGCATCCGAAGGCGCGTCGCAGTCCAAGGATCCATCCGGAAAGGACGCGTAAGTGACGCAGACGACCAGGCCGCAGTCCAACCTCGACTGGCTGCTCCAAGACCTCGTCGCCCGCGTGCCCGGGGCGGAGCAGGCGATCGTACTCTCGGCCGACGGGTTGCTGATGGGCTCGACCGCGGGGCTGGAGCGCGACGACGCGGAGCACCTCGCTGCGATGGCGGCCGGCTTCCAGAGCCTCGCCAAGGGCGCCAGCCGGCACTTCGCCGCGGGCCCGGTGCGGCAGACGATGGTCGAGATGGAGCAGGCCTACCTGTTCGTGACCGCCGCCGGCCAGGGCGCCTGCCTCGCGTTGCTGGCCACGTCGGAGACCGACATCGGGCTCGTGGCGTACGAGATGGCCATGCTGGTCACCCGGGTCGGCCAGAACCTGGCCATGCCGCCCCGGATACCGCCGAACGCACCACCGGAGAGCGGCGATGGCGGCTGATCCGCGGCCGCCCGGCCACGACTGGCTCGACGTCGACGCCGGGCCGGTCGTCCGCCCGTACACGGTGACCGGTGGTCGGGTCCGGCCGGCCACCGGCTTCGACCTGGTGGCGTTCGTGGTCGCGGCGCCGCTCGACCGGGTCGATCTGGCACCGCTGCAGCCCGAGCACCGCGCGATCATCGAGGTCGCGCAGCGCCCGGTGGCGGTGGCCGAGCTCGCCGCCCGGGTCGACCTCGCTCTCGGCGTGGTCCGCGTCCTGCTCGGCGACCTGCTCGGCGCCGGGCTCGTGGTCTCCTACGAGCCGCAGCCCGCGGCCGCTCTTCCCAATTACGACATCCTCCAGGCGGTGGTCAATGGACTCCGTGCGCTCTGAGCGCCCAGGTGCGGGTCAACGCATCCCGATGGCGCTCAAGATCTTGATCGCGGGCGGCTTCGGGGTCGGCAAGACCACGCTGGTCGGCGCGGTCAGCGAGATCCGGCCACTGCAGACCGAAGAGGTGCTCAGCTCGGCGAGCGAGGAGACCGACGACGTCAGCGGGGTCGAGGCCAAGACCACGACCACGGTCGCCATGGACTTCGGCCGGATCACCATCAACGAGGACCTGCAGGTCTACCTGTTCGGTACGCCCGGCCAGGACCGCTTCTGGTTCCTCTGGGACGAGCTCGCGTTCGGTGCCCTGGGCGCGGTCGTGCTGGCCGACACCCGGCGGCTGGCCGACTGCTTTCCGTCGGTCGACTACTTCGAGACCCGCAACACCCCGTTCGTCGTGGGCGTCAACTGCTTCGACGGCATCCAGCGGCACAGCCCGACCTCGGTCCGCAGCGCGCTCGACCTGGACCCGGACGTGCCGGTCCTGCTCTGCGACGCCCGCGACCGGCAGTCCGGCAAGGACCTGCTGATCGCTCTGGTCGAGCATGTCGCGAGCCGGCGGGTGGCCGCCTGATTTCTGTCGTACGTGTGGTCGAACATGGACCCCATGACGACGAAGATGCAGATCACCATCGACTGCTCGGCGCCCACCGAGCTGGCGGCGTTCTGGGCGACGGCGTTGCACTACGACCTGGCACCGCCGCCGCCGGGCTTCGCGACCTGGCACGGGTGGTACCGCAGCGTCGGCGTCCCCGAGGAAGAGCTGGCCGGCCAGCCCGACGCCTCCGACCGCCTGGTCGACCCGGCCGGCGTCGGGCCGAAGTTCTGGTTCCAGCGGGTCCCCGAGCCCAAGACGGTGAAGAACCGCCTCCACCTCGACCTCGACGTCACCGGCGGCCGTGCCGAGCCGCTGCCCCAGCGGCGCGCGACGGTCGAGGCCGAGGTGGCCCGACTATGCGCGGCCGGCGCCGAGGTGGTCCGGTCCGTCGACGACGCGGTCAGCTACTTCGTCGTCATGCACGACCCGGAGGGCAACGAGTTCTGCGTTTCCTGACGGTCTGCACACCGGCCTCGCCAGTCCCAAAAACCACAAAAGCGACGCAGGTCGCGGTTACCGCGCGATCGGTGGCCGGGCTGGGCCCGGCGTGTCAGTCTTAGGTGCGGGTCGACCCGGTTTCTGACGGGGGTGGATCAATGTCGGATGGAGCCTCTAGCGGGCCTCAGCGCGACGCCGAGACCGTCGAGGTGCTCGGTGCGCGACTGGTGATCAATGATGGCCCGGCGATCATCGTCGCCGCGCGGGAAACCCGTGTGCGGCTGCTCAGCGGCGGCTATTTCCCGCCGCCCGTGCAAGACGTGCGCTACTGGCTGGACACCGCGAGCATCGACGGTGCCGCCACGCATCAGATGTCCGCCGACGTGAGCGTCCGTGGCGGGCCGAGCGCCCGCACGATGTTCGACGCCGCCATGCTCGGCGCCGCCGCCCCGCTCGGCGCCATGCTCGCCAAGCGGTTCGGCAACGACGGCCCGGTGGCCAACAAGATCGCGCAGGGCGCCGAGGTGATCGGCAGCGTGCCGAGCCGACTGGTCCGCACCATCTGGCCGCCCGACGACTACGGCGAGAAGGTCGACCCGCTGGCCGCCGCCAACGCCGCCGGGCTCAAGGCGACGATCACCTACGCGGGTCCGACGGCCAACACCAACAGCGGCAGTGGCAGTGGCAACCCGTTCTCGGCCGACGGCCCGCTGCGCAGCGGGCCGCGGACGGTCTCGATCCGGGCCAGCGTGCCCAGCGCGGACATGACCACCGACCTGCTCCGCGAGATGACGCTGCTGGTGCTGCGGGTGGTCGGCGAGTTCGTCGGCGGCGATGCGCCACTGCGCGGCCGCACCTACGTGATCGGGAAGCGCGAGTCCCAGCCGGCGCCGGGCGCCGCCGCACCGGCCGCCGCGTCGCCGGGGCCGACCCGCACCGAAAACGTCACCCTCGACCACGTCGGCGGGCTGGACGGCATCGTCGGCCAGTTCCGCGAGATCGCGGTCAGCTTCCGGCACCCCGACATCATGGCCCGCTGGGGCGCGCGCCGGCCGCAGGGCATCCTGCTCTACGGCCCGCCCGGCACCGGCAAGACCATGCTCGCGCGGGCGCTGGCCAACGAGATCGGCGCGACGTTCCGCGAGATCCGCACACCGGAGATCCTCGACAAGTGGCTCGGCGGTTCCGAGCGCAACATCAAGGCGATCTTCCAGGAGGCCCGCCGCTACCGGCATCCGACGGTGATGCTCTTCGACGAGTTCGACAGCATCATCAGCTACGCGGGCACGGGCGGCGACGCGGCCAGCCAGGCCGTCAACGCGGTCGCCGGCATCTTCAAGCAGGAGATGAACAACCTCATCGAAGACAACCAGAACGTGATCGTGGTGGCGACGACCAACTTCCCGCACCGGGTCGACGACTCCCTGATCCGCTCCGGCCGCTTCGACGTCAAGCTGTCCATCCCACTACCCGACCAGGCCGGCCGGGCCGAGATCTTCAAGATGAAGATCCGCGACCTGACGGAGCGCCACGAATACAAGGGCTTCACGATGTTCGCCGACGACGTCGACCCAGCGGCCCTGGCCGCGGTCAGCCACGGCTTCAGCGGCGCCGACGTCGGCGAGGTCCTACGCCGAGCCCAACTAGCCAAGGCGATGCAAGAGGCCCGCGGCGGCAAGGGCGAGCCCATCACCCAGGCCGACCTGATGCGCATCACCACCGCGCTGCGGCATTAGCCGGGCACGCCCGGAATCAACCGGATGCGGTCAGTGCCCCATTGCGGCGGCAGTGGCTGGCGCACAGAATCGAGCAATGATCACTGGTACGGCGCTGGTTCGCGCGCCGAGTTCCCGGTTGGCCGAGGGCATCGTCACGCACATCGCGCGTACGCCGGTCGACGTCGACCTGGCCCGGCGGCAGCATGACCACTATCGCGCCGCCCTCGCTGGCGCGGGCTGGTCCGTGGTCGAGGTGGCGCCGGCCGAGGACTGCCCGGACAGTGTGTTCGTCGAGGACACGATGGTCGTCTGCGGTGACCTCGCGGTGCTGACCCGGCCGGGCGCCGAGGAACGCCGGCCGGAGATCGCCGGTGCCCGGGCCGCGGCCGAGGCGCTGCTGCTCGACGTGGTCGAGATCGAGGCGCCCGGCACCCTCGACGGCGGTGATGTGCTTCAGGTGGGCGACCGGGTCTACGTCGGTGTCGGCGGCCGCACCAACGAGGCCGGCTTCGCCCAACTCCGCGACCACCTGGCCACCCGCGGCCGCACGACGACGGCCGTCGCTCTGCACGGCGTGCTGCACCTCAAGTCCGCGGTCACCGCGCTGCCCGACGGCACGCTGGTCGCGCTGCCGAACCTGCTCGACATCCAGGCGCTGCCGCAGCTGCTCCCGGTCGAGGAGGAGGCGGGCTCGCACCTGGTGCCGCTCGGCGACGAGCGGGTGCTGATCGCCGCGTCCGCACCGCACACGGCGGCGCTGATCCACCAGCTCGGCTTCGCGCCGGTGGTCGTCGACATCAGCGAGTACGAGAAGCTCGAAGGTTGCGTAACCTGCCTCAGCGTCCTGGTGCCGCCCGTACGCTGAAGATCCAGCGGGCGGGCGTACGGGGGTGCGAGCGCGTGGCGGTCATGGCACGACCAAACGGCGACGATGTGCGCCGACCGGAGTTGTCCCGTCGCCAGATCAACGTCATCTACGGCACGGTCGCGCTCGGGTTGCTGCTCGCCGCGATGGACCAGACCGTGGTGGCGACCGCGCTGCCCACGATCGTCGGTGACCTCGGCGGGGCCAACCATCTGTCCTGGGTGGTCACCGCGTACCTGTTGGCGCAGACCATCGCCGCCGCGCTGGCCGGCAAGTTCGGCGACCAGTTCGGGCGCAAACGGATCTTCCAGGTCAGCGCACTGATCTTCATCCTCGGCTCGCTGCTGTGCGGCGCCGCGCAGAGCCTGATCTGGCTGGTCAGCTCGCGCGCCGTACAGGGCATCGGCGCCGGCGGCCTGCTGGTCACCGCGACCGCGCTGATCGGCGACGTGATCCCGCTCCGCGACCGGGGCCGCTACCAGGGCGGCCTGGGCGCGGTGTTCGGCCTGGCCACGGTGGTCGGTCCGCTGATCGGCGGGCTGTTCACGGACAGCGGGCTGGGCTGGCGCTGGGTGTTCTACATCAACGTGCCGCTGGCCGTCGTGGTCATCCTCGTCGCCGCCCGGACCATCCCGGCGATCACCAGCCGGGGCAAGCCGGTGATCGACTATCTCGGCATCGTGCTGGTCGGCGCCGGTGCGGCCGGCCTGACCCTGGCGACGAGCTGGGGCGGCACGGAGTACGCCTGGACCTCCCCCGTGATCATCGCGCTGTTCGCGGTCTCGGTCTTGCTGCTGGTGGCGTTCGGCTTCGCCGAGCGCCGGGCCAAGGAGCCGGTGCTGCCGATCCGGCTGTTCCAGTCGCGGGTGTTCGTGGTGTCGTCCGCGCTCAGCTTCGTCGTCGGCTTCACCCTGCTCGGCGCGCTGACGTTCCTGCCGACGTACCTGCAATGGGTGCAAGGTGTGTCGGCGACCGTCTCCGGCGTGCGCACCCTGCCACTCGTGGTCGGCCTGCTGGTCACGGCGGTGCTGGCCGGCAACACGGTCAGCCGCACGGGCCGCTACAAGGTCTTCCCGATCGTCGGCGGCCTGGTCATGGCGCTCGGCCTCTTCCTGCTGTCGCGGATGGGCACCGGCACGTCGACGCTGCTCACGTCCGTCTACATGTTCGTCTTCGGCGTCGGCATCGGACTCTCGATGCAGATCCTGATCATCATCGTGCAGAACACGGTCGCCTACCGCGACCTCGGCGTGGCCACCTCCGGCGTGACGTTCCTGCGCACCCTGGGCAGCTCCTTCGGCGCGGCGGTGTTCGGCACGATCTTCGCCAACCAGCTCAACCACCACCTGACCGACGCGCTGCGCCAGACGGGCGTGATCCCGCCACAGGTGCTCGGCCTGCCGACCGCGGTGCACGACCTGCCGCCGGCCCAGTCCGCCCCGATCATCGAGGCGTACGCGCAGTCGGTGCACACCCTGTTCCTCTGGGCGGTCCCGGTCCCCCTGATCGCCTTCGCGATCGCCTGGTTCCTCAAGGAGGTGCCGCTGCGCGACATGGCCCGCGCCGCCGCACCCGACCTGGGCGAAGGCTTCGGCATGCCGGAGGCACAGAGCTCGGACGCCGAGCTCGAGGGCGCGATCTCCCGCGTCTTCCGCGCCGAGGGCCCGGCCGCCGCACCGGGCGTGCTGCGCGCCTCCGGCACGAACCTGGGCGCCGCCGACGCCTGGTGCCTGGCCCAGATCCACCTTCGCACCCGGTACGCGGGCCCGATCGACCTGGCCGGCGTCGGCCGGGCGTACCGGTTGCCGGGCGCCGTGCTGCGCCCCGCCTTCGCCGCCGCCGCCTGGCGCGGCCTGGTCGCCATCGACGACGACGAGTGCCTGAGCCTGACGGGACCGGGCGAAGTGGCGTACACGAAGCTCGCCGAGGCGTGGAAGACCTGGCTCCTGACCAAGCTCCCGGAGCGCGACGGCCACCGCCCGACCCGGGCCGACCTGGACACGGCCCTGAGCCGCATCGCCACCCGCCTGGTCGACACCGAAACCACCCGCCCGGACCCCGCCGCCGTCGCCCCAACCGGCGGGTAGCGCACCCAGGGGTCCGACGGACCCCGCGCGAGACCCCTTTCGCATCATCCGTTCGAGGTCCCGCCCCTTGCTCTGCACCCATACGCGCACCACCCCAGACGGGGGTGGTGCGTATGTGGGTGCAGAGCAAATGCCCAGCGGTGGCGACCGGCCAACCCGGGAACGAGGCCCCGGGAGCGGTGGAAGGATGGGGTGATGAGCGAGTCGACGCGGGTGGCGATCATCGGCACCGGGCACATGGGTGGTGCGATGGTGGGGCGGCTGCGGGCCGCCGGCTATCCGGTGACCGTCTGGAACCGCACCCGGGAGAAGGCCGACGACGTCGCCGCCCGGACCGGGGCGACCGTCGCCGGCACGCCGCGCGAGGCCGCCGGCACGTCCGACGTCGTGCTCGTCTCGCTCTCCAACGACGAGGCCGACCTGGGCGCGCACGAGGGTCGCGACGGGATCATCGCCGGCCTCCGCCGCGGCACGCCGGTCGTGGACACCAGCACCATCGACCCGCGCACCACGCTGCGGCTGGCGGAGATGGTGCGCGGCGCCGGCGGGGTGCATGTCGACTGTCCGGTCTCGGGAAGCGTGTCCGCGGTCGAGGGTGGCACGCTCACGGTGCTCGCGGCCGGCGAGGCCACCGACGTCGACCGGGTGCGGCCGATCCTCGACCACCTCGGCAGCAAGGTGTTCCACATCGGGCCGACCGGCACCGGCGCGACCATGAAGGTCGCGATCAACACCTTGCTGATCGCGATCAACCAAGGGCTCTCCGAGGCGTACGTGCTGGCCGAGGCGGCCGGCATCGACCCCGCCACGGCGTACGACGTGTTCGAGGCCGGCAGCACCGGTGCGCCGTTCCTGAAGTACAAGCGCGGCGTGTTCGAGCACCCCGACACCGCACCGGTCGCGTTCTCGCTCGACCTCGTCACCAAGGACGCCGACCTGGTGCTGGCGCTGGCCGAGCGCACCGGCGTCCCGGTGCCGCAGGCGCAGGCCAACAAGGCCGCGCTCGCCGCCGCGCTGGACGACGGATACGCCGAGCGCGACATCAGCACGATGGCCAAGCACCTGCGCGAGCTGCGAACGAGGTCGAACCGCGGCTAGCTTTGCCGGCATGACGGTCAAACAGATGCGGCTCGTGGTCGAGGTCGAGGACTACGACGCGGCGGTGGCGTTCTTCCGCGACACGCTCGGGCTCGCCGAGGAGGCGGCGTTCAGCGGCGGCGACGGCGCTCGAGTGATCATCCTGGAGGCGGGGCGGGCCACCCTCGAACTGGCCAACCCAGCGCACCACCGCTACATCGACGAGGTCGAGGTGGGTCGTCCCGTGGCGCCCCGGTTCCGGCTCGCGTTCGAGGTCGACGACACCGCGGCGGACACCGACGCCCTGGTCGAGGCCGGCGCCGACGCCGTGGCACCGCCGACGGAGACGCCGTGGCGGTCGCTCAACGCCCGCCTGGACGCGCCCGGCGACCTGCACATCACCCTGTTCCAGGAGTTGGACGCACAGCCGCCGCACAGCCCGGCGAAAGCGACACCGCAGTAAACCGACGAACTGTTGGGCCACCGAACCAAGGAGGCCACACATGCACCAGCACGACCAGGGACTCTCCCTCGACCTGCCGACGCTGCTGAGCCGCCGCCGGCTGCTCGGGCTGTTCGGCGCGGCCAGCGCGGTCGCGATCGCCGGCTGCGCGGCCGACCCGGAGCCCCAGAGCGCATCCGGGCGGGGGCAGCCACCCGGCATGGGTCAGGGGCAGACCCAGACCGCCGAGGGCGAGATCCCCGAGGAGACCGCCGGGCCGTACCCGGGTGACGGGTCCAACGGGGTCAACGTCCTGACCGAGAGCGGCATCGTGCGCGGCGACCTCACCCGCAGCTTCGGCACCGGGTCGGCGGTGGCGACCGGCGTCCCGCTGACCATCGCGCTCACCGTGCTCGACGTGGCCGGCACCGGCACCGGGAGCCCGTTGGCCGGCGCGGCGGTCTACCTGTGGCACTGCGACCAGCAGGGGCGCTACTCGCTCTACTCGCAGGGGGTCGAGCAGGAGAACTACCTGCGCGGCGTCCAGGTCGCCGACGCCGCCGGCAAGGTCACCTTCACCAGCGTCTACCCGGCGGCGTACGACGGGCGCTGGCCGCACATCCATTTCGAGGTCTACGCCAGCCTGGAGAAGGCCACCGCCGCCAGTGACAAGCTGCGCACCAGTCAGCTCGCCCTGCCCGAGGACGCCAGCGCGAGGGTGTACGCCACCAGCGGCTACGAGCAGAGCGTGCGCAACATGAGCAACACCTCGCTCGAAACCGACAACGTGTTCAGCGACGGCTACTCACTGCAACTGGGCACGGTCACCGGCGACGTCGACAACGGCCTGACCGTCACTCTTTCGGTACCGGTCTAGAAAGTTCGCGCCGCGATGTCGATTGCGGCCGAGTCGTTCGTCGTCAGGATGAGAGGTGGTCACCGACCACCGCCTGCTCAAGGGAGAAAACCCCATGCGCTACCTGTTGCTGATCTACAGCGAGGAGAACCGCGGCACGCCGGACCCGGCCGAGGCGGAGAAGGTGATGAACGAGTACTGGGCCTACTCCGAGGCGATCGAGAAGGCCGGCATCGGCAAGGGCGGCGACGCGCTGCAGGAGTCCGGTACCGCGACCACCGTCCGGGTCAAGGAAGGCCAGCGGAGCGTCACCGACGGCCCGTTCGCCGAGACCCGCGAGGTGCTCGGCGGCTACTACCTGATCGACGTGCCCGACCTGGACGCGGCGATCGAGTGGGCCGAGCGCTGCCCCGGCTCCAAGTACGGCTCGGTCGAGGTCCGGCCGGTCATGGAGTTCGGCGAATAGACGAGCCGCCGATGGGTACGGGCGCCGCCTCCGTCGAGGCCGTCTTCCGCGAGGAGTGGGGGCGGTTGTTGGCGGGGCTCGTCCGTACCCTCGGCGATCTCGACCTGGCCGAGGAGGTCGCGGCCGACGCGGTCGCCTCCGCCGTGGACCGCTGGCCCAAGGACGGCGTGCCCGACCGGCCGGGTGCGTGGCTGCTCACCGTGGCCCGGCACCGCGCCGTCGACCTGCTGCGGCGCGACAAGGTGTTCGCCGCGAAGCTGGCCCTGCTCCAGGTCGAGGCCGACCGCCGCGACAGCCCGCCGCCGGTCGACCCGGTGTGGAGCGACGACGCACCCGACGAGCGGCTGCGGCTGTTCTTCACCTGCTGCCACCCGGCGCTGGGGCTCGACGCCCAACTCGCGCTCACCCTCACCTGCCTGGCCGGCCTGACCACGCCGGAGGCGGCGCGCGCGTTCCTCGTGCCGCCGGCCACCATGGCGCAACGGGTGGTGCGGGCCAAGCGCAAGATCCGCGAGGCCCGGATCCCGTTCCGGGTGCCGTCCGCCACCGAGTTGCCCGACCGGCTGCCGGCCGTGCTCCAGGTGGTCTACCTGATCTTCACCGAGGGGTACGCGGCGACCGGCGGCGACAAGCTGGTCCGCGCGGACCTGACCGAGGAGGCGATCCGGCTCGGCTCGGATCCTGCACCGGCTGCTGCCGGCCGAGCGCGAGGTGACCGGGCTGCTCGCGCTGATGCTGCTGGTCGACGCGCGCCGGCCGGCCCGGGTCGACGCCGCCGGCGACCTCGTGCTGTTGGAAGACCAGGACCGTTCGCTGTGGACGGTCGACACCATCACCGAGGGCCGGCGCCTGGTGGTCGAGGCGCTGACCGGTGGGCCGCCCGGCCCGTACGCGCTGCAGGCCGCGATCGCCGCCGTGCACGACGATGCCGCGTCGGTCGCGACCACCGACTGGCCGCAGGTGGTCGCGCTCTACGACGTGCTCCGCACGGTGGCACCGTCGCCGCTGGTCGACCTCAACCGGGCGGTCGCGGTGGCCATGGCGGACGGTCCGGAGGCCGGGCTGGTGCTGCTCGACGAGTTGGCCGCCGACCGCCATCTGTCCGCGTACCACCTGCTGCCGGCCGCCCGCGCCGACCTCTTGCGCCGGTTGGGTCGCACCGCCGAGGCGGCCGAGGCCTACCGCGCGGCGCTCGCGCTGGTCGGCAACGAGCCCGAGCGCGACTACCTCACGCGGCGGCTGGAGTCGTTACGATCGCCGGATGTATGAGATCTCCCCGATCGGGGTCGTCTCCTCCCCGCTCACCGACCCCACGGCCGCACCGAAACAGGGCGACGAGGGCGCACCAGACGCCTGGCTGACGTTCGAGCCGGCGGTCGCCGCGGCTCTGGCCGACCTGGCTCCCGGCCAGGAGGTGCTGCTGCTCACCTGGTTTCACCGCGCGGCGCGGGACGTGCTCGCCGTGCGCCCGCAGAGGCGCCGCCGACCGGCCGTTGACCGGCGTCTTCAGCACCCGCTCCCCCGACCGACCCAACCCGATCGGCCTGCACCGGGTCACGGTGCTCGAGGTCGACGGCCTGCGGATCAAGGTCAACAACCTGGAGGCGCTCGACGGTACGCCCATCGTCGACGTCAAGCCGGTCCTCGGCGAGGTGGCCGAGCGTTGACCTCAACGCGGGTTGAGGTGTGATCCTTCGTCGTATGCGAGTCGTGTGGTTGACCCGGTTCGGTGACCCGTCGGTGCTGGTGCCCGGTGAGGCGCCCGACCCGGTGCCAGGCCCCGGCCAGGTGCTGGTCGACGTGGCCTACGCCAACATCACCTTCATCGAGACGATGTTCCGGGCGAAGGGCTTCGGGCCGTACAAGGGCGAGTTCCCGATGGTGCCCGGCAACGGCGTCGGCGGTGTGGTCGAAGCGGTCGGCGACGGTGCGGACCCGGCGCTGGTCGGCACCCGGGTGGTGACCTCGACCGGCGGCTCCGGCGCTTACGCGTCCCGGGTGGCGGTCGACGCGGCCGGCCTCGTACCCGTGCCCGACGATCTCGGCCTGGACACCGCGGTGGCCCTGCTCGCCGACGGCCGCACCGCGCTGCTGCTGCTCCGCGCGGCCGCGCCGAAGCCCGGCGAGCGGGTGCTGGTCGAGGCGGCCGCCGGCGGAGTCGGCACGCTGCTGGTCCAGCTCGCGAAGGCCGCCGGCGCCACCGTCACGGGTGCCGCCGGCGCCGGCAAGCTGGACCTGGTCGCCGAGCTGGGCGCGGACCGGGCCGTCGACTACACCGAGCCCGGATGGGCAGCCGGCGTCGGCCCGCTGGACGTGGTCTTCGACGGGGTCGGCGGTGCGGTCGCGCGGGCGGCATTCGAGCAGCTGGACCGGGGCGGCCGGACTGCTCAGCTACGGCCTGTCCAGCGGCGCCTGGTCCGACGTCACCGACGACGAGGCCGCCGCGCGGGGCGTCACGCTGATCCGCGGCGCCAATGGCACGCCGGAAGAGCTTCGAGCCCTGTCCGCCGAGGCCCTGCGGTTGGCCGCCGCCGGCCGGCTCCGCCCGGTGATCGGGCAGCGCTTTCCCTTGGAGCGCGCCGCCGACGCGCACGCCGCGATCGAGGCGCGCTCCACCAGGGGCAAGACGCTATTGGTCCTGTAGCCACCCGGCGAAGGTCGGCCCGCGCAGGACGGCACCGGGGCCGGGTAGCTGGCCCGAACCGCGCATCGCGCGACCCGCCTTGCCGGGCACCCACAACGGGACCACTGTGCGGCCCAGGCCACGCTTCCGTGCCAGCTGCCGGGCCAGGTCGGGGAGGCGCTCGACGCGCGGCCCGGCGATGTCCGGTACCCGGCCGCGCGGGCCGTCGTCGACCACCTCGGCCAGCGCCACGCCCACCTCGCCGGCCGCGATCGGCTGCGTCGCCATCCGCGGCACGAACGCGAACCGGCCGACCGACAGCTGGCCCATCACCTGGCCGGCGAACTCGTGGAACTGGGTGGCTCGCATGATCGTGTAAGGCACCGGACCGCCGAGGACGGCCTCCTCCTGGGCCAGCTTGCCGGCGAAGTACGGGTTGGGGACCTTGTCGATGCCGACGATGCTCAGCACCACGTGGTGTTTGACGCCGGCCGCAGCCGCGCGCTGGCCGAGCAGCGTGCTGGTGTCGGTGAAATAGCGCACCGCCGTGGCGCGGGACATGGTCGCGACGTTCGCGCAGTCGACCACGCAGTCCACGCCGGCGAGCGCCTGGTCGAGGCCCGCGCCGGACGTGAGGTCACCCCGGAACGCCTCGGTGCCGGCCGGGCCGGCCGTGCCGCCGCGGCTGAGTACCGCGACCTGGTGGCCGCGCTGGTACAGGGCGCTCGCGGTGGGTCGCCCGACCACACCCGAGCCTCCGATGACGAGTACACGCATGAACTGACGACGAGACAGCCACCCGCGAACGTGACCGGCGGGAACCGACTGACCGATGTGCGGCTCGTCACCACCGGAGGTGGCGAACATGTCGAACACACTGCGCCGCGCCCTCGCGGCAATGACGGCGGCCCTGCTCGCGGCGACGGTCGGCGCGATCGCCGCGCCGGGCGCGGCCCAGGCCGGCGGATGGGCGGCGACGGTCCTGGAACCGATGCCGGCCCAGCTACAGGCGCACAAGACCTACACGGTGGGCACGTGGGTGCTCCAGCACGGCTTCCACCCGTACGAAGGCGCGCTCGAGGAGGTCGCCCTGCAACTGGTCGACAGCAAGGGCGCGACGACGAAGTTCACGGCCGTGAAGCTGCCGGAACCGGCGCACTACGCGGTTTCGCTCGTGCTGCCGCACGACGGACCGTTCACCGTCGTCGGGATCCAGGGCTGGTTCGCGCCGTACGAGATCGGCACGATCAGCGCGAAGTCCGGCCTCCGGCAGCTGCCGACGGCGGTCGAGCTGACGAAGGAGCACCTCGCGAAGTACTGGCCCGGGGCGGTCCAGCCGCCGGTCCTGCCGGTCGACCAGAACCGCGACCCGTTCACCGCCGCCGCACCCGCGGCGGTCATCGACGTCGACCCACCGGCCGCGGTGGACACCGAGCCGGTCTCCGCCACGACACCGTCCGGACCGGCACCGTGGCTGCTGGTGCTGGCCGTCGTCGCCGCGCTCTTCGTCGCCGGCACCGTCCTCTTGGGGCGGTGGCGGATCCGCGTCACGCGGCGCGGCACCGCGTAAACCGGCTCGCCGACGCCCGCTTCCGTGGGGGATCATGATCCGCATCCCCCACGGAAGGAGCCCGACCGTGATCCTGGACTGGCCGGACTGCACCAACGTGCGCGATCTTGGTGGCCTCGTCACCACCGACGGACGGCGGATCCGACCCGACGCGCTGCTCCGCTCCGACGGCCACCACCGGCTGACCGCCGCACACGGTCGCCACGATCCGGGCCGGCGGCGTGCGGCGCATCGTCGACCTGCGCTGGGCACACGAGAACGCCAAGTGGCCCAGCCCGTTCGCCGGCGACCCGCTCTACCTGAACGTCCCGCTGCTCGGCGACGCCGACTACGAGATCGTGCCGGACACGTACGCGGCTCTGCTCGACCACAACCGCACCCAGGTCGGCGCCGCGTTCCGGGCCGTGGCCGAGGCACCGCCGGGCGGCGTCGTGGTGCACTGCCACGAGGGCAAGGACCGCACGGGCGTCCTGGTCGCGCTGTTGCTGCTGGTCGCCGGGGTGGCCGAGGAGCAGATCGCGGACGACTACGCGCTGACCGCCGACGTACGCCGGGAGCTCATGGTCAACACCCTCGAACACCTGCGGCAGGCGTACGGCGACGTGGCGAAGTACCTCGCCGACTGCGGCGTCGACGGCCAGGTGATCGCGGCGGCCCGGGCCCGCCTGCTGGAGTAGGCCCGCCGGGCCGGCCGGGCCGGTAGCCTGGCCGGCATGGAGACCGCCGCCCTGACCAGCGCGTTCCTCGTCGGTGTCGCCTCCGGCGGGCGCAGCATGACCGGGCTCGCGACGATCGCCCTGACCACCCGTCCGGCGACGCCGTCGATGTTCCTGAACCGCGCGGCCAGCACGCCCGGCCGCGTGCTGCTGACCACCGGTGCCGCCGCCGAGCTCGTCGGCGACAAGCTCCCCAGCACGCCGAGCCGCCTCTCGCCGCAAGGGCTGACCAGCCGGCTCGTGACCGGGGCGATCGGCGGCGCGGCGCTGGCGGTGCGGACCCGCGCCAACCCGGGGCTCGGTGCGCTGTGCGGCGCCGTGGGCGCGGTGGCGGGCAGCTATGCCGGCGCGTACTGGCGTCGTTGGGCCGGCACCGAGCAGGTCACCGCCTTTGTCGCCGCGGTCGCCGAAGACCTGCTCACCGTGGCCACCGCCGTGGCCGCCAGCGCCCTGGCACCGCAGACGCGGACCACGCCCTAAAGGTCGGAGCGGGCCAGCTCGCCGAAGAGCGTCATCGCCGCGTCCACCTCGGCCCGTTCGCCGCTCATCAGCAGGTCGAGCCCGAGGCCGCGGGTGACCGCGATCCCGAGTCGCGCGTGCGCCCGGGCCCGGGCGCCGTCGATGCCCGCGCGCCGGAACAGCTCGGTCAGCGGCTCCTCCCAGGCCCGGATCACCGACTCCCGGAAGGCCGCCGTCCACTCCCGGCCGTAGAGCGCCTGCACGTAGACCTCGAAGAACAGCCGCTGCGCGGGCAGCACCTCCGGGCTGGTCAGGTGCGCCCAGAAGGCGGCGGACACGGTGAAGATGTCGGCGTCGCCGGTGACCAGGTCGGCCAGCAACGCCCGCTGCGCCGCCTCCATCCGGCCGACCACCTCGGCGAGCAGCCCGTCCCGGGACCCGAAGTGGTAGATCAGCATCCGGTGGCTGGTGCCGGCCTCCGCGGCGATCTCGCGCAGGCTCAGGTGGCTGAACCCGTGCCGGCGTACCACCTCGAAACAGCGGTCGAGCAGCGCTTCGCGGGCGGCGCTCACCCCTGCGCGGCGGCTTCGCTCGCCGCCTTCAGCCCGGCCGCCTCCAGGTCGAGGTAACGCCGGTTGCGCCGGCCGAACAGCAGGCTGAGCAGACCGGCGAGCGGGCCGGTCTGGTGCAGCTCCAGCGTGATGCGGGTGGAACCGTCCGGGTTGGCGGTGATCAGGTGACGGCCGACCGTCCGTACCCCCGGCGAGTGGTTCGTCCACGAGAACTCCGCCTCGTCGGCGAAGGTGGTGACCTCCCAGACCAGGGGCTGCATGCCGGGCTGTTTGATCCGGGCCCGGCTGCCGAGCCGCAGCGGGCCGTCGTCGAGGCGCTCGACCGACGTCATCGACCGCGTCCAGCGTGGCCAGTCGGTCACGTCGCGCAACACCGCCCAGGCCGCGGCCAGGTCGGCCCGGGCCTCGGCGCTCGTCGTCAGCATCATGTACCAGATGGTACAGCCGCGTTCGGCCGTCGCGTAGGGTGCCGGCATGACCGTGGACATCTGGACGGACGGCGCGTGCAGCGGCAACCCTGGACCGGGCGGCTGGGGCGCGCTGCTGCGCTACGGCACGGTCGAGAAGGAGCTGTGCGGCGGCGAGGCGACGTCGACCACCAACAACCGGATGGAGCTGATGGCGCCGATCAGCGCGCTGGAGAGCCTCACCCGGCCGGCGGTGGTCCGGCTGCACACCGACAGCGTCTACGTGCGCGACGGCATCACGAAGTGGCTGCCGAAGCTGGAAGGCCAACGGCTGGCAGACCTCGGCGAAGACCCCGGTCAAGAACGTCGACCTGTGGCAGCGCCTGGAAGCGGCGCTGGCGCCGCACGAGGTGAGCTGGTTCTGGGTCAAGGGCCACTCCGGCCACCCGGAGAACGAGCGCGCCGACCGCCTGGCCAACCGCGGCCTCAACGAGGCCCGCGAGGGCGCCGCCAGCCGGTCGCCCGTAGGGCACGACCGGCCGGCGGCAACGGGTCAGCCGACGGTGGTGCTCCTGACCGCGTCGAGGATGACCGCGGTCACCTCGTCCGGGCTGGTGATCAGCGACAGGTGGCCGGCGTCGACCTTGGTGATCGCCGAGCCCGCGCGCTCGGCCATGAACGCGCTGCTGGGCCGGCGGGATGACCTGGTCCTGCGTGCCCACCACGTACCAGGAGCGGATGGTCTTCCAGGCCGGCGGGCCCGACGGCTGGTCGCTGGCGGTGGCCGCGAGCGGGCGCTGGGTGGCCCACAGCACGCGGGCCGTCTCGGCCGGCACCCCGTTGGCGAAGCCGGTCACGAAGACCGACTCCTTCAGGTAGAGGTCGGCGTCGCCCTCCGGCGCGCCCGGGTAAGGGCACGAAGTCGAAGACCAGCGCCGGGTCGCCGGACGAGGACCGACTCGTCGCCGACCAGCTCGGACGACCGTTCTCGCCCTCGTCGGGTACGAACGCGTCCACGTAGACCAGTGCGCGTACGTTCGGGTTTCCGGTCGCGGCGTTGGTGATGACGGCGCCGCCGTACGAGTGTCCGACCAGGACGATCGGGCCCGAGATGGTGGAGAGGAAGTCGGCGATCGTCTCGGTGTCGCCGGGCAGGCTGCGCAGCGGGTTCGGCGGCACCCGGACCGGGATAGCCGGCCTCCTGCAGGCGCTGGGTGACGCCGTTCCAGGACGAGCCGTCGGCCCAGGCGCCGTGCACCAGCACGATCGTCGGCTTGACCGGGTAGGCGTCCTCGCGGCGGGCCGGGCCCGACCGCGGACGGCAGGCGAGCGAGGCGAGCGCGACGATCGCGAACAGCAGCGGGAACCGCCGCCGCAGGGCGACCAGGATTCTCTTCAACAAAGCCTCCGTGGGTTCAGGGCACGGGCACCGGCCCGCATTCAATAACGCGGCTTATGCCCTAAATGTCACGGAGGCCTCGGCCCGTCAGCGATCCTCGCCGACCGCCCATCTCCACGGCCGGCACCACCGGCACCGGCGAGTCAGTCCGCCACCGCCGGCAGCCGCCCCAGCACCCCACCCGCGGTCATCCCCAACAGCGCCAGCAGCATCAGCGCCGCCAACCGGATGCCCACTGTGGATCGCCACCCATCTCGCTCCCCCGTCGAACGCGCGGAACCCCTCGACCACCACTCTTCCGGTCCGGCCACGCCCGGTCACTGCCACAGGTACCCCAACCGGAGGTAGTGCCCGCCCTACCATCCCGCGCCGGTAGGTGGCCGCCGGGATGGCCACTGATCGATGTACTCTCGATAGCCTGAGAGCCACCCCATCCCTTCCCTCCACGAGGAGGCCCCCGATGGCCCTACGCCGCAGACTCTCATCTCTCGTCCTGGTCGCCGCCGCGCTGGTCGGCGTCCAGCTCGCATCGGCCGGCGTGGCCCAGGCCGCCGTCCGGGTGCTCTACTACGACGCCAGCCAGGCACAGGAGTTCGTGCGGTCGTCCGCCAGGGCGCACAGAACTGGAACAGCCGGGTGACCAACGTCCGCCTGGAGCCGGTGCCCGCGGGCCGCACGCCCAACATCCGCGTCTACGCCGACAACGGCTGGCCGCGCACCTACACGACGTCGCTCGGCAACGGCTACTGGTACATGGGCCGCGAGGCCGTCAACGACGGCTACTACCAGCCGCGAATCTCCACACACGAGTTCGGCCACATCCTCGGCCTGCCCGACCGGCGGACCGGCCTGTGCGCCGACCTCATGTCGGGCAGCAGCGCGCCGGTCTCGTGCACCAACGCTTCCCGAACAGCACCGAAGCAGCCACGGTCAACAACCGCTTCCGATCGGTCGCGAAGGTTCCGGCACAGGAGTTTGTCTGGCAACCGGCCGCTTAAAGATCAAGTTCGGTCAGAGCTGGTCCCGGGTCCGTCGGGGGCGCGACCGTCGCTCCCGCCGGACACCGGGCCGGGCCCTGGGGGGCCCGGCCCTGCCAGGTCCGCGGTGGGGACGACTAGGCGCCCGTCTCGCGGCGCATCAGCAGCTCGTGCAACTCCGCGCGGGCGGCGACGACCTGGTCCAGTTGGGCGGTGCGGCCCAGGGAGCGCGGGCGGGGGATGTCGATGTCGAGGATTTCGATGATCTGGCCTGGGCGCGGGCTCAGCACGACGACTCGGTCGGCGAGGAGGACGGCCTCGTCGATCGAGTGGGTGACGAACATGATGGTGGCTCGGTGTTCCATGTGGATCCGTTGCAGCTCCGTCGAGAGGTCCTCGCGGGTCAGGGCGTCCAGGGCGGAGAACGGCTCGTCCATCAGCAGCACCCGCGGGCCGGTCAGCAGCGAACGGCAGAGCGCCACCCGTTGCTGCATGCCGCCCGACAGCTCGTGGGGCAGCCGCTTCTCGAAGCCCTGCCAGGCCGACCATCTCCAGCAGGCCGAGCGCGCGTTCGCGCAGCGCCGAGCGGCCCAGCTCGAAGATCTCCGCCGGCAGCAGCACGTTGTCGAGCACCGTACGCCAGGGCAGCAGCGCCGGACGTTGGAAGAGCATCGCGATGTCCCGCCGGGGCTTGGTGACCCGCTCCCCCGCGACCTGGATCTCGCCCGTGGGTCGGCGGCAGCAGCCCGGCCACCAGCCGCAGCAGCGTCGACTTGCCGCAGCCCGATCGGCCGACCACCGCGACGAACTCGCCCTCGGCGATCTTCAGGTCGATGTCGCGCAGCGCCTCGACGGCGCCGGCCCGGCCGGCTGAACACCTGGGACACCCCGAAGAGCTGGATCATCCGGCCACCTGCGGCATGACCTCGGCCGCGATCAGGTCGAGGTGGTCAAGGTCGGCCAGGTCGGCGATCCGCAGGTAGGCCCGCTCGGCGCCGATCGAGGCGAACTGGCCCGAGGTAGTCGACCACCTCGTCGACCGAGCCGTAGGCCCCGGACGCGGCGGCCCGCACCGGCGGCCGCAGCAGCGCCGCCCGGCGCTCGACCGTCGCGGCGTCGCGTCCACACGCGACGGAGACGCAGACCGAGCGCAGCACCGCCGGCCGTTGCCCGGGGCCACCCCGGCCCACCTTCGCCGACTCGGCGTCGACCCGGTCGAACAGCTCCTTGGTGTCGGTCGGGCTGGCGAACTGGACGTTGTATTCGTCGGCGAACCGGGCCGCCAACCGCGGGGTGCGGCGCGGGCCCTTGCCGCCGACGATGACCGGCGGGTGCGGCCGCTGGGTGGTGCGCAGCGCCGGGTGCGCCGGCCAGCGCGATAGTGCGCGCCGGCGTGGTCGAAGCGCTCCCCCTCGGGCGTGGTCCACAGCCCGGTGATGATCGCCAGCTGCTCGGCCAACCGCTCGAACCGCTCGCCGACCGGTGGCAGCGGGATGCCGAACGCGGCGTGCTCCGGCTCGTACCAACCGGTGCCCAGCCCGAGCTCGACCCGCCCGCCGCTCATCTCGTCGACCTGGGTGACGGCCACCGCGAGTGGGCCCGGCGACCGGAAGGTGGCCGCGCTCATCAGCGAGCCGAGCCGGATCCGGCTGGTGTCGCGGGCCAGGCCGGCGAGGGTCATCCAGACGTCGGTCGGGGTCGGATCGGGCGGTCCGCCGAGCGGCAGATAGTGGTCGGGCCGGAAGAAGCCGTCGAAGCCGCAGGCCTCCGCATGCCGTGCCAGGCCAAGCGATCTCGGTCGTAGCTTGTGCCCCCCTTGGTGGAGGCGAAGATCCGGAGACGCATCGACGTCAGGTTATCCCTTTCCTGCCCGGAAAGGATAGGTGGGCGGGCTGTGCCAATCGCCGGGTTTCCCCTAGGGTGGTGCGTCGTCCCCCGCCCAATGTGTGTCAATCCTTCGATGCCACGAAAGGGACCTCCCGCTATGAGAACCCTCCGCGCAGTAGTCGCCGTGGGTGCAGCAGCGTTGCTGCTGACCATGGCTGCCTGCTCCGGCTCCGACGACAAAGCGCCCGAGCAACACCTCCCAGAACGCCGCCGGCGACGCCGCTGGAGAAGGTGACCTACCTCAGCGGCTTCGGCCTCTTCGGCCGGGAGTCCTATGTCTACGCCGCCATCGACAAGGGCTACTTCCGCGACGCCGGCCTCGAGGTCGAGGTCAAGCCCGGCACCGGGCACCAACCGCAACCTGAAGGCGCTGAGCTCCGGCACGGTCCAGTACGCCTCGATCGACCTCACCGGCGCCTTCCTCGAGTATGGCCGCCCCGGCGGCATCAACGACTTCACCATCGTCGGCGCCGTGCAGCAGCGCTCGCTGACCGCGCTGATGGCGCTCGAGGAGAGCGGCATCAGCACGCCGCGCGACCTGGAGAACAAGACGATCGGCGCCCAGCCCGGCTCGGTCAACCAGGTGCTGTTCCCGACCTACGCCCGGCTCGCCGGCATCGACGCGACCAAGGTGAAGTTCCAGAACGTCGCGCCGCAGCAGCAGCCGCAGTTGCTCGCCTCGAAGCAGGTCGACGTGATCACCCAGTTCCCGGTCGGCAAGCCGGGCGTGGAGCGCGCGGCCGGCGGCAAGAAGGCGGTCGTGCTGCCGTACACCGACGTGATCACCGACCTGTTCGGCGGCGCGATCGGCGTGTCCAAGAAGACCGCGCAGGAGAAGCCCGACCAGGTCAAGCGCTTCATGACGGCGCTGCTCAAGGGCCTCTCCGACACGATCAACAACCCGCAGGAGGCGGGCCAGATCTACGCCAAGTTCGAGAAGACCCAGCCGGCGCCGGTCGCCGCGGCCGAGATGACGCTGATGCGCCCCTACGTCGACCTGGGCTCCGGTCTCGGCCAGATCGACCAGTCCCGCGCCGCCCGCAGCATCGCGATCCTGCAGGGTGCCGGCGCGATCCCGGACGGCCTCAAGCCGGAAGACGTCATCTCGTTCGACCTGATTCCCGAAGCCGGCCGCCTGATCCCCGATCGGGGCCACCGTGGAGCTTCGATGACCCCGAGCACCTGCCCGATCTCGAACGCCCGGCGCCCGACGTCCCGCGGGCGCCGCCGCTCGAGCAGCGGGCGGGTGCTCGCGGTCGACCCTGCCGGTGGCCGGCACGGTGGCCGCCGTCGCGCTCTGGTGGCTCGCGGTGGTCGCCTTCGACATCCAGCCCTACCTGGTGCCGACACCGCCCGAGGTGGCTCCGGGTGTTCGCCGACATGCCCGGCGACCTGTTCGCCGAGGCGAAGGTGACGCTCGGGGAAACCCTTGCCGGATATGGCATCTCGGTCGTCGCCGGGGTGCTGATCGGCACGCTGATCGCCGGCTCGCGCACCGTGGAGCGGGCGGTCTACCCGATGCTGGTGGCGCTCAACGCGGCACCGAAGGTGGCGATCGTGCCGCTGCTGATCGTCTGGTTCGGCTTCGACAGCGCGCCGAAGATCGTGATGGCGGTGCTGTTCTGCTTCTTCCCGATCACCCTGGCCACCGCGGCCGGGCTGACCAGCCACCCCGGCCGACCTGGTCGAGCTGAGCCGGTCGCTGGCCGCCTCCCGGCTGCAGACGTTCGTCAAGATCCGTTTCCCGGCCGCGCTGCCGCAGATGTTCGTCGGGCTCAAGGTGGCGCTGCCGCTGGCGCTGGTCGGCGCGGTCGTCGGCGAGCTGTTCGCCTCCGACGCCGGCCTGGGCTACCTGATCACGCTCGTCCGGCGGCAGCGGCAACACCGCGCTCGCGTTCGCCTGCGTCGCCCTGCTCTCGGCGATCAGCATCGTGCTGTTCTACGCGCTGGTCACCGTCGAACGCCTCGACGCTGCCCTGGGTGCGCGGCACCACGGCCTGAGCCGTCAGCCACGGCGATAGCTGGCGAGCCGCCAGCGGCCGCCGCGGGCGACCAGCATCGTCAGCGACTGGCGCATCAGGCCGGAGTGGTTGTCCGGCGTGAGCCGGATCGGCCCGGAGAGACCGTCCATCTGCGACATCTCGATCTGGTCACGGATCGCTGACCGGTCCGGCGTCGCCGGCGTCGGCGTCGGCCCGCACGGCGGCGTCCGTGACCAGTTGCAGCGCGTCCGCGGCGAACGACGCGATCCCGTAGTAGCTGCCCCAGCGGGCGGTGTAGTCCCGGAACCACTGCTTGCGCGCGGCCTTGGCGGGCGTCGTCGCGATCACGTCGTCGATCACCATCGTCTGGGTGAACACCATCGTGCTGCCGTCCGGGGTCGAACCGTCGCCGCTGCCGAGGAACAGGTCGCCGGCCGCGGTGGCGTCGAAGAACAGCCGGCCCCGGTATTCCGCGTCGGCCACGGCCGCGCTGGCCCGGCCGCCTGCTCGGCACCGGTCCACACGATGATCCCGTCCGGGCGCGTCGGCGGTGAGCTGCTCGATCGGGCTCGTCGAGGTTGTCCTCGGTCGGCTTCACCTCGATCTTCGGCCCAGCGTCAGCCCGACCTTGCCCAGCTCGCGCTCGAGCGCCTCCAGCCCCTCCGGCGCCGTAGCCGTCGCGGGTGTAGAGCAGGCCGAGCTTGCGCAGAGCCGGGCGTGCGGCGCAGTTCGGCGGCGAGCGCGGCGGCGTTGTCGTTGGCGTTGGGGCCGACCTTGAACATGAAGCGGCGCTCGGCGACCGGGCTCGCCACGGCGCCGGCGGCGGCCAGCGAGATGGCCGGGATCGCCTTCGCGTTGAGCGTCTTCGCGGCGTTGACCGCGCACTGGCCGCAGGAGCCCATGATGATCGCGCTGACCGCGCGGTCGCCGGTGAAGTCCGCGATGTTGCGCAGGCTCTCCGCGGGGTCGGAGCGGTTGTCCTTGACCACCAGCCGGACCGTGCGGCCGCCGGTCAGCCCCGAGCCGTTGAGCTGCTCGACCCGCAACTCCAGGGCGCGCTGGAACGCCGCGCCCGGCCGCCGCGTCGGCACCGGAGAGCTCGAGGTCGGCGGCCACCACGATCGGGCCACGCCGCGCGGCTTCGCCGGCGCCGTCGGCCTCGCCGCAGCCGGCCACCGGTCACGGCGAGAGCCGTCGCGGTGATGGCCGCGAGGATGCGGGTCGAGATATTGACGGGCGTCATGGGATGCCTCCTGGACGGAAGTTCCTCAGTGGAGAGACGACGACCGGGTGCGGCCGGCAAGCGTTGAGAAACCTTGCCAAGCCCATCGGCTCTGGTCAAGCTGAGGAATTCCCATATCTGATTGTCTCGAATTATGAGAATCGGAGTCCGCACAATGGACATTACTTTCCGTGTCCGGGCCGACACGGAGATCACGACCAAGCAGCTCAGGGCCTGTCCGAATGGCCAGCTTGAGGCGCCGACTGACCGTTGCGCACCGGCCGACCGTTTGCTATCCCGCTGCCCCTTCCGTACACGGCCGAGAACCTGATGAAATCGCCGCCGTGCCGCGTGCAGCGCGGGGGCGCCGTGACGACCGGTGGCGGACCCGCCACGTCAACCCACCACGGAGGCGATGGCGTGAGCACCGGACGGATGATGCTGTCCACGCGCAGCCCGGGCGCACCCGGGCTGGAGCGGCGCGGGTTGCCCCGCCTCGCCGACGCGCGCATCCGCTCGAAGCTCGGCCTCCTGCTGCTGGTGCCGTTGGTCGCTGTGATCGCGCTTGCCGCGGTCCGGCTGGTCGACGTCGTCCCGCCAGGCCTCCGACGCGACGCTCATCCGCTCCCTGTCCGAGATCTCGATCGACGTCTCGGCGTTGACGCAGAACCTGCACAAGGAGCGGATGTCCGCCGCCGCGTTCCTGGCCACGCCGGAGGCCAAGGCAGACGCGTACAACCTGCGCGTGCGCAGCACCGACGCGCTCGTCACCACCTACAAGGCCCGCCGGGCCAACCTGTCCGGCCTGCCGGGCACGGTGCAGAACCGGCTCGACGCGATCGACGGCCACCTGGCGGGCCTGTCCGGCATCCGCGAGGAGACGTTGGGCCGCGGCCAGATGTCGGTCGCCGAGGCGGTGCTGCGCTACGGCGTCGTGCTGGGCGACCTGGTCGTCGTACGGCGAGGCGCTCGGCCAGGTGTCCGGCGAGGGCGACCTCGCGGAGAGCCTGCGCGCGATGGCCGCCTTCGCCCGCGCCAAGGCGGCCACCGCCGAGGAGGAGGCCGTCGTCTTCGTCGCCCTGTCCTCGGGCGGCCTGAGCCAGGAACAGTTCTCCGCCTTCGTCGCGACCCTGACCAGCCAGCAGGAGGCGTTCGTCGGCCTTCGCGGGCTCGGCCTCGGCGCGCGCAGCGGGCGGCGGTCGACCGCACCGTCACCGGTGACGCCGTCGCTGCTCGCCGACCAGGTGTCCGCCGCAGCTGACCCGCTCGGTCGGCGAGGCGCCGCCGTTCCCGGCCAGCGTCGGCAGCCCGGCCATCGGCGCGGTCACCGACCTGATGCGCTACGCCGAGACCGGGCTCGAGCGCGACCTGCTCGGCCAGGCCGACGACGCGCGCGGTGCCGCCGTCCGGCAGGCGACCATCGAAGGCACGCTGGTGCTCATCGTGCTCCTGGTGGCGCTGCTGCTCGCGATCGTCATCGCCCGCTCGCTCAACCGCTCGCTGTTCCGGCTGCGCGACGGCGCGCTCGCGGTGGCCAACCACGGGCTGCCCGAGGCGGTCGGCCGGCTGCGCGAGTTCGAGAAGCTCGGCGAGGGCGGCGTCGAGGCGATCGTCAACGAGGTACGCGATCCGATCCGGCTGACCAACCGCGACGAGGTCGGCGAGGTGGCCGCCGCGTTCAACGTGGTGCACCGGGAGGCGGTCCGGATCGCGGCCGAGCAGGCCGCGCTGCGCACCAGCGTCTCGACGATGTTCCTCACCCTGGCCCGGCGCAGCCAGACGCTGGTCGACCGGATCATCGGCGAGCTCGACTCGATCGAGCGCGGCGAGGAGGACCCGAAGCGGCTGGCCAAGCTGTTCGTGCTCGACCACCTCGCCACCCGGATGCGCCGCAACGACGAGAACCTGCTCGTGCTGGCCGGCGCCGACACCGCACCGCCGCGCCGCGAGGACGCGCTGCTGATCGACGCGCTGCGCGCCGCACAGTCCGAAGTGGAGTTCTACAACCGGATCGAGTTCGGCACGGTCGACCCCGACATCTCCGTGTCGGCCACACGCCGTCAACGACGTCGTGCGGATCCTCTCGGAGCTGCTCGACAACGCGACCCGGTTCTCGCCGCCGAACACGGTGGTGGTCGCCGACGCGCGGCGGATCCGCGACTACGTCGTCGTCCAGGTCGAAGACCGCGGCCTCGGCCTCGACGACGACCAGATCGAGGCGCTCAACCAGCGGCTGCAGGCACCGTCACCGGTCGACGTCTCGGCGTTCCGGCTGATGGGCCTCGCGGTCGTCGCCCGGCTTGGCGTCCCGCTACCGGATCCAGGTCGAGCTGCGCCGCACCCTCGACGCAGGGCACGGTCGCGCTGGTCACCCTGCCGGCCGAGATCGTGGTCGTGCCGCAGAGCACGCGGGCCGCCCGCCCACCCTGCTGCCGCGCAAGCGGGTGCCGGCGTCGGCGGAGGTCGGCGGGCTGGCCGCGAGCAACGGCCACGTGCCCGGCGGCAGCGCGTGGGCCAACCGCGCGTCGGCGACGACACTGGCCGACCCCCGGCCGCACCGGCCCAGTGGGACGTGCCGCTTCCACATCGGCCCTCGTTCGGCACCGTCGATCCGGCCAGCTCCGTGCCGGGGCCGGCCGCTCCGACCACCGGGGCACCTGTCGCCGGCCCCGGCTACGCGGCACCGCCGGCGGCCGCACCGCCCGTTCCACCCCTACCGAGCGCGCCCGTGCCGCCCGTTCCGCCCGTCGCGGGCGGCGAGGCCGCACTGCTCGCCGAGCCCAGCCGGGAGGCGACCACCGAAATGCCGATCTTCCGGGAGATGGAAGCCGTCTGGTTCCAGTCACACGGCCACACCTCCACGCAGATCCTGCCAGCCTGCCCAGCGACACCCACGTGTCGCCGCGCGGCACCGCCGCCCAACCGCGACCCGCCACCGGCCGGCGGCGTCCGCGCCGAGCCGCAGCCCGACTCCGCCCGTGCATCCCGCCGCAGCCGAGCGGGACCGGCGGCGGCCGGCCGCCGGCCGACCAACGCCCGCCGGCGCCGGCCGAGGACGACCTCTGGCGGACCGCCGCCGACGACGGGTTGGGACCGCGCCAACCGGGCCGCGACGCCGACCACCGACGGCACCACCCGGTCCGGGCTGCCCGAAGCGGGTGCCGCAGGCGCAACTGGTGCCCGGCGGCGTCGAGACCCGCCCGCGGGAAGACGTCAAGCGTGCGCCGGAAGAGGTCCGTGGCCTGCTGTCCGCCTACCACCGCGGCGTGCAGCGCGGCCGCACGGCCGGTGCCGAGCTCGACCAACCCACCGCCCGAGCAAGGAGAACCGATGAACAGGGCACCGACCATGCAGGACATGGCCTGGCTGCTGAGCAACTTCGCCGACAGCGTCGCCGGCATCGCCCACGTGGTGGCGGTTCCGCCGACGGTCTCCTGCTCGCCTCGTCGCGTGACCTGCCGGCGGACCGGGCCGACCAGCTCGCGGCGATCACCGCCGGCGTGGTCAGCCTGACCACCGGCGCGCGCGCGGATGTTCGACGGCGGCAACGTGCTGCAGACGGTGATCGAGATGCACAGCGGATACCTGTTCCTGATGTCCATCAGCGACGGCTCCGTCGATGGCCGTGCTGGCCGCCCGCAACAGCGACGTCGGTCAGGTCGGCTACGAGATGGCGCTGCTGGTCGAGCGCGTCGGCAAGGCCCTGTCGCCGGAACGCCGCGAAGCCGTCGATCGGCCGCCGGTCGTAGCAGGACAGCCGAGCACAGTGAGCCGCCCGCGCACAACCGTGAGGAGGTAACCGCGCATGGAGCCGCCGTCCGGCGATCCCCGGGGCGCGCTGGTGCGCCCGTACGCGGTTACCCGTGGCCGAACCGAGCCATCCCGCCACATCGCGCTGGAGGCGGTGCTGTCGGCCAGCGAGCGGGCCGTCGCCGAGGCCCGGTTCGCCGGGCACGACAAATACCGGATCGCGCAGATCTGCCAGTCCGCCGCGCAGTCGCTGGCGGAGATCGCCGCGTACACCCGGCTCCCGCTCGGTGTCGCCAGGGTGATCGTGGCCGACATGGTCACCGAGGGCCTGCTGACGTTGCACAGCACCGCTCCCACGCAGCGGTACGAGGAACGCATGGAAATCTTGGAGAGGGTGCTAAGTGGACTACGCAGGCTCTGACCGCGGCGGCGGGCGGGGCATCATCTCGGCGAAGATCGTG
>CAWIXO010000043.1:0-54370 GCA_963840005.1 uncultured Actinomycetota bacterium | reverse complement strand
ATGCAGGCGGGCCGCGAGATCCGCGTCATGGTCAAGCCCGACGACGTCGACGACATCGGCGCAGCCGTCCTGGCCCGCGACGTCGCCAAGCAAATCGAAGAAGAACTAACCTACCCGGGGCAGATTCGGGTCACCGTCGTCCGGGAGTCGCGGGTTACGGAGATTGCCCGGTAGGGAGCAAACCCTTAGAAGCTGTGGTCCCGGGTTCGTCGGGGGCGCGACCGTTGCTCATTGGTTGACCCTGGTGTGGTCCGGTTGTTGGATGGCCGGGCAGCGCCTGGGCCGTCGGGTCACCGCCAACCGTTGCAGCCCCCCTTTTTGAGGGCCTGCGGGAGTTTCTGCGGGGCCTGGCGGTCCGGGACATCCCGACTGGCAACAGGGCTACTGCGCCGTAGAGCGCCCGTCAATGAGCGTCCGGCAGTGATGTCCCGAACCACCAGGTGCTTCCCCACTGGATTGAGCAGCGGAGGAGCTTGAATGAGTGTGACCGATGACGGCGTCGCGGCGCGAGCGGTGACGGCGGGAATCGACTGGGCCACTGACGATCACGCGGTGTGTGTCATCGACGCTGATGGTGAGGCGTTGGAGCGGGTCACGATTGCCCACACGAAGGCCGGGCTGGCCCGGTTGGTCGGGCTCCTGGCCGCCTTCGAGGTGGTCGGGGTGGGGATCGAACGCCCGGACGGGCCGGTCGTCGACGCCCTGTTGGCTGCCGGGCTCACGGTGTTCGTGATCGCCCCGTCGCAGGTCAAGTCGCTGCGCCGCCGGTACGGGTCGGCGGGGAACAAAGACGACCGGTTCGACGCGTTCGTGCTGGCCGACACCGTCCGCACCGATCAGCGGCGGCTGAGCCCACTGCGACCGGACACGCCCGCGACGCTGACGTTGCGGGCGTTGGTGCGTTCCCGCCAAGACCTGCTCCGGCACCGGGTCGCGGCCGGCAACCAGCTCCGCGCGCACCTGCAGACCGCGCTACCGGCCGTGGTCGGCCTGTTCTACGCCATCGACGCCCCGACCAGCCGGGCGTTCCTGACCGCCTTCGGCACCCAGGACGCCCTCGACGAACTCACCGTCGACCAGCTGACCGGCTGGCTGCGCGCGCACCACGCCTACCGCTGCGACCCGCACCTGCTCCACCAACGCCTCCACGCCGCGGCTCGCGGCCCGAGCGGGGCCCACGGCCGCGCCCTGGCCGCGGTCACCCACGCCTACCTGGCCGCCCTGACCACGCTCGCCGACCAGATCAAAGCCCTCGACCAGCACCTCACCGACGCCCTGGCCGCCCACCCCGACCAGCACATCTTCACCTCGCTACCACGGACCGGAACAGTCCGCGCCGCCCGTCTGCTGGCCGAGATCGGCGACGCCCGTGGCCGGTTCCCCACCCCGCAATCGCTGGCCGGCCTCGCCGGCGTCACCCCATCGACCCGCCAATCCGGGCACGTCAGAGTCGTCGCGTTCCGCTGGGCCGCCGACAAACAACTCCGCGCCGCCATCTGCGACTTCGCCGCCGACTCCCGCCACGCCAACCCCTGGGCCAACCACCTCTACCAACAAGCCAGAACCCGCGGCCACCGCCACCCACACGCCGTCCGCATCCTCGCCCGCGCCTGGCTCACCGTGATCTGGAAATGCTGGACCACTAACACCCCATACGACCCAGCCCGCCACGGCGCCCTCCAAACCCTCCTCACCCAAGACCAACAAGTGGAGGGTTGACACAGGGCACTCCCGCCGGGGACCGGACGAGGGCCATAACCCGGCCCACGCCCTGCCAGGTCCGCGGGACGCACTCTCAAGGCCAACGGCCGGTGAAGTCGTCCTCGGTCAACGTGCCGGGGCCGCCGCACCCGCGCAGGACACACGCGCGACACTGCCGGACCTGCTCGCGGCTCCAGGTCGCCGACGGCGAGGTGCGGAAAATCGTCTCGCTCTGGATCGGGCCCTCCGGTACCGTCGCCGATTGTTTCCCTGCTGGGAGCCCCTGGCGAGGTCTCGGAGTGAGAGCGGGTTTGTGATGGCGGCTCGGATCAGTGAGCTCGTGCTCAGTTGCCGCGAGCCTGAGGTGTTGGCGCGGTTCTGGTGTGAGGTTCTGGACTTTGTCGTGCTCGATCGCGAGGACGACGGGTCGGTGGAGATCGGGCCGCGCGAAGGGTTCGGTGGTGCGCAGCCCACGATCATCCTCAGTCGCCGGGACGAGCCGGAGCCGGGGAAATCCCGGCTGCACATCGACGTCAACGCCACTGACCGCGACCAGGCCGCCGAGCTCGAACGCTTGCTGAAGCTCGGTGCGCGGCCAGCCGACATCGGCCAGACGGGTCAAGAGCCTTGGCATGTCCTGGCCGACCCCGAAGGCAATGAGTTCTGCCTGCTCAAGGCCCGCCTCAACCCACTCTGACGCGGGCCGGCGAGCATCGGGGCGCGGGTCGAGCCCGCACCCCCGACGGAGGCCTACGCGCCGACGGCGCCGCCGCCCATGGCCGCGCCCGGGTCGATGGGGCGGGGCTTGATGCCTCGGCGTTGGCTGCGGCGGTCCAGATAGTTGGCGAACGACGTCAGGGCGAAGTTGACGAGGATGTAGAGGACCGCCACCACGATCGCCGCTGCGACCACGTTGCCGAAGTTGGCCGACAGGACGTTGACGCCCAGCTGGAGCAGCTCCGGGTAGGACACGATGTAGCCCAGCGCGGTGTCCTTGAACAGCACGACCAGCTGGCTGATGATCACCGGGAGCATGGCGCGGGCCGCCTGGGGGACCAGGATGTGCCGCATCACCAGGCTCTTGCGCATGCCGACCGCGTACGCCGCCTCGGACTGGCCCCGCGGCACCGAGTAGACGCCGGCCCGGAACGCCTCCGCCAGCACCGAGCCGTTGTAGAGCGTCAGGCCGATGACGACGGACCAGAACGGCGGGACCGGCTCCTTGATCAGGAACGGCACGCCGTAGAAGATGAAGAAGATCATCAGGAGCAGCGGGACGGCGCGGAAGAACTCGACCACGATGCCGGCCGGGATGCTGATCCAGCGGTGTTCCGAGAGGCGGCCGACCGAGAAGATCAGGCCGAACGCCAGCGCGAACACCATCGCCGTCGCGGCCGCCTTCAGCGTGCCCTCGATGCCCGGCAGGATGAAGTTGTTCCAGGTGTCGGCCTTGAGGAAGGGCTCCCACAGGATCGCCGCGAACTGGCCCTTCTCGTCGAACTTGCGGTAGATCCAGTACAGCACCGCGAGGATCAGCAGGCCGAAGACGACGGTGAGAACCGCGTTGCGAACCCGTGCCCGCGGGCCCGGGTGGTCGTAGAGGACCGGGTTGCCGCTCACCGCTTCACCGCCAGTCGGTTGGCCAGCCAGCCGAAGAAGTAGCCGGTCGGGATCAGCACGGCCGCGAACGTGCCGGCGAAGACCAAGAAGATCAGGATGACCGCGTCACCGTTGTCGTTGATCAGCTGCTTCATGATGTTGCTGGCTTCGAGCACGCCGATCGTGCCGACGATGGTGGTGTTCTTGCAGAGCGCGATCAGCACGCTGCCCAGCGGCGCGATCACCGCGCGGCCGGCCTGGGGCAGCACCACGATCCGCAGCGTCTGCATGAACGTCAGCCCGATGGCCCGGGCCGCCTCGGCCTGGCCGGCGGGCACCGTGTTGATGCCCGAGCGCAGCGCCTCGCAGACGAACGCGGCCGTGTAGACCGAGAGGCCGATGACGCCCGAGCCAGAAGTTGTTGAGGTTGATGTCGTTACTCAGCGAGACGCTCAGCTTGGCGTACAGGCCGAAGTAGCAGAAGAAGATGATCAGGGTCAGCGGGGTGTTGCGGAAGATGTTGACCCACGACGGCGCCGAACCAGCGCAGCACCGGCACCGGCGACACCCGCATCGCGGCCAGCAGCACGCCGAGGACCAGGGCCAGCACCGCCGAGGCTCCGGTCATCTTGAGGATCCACATGAACCCCGACACGTACGCGTCGAAGTTGGCGGGATCGTCGAACACGGGCACGCCCCGCTCCTTCCTCTCCATAGGGGCTTACCGCGCAAGGGGCCGGCGGCGTTCCCGCCGCCGGCCCCGCGCGTCGCGCGTCAGGCGCAGTTGGTCATCTTGCTGGTGTCCAGCTCCGGCGCCGCGGTGCCGCTCTTGCCGAGCGTCGCGTCCCAGGCCGCCTTGTAGCTGCCGTCGGTCGCGGCGGCCTTCAGGATCTCGTTGATCTTGTCGCAGCCGGCCTTGTCGTCCTTTGCGAGGCCGATGCCGTAGGGCTCCTCGGAGAACGGCTTGCCGACGACCTTGAACTTGCCGGCGTACTGCGACTGCGAGGCGTAGCCCGCGAGGATGATGTCGTCGGTGGTCACCGCGTCGACCTGGTTGCCGGCCAGCGCCGTGACGCACTTGGAGTACGAGTCGAAGAGCTGCAGCTGCGCGTCCGTGTAGTTCTCCTGGATCCGCTTGGCCGGGGTCGAGCCGGTCACCGAGCAGACCTTCTTGCCGGCGAGCTGCTCCGGCGCCGGTGATCGTCGAGGCGGCCGGCACGAGCAGGTCCTGGCCGGCGATGAAGTACGGCCCGGCGAAGTTGACCTTCGTCTTGCGCTCGTCGTTGATGGTGTAGGTCGCGATCACCAGGTCGACGGTGCCCTGCTGGATGTAGGGCTCGCGGTTGGCCGACACCGTGGTCACGTACTGGATGCCGGACTCCTGCATGCCGAGACCCTTGGCGATGATCTTCGCCATCTCGATGTCGAAGCCTTCGTACGCGGTGCCGGTCTGCAGTCCGAGACCCGGCTGGTCGGCCTTGACGCCGATCTTCAGCGAGCCACTCTGCGCCTTACCGACGACGCCGTCGCGGTGGAAGTGCCCGAACCGGTGCCACTGCCCGTGCCCGTGCCACTGCCGTCGTCGTCGCCACAGGCCGCCATCGTCAGTGCGAGCACGGCGGCCGCGGCGGTGGCCGCGAAGCGCGTCATCCGCATATAACTTCTCCTTCTTGTGAAGGAGACCGGCGCCGATGCGGCCGGATCCCTTTGTGTGCAGAGAAAACGTGAAATCAGGTCAGTGCGTAAGGATCTTGGAAAGAAAGTCCTTGGCCCGGTCACTGCGCGGGTTGGCGAAGAACTCGCCAGGTTCGGCCTGCTCGACGAGCTGACCGTCGGCCATGAATACCACGCGGTTGGCCGCATGCCGCGCGAAACCCATCTCATGGGTGACCACGACCATCGTCATGCCGTCACGGGCGAGGGACGTCATCACCTCGAGCACCTCGCCGACCATCTCGGGGTCGAGTGCGCTGGTCGGCTCGTCGAAGAGCATCGCCTTGGGCTGCATCGCCAGCGCTCGCGCGATCGCCGCGCGCTGCTGCTGGCCGCCGGACAGCTGGGCCGGGTATTTGTCGGCCTGGTTCGGCGATGCCGACCCGTTCGAGTAGCGCGAGCCCGCGCTTGCGCGCCTCGTCCGGCTTTTCCTTGCGCACCTTGATCGGACCCAGGGTCACGTTCTGCAGGATCGACTTGTGTGCGAAGAGGTTGAAGGACTGGAACACCATGCCCACGTCGCTGCGCAGCCGGGCCAGTGCACGGCCTTCGGCCGGGAGCGCGCTGCCGTCGAACGTGATCTGGCCGGAGTTGATGGTCTCCAGCCGGTTGATCGCGCGGCACAGGGTCGACTTGCCCGAACCGGATGGTCCGATCACGACGACCACTTCGCCGCGCGCGACCGACAGGTCGACGTCGCGCAGCACGTGCAGGTCGCCGAAGAACTTGTTGACCTTGTCGAGCACGATCAGCGGCTCCGGCGACGCGTTGCTCACGACCATCGACCCCTCCCTCTGGATGGAGCCACTCTAAGGGTGACGATGTGTCAGGACAGGGCGCGAACGGTCACGGAGCGGTAACGCGGGCTACGTATGTGCCCGCTGGCAGGCACGATCGTTGGTATGGCGATCCCTCCGGTCTCCCCGGCACAGGGCTCCGCGATCTGGAACTGGCACGCGGAAGAGCCCTTGACACCTTCCGTAGTCATGCGCGCACTAAGCGTTGTCACCGGTTGTGCGGTCGTCCCATTGGGTGACGACGACCCGCCGGGTGACGCCGTGCTCTGCGACGTCTGGCAGGGCGTCGGCGAGTTCCCGGTGGGGATCGACTGTTACGCGCCACCGATCGAGGTGGCCGAACCGGCCGCCGCGGCCGAGGTCGCGGCCCTGCTGCGGCGCCGGGTGCTGCTGGCCGACGACACCCTGATCCCCGACCGCCATGTGCTGGCGACCGTCGACGGCACGCTGCGACCCGTACACGTGGACGTGGTCGAGACCGACGACGGCGAGGCGCTGTCCAACCTGCGGCCGTGCACCGGCCACGACCCGTGGTGCCGGCAGCGGGTGCCCTGCCAGCAGTCGCGGTGGACCCCCGACCGGGTGGTCCCGGGGCTGGCCGCCTGACCTTTGCCGGCGGCTACCCTGTAGGGGTCATGACTACTACAGCGGGCACCCGCACCTACCAGGTGCGCACATATGGCTGCCAGATGAACGTGCACGACTCGGAGCGGATCTCCGGCCTGCTCGAAGAGGCCGGTTACGTCCGCGCCGAGGCGGATGACGCCGACGTGGTGGTCTTCAACACCTGTGCCGTCCGGGAAAACGCCGACAACCGCCTCTACGGCAACCTCGGCCACCTGCGACCGGCCAAGACCCGCCGGCCCGACATGCAGATCGCGGTCGGCGGCTGCCTCGCCCAGAAGGACCGCGGCGAGATCGTCAAGAAGGCGCCCTGGGTCGACGTCGTCTTCGGCACCCACAACATCGGCTCGCTGCCGGCGATGCTGGAGCGCGCCCGGCACAACGCCGAGGCCGAGGTCGAGATCCTCGAGTCGCTCGAAGTGTTCCCGTCGACGCTGCCGGCCCGGCGCGAGTCGACGTACGCCGGTTGGGTCTCCATCTCGGTGGGCTGCAACAACACCTGCACCTTCTGCATCGTGCCGTCGCTGCGCGGCAAGGAGAAGGACCGCCGGCCCGGCGAGGTCCTGGCCGAGGTCGAGGCGCTGGTCGCCGAGGGCGTGCTCGAGGTGACGCTGCTCGGGCAGAACGTCAACTCGTACGGTGTCGAGTTCGGCGACCGGCTCGCGTTCGGCAAGCTGCTGCGCGCCACGGGGTCGATCGAGGGCCTGGAGCGGGTCCGGTTCACCAGCCCGCACCCGAAGGACTTCACCGACGACGTGATCGCCGCGATGGCCGAGACGCCCAACGTCTGCCACTCGCTGCACATGCCGCTGCAGTCCGGCTCCGACGCGGTGCTCAAGGCGATGCGCCGGTCCTACCGGCAGGAGCGCTACCTCGGGATCATCGACAACGTACGCGCGGCGATGCCCGACGCGGCGATCACCACCGACATCATCGTCGGCTTCCCCGGCGAGACCGAGGACGACTTCGCGCGCACCCTCGACGTGGTGCGGCAGGCCCGGTTCTCCACGGCGTTCACCTTCCAGTACTCGCCGCGCCCCGGCACGCCGGCGGCCACAATGGACGGCCAGGTGCCCAAGGCCGTGGTCCAGGAGCGCTACGAGCGGCTGATGGCGGTCGTCGAGGAGACCACCTGGGCCGAGAACAGGGCGCTGGTCGGTTCGACCGTCGAGGTGCTGGTCGCGGTCGGCGAGGGACGCAAGGACGACCGCACCGGGCGGATGTCCGGGCGGGCCCGCGACGGGCGGCTGGTGCACTTCGCGACCGGTGACCTGGGTGGCATCCGGCCCGGCGACATCGTCGAGACCGTGATCAGCTACGCGGCGCCGCACCACCTGAACGCCGACGGCGCACCGCTCTCGCACCGCCGCACCAGGGCCGGCGACACCTTCGAGGCGGGTCGGACGCCCCGCACGCCCGGTGTCAGCCTGGGCATGCCGTCCATCGGCCGTCCGCCGATCCAGCCGTTGCCGGCCGACTCGGCCTGCGCCGCGCACTGATCTGATCGCTGGTCCGCCGCCCGGCCTGCCGGCAGGGCGGCGGCGGGCCGTTGGCTACCCGCCGCCGCGGTCCTGGATTTCAGCAGGTGACGCCGTTGAGCGCGACCGCACCGGGTGCGGCCGCCGTGCCGTTCGCGGTGAAGCCGATCGTGACCGACGCGCCCGGTGCCAGCGCCGGCGACCAGGTCGGTGCCGCCGCGGTGACCGTCGTGCCGGACTGGGTGACGGTGGCGTTCCAGCCGCTGCCCAGCGTGACGCCCGACGGCCAGGTCCAGGTCACCCGCCAGGGGTTGGCCGGTGCCGTGCCGCGGTTGGTCACCGTGACCTCGCCCTGGAAGCCGCCCTGCCAGCTGTTGGTCGAGCGGTAGACGGCGTCGCAGTCACCCTGTGCCGGTGTGGTCGGGCCGGTGGTCGGCCCGGTTGTCGGTCCGCCGCCCCCGCCCGTCGGCGCGATCAGGTAGGGGGAAAGGATCGACTGTTTCGCCTGGTTGACGGTGGTCCAGTCGTCGTTGGCGATGCCGCCCGTGTCGCCCGAGTTGGGGTTCCACGACCAGTAGGTGAACGACATCCCGTTGACCCCACTGCCCAAATAGGACATCAGGTTGGTCAGCCAGACGCGGTCCTTGGGATCGGCCAGCGTCGTGCCGAACTCGCCGAGCATGATCGGCGCGGTGTTCTGCTTGAACAGGTATCCCCAGTACTTGTCCCAGATCGCCGGCATGTTGGCCGGGTAGTCCGGGGCGTCGAACCAGCTCTGGTGGTAGACCGAGATCGCGTAGTCGTGCGGCGAGTAAACCAGACGGTTGGTTTGGGAAAGCCGCACCGGGAACTGGCCGGCCTTGCTGAGGTTGCCGCCCCACCAGCCGCAGTCCTCGTCGTTGCTGGTGTCGCCGTCCCACACATTGGACAGTCCGCCGCTCGGGCAGCTGACACCCTCGACGAAGATGAGCCAGTTGGGCTGCACGCCGAGGATGGCGTTGCCGGCCCGCTCGGCCGCCAGCCGCCAGTCGCGGTTGGTGTCTCCGCAACCCCAGCAGGCCCCGGTCGCGGCCGGGTTGGTGCCTTCGGCGTGCGGCTCGTTGTGCAGGTCGGCGCCGATCACCACCGGGTTGTTGGCGTAGCGCTGGGCCAGCATCCGCCAGTCGCTGATCCAGGTGCTCTCCGGCACCGCGGCCGTGTACCAGAGCGCCGTCTGGCCCGCGCTGGTCGGCCGGTGCCGGTCGAGGATCACCCGCATGCCCTTGCTTCCGGCGTACGCGATGACCTTGTCGAGGATCTGCAGCGGCGAGTTGCCGACCAGGTCGGGGTTGACGAAGTCGTTGATGCCGGTGGCGGTGGCGCCGGCCTTGAGCGCGTCGTTGGAATAGGGGATGCGCAGCGTGTTGTAACCGAGGTTGGCCATCGTGTCGACCTGGCCGCGCCACGGGTTGCTCGACCACAGACCATGGAAGGTCTTGTTGTCGGTCTCCATGCCGAACCAGTTGATCCCGGTGAGCCGCACGGTCGCACCGGTGCTGTCGACGATCTTGTTGCCGCTCGTCCGCAGGTAACCGGTGCCGGTGCCGGCGGCGAGGGCCGGTGTGGCCGGCGCGGTGGCGAGCCCGACTCCGACGAGGACGGTCGCGGCCGCGACCACAACCGCGGCGAGTGCGCTGCGGACAGGTTTGCGTTGCATGTGCCAGGGCTCCATTTCACGGGGGTACGTGGCTCCGCGTGTGATCGCGGTGCGCGCCCTGGCTCCGCCGCCCATTCTGATCGCGATCGATGCCTCAGGTCAAGGGTTGTACGATCCCGGCGTGCAAGATCGAGCCTGCCCGTGTGTGATCTGCGGTGGTGTGCCCCGCGGCCGCGACGCGGCGACCATCGCGACCGTCGAACAGCACGGCTGGTGTTCCCTGCTGGTGCCGGGCACGGTGGACTTCGCGTACACGGTCGGCCTCTGGCATTCGTTCCAGATCCCGGAGCTCGTGATGTTCGGCCTGGCCGGCGAACACATGCAGCTGTGGCTCAACACCTGTGTGGAGCGGCTGCGTGAGATCGGTTGGCCGGCCGCCGAGGCACCGTTCACCGGCGTCATCGAGGGCCACCAGACCATGCTCCGCCCGGTCGACGAATCCTGGCGCGACGCCCTGTTCGGCACGGCCTACCGCTTCTACGGCGGCTGGTCGGTCCCGATCTGGCAACTGGTCTGGCCCGACGGCACCGGCCGCTGGCCCTGGAACGACGAGGCGACGCCCAGCAGCCGCACCCGCCAGGCCTCCGCCTGGCTCCCGGTCGAAGCACACCCACCAGGAAGCTGGCGCCTGGTCGGCAAGTACGGCAACGACTTCCCACTACCCGCCCAACCAGACAGCTGGACCCTAACGACCCGCTCGCTACTGGCCGGCACGACCGAGCCAACGCTGGTCACCCACGACGACGGCGCTTTCGACATCCTCGACGCCCGCGGCTACACGGCAGACGACCTATGCCTCGGCTACCTAGGCCAAGCCCTCGAACGCCACCCAACCCTGCGCCAACTAGCCGACCTACCGCCCGGCAGCACCGCCACCCTCGAACCCGACGGCTCCTGGCGAAGAGCCCCGCTCTCCGAAGACCAGCGCACCACCAGCTCCACCGCCTGGCAGAGAAACCCCTTGGCCAGAGTCACGAGCTGAAAAGGTTGGGTTTCCCCACCGCGGACCTGGCAGGGACGGGCCCCCCAGGGCCCGGCCCGGTCTCCGGCGGGAGCAACGGTCCGGACCACGACGAACCCGGGAACAAGCCTTAAATCTGTCCTATTGGGACTAACTGGCTTGCTCGGCGAGATTAAGGAACTGCCGCTTCTGGTTGAGGGCGGTTTCGGCTTCGCGGATGCGCTTGGCGTCGCCGGCGTTGCGGGCGCGCTCGAGCCGCTGCTCGGCCTCGGCGACCTGCTCGCGCATCTGCGTCAGCAGCGGGTTGGCGGACGGCTCGGTGCGGCGCCACGCGGAGTCCATCGCGAGCCGGACCTTCTCCTCCACCGCGCGCAGGCGCCGGTCGAGCTTCGTGGCGTCGTCGCGCGGCACGCGGCCGGCGTCGTGCCACTGGCCCTGGATCTCGCGGAGCTTGGCCTGCGCGGCCCGCGGGTCGGTGTCGACGTCGATCGACTCGGCCTCGGTGAGCAGTGCCTGCTTGCGATCGAGGTTGCCGCGCTGCTCGGCGTCGCGGGCCGAGAAGACCGAGCTGCGGTTGGTGAAGAAGGCGTCCTGCGCGGCGCGGAACCTCTCCCAGAGGCGCTGCTCGGCCTCCTTCGAGGCGCGCGGCGCGGCCTTCCACTCCGTCATCAGGTCCTTGAGGCGGGCTGCGGTGGGACCCCAGTCGGTCGATTCGCGGAGCGTCTCGGCCTCGGTGACCAGCTCTTCCTTGACCGTCTGGGCCTGCTTGCGCTGCGAGTCGAGGGTCGCGAAGTGCGCGCCGCGGCGGCGGGTGAAGCCGTCGCGGGCGGCGGCGAAGCGCTTCCACAGCTCACCGTCGGACTTCTTGTCGACGCCGCGGATGGTCTTCCACTCGTCGAGGATCTCCTTGAGCCGGTCGCCGGCGGACTTCCAGCCGGTGGACTCCGCGGCGATCTTCTCGGCCTCTTCGACGAGCTGGGTCTTGCGGACCAGCGCCTCGGCGCGGGCGGTCTCCCGGGCGGCCCGGGCCTCGCCGGCCTTCGCCTCGGCGGACTCGGCCAGCTTGTCGAGCCGCGCGATCAGGCCGTCGATGTCGCCGACCACGTGCGCTTCCGGCAGGGACGCGCGGATGCGACGGATCGTGGCGAGGGAGTGCGCCGCGTCGGCCGCTCCCGAGCCCATCCGGGCCTGGACGAGGTCGACCTCGGTGACCACGTCCGCGAACCGCCGTGCGAAGTGGGCCAGGCCCTCCTCGGGCGAGCCGGCCTGCCAGGAGCCGACGACCCGTTCCCCGTCGGCCGTCTTGACGTAAACCGTGCCCTCCGCGTCCACGCGTCCGAAGGCCGTCCAGTCGCTCATCTGTCCATCCTCGTTCGTCCGACTCCGTCGGGTATGCACCCTTCGGGCGTCGCCATAGCGCAGTATTGTTACCGCTGCATTGTCACAGGTCCCACCCCGTCCAAGTCGAGCGCCTATTGGCGACCGTGACCATACGGAGACCGGGGCGGGAATCACGCGGGTACGGACCGCACCGCCCGATACCGTTATGCGGTGACCCTCGTAGCTGTCGCGGTCTGTCCTCATCCGCCCATGATCGTCCCGGAGGTGGCCGGTGCCGCCGCCGCGGAGCTCGCCGACCTCCGGGCGGCGTGCGCGAGCGCGGTCACCGCGCTGGGCCGGGCCGGTGCGCGGCAGATCGTGGTGTTCGGTGCCGATTCGGCCATGACGTCCTATGACCCGCCGCAGCGCGGCTCGCTCCGCCCGTGGGGTGTCGACCTCGACGTGTCGCTCGGCCCGCACGACCCGCTGGAGAGCCACGAGTTGCCGTTGAGCCTGGTGATCGGCGCGTGGCTGTTGCGGCAGCACCCGCCCGGGCAGCCCGTGATGGTCAACATGCAGGGCATCGCGGCGGACGCCTCGCCGGCCGACTGCCGCGATTTCGGTGAGTGCTGCGCCCCGCAACGGCCCGTGGGGGCTGCTCGTGATGGGCGACGGGTCCGCCTCCCGAGGCGTCAAGTCGCCGGGGTACGACGACCCGCGCGCGGAGCCGTACGACGACGCGCTGGCGGCCGCGCTGGCCGGCGTCGACCTCGACGTCCTGCACGGCCTCGACCCGGTCGTCTCCGCCGAGCTGGGCGTGGCCGGGCGGCCGGCGTTCCAGGCGCTGGCCGGTGCCGTGGGCGCGGCCGGTGGGAGCCTGGCAGGGTGACCTGTCCTACTACGGCGCGCCCTACGGCGTCGGGTACTTCGTCGCGAGCTGGCAACGCTCCGGGGTGTCGGCATGACCGTCGTCGCCGTGGTCGGCCCGACCGCCGCCGGCAAGTCCGCACTCAGCCTGGCCCTGGCCGAGGAGCTCGGCGGCGAGGTGGTCAACGCCGACTCGATGCAGCTCTACCAGGGCCTCGACATCGGCACCGCCAAGCTGTCCGGTGCCCGAGCGCCGCGGCATCCCGCACCACGTGCTCGACATCTGGCCGGTCACCGTGCCCGCGAGCGTCGCCGAGTACCAGCGGCTCGCCCGCGCGGCGATCGACGACATCCTGGCCCGCGGCAAGGTGCCGCTGCTGGTCGGCGGCTCGGGCCTCTACGTGCGGGCGGTGCTGGAGGAGTTCGACTTCCCGGGTACGGACGCCGCGCTGCGCCCGTCCCTCGAGGAGGAGTTGGCCGCGGTCGGCGCGTTGGCCTCTGCACGAGCGGCTCCGGGCGGCCGACCCGGTCGCGGCGTCCCGGATCCTGCCCACCAACGGCCGCCGGATCGTCCGCGCGCTCGAAGTGATCACGCTCACCGGGCCAGCCGTTCGCCGCCGCCCTCCCGTCCGATCCGGTGCCGTTTTATCCCTCTGTGCAGATTGGGGTCGATGTCGAAGGCCCGACCCTGGACACCCGGATCGCCGACCGCGGTGTCGGCGATGTGGTCGGCGGGCCTGGTCGCGGAGACGGTCGGCCTGGTGGACGCCGGGCTCCGCGAGGGCCGCACAGCCAGCCGCGCACTCGGGTACCAGCAGGTCCTGGCGTTCCTGGCGGGGGAGTGCACGGAGCAGGAGGCCCACGACGAGACGATCCGGGCAACCCGCCGTTTCGTCCGCCGCCAGCGCACCTGGTTCCGCCGCGACCCGCGGATCACCTGGCTCGACGGCGCCGACCCGGCCCTGGCCACGGCGGCTCTGCGGGCGGTCCACGCGGAGCGGGCGGGTGCGCCATGATGGTCGGCGTATCTGTTGGGGGGCGGCTTCGACAAGGGGGCAGTGGTGCGGTTCGTCAAGGGGCACGGCACCGGCAACGACTTCGTGATTCTCCCGGACCCGGACGGTGGCCTGGCGCTGACACCGGAGACGGTGGCGGCACTCTGCGACCGCCGGCTTCGGCATCGGCGCCGACGGCGTCCTGCGGGTGGTCCGCTCGGCCAAGCACCCGCACGCGGCGGGCCTGGCCGGCGAGGCCGAGTGGTTCATGGACTACTGGAACGCCGACGGCTCGATCGCCGAGATGTGCGGCAACGGCGTACGCGTCTTCGCCCGCTACCTGGCCACCGAGGCCTTGGTCGACGGCGCCGAGTTCCCCATCGCCACCCGCTCAGGCGTGGTCCAGGCAACGGTCACCGCGGACGAGGTCTCGGTAGTCCTACCCCTGCCACGCGTAGGCGCGGGCTCGACGGCCACGATCGGCGGCCTGACCTTCACCGGCACGTCGGTAGACGTGGGCAACCCCCACCTGGTCTGCGCCCTCCCCAAGGGCATGTCCCTGGGCGACCTGGACCTGACGGCAGCCCCGTCCTACGACCCGGCGGCTTTCCCGACAGGCGTCAACGTCGAGTTCACAGTCCCCGGCACCAGCGAAGAGGCCACCTTCGGCCACATCGCCGTAGACCGCCGCCCCTCCCGAGGCCACATCGCAGTCGACGCCCCGCCGACCGACCAGCGCGAGCAGGGCCACATCGCTGTCGACTCGCCCCCGGCGGACGGCCGCGAGCGCAGGGCCACATCGCCGTCGATTCGCCCCCGCCGACCGAGCCGCAGCAGGGCCACATCGCGGTCGACTCGCCCGCTCCGGCCCAGCCCGACCGCGGCCACATCGCCGTGGACTCGCCTCCTCCGGTGCGCCCGGAGCGTGGCCACATCGCGATGGACGCCCCGCCGGCCGACCGGCGAGAGCAGGGCCATATCGCCGTCGACTCGCCACCGCCCACGCAGCCGGACCGCGGCCACATCGCGGTGGACCGCCGAGGCGGCGAGTTCGGCCACATCGCGGTCGACAAGCGCCCGACCCCGGTAGGCGTGGACGCCCATGTAGCGATGCGGGTCTACGAACGCGGCTCAGGCGAGACCCTCTCCTGCGGCTCAGGCGCGATCGCGGTGGCCGCGGTAGCCCTACGCGACGCCGGCAAACAAACCGGCGTAGTCGCTGTCGACGTCCGAGGCGGCCGCCTAACAGTCGCCTTCGACGGCCAGACCTGCGTCTTCACCGGCCCAGCCGTCCTGGTAGCCACCGGCGAAACCCTCCCCACCCTGTAACCGACCCCACCCGGAGTCCACAGTCGAGGCTCGGTTCACACCACCGAGAACATCAGCCAATGGACTGTGTCCCGAGGCCGAGAATCGGAGTCGACCAGACCGCCTGGGTCAGGGCGGGGGAGGATGTCGTGCGCAAAGCCATAAGAGGCGCGCTCTTTGCGCCTAGGCACTGCGCACGACATCCTCCCCCGCCCAAGACCGCAACCAGCAGACCAACCGCCATCCTGACAAGCCAAGGGTGACCGGTCGTGGGACGGCCTATGGAGCGGGACCAACAACGGACATTGACCGCCCCGATTGGACCAACGACGGACGCGGAGGTTTTCCTCCGGGACCAACAGCGGACGCGGATGGTCCCTCCGGGACCAACGACGGACGCGGATGGCCCGGCGGGAGCGACGGTCCGGACCACCGCGAACCCGGGAAACGCGTCCTTAGGGTGTAGAGGTGTCAACCGCAGCAATAGCCGCACCGCTCTGGGCGGCAGCCCGCACCGCGGCGGCGACGGCAACCGCAACCCGTGCGTCGAACACGCTGGGCACGATGACCGTCGGGTTGATCTTGTCCTCGCCGACCACGTCCGCGATCGCTCGGGCGGCCGCGATCGCCATCTCCTCGGTGAACTCCTCGGCGTGGGCGTCGAGCATGCCGCGGAAGACCCCGGGAAACGCCAGCACGTTGTTGATCTGGTTCGGCTGGTCGGAGCGCCCGGTGGCGACGACCGCGGCGTACTTGCGGGCCTCGCGCGGGTCGATCTCCGGGTCGGGGTTGGCCAGCGCGAAGACGATCGAGTTCTCCGCCATCGCCCGCGATGTCGTCGCCGGTCAGCAGGTTGGGCGCGCTGACCCCGATGAACACGTCAGCGCCGCGCAACGCCCCGCGCAGATCGCCCTGGTAGTTGTCGCGGTTGGTGTGCTCGACCAGCCACTGCCACGGAGCCGGCAGGTCCTTCAAGCCGGCGTGCAGCACCCCGGGCCGGTCGTACGCGATGATGTCGCCCACGCCCTGGCGCAGCAGCAGCTTCATGATCGCGGTCCCGGCCGCACCGGCGCCGCTGACGACGACCCGCACGTCCGCCATCCGCTTGCCGACCACCCGCAGCGCGTTGGTCAGCGCGGCCAGCACGCAGATCGCCGTGCCGTGCTGGTCGTCGTGGAACACCGGAATGTCCAACAGCTCCCGGAGCCGCTCCTCGATCTCGAAGCAGCGCGGAGCGGCGATGTCCTCCAGGTTGATCCCGCCGTACGCGGGTGCGATCGCCTGCACGATCCGCACGATCTCGTCGGTGTCCTGGGTGTCCAGCACGACCGGCCAGGCGTCCACCCCGCCGAAGCGCTTGAACAGGGCGGCCTTGCCCTCCATCACCGGCAGCGACGCGGCGGGCCCGAGGTTGCCGAGGCCCAGCACCGCGGACCCGTCGGTCACCACGGCGACCGTGTTGCGCTTGATCGTCAGCCGGCGGGCGTCGGCCGGGTTCTCGGCGATCGCGAGGCAGACCCGGGCGACACCCGGCGTGTACGCGCGGGACAGCTCGTCACGGTTGCGCAGCGCGACCTTCGGCGTCACTTCGATCTTGCCGCCGAGGTGCAGCAGGAACGTCCGGTCGGAGACCTTGCGGACGTCGACCCCGTCGAGCGCCTCGAGGGCCTTCACGACCGAGTCGGCGTGGGTGGCGTCGGCGGTGTCGCAGGTGAGGTCGACGACCACGGTCGTCGGGTCCGAGTCGACGACGTCGAGCGCGGTGACGATCGCGCCGGCCTCTCCGACGCAGGTGGTCAGTCGGCCGATCGCCGACGCGTCGGCGATCACCCCGATCCGGATCGTGATCGAAAAGCCGGCGCTGGGCAGGCGTGTCGTCGCCACGGTGGTCCTCCGTCGTCCTACGGCGCGGGCCACGGCGCCGGCGCCGTAGCGCATTGTTGCCCACGTCGGCGGGGGTCGGCCAACCGCCTGCGCGATTTGTGGATGCGCTAACGGTGTGGGGGTGTCACGATTGGTGTTCGAGGAGGATTGTTTTGCGCACATTCCACGCTGTGGATGATCTAGCTGACACCGATGCCACCACCGGCGAGCTCGAGCTCGAAGAGCGACACGCGCTTCGCCGCGTCGCAGGTCTATCCACCGAGCTCACCGACATCACCGAGGTCGAATACCGCCAGCTCAGGCTCGAACGGGTCGTGCTGGTAGGAGTCTGGACCGAGGGCACTTCCACCGACGCCGACAACTCCCTCATCGAGCTCGCGGCGCTGGCCGAGACCGCCGGCTCCCAGGTGCTCGAGGGGCTGATCCAACGCCGCAGCCGACCTGACCCGGCGACCTTCGTCGGGCGCGGCAAGGTCGACGAGCTGCTGTCCGTGGTCACGTCGACCGGCGCCGACACCGTGATCTGCGACGGTGAGCTGTCTCCGTCTCAGCTCCGCAACCTGGAGCAGAAGGTCAAGGTCAAGGTCGTCGACCGCACCGCGCTGATCCTCGACATCTTCGCCCAGCACGCGAAGAGCAAAGAGGGCAAGGCGCAGGTCGAGCTGGCCCAACTGCAATACCTGCTGCCGCGGCTGCGTGGTTGGGGCGAGACGCTGTCCCGGCAGACCGGCGGCTCCGGGCGGGGCGGCGGCGCGGGCGGCGGCGTCGGCGTGCGTGGTCCCGGTGAGACCAAGCTCGAGACCGATCGCCGGCGGATCAACCACCGGATCGCCCGGCTCCGGCGAGAGATCAAGGGCCTACGCACGGTACGCGCGACCAAGCGCGCCCGGCGCAACCGCAACAGCGTTCCCGCCGTGGCCATCGCCGGCTACACCAACGCCGGCAAGTCCAGCCTGCTCAACCGGCTGACCGGCGCCGGCGTCCTGGTCGAAGACGCGCTGTTCGCCACGCTCGACCCGACCACCCGCAGGGCCCGAGACGCCGACGGGCGCATCTACACGCTGTCCGACACGGTCGGCTTCGTACGCCATCTGCCGCACCAGATCGTCGAGGCGTTCCGCTCGACGCTGGAGGAGGTCGCCGACGCCGACCTGGTGGTGCACGTCGTCGACGGCGCGCATCCCGACCCCGAGGGGCAGGTTCGCGCGGTTCGCGAGGTGCTCGCCGAGGTCGGCGCCGAAAGCGTTCCCGAGCTGCTGGTGGTCAACAAGATCGACAGCGCCGACGAGGAGACGCTGCTCCGGTTGAAGCGGTCGTGGCCCGACGCGTTGTTCGTCTCGGCCCGCTCCGGTCGGGGCATCGACGAGTTCCGCACGACCCTCGAGGGGCAGCTGCCTCGTCCGGCGGTCGAGCTGCGCGTCGTGGTGCCTTACGACCGCGGTGAGCTGGTTGCCCGTTTGCACCGCCGCGCCAAGGTGCTGAGCACCGCCCACATCGCGGAGGGCACAGCGCTGCACGTACGGGTCGACCCGGCGCTGGCGGCCGAACTGGCGCCCTACATCTCGGCATAGGGCGGAGATCACGAGGGGGAGGCGCGCGGCCGGCACGACGTGCGACACTGGCCCGATGCCGCGCGCTTCCTCTTCGATCACGGTCGTCCTGGGCGTGGTCGCAGCGGCGCTCGGTGCCGGATTTGGCACCGCATGGGCCGCTCCATCCCCCACTCCGGCCGGCGTCGCCGGTGCCGCGGCGATCGTCCAGGGCAAGAAGGTCTGCGCGATCACCGACTCGAAGCTGGTCGAGCTGTCGGGCATGGTCGCGACCGCGTCGGGCTACGTCGTCATCAACGACAGCACCGACGTGTCGAGCCGGGAGCGGGTCTTCTACCTCGACAAGAAGTGCAAGGTCGACGACTCGGTCTCGTACCCGGGCGGTGGCCCGCGCGACACCGAAGACCTGGCGCTCTCGCCCGACGGCAAGACCCTGTGGGTGGCGGACACCGGCAACAACATCACCAGCGACGACCAGCGCGAGAGCATCGTGCTGTGGAGCCTGCCGGCCGACGGCGGCAAACAGCCGACGCTGCACCGCTTCGTCTACCCCGACGACAAGCCGCGCGACGCCGAGGCGCTGGTGCTCACCGGCGCCGGCGCCGGCACCCCGCTGGTGATCACCAAGTCGACCGGCCCGGCCGAGCTGTTCGCCCCGGCCTCGGCGATCAAGAACAACAACTCGACCGGCGTGCCGCTGAAGAAGCTCGGCGACCTGACCCTGCCCAAGACGGAGACGCCCAACTTCCTCAACGCGGCAGGGCGGCTCACGGTTACGGGCGCGGCCCGTTCGGCTGACGGCAAAAAGGTCGTGGTCCGCACCTACGCCGACGCGTTCGAATGGGACGTGGCCGAGGGCGGCGACGTCGTGGCGGCCTTGACCAGCGACGCCAAGCCGCGGATCACCGGCCTGACCGACCCATGGGGCGAGGCGATCTCCTACACCGCCGACGGCAAGCAGTTCGTCACGGTCTCCGACGGCGGCGAGCTCGGCGACGATGCCGACATCGACATCCTCAGCTACGCGCCGGCGGCCGCAGCGGTGCCGACCGCGGGGGCGACCGATGGCGCGGCGGGCGGCGACGGTGGTGGTGGCTCGTTCTTCGACAACCTGTCGCTGAAAGACATCACGTCATTTATCGCGGCGATCGGCGTCATCGGCCTGATCCTGGTCGGCGCCGGCGTGGCCGGCATCATCGTGGCGCGCAAGAAGAAGGCGTCGGCCGCGGCCGCCGAGCCGGCGGTCGCCGGCACCCCGCGCGTCGGTCGCCAGGTGGCGCCGGAGCAGGCGACCTGGGACAAGGACGGCAACAGCGGCAACGTGTACGGCGGTGGCGGCCAGCCGGGCGGCGGCGTCTATGGCGGTCAGCCGGCGCCGGTGCAGTCCGGTGGCGTCTACGGCGGAGGTCCGTCGGGCCCGCCGGGCGGTGGTGTCTACGGTGCGCCGCAGCGTGGGACCGGTGGCGGTGGCGGTGGCGTCTACGGCGGCGGACCGCGTGGTGGTGGCGGCGGTTACGGCGGAGGGCCCGACCAGGGCGGTGGCTATGGGCCGCCGCAGCAGGGCGGTGGTCCGCGTGGTGCCGGCCATGGCCGGCAGCGCAACATGCCGGACGACTACGGCTACGGCCCACAGGGCCAGGGCAGGCCGGACGGCTACGACGGCAACGGCTACGTCGGCTCCGGCTACCACCCCGATTACCGGGGCTGATTCTTCTCGCGGCTCGACTCAACACCTGGCCGACCAGGAACGACGCTTGATGGCCTAGACGCGGCGGTCACTGGCCGTCGCCGCCGGCGTGACCCAGCTGCTCGCGTTCCTCCGCTCGCGGCGGCTGCCTGCGGGTAGCGGAACTGGTCGACGTCCCTGGAGCTCTCCGACCGCGCTCGACGTGCGGGCGCTGGTGGACTGGCTCGTCGCTCTGATCTGGCGACCGGTTCGCGAACAGGGGAGCGCGACGGCCCTGATCTGGCGGCCGTCTCAGGGGTACGGCAGTCCGTCGATCGGCGTGGAGACCCGCCGGCCGGAGCCGGCGGGTCCGCACGGTCATGTCAGATGCGGCGGAGGACCGCCACGACGCGGCCCATGATGGTGGCCTCGTCGCCGTTGATCGGGTCGAACGCGGCGTTGCGCGGCATCAGCCAGACGTGGCCGTCGCGGCGCTGGAAGGTCTTGACCGTCGCCTCGCCGTCGAGCATCGCGGCCACGATCTCGCCGTTGTTGGCCGTCGGCTGCTGGCGGACGACCACCCAGTCGCCGTCGCAGATCGCCGCCTCGAGCATCGAGTCGCCCTTGACGTGGAGCATGAAGACGTCGCCTTCGCCGACGAGCTCGCGGGGGAGGGGGAAGACGTCCTCCACGGCCTGCTCGGCGAGGATCGGGCCACCGGCGGCGATCGCGCCCAGCATCGGCACGTAGGCCGGCGTCGGGCGCTGCGCCCGCGCGGCCTCGTCGTCGACCAGGTCGGCCGGCTGGCGCACGTCGACGGCGCGCGGACGGTTGGGGTCGCGCCGCAGGAAGCCCTTCCGCTCGAGCTCCTTGAGCTGGTAGGCGACGCTCGACGGAGAGACCAGCCCGACCGCCTCGCCGATCTCGCGGACGCTGGGCGGGTAGCCGTAGCGCTCGACCCAGTCCCGGATGAACTCGAGGATCCGTCGCTGCCGGGCGGTGAGCTCGGCGGCGGTCACGTCGGGGAAGGTGCTGACCACCGGGTGCCACGGCTCTGACTTCGGACGTAGCCGCGCGAGCGCGCGCGGCGCCCTCGCTTGCGCGCGGCTGGCGACGCGGCTTCGGACGCGATTCTCTGCGGTTGGTGCTGCCGGCTCGCCCGGTCGTCGGTCGACACGTCCGTCCTCCCTGGTCGGCTGTGATGCCCTAATTCGCGGTTGGGGTGACCATGACCGTATCGGTGGGTTGAGACAGTTTCAAACATCTGTACGAGATCCGTGTCCGGCGTGTCGCGCATTCTGGGCTCGACATCCGAACGCCTGTTCTGATAAACCATCGTACGTCCGTACTATCGAACTGGCGTTCGATCTTGGGGGTCGGGATGAGCGTGGTCAGCATTTCGGGCGGTGTGGCAGGCGGATTTTCGAAGGCTCTCCGCGCGCGCAGACCGAAGCCGCGCCTGCGTCTGACGCGGCGTGGCCGGCTGGTCCTCGTTGGCCTGTTCCTGGTGGCGGTCGGTGGGTTGGCCGCGATCCTGTCGCCGGCGTCACGCGCCGCTGATCCCGCGGTGCCGCCGCCGGTCGCGGTGGTCCAGCCCGGCGACACTCTCTGGTCGGTGGTCGCCCGCCATCGCCCGAGCAACGCGCCCTTCAAGATGATCGAAGAGGTCCGCCGCCTCAACGACCTGAGGGGCGTGACCGTCCACGCGGGCCAGCACCTCGTCCTACCGCCGGACTGACCGCCGCCACGCCCCGCACGGCCGGCGACTGGCAACTCCTCGGGGCTCGGTGTGCCCCGCGGGAGCCGGTGCGGCCTGAGCGGCTCTCAAGCGGTCAAGCCGTGGCTGTTCGCTGGTCGATTCCGCTGGATTGGGTGACTGCGTCGCCGGTTCGGGCGCTTCGGCCCGGTGTTTGCGTTGGTCCCTCGCGGGGGCTCATGATGAGCGGCTCGTGGGGCCCGTGGGACGTCGCTCGGACCCGCCAGGGAGCGGTTGTCGAGGGTGCCGGTCGCGGCTGTTCAGACGCTCGTGTGCCGAGTCACAGGAGCCACTCGAACCACGCTGGGACGGAAACCTGGCACTGGCGACACGCCCACCCAGCTTGACCCCGGGACGTGGGCGGCCTACGGTCGAACCCCTAGATGTAGTAGTTACAGGTATGTAAGTTGTCCACAGGTAGGGGTAGACTCGACAGAGTTACCCACACCTTTCCCACAAGTTGTCCACAGCGGCGACCGGGGGCGCAGCCTCCGGTGGTGGTTTGCCGTTGTGCACAGGCGTGCGCGAAATCGGCTGTGGGAGCGGCGCGTCCGGCGCCGCCAAAAGTGTCAGAGGGTCGCACTAGCGTGACCCGCGGGATCAGTTCAGGAGAGGAGGGTCGGCGATGCGCTGTCCTTACTGCCGACACCCCGACTCGCGGGTCGTCGACTCGCGCGAGGCCGACGACGGCCAGCTGATCCGGCGGCGCCGGTCGTGCCCCGAGTGCGGCAAGCGGTTCACCACCGTCGAGGAGGCCGTGCTCGCCGTGGTCAAGCGCAGCGGTGTCACCGAGCCGTTCAGCCGCACCAAGATCGTCACTGGCGTGCGCAAGGCCTGCCAGGGGCGGCCGGTCGACGAAGACTCCATCGCGTTGCTGGCCCAGAAGGTCGAAGAGACCGTTCGGGCCAAGGGTGCCGCCGAGGTCCCCAGCCACGACGTCGGGCTCGCGATCCTCGGCCCGCTGCGCGACCTCGACGAGGTGGCCTACCTGCGCTTCGCGAGCGTCTACCGCTCGTTCGAGTCGCTCAGCGACTTCGAGCGCGAGATCGAGACGCTCCGCGCGGCCGCCGTCGCGCGACTAGAGGGCGCCGCTGTTGCGGCTGTCAACGCGGAAACGCGTACCAAATAAAGCTTTTGAATACGTTCGTAAACGAGGGGGCAGAAGACATGGCGGGCGATGTTGCCGCTGGCAAGAGTCGGGCACGGGCCGTGGGGGCGACCGGGCTCAAGGTCGAGCGGGTGTGGACGACCGAGGGTGTCCACCCGTACGACGAGGTGGCGTGGGAGCGCCGCGACGTCGTGATGACGAACTGGCGCGACGGCTCGATCAACTTCGAGCAGCGCGGCGTCGAGTTCCCGGAGTCGTGGAGCGTCAACGCGGCCAACATCGTCACCACGAAGTACTTCCGTGGCGCCGTGGGCACCCCGGAGCGGGAGTGGAGCGCTCAAGCAGCTCATCGACCGCGTCGTCAAGACCTACCGCAAGGCGGGCGAGGACAACGGCTACTTCGCCAACGCGGCCGACGCCGAGGTCTTCGAGCACGAGCTGACCTAGATGCTGCTGCACCAGGTGTTCAGCTTCAACTCGCCGGTCTGGTTCAACGTCGGCACGCCGTCGCCGCAGCAGGTCAGCGCCTGTTTCATCCTGGCCGTCGACGACTCGATGGACTCGATCCTCGACTGGTACAAGGAAGAGGGCCTGATCTTCAAGGGCGGCTCCGGCTCCGGGGTCAACCTGTCCCGCATCCGCTCGTCCAAGGAGCTGCTCTCCTGCGGCGGCACCGCGTCCGGCCCGGTCAGCTTCATGCGCGGCGCCGACGCGTCAGCGGGCACGATCAAGTCCGGTGGCGCCACCCGGCGCGCGGCGAAGATGGTCATCCTCGACGTCGACCACCCCGACATCGAGGAGTTCGTCCAGACCAAGGCGCGCGAGGAGAACAAGATCCGCGCGCTGCGCGACGCCGGCTTCGACATGGACCTCGGCGGCTCCGACATCGTCAGCGTGCAGTACCAGAACGCCAACAACTCGGTGCGGGTCTCCGACGAGTTCATGCGCGCGGTCGAGGAGAACGGCTCGTTCGACCTGCGCGGCCGGCTCGACGGCTCGGTGATCGAGACGGTCGACGCCGGCAAGCTGTTCCGCACGATCGCCCAGGCCGCGTGGGAGTGCGCCGACCCGGGCATCCAGTACGACGACACGATCAACGACTGGCACACCTGCCCGGAGACCGGCCGGATCACCGCGTCCAACCCGTGCTCCGAGTACCTGCACCTCGACAACTCGTCGTGCAACCTGGCGTCGCTCAACCTGATGAAGTTCCTCCGCGCCGACGGTGGCTTCGAGGTCGAGAAGTTCGTCAAGTCGGTCGAGTTCGTCATCACCGCGATGGACATCTCGATCTGCTTCGCCGACTTCCCGACCGAGAAGATCGGCGAGACCACCCGCGCCTACCGCCAGCTCGGCATCGGCTACGCCAACCTCGGCGCGCTGCTGATGGCGTCCGGCCTGCCCTACGACTCCGACGGCGGGCGCTCGCTGGCCGGCGCGATCACCTCGCTGATGACGGGCACCGCCTACCGCCGCTCGGCCGAGATGGCCGGCGTGGTCGGCGCCTACGACGGCTACGCCCGCAACGCCGAGCCGCACAAGCGGGTCATGCGCAAGCACGCCGCGGCCAGCGACGACATCAAGGCGCCGAGCGCGGTGGCCACCGCGATCGCGCGCGAGGCGTCCAAGCAGTGGCAGCAGGGCCTCAAGATCGGCGAGAAGTCGGGCTGGCGCAACGCGCAGGCCTCGGTGCTCGCGCCGACCGGCACCATCGGCCTGATGATGGACTGCGACACCACCGGCGTCGAGCCCGACCTGGCGCTGGTCAAGTTCAAGAAGCTGGTCGGCGGCGGCTCGATGCAGATCGTCAACCAGACGGTCCCGCGCGCGCTGCGCAGCCTCGGCTACCCCGAGGAGCAGGTCGAGGCGATCGTCGAGCACATCGCCGACCACGGCCACGTCGTCGACGCGCCGGGGCTCAAGACCGAGCACTACGCGGTGTTCGACTGCGCGATGGGCGAGCGCTCGATCGCGCCGATGGGCCACGTGCGGATGATGGCGGCCGTCCAGCCGTTCATCTCCGGCGCGATCTCCAAGACGGTCAACATGCCGGAGTCGGCGACCGTCGAAGACGTCGAGAAGATCTACTTCGAGGGCTGGAAGCTCGGCCTCAAGGCGCTCGCGATCTACCGCGACAACTGCAAGGTCGGCCAGCCGCTGTCGGTGGCCAAGCCCAACAAGACCACGGCCGAGGCGCCGGTCCAGGTGGAGAAGACGGTCGAGAAGGTCGTCGAATACCGCCCGGTCCGCAAGCGGCTGCCGAAGAAGCGCCCGTCGGAGACGGTGTCGTTCTCGGTCGGCGGCGCCGAGGGCTACCTCACCGCGTCGTCCTACCCCGACGACGGCCTCGGCGAGGTCTTCCTCAAGATGTCGAAGCAGGGCTCCACCCTGGCCGGCGTCATGGACGCGTTCTCGGTGGCGATCTCGATCGGCCTGCAATACGGCGTGCCGCTGGAGACCTTCGTCGGCAAGTTCACCAACATGCGGTTCGAGCCGGCGGGCATGACCGACGACCCCGACATCCGCATGGCCGCGTCGGTGATGGACTACATCTTCCGCCGGCTGGCGCTCGACTTCCTGCCCTACGAGCGCCGCGCCGAGCTCGGCATCTTCACCGCCAAGGAGCGGGCGGCCCAGATCCGCGCCGAGGCGGAGGCCGAGGCCGCGATCGACCTGACCCAGATGGCGTCGTCGGCGCCGATCGAGGCCAAGGCGACCGAGGACAAGGCAACGGAAGAGAAGACCGAGCAGCCGACGGCCAAGGCCGCCGACATCCCGGTCCAGATCGCGGCACCGTCGCCGCGGGTCGGCTCCTCCACGGAGCTGCTCGAAGCCGTCATCGGCAAGGCCGCCGACGCGCCGCTCTGCTTCACCTGTGGCACGAAGATGCGCCCCGCCGGCAGCTGCTACGTCTGCGAAGGCTGCGGCTCGACCTCCGGCTGCAGCTAGCGCTCAAGCGACGGCCGGCTTACGCCGGCCGGCCGCTGGCATCGATCCGCCCCCACCCCGGCCGCCGGGGTGGGGGCGGATGTCGCTGCGGGTGGTTGAGGTTCTGGCCCGGAAGCGGCGCCTCCCGGGGTTCCGTTCAACTGCCCGCGATCCAGCGTCGTGTTACGGCAGGTTGGGCGGCGCCAAGCTTTAGCTTGCGTTGGGCGGCAGCAGATCGGGGCGACAAACCAACCTGCCCGAGATCCACGGCGTCTGGTTTCCGGCGCACCCAAGCTTTGCCGCACGTCGCGGCGGCGGAAGGTCCCGCCCGCGGACCTTTAGCTGCGTCGAGGCAGCAACGCTGCAGGACGGGCCTGCGAACCTTCAGCTACGTCGGGGCCGCGACGTTGCAGGCCGCGAGGCTCTAGCCGCGTCGCCCGGCCGGCGCGGCCCGGAGCCGCGCACCGGTGGGTTCTCCGCGTGGCGCCTGAGCCCGTTTTCCACTGCGGTGCCGGACTCCCTGATCTCCGCCGCACGACTGACGTGCGAGTGCGGTGCCAGAACCCCTACTGGGTCGGGTTGTCGGTGTGCGGCCGCTTGCCCAGCTGGTGCCAGTCGGTCTCCGACATGTCCACGTCGAAGTGCTTCGCCGCCTTCTTGAGGTTGCCGAAGGCCTGCTCCCGCTCCTTGTCCGTCACGTCCTTGACCTGGTCGAAGCGCGCGATCGCGTTCCGCACGTGGTCCGCGTCGGTCAGCGGCTCCTTGCGCTTGTCAGGAAAGGCGAACGCGGTGTCCGGGAGGCTGCGCTTCTCGCTGCTCGACAGGGTGCCGTTGTCGCCCTCGTTCACGGGCTTCCAGGTGGTCTCCATAAGGCCCCCGATACCCACCCAACCTCCGGCTATGCGGCGCTGGCGGTCCAGTCGACCAGCACCCGATCCGGACGTTGGGGGTCGATCCGGGCGGCGAAGGCGAGTCCGTCCTGCGCCCGACCCAGGAAGGGCTCGGCGATCGGGCCCAGGTACATCGCCGGGTACGGCGGCCCGCCATCTACCCGGCGCACCGACATCAGCACCTCGAGCACCGGCTCCCGGTCGACGAACGCCCCGGTCTCCCGCAGGTCGAACGGCTGGGCCTGGGCCGGTACGCCGGTCTGTGCGAGGTCGGTCAGGTCGTCGCGCAGGAGCTCGGTGGTGGTCATGCCGTGGCGCCCTCTCGTCGTGCGGATGATGCCTCTTGGGATATAACCGGCGAAGGTCATTCAGGCAGCGGACGACCGGTCCGATAGGTCCGATAGGGTACGGGTGGTGGCGTGACGACAGCCGAGGGTGAGCGCAAACCGCTCGCGGCACGGCCGCTGAGTCAGCCGCACGTGAGCCGGATGCCGGCCGACCCCGCGTACCAGGCGGAGATCATCAAAGCCCACGATGGCGCACTCGCCAGCGGTTCGGCCGGATATCTCGACCCACGGACCGGGTTGTTCGTCCTTTCGGCCGGGTTCCTCGCGGCGCGTGGCACGTGTTGCGGTCGCGGCTGCCGGCACTGTCCATATGTGAAATAGGGTCGCGCCATGACTCGGTACGTCGTCATCGGGGCCGGCATCGTCGGGCTGGCCACCGCGCACCGGCTCACGCTGGATCACCCGGACGCGTCGGTCACGGTGATCGACAAGGAGCCGCGGGTCGCCGCGCATCAGACCGGGCACAACTCGGGCGTCATCCACGCGGGGGTCTACTACAAGCCGGGCAGCCTCAAGGCGCGGCTCTGCGCGGCCGGGCGGGCCTCCATGGTCGACTTCTGCGCCACGCACGGCATCGCGCACGAGGTCTGCGGCAAGCTGATCGTGGCGGCCGACGAGTCAGAGGTGCCGCGACTGCACGCGCTGCACGAGCGCGCGGTCGCCAACGGCCTGCCGGCCCGGCTGGTCTCCGCGGCCGAGGCCAAGGAGTTCGAGCCCGAGATCCGCTGCGTCGAGGCGTTGCGGGTCGAGTCGACCGGCATCGTCGACTTCACCGCCGTGTGCACGACCCTCGCCGACCTCGCCGAGAAGGCCGGGGCCACGATCCGTCTGGGCACGGCCGTGACTGGCATCGACTCCCGCGGCGGCGAGCAGATCGTGCACACGACGGGTGGCGACGTGGTCGCCGACGTCCTGATCAACTGCGCGGGCCTGCACGCGGACCGGGTGGCACGCCTCGCGGGCGTCGACCCGCCGGCCCGAATCGTCCCCTTCCGGGGCGAATACTTCGAACTGACACCCGAGCGGCGCGGGTTGGTCCGCGGGCTGATCTACCCGGTGCCCGACCCGCAGTTCCCGTTCCTCGGCGTCCACCTGACGCGCATGATCGACGGCACTGTCCACGCCGGACCGAACGCGGTGCTCGCGCTGGCCCGCGAAGGCTACCGCTGGAGCAAGGTCAACCCGAGGGACATCGCCGACTTCATGGCGTACGCCGGCCTGTGGCGCCTGGCCCGCAAACACTTCCGCTACGGCCTGACCGAGGTGCGCCGCTCCCTGAGTCGCCGCCTGTTCGCCGAGAGCCTGGCCCGCCTCGTGCCCGCGGTCACCGAGGCCGACCTGGTCCCGGCCGGCGCCGGCGTCCGAGCCCAGGCCATCGCCCGCGACGGCGCCCTGGTCGACGACTTCCTGATCGTCGCCCGCGACCACCAGGTCCACGTCCTCAACGCACCATCACCGGCGGCGACCAGTTCCTTGGAGATCGCGAAGCACATCGTGGCCCAACTCCCGATCTAAGTCGCGGCCCGTCCATGATCTCGGCCCCTACCGGGCCGGGCCGGCGCTGGGCGGTGTCTTGTCACCGCCTGGGTATGGTGCTGCTTCCCTCGGCCGTCCTGGCACATCTGGACACGGCCAAGAGGCCGGGATCGGCGTCAGGCGCGGCGCCGCCGACGAGTCCGAGGATGGCCAGCGCGCTGATCACCGCTGCCGGTGTCGCGTCGCAGGTCCTCTGGCTCCTCTTCCAGCGGCCGCGAAGGCCCGATCCACGAGATTCCCGTGATGCCCGCCTTGTGGATCACGGCGACGCGCGGCGGGGGCCTGGACGACGAACTGACTGCGCGCCGAGCGGCGAGATACAACTCCGCCATCTCGACCACTCTCCGCGCACGCCACGCAAACGCCGTCCGTCCCGAGCACCACCTTGATCCACATGTCGGGCCCTTCCCGCCGCCTGGCGCCGCATTGCCAGCCCCGCACGACAACCGGTACACGGCGCAATGCCGGCCGCCTGGGTGATGAATTCGGTTCGGGTCGCGATGATCGACAGGAAGTGGCCCGGTTCGTTCGAGAACCCGGACTTCCGCCAGGTTCGGCGAAGCCGTATGTTTTCGGGCGGCGCACTCCTGTGCTGATCAAAGCGTCGATCGAGGAGTTGTTGTGGTCCTGCCGCGTAGCCGCCACAGCGACCCGGCCGCCTCGCGGTCCAGGGTGGAGAGTCGCAGCCGGGTTTCTCGGCTCGTCTGTCTGGGCGCCGCATTGACCCTCGCCGGCGGCGTAGCGGGCTGCGCCGACGAGCCCGCCCCTGAGCAGGCCCCACCGCCGGTCCGCGCCGACTTCCCAGCCGCGACCGCAGGCGGCGCTTGCGTCTTCTTCGACTACGAGACGATCGAGAAGGCGATCGGCGTGCGGTTCGGGATCTCCGCCGCCAGCCACAGCGGGCAGACCACCACCTGTGTGGTCCAGCCGGAGCGAGGCGAACTCCCCGACCTCGCGCTGACGATCAGCAAGACGAGTGTCGACGCCGCCGTTTTCAAGGATGACGTCGTTCCCGACAAGGGTGCGACCACGGTCAAGGGCCTCGGACTCGCGGCCTATCAAGCCCCGGTAGCCGCCACGGACTCCGCCGGGCCGGGCCTTGAGCTCTGCTGGCTGACCAAGGACAAGCGCCTCATGTCGCTGCGCTTCACCGGCCTCGTCGACGCCCCGGCGCCGGAGAAGGAGCTGGGTCCGCAGCTGGTCGCGCTGGCCAAGAAGGTGGAAGCGGTAAAGCCGCCCAAGAAACCCTGATCAGAGCAGCAAAGCTCGCCCCGAACAACGGCGGGCGAACCCGGACGCGTCGACGACGAACAGCAGCGCACCGGCCGGTGTGTCGGCGAGACGGCCTGCTCGGCCCGAACGCCGCCGGCAAGACCACGCTGCTGCGGGTGATCGCGACCGCGGTCCGCCCCCGACGGCGGCGACATCTCGGCGTTCGGCCCACCGGATGCGGCGTCACCGGGCGGCCCGCCGGCGCCAGTTGGGCGCTCCGCGACGCTGGGAGGTAAAGCGGTCCGTAGCGAAACGCGGTCGGGGTCAACCGATCCGTTGGGGTCGCGAGCGAGGTAGGGCGATCTGGCGGTGGGCGCGGTCGGGCGTCAAACGGATCCGTTGGGGTTCGTGAGCCGGAGGTAGGGCGATCTGGCGGTGGGCGCGGGTCGGGCGTCAAACGGATCCGTTGGGGTTCGCGAGCCGGAGGTAGGGCGATCTGGCGGTGGGCGCGGGTCGCGGGCGTCAAACCGATCCGCTGGGGTTCGCGAGCGCGGACAGAGCGGTCCGCGGGCGAACGCGGACACGGCGACAGCCAACCCAGTGGGGCTTCGCGAGCCGGGGAACAAAGCCCAACGCGGCCCAAGCGACGAACCGAGTCGTTGGGCGTTCGCCAGCGGGGCAGGCGGCGAACGTGGGCCGAAAAACCTACCGATCCGTGGCGAAATTCACCGGTTGGAGTGATCAGAAACGACGAAGGCCGGCCCCAAAGGGGCCGGCCTTCGAAAATGCGAGCTCAGTGGGCCGCGACGAACACCCGGGAGGCGACCTCGCGGGGCAGGCGGACCTGGTCGCCCGAACGGTCGATCATGACGCCGTCGCGTTCCTGGGCGACCGTGACGGTCGCGCCGGGGTCGACGCCCGCGGCGTGGAGTTGGCGGAGGACGTCGGCGTCGGTCTGGACGCTTTCGCAGATGCGGCGGACGATCACCTGGCCGGTCAGGCCCGGGAACGCCAGGTTGCGCTCCTTGTTGTCGAAGCCGTCGGCCTCGGCCGGCAGGTCGCCCAGGGCGTCGAGGCCCGGGATCGGGTTGCCGTAGGGGGAGCGGGTCGGGCGGTTGAGCAGGTCGTAGACCTTCTGCTCGACCGCGTCGCTCATCACGTGCTCCCAGCGACAGGCCTCTTCGTGCGCCTCTTCGTAGGGCATGCCGATCACGTTGACCAGCAGCAACTCGGCGAGCCGGTGCTTGCGCATCACGGAGACGGCCTGCTCGCGGCCCAGGCCGGTCAGGTGCAGGTGGCGGTCGCCTTCGACGGTGAGTAGTCCGTCGCGCTCCATGCGGGCGACGGTTTGGCTGACGGTCGGGCCGCTCTGGTGCAACCGCTCGGCGATCCGGGCGCGCAGCGGCGGCACACCTTCCTCTTCCAACTCGAGGATGGTGCGCAAATACATCTCGGTCGTGTCGACAAGGTGATTCACGGCAGAAGGCCCTCCTAGCTGTCGATATTACCTCGCCACACCGACAACCCGACGCCGCGAAGGGCCCGGCGCGGGTGTTCGACTGGAGCGCGTGGTTTCCGCCGATGATCTCACGATCGACCCTGATGAGTTGCGCGCCGGCCTGGCCGGCGTGACCGTGCTCGATGCCCGCTGGCGGTTGGCCGGCCGACCGGGTCGCGAGGACTATGCCGAGGGTCACCTCCCCGGCGCCGCGTTCGTCGATCTCGACACGGAACTGGCCGGTGCGCCGGGATCCGGCGGTCGGCACCCGCTGCCCGACCCGGCCAAGCTCCAGGCGGCGCTCCGGGCCAAGGGCGTCACAGACCAGAAGCCGGTCGTCGTGTACGACGCCGGCGACGGGCAGGCGGCCGCCCGGGCGTGGTGGATCCTCCGCTGGGCCGGCCACCGCGACACTCGGGTCCTCGACGGCGGCTTCGCGGCCTGGATCGCGAAAGGTCACCCGATAACCACCGAAATGCCCAAAACACCCGAGGGCAACATACAGGTCAAACCCGGCAGCATGCCCAGCCTGACCGCCGACGAAGCCGCCGCGACGGCCACTTCCGGCACCCTCGTAGACGCCCGCGTCGCACCCCGCTACAGGGGCGAGGTCGAGCCGGTCGACCCGGTCGCCGGCCACATCCCCGGCGCCGTCAACCGCCCGACCGCCGACAACACCGACGACGACGGCCGGCTGCGACCAGCCAGGAAGAGCTCGCGGGACGGGTTCGCGAAAGCGGGCGTACGCGACGGGCGTGCCGGTCGGCGCGTACTGCGGCTCCGGCGTCACCGCCGCGCACACCGTGCTGGCCCTGCACCGCGCCGGGCGTACCGACGCGGCTCTGTATGTCGGCTCGTGGAGCGACTGGGTGACCGACCCGACAAGACCGGTGGCGACCGGCGATTAGGCCGGCCGCATGGCACGATGGCGCCATGCCGGACGGCGCCGTGGTGGTGTGGGACGAGGACCTGCTCGGGTACGACCTGGGCGATCATCCGCTGAACCCGGTCAGGGTCGAGTTGACCATCGCGCTGGCCCGTGAGCTGGGCGTTCTCGACCGGCCCGGCGTCCGGGTGATCAAGCCGACCCCTGCCGACGACGACGCCCTGGGCCGGGTGCACCGGGCCGACTACATCCACGCCGTCAAGGCCGCTCCGCACGACCCGTTCTTCAGCGGCTACGGCTTCGGCACGCCGGACAACCCGGTCTTCGACCACATGCACGACGCCTCCGCCCTGGTCGCCGGCGCGACCATCGCGGCCGCCGAGGCGGTCTGGAGCGGCGAGGCGCGGCACGCGGTCAACGTCGCCGGCGGGCTGCACCACGCGATGCCGGGCCGGGCGTCCGGCTTCTGCGTCTACAACGACCCGGCCGTCGCCATCGCCCGGCTGCTCGACCAGGGCGCCGAGCGCATCGCGTACGTCGACATCGATGTCCACCACGGCGACGGCGTCCAGGCGATCTTCTACGACGACCCGCGGGTGCTCACCGTCTCGCTGCACGAGTCGCCGCTGACCCTCTTCCCCGGCACCGGCTTCCCGGACGAGACCGGCGGCCCGGGCGCCGAGGGCAGCGCGGTCAACATCGCATTGCCACCGGGTACGAACGACCGCGGCTGGCTGCGCGCCTTCCACGCCGTCGTCCCGAGCGTGCTGCGCGCGTTCCGCCCGCAACTGCTGTTCAGTCAGTGCGGCGCCGACAGCCACCGACTCGACCCGCTGGCCGACCTGCGGCTGACCGTCGACGGCCAGCGGGCCGCGCACATCGCGATGCGCGACCTGGCCGAGGAACTGTGCGAGGGCCGCTGGGTGGCGACCGGTGGCGGCGGGTACGCCCTGGTCGAGGTGGTCCCGCGCACCTGGACCCACCTGCTGGCCACCGCCACCGGCGACCCGCTCGACCCGCTGCTGCCGACGCCACCCGGCTGGCGCGAGCTGGCCGCGACCCGGATGCCCGGCCGCGAGATCCCACTGCGCCTGACCGACGACGGCGACACCTCCTTCGAGCCCTGGCAGCCGGCCAGCGACGACCCGATCGACCGCGCGATCACCCAGACCCGAAACGCGGTCTTCCCGCTGCGTCGGCCTCGACCCACTGGACCCGCGCGACTGAGAGGGCCTAGCGGCGCGATGGCTGGCAGCTATTAACATGGCTGAATGCCTCAGCCGACCGTGTACTTCGCGCGTGCGGTCGACGGACTGCCTCGTGACGAGGTTCTGCGCGTGGGCGGCGAGGTTGCGAAGGAGCTCGGCGAGCGTGGTCTTTCCATGGTGGACCCCGTCGCGATCTGGATGGACTCGGCCGGAACCTCGACGGACTACACCGCGCTGGTGGAATCCGACCTGGCTGTTCTCCGACAATGCGACGGCATCCTCGTTGACATGACGATTCCCCATCGCAGTTACGTGGGATGTGTCGGTGAGTTGACCTACGCCCATCTGTGGCGGAAACCGGCTGTGGTCTGGGTGGGCGAGACGGGCCTCGAGGATCGGCCATGGCTGCGATACCACGCGTCGGCTGTGGTGCGCACCCGCGATGAGGCCGTGTCAGCCATCGCCGGGCTGTTGTCGCTCGGAGCGCCCAATCGCGAGCTGGAGGATCAGGAGAACGACCGGCAGCAGCAGGCCGAAGGCGAGCTCACGCGGACCGAACGCTCCGGTGCCGAACAGGATGACTCCCACCGCGATGAGCGCTAACAACGCCGCCGCGGCCCACCGGCGGCGGACCAACAGGCGAATGCGGTCGCCGCGGACACCGATAAGGAGGCGCTCCGGCGCGAGTTCGAGATCGGAGCCGACCTGAATGACCGCTGCGTGCCTGGAAAGCGGAGTGATGACGCGACCGGCAGTCAGCGGCAGGTAGGTTCGTACGTCTGCCAACGCGTCGAGAAACGGCGCGACGCTCCACACGGAGAAAGTGGCGGAGCCGTCGGAACTTGGCCAGCGTCCTTCGGCGGACTGCGTTGCTCGCATCGTCGCCAGGGCCTCAGCGACCAGGTCGAACCGAACGGGTCCGGGTTGTCGCACCAAAGCCGATAGCGCGAATGGCAGGCCGGGGTGCCAGATGGTGCTCTGCCAGGTGAATGGCGCCCCGTCGGAACCTACGCCGACGACGTTGTAGCTCTCCATCCGAGCTTGATCGTCGTGCACCACCCCAGGGTCGAAGGCCAGCCCGAGCCAGTCGTACGCGGCATCGATCGCCTCCGCTAGCGCCCTGTTCTCGTTCATGAAGCCACTCTCGACCAATGCGGTGAGGGCGTACGCAGTGTGGGTGACTGAGGCCGGCTGACGGCTGACCTCTCCCCACGCTCCGGTGCTCGGGTCGCGGGCGTTCAGTAGCCAGGCGACGGCTGCGGGGAGCGCGGTGGATCGCGGGTCGACCGCTTTGACTGCTCGCGTTGCCATCGCCGTGAGCCAGACCCGAGAGTCCTGGGCGGCGAGCGGCCCCCAACCGCCATCCGGGTTCTGGTTGGTATGCAACCAGCCGTTGGCTCGCATGACGTCGGGTCCTTCGGCGGCAAGGCCCATGCCGCAGCGCACGAGCAGCCTTGTCACCAAACCCGTGGCCTCTGTGACGGGCTGACCGAAGCTGGTGTTCACCGCCCATCCGCCGTCGAGCCTGCTGTCCGGCGACGTGATCTGGCGATGACGAAGAAAACGTAGGCACGCTACTTCGTGCTCGAACGCCCGGCCATGGACCCGGAAACCAGCCATGCCCGATGCGGTAGCGGATGGGCCGGGATTCGGGCTGTCAAGCCGGTGGTACCAGCCGCCGCGGTGCTCGGTCGACGCGTGGTAGGTGCGGGTGAGTAGACCCAGACTGCGATCCACCATCGTCTCGATGACGTTCCCGTCGATGCGCTCCACGTCAGCTCCGAGGTCCGTGGGACCGGCTCAGGCGGCCGTGCGCGCCACCGCCCGGATGAACGCACTCGGCTCAGAGCTAGCGTAGTTTCCCTCGTAGGCGTCCGTCGATATCTCTGGCCAGTCGACGAGAAGTTTTCGAATGTACTCCTCATCGAAGAAGTGCCTTACGTGTCCTTTGCGGGCAAAGATGTGATCGCCGAGTCGTTGGCCCTTGCCGTAGTAAGGGTCCTTCGTAGACTTCACCGCGAAAACGAAGACTCCGCCAGGCTGCAGCACGCGCTTGATCTCGTTGAACACGAAAGCCGTCACGTTCGGTTCGAAATAGTGCAGCGCGAGGTGGGAGAAAACACCGTCGAAGCTCTTTTCCGCAAACGGAAGCCGTCGCGCGATGTCGTGCTCACGGAGCTCGGGCTTCGTGAGGCGTAGAACACCGCAACGCGGAACCGTCCTGCGTGCCTGCTGGATCGCGACCGCCGAGAAGTCGATGCCGGTGACGCGATGCCGCGATCTAGCCATAGCCGCCAGATCATGACCTTGGCCGCATCCGATGTCGAGGACTCTGCAGCCGCGCCAGCGTGGTGGGAGTTCATCGAGAAAGCGTTCACGGGTCTGCACGTGAACCGGATCTTCGCCGCTGGCACCGCGGTCGCGATGCCAGCCGTCCCAGAAGGTCAGCTGTTCCGGCAGGCGATGGATGACAGGTGACATCAGGCACTCAGCAATTCGTCGGTCTCGCCGGCGGGCAGCAGGTCTCGTGGCGCCGAGGCAGGCCGGAGCACATCCTGTGTCGCGCGAAGATTGGCCCAGTCCGGAAACAACGCATAGTCCCATTCCTCGGGTCGGCCCAACATCTTGGCGATGTGGCGCCGGAAGAACTGAGAGATTCCCGCGTCGGGTGCGTAGCAGACCATGCCGTCCGGCTCGCGGTACATGAGGTAGCCCTGGTTCCTTTCCGCTCTGGGTATGTCCACGATTCCGGTCAGCGTCTTGAATCGACGAACCGGCAGACTCAGCCGCTCGAGTGCGTAGCTTCCCGGCACGATGTGCACATGAGAGTGAGTGATGCACGCGGAACGTCGCCGTTCCTCCGACCGGCACGATCCGTGCTCGAATATCGTAGTGGGGCCAAATTGCCGCTCCACCGTGGCCTGCACTTCGGCCAGGAAGTCCAGGAACGCGACCGCTGTCGGCCTGGTCAGGGATTGAACCGAACTCTCATGCTGCACGGGGGAAACGAGGAGGTAGCCGGGCACGAGCGCGCCCACCGCACAGACCGCTGTCCCGACATTTTCGCTTTGCATGATCGGACGGTCGTACCAGGGCACGTCCTCGTCGAGACTTTGAGCCGAGCATAGGAAGCACGAATCGTGCGACGAACCAGGCGCAGATACGATCATGACATCGCACTCCGTCAGCGGCGGTTGGCGACCAGCATAATGGAGCAGAAGGGGCCGGCAATACACCCTGCTGAATATGAAGCCGGTATGTCGTTGCTTGCTGAGTCGTCGCGATCACCGCCAGATCTGATCTCGCCGTGCCCGTGCCGGCACGCGACGACATTATTGCCACACGGCGTCCGTCCGGCATGTCACCCGGACGGGTCCGGCGGCCACCACGTACACCTAAGGTGGAGAGGGGTGACGAAGGTGACCGAGAGAGCGACCGAGCGTTCGGCGGACGTCCTGCTGAGTGATGGCACCACCGTCCATGTGCGACGGATTGAGCCCGCCGACGCGTCGGCCATTGTGGAGACGCACGGCCGCTTCTCGGAGCGGACCCGGTACCTGCGCTACTTCTCGCCGTACCCGCGGATCCCCGAACGCGACCTGCACCGCTTCGTCACCGTCGACCATCGCGACCGCGAGGCGTTCGTCGTCGAGGTCGGTGGCCGGATCGTGGCGATCGGGCGGTACGACCGGCTCGGCCCCGACGCCGGCGACGCCGAGGTGGCCTTCGTGGTGGAGGACGCGTACCAGGGGCGGGGTATCGGTCCTCTGTTGATGGAGCATCTGGCCGCCGCCGCCCGGGACACCGGCATCACGCGGTTCGTCGCCGAGGTGCTGCCCGCCAACGCGACCATGCTGCGGGTGTTCGCCGATTTCGGGTACGAGGTCGAGCGCAAGTACGCGGACGGCGTCGTGCACCTCGCCTTCCCCATCGCGCCCACGGAGAGCTCGCTGGAGGTGCAGTGGCGGCGTGAGCACCGCACCGAGGCGCGGTCGATCGCCCGGCTGCTCGCGCCGCGCGGTGTCGCCGTGTACGGGGCCAGTTCCAGCGGCCACGGCGTCGGTGCGGCCGTGCTCGGGCACCTGCGTGACGGTGGTTTCGCCGGGCCGATCGTGCCGGTCCACCCGAGCGCCGCGCGGGTCGGTGGCCTCGGTGCGGTGGCCCGGGCGGCGGACGCCGGTGTGCCGCTCGACCTGGCCGTCGTCGCCGTGCCGCCGGAGAAGATCGACGAGGTCGTCGACGACGCGGCTCGGGCCGGGCTGCACGCGCTGGTCGTGGTCAGCGCCGGCTTCGCCGAAGCGGGTCCGGCCGGTGCGGCCGCGCAGGCGGAGCTGATCCGCCGGGCGCACACCGGCGGCATGCGGGTGGTCGGCCCGAACTGTCTCGGCATCGCCAACACCGATCCGGCGGTGCGGCTCAACGCGACGTTGGCGCCTCGGCTGCCGGCGCCCGGCCGGATCGGGTTCTTCAGCCAGTCGGGCGCGCTCGGGGTCGCGCTGCTCGCCGAGGCGGACCGGCGCGGTCTCGGCCTGTCGACGTTCGTCTCGGCCGGCAACCGCGCCGACGTGTCCGGCAACGACCTGCTGCAGTACTGGCGGGACGACCCCGGCACCGACGTGATCCTGCTGTACCTGGAGTCCTTCGGTAACCCGCGCAAGTTCGCCCGGCTGGCCCGCGGCATCGGGCGGAACAAGCCGATCGTCGCGGTCGCGTCGCCGGTACGCCCGCCGGGCAGCACCGAACGCGGCCTCGACCCGGCGTCGGTGCGGGCGCTGTTCGCCCGCTCCGGGGTGATCCGGGTCGACACGGTGGGCGAGCTCTTCGACGTCGGTGCGCTGCTGGCCACCCAGCCGCTGCCCGGCGGCCCCCGGGTCGGCGTCGTCGGCAACTCGCCCGCGCTGACCACGCTGGCCGCGGCCGCCTGCGTCGCCAACGGGCTGGTGATCGCGGACGGGTACCCGCGCGACGTCGGACCGGTGGCGGGCGCGCACGAGTTCGGCGACCGGCTCGCCGAGGCCGCCGCCGACCAGGGCGTCGACGCGCTCGCCGTGGTGCTCGCGCCGCCGCTGCCCGGCCAGCTTCTCGCCGACGACGCGGACTTCGCCGCGACCATCGCGGGCGTCGCGCTGACCGGCGACAAGCCGGTGGTGGTGACGTCCCTTGTGGACCGGGTGCCACCGGGCATCCCCGCGTACCCGTCGGTCGAGGAGGCGGCGCGGGCGTTGGGCCGGGTCGCGCACTACGCCGAGTGGCGGCGGCACCCGTCCGGCGACGATACCGCCGCTGTCCGGGGTGGACCTCGAAGCGGCGACGGCCGCCGCGGAGCACGACGACCGGGAGGGACTGCTGGCCGCGTACGGCATCCGGCTCGTCCCCGACGCCCTGGTCGACTCCGCGCCCGAGGCGGTCGCGGCGGCGACCCGGCTCGGTTTGCCGGCCGCGCTCAAGGCCGCGGGCCTGTCGCTGCGCCACCGCATCGACCTCGGCGCGGTCCGCCTCGACCTGCGCGACGAGGAGGCGGTCCGGGTCGCATACCGGGAGCTCGCCGAGGCCTTCGGCCCGCAGGTGCTGGTGCAGCCGATGGTCCCGGCCGGTGTGCCGTGCGTGGTCGAGATGATGGAGGACCCGGCGTTCGGCCCGGTGGTCGGCTTCGGCCTCGCCGGAGTGGCCACCGAGTTGCTCGGCGACCGCGCCTGGCGGCCCGCGCCGTTGAGCGACCGGGCGGCCGCCGCCCTGGTCGACGAGCCTCGCGCGGCGCCGCTGCTGTGGGGCTACCGAGGCGCGGCGGCGGTCGACCGGGCTGCCCTGGTCGACCTGCTGTCGCGGGTCGGCCGGCTGGCCGACGAGCAGCCGAGGGTCCGCTCGCTGTCGCTGCACCCGGTGCTCGCCCGCCCGGACGGCTTGTCGGTCCTGCACGCCACGATGACCTTCGGCGACCCCGGCACCCGCCCGGACACCGGCCCCCGCCACATCTGACGGGTCAGCCGAGGCAGCCGCAAGCCGGCAGGTAGGAAGCATCAGCGCCACCACGCCGGCCGCTCCCAACACCGCCGGCCAGCTGTCCCTGCTCACCATCGCAGCGTGTCTCGTAAAGCCAGACGGGGGTCTCATAGCGATGAGTACCGCGGCGGAGGTCGAAGGTTCATGGTGATGTCTGGCCCTAGCCGTTAGGGCCATCCGGTTGATCATGGTGGCAGTCCGGCGGGCCGGACGACGAGCAGTCCCGCACCACGGGCGTCCTGATAGGACATCGACGTCCGACCATCGCGCGCTCGGACCTCGTCCGGAGCACCACCTTGAGCCACGAGACCCCTAGCGGGTCTCGGAGGTGGTGAGCTCTTGGGCGGCGGCCGGGTCCGGGGTGGAGGTCGCGAGTCGGCGGAGCGGGCTGGGTGCGGGCTCCCCAGGCTTGGTGAAGAGGGTCAGGTTGCGGACGCCGGGCACGAAGGCGGTGCCGGCTGTCGAGACCGCAACCAGGGCGGCCGCGATGATCAGCGGCACGGCTTCGCCGCCCAGGTGCGTGGCGGCCAGGGGAGCGAGGGCGTAGCCGAGGGGCATGGCAGAGAACGAGATGAGCATGTCCCACGAGTTGACGCGGGCCAGTCGATCCGGTGCGACGTGTTGCTGCACCACCGACACCCATACCGGGTTGAGGAAGCCCAGGATGGCCAGTGCGAGCCCGTAGCTGGCCACCAGCCACGGCGCCGACGCCGGCACGGCGAACAGGGCCAGCGGCGCCGCGAACAACGACAGCGCCAGGTTGGCCCAGAGGACCGGGCGGCGGGGATGGATGCCGAACCGGCCCGTGGCGCCGACCCGGGTGGCCAGCAGCGAGCCGAGCAGCAGGCCGATCGCGCCCGCCTGGGTGACCGCCACCCACACCGCCTCGCCACCCGCGCGGTGCACCGCGATCAGCGGGCCGAGCGTGCCCAGCACCGCGGCCGACAGGTTCCACAGGCCGTGGCCGATCAGTGACGTCCACAGCCAGTCGTGGCGGCCCAGCTCCGACCAGCCGTCGGCCAGCGACCGGAACATCGACTCCCGCGGCGCGGACGCCGTCGCGGGCACGGACAGGCGGACCAGTGCCAGCGCGATCGCGCTGGCCACGAACGTGCCGGCGTCGACGATGAACGCCCAGCCCGGGCCGACGGTCAGCACCAGCGTGCCGCCGACCGCGGGGCCGAGCACCCCGGCCGCTCCTCGGGACACGCCCAACAGGCCGTTGGCCCGCGGCCGGCCCTCCGCCGGCACGGTCGCGCTGACCAGCGGGCCGCCGGTCGGCAGTGCGAACGCCGACGCGGCGCTCAGCACCGCCGCCGCCACCGCGACGTGTGCCAGCCGGAACTCCCCGCCGACCAGCTCGACGCCGATCACCACCTGGGTCACCGCCCGCACCACGTCGGCGACGATCGCCACCGTGCGCGGCGGCCAGCGGTCCGCGAGCACGCCACCGAGCGGCAGCAGCACCAGCCGCGGCACGCTGCCGCAGGCCAGAACCAGCGCCAGCGCGCTCGCCGAACCCGTCGCCCGGACCACGGCCAGGGCCAGCGCCGCCGGGACCACGAAGTCGCCGAACGCCGAGAGGGTGTAGCCGAACCAGATCAGCCGGAAGTTCATGGCGGGGAGATTACTTCGGCACCGAAATATTCGTCAACAAATAAATCGGGCACCGAAAAATCGGGCACCGAAAAATCTGGCGGCGAAATATCAGGTGCTGAACGAAAAGCAAGTACGCTGCCACCCATGCGCGACTCCGTCGACGAGCACATCGACCAATGGCTCCCGCTGATCGACGACATCGACGTCGACATCGAGGGCGCGGTCACCCGCATGCAGGCGCTCGTCCGCCACCTCCGCAAGCACAAGGACGCCATGCTGGCCAAGCACGACCTGCCAGCCGGCGAGTTCGACACCCTGCACGTGCTGGTCCGTCTGGGCGAGCCCCACCGCGCCACACCGACCCGCCTCGCCACCGACGTCGGCCTCTCCCCGGCCGCGATGACCGGCCGCCTCGACGCCCTGGAGCAGCGCGGCTTCGTCCACCGCGAGCCCTCGACCGAGGACCGCCGCAAGGTCGTCGTCCAACTCACCGCGGCCGGCAAACGGGCCTGGCGCAACGCCCTCGACGACATGGGCTTCGAGGAGCGTCGGGTGCTCGGCGTGCTCAACTCCCGCGAGCGCCACCAACTCTCCGACCTGCTGCGCCGCGTCCTGGTCACGGCAGAGAAAGGCCCCCCGCCACCGCAGTGACGAGGGGCCGGTGAAAGACCAGGATCAGCAGGCGTAGGCCTCCAGGCGCTGCGCTCGCGACGGGTGCCGCAGCTTGAGCAGGGTCACCTTCTCGATCTGCCGGATCCGCTCACGGGACAGCCCGAACTCGCGACCGACCTCGTCGAGCGTGCGCTGCCGGCCGTCGTCGAGACCGAACCGCAGCCGGATCACCGCCTGCTCCCGGGACGACAGGGTGGACAGCACGATCTCGACCTCGTTGCGCAGCATGCCCTGGGACACCTCGTCGGCCGGCTCCTGCCGGGCGTCGACGCCGACGACGAAGTCGCCGAGGGCGCTCTCGCCGTCTTCGCCGACCGCCTGGTCGAGGCTGACCGGCTCACGGTCGTACGAGATCAGCTCGATGACCTGGAACTCCTGCATGCCGAGCGCGACCGCGACCTCGGGCACGCTGGGCTCCCGGCCGAGTGCGACGGCGAGGTCACGGCGGGCCCGGACCATCCGGTTGACCTGCTCGACCATGTGCACCGGAATGCGGATCGTGCGCGACTGGTCGGCCATCGCCCGGGTGATCGCCTGCCGGATCCACCACGTCGCGTACGTGGAGAACTTGTAGCCCTTGGCGTAGTCGAACTTCTCGACGGCCCTGATCAGACCGAGGTTGCCCTCCTGGATCAGGTCGAGGAAGGCCATCCCGCGACCGGTGTAGCGCTTGGCGATGCTGACCACCAGCCGCAGGTTGGCCTCCAGCAGGTGGTCCTTGGCCGCGTGCCCCTCCAGGGCGACGATCTCCAGGTCGGTCTGGTTGGCGATGGGCCGGCCGGCCGCCGCGGCGAGCTTCTCCTCGGCGAACAACCCGGCTTCGATCCGCCGCGCCAGCTCGACCTCCTCGATGGCGGTCAGCAGCTTGGTGCGGCCGATGCCGTTGAGGTACGCACGTACGAGGTCGGCGGAGACGCCCCGTTCATCGGTGGCGTCCAGGTCGATCTGGTCGTTGTCGTTCATTTCTGATACCCCGCTTCTCGGCGACCCTCCGTGGTGCCGTGCGAAGAGCTTCTCGCAATGGGCGTGAAGCGGGAGTGAGGAGAATGCGGGGGTGGCATGAAACCGGGAGGGCCTTCGCCCGACTCGCCCCGTTTGCGAACCAACCCGTTGCACCCGGTCGCTAGTCTGCTCGCAACTCACACCAGAAAGGCACGTCGTGGTCTTCAAGCGAATGATGCAGGCGTTGGGCGTCGGCGGACCGTCCGTCGAGACGGTGCTGAGCAACCCCAACTGCCGCCCGGGCGGTGTCCTGGAGGGTCAGATCCACGTCGAAGGCGGCGACCACCCGGTCGACATCGAGTACGTCGCCCTCGGCATGGTCACCCGGGTCGAGGTGGAGAGCGGCGACTCCGAGTACGACTCGACCACCGAGTTCCACCGCCAGCGCGCCACCGGGGCGTTCCGCCTGGAGGCGAAGCAGCGCTACGACATCCCGTTCCGGTTCGACGTGCCGTGGGAAACCCCGATCACCGAGGTGTACGGGCAGCACCTGCACGGCATGACGATGGCCCTGCGCACCGAGCTCGAGGTGGCCCGCGCGGTCGACAAGGGCGACCTGGACGCGGTGGCCGTGCACCCGCTGCCGGCCCAGGAGCGCATCCTCGAAGGCCTGCTCCGGCTCGGCTTCCGGTTCGCCCGCGCCGACGTCGAGAGCGGCCGGCTCTATGGCGTACAGCAGAGCCTGCCGTTCTACCAGGAGATCGAGTTCCACCCGTCGCCGGAGTTCGCGCGGATGATCAACCAGCTCGAGCTGACCTTCGCGGCCACGCCGCAACACCTCCAGGTGGTGCTCGAGCTCGGCAAGCGCGGCGGCCTGTTCACCGACGGGCACGACTCGTTCGGCCGGTTCACCGTCGACTACGCGCAGGCCGAGCAGACTGACTGGGCCGCACAGCTGCACGGCTGGCTCGAGCAGTCCCTCCGCAAGCGCGGCCTGTTCGGCTAAACGCGCTAAAGCTCCAACAGCACGGTTCGCGGGCCCACGTTCACGCTCTCCACGAGCATGTGGGCCCGGAACCGGCCGGTCTCGACCATCGCCCCACGGGCACGCAGGGCGTCGGCGAAGGCGGTCACCAGCGGCTCGGCCACCTCGGCCGGAGCCGCGGCCGACCAGCTGGGCCGGCGCCCTTTGCGCGCGTCCGCGTACAACGTGAACTGACTGACGACCAGAACCGGTGCGCCGACGTCGCTGGCCGACTTCTCGTCGTCCAGGATCCGCAGCTCCCAGACCTTGCGGGCCAGGGTGTCCGCCAACGCGGCGGAGTCGGTGTGCGTCACACCCAACAACACCAGCAGCCCGTCCGAGATCGACCCGACCACATCGCCGGAGACGGTGACCGACGCCCGCGCGACGGTCTGCACGAGCGCCCTCACGCCACCGGCTCCACGATGCCGCGCTCGACCAGGTGGGCGACGATCGGCCCGGCGGCGTCGGCGAGATCGTCCTCGGCGACCTCGTGCGCGACGGCCAGCAGCGCGAGCTGGTCGCGCAGCGGCACCTGCCCGTCGGCGCCGCTGACCAGGGCGAGCACCAGCGGGTCGACCTCCTCGCTCCAGCGCAGCCCACCGGGCATGACCAGCACCTGCCGGTCCACGGCCCAGCCGTCGTCGCCGAGCGTCGCCTCCTGCTGGAGCTGCAGACCCGGGGCGACGCGGTAGCGGGCGGCGAGCAGGTCGGCGTCGCGGACGAAGTCCTGCCGGTCGAACCAGCCGGCGATCTGCTCGCCGAGCGGCTGCTGTACCTGCTGGCGCAGGTCCTCGACCCGGACCACGGGGTCGGCGTGGCCGCCGCGGCGCAGGGTGACGAGGCCGAACCCGATCGCGGAGACGTCGTTGGCGTCGAACCAGTCGAGCCAGGCGGCGGCGCGCGCCGGGTCGCCGTCCTCGTTGGCGTCGGCCAGCCACAGACCGACGTACGACATGGGGTCGGCGACCTCGCGTTGGATCACCCAGGCGTCCAGTCCCGTGCCGGCGAACCAGCCCGCGACCCGATCTCCCCAGTCCTCGCCGGCGACGTGTTCCCAGTTGGCCAGGAACTGCATCACCCCGCCCTCGGTGAGCAGGCCCGGCGCGGCCGCGGCGAGCTCCGCGCAGACCGCGTCGCCGGCCCGGCCCGAGTCCCGGTAGGTGTGCGTGGTGGTGCCGGGCCCGATCACGAACGGCGGGTTGCTGACCACCAGGTCGAACCGCCGGTCGCGGACCGGTGCGACCAGGTCGCCGCGCAGCATCTCCCACTGCTGGCCGCTCAGCGCGGCGGTGGTGGCGGCGAAGCGCAGAGCCCGCTCGGACAGGTCGGTCGCGGTGACGGCGCCGGCGTGGGTGGCCAGGTGCAGCGCCTGCACGCCGCACCCGGTGCCGAGGTCGAGCGCGGTCTCCACCGGTCGCCGGATCGCGGCGCCGACCAAGGTCGACGAGGCGCCGCCGATGCCGAGCACGTGGTCCGGGCGCAACGGCTCGTCGGGGCGGACGGACGAGGGCACGTCGGAGAGCACCCACCACTTGTCGCCGTACGGTTCGAGGTCGACGCCCTGCCGTACCCCGCCGCCCGGCGCCGCCTCGACCAGCCCGGCGTCGAACGCGTCGGCGAAGTCCAGCGGCGCGAGCGCGGCCGCGACCGCGTCGACCGGCTCGCTCTGCGCGCAGACGAACAGCCGGATCAGCGTGTTGAGCGGATCCCGGTCCTCGGTGATCCGCAGTGCGGCGCGGAAGTCGTTGCGGGCGACCGCGGCCGTCGCCGCCGGCCCGAGCCGTTCGGCGATCCCCGCCGAGGTGAAACCGGCCGCACCGAGCGCGTCCCGCAACCGCGCGACACCATCAGGGGAGAGGAGCATGTCGGACACGTACGGCATCCTGCCATGACGCTCTCGCCCGCCGCCGCCACCCGGTGATCATGGGCCCACGGTGCCAGGCTGACGCCATGGTGAGCCGCTTTACGCAATGGACGTTGGACGTGCGCGACCCGGCCCGGATGGCGGCGTTCTGGTCGGCCGCCCTCGGCTACGAGATCGACGCCGACGGCCAGCACCTGCGTCCACCGCGCGACGGGCCACCGGGTTCGCTGACCGTCTGGCTCCAGCCGACCGCCGGCATCAAGCAGGTCAAGAACCGCGCCCACCCAGACCTGTACGCACCGGCCGGCGACGTGGCGGCTGAAGTGGACCGGCTGCTGGCCCTGGGCGCCATCCGCACGGACATCGGCCAGACCGGCGACGAGGGCTTCACCGTCCTCGCCGACCCGGAGGGCAACGAGTTCTGCCTGATCCACCACCCCTGGCACCACTGAGCCTGGTTGCTCCGATGCCACGATCGTCGTAGCATCAAGGCATGCTGTACGCCACCCCGGCACTCGACCGCGACGATCAGCGGGTCCTCGCCGAGATCGACGCCTTCTACGCCGCGTTCGTCCAGTCGACCGGTGGGGCCAAGGCGGGCGAGTGGGTCGGCGGTGTCCGCAAGCGGTTGTTCGCCAGCGCGATCCGGGGTTCCAACACCATCGAGGGCTACACGGTGTCCCAGAGCACGGCCACCGCGATTGTCGATCACGCGGCAGTGCCGGCCGATGTGCCCGAAGACTCCCGGGAGGCCGTCCGCGGCTACCGCGACGCGCTGACGTGGGTGACCCAGACGGCTGACATGGATTCGTTCGACTACAGCGAGGCCGTGTTGTCGGCGCTGCATTTCATGATGATGCGGTTCTGGCCGGGCCGGTCGCCCGGCCGCTATCGCACCCGCGGCATCGTCGTGACGGGCAGCGACCCACTGGTCCCCGCATACGTGGGTCCCGAAGCCGACCAGGTCCCGGCGTTGATGGGTGAGCTGGTCGACTGGCTGAACGGTGGCGACCTGTCGGCTCCGTTGCTCGTTCGGGCCGCGATGGCCCATCTCAACCTGGTGCGGGTGCATCCGTGGCGGGACGGCAACGGCCGGATGTCGCGATGCCTCCAAACGCTGGTCATCGCGCGCGGCGGTCGGCTGGCACCGGAGTTCTGCTCGATCGAGGAATGGCTCGGGTTCGATATCAACACCGGCGACTACTACCGCGCGCTCAGGGAAACCGGCGGCACCTACGAGCCGGCGACCGACGTACACGGCTGGGTCCGATTCTGCCTGCGGGCGCACCATCTGCAGGCGCAGGTCGTCGACCGGCGGCTGCGATACGGGCGCGAAGTCTGGACCGGACTCGCCGGTCTGGTGCGTGGCGGTGGGTTCCCTGAGAGGTCCGTCGCCGCGCTCTACGCGGCGGCGACCGAGCAACTTCGCCGTGAGGTGTACGCGACCGAGGAAGGACTCTCCCGCGACCAGTCCGTACGCGATGTGCGCGCGCTCGAACGCGCCGGGCTGCTGACGCCGGTGGGCTACGGCGCGACGCTGACCTACGTCGCCGCGGGGGCCGCACGAGAGTTCGCGGACGAGGTGGCCGCCAGGCTGACCGCGCCCGCGCGGGAGCCCTACCAGAGCTGAGGACCCCACCCGGATCGGGTGGGGTCCTCAACGGGCAGTGCTAGATGGAGCCTTCCTTGCCGATGTACGTCGGTCCGGCGGACCGGGCGGCGGCTGCCGCCGTGCGCTCCGGGATCGACGACGTGTCGAGGGCGAACGTGAGGATCGCCGTCGCCATGGCGTCGGAGTTCACGTCCAGGGCCTCGAGGTTGAGGTTGCCGAGCATGTCGTACTGCCGGTCGAGTTCGGCGTAGAGCGCCGCGTCCGCGCCGTTGCGGACGGGGAACAGGCTGTCGCACGGCTCGTGGTAGCACGGGTCGTACTGCGCACCCTCTACGCCGCCGTAGTCGATGACGTCCTGCGCCGTCTTCGGCACTTCGGCGCCGGTGAACAGACCGCCGGCCGGGATGCCGACGCCGGCCGCGATGAACGGGCCGTAGTCGGAGCGGCCGCTGAAGTCGGCCGCCCGGGTGGGCAGGCCGCGGTCGGCGAAGAAGTCCTGGAAGACCGCCTCGATCTCGGCCGAGCCGGGCGGACCCGCGGGCGAGCCCTCGGCGGCCGAGTCGTCGCCGTCGTACACGCCGAGCATGTAGTTGGCCGACGCGATCATGTCGAAGTTGAGGTAGAGCGCGATGTCGGCCCGCTGCTCGGGAGTCAGCGAGTTGACGTAGAAGGTCGAGCCGATCAGGTTGGCCTCCTCGGCGCCCCACCAGGCGAACCTGGTCTTGTTGGGCGTCTTGGTCTTGGCCATCTGCACCGCGATCTCGAGCAGCGCGGCCGAACCGCTGCCGTTGTCGTTGATCCCGACGGTGTCGGGCTCCGCGTCGAGGTGTGCGCCCGCCATCACGACACTGCTCGCGTCGCCGCGCCTGGACTCGGCGATCACGTTCTCGGTCTGGCGTACCTCGGAGGTGGTGTCGGCGGTGATCCGGACGGTCAGGCCCGGTGTGTTCGCGAGCGTCTCACCGGTCGCGTAGGAGACGCCGACCGCGGGGATGCCGACCGGCGCGCCGAGCGTGCCGAGCAGGAGGTTGTAGCGGTCAGGGTTGGCCTCCGGCGTGCCGTTGCCCTGGTTCATCACGATCGCGGCGGCCGCACCGGCCGCCTCGGCGTTGGCCACCTTGATCCCGAACGAGCAACCGGTGCCGCCGCGCTGCAGCAGCACAACCTTGCCGGCCACTACGGCCGGGTCGAAGTCGGTCGCCTCGCAGCCCGACGTCGACGCGCGGGGCGGCGTGAGGGCCAGGTCGACCGGGACAACTTCGGCTGTCACGTCGCCGCTGCCGGAGTAGTCCATCAGGTCGTAGTCGGTGCCGGCTACGTACGTGGTCGGGGTCGGCGCCGTCTGCGCGAACGACGAGCCGAACTCTTCGAAGAAGTTGAACGGGAACGGCTGACGGGTGACCTGGTAGCCGGCCAACCGCATGACCGTCGCGACGTAGTCGGCGCTGCGGTCGTGCCCGGGCAGGCCCGAGCCACGGTTGCCGTCACTGAGGCTGCCGATGGCCTGGAAGGCGATCTCGTGCCGCAGCACGCCGCCCAGGGTCACCGCCTTGGTCAGCTTGCGGACGGAGTTGTTGTTGGAGGTGGCCTGGGCCGGGTTGGCCAGTGCCAGGGCACCCACCAGGCTGGCCGCGCTTATGACAGCCAGGGTTTTGCGGACGGTGCGGAACACCACGATGTGAACTCTCCTCGCCGTTCGCCACGCCCGGCCTCCTTGCCCCCGTGCCGGGCGCCCCGACCATCGCATAGACGGACGATGATCGACACGGACCGTTCGGTCGAGCGGATCACACCATCCTGAAATCGGCGAAGTCGAATCCGGGAGCTACTACGCAACTGACCAGGACCGGGTCATCCCGCAGCGGCTCCGCCGACTGCCACACCCCACCGGGTACGCGCAGCTGCGGGCGCTGCCCGCCGGCCAGGTCCGGACCGAGCACGGTGGACTCCACGATGGTCGCGGGCTCGTCGCCGGAACCGCCGAGGTGCAACGAGAGTGGCCCGCCGGCGTGCCACAGCCACAGCTCGTCGGAGCGGACCACGTGCCAGGCGGACTGCTCGCCCGGGAACAGTGCGAAGTAGATGCCGGTCGCCGCCGAGCGCGGGCCGGCGTACCCGGTCGGGGTGAAGGTGTGTGCCGACCGCCAGGTCTCGGCGAACCAGCCGCCCTCGGGGTGGGGCTGCAGCCCGAGCTCGGTGATCCAGGGATGAGTCATGCCGCCGACGCTAGCTTCCAAATCGGTTACTCGCCTGCGTATACTCGCATGCGAGTAAAGGAGTGTCCGTCATGCCTCGCAAGATCACCAACCTGCTCGCCCTCGCCGTTCTCGCCACCCTCGTCGAGCGACCGATGCATCCCTACGAGATGGCGTCGCTGATGCGGGCCCGCGGCAAGGAAGCCGACATGGAGATCAAGTGGGGCTCGTTCTACCGGGTCGTGGAGAACCTGGCCAAGCACGGCTTCATCGAGGCCGTGCAGAACGAGCGGCAGGGCGGCCGGCCGGAGCGCACGGTCTACCGGATCACCGACGCCGGCCGGGCCGAGCTCGTCGACTGGACCCGCGAGCTGGTCGCGGTGCCGGATCGCCGGCCCGGCCCGTTCACCGCCGGGCTCTCCGTGCTCGGCGTGCTCGCGCCCGACGACGTGGCCGAACAGCTGGGCCTGCGGGCCGATCGCCTAGCAGTCGAGATCGCCTCGGCCGAGCAGGCGATGGCCGGCTATGCCGCCGCAGTCCCGCGGCTGTTCCTGGTCGAGGGGGAGTACGAGCTGGCGATCCGCCGGGCCGAGCTGGCCTGGGTGCGGTCGTTCCGCGCCGAGATCACCGAAGGGACGCTGCCCGGCCTGGCCGACTGGCGGACCTACCACCAAACCGGCGAGCTGCCGCCCGACATCGCGGAGCTGGTCGCCCAAGGCAGGGAGGAAGACGAGTGATGGAGACCAAGCGACGCAAGCTGATCCCGGAGATGGAAGGGCCGATGGCCCGCTGGTACGCGAAGCAGCGCGGCTCCGAGCCGCAGTTGGCGGCGTGGCGGCGGCAGGCGGCCGAGCTCGCCGCGGGCCTCGCGCCCGGCGCGGCGGTCCTCGAGGTCGCGCCCGGCCCCGGCTACCTGAGCATCGAGCTGGCCCGGCTCGGCTTCGCGGTGACCGGCCTCGACATCAGCCACACGTTCGTCGCGCTGGCCAGCGACCGCGCCCGGGCCGAGGGCGTGCCGGTCGACTTCCGGCGGGGCGACGTGGCCGACCTGCCGTTCCCGGACGACAGCTTCGACCTCGTCGTCTGCCAGGCCGCGTTCAAGAACTTCAGCAGCCCGGTGACCGCTCTCGACCAGATCCACCGGGTGCTGCGGCCGGGCGGAGAGGCCGTGATCCTCGACATGAACCGCGGCGCGACCGACGACGACATCCGGGCCGACGTGGCCGGCATGCGGCTCAACCGCTTCAACAGCGCGTTCACCCGGATGGCGCTGGGCGGTCTGCGCAGCCGGGCCTACACGGCCGCCGACTTCGAGCGCGTCGCCGTGGACAGCGCGTTCGGCGGCAGCGCGGCCCGCGCCGACGGGATGACCCTGGAGGTACGCCTGTCCAAGGCATAGCGGGCGGGTCCGACGAGATCACGGGGGTGGGCCAAGATGGGACGCATGACGTTCTCGCTGCCCATCGCTCCGGAGGCCAACGCGCTGCTCGACCGCGACCCGTTGGCGCTGCTCGTCGGGATGGTGCTCGATCAGCAGATTCCGCTGGAAAAGGCGTTCTCGTCCCCTTATGTGCTCACACAGCGGTTGGGGCACGCGCCGACCGCTGCGGAGATCGCCGAGTTCGATCCCGAGGAGCTGACGAAGATCTTCGCGACGCCGCCGGCGTTGCATCGGTTCCCCAAGGCGATGGCCGCGCGTACGCAGGAGGTCTGCCGGCAGATCGTGGCCCGCTACGACGGCGACACCGCGCGGCTGTGGAACGAGGCCGCCGACGGGCGCGAGCTGTTCCGGCGGGTCGCCGAGCTGCCCGGGTTCGGCCGCCAGAAGGCGCAGATCTTCGTCGCGCTGCTCGGCAAGCAGTACGGGGTGCGTCCGGAGGGCTGGCGCGAGGCGGCCGGGGCCTATGGGGACGAGGGATCCCACATGTCGGTCGCGGATATCGTTGACGAGGCGAGCCTGACCAAGGTGCGCGACTACAAGAAATCGGTGAAGGCGGCGGCGAAGACTGTCGGGTAACCGCTGGATCCCTCGTTTGGCCTGCTCGTCCAGACCGGAACCCTGCGCGTCGGCGACTCTGATCGTGGCGGGTGCCGCTCACGGGCGCGTCCGCGCCATGCTCGACGAGCACGGCGAGAACGTCGAGGAGGCGCTGCCTTCGCGTCCGGTGATGGTGCTGGGTCTGCAGTCGGTCCCGGGTGCCGGCGACACGTTCATCGTGGTCGGGACGACCGGATCGCGCGGCAGATCGCCGAGCGTCGGCAGGCTGCCGACCGCGCGGCGGTCCTGGCCAAGCGCCGTAAGCGGATCACCCTCGAGGACCTGAGGGCCGCACTGGCCGAGGGCAAGGTCGAGACCCTGACCCTGATCATCAAGGGCGACGGCTCGGCTCGGTCGAGGCGCTGGAGGACGCGCTGATGAAGCTCGAGGTCACGGGCGAGGTGGAGCTGCGAATCATCCACCGCGGCGTGGGCGGGATCACCCAGGACGACGTCAACCTGGCCACCGTCGACGACGCCATCTCATCGGCTTCAACGTGCGGCCGGCCGCGTGGGTGGCGGAACTGGCCGACCGCGAAGGCGTGAACCCCGGGTCTACCCGGTCATCTACCAGGCCATCGACGAGATCGAGGCGGCGCTTAAGGGCCTGCTCAAGCCCGAGTACGAGGAGGTGCAGCCCGGCTCGCCGAGGTGCGGGAGATCTTCCGTCTTCGAAGTTCGGCAACATCGCTGGCTGCATCGTGCGCCGGGAAGGTGCGCCGCAACGCCAAGGCGCGGCTCCTCCGCGAGGTAACGGGGTGGCCGACAGCCTGCCATCGACTCGCTGCGAAGGTTCAAGGACGACGCCACCGAGGTGCGCGAAGGCTTCGAATGCGGCATCGGCCTTGGCTCCTGGAACGACATCCGGGTCGAGGACGCCATCGAGACCTACGACATGCAGGAAAAGCCGCGCGCCTGATCCAGCCCGACAGGCGGCGTCGGCCCGTGTTCGCGGGAGCGACGCCGCCTGCCGGTGGCGGGAAGGTGATCGCGTGGTCGGGGCTCGCTGCGGCTGGACGTGCTGCTCGGGGACGTCCACTCGCTCAAGGGCAAGCGGTCGCTGGTCCGCCCGTGCTCGCGGAGCTGCGCCGGCGGTACGAGGTCAGCGCCGCCGAGACCGGAGCGCACGACCTGCACCGGCGGGCCGAGCTGGGTGTCGCGGTCACGGGCGCCGACGCCGAGCACGTGCGGTCGGTCCTGCAGGCGTGCGAGCAGCTGGTCGCCGGACGGCCCGAGCTCGAGCTGCTCGCGGCCTGTACCCCGGGTCTGGAACGACGAAGACGAGTGATGTGCTGTTCGATGGGGCCGGGGAACCGGCCGGATGAAGGGATGCGTCATGGCTGACACAGCACGGGCACGCAAGGTCGCCGACCGGATCAAGGTGGTGGTTGCCGAGTCCCTCGAGCGTCGGGTCAAGGACCCGCGCCTGGGGTTCATCACGGTCACCGACACCCGCGTCAACCGGGAGACCTTCAGCACGCCACCGTCTTCTACACCGTCCTCGGGGACGAGACCGAGAAGGCCGCCACCGCAGCGGCCCTGGAGAGCGCGAAGGGGAAGCTGCGCTCCGAGGTGGGCAAGGCCATCGGCATCCGGCTGACCCCGTCGCTGGAGTTCGTGGCAGACGCGATGCCCGAGACGGCAGCGTCGATGGCGGAGCTCCTGAGGGTCGCAGCCGGCCGCGACGCCGAGGTCGCGGCACTCGCCGTCCGCAAGACCTACGCCGGAGACGAAGACCCCTACCGGCATCCTGATCTCGAGCAGGTCGGCCTGGACGACGACTCCGACGCGTACTCCGACGACGACTCGGACGAGGACTCCGACGACGAGGACGACGACGAGGACACCGCGGTCGCGGGACGCGGCTGACCATGGTGGCGTGGACCGACCCGGAACCCGTCGCCTTCACAGCAACGATCGAGGCCGCCCGTGACGGCTCCGGTGGCGGCTGCTGGGTGCGGTTCCCCCACGACGCAGCCGAGCTCTTCGGCACCCGTGGCCGCGTTCCGGTGACGGCCATGTTCGCCGCAGTCGAGTACACCGGCAGCCTGGTGCCGATGGACGGTGGCGCGCATGTCATCGGCGTCCTCAAGGCCATTCGCGAGCAGCTCGGCAAGCAGGTCGGTGACAGCGTGGACGTCGTCCTCACGCTCGACCCCGGGCCGCGCACCGTCGACGTGCCCGCCGACCTGGCTGCGGCGATCGCGGCCTCGACGCCGGCCGCAGACAGCTTCGCGTCGCTGTCGCACAGCCACCGGCGCGAGTACGCGCAGTGGGTGACCGAGGCGAAGCGCGACGAGACGCGCCGGCGTCGCATCGAGCAGACCGTGCAGATGCTGTCCGAGGGCCGGAAGCGCCGGTGAGCGGCGCGCCACCTCGGCTACCGCCCGTCGGTCGGCGACGGTCTCGTCGTCGTCGACAAGCCATCGGAGTGGACGAGCCACGACGTCGTCGCCCGCACGCGACGCCTGGCGGGCACGCGCAAGGTCGGCCACGCCGGCACCCTCGACCCGATGGCTACCGGCGTCCTGGTGCTGGGTGTCAACCGGGCCACCCGGCTGCTCACGTACCTCGTCGGGGCCGACAAGACCTACCAGCGACCATCAGGCTCGGGGTGGGGGCGACCGTCACCGACGACGCTCAGGGCGACGCGACCGCGGTCACCGATGCATCTGGTGTCGCCCGATTCGGCTGTACGCCAAGCCGTTTCCGCGGTTCACCGGCGTGATCGACCAGGTGCCCAGCTCGGTCAGCGCGATCAAGGTGGACGGGAAGCGCTCGTACGCCCGGGTCAGAGCGGGCGAGGACGTTCAGCTGGAGGCACGCCCGGTCACCGTGCACCGGTTCGACGTGCTCGCCACCCGTCCGGCCGAGCACGAGGGCACGCCGGTGCT
>CAWIXO010000042.1:0-45542 GCA_963840005.1 uncultured Actinomycetota bacterium | reverse complement strand
ATGTATTGCCGGTCACCGACGACATGCTGACCCCCGCCGACGAGGTGGCGTACGAAGGCCAGATCCCGGAGGTCGAGGTCGGCACCTCGCTCTATGACGCGCTCGCGGCGATGCTGGTCACCAACGCCGACTACGCCGAGGTCCGCGACGGCAACCGGACGGTCGGCCTGATCAGCCGGCACCGGATCCTGAGCATCGACTACCCGGCCGAATAGGCCGAGGACCCGTCGGGGGAGTGACGGGTCCTCGGAGTGGTCCGGCGGGTCAACTTCGGGTGCCGCGCCAGCCGCCCAGGGTGGCGATGCCGACGATCCAGCCGACGAACAGGCCGTAGGCGGCGCCTTGGCCCGCCGCGTTGAAGGCGCCCAACAGAGACGGGTTGCTGCGCACCAGCGCGGTGATCAGGCCGGCGAACGCGCCGGCGAAGATGTAGGCACCCCAGCCCGCGAAGAACTGGCTGAGCGTGCCGCGGGCCCGGGCGAGTTGGCTGCCGGGCAGCAGATAGAGGAAGAGCGCCGTGAGCACCACGACGAGGATCGCGCGCAGGTCGTCGGCGAGCACATCCTGGAGCGAGTCGCTGGAGTCGAACCGCCACGCCGGGTAGCCGAGCAGGCGGAGGAACCAACCGCCGGCCGTCTTGTCGGTGTAGTTCGAGGTGACCCAGTCGCGATACCAGGGGCTACCGAAGACCAGCACCAGGACCAGGGCGGCGATGGTGCCCGATCCGGTAGCGGTCTTGTATCGGTTGGTGAGAGCCATGGCGCCGTAATTCCCGGCAGAATCCAGCCACGAAACCTACGGGAGTATATGCATTTATTTGTCCGATGCCCGCGGTGCCCTACTTGGCGGCGTTGTGCTTGAGCAGGTAGTCGATGAACTTGGCCCGCAGCAGCGGCTCGTCGTCGCCGAAGTCGTGCCCCTCGAACTCACGGAACAGGGCGAACGCCTGTCGATGGTCGCGCCGACCGCGTTGAACGCGCCTCCAAGCCCGCCGCGGTCTCGGCGTCCGGCAGGTGGCGCACGCACGGCCCAGAAGAAGCCGCACGTCGAGGTGCTCGCGGGCGACATGGAACGCCCGCTCGCGCAGTTCCTCGGTGGACAGGGCGTCCAGCGCGGCGAACTCCGGCGATTCGGTCATGATCCGAGCGTAGCCCGCCACCCGGCGGGTCGCCCGGTCGGGTCAGCGGTCTCCGCCACTCCACCGCTCGGTGTCCCAGGTGTCGGCCCGGCTCTCGGTCGGCTGCGCCGGCAGCGTCGACGACCACGAGTCGGTGCGCTCGCCGATCGGGCCGCGGCGCCGGGGCCACGGCGGGGCCGTGGTCGTGGTCTGCCAGGGCGTGTCGTCGATGCCGGCCGACTTGGGCCGCCCGAACGTCTCCACCAGCCGGGTCACCACCAGGCCGAGCGCGACCGCGCCGGCACCCAGCGACCGCGGGCGTGATGTCGTCCCAGCCGCGCTCGGCGATGTAGCGCTGACCGACGACGAGCAGCGCGACCGCGAGACCGTGCCGAAGACCCCACCACGGCGGCCGTACGCGCTGGTGCCGCCGAGCAGCGCCGCGCCGACCGCGAGCCCGGTCCACTCGAGCCCGCTGGCCGGGACGACCGGGCCGTCGGCCGAGGCGGCGATCAGCACGCCGGCGCCGGCCGCGAGGGGCATCGACAGCGCGATGGCGCCGCCCGTCAGCACCGCGGCGACCGGGCCACGCCGCCGGGCCGGGTCAGCGACCGGGCGGAACCGGCCGACCGAGCGGCGGACGGACTTGACGGTGCCGAGCAGGCCGCCGAGCACGGCCGACGACGGCGACGCCGACGAACAGGTAGAGCGCGTGGTTGCTGGGGTCGTACCCGCCCTGCACGTCGACCGGCAGCGGACCGGCGCTGGATGAACACCAGGGCGCCGAGGGCCGCGGCGAGGCTGGCCGCCCACCCGGGCACGTGGAAGACCGACCACGACGATGCCGACCACCAGGCCCAGCACCAGCGCGGCGACGGCGGCCTGGGCGATGGTGGGCACGATGCCGCGGTCGCCGTTCTCGGCGAAGTGCAGCGCCGCGGCCACCGCGACCGGGCCGAGCGCCAGGTTGACCGCGCCGGCCCGCAGCGTCAGCCCGGCGCCCACCGCGAGCAGGCCGAGGGCCGCACCGGCGACCAGCAGTTGCTCGAGGGCATTGCCGCGCAACGCGCCGGAGTCTTCGCGGAGCAGCACGTAGCCCACCGCCGCGACGCCGAGCAGGAGGACGATCTCCCAGATGATGTGGAAGGCCAACCTGTCCCGGCCCGGCTCCCCGTGCGCCGGGTCGTCGAACACGTCGTCGAGCACCGCCGCGGGCACGCCCTGCCGCCCGGTGTCGACCGGGTCGGCGGCCGCGCAGGTCGCCGATGCCGAAGTCGCCGGACGGATAGTCGTCGCGGTAGTCGCCGACCGGGCCCGGGTCGGTGTCGCCCGAGCGCTGCCGGTAGATCGAGTCGTCGTAGCCCATGAGGTGCGCGCCTTCCTACCGTTCGCACGCACCCTAACCGCGCTCCCGCCCGGACGTCACCCCCTGTGCACGCGGCTATCGGGGGGTCGAGCGGGCATCGTCGTCATGGTTCTCGTCGTCGTCGCGGCGCTTGGGCACCCGGCAGGCGCGTTCGAGCAGCAGCGCGGCGATGACCAGGATGATCGATCCGACCAGGCCGCCGATCGCGGCCGGCAGGTCGTGCCGCGCCGCGTCGGTGTGCTTGAAGATCAAGAAGATCAGCAGGCCGGCGAAGAACCCGCCGAAGATCGAGCCGACCAGCGACGACGCCTTGGCCAGCACCGCGAACCGGGCCACCGACAGCGGGTCGACCGGCTCCCGGCCGGGCTTGCCCTGCAACCTGGCCCTGGTGTTGAGCGCGATGTAGCCCTCCAGCACGCCGAGACCGGCCAGCACGGCGGTCGGCGACCAGGGCAGGTCTGGCAGGCTCGCGTAGGTCAAGCTGACCAGCAGCCAGGCCAGCGCGCGCGGCCACCAGTGCGGCGAGCACCAGCGTCGCCGGCTGGGTCGGACCCATCCGCGGCCGGTGTGGCCCGTGGCCGCGCGGGGAGGCTGCTGGCTCATCCCGCCGACTGTATCCGCAGATCGGGCCGGGCACGCACCGCCGCGACGTCGCCCGCCGCCGGCTCGGCCCGCAGCAGGTCGGTCGAGCCGACCCGTGGCCGGGCAGCTCGGCCGCCGGATCGAGGTCGACCCACGGCCGGAGCACGAACGCCCGCAGGTGGGCCCGCGGGTGCGGCAGGGTCAGCTCCGGGTCGTCGCTGACGCACCGGCTGGCCGTCCGCGTCGAACACGGCGATCACGTCGACGTCCAGCGTCCGCGGGCCGAACTGGCGCTCCGGGTCGCGTACCCGGCCTTCCGCCGCTCTCGATCGCGCTGGGCCCGGTCGAGCCAGTCCCGAGCGGTCGCCGCGTCGTCCCGGACCAGCGACCGCGGCGTTGAGATAGCTCGGCTGGTCCGGATCGCCCCACGGCGGGGTCTCGTAGACACCGGAGACCGACACGAGTACGGGCTCCAGCTCGGCGACCGCGGCCCGCAGGTGGGCCAGCCGGTCACCCAGGTTGCTGCCGAGCGAGAGCACGGCCCGGGTCAGCGCTCCGCCCTCCCGCGCCGCAGGCGGACCGCGACGTCGGCGAACTCGTGCGGGATCGGCGCGTGCGGCTTGTGCACGGTGACCGTCGCCGTCTGCACCCGCGCGTCGTCGAGGCAGACGTCGACCAGCCGGTCGGCGAGCGTCTCGATCAGGTCGACCGGCTCGCCGGTGATCACCTTGACCAGCTCGCCCGGCCAGCACGCCGTAGTCGACGGTCTTGGCCAGGTCGTCGTCGCGGGCGGCGGCGCTCAGGTCGAGCTCGAGCACCACGTCGACGAGGAAGTCCTGCCCTTCGGCGCGCTCGGTCGGCAGCACGCCGTGCCGGCCGCGGGCCCGCAGCCCCTTGAGGGTGATCCGGTCAGTCATCGTGCTTCTCCTCCCGGTTGCGCCAGCCGCGGGTCGCCCGCTGGCCAGCCACACGGCGATCGCGTCGGTGGTCTCCCGCACGTCGTGCACCCGCACGCCCCAGGCACCGGCGGCGACCGCGAGCACGCTGGTCGCGACGGTGGCGGCCGTGCGCTGGTCGACCGGGCGGGGCGTGCCGTCCGGCCCGGCCAGCAGCCGGCCGAGGTAGGACTTGCGGCTCGCGGCGAACAGCACCGGATAGCCGAGCGCGATCAGCTCCGGCAGCCGGACGGTGAGCTGCCCAGTTGTGCTCGGCGTTCTTGGCGAACCCGAGGCCGGGGTCGATGACGATCCGGTCGGCGGCCACCCCGGCGGCGAGCGCGTCGTCGACCCGCTGGCTCAGCTCGTCGCGGACCTCTTTGACCACGTCGCCGTAGTTGGCCAGGTCGGCCATCCGGCGGGAGTGCCCGCGCCAGTGCATCAGCACCCAGGGGCAGCCGGCGCCGGCCACGACCTTGGCCATGTCGGGGTCGGCGAGGCCGCCGGAGACGTCGTTGACCACGATCGCGCCGGCTTCCAGCGCGGCCGCGGCGACGCTGGCCCGGGTGGTGTCGATGCTCATCGGGACGCCGAGCGCGGCGAGCTCGCGGATGACCGGCAGGACCCGGGCCGCCTCGGTCTCCGGGTCGACCCGCTCGGCACCCGGCCGGGTCGACTCGCCGCCGACGTCGACCAGGTGCGCGCCGTCGCGGTGCATGGCGACGCCGTGCTCGACCGCGGCGGCTAGACCGCCGCCGGCGTCGGTGGAGAAGTAGCGCCCGCCGTCGGAGAAGGAGTCGGGCGTGACGTTGAGGACGCCCATCACCACCGGGTCGGGCGACCGCAGCAGATCGGCCACCCGTAGACCGTACCGAACATGGTTCATGGACCGATTTTCGAACTCGTGTGCCACGGCCGGCCACACCGGCCACCAGGGGCCACACCGGGCACATTCTTCGTAGCTTGTTCGAAGCAGGGCTCCGCCGTACGCTTTGCAATTGCTAATGATTCCGGCGCCAAGACGGAGGAGACAGGCCGAAAGCGGGACAAAACACCCGAGTATGAGACACCGTTAGCGGTGAGCGCACAACACCCGGGCTGCCGGACAAGACGTACGACAAAACGTCACCCGAACGCCTGACAATCACAGTGCCGCGGCTCCGCCGGCCGCTCGGCACCGGGGAGGTTTTCCGATGATCGCCACTGAGCTCGTCCAGCAGGCGTGGGGCGCGTCCGCGCACGCCGCGTCGGGCGTGCTCGCCCACGTCATCGCGGGTGCGGCAGACCCGAAAGGCATCGACACACAGAAGGCATCGTCACCTTCTTCGCCGGCAAGGTGGCGCCGATCCTGCTCGCGGTGCTCGGCGTGATCTTCATCGGACGCGCGAGCAAGGGTGAGGTCTCCAAGGTCCTGACCAGCTCGGCCATCGCCATCGTCGGCCTAGCGTTCATCGCGGGCGCGGCGACGCTGTTCTTCGTCGGCGACTTCCTGATCCAGCTGATCTTCGAATAGGCCGCGGGGCACGAGATGCGGCTGCGCACCGACGACGACATCTACCGGGCCCGCCTGGTCTACCTGGGCCCGCCGGGATACACGCTTCCGGTCCATCTGCCCTACGCGCAATACGGGCTGTTCATGCTTCTCGTGCCGCTCTACGTGTTCATCCACTATCTGTTCACGTTCAGCGTCGACCTCTTCCCGGCCTGGGAGATCGCGCTCGCCATCGTGACGACCTCGTTCATCTTCCGCCACGTCGATCCTGACCGCCCGGCGCGCGTGGTGATCCGCACCGCGCTCACCGACTGGCGCCGCACCCGCGAGCCCGCCGTCGAGCAGCGCGACCCACGCCTGGTCGCGACCAAGATCCGGATTCGCGAGGAGCTGGTATGACCCGGCACCCCCAGCCCGTCCGGCAGACAACTCGGCCGTCACCTGTCAAACCGAGCGCGTTCGCGGAACGGAGCGAGGTCCTCGCATGAATCGACCCGTCCCGCCGGAGTCCCGTCCGGCCGACACGCAGTCCGGCACCAGTGGTCACCGTCAGCGATCAAGCGACTACCCTGCGACGGATCTTGACGAGACCGAGCTTGACGAGGAACGCACGGACAACGAGCTGGTGACCACCCCCGGGCACGGCTCGGTGGCGGTGTTCCAGGCGCCAGGACCGGCGCGGTCCCGGCCGGCCGACGAACGCGGCCGCACGGTGCCGGCCGGGCGCCGGCCCGCGCCGCCCGAGGCCGACATCGACTCGCCCTTCCTCGACCTGTTCGGCGGCGCCGCCCCACCGCAGCAGCAGCCGGCCGACCCGGCCGGTGGGCGGCACGCGCTGACCAACGGCAACGGTGCTGCCGCCGACCGCGCCGGCCGGCGAGCCGCTGCCCGGGCCCGGCACCGATCCGGCGCACGTCGACCCACTTGCCGCCGCCGCGCCCCCGCCGGGTCGCGTCGACCTACCACGCGGTGGCGCCGAGCGGCCTCGAGCTGCTGTGGAGCCCTCGCGCGGTGGCATCGAGCCCTCCCGCGCTGGTGTGGAAGCGCCCCGGGCGGGTTTGGACCCGCCGCCGCAGCCCGGGCCGTCGGTTGACCGGCAGCGCATCGTCAGCCGGGCCAACCGCGCGCCGGGTCGAGACCGACCGGCGGGGCGAGCCCGCTCCGCATGCCGACGCCTTCCTCGACCCCGGCACCGAGCTTCGGCCCGAGCCACGACCCGAGCCGCGACCCGAGCCGCGCCGGCGCGCCGAGCCGCCGACCGCCGAGCCGGCTGGCGCCACCACAGCACCCGGCCCGGCCGCGCCGACCGGCCACGCGGCCCGGCACCGCCGCTACACCCGTTGCGCTGCTCCGGAACACGCGGCGGAGGTCGCGCCGCGCTCGGAGCGCGCGCCCGACCGGCCCGGCGCGCAGTTGCCGATCGTGCGCGAGCCGGCGCAGCCGCCGCGCCGTCGAGAGAAGGAACGGCGCGAGCCGGCGAAGAAGCCGGTCACGGTCAAGCCGCCGCAGATCAAGTTCGGCGACCGCGACCCGAGCATCGGCCTGGCCATCACCGAGATCGCCGGCCACCTGACGTTCACGCCCAACACGGTGACCGCGTGGTACTGGCTGCCCGAGGTGCGCTGGGCGTTCCGGCCCGACGCCGAGCGCGAGGCGCTGCTGCTCGGCGATCTCCGAGCAATACGCCGGGCCTCGCCGGCTTCCGGCTGCACCTGCGCCGCACCACCCGGCCGTTCCCGGCCGACGAGTGGGCCCGCACGGTCGACACAGCACACGCCGTCGCCGCTGCCCAGCGTGCCGGGCGCGACGTCCTGGTCCGACCACCTGGTCGCGGCGCAGCGGCACCTGCTCTCGGTCAACCACGCCGAGGGCCAGACCTACCTGGGCGTCACGTTCGCCCGGCGGTCGCTCGGCAACAGCCTGTCGGAGCGGGTGCTGCGCAGCTTCGGCCGCGGCGTCGCCGAGGGCGAACGGCGCAAGCTGAGCCGCACCGTCGAGCAGTTCGACGAGGTGCTCGGCGCGTTCGGCATGCGCGGCCGGCGGGTCACGCCGACACGAGCTCGAGTGGCTGCTCTACCGGTCGGTCGCGCTGTGCATGACGCCGCCGACCACGCTGTCCCCGGTCACCAACGGCGCAGTGGGAGCGCGGCGACCTGCTCGGGCTCACCGAGCAGATCGAGCGCTACCGCACGCCGTACGGCTCGACGGTCAAGCTGGTCAACCGGATGACCGGCGAGGAGCGGCACGTCGCCGTGCTCGCCGTCGGCCGGATGGAACCGCTGGAGATCCCCGAGCGGCACGAGCCGTGGATGCACTTCCACGAGCGGCTGCCGTGGCCGATGGAGTTGTCGTCGCGAATCGACGTGCTCGGCTCCGGTGACTCGTTCCGCAACCTCGAGCACCGGCTCCGGATGATCCGGTCGCAGCAACTCGACTACGCCGAGCACGGCATCGACGCCCCGCCCGAGCTCGAGCGGCTGGCCAAGCGCGCGCTGGTGATCGGCGACGAGATGACCACCGGCATGCCGGTCGAGTCGGCCCGCGCGCACGGCTGGCACCGCATCGCCGTCGGCGGCAACACCCGCGACGAGTGCCTCGAGCGGGCCCGCCGGCTGATCCAGCTCTACTCCCGGGAGCTGCGCATCTCGCTGCAGCACCCGAAGAACCAGGACTGGCTGGCCCGCGAGTTCATCCCCGGCGAGCCGATCGCCAACACCGGCTACATCCGCCGGATGCCGGTCAAGCTGCTCGCGGCCGCGCTGCCACAAGCGGCGTCCACGGTCGGCGACCGGCGCGGCGACCTGATCGGCCGCACCGCCGGCACCTGCCGCCGGCCGGTCTTCCTCGACCTGCACTTCCCGATGGAGGTACGCGAGCGCTCCGGCCTCTCGGTCTTCGTCGCCGAACCCGGCGGTGGCAAGTCCACCTTGCTGGGCGCGCTCGGCTACCTGGCCGCCCGACGCGGCGTCCAGGTCACCCTGCTCGACCCGTCCGGCCCGCTGGCCCGACTGTGCCGCGATGCCGGAGCTACGGCCGTTCTCCCGGGTGCTCAACCTGACCGGTTCGGAAGCCGGCACGCTGGCGCCGTACGCGCTGATCCCCACGCCCCTGCGCACGGAGTTCTCGCTGGGCGCGCCGGGCGACCGGGAGTACGAGATCGCGGTCTCGAACTCGCGTGCCGAACGCCGGATGCTGGTCCAGGACATCTGCCAGATGCTGGTCCCGCCGCAGGTGGCCCGCCAGGCGTCCACAGCGACCCTGCTCCGGCACGCGGTGCGCCAGGTCCCGGCGGAGGAGACGTCGACCCTCGACGACATCGTCGCCTGCCTCGCCGGCATGGACGACGACGACGGCAAGGAACTGGCCAACCTGCTGCTGGACACGGCCGAGATGCCGCTGGCACTGCTGTTCTTCGGCCGCCCACCGGAGGGCCTGCTCGGCGCCGACGCGGCGCTGACGGTCATCACGATGGCCGGCCTGCGGCTTCCCGACCTGAAGATCGAGCGGGAGTACTGGTCGGCCGAGGAGTCGCTGGCGCTGCCGATGCTGCACACGGCCCACCGCCTGGCCGTCCGCCGCTGCTACGGCGGCTCGATGTCGTCCCGCAAGATGGTCGGCCTGGACGAGGCGCACTTCATGGAAGGCTGGCGCTCCGGCCGGTCCTTCCTGGTGCGCCTGGCCCGCGACTCCCGCAAGTGGAACCTGGCGGCGCTGGTCGCGTCGCAGAACCCCCGCGACATCCTGGGCCTGGACGTGCAGAACCTCGTGTCGACGGTGTTCGTGGGCCGGATCGCCGAAGACCAGGAAATCGCCTCGGAAGCCCTGCGCCTGCTGCGGGTCCCGGTGAACGACGGCTACGAGGCCACCCTGGCCAGCCTGTCCAACGTGGACACGTCATCGTCGGCCCGCCTAGGTTTCCGCGAGTTCGTCATGCGCGACGTAGACGGCCGGGTCCAGAAGATCCGGGTCGACGTCTCGTACGTCGAAGGCCTACTGGACCACCTCGACACCACCCCAGCGGCGGCCGCCACCACGCCGTCCATCCTCCCGCCACCCCCCGCAGACCTGGAGGAGTAAGATGGCTCGGGCGCGAGCACGGGTAGCCTCTCTGGTCCTCACCCTCCTGATAGCGGCTGCCGCCACCATCAGCTGGCCCGCCCTGGGCGCATCCGCCGCCCCGGTCCCCACCCGCGCACCCGGCGACGTGTGCTCGATCGAACAGTGGGAAGCCAACTTCAAGGCCTGCGTCGCCAAGTTGCCCGAGGTCGCCGCAGACCGCGCTCAGTGCCTCAAGGCGCCGACTCCGAGCACCCCCGACTCCGGGCTCGCTGGCTGGTTCGCGACTCGTCCGGAGAGCGCGAACGACATCGGGCATCACCGGTATGTACGGCAGACTACGGGTATGCCGGATACAGCTACACCACCTACGACGTGGAGGGCGGCTGCGCCTCCACCGTTCTGCATCCCGACTACCGGTTCCTCACGACGGTCGCCAACGGCGAGTTCATGATCGCGACGGCGGTCGTCGGCGCGTCCAACGCCGTGCGCGAACGGGCCTGGGATCCGCAGTCGATGTGGGGCTGGGCGGACCCGCTTGTCGACCAGGCCACCAAGGCCGTCTACACCAAGGTGTTCACTGCGTTCGGCGGCATCACGCTGGCCGATCGTCGGCCTCTATCTGATCTGGCGGTCTCGTCAGTCCGACATGAGCAACGCAATCACCACGACCGGCTGGGCGCTGCTGGTCATGGTCGCGGTGACCGCGTTCGCCGCTTGGCCGGTCAAGTCCGCGAACATCGCAGACGGCACTCTGGTGAGCGCGCTTGGGCGTCGTCCACGACGCCGTCGGACCGCGGCCAAGGATGGGCAATGCGTGCTTGAGACGATCCGGAGGCCTGCAAAGACAACCGCCCGCCGGCTGTTCGGGCCAGCGACACCGTCACCGAGACGATGCTCTACCGGAACTGGCTGCGCGGCGTTCTCGGCTCCGCGGACAGCGACGTCGCCAAGAAATACGGCCCCGCGCTCTACGACGCGAAGTCATTCTCGTGGGCCGAGGCGGAACAGACTCCGCGGCAACCCGAAGGACCGCGACGAGATCATCGCGCAGAAGAACGACCAATGGATGAAGGTCGCCGAACAGATCAAGACCGAGGATCCTGAGGCCTACGAGTACCTCCAGGGCAGCCGCGACATGGACCGAGTCGGTGCGGGCTTCATCGCCTCCTGGCGGCCTTCCTTTTCGCCCTGTTCGACCTCACGGCGTCGCTGCTGGTGCTGCTCGGCTTCCTGATCTTCCGATGGGCAGTCATCGCGGCGCCGATCCTCGGCACGTCGGGCTGATGCGGCCGGCCAGCGCCGGCATCCGGCGCCTCGCCAATGCGGTCGTCGCGGCAGTCTTCAATATCGCGATCTTCGGCACCGGCGCGGCGATCTACCTCTTCGCCGTCGACCTGATCATGAACACGCCGACCCTTCCCGGCTGGCTGCAGGTCGTTCTCGTCTGGCTCTACCGGCGTGGTCGGCTGGCTCCTGCTCCGCCCATACCGGCGAATCACCCAACTCGGCGGCAAGGACAGCACCGTCGGCGATCACCTCGGCCGGGTCCTGGCATCGGCGGTTCTTCCGCGACATGCGCGAGGCCGCGAAGCTCGACGTCGCCGAACCGGGCGGCACCGCGGAGCCGCGGGTCGGCAAGCGTCGCGGCGTCGTGGCCGAACAGACCTCGCTGCGGCCCGAAGCCCGGCTCGAAGACCCGAGCCACGCGTCACCCTCGAGCAAGGCGAGCGGAACCGACCGGAGGAGCGTTCAGACGTCCCGTCGCCGACCCCGCAGCGGACTCCCGCGCACTTCGGCGCCGCGCCGCCGGCCGGCCCGATGGGTCGAACCGGACGTGCCGGAGACCGCGCCGGCAAGCTACGCGATCTACCGGCCGGAGTCCACCAAGGATGCCCACCCGCGCCCACATCACCCCGGATCCGGTCCGAGGCGAGGTGACCACGTGCGGCGGGTACTCCAACTCCTCGGTACCTCGGCACTCCGCTCCCGAGCTCGGCGTCGCCGTGGTCCTGGCGATCGTGGTCTTCGGCGATCGTCGGCGTGGCCCGCGCGTTCGCCGGCCCGGAAGACCGCTCTGCCGGGGGTCTTCGGCCGGTCGAGAGCCTCGACCGCCCCCGCCACCGCGGGTTCGACGCGAAGGCGACGACGGCGTTGTCGAACCCGCGCCGGTATCCAGCACCGCCCTCGATCCCGGGCCGAGCCTCAGCCCGGGCGCACGCCAAGCCGGCGAAGGTAGCCGAGGCATTCGCGGAGGCTTGGCTCGACCGCACGGCGAAGGCCGACGACTGGCATGCGGCGCTGGTGCCCAACGCGACACCGTCACTCGCCGCGAAACTCAAGGGCGTCGACCCGGTCGATCGTCCCGGCCGACCGGCTGACCGGCCCGGCGACAGTGGTGCCCCAAGGCAGCGGGCTCGCCGAGGTCTCCTACCCGGTCGACTCCGGGACGCTTGGTGCTCCGGATGGTCGTCGACAGAGGGCAAGTGGCTGGTGGACGGCGTCGACTGGGAGCGCGGATGACGCTGACCGAAGACCTGGATCGCGAAGTCAGAGGCCGACGCCCGCGCAAGGTCGTGCTGCTCGTCGGCGCTCACCGCGACGCTCGGCCTGCTCTGCTGCGCGGGCGGGATGGCGGCCTTCTTCCTCGACGGCCTGAGCAACGACGACACCACGCTTTCGACCTACGGCTGCGGCGCCGCCGGTCCCGCTGCCGGCACAACGGCGATATGCCACGGGTCTCCGGCTACAGCGAGAGCCAGCTCCGCAACGCCGCGACGATCATCAATGTCGGCGCGCAGCTCAAGGTGCCGCCGAAGGGCTGGGTGATCGCGATCGCGACCGCGATGCAGGAGTCGTCGCTCACCAACCTGGGCAACCTCGGCGCGCGCAACGACCACGACTCGCTCGGTCTGTTCCAGCAGCGGCCGAGCCAGGGCTGGGGCACGCCGAAGCAGGTGCAGGACCCGGTCTACGCGAGCCGGAAGTTCTACCAGAAGCTGGTCAAGGTCCGCGGCTGGGAGCGGATGCCGCTCACCGACGCCGCCCAAGAGGTGCAGCGCAGCGCGTTTCCCGACGCCTACGCCAAGCACGAGCCGGACGCGGCCGAGATCGTGAACCTGCTGGCCGACGGCGCGGCCCGCGCGGTCGGCGCCGACGCCACGCTGGCTTGCGCCGCGATGGGCGACATCGCGGCGTCCGGCTGGACCGCCCCGGTCAAGGCAGGCGTGGTCTCCGGCTTCCGCACGTCAGCGCGCCCGAGCCACCAGGGCGTCGATCTTGGCGCTGTCGCGCGGCGACGACATCCTGGCCGCGGCCGCCGGCACGGTCATCGTCTCCCGCTGCGACAACGACTCAGCACACCGCCGTTCCGCTGCGATCGCGACGGTTCGCCGTCGACGCCCGGTTGCGGCTGGTATGTCGACATCATGCACGCCGGCGAGGTGATCACCCGCTACTGCCACATGCTGTACCGCCCCAAGGTGAGCGTCGGCCAGACGGTCGCCGCCGGTCAGCAGATCGGCATCGTCGGCACGAGCGGCCACTCGTCCGGCCCGCACCTACACTTCGAGGTGCACCTGAACGGCGACCGCAGCTCGTCGGGTGCGACCGAATCCATTGCCGTGGATGCGGGAAAAGGGCGCGCCGCTGGGCACCGGCGCATAGACTGCCGGACCGTCGGCGCGCGGAGCGGAGACGACGGATGAGCCGCGAGCCGATGCCAGACCCGTTCGCCGATCAGCCCGACTGGGCGCCGCGGCCACCCCGGCCGATCGTGCCTGTGCCGGCGGCGGGCGTCGAGGACCTGCGCGGGCGACGCCTGATCGTCGGGCTTCCCTGGCGCCGGCTGGCGCGGCGACCTACGCGCCGACGACCGGATCGTGCAGGGCAGCCGCACCTACGTGCCGGCGATTCCGGAGCAGGAGTGGTACCGCGCCGAGTCCGAGCAGATCGAGGTCTTCGCGCCGCTGGTGCCAGTCGACCGGGTCTGGGTAGAGACGCTGGGCAGCGCCGCTCTCGACCGCCGCAGGCCATCGTGACGTGATCTCCCGGCTGGTCTCGCTCGACGCTCCCGGCCACGCGGATGCCGGTGCCCGCGGTCGACGTGGACGCTCTGTCCGGCCGACGGATCGTGCAGGTGGTCGACGGAGTCGAACGTCGCGACCTTCGGGCGGTCACCGAGGTGCACACCAACGCGGACGGCGACATCTGTGTTCGGCTGGCGACGGAGCTGGAGTGGTACCGGTGGGCCTGGAGCGGACAGGCGCCGAAGACCCTCGAAGTCCCAGTCCATCTGCTCTGGATCGAATAGTCAGCCGATCAGTTGCGCGCCGCAGACACTTCCCAGCCGCCTTCTCGTCGACGACCGTGAACTGCCAGTCCTGCGTCGACCGTCTCTGCTCCCTGAATGGTCCGCGTCGAGCTCGGTCGCCACCAGCCGGTCGGATCCGTCGTTCGTCGACGGTGAGCGGGCCCCAGTCGAGACATGATCGTGATTCCGAAGCCCTGCTCTCGCCGCTCAATGTCGCGCCGGAACGCCCTGATCGGCTCCAGCCCGCCGTCCTCGGCACATGCGAGTAGACTCCGCGCGACGTCGTTGCGTTGCGACAAGAAGCGCGCAGGTAGTTGTCGACCGACTACGTCGGGGTCTCCGCGGTCGATGGCGGTGGCTTCGTCGTAGAGGTTGATGCCTACTCCGACTCCGCCCAGGCAGAGCAGGGTCAGCACGCCGGCTATCACCATCAGGAGCAGGCGCAGCGGGCGGGTGCTTCGCTCGACCGGGGTCGTGCGGGCGGAGGATACGGCGGCCACATGCCGAGGTTAGCCGTACGGCACGCGGTGGGGAGCGTGGGACATTCTGCCGCGCTGCTATACCGTCACTCCGGGAGGTGAGCGGTGTGTCCAGGACGCAGGCGCGAGCCTTAGAAGCCGCCGCGCTGCACCGTCAGGCAGCCGCGGCGGTCGATGCCGCCGAGGCGGCGCTTGCTGGTGTTCGGGCGCCTGTCGCCGACGAGCGTGCGCAGCACGACCTGGCCGAGCGGCTGCGGGCCGCGGCCGGCGTACTCACTCCCGGTTGGCTCGGTGGCCAGCTCGACGCGCGGTTCGAAGACACCCCGCTCGGTGGCCCAAGGGTTCCGGCCTTCGTCCGGATCGGCACCGCGCAGCCGCTCGACGACGCCCGTTTTCCGGCGATCGTGCCTTTGCTCGGCACTGGACACCTGACGATCGACGCCGATGCCCGCGACCCGCGGGTTGCCGGCCTGCTCCGGGCGACTTTGCTGCGGCTGCTCGCCGCCGCGCCGCCGGGGTCGCTGCTCGTACGCGCCGTCGACGCCGCCGGTGGCGGGATGCTCTTCGCGCCGTTCGCCGCGCTCGCCGACGCCGGGCTGATGCCGCCACCGGCCACCGATCGCACCGCGCTGCGGGCCGTTCTCGCCGAGGCCGAGCAGTGGGTACGCCCCGCCCGGCCGACCGCGGTACGGCATACGAGGCGGGAACGCACCCTCCTCGTCGTCATCGCGAGCTTGCCCGAGATGACCGAGACCGCCGACCTGACCCGGATCTCCGCGCTGGCCCAGGCCGGCCCGGACGCCGGGCTGCACCTGATCGTCGCGGGCTGGCCACCGCCGCCGCTGACCCTGGAGAGCACGCAGCAGCCGATGCCGCTGGCCACCCGGATCGCGTTGCGCAACCCGCACGCCCTGGTCAGCGACCCGCCGGGGGCCGGATTCGCGACACCGCCGCATGTCGGGCTCAACGCGCCGGTGTTCCTCGACGACGACCCGCCGCCGCATCTGTTCGAGCGGGTGTGCGCCGAGCTCGGCGCCCGGTTCGCCGCCAGTTCCCGGCTCGGCCTGAGCGATCTGCTGCCCGACGACCCGAACGACACCTGGTCCGACGAGTCCGCGTCCGGGCTTGCCACCGTGGTCGGCCACGACGGCGACCGGCCGGTGAACCTGCAGTTCAACGACCTCACTCCACACTGGATGATCGGTGGTCGCTCCGGCGCCGGCAAGACCGCGTTCCTGATCAACGTGTTGTACGGCCTGGCCACCCGCTACGGCCCCGACGAGATGACGCTCTACCTGCTCGACTTCAAGGAGGGCATCTCGTTCGCCGAGTTCGTGCCGACCGAGCGCGACCGCACCTGGCTGCCGCACGCCCGCGCGGTCGGTGTCGAGTCCGACCGGGAGTACGGCCTGGCCGTGCTGCGCGACCTCGACGCCGAGATGGGCCGCCGCTCCGTCGCCTACAAGAAGGCCGGCGTCACCCGGTTCACCGATCTGCGCGAGAGCCAGCCGCTGCCACGGATCGTCTGCGTGATCGACGAGTTCCAGGTGCTGCTGGCCGGCACGGACCGCGCCGCGACCGAGGCCGTCACGCTGCTCGAGTCACTGGCCCGCAAAGGTCGCTCGTACGGCATCCATCTGGTCCTGGCCAGCCAGACCGTGCTCGGAGTCGAGGCGCTCTACGCCAAGCGCGACTCGATCTTCGGCCAGTTCCCGGTGCGGGTCGCCCTCCCGGGCGGCGGCGACGTGCTGGAGCCGACCAACGACGCGGCCGCCGGCCTGCCACTCGGCGCCGCGGTCGTCAACACGGCCGGCGGCCTGGGCGGCCCGCGCGGCGCGACCCGCGGGCACGAGCGGGTGATCCGTTTCCCGGACCCGCACTCCGACCGCTCCGCGCTGGTCAAGCTGCGCCACGCGCTGTGGGAGCGGCGCGCGGCCGACGCCGCGCCGCCGAGAGTCTTCGCCGGGTACGCGCACCAGCACCTCAACGACGACCCCACCTTCCGCGCGGCGCTGGCCGGCCGGATCACCCGCCCGGCCGCACTGGTCGGCCGGCACATCGACGTGCCGCTGACCACCGCCGCGTTCCCGCTCGACACCGCGCCCGGCCGGCACCTGGCGGTGATCGGCCCGAGCGCGACCGGCGCCGATGTGCTCGACGCCGCCGCCCGCGCCGTCGCGGCACACCACGCCCCGCGTACCGCCCGGTTCGTGATCGCCTCCCTGGTGGCCGAAGGCGACCAGATCGCCGCCGACCTGGCCCGCGACCTGGCCGAGCGGCAGGACGTCGAGACGGTCACCGCCGCGGGACTCGCCGACACGCTGACCATCGACCGCCCGGGCTACATGGTGGTGTTCGGGATGGACGCGATGGCCGGCGGCGCGCTGCCGCCCGACCGGCTCCGTCTGGTGCTGCGCACCGGCCCCGGCCGCGGCGTGCACCTGCTCTCGTGGTGGCGCGGTCTGCGCCGGTTCACCGACGAGGTCGGCCCCGCCGCCCGCGAAGACGTGGCCGGCCTGGTCTTCCTCAACGTTCCCGGAGCCGACGTCAGCCTGCTGCTCAACCGCGCGGTCGACTGGCAGCCGCGGGACAACCGGGCCCTACTGCACGATCGGCACACGGACCGCACCTCGGTGATCGTGCCGTTCGTCCGCCCCGAGGCCGACCGATGACCACCGACCAGCCGACCAACGGCACCCCGTACAACGTGCCCGACCGGCCGGACCCCACCCCGATCCCGGCGCACCCGAACCCCGTACCGCAGCAGCCGTCCTACGGTCACCCGCAGCGCCGCGAGGACACCGACCCCGGCTCGGCCTGGTCGGACTACTGCGCCGCCGCCCAACGCCTCGACGCGGTGCGCCGGGGCGCGGCCACCGCGGCCGGCGAGCAGGCGCAGACCACCCGGGCGGCGCGCGAGGAACTGTCGGCGGTCCGGGCCCGACTCGTGCCACAGCAGGCCCGGTTGCGCGAAGCCGGCGTACCCGATGCCGATCTGCACCCGACCCCCGCGGACGCGGAAGCGGCCGGCCGCGCCATCGCCGGCGATCCGGCCGGCGCCCTGACCGCATTGCACCAGGCCCGATCGACCGCCGACCGGGCCGACGCCGCCCTGCTCGGCGTGCCGGGAGCCGCGCTCGGCGTGGCCGGGCCGCGCACGCCGGTCCGCGCCTGGATACGCAACATGCTCGTATACGGGCCCTTCGCCGCCTCGGTCCTGGTGGTGCAGATCGCGCTGCTGGCCACCGCCGGCGGCACCCCGATGACGATCTACGCGCTCGGTTGTGGGTTGGCACTGCCGCTGGCCGCGCTCGGGTTCGCCTGGGTCACGATCGGCACCGCGTTCCCGGCCCCAGCCGGCGGCAAGGTCGACCGCACCCTCCCGATCGGCGCCATCGCCTGCTTCGCACCCATCCTGATCACGATCATCGGCCAGGCCGTCCTGGCCGTGACGAGTTAGGTGGTCCGCAATGCCGAACGTGGAAGAGGTCAAGGTCAACGTCGCGGCGTCGGTTGACCAGACCCAGCGGGCCCTGCAGACGCTGCGCGGCGTCGCGGACGCCTTCGACGAGGCCCTGACCCGGCTGCGCTTCACCGCGATCGGGTCCGCGCATCCATCCATCATGGACGCGATCGCCAACCTTGAGCAGGCGCGGTCCCGACTTGACGAAGCGCAGTCGCTGGCGGGGAATGCGCTCAACTCCGCCGACAACTTTAGAAGCATGATCTAGCAGATCTAGATCAAGATTTAGAGCGAGGTCAGGGTTTCCCGGGTTCGTCGGGGGCGCGACCGTTGCTCCCGCCGGGGATCGCTCCGCTGCGCTCCGCTTGCCAGGTCCGCGGCACACAACCAGACGCCGCCAAGGTTCCCTTTGCTGGTTGGGTCCGCGGTACGCAACCCGATGCCCGCCGTGGGTCCCTTTGCTTGCCGCGTCCGCGGTAGACAACCAGATGCCCGCCGGGATCGGTCCGCATGCCGCGTTCGCTGTACCGGAACCAGATGCCCGCTGGGGTTCCTTTGTCTGCCGGGTTCGCCGTGCACAAACCCAAATGCCGTTGGTTTCGGGCTGCTGTATGGTCCGGCGCGTGACTCGTTTTGTGCTTTCGCCGCCCGCTGGCCGCTAGCGCGCATCGCTAGCTGACCCGGCTCTTGGTTCTTTCCCGAGCCCGGGTTCTTCAGTGGCGCCCGGGCGGCGATGACACGGAGAAACGCAGTGCACTCGAATACGACCCTGCCCGTTGGGCGGGGAATCCTTTACATCCTTGTGGCGGCGGTGGCCTGGGGCACCGGCGGTGCCGTCGCGGCCGTCCTCTACGAGACCAGCGGCCTCGGGCCGGTCGCGGTTTCCTTCTGGCGGTTCGCCGCCGGGGTTCTGCTGCTCGGGGCCTTCCATCTGCTGACCCGCCGGCGTCGGCGGCCGGTCACCCGGCAGTCGCTCCGCCAAGTGGTGATCACCGGGGTGGGCTTGGTGATCTTCCAGACGGCCTATTTCGCCGCTGTCGGATATGCCGGGCTGGCCGTCGCGACCGTGGTGACGCTTGGCCTGGGTCCGGTCCTCATCGCGGTTGGCGCGCGTCTGACGACCGACGAGCGACTGGGTCGCGGCGGCATCCTCACGGTCGTGCTGGCGCTGCTCGGCCTGATCCTGCTGGTTGGTGGTGGAGGTGCCACCACCGGCACCGCGCCGGCGTTGGGGTTGGCCTGCGCGGCGGTGTCCGCCACCGGCTATGCGGCCGTCACCCTGCTCAACCGTAGGACCGGGCAGGCCGGCGACCCGCTGACCACCACTCTGGGCGGGTTCATCGTTGGCATGGTGTGCCTGTTGCCGGCTGCGATGTTCGAGGGGTTGCTGCCCACGTCGGGTCCTTCGGCCCAGACGGTGGCCCTGCTCGCCTATCTGGGTGCGGCACCGTCCGCGCTGGCCTACGGCTTGTTCTTCGCTGGTCTTGCCGTCGTGCGTGCCACCACGGCGGCGGTGCTCACGCTGGCCGAGCCGCTCGCCGCGGCTGTCATCGCGGTGGTCTGGCTCGACGAACGCCTGACGGCGGCGGCAACCGCCGGCGCCCTCGTCCTGGCCGGCGCTGTGCTGGCCCTGACCTGGTCTGAACGTCGACCGACTCCGGCGGCGGCCGGAGCGCATTCGGGGTAGGCCGCGCGTGCCGTGGGGATGTGGGCTCGCCGTCCCATCCCCGCGGCGCAGGTCGACACGATCCAGATGGACGCGCCCTTGCGTGCGAGCGGGTCGCCGGCGGCGGCCACAAACCTGCGTCCGGCAAAGTGGTCCTTGAGGTCGAGCCTTGTTGACCTACGACGTTGCCGTTCCGTCTGGCCAGCGGACGATCGAGCCCAATGGCATCGGAGTCGCAGCTGTGCCGGGGGCGCGAGCGCGGTGAGCTGGCCGGCGCAGCGGTCACCCGGGCCGGGCTCGGCGCCTGGGCTGGGGCGCGAGCGCGGTGACCTGGCCGGCACAGCGGCCACCGCGGCTCGGCGCCTGGGCTGCGGCGCGAGCGCGGTGACCTGGCCGGCACAGCGCCACCCGGGCCGGGCTCGGCGCCTGGGCGGGGGCTTGAGCGCGGTGAGCTGGCTGGCGCGGCGCGAGCGGGACGGCCTCCGCGAGTCGCCCAATCCGTCAGGATGGCGACCGCGAGGCCGGCCTCAGCCGAAGGGCGGGTCGCGAAACCGGCCGTTGTTCCGCCGACGCTCGTGGTCCGACGGCGTCCTCGGGCGCTGTGGTCAGGTTTCCGGGGCTTTGCCCCGGACCCCACCCGAGCTGCGGGGACCCACCGGCGGGGAGGGGTGGGTCCCGTTGTCGGACTACGCAAGGGCATCAGGATCTGCGGGCGGTGACAAGGTCGTACGTCCAGTAGGGCGCTCCACCTTGTCACCACCCGCAGATCCTGACTTGTGGGCTACGCCCGACAACGGGACCCACCCCTCTGGTTGCGGCTTTGCGGGGGCGTTGCGACCGGGCCGGAGCTTCTGGCGGATGCCCGGGCACGGGCCAGCACCGCCCAATCGTCGGGTCGAGGTCGATGCGGCCCTCGGGGTCGAGCCGGGGTCATGATCGTGTGCACCGGGTCAGCTGGATGTCCTGCCGTGTCCATGATCCTGTGCATGGGATCGGGACGCCACGCCGTCGGATGGCCTGGTCAGCTGCACACGATCATCACGAATCGGCCCGGAGTTACCGGCCCGCTGCACACGATCACGGACTGTGGACACAGCCGAGGGCTCCGACAGCGCAGGCTCTTGGGTTGAGGGTGCGTCCCGCGGAGCTGGCAGGGTGAGGGCCGGTTTGTGGCCCTCGCCCGGTCCCCGGCGGGAGCAACGGTCGCGCCACCGGCGGACCCGGGAAAGAAACAAGCTTGGTCTTGATCGGCTCGGGTCAGCCGATGATGAGGGCCATCGCTTCCGACCTGCTCTTGGCGTCGCTTTGGAAGATGCCGCGGACCGCGGACGTGACCGTCTTCGCGCCGTCCTTCTGGATGCCGCGCATCGCCATGCAGAGGTGTTCGCACTCGAGCACCGCGATCACGCCGCGTGGCTCAAGCTTCGACATCAGCAGGTCGGCTATCTGCGAGGTGAGTCGCTCCTGGACCTGTGGGCGGCGGGCGTAGATCTCGACCAGGCGGGCCAGCTTGGACAGGCCGGTGATGCGGCCGTTCGGGCCCGGGATGTAGCCGATGTGCGCAACGCCCTTGAAAGGCAGTAGATGGTGTTCGCAGACGCTCATGACCTCGATGTCGCGGACCAGCACGAGTTCCTCGTGTGCCGCGTCGAAGGTGGTGTTGAGCACCTGGGCCGGGTCGACCCGCAGGCCCGCGAACAGTTCCGCGTAGGCCCGGGCCACTCGCAGTGGGGTCTTGACCAGGCCGTCGCGGTCCGGGTCTTCGCCGATGGCGATCAGGATCTCGCGGACGGCCTTTTCGATTCGGCCGAGATCCACAGCCTCTTCGACCGGGCGGCCGGCGAGCTTGCCGTCAACGAGCCGGGCGGCGAGGTAGTCGAGCTCGACCTCGCCGTCCGACTCGTAGTCGATGTTGCTCAGTGTGCGCCGTCCGAGTTGGAGTTGGGCGAGCTGCCACCGTTGCCGCCGCCCACGCGGGCCTCGGCACCGTCGGCCTCGGCCTGGACCTTGAGCGCGTCGCGCTCCGCCGGGGTGAGGACGGGCGGCTCGGTCGACGGACGGCGCTTGCCGAAACCGTTGAAGGGCGCCATCGGCGGCCGCTTGACGACGCGCGCGGCGATCCGCGCCATGTCGGCGGTCGAGATGGTCTCCTTCTCGATCAGCTCCAGCACCAGGCTGTCGAGGACGTCCCGGTATTCGACCAGGATCTCCCAGGCCTCGTCGTGCGCGAGCTCGATCAGCGAGCGGACCTCGCCGTCGATCTCGGCCGCGACGACGTCCGAGTAGTCCCGCTCGTGGCCCATCGTGCGGCCCAGGAACGGCTCGTCGCCGCTGGTGCCGTACTTGACCGCGCCGAGCTTCGACGACATGCCGTATTGGGTGACCATCGCCCGGGCCAGCGTCGTGGCCTTCTTGATGTCGTCGCCCGCGCCGGTGGTCGGCTCGTGGAAGACCAGTTCCTCGGCCGCCCGACCGCCGAGCGCGTACGCCAGCGTGTCGATCATCTCGGCCCGGGTCTGGGTGTACTTGTCTTCCGTCGGGAGCACCAGGGTGTGACCCGAGCGAACGCGAGCGCGGCAGGATCGTCACCTTGTGCACCGGCGCCGAGTGCGGCAGGGCCCAGGCGACCAGCGCGTGACCGCCCTCGTGATAAGCGGTGATCTTCTTTTCGTGGTCGCTCATCACGCGGGTCTTGCGCTGCGGGCCGGCGACCACCCGGTCGATCGACTCTTCCAGGTTGTCGTTGGTGATCGCCCGGCCGTCGACGCGGGCGGTCAGCAGCGCGGACTCGTTGATCACGTTGGCCAGGTCGGCACCGCTGAAGCCGGGGGTGCGCCGGGCGACCGCGTCGAGGTCGACGTCGGGCGCGAACGGCTTGCCCTTGGCGTGCACCCGCAGGATCGCCTTGCGGCCATCCATGTCGGGGGTGTCGACGGCGATCTGCCGGTCGAAACGGCCGGGACGCAGCAGCGCCGGGTCGAGGATGTCGGGCCGGTTGGTGGCCGCGATCAGGATGACCCCGCCCTTGGTGTCGAAGCCGTCCATCTCGACGAGGAGCTGGTTGAGCGTCTGCTCGCGCTCGTCGTGACCGCCGCCCATGCCGGCGCCGCGGTGGCGGCCGACGGCGTCGATCTCGTCGACGAACACGATCGCCGGAGCGTTGGCCTTGGCCTGCTCGAACAGGTCACGGACGCGGCTCGCACCGACACCGACGAACATCTCGACGAAGTCGGAACCGGAGATCGAGTAGAACGGCACGCCGGCCTCGCCGGCCACCGCGCGGGCGAGCAGCGTCTTACCGGTGCCGGGCTGGCCGAAGAGCAGCACGCCCTTCGGGATCTTGGCGCCGAGGGCCTGGTACTTCGCCGGGTTCTGCAGGAAGTCCTTGATCTCGCGGAGCTCTTCGACCGCCTCGTCGGCGCCCGCGACGTCCGCGAACGTCGTCTTCGGCGTGTCCTTGGTGATCATCTTCGCCTTGGACTTGCCGAAGTTGAGGACGCGGGAACCGCCGCCCTGCATCTGCGACATGAAGAACAACAGCAGCACCACGAGCAGCACGATCGGCAGCAGGTTGACGAGCAGGCTCAGCAACACGTTGTCGCCGGACACCTGCGTGTCGATGTCACCGCTGATCCGGTCCGCCGTCTTCGCGTTCTGGACGTCGTTCCAGATCTGGTCGCCGACCTCGGCCGGGAACTGCGCCTCGATGCGGTTGGTATTGGTGTCGCCGAAGCGCTGCGGCTGGGCCAGGTTGATCTGCAGGGTCTGTTCCTTGTCCTGGAACGTGACCTCTTGGATGCTGTTGGCCGGGCCGCTGTTGAGCTGCTGCAGAGCGACGCTGGTGTCCACGCGGTGATAGCTCGGACCACCGGTGAACAAGGAGCTGAGCGCGATTGCGCCGGCGATCACAAGGATGATCCAGACCACCGGTCGGCGGAAGAAACGCGTACGTTCCATACTGTTGTCGAGCGGCGAACCGCCCGCATCCTCCTGATCGACGTTATGACCGTGCCGGGACTGGTGCTCCGGGGTGTCGGCCCGCCGCGACCCGCCTGCTCAGGACACCCTGAGGACGACCGCGACCCGCGCCGCCGGGTGCGCCACGGTCATTCGAAGGTACACCCCGAGCGCGAGACGCAAACGACTGAGCCCCGCGCTAGTCCATACGGTAGCCGGGGATGCTGTAAGTCCGCTGTACGAAGTCGAGGAGATCCTCAGACTCGGGCGTAAACCTCGGGCTTGAGGACGCCGACGTAGGGCAGCTCACGGTAGCGCTCGTTGAAGTCGAGCCCGTATCCGACCACGAACTCGCTCGGGATGTCGAAGCCCACGTACTTCACCGGCACGTGCACCTTGATCGCGTCCGGCTTGCGGAACAGCGCGACCACCTCGACGCTCGCGGCGGCCCGCGACTCGAGGTATTTGAGCAGCCACGAGAGGGTCAGCCCGGAGTCGACGATGTCCTCCACCACGATCACGTGGCGGCCGGCGATGTCCCGGTCGAGGTCCTTGAGGATCCGGACCACCCCGGAAGAGGTCGTGCCCTGGCCGTACGAGGAGACGGCCATGAACTCGAGCTCCACCGGCGGGCCGTGCTTGCCGAGCTCGCGGGCGAAGTCGGCCACGAACATCACGGCGCCCTTGAGCACGCAGACGAGCATCAGCCCGTCCTTGACGGTCGCGTAGTCGCTGGCCACCTGCTTGGCGAGGGCTCCGGTCTTCTCCCGGATCTCGTCCTCGGTGATGATCACGTGATCGATGTCGGCGTCGTACCAGGTGCCGGAGCCGTCGGTCATGCCCTTAGCCTGCCCCACGCGGGTTACGCCCCGATGGCCGACCCACCAGGAACAAAGGTGGCCACCCAGGGCTACCGGGCGGCCACCTGTGAAGCTTGATTCCTCAGAACCCACGATGCTGTCGCCTCGTCGGTTCTTCCGGTCACCAAGATCAGTAAGTCTGTGGTTCTCGGAAGCCGCCGCGTGATGGCTTCCAGTCGGCCGAGTCGTGGGAGTCGGCCGTGAAGCCGGCGGCGGAGGCCAGCGCGAGGAGCAGCAGAAAAGCGACGAACAGGACGAGTTCCATGGCGGTACCCCTCTGTGTGTGGTCGTGCTTTGTGAGGACCGCCGGTGCGCACCGGGCTTGATATAGATAAGTCTGCGCCCGGGCCGGACAGACAGACAGTGGCAGAGATGCCATAGTCCCTCGAATTACTGCCACTGTTCCGCTAGGCTGCGAACATGCTTCGCAACGTCGCGGTGGTCGTCATGGACGGCGTCGCCGCCTTCGAGCTCGGCGTGCTGTGCGAGGTCTTCGGCACCGACCGCACGGCCGACGGCTTCCCCGGCTACCGGTTCGACGTCTGCTCACCCGACGGTGGCCCGGTGCAGGCCCAGAACGGCTTCACCCTGCTGCCCGCCGCCGACCTGACCCCGCTCGAGGACGCCGACCTGGTCGCCGTGCCCGCGCACAAGGACGGCTATATCGTGCCCGCCGCCGTGCTCGACGCCCTGCGTCGCGCCGACGCCCGCGGCGCCCAGGTGCTCAGCGTCTGCTCGGGCGCGTTCGTCCTGGGCGAGGCCGGCCTGCTCGACGACCGCGAGTGCACCACGCACTGGCGCTACGCCGACGCGCTGCAGGCCCGCTTCCCGCGCGCCAAGGTCGCCTGCAACAACCTCTACGTCCACGACGGCAACCTGCTGACCAGCGCCGGCACCGCCGCCGGCATCGACGCGTGCCTGCACCTGGTGCGCCAGCAGCACGGCTCGGAGATCGCCACGAAGCTGGCCCGCCGGATGGTCGTCCCGCCACACCGCGACGGCGGCCAGGCCCAGTACATCGAGGCACCGATCCCGCGTACGCCCGACGCTCCGACCCTCGAGCCGCTGCTCACCTGGCTGATGACCAACCTCGACCGGCCGATCACGGTCGACGACCTGGCCGCCCGCGCCCACATGGCTCCGCGCACGTTCGCCCGCCGCTTCCGGGCCGAGACCGGCACGACGCCACACGACTGGCTGACCGGGCAGCGCGTCCTGCTCGCCCGGCGCCTGCTCGAGGAAACGGAGCTCGCGGTCGAGTCGGTCGCCGGCAAGAGCGGCTTCGGCGACGCGGCGACGTTGCGCCACCACTTCAGCCGGCGGGTCGGCGCGACGCCGCACGCCTACCGGTCGACGTTCCGGAAGTAGTTCCTCAGTCGGTCAGGGCCCGCAGGACGCCCGCCACCCGGGCGGCCCGGATGCCGCCGGGCAGATGCACCGCGCCCTGCCCGTGCCAGGCGGTGACCAGTGCCTCGAGGGCGGTCACGTGCCGGTGTGACAGAGCGGCCGGCGAGCAGCCCAGCGACAATGCCCAGGAGTGCAGGGCCCGGGCGCGCAGAGCCGGCAACAGTGCCTCGAGCATCGCGACCGACAGCCCTTCGTCGATCATGGACCGTTCCAGCTCTTCGGCGGCGAGCACGTCGAGCGCTTCGGCGTCCTGGGCGAGCAGCCGCGCGGTGCGGGCCAGATTGGACACCACGCCGGGGCCGAGCGCGTCGACCAGCGCCGGCAGGGCGGAACCACGGACCCTGGAGCGGGCGTACGACGGGTCGAGGTTGTGCGGGTCCTCCCACGGCTCGAGCCCCATCGCGGCGCACGCCTTGCGGGTCTCGTCGCGGGACATGTCGAGCAGGGGCCGCAGCAGCGCCACGCCCTCGACGTCGCGCCGGTCCGGCATCGCCGCCATGCCGCGCGGCCCGGCGCCCCGGGCCAGCGCGAGCAGCACGGTCTCGGCCTGGTCGTCGCGGGTGTGGCCGAGCAGCACGGAGTTGGCGTCCTGGGCGCGGGCGGTGTCGAGCAGTGCGTCGTAGCGGGCCTCGCGGGCGGCGGCCTCGGGCCCGCCGGGGCGACCGGAGACGTCGACGGGCACCACGATGGACGGACGCAGATCGACCGACTCGCCCCAGGCGGCGACCGCGCTGGCTCGGCGGTCGGAGCCGTCCTGCAGGCCGTGATCTATGGTGATCAACCCCGCGCGCAGGCCCATCCGGGGTGCGACGAACGCGGTCGCGGCGGCCAGCGCCAGCGAGTCGGCGCCGCCGGAGCAGGCGACCAGGACCAGCGCGTCCTTGTGTATCCCGTGCAGCATGCGGCGGACCGCGACGCGGGTCGCGGCGACCGGTGGCGCGGGACCGACCACGTCGTCAGCCCTGCGCCAGCACCGGCCCGGAGCCACCGCCGGGGCCGTGGACCCGCGCCACCCAGGCGTCCGGGTCGCCGAGCTCCTCCAGGCGGGGCAGCGTCAACGGTGAGCTGAAGATCTTGTTGAAGCCGGCCATGCCGACCCGCTCCACGACGCCGTGCACGAACTTGCGTCCCTCGGCGTACTGCCGCATCTTCACGTCGATGCCGAGCAGCTTGCGCATCGCCTTCTCCAGCGGGTTGCCCGCCTCCCGGCGCCGGTTGAACCGGGCCCGGATCTGCTCGACGGTGGGTATGACCTCGGGGCCGACGCCGTCCATCACGAACTCGGCGTGCCCTTCGAGCAGCGTCATCAGGGCGGTCAGCCGGTCGAGCACGGCGCGCTGGCCAGGCGTCTGCACCAGGTCGAGGACGCTGGCGCGGCTGTCGGGCTCACGTATCGCGTCCGAGAGGGTGGCCACGGCCCGTCGGAGCCGGTCGGTGAAGTGCTCGCTGCCCGTCTGCGACGCGTCGACGAAGGACTGCACCTCGCCGAGGAAGAAGCCGCGCATCCAGGGCACCGAGGTGAACTGGGTGCGGTGGGTGACCTCGTGCAGGCAGACCCAGAGCCGGAAGTCACGCGGGTCGGCGCCGAGCTTGCGCTCGACCTCGACGATGTTCGGGGCGACGAGCAGCAATTGCCCCGGATCGGACGAAAACACCTCATACTGCCCAAGGACGCGACCGGAGAGGTACGCCAGCACGCTGCCGGCCTGCACGCCCGTCAGCCGGGAGCCGATCGCGTCGGTGAACGCCCCTGGCTCCTTGTCACCGGAGAGCCGGGTGAGCAGCGGGCTGATCACTTCACGCAGCCCCGCGACGTTGACGGCGGCCCAGTCGCGGCGGTCGACGACCCGCACCGGCGGATGGTCGACCTGCGAGCGCAGGCCCGTGTAGTCACTGACGTGGCCAGCCGCCTCTTCGGTCAGCCGACGCAGATCGGCCACCACGTCGGTGGCTTCCTCGTAGGAGGCCCGTGGGCCCGTCTTACCCAGCGCGCCCGCTGTCGCGGCCGCCAGATCCCAGTCCACGAACTGCGCCATCACCCCACGGTACCCGGGTAGGACACCCCCGGCGCCGCATCCGCTAGCGGGAGCTAGCGCCGGGTCCGGTCAGCGGCAGCCGCAGCCCGCGAGGGTCGCGGCGATCCGGTCCAGGGCGCCGCGGGTCGTGTCGCTGCTGGCCGTGACCCCATCGGTGAGGATCGAGAAGGCGAGCAGCCGGCCATCGACCGTGGTGACCATGCCGGCCATCGCGTGGTTGCCGGTCAGCGTGCCGGTCTTGGCCCGGACCACGCCCGCGGCGGCCTTGCGGTCGGCCGCCTCGCCGAAGCGCTCGTCGAGAGTGCCGGTCCAGGCCGCCACCGGCAGGCCGGCGAACATCTCGGTCAGCTCCGGGCGCTTGCCGGACGCGGCGAGCGCGAGCAGCTCGGTCTGCAGTTCGGGGGTCAGCCGGTCGGTGCGGGACAGGCCGCTGCCGTCGGCCAGCACCAGCCCGGCGGTCGGCAGCCCCAGCTCACCCAGCGTCTCGGTCATCGCGGCGCGGCCGCCGGCGTACGAGGCCGGCTTGCCCTTGGCGAGGGCGACCTGGCGGGCCATCGCCTCGGCCACCACGTTGTCGCTGTGGACCAGCATGAACTCGACCAGCCGGACCATCGGCGGTGACTCGACCCGGGCCAGCTCCGTGCCGGGCTCGGCGGGGCTGCTCGGCGCCGCGCTCGGTGTCGCGCCGGCCGGGGGCACCGAGCCCTTCGGAGCCGGGCCCGGCGTGCTCTTAACGCCGAGGGCCTTGGCGAACGCCAGTGCGGCGGCGGCGTCGGGCTTGCTGAACCGCTCGGAGTATCCGTTGTCGAGCTGCTTGGGTGCCGTCCGGGCGCCGTCGATGGTCAGCGCGGTGGCCGGGCCGCCGAAGCCGCCGGTCGGGATGTCGGAGTCCCAGCCGGGCTCGTAGACCGGCCCGGTGTAGAGCGAACTGTCGTAGTAGACCTTGGTCGGCGCGGTGCCGCCGAGCGCCTTCTTGGTGGCCGCGGCCAGCTTGTCGAGGCGGGCCGCACCCGGGTAGAAGGTCTTGCTGTTGACGCCGAGGGTGGGGTCACCGCCACCGACGATGATCACCTCGCCGGGCTTGGGCCCGGCGACCACCCGGGTCGGGATCCGGTAGGCGGGTCCCCTGGCCGCCAGCACGGTCGCCGCGGTGACCAGCTTCATCGTCGAGGCCGGCACGGTCGGCACTTCGCCCGCGTTGGTGTAGAGCAACTTGCCGGTGATCACGTCGCGGACCACCACGCCGGTGCGGCCGCCGAGGCCGTTGTCGGTCACCAGCTTGCCGATGGCGGCGGTGAGGCCGGCCTCGTCGGGCATCGGCGCGGTGCCGTTCAGCGCGCCGAGCACCGGGCCCGGCGGCGGTTCAGGTGGGTCGACGACGGGCGTCGGCCGGACCGCGGAGTCGTCGCCCAGCCAGGCCGCGACCGGGCCCGGGCGGAGCACGACCAGGCCGGCGGCGAAGACGACCAGGACGAGGATGCCGGTCAGGGCGACCAGCATGGCGACCCGGGGCGCGGCGGCGCTTCGGCGGCGGCTCCGGGGCTTCGGGCACCGAAGGCGCGGCGGCCGGGTACGGGTTCTGCGGGCGGCCGGGCGGTCCTAACGGGATCGGCGGGCCGTTCTGTGCCGGGGAGGTCGGCTGGTGGTACGCGCGCACCGGCGGCGGCAGGTGGCCGGGAGCCGGTGGTGCGGGTGGGGTTGGCGGCACCGCGGCGCGGGCCCGTCCCGGTCCGGCCGGAGGGAACGGTCCGGGCGGCGCCTGCCCGGCCGGCTCAGGGCCGGAACCGTGTAGGTTGGCTTCCGTCGGCGGGGGCGACTTGCGCACGGAGTCGGACGTCGGCGGTTGGGCGTCCGGCACCCGGGCCCGACCGCGTGCGGGGCGCGGTTGTGAGTCTTCCCCCACCCGCCCCTCCTCCCGTTCGATGCCCGGCCTAGGCGACACTACTTGCGTCCGTGCGTCTGCAGGGGGCCAACGCGGTCAGCAAGGAGAGCGTGAAATGGATTTCGACGTCACCGTTGAGATTCCCAAGGGGAATCGCAACAAGTATGAGGTCGACCATAAAACCGGCCGCATCCGCCTCGACCGGACGCTCTTCACCTCGACGCAGTACCCGGCCGACTACGGCTTCATCGAAGAGACGCTCGGCGAGGACGGCGACCCGCTGGACGCGCTGGTCCTGGTCACCGAACCGACCTTTCCCGGCTGCCTGATCCGCTGCCGCGCGATCGGCATGTTCCGGATGACCGACGAAAAGGGCGGCGACGACAAAGTCCTTTGCGTTCCGTTCGAGGACCCCCGCCAGGAACACCTTCGCGACATTCATCACGTCGGCGAGTTCGACCGCCTGGAGATCCAGCACTTCTTCGAGGTCTACAAAGACCTGGAGCCCGGCAAGTCGGTCGAGGGCGCGACCTGGGTCGGCCGCAACGAGGCCGAGGCCGAGATCCTGGCCTCCTACCGCCGAGCGGAAGAGGCCAAGGCCGCCGGCACGTACTAATCGATCAGGGTCCGGGCCTGTGCGAAGAGGCCCAGTGCGGCGCAGGCCAGCGGGATGACGGCGACCAGCAGCGTGGTGTCCAGCAGGTCGGCGGCGCGGCCCAGGTAGGGGCCGGCCGGGCGGCGGGCGTAGCCGGCGCCGGCCGCCGTCAACAGCAGCGCGACGGCCAGGCCGAGGACGCCCGCGAGCACCGTCGTCAGCTGGTCGGGACGGGCCGCGACGGCCAGGGCGACCGCGGCGAGCGCCGTGGTGCCGGCGGCCAGCAGCGGGACACGCTGGCGGACCGTGCCGAAGACCCGGGCCCGGAGCAGCAGCGCGACGCCGCAGACCGCCGCCAGTGCCCGACCCCAGCCGCCGCCGGTCGCCGTGAGGACGGCGGCCGCGGCCGCCGCCAGGACGGCGTGGCCGATCAGCAGGCCACCGAGGAGTTCCTCCGCGCGGGTGACGGCCGCGACGACGCGTTCGCGGTCGGGTCGGTCCGGGTCGGTGCCGGCGGCGGTCGCCGGCGGGATCGGTAGGCGGGCCAGCCGGATCGCCAGCAGCGGCAGCAGCCCGACGCCGCAGGCCAGCACCGCGAGCAGGATCGCGGCAGCGCCCTGCGCGGTGAGCCCGAAGCCGATCGCGGCAGTGCCGGCGCCGAGGAGGCCGGTCAGCACGGCGGCCGCGAAGATCCGACGGCCGGCGCCCACCCCGATGATGCCGAGCACGCCGTGCAGGGCCAGCGCCGCCGAGCCGAGCAGGAGCTCCGGTGCGCCGATCCAGCGCAGGCCCGGCACCGGGCCGACCGCGTCGCCGCTGGCCAGCAGCAGGACGCCGGCGGCGAACGCGTACGGCAGGGAGTAGGCGCCCAGCGCGACACCGGCGGAGCGGTGGTTGTAGGCGCGGGCCGCCAGGATGCCCGCGACGTGAGACTCGCCGCCACGCCGAGGGTGGTCAGCATCGCGGCGATCGAGTCCGGCCCCGCCCGGAGCAGGACGACCAGGGCGACGCCGAGCGCCGCGCCGGCCGCGGCCAGTGCCCCCGACACCGTGTGCGGGCCGGACCAGGCGGTGCCGTGGCTCCGGGCGCCGTCGGCGATCGCTTCGACGACGTCGTCGACCTCCACCTCCGGCCACTGCTGTCGGGCCGGGACGAGATGCAGCAGGTCGCCGTCGCGTACGCCCTGGGCGTGCAGGGTCGCCCCGCCCTCGAGCGCCGAGCCGTCCGTGCGGCGCAGGACCCAACCGCCGTGCGCCTCGCCGTCGTCGGCGAGCCCGACACCCGCGTGCCGCAAAATCTCGGACAGCAGATCGGCCAGGGGTACGTCCTGCGGCAGCGCGACGTCGACGCGGCGGTGCGGCGCGCTGATGGTGACCAGGGCGAGGCCAGTGTGCATCGATCATCCTCCATCGCGGGGGGAGCCGTGACGAGGGCACGTTATCGGTCCGGCGGGTTATCCACATGACCCCTTTTCGGCCATCCACCGCCCGCCGCGATTCCCTACTATGAGCGACGCCCGCATTTCGCTCTGTGCTGGGAGGGCCGCATGTCGACGGTGCTGGTGCGCCGGCCGCCACGCCGGCCCGCGCCCGAGATCCCGGGTGGTGAGCTGCGCGTCGAGGCCCCGCCGGAGCTGCCGCGGGCGGCCGGCGGGCGCTGGCAACAGCTCCTCATGCTGCTGCCCATGCTCGGCGGCGGCGTCGCGATGGCGATGATGATGGGCCGGGGCGGCGGCGCGTTCTCGTACGTCGTCGGCGGCATGTTCGGCATCTCGTCGCTGGCGATGCTGGCCACCACCTGGGGCTACGGCGGCCCGCGCAAGGCCGAGCTGGTCGCGGCCCGCCGCGACTACCTGCGCCACCTGTCGCTGCTGCGCGGGCAGGCCCGGGCCACCGTCGCGCGGCAGCGCACCGGCCTGTTCTACCGGCACCCCGACCCGGAGCGGCTGTGGTCGACGGTCGACAGCCACCGGCTGTGGGAGCGCCGGCCGGCCGACACCGACTTCGCGGTGGTCCGGGTCGGCGTCGGGCCGCAGACGCTGGCCACCACCGCTCGTCCCGCCGGTGACCCGGCCGCCCGACGACCTGGAGCCGATGACGGCCGGCGCGCTGCGCCGCTTCCTCGACGCGTACTCGGTGGTCCCGACCTGCCGGTGGCGCTGTCCATGCGCGGCTTCGCCCGGGTGCACGCTGCGCGGCTCGCCGGCGCGCCTGGTCCGCGCGATGCTGGCCCAGCTGGCCACCTTCCACGCACCCGACGACCTGGTGCTGGCCGTCGCCGCCGGCCCCGACCGCCGCGCACGCTGGGAGTGGGTCAAGTGGCTGCCGCACGCCCGGCATCCCGCCCGGTTCGACGCACTCGGCGCGGTCCGGCTGGTCGCCGACACGGTGGCCGCGCTGGAGCGCTGCTCGACCGGGATTCGCCTCGGCCGGCACGTCGGTCCGCACGTGGTGTGTGCTCGACGGCGCGCCTGCCGGTGCCACCCGGCTCCGCGCCGGCGCCGACGGGCTGACCGTCGTCGAGGTCGACGGCACGCCGCCGCGGCTGCTGGACCCGTCAACCGTGGTGCTCACCCGTCGGGCCGACGGCGCGCTGGAGACGACCACGACCGACGGGGTGGCCGTGGTCGGCGTCGCCGACGGGCTCGACCTGGCGTCCGCGTCGGCCGTGGCCCGGCGGCTCGCACCGCTGCGGCTGGCCGGCCCGGGCGGTGGCGGCGACGCGCTGCCGGCCGCCGACCTCGGCCTGCTCGACCTGCTCGGGGTGGCCGAGCCCGACCGGTTACACGGTGGCCGACGGCTGGTCGCCGCGTCCGCCGCGCGACCAGCTCCGGGTGCCGATCGGGGTGGCCGCCGACGGCAGCCCGGTCGAGCTCGACCTCAAGGAGTCGGCGCCCAGGACGGCATGGGTCCGCACGGCCTGCTGATCGGCGCCACCGGCTCCGGCAAGTCCGAGCTGCTGCGCACGCTGGTGCTCGGGCTGGCCGCGACGCACTCGTCCGAGGACGCTCAACGTCGTGCTGGTCGACTTCAAGGGCGGCGCGACGTTCGCGAGCCTCGACCGGCTGCCGCACACCGCCGCGCGTGATCACCAACCTGGCCGACGAGCTGCACCTGGTCGACCGGATGGTCGACGCGATCAACGGCGAGCTGATCCGCCGGCAGGAGCTGCTGCGCCGGGCCGGCAACTACGCGAGCCGCGCGACTACGAGCGAGGCCCGCCGGCCGGCGCGCCGCTGGCGCCACTGCCGTCGCTGCTCGTCGTCTGTGACGAGTTCTCCGAGCTGCTGTCGGCCAAGCCCGACTTCATCGACCTGTTCGTGCAGATCGGGCGGTTGGGCCGGTCGCTGGGCGTGCACCTGCTGCTGGCCTCGCCAGCGCCTCGAGGAGGGTCGGCTGCGCGGCCTGGACACCCACCTGTCCTACCGGATCGGGCTGCGCACGTTCTCGCCGTTCGAGTCCCGGGCCGTGCTCGGGCGTGCCGGACGCCTACGAGCTGCCCCGGGCGCCCGGCCACGGCTTACCTGAAGGCCGGCACCGACCCGCTGCGGCGGTTCCGGGTCGCGTACGTCTCGGGTCCGGTGCCGCGCCGCGATGGCATTCGCGCCGCGACCCGGGTCCGTTGGTGCTGCCGTTCACGACCGACGCGGCTCGCCGCGGCGTCCTCGCCTGCCGGTCGAGCCGGGCGGGCCGAGCCTGTTCGACGCGCTGGTCGACCGGATCGCCGGGCAGGGCCCGCCGGCCCACCGGGTCTGGCTGCCGCCGTTGGCCGAGCCGCCGACGCTCGACGAGGTGCTCGGTCCGCCCGTGGTCGTGCCGGGCCGCGGCCTGATGTTCGCCAACCCGGAGCTGCACGGCGCCCTGCAGGTCCCGGTCGCGGTGGTCGACCGCCCGCTCGACCAGCGCCGCGACCTGCTCTGGTTCGCGCTGGACGGCGCGGCCGGGCACGTCGCGGTGGTCGGCGCGCCGCGCAGCGGCAAGTCGACGGCCTTGCGGACCCTGGTCTGCGGGCTCGCGCTGGCGCACACCCCGGCCGAGGCGCGCTTCTACTGCCTCGACTTCGGCGGGGGCGCGCTGGCCTCGCTGCGGGACCTGCCGCACGTCGGCGGGGTGGCGAGCCGACTCGACCCGGCCGAGGTCCGCCGCACGGTCGGCGAGCTGAGCACCCTGCTCGCCGAGCGCGAGCGCCACCCGGCCGCCGGCTCGCCGCACGTGTTCCTCGTCGTCGACGGCTGGTCGACCCTGCGCACCGAGTTCGACGACCTGGAACCGCTGGTCACCGACCTCGCCGGGCGCGGGCCTGGCCTACGGCATCCACGTCCTGGCCTCGGCCAACCGCTGGCTCGACCTCCGCCCGGCCACCCGCGACCTGTTCGCCGCCCGCCTGGAGCTGCGCCTCGGCGACCCGAGCGACTCGATGATCTCCCGGCAGGCCGCCGCCGACGTGCCCGCCGACTCCCCCGGCCGGGGCGTCACCAGCGAAGGACTCCACCTGCTGACCCTCCGGCCGGCGCTGACCGGCGACGTGCCGCTGGCCAAGGCGGTGGCCGCCGCGTGGACCGGACCACCCGCGCCGCCGGTGCGGCTGCTTCCGCCGGCTGTCCCGTACGCGGATCTCGACCAGACGGCGACGACCGGCCTGACCCTGCCGATCGGCATCGCGGAGGCCGACCTGCGCCCGGTGGCGGTCGACTTCGCCGCCGACCCGCACTTCGTCCTCTTCGGCGACCAGGAGTGCGGCAAATCGTCGTTCCTGCGCGCCCTGGCCACCACCGTCACGCAGCGCTTCCCACCCGACGCAGGCCCGCCTGATCGTCGTCGACTACCGCCGCAGCCTGCTCGGCGCCGTCCAGAGCGACCACCTGATCGGCTACGGCACGGCCGCCTCCGACACCGCGGAGCTGATCGAGTCGGTGGCCGGTTACATGCGCCGGCGACTCCCACCGCCCGACGTCACCCCGGAGCAGCTACGCGCCCGGAGCTGGTGGACCGGCCCAGAGCTGTTCGTCCTGGTCGACGACTACGACCTGGTCGCCGCCGCGCCCGCCAACCCGTTGCTCGCCCTGGCCGAGTTCCTGCCCCAGGCCCGCGACATCGGGCTGCACCTGGTGCTGACCCGGCGCACCGGCGGCGCGGCCCGGGCGCTCTACGACCCGATCATCCAGCGGCTCCGCGAGCTGGCCACCGCGGGCCTGGTGATGTCCGGCGACCCCGACGAGGGCCCGCTGGTCGGCCCGGTCCGGCCCGGTCCGCTGCCCGCCGGCCGCGGGCGCCTGGTCACCCGCAAGACAGGCACCCGCCTGGTCCAACTCGCCCACCTGCCCGCACCCTGACGCGGGCGATCCACCTGAAAGAGCAGCGATCGATGGATCACGCTACGCACACGTCCGAGGTCAGCCGGTCGGTTTGCCGATCAATGGCGAACTGGTCGCACATTGTGTGTCCCGAACAGGTGGGGCCTCGGGGTAACCTCCCAGCACAGGAACCTTCCCGGGGTGAAAAGGCCGTGAGGTGACGAGGCTGACGCACCAGCGCCGAAGCGCCGTCCCACGGCTTGGTGGGGTGGCGCTGGTCGCCATGACGGCGGCGATGGCCCTCACCGCCGCGCCGTTGCTGATCCCGCCTGCCCAGACCAACGCCGCTGGTCAGGCCGCATCCGCCAGCGCCCTGGTGCCGATGCTGCCGATCCCGGCCGACTCCGTCCGCGACGAGCAGTGGCAGCTCAGCGAGCTACGGGCCAGGAACGCCTGGCGCTACTCGACCGGTGCCGGCGTCGTCGTAGCGGTGATCGATTCAGGCGTCGACGGCAGCCACGAAGACCTGGCCGGCCAGGTCCTCCCAGGCAAAGACCTGGTCAAGCCCGGAGGCGGCGACGGACACACGGACCCGGTCGGCCACGGCACCACCGTCGCGGGCCTGATCGCCGGCCGCTCCGACGACGACGACGGCGTCGTGGGCCTGGCACCCAACGCCAAGATCCTCCCGATCCGCGTCCTCGACGCCGACAACCGCTACAGCGACGCCATGGTCGTGGCCCGCGCGGTCCGCCTGGCCGTCGACAGCGGCGCCAAGGTGATCAACCTGTCCCTCGGCGGCGCCGGCACCAGCCCAGCCCTGGCCGCGGCCCTCGACTACGCCTTCGCCCGCGACGTGGTCGTCGTCGCCTGCACCGGCAACGTGCTGCCGCAGGCCACGACCAGCGTCTGGTACCCGGCCCGCGAGCCCGGCGTGATCGCCGTCGCCGGCCTGGAGAAGGAAACCGACGTCCTCTGGAACGGTTCCATCACCGGCAGCGCGACCGTCCTGACCGCACCCGCGACCGACCTGGTCGGCGCCAAGACCGGCGGCTTCTGGCGGGTACGCGGCACCAGCTTCGCCGCACCCCTGGTCTCGGCGTCCGCCGCCCTGGTCCGCTCCCGCTGGCCCGCGATGCCGGCCGGCGAGGTCGTCAACCGCCTGATCACCACAGCCGACGACCTGGGCGCACCGGGCCGCGACGCCACCTACGGCTTCGGCCGGGTTGACCCGCTGGCCGCCCTGACCACCGAATTGCCGGGAGTCGCCCGCAACCCGCTGGACGACGACAAGTCCCCGGGCGTGGCCGGCTTCGGCCGGGCACCCGGCCGCGGCACCGACTCGGTCACCGGCGGCGGCGCCCACGACACCGACGCCGCCGGGGGCTCGTCCGGCGCCTCGGGCTCGGCCGCCCAACGCTCCGTAACCTCGACGGACCCGACCAGCCCACTGGGCTGGCGGATCGCCACCGCGATCTCCCTACTGGTCCTAGCCGCCGGCGTCGTCTTCGTCGTCCTGCTCGCCCGCACCCCGGCGGCGGCCCCGCTCGCCTGGCGCTCGATCCGCTGGCGCCGCTCGCCGCACCCGAGAACCCAAACACGGCCGCTAACGGCCGTTCGGGGCAGGCGCTCGCGTCGAGGGGCGTCGAACACCGGCAGCGTGACCGTCCCCCGCAGCCACCCGGGGCCAGCGACCGTAAGGGGTGGGTCCCCGCAGCTCGGCTGGGGTCTGGGGCAAAGCCCCGGAGACCAGACCACAGCGCCCCGAAGCCCTTCAGTTCCGCCGGGCCTAGGTGGAACCGGGGTCCGCGGTGCGCTGGGTTTGGCTCCGTAATGGTCCGGCGACCCAGCTACCGGGTTCGACTGTCAGCTTCATCCGGGTGCGGGTGTCACGAGGCTGTCGTCGGATGACGGGCGGCGATCCGGGTCCTAGCGGCCGCGCGCGAAGCAGAGCCCAGCTCCCGGGGCGCGACCGGCCCCGGGAGGCGATCAGACGCACTCGCCGGTCGCGGTCTCCTTAGTGCGTTGGATGCCGGCCGTGGCGACCCTCGACGCCTCATCGGCGGTCACGGCGAACCCAGTGTTCCGATCATCCGCCGCCGCCGCGAAGATCACGCCAAGCACGGTTCCGTCGGGGGTGATGAGAGGCCCGCCGGAGTTCCCGCTGCGGACCAGGGCCCGGATCGTATAGATCTCCCGGGTCACCTCGCCGGATTCGTAGATGTCCGGGCCGGTGATGTTGCCGACGTCCCGGATGCGGGCCGACTGCGCGTTGTAGGGGCCGTCCAGCGGGTAGCCGAGCACGATCGCGTCGGCGTCCGCGTCGGCCAGGTCGCGGGAGAACGGCATCACCGGGGCGTCGAGGTCGGGCACGTAGATGACCGCCAGGTCCCGGTTGGGGTCGTAGACGACGACCCGGCCGCTCTCCCGGTCGCCGTTGACCTCGATCGACACCCGGTCGGTGCCGGCCACGACGTGGGCGTTGGTCATGACGCGCTGCGGTGCGTACACGAAACCGGAGCCCTCGATGCGCCGGCCGCAACTCTGGGCGGACCCGAGCACCTTGACCACCGACCGCTTCGAGTTGATCACGACCTGCGAGCCGGCGAGCGCGGGGTCGGGCGCCGCCACCTCGCGGGCGCGGGTCGCCGTCAGCCCGCCGAACACGTCCGGGAACCCGCGCGTGTCGACGGTGTCGCGCAGCGACTCGGACAGGGCCTGCGCCTGCTCCGGCAGAACGTGGTCGACGCCGTCGAGCAGCGCGCTGTTGCGCACGGAACTGGCCAGCCACGGCACGGACGACGACCCGAGCGGCACCGCCACCAGCCAGGCGACGATCAGCACGGCCAGCGTCGAGATCACCGCCCCGCCGGCATCGTCGACCCGGCGGCCGGCTGGGCTGGTGATCGCGTGCCGAAGGTGGGCGCCGACCCAGCCGGTGAGCGCCTGCCCGAGCACCGCGAGCCCGAAAATGGCCACCAACGAAATGACGACGCGAAGCGCGCCGTCAGCGAAGCGGTTAGCGATCAGCGGTCCGACCTGAAGGCCGATCAGAGCACCGCCGAAGAACCCGCAGAAGGACAGGACGCCGATCACGAACCCCTGCCGGTAGCCGCTGATCGCGAACACGACCATCAGCAGAACCAGCACGAGGTCGACGGCAGACACCCTGACAGGGTACGGGCGCGAAGCCACCCCCGCGTCTGCCCTGCGCGACTCGGCGACCCCATCAGTGGTCAACCCACCGTCGAATAGGGACACTCAACCCTCAGACGGATAAGTCGGACTCACCATCACTTGGGCAGACCATCCCCTGACTCCCACACGGCCCGCTCCCAGCAACCGACCTCTGGTAAGCAGCGGCGGAGCGACTTTCCGGCGGTGTAGGCCTGATCACGCCCGGCGGCCAGGCCGTGGCCAGATTGGGCGGGCCTACACGACACCGCCCCGGTTCGGGCGGCAGCGGAGCGACTGCTGGCCGGTATACGACTGACCACCCCCTGGGGTGAGTCCGAGCCAGCCTCGCGGCGACTGCAACGCCAGCTGAGGCTCCAAGAGCCCGCCGCTCGACAAGGAGGCGTGCCGCACCCGGACGGAGCCGGTGGCGTTCACGACCCCGGCGCCAAGACGACTCGGCGGCGTCCGCCGAGGCGGCCGGGGGCGGCGTCGAAGAGGGCGGCTCGCCGACGCGGTCCTGCCGCCTACGACTGACCCGCCGTGGACGAGTCCGATCCAGCCCCCTGCGGCGAGTGCTGCGCCAGCCCAGGCTCCAACAGCCCACCGCTCGGCAAGCAACACCCGGACGCAGCCGGCGGCGTTCGCGACCCCGGCGCTAAGGCGACTCGTCGGCGTCCGCTGAGGCGGCCGGGGGCGGGGTCGAGGGTGGCAGTTCGCCGATGCGGTCCTGCGGCCACGGTCGTGTCCAGCCCGCCATGTCCAGCAGCGTCGACAGCACGCCGGCGGTGAAACCCCAGACCAACATCCCGCGGACTTCGAAGGCCGGGCCGATCCAGCCGCTCGGGTGGCGCAGCCGTAGGCGGTTGGCCGGGTCCGCCAGTTCCTCGACCGGCAGCCGGGCCACGTGTGCCACCTCGGCCGGATCGCGGGGTGCGACCGGGTGTGGGCGGTGCCACCAGGCCAGGACCGGGGTCACCAGGAAGTCGCTCGCCGGGATCCACAGCCGGGGCAGCTCGGCCAGGAGCGTCACGCTGCTCGGGTCCAGGCCGACCTCCTCGTCGGCCTCGCGTAGCGCCGTTGCCGCCGGGTCGGCGTCGCCCGGGTCGGCTACGCCGCCGGGGAACGCCGGCTGGCCGGCGTGGTTGCGCAGCGTCGCCGCGCGTTGCAGCACCAGGATGTCGGGGCCGCCGTCGGGCTCCTCGCCGAGCAGGACGAGTACGGCGCTGTCGCGGCCGCCCTCTTCCGGGGTCGGCACGCGGGTGAAGTCTTCGACCCGCGAGCCGTGCAGTCGGGACAGCAGCGGTGCGAACCAGTCCGGCAGCGCCAGCTCGCCGGCCGAGCTGCGGCGCCGGGCGCCCACCCCGTCGGGTAGGCCGGCGGGGACGCCCGGGAACAGCCGCGGGCCGCCCGTCGGCGCTCCCCCGTTGACCCAGATCTCGTCGCGTCGCGACCCCCGCCGTGCCTCAGCCAACCGGGACCGCCACCCCGAGGTGTTGCTTCACCAGCGCGGCCAGGCCCGCCTCGTCGAGCGCCGTGCCGTTGTAGAGGTGGACCACCTTGCCCGCCGAGTCGACGAACAGCGTGACCGGGATGCCGGCCTGCTTGAGCGCGACGCGGGTCTGCTCGCGCTGGTCGAACACGGTCGGATAGCTCAACCCGAACTCGCTGACCATGGCCTCGCCGTCGGAGCGCAAGTCGCGCGTGTCGACGCCGAGGAAGTGCACCAGGCCAGTCGTCCGTTGCGCGACGGCGTTGACCGCCGGTAGCTCGGCGCGGCAGGGCTCGCACCACGAACCCCACAGGTTGATCACCGCGGGCCCGCGGACGTCGGCGAGCCGCAGGTTGCCCCCGCCGAAGCAGGGCAGCTCGCCGGCGGGCAGCGTGACCTTGGTCGGCGCACTCGCCTTGCCGCCGGCGGCCTCGGCCGGCGGGGCGGTCAACGCCCGGCAGTCAGCGAACGACATCGCGGGCGGCGCCGCCGAACCGACCGGCTCGCCGGCGCCTTCGGAGGAGGACGAGCGGTCCTTGTAGGCCCGCACACCGACCCCCGCCAACACGCCCACGACCAGGATGATGATCAGCGGAAGGTAGCGCTTCACGGCACGTCCGCCGCGAACGCCTGCTGCGGGACGACCGACGGGTCGACCCCGACGGCCTCGGCCAACTGCGCCGCCCGCGGACCCTTGAGCAGCTTGGCCGCCTGCACCGGATCGGTCGGCCCGGTGCCGTAGGACGGGCAGAGCTTGGCCAGCGTGCAGGCCCCGCAGGCCGGCTTGCGGGCGTGGCACACCCGCCGCCCGTGGAAGATCACCCGGTGCGAGAGCATCGTCCAGTCGCGCTTGGGAAACATCGCGCCGATGGCGTGCTCGACCTTGACCGGGTCGGTCTCGGCGGTCCAGTGCCAACGGCCGACCAGCCGCCCGAAGTGCGTGTCGACGGTGATGCCGGGCACCCCGAACGCGTTGCCGAGGATGACGTTGGCCGTCTTGCGCCCGATGCCCGGCAGGCTCACCAGGTCGGCCATCTTGCCCGGCACCTCGCCGTCGTAACGCTCGACGAGCTGCTGGCCCAGCTTCGATCACGCGAGTCGGTCTTGTTGCGGAAGAACCCGGTCGGCTTGAGCAGTGACCTCGAGCTCGGCCCGGTCGGCACCGGCGTAGTCAGCCGCCGTCGGATATTGCGCGAACACCTTGGGCGTGACCTCGTTGACCTTCTTGTCGGTGGCCTGCGCCGACAGGATCGTCGCCACCGCGAGCTCCAAGGGGTTGCGTGAAATCAAGCTCGCAATGCGCGTCCGGATGCGTCTCAGCCAGGATGCGCCCCATCCGACGAGCCCGACGGGTGCGGCCAAGCTCAGTCTCCGCGTCAAAGGCGGCTGTCCTACTCACGTGCCAAAGACTATTCCGCACCTCTGACAGCCTGCCGCCGCCATCCACGTGATCCGGAAACCAACCACCAAAACAGCCTTCTTCATGATCAAACTTGGGCTTGGGGTCAGGGAGGGGGAGCGGCGTCCGGGGGATTATCGCGGAAGCGCCTGCTAAGCAAGGGACCCTTGTTAACGCATTCCGCAGCGCAAGGGACCCTTACTAACGCTGGGCCCGGAGGCGCGGGAGCCGCCGGCGCGGGCGACGGCGGCCGCGGCGACCGCGCGGCGACGGACTAGCCGTCGATCACAGCCGTGGCGGACCGCGTCCTGCCAGTACGTGGCCGTAGCTCCGGGCGGTGCTGTGGTTGGGTTTCCGGGCTTTGCCCCGGACCCCAGCCGAGCTGCGATCCACCGGCGGGAGGGGTGGGTCCCGTTGTCGGACCACGCAAGCACCAGGACTGGGCGCAGGCTACGTCGTAGGGCGCTCCACCTCGTCATCCCCACAGACCTGACTGCGGGCTACGCCCGACAACGGGACCCACCCCTGGGCGTTGCGGACCTTGGCGGGCAGGGAGCGCGGCCATGGCCACCGCCTTGCCGGGCAAGCGGGCGGCCACGATCGTTCACCGCTCGCACCGCTGGAAACCGGCGGGTCCGCAACGTCCGCTACGCCATGGCCCGCGGCACAGGACTCGAGCACAACCATTCACCACAGCGGCCACGCCGCCCCGGCCGCCCGGCGAGCCGGTCATCCTCGACGACCCACCGCCCGGCTTCTGCGGCGCCACCTCAGCCGGCCGTCAGACGTCCAATGCCATTGGGCTGGCTACCCGACATCTACAGAGCGAGCAGGCCGCAACGCGCGAAGATATGCAGCGGAACATCCGCTCGACCAAGTAGATCGAACGCGACGAAGCGCCTAGATCCACGACTGGCGCTCGGGAGCGCAGACGCCCAGTCCGGGCGCGGAGGGTGACCGATAGCGGCGGTCAAGGCTCAACGCGAAGCAATCCAGGGCTGCCGAGCGCAGGGCCCTGACCCGCGGACCCGGATCCGACGACAGCCCGGCGTGATGCCCGCGAAGGGTGACCAGCCGCGGTCAAAGCCGACGGATATCAGCCAATGGACTGTGTCCCACGGCCCGGCACCGGTGTGAACGGACGCCGAGCTAGGTCAGGGCGGGGAGGCTGTTCGCGCGCAAAGCCATAAGGGGCGCGCCCTTTGCGACCAGGCACTGCGCGCGAATAGCCTCCCCGCCCTGGACCGCGACCAAAAGGCCAGCGACATCCTGGCCATAGAAGCGAAACCGGTCGTGGGACGAACGGAGGACCCTCAGACCCGAGCGCGCCGAGCCAACCGCTCAGGGTCAAGGATGATGATCGACTTGCCGTCGAGGCGGAGCCAGCCGCGGCTGGCGAAGTCGGCCAGGGCCTTGTTGACCGTCTCGCGGGAGGCGCCGACGAGCTGGGCGATCTCCTCCTGCGTCAGGTCGTGGGTGACCCGCAGCACGCCGCCGTCCCGGGTGCCGAAGCGGCCGGCCATCTGGAGCAGGTTCTTCGCCACGCGGCCGGGGACGTCGGTGAAGATCAGATCAGCCAGGGCGTCGTTGGTGCGCCGCAGGCGGCGGGCCAGGACGCGCAGGAGCTGTTCGGCGATCTCCGGGCGGTTGTTGAGCCAGGGACGCAGCGCCTGCTTGCGGAGGCGGGCCAGGCGGGTGTCGGTGACCGCGGTGGCGGTCGCCGTGCGCGGTCCCGGGTCGAACAGGGACAGCTCGCCAACCATGTCGGACGGGCCCATCACCGCGATCAGGTTCTGCCGACCGTCGGCGGCCCGGCGGCCGACCTTGATCTTCCCGCTCAGCACGATGTAAAGGCTGTCGCCTGGTTCGCCCTCGTTGAAGACGATCTCGCCCTTGCGGGCCTCGATGGTCTCCATGTCCTTGGCGAGCGCCTCGGCCGCCTCCGGGTCTACACCCTGGAAGATGCCGCTACGGGCCAGAACCTCATCCATCGCGCACCTCAGTTCCACGAATGGCGCGGAAACCGCGCGCAGTCAGTCTAGGCGTACGCGTCGGCCGGACCGGCCCGGCAACCCCCGGATAGTGATCAGTCCATGTGCTGGGCCGATCCCGGTGGCGACCTGCCTTATCGTCGTCGCGTGCCGTTCAAGCCCATTCTTACCGCGCGTCAGGAGAACGGCGAAAGTATCCCGCTGCTGGTCTGGCGGCTTACCCGCCCCGATGCGGGCGATCAGCAGCGCCCCGCTGGGCGGCGGGATCGGGCAGCGCGGGTGGGTCGTCAACGCGACCGTGCCCATGTCGTACGCCCGTGACGACCCGCAGGAGCACCTGGCCGAGCTCGCCGGCGACCTCGACCTCGGCGGGCCCGGTGTCGGGTTGTTGACCGGCGTCGACGTGACGCAGCGGGTTGCCGCGGTGGACGGTGCCGCTGAGGTCTGGGCGACCGTCGGCCTCGGTGCGCCGATCATGGCCGCCGCCGAGCGTGAGTTGCCGCGGCAACAGCGCCGGGAACGATCAACATCGTCGCCTTCGTCCCGGTGCGGTTGAGCGATGCCGCGCTGGTCAACGCTGTCGCGACGATCACAGAAGCCAAGGCGCAGGCGCTGTGGGAACTCGGCCTCGCGGCGACCGGGACCGCCACCGACGCGGTGACCGTGCTCTGCCCGGTCGACGGGCCCGCCGAGCCCTACGGTGGGCCGCTTTCGGCCTGGGGTGCCCCGCTTGCCCGGGCCGCGCACCGGGCCGTCCGGGAGGGCGGCTCGCGGCCCAAGATCCCCTGGTCGAGAGGGTAATCCATCGGCTACTGACGGAGGTCCCCATGGGTGGCTCCGGAACGGTATGGTGCCCGCGTGTCTCACCCCGACTCACCCGATCGGCGTACCCTGCGCCCGGCCCTCGTCGCCGGTGTCGCCGTGACCGCTTTGCTCGGCGTGGGTACGCCGCCGTCGCGGCGGTGGCCAAGGGCTCCGACAATTCGGCCGCGGCCTGGCTCGACCCGACCGCTACGCCGACAGCCGGGCGCGACGACGCCCACCGAAGAGACGGCGGACGCGCAGGAGTCGATCTCCCTGTCGGCCACCGGCGACATCGTGATGGGCAACGCGCCTGGCCGGCTGCCGCCCAACGGCGGCAAGGGCTTCTTCGACGGCGTGAAGAAAGACCTCGCCGCCGACCTGGTGATGGGCAACCTCGAAGAGCCGCTCACCGAAGACACCGGGCGCTCGAAGTGCGGCGCCGACTCGACCGGTTGCCACCAGTTCCGGGCGCCGCCGGCTACGCCAAGCACCTCAAGGACGCCGGTTTCCAGCTGCTCAACCAGGCCAACAACCACGGCAACGACTACGGCTCGGACGGCTACGCGAACACCCAGGAGGCGCTGGAGAAATACGGTCTCCAGCACACCGGTGCGGTCGACCAGATCACCGTCGCCGAGGTCAAGGGCGTCAAGGTCGCGGTCGTCGGCTTCTCGTCGTACGCGTGGAACAACAGCCTGATCGACATCGCCGGCGGCAAGGCCCTGATCGCGAAGGCGGCCAAGCAGGCCGACCTCGTGGTGGTGCAGGTGCACATGGGCGCCGAGGGCGCCAACAAGACCCGCGTCAAGCCGGGCACCGAGATGTTCCTCGGCGAGAACCGCGGCGATCCGGTCAAGTTCGCCCACGCGATGATCGACGCCGGCGCCGACCTGATCGTCGGCCACGGCCCGCACGTGCTGCGCGCGATGGAGTTCTACAAGGGCCGGCTGATCGCCTACAGCCTGGGCAACTTCGCCGGCGGTGGCGGCACGCTCAGCCGCAACGGCCTGCTCGGCCTCGGCGCGGTACTCAAGGTCGAGCTCACCGCCGACGGCGCCTGGGTCGACGGCGAAGTGGCCTCGACGGCGATGAACAGCGCCGGCAAGCCGGTCAGCGACCCCGACGACGACAGCTTGACGATGATCACCGAGCTGACGAAGCAGGACTTCCCGAAGACCGGCCCG
>CAWIXO010000041.1:0-30027 GCA_963840005.1 uncultured Actinomycetota bacterium | reverse complement strand
GGCCGAATCCACAATGGGCACACTTTCCCTGCGACCACGGGAGTCCACAATGACACTGGGCGCGTCCGGCGACACCTGGGGCATCTCCGGCCCCTCCTTTCTCGGCATCTACGTCACGCTCGTGGTGGCCGCCGTCATCGCGACCGCGGTCATCCGATCCGTGCGCTCGCGCGGGCCCGTCGAGGCTGGGTTCCTCAACCTGCCGCCCGACCAGATCGCGTTCCTCAACGGCGGGGCGCTGCTGGCCGCGTACACCGCGCTCGGTGGCCTGCGCCGCGCCGGCGCGATCGGCGCCAACCCCGACCGCACGCTGGTGCCGACCGGCCTCTGCCGGCCGGTTCGACACCGCTCGACACCGCGGTCTACAACGCGGCCGGCAAGCGCCTGCGGACCCGCCAGCTGACCCGCGACCCGTGGGTGGCGAGCGCGCTCGACGACGTCCGGGCCGGTCTCGAACGCGCCGGGCTGCTGATGACCCGTGCGCAGCGCCGCGCTTCCCTGGCTGACCGCGTTGGTGCTGCTGCCGGTGGTCGTGCTCGGCGCCGCGCGGATCTCCGACGGCCTCGCCAACGACCGGCCGGTCGGTTTCCTCACCCTGCTGGTGGCGGTCTCCGCGATCTGGATGCTGGTCAGCCTGACCCGGGCGAAGCAGCGCACCAAGGCGGGCACGCAGGCCCTGGCCGGCCTACGCACCCAGCACCAGCACCTGGCACCCGGTCAGGCGCCGAGCTACGCGACCTACGGCGCGGGCGCGGCGGCGATGGGTGTCGCGCTGTACGGCGCGTCGACGCTGTACCTGCTCGACCCCGCGTTCGCGGCCGAGGCAGACATCAACCGGGCGACCACCGGCAGCCCGGGCAGCGACGGCGGCTCATCGGGCTGCGGCTCCAGCAGTTCATGCAGCAGCGGCAGCTCCTGCGGGGGTGGCGGCGGCTGCGGTGGCGGCGGCGGGGGCGCGGCGGATGACCGGGCCCGAGTTCGCCATCCTCTATCTGGTGTTGGGAGCGGCCGCGGTCGGCGCCATCGCGCTCGTCCGCTTCCGGGTCGCCCGGGGTCCGGTCGACGAGCCGCACCACGAACGGATCGACCCGCAGCAGGTCGCCTACCTCAACGGCGGGCCCCGCTTGGCGCTGGTCGCCGCGCTTGGCGGCCTGCGCCGGGCCGGCGCGATCGGCACCCGGCCGGACCACGGCCTGGCCCAGGCCGGGCCCATGCCGATGGGTTCGACACCGTTGGACACCGCGGTCTACAACGCCGCGGGTATGCATCGACGGGTCCGCGACCTGCGCGAAGACACGTGGGTGGCCAGCGCTCTGGAAGATCTCCGCGCCGGGCTGGAGCGCAGCGGGCTGATCCCGTCCGACGCGCAGCGCCGGCGGTGCCGGCTGGCCGCGCTGGTGGTCCTGCCCGTGCTCGCACTCGGCGCCGCGCGGATCCAGAGCGGCGTGGAGAACGACCGGCCGATCGGCTGGCTGGTCCTGATCAGCCTGGCCCTCGTCGGCGCCCTGGTGTGGGGGCTGCGGCGGCCGCCGACCTCGACCCGGGCCGGCCGCCAGGCGGTGGAGCAGCTCCAGTTCCGGGCACCACCACCTGGCACCCGAGCACGCACCGAGCTACGCGACCTACGACGCCTCGCACGCGGCGATGGGAATCGCGCTGTACGGTGCGTCGTCGCTGTACTTCGTGGACCCGGACTTCGCGGCCGACGCCGAGATCCAGCGAACGGTGGCCGACACACTGGTAGGCCCAACCGGCGCGGTCGGCGCTTACGGCGGCGGCCACGACGCCGGTTCCCTCGGCTGCGGTGGCGGCAGCAGCAGTTGCGGCGGTGGCGGCAGCAGCTGTGGCGGAGGCGGCGGCGGGGGTTGCGGCGGCGGAGGGGGCGGGTCATGACCGAGCCTTGGCGAGGGCATCATCGGCAGAGCCCGCCCGGGCAGGGCGGGTCACCACGCAGTGGAGACCCGACATGACCGAGCCTTGGCGAGGGCATCATCGGCAGAGCCCGCCCGGGCAGGGCGGGTCACCACGCAGTGGAGACCCGACATGACCGAGCCGTGGCGAGGGCATCATCGGCAGAGCCCGCCCGACTACGGGGTGGGCATCGGTTGGCGGCCGGAGATCGCCGGGTTCGTTGCCGAGCTGCCTGGGCTGCGGTTCGTCGAGGTGGTCGCCGAGTCGGTGCACGACCATGGGCCCGTGCCGCAGGGTCTGGCGGAGCTGCGGGCCAGAGGTGTCGCGGTGGTGCCGCACGGGGTCAAGCTCTCCCTCGGCGGCGCCGAGCCGGTCGACCCGGCCCGGGTCACCCACCTCGCCACGGTGGCCGAGCGCCTGGACGCGCCGCTGGTCAGCGAGCACATCGCGTACGTCCGGGCCGGCGGGGTCGAGGCCGGGCACCTGCTGCCGCTGCCCCGCAGCCGGGAGGCGGTCGACGCGGTCGTCGCCAACGTCGGGCGTACGCGGGCCGAACTGTCCGTGCCGATCGCCCTGGAGCCGATCGCGGCGATCTTCGACTGGCCCGACGACGAGCTGACCGAGGCGCAGTTCCTGACCGAGATCCTGGAGCGCACCGAGGCCCTGCTGCTGCTCGACATCGCCAACGTGTACGCGAACGCCCTCAACCGGGGCACCGACCCGCTCGCGCTGCTCGACGCGCTGCCGCTGGAGCGGGTCGCCTACTGCCACGTCGCCGGGGGCGCCGAGGCCGGCGGGATCTACCACGACACGCACACCCACGCCGTGCCGGAGCCGGTGCTCGCGCTGGTCGCCGAGCTGTGCTCCCGCCGCCGGCCGCCGGCGCTGCTGCTGGAACGCGACGGCGCCTACCCCGCCGCCGACACCCTGCGGGCCGAACTCGACGCGATCGCGACCGCGTCCGGCTATCCGGCGGTGACATGACCGAGGCTTGCCGAGGGCATCATCAGCAGAGCCCGCCCGGCAGGGCGGGTCACCACGGAGTGGGGGGCCGGCATGACCGCCTCAGATCTCGCGGCTCGCCAGGCGGCGCTGGTCGCCACTCTGACCTCGGGGGCACCCGTACCCCCGGGATTTGATCCCCGTTTGGTCGGTGTGGCCCGGGACGCCCTGCTGCGCAAGCGGGCCGGCGAGGTCGCGCGGGCGTGGCCGATGCTCGCGGCGGCGCGGGGCGAGCAGTGGCGGGCGGTGTTCATGGCCTGGGCGGAGCGGCGCCCGACCAACGGCTCGCTGCGGGACGGCTGGGATCTGGCCCGGTCGCTGGCCCCGCTGTCCGGCCCGGCCGCCGCGGAACTCGGGGCCCGGGAGGCGGCCTGGCGGTACGACGGCCAGAGCGCCCCGATCCCCCGCGGACGGCTGTCCGGATGGGCCCGGCGGCGGCGATTTGATCCACTCTGGGAGAGTGGACCGCTGTGGACGCGCTTACGGTCGAAGGGCTGACCCGCCGGTTCGGAAACCTCGTCGTGCTCGACGGGCTGAGCTTCGTGGTCGAGCCCGGTCAGATAGGTGTCGTGCTCGGCGCCAACGGCTCGGGCAAGACGACCCTGCTGCGGTGCGTGATCGGTGCCGACCGGCCCGACGAGGGCACGGTCAGCGTCGGCGGGCGCCGGATCTACGAGACCGACGCCTGGGCCCGTTCGATCATGGCCGCGGCGCTCGACGACATCGACTTCTTCCCGGACCTCTCGGTGGCGGAACACCTCGCCCTGCTGGCGTACGCGCATGGCGGCGGTGACCCCGTTGACGAGGTGCTCGGTGAACTCGGCCTGGAGGGTGCCCGCGACCAGTTGCCGATCACCCTGTCCAGCGGCCAGCGGCGCCGCCTCGCGCTGGCGTCCTGCCTCGTCCGGCCGCGGCGGGTGCTGATCCTGGACGAGCCCGAGCAGCGCCTCGACGTCGCCGGGCGGGCCTGGCTGACCGACCGGCTCCGGCGCGAGAAGGCGGCCGGCACCGCGGTGCTGATGGCGTCGCACGACGCGGAGCTGATCGACGCGGTCGCCGACGTCCGGATCGGCATCGGCGGGTGACGACGACCACGCTGGTGCCGCCGCCCGGCGCGGCGCCACCGCCGGCCGGCGAGCTGAAGACGCGGCTGCGCCGGGCGCGCCGCCGGCACCGCGACCGGTCGATCGGCGACCTGCTCACCGACCTCTACCTGATCGCCTTCCTGATCGCGATCTACGGCTGGGCCGCTGTCGACTCGGCCGGCGACTTCCTGCACCGCCAGGTGGCGGCGGCGCCGGCCGACCCGGGCGCCCGCTACTGGATCGGCATCGGCGCCGGGATCGCGCTGGCCGGGTTCGTCTGGCAGGGCCTGACCACGGTCGGCCCCTTGCAGGTCGGCCCGGCCGTGCAGAGCTGGTTGGCCAGCACGCCGATGTCCCGGCGGGCGTTGCTGGCGCCCCGGTTCGCCGGGCTGGCCCTGGTGGCGGCATTCGGCGCCGCACTGCTCGGTGCGGCCGTGGCCGCGATCGGCCGGTCCGGCGGCTATCTGTGGGCCGCGCTGGCCGGCCTCGCCTGGGGCACGGTGTTCGCCGCCGGTGCGGTCGCGGCGCAGGCCTGGCTCGGCCGCCGCACCCGCTGGCCGGCGGTGGCGCTGGCCGGCGCCGGCGGCCTGCTGGTCCTCGGCGTGGTCCTGGCGCACGGACTGTGGAACCAGGCCCCCGCGGCGCCGGGGTCCTCCGTGCTTCCGGCGATCGCCCTGGCCGGGGTACTCCCGGCGGTGGTGCTGCTGGTGCTGGCGGTGCGGGCCCTGCCCGGGATCGACCGGGCGTCGCTGTCGACCGGCGCCCGCTTCGCGTCGGCTGCGTCGTCCGCCGTCCTGCTGCTCGACCCGTCGATGCTCGCCGTGATGCTGGAGAACCAGCGGTGGCGCGCCGTCGGTCGGGTGCGCAGCGGCCGCTTCCTGCGCGGCCCGCGCTGGTGGGTGCTGCTGCAGGCGGACCTCCGCCGGGTCGGCCGCAACCGCGCCGCGCTCGGTTGGTGGGTGGTGCTGGTGCTCGCCGTGTACGCCGTGGAGGCCGCGCTGCCCTCGGTGGCCGGTGCCGTCCAGGTGATCGCCGCGTACCTGGCCGCCGACCGGTTCGCCGGCGGCCTGCGCGGCATCTCCCGCTCGGCCGGCCTGCGCCGGGCGATCGGCGGCAGCGACGGCGGCCTGAAGCTGACCCACCTCGTCGTACCCGCGCTCGCGGCGACCCTGTGGTGGCTCGCGACGGTGCCCGCGGTCGGCGCCGGACCGATCTGGCTGGCCGTGCTGCTGATCGCCGGTGTAGCCGCGACCGTCTACCGCGCGGCGACCCGCGGATCGATGGTCTACGGCGGTACGGTCGCCGAGACCCCGATGGGCGCGGTCCCGGTCGACCTGATCCGCCAGGTCGTCCGCGGCCCCGATCTGCTCTTCGTTCTCGTGGCCGTCCAGGTTCTGGTGAGGTGAGCCGTGGTTTCCGACGATGTCCGGCTGGCGCTCGACGAGTTCACCGCGCGGATCGACGCGCTCGCGCCCGGCTCGGGTGCCCCGGTCACGGTGACCGTGACCACCAGCCCGGCCGCGGCCCGCGCGCTGGTCGAGGCGCTGCGGTCCTATCACGACCCCCGCGACCACGGCCAGTGCGACCAGTGCGGCACGGGCCTGTTGGACGAGACCTTCACCTGCAGATCCTGCGCCCAACCGGCCGGCTTCTTCGGCGAACTGGTCCGCGAACGCCTGGCCCGCCACCGCGCGGACTGACCACCGGCACCCGGGACCGTAGGGTGATCAGGTGGAGAGCATCACTCGCAATCCCAGCGATGGCGTCTATCCGGCGAGCGACGACTACGTGCACGCGATCGAGGTGCGCGGTGCCGAGCGGCTGCTGTTCGTCGCGGGCACGATGGGCCTCGACGCCTCCGGCAAGCCGGGCGCGACGCTGGCGGAACAGCTCGACCTGATCTGGCGGAACATCCGCACGATCCTGGCTTCGGCCGACATGACGGTCGACAACGTCGTCCGGCTGACGAGCTACCTGCGGGACGCGTCGTACGCCGAGGCCAACGCCGCCGCCCGGGTCGCGGCGCTGGGCGGCCGGGCCGTGCCGACCACGGCGATCGTCGCGCAGACCCTCGACAGCGACTGGCTCGTCGAGATCGAGGCCATCGCGGTCGCGTAGTCAGCCGGCGTCCCGGCGGCAGGCGAACGCGCCGGGAGTTACGTCCCCGCCGAACGGATGCGGGCCAGCACCGCTGGCACCCAGTGGTCGCCGTACCGCTCAGTCAGCTCGGGAGGCGCCAGTCGTCGCCGGTGACAACGCCACGGCAGAATGCTGAGCCGCACGTGCACCGCATGCTGAACGCCGGATCATCGGTGCTTGTGGCGTAGTCGTTGGTCAGCTCCTCGCCGACGTGCAGGTGCTGGCGCGTTGCCAGCTCGTACGGCCCAACCCACCACAGGTTCGGCTCGCAGCTGTGGTTGCCGTAGCCGTTCGCTGGCCGGGGCGGCAGGACGAGATGGTGGTCCGCGTCCACAGCGATGGTGTCAATGTAGGGCGACTCCGGCTCGCGGGAGGCGGCGGCGAAGAGTTCCCGCAGCCGCCGGCTCGAGACGAGCTGACCGCCGAGTCGCGACACCACGACGCCGGCCGCGACAGGTGCCGTCGCGAACAGGCCGTGGCCGGCGATCGGCGACGGGCCCACCTCTACGGCGGGATGTAACCAGCAGTCCGGCTCCGGTGGCTCGACCATGCCAACTCCTTACGCGGGTCCGCCGTGATCGGCTGTAGCTTCGCGCAGGCGAGCGAACTCCTCCGCTAACCGGTCGGCCTGATACGCGGCGTTCAGGCCGCTCGGGTTCGGCAGGATCCAGAGGCGGGCCGGGCCGGCGAGCTCGTCCTGCGGGCCGACCGTCGCCTTCGGACGGCGGTACGCCGCGCGGTAGGCGGTGACGCCGAGGATCGCGATCCAGTGCGGGCGCCAGCGTTCCGCCTTGGCCGCCAGGGCCAATCCCCCCATGGCCAGCTCCGCCTTCGTGAGCTCCTCGGCGCGGGCGCTGGCGCGGTCGACCAGGTTGGTGATGCCGAGGCCGGCGTCCAGAAGGGACAGTTGCTCGGCCGGGTCGAGCTGGCGGTCGGTGAAGCCGGAACGGTGCAGGGCCGGCCAGAAGCGGTTGCCGGGGCGGGCGAAGTGGTGACCGGTGGCCGCCGAGTACAGGCCCGGGTTGATCCCGCAGAACAGCACCCGCAGGCCGGGTGCGATCACGTCGGGGATGGTCAGGTCCACCGCGGCGGCCAGGTCGGCCTTGGTGGGTCGGTTGGGCGTCACAGGGCGCGGATCAGGCCGCCGTCGACGGCGATCGACGAACCGGTCACATAGGACGCTGCCGGGGACAGCACGAAGGCGGCGGCCCGGCCGAACTCTTCCGCGTCGCCGATGCGGCGCAGCGGCACGTCGTCGCCGGCGCCAGCACGGGCGCGGGTCGGGTCGGCGGGGTCGCCGTAGTTGGCGCGCGTGCGGTCGGTCAGGAAGCGACCCGGGAGCAGACTGACCACGCGTACGCCGCGCGGGCCGAGCTCGTCGGCCATGTCCTTGGCGACCCCGACCAGGCCGGGCCGGAAACCGTTCGAGATGCCCAGGTTGGTGATCGGGGTGCGGGCCGACGAGGAGAGCACCAACGCGATGGCGCCGCCCGGCGAAAGGGCCGCGGCGATGACCCGGGCGGTGCGGACCGCGCCGAGGAAGACGGTCTCGAACGAGCTGCGCCACTCGTCGTCGGAAGCGCCGAGGGCGGTGCCGGCCGGCGGGCCGCCGACGGAAAGCAGGGCGCCGTCGAGCCGGCCGAACGCCTCCTGCGCCAGCGCCACCAGACGGGCCGGGCAGTCGTGCTGGGCCAGGTCGGCCACGAGGCCGCGCGCCTTGTCGGGGCCGCCCAGCTCGGCGACCGCCTCGTCGACGTGGTCCGGGTGCCGCGAGGAGACGACCACCCTGGCCCCGTCGGCGACCAGGCAGCGCGCGGTGGCCAGGCCCAGGCCGCGGGTGGCGCCGGTCAGCACGTACACGCGGTCGGCCAGCCCAAGGTCCATGCCAGGATCCTGCCGCACCACCGCGGGGGCGGTCTAGGCGGTAGTGATCGGGAACAGGATCGGGCTGAGCAGGTGGGGCCGGCGGCCAGGGGCCGGGGGGTTGCCGACGCGGGACACCAGGGCCGCCCGCATCGCCTCGACCAGGTCGGCCCGCTCGTCGTCGGACAGCCAGATCGCGTGCTGCCGGAAGCCGACCAGGTCGCCGGCCGGGTCGACGCCGTCCGTGTCGAGGTAGCCGTCGAACTCCGCGATCAGCGTCGCCATCGCGGCGGCGAACGCCTGCCGCAGCTCCGCGGGCGTCGCCGCGGCCGCCCGGTCGGCCGGGATCGTGGCCCGTTCCCGGTTGAGGCGGTAGCTGCGCTCGACGAAGCCCCGGATCCGCTGCTCCCCGGCGACCTCGATGATCCCGGCGTCGGCGAGCACCGCGACGTGCCGATAGACGGTCGCCTTCGAGACGTCGGGCAGTCGCTGCACGAGCTGCGCGGTGGTCACCACCCGCCCGCCGGAAAGGGCGTGCACGATCCGCAGCCGCACGGGGTGCACGAGCAGTTCGACGGTGTCCATCCGCGAATAGTCTCACACTTGACACTGTTCGCAACCGTGCGAACATTAGATGCCATGACGAACATCGGCGACCGCGAGCTCTGGCTGGACCACGACCCGAGCGGAGCCGGGCCCACGGTGGTCTTCCTGCCCGGCGCGGGCCTGGTCGGCCTCGACTTCCGGGCCGCGCAACGGCGGAACGCACCGGCGGTGATCTACGACCGGGCCGGCACCGGCTGGAGCGACCCGGTGACACTCCCCCGCAGCGCGGGGGCCGTCGCCGAGGAACTGCGGGCCCTGCTGCGAGCCGCGGCCGTCACCGGACCGGTGATCCTGGCCGGGCATTCGTTGGGTGCCTTCTACGCCCGCCGCTACGCGCAGCTCTTCCCCGCCGAGGTCGCCGGCCTGCTGTTGATCGACCCCGGACACGAGGACATCTTCGAGTTCCTCCCGCCGGAGGCGAAGCTGATCGACGACGAGATCAAGCGGCACACCGACGCGATGCCCGAGCTGACGGAGGACCAGCTCACCGCCGCCCGAGGCCAGTACGAGCAGCTCTACGCGCAGTGGCCGGCGGCCGAGCGGGAGGCGCTGATCGGCTACCACCTCACACACTGGCGGACCGCGATCACGGAGACCCGCAACTTCGACACCGAGATCTACGCCGAGCTGCGGGCCGGCGGCCCGCTGCCGGACGTACCCCTGATCGTGCTGACCGCCGGCGCCCGCAACCCGGTCTGGGAGCGGTTCGCCGACGCGGACCTGGTGACCCGCGCCCACGAGGGCATCGACGCCATGCACCGCGCGATGGCCGCGGCGGTCCCGCGCGGCGAGCACCGCGTCGTGCCCGGCGCCTCACACGGCTACCTACAGATCCAGCACCCGGACGCGATCGCCGACGCCGTCGCCACCCTGCGCGCGTCGACCTAGACGACCCAGCCGCACATGGTCACGCGACCGTGGATCCCACGGCCGCGGTCTCAACGGCCGTGATCGGAATTGCGAGGCCTACGAGGACCCGAAATAGATGGTCTAGGCGCCCGCGAGGGCGCGGAGGGCTTCGCCCGTCGCCTGGTCGGCCGGGAAGAAGGCCTCGATGGCCAGGCCGGAGACGGTGACGTCCAGCGGGGTGCCGAACAGGGTGGTGGTGCTGATGAAGGACAGCTCCCGGTCGCCGTGGCGGTAGCGCAGCGGGACGACCACGCTGGAGACCGGGTCGCTGATCTGGTCGCTGCCGCCGGGATAGCCGCGCAGCTCCTCGTGCAGGTCGGCCAGCGCGCTGTCGTTGGTCGCCGCGGCCTGTTGGCGCAGCCGGTTGAGCAGGTGGGCGCGCCATTCCGGCAGGTTGCGGATGCGCGGTGCCATGCCGTCCGGGTGCAGGCTGAGCCGCAGCACGTTGACCGGCGGGGTCAGCAGGTGCGCCGCCGCGCCGGTGGTGAACAGGGCGATCGCGGGGTTGGCCTCGACGAGGTGCCAATGCTGGTCGACCAGCGCCGCGGGATAGGGGCTGTGTCCGTCGAGGATCTGTCGCACGGCCGCCCGGACCGGGGCGAGTTCCGGGTCGCTCAGTTCGTGCCGGGGGTACGCGGGCGCGTGGCCACCGGCCAGCAGGATCGTGTTGCGCTCCGCCAGTGGGATGTCGAGCTCCTCTGCCAGCCGCAGGATCAGCTCCGGGCTTGGCCGGGACCGCCCGGTCTCGACGAAGCTCAGGTGCCGGGTCGAGATCCCCGTCTCGATCGACAGGTCGAGCTGACTCATCCGGCGGTTCCGGCGCCAGTCGCGCAGCAGCTCCCCGACGGGTCGTTTCGGCCTGGTCATCGTGGTCACAGCACACACGCTAACGACCGTGCCGGCGCACGGACCATTACCTCCGAGGTAATCGACAGACCGTCGCGGCACCGGCAAACATCTCTCCCAGAACGGCACCGACGACGAGGAGAATCCGATGACAACGACGTACGACGACCTGGCGGAGCGCTACATCGCGGTCTGGAACGAGACCGACCCGGCCGCGCGACGCCGCGCCATCGACGAGCTCTGGGCTGCCGACGGACGCTACGTCGACCCGCTCGCCGCGGCCGAAGGCCGGGACGCGATCGACGCGACGATCGCCGCGGTGCAGGGCCAGTTCGCCGGCCTGACCTTCCGGCTGGCCGGCCCGGTCGACGGCCACCACAACCAGGCCCGGTTCACCTGGGAGCTCGGCCCGGCGGACGGCCCGGCCCCGATCGCCGGCTTCGACGTCGCGACCACCGACGCCGACGGCCAGATCACCCAGGTCCTGGGCTTCCTGGACCGGGTCCCGTCGGCCTGACCCGCGGCTCGGCGCCCGCAGGGCAACCCTGCGGGCGCCTACGCGCGCAGGCCGAGGTAGTGGGCGCGCTGTTGGGGGTCGAGGTGCTCGATCGCGAAGCGCAGCACGACGCGCGGCGCGGTGGCGGCGTGGCGATCGAGGAAGGCCAGCAGGCGCGGGCGGTCGTGCTTGCCGGCCTCGCGCAGCAGCCCGCCGACCGCGGTGCGCACGAACTCGTGCGGGTCCGCGACCAGGATCTCGGCGAGCGCGAACGTGTCGTCGACGTCGCCGGCGCGGACGAACGTCAGCGTCGCGAATATCGCGATGCGGCGTTCCCACCAGTGCGGCGACCGCGCCAGCTCGTAGAGCACGTCGCGCGGCTTGTCGAACAGGTAGCCACCGACCACCTGGTGGGCGCTGAGGTCGACCAGGTCCCAGGTGTCGATGCGGTCGGTGCGGCGCAGGTATAGCTCGTATAGCGACGCCCGCAATGCCTCGGGCGCGTTCTTGCGGACGGCTTGGTTGCCCATGATGCGCAACGCACCGACGCGGACCAGGTGGGCGTCGTGGTCGAGCAGCTTGTCGATCTCCGTGATGGGCAGGTTGACGAACCGCTTGGCCAGCGCGAACACGTCACCCATCCGCACGTGGTCGCGACCGGTGGGCGGCCGCAGCGCGTCGACAAGCTCCACGAACCCGGCGGCGGTCAGCTGAGCCCCGGTCACCCGAGCGGCAGCGGTCATCGACACGCCTCTCTAGTCGCGCGCCGCGGCGGTGTCGGCGACCGTGATGATCACCTCGGGGTCGTCGTCGGTGTACGGCGTCGGGGAGTCTGCCACCGCGAACTGGGTGCGGTAGAGCTCCGCGTAGAGACCCCCGGCCGCGATCAGGTCTTCGTGGCGCCCGCGTTCGACGACGCGGCCGTGGTCGAGGACCAGGATCTGGTCGGCCTCGCGGACCGTGGACAGGCGGTGGGCGATGACCAGGGCGGTGCGGCCCGACAGCGCCGTCGAAAGGGCGCGTTGGACGGCGGCCTCGGACTCGGAGTCGAGGTGGGCGGTGGCCTCGTCGAGGATGACCACCGACGGGGCCTTGAGCAGCAGGCGGGCGATGGCGATGCGCTGTTTCTCGCCCCCGGAGAAGCGGTAGCCGCGCTCGCCGACCATCGTGTCGAGGCCGTCGGGGAGGTCGCGGACCAGGCCCTCGATCTGCGCCCCGGCCAGGGCCGCCCAGATCTCGTCGTCGGTGGCGTCGGGCCTCGCGTAGCGCAGGTTCTCGGCGATCGTCTCGTGGAACAGGTGCGCGTCCTGGGTGACCACACCGATGGTGTCGCGGAGGGAGTCGACGGTCGCGTCGCGGACGTCGACGCCGCCGACCAGGACCGCGCCTCCCGACACCTCGTAGACCCGGGAGACCAGCATCGACGTCGTCGACTTGCCGGCACCGGAGGGCCCGACCAGGGCGACCATCTGCCCGGGCTCGACCCGGAACGAGATGCCGTGCAGCACCGGGTCGGAGATCGTGCGGTCGAGGGTGGCCACGTCTTCCAGAGAGGCCAGCGACACCTCGGCGGCGGACGGGTAGCGGAAGGTCACGTCACGGAACTCGACCGAGCCGTCGGCGCGCGGGATGGTGACCGCGTCGGGCTTCTCGGTGATCGCCGGGGCCAGGTCGAGCACCTCGAAGACCCGGTCGAAGGAGACCAGCGCGCCCATCACGTCGACGCGGACGTTGGACAGCGCGGTCAGCGGGCCGTAGAGCCGGGTCAACAGCAGCGCCAGGGTGACGACCGTGCCGGCGCTGACCGCACCGGTCACCGCGAAGTAGCCGCCCAGGCCGTAGGTCAGCGCCTGGGCCAGCGACGCGACCAGCAGCATCGCGACGAAGAAGGTGCGGGAGAACATCGCCTGCTGGATGCCGATGTCGCGGACCCGCTCGGCCCGCTCGTGGAACCGCCGCGCCTCGAGCTCGGGCCTGCCGAACAGCTTGACCAGCATCGCGCCGGCGACGCCGAAACGCTCCGTCATCGTCGCGTTCATCTTGGCGTCGAGGTTGTATGACTCCTTCGTGATCGTGGCCAGCTTCCGCCCGACCCGGCGGGCCGGGATGATGAACACCGGAAGCAGGGCGAGCGACAGCAGGGTGATCTGCCAGGAGAGGGTGAACATCACGACCGCGGTGAGCACCAGCTGGATCGTGTTGCTGAGCACGCCGGAGAGCGTGGAGGTGAACGCGCGCTGCGCGCCCAGCACGTCGTTGTTGAGCCGGCTGACCAGCGCGCCGGTCTGCGTGCGGGTGAAGAAGGCCAGGGGCATCCGTTGGACGTGGTCGTAGACCCGGGTGCGCAGGTCGAGGATGATGCCCTCGCCGATGCGCGCCGAGTACCACCGCTGGGCGAGCGAGAGCAGCGCGTCGGCGACCGCCAGGATGGCGATCAGCACCGCGATCCGGAGGATCTCGGCGGCCGCCCCCGAACCGCCCTTGGTGATCGTGTTGACCACCCGACCGGCCAGGACCGGCGTCGCGACACCGATGACCGCACCGATCACCACGGTGACCAGGAAGACCGACATGTCGAGGCGGTACGGCCGGGCGAATCGCATGATCCGCCGCCAGGTGCCCCGGGCGAGCTTGTGTGCCGCGATCTGCTCGCGGTCGCGTTCGGCGCGGAGCATCGTCCACGCGTTCATTCCGCCGGGCGAACTCACCCCGCACCCCCTAGTTGCCGGTCAACGGGAAAAGTCTCCCCGACGGGTACGACAACATTGGGCGTGATCCGGATCTTCCCGAACGCCCTTTACTCGCCCAGCCCGGCCAGGTCGCGCAACCGGCGCACCTGCGCCTCGCGCTCGGCTCTGAGCTGCTCCGGCCAGGACCGCGCGGCGGCGCCGGCGAGCAGCGCCTTCATCTCCACGACCGCGTCCCGGGGCGCGGAGAGCAACGCGGCGACCAGGTCGGACACCGCCGCGTCGAGGTCGTCAAGGGGGACCACCACCGTGGCCAGCCCGAGCCGCAGCGCCTCGTCGGCCGCGATCCGCCGGCCGGTCAGGCAGATCTCCAGCGCGCGGGCGTATCCGACCAGTTCCACGAGTCGCTTCGGGCCGGCCAGGTCCGGCACCAGCCCGAGCGTTATCTCGGCCATCGTCAGCCGCGCGTCGTCGGCCAGCACCCGCAGGTCACAGGCGAGCGCGAGCTGGAACCCCGCGCCGATCGCGTGCCCCTGCACCGCGGCCACCGAGATGATGTCCGGCCGGTGCAACCAGGTGAAGCCCTCCTGGTACGGCCGGATCCGCTCGGCGGCTTCGTCGGCCGGCATGGCCGTGATCTCGGCCAGGAAGCCGGGTGCACCAGAGGAGACGTCGAGGCCGGCGGAGAAGGCCCGCCCCTCGCCGCGCACCACGACGACGCGGACGTCGCCGGGTAGCTCGCGACCGATCTCGCGCAGTGCGGCCCACGTCGCCGGCGTCTGCGCGTTGAGCACGTCGGGCCGGCGCAACGTGACCGTCGCGACCGGCCCGGCGTGGTTGAGCTCTACTCCGCTGGTGGTCATCGCGGGCAACGATCCACGACCGGCGGGAGACCGGGAGGGATTGGGGTCAGGCCTTCTTGCGGCGGCGGGCCCCGCCCCGCTGACGGAGCTGGACGCCAGACTCCGTGAGCACCCGGTGTACGAAGCCGTAGGAACGGCCGGTCGAGGCCGCCAGCGCGCGAATGCTCTCACCGGAGGTGTACCGCTTGACCAGGTCCTTGGCCAGGTCTGCCGCTCGGCCCCGACGATCCGGCGACCCTTCTCAGTGCTGGTGGCTGTGCCGGTGGCTGCCATGTTGATTCCTCACGTCCCAGACTGTGCGGTTTCATGCGGTCCCACCTATTAGACCGCCTCGGACGATCATGCGCTAGATATCAACTCTTCGCCAACCGACACGCACGGTACTGTCGGCAACCCGATACCGTGATGGCCCGTGACGCCTGAGGAGGCCCGAGCCGCCCACAAGGACGAGCGGACGGACCTCGTCGGCTGGGTCGTTCTGGCCGCTGTCGGCGCCCTCGCGACGTGGCTCGCGGTGCGCTTCGGCGCCCGGCTCGGCACCGCCGGAGCACCCTTCCTCGGCTCCTACGCACTCGACGATCTCGCTGGCCAGCGTGCTTGCGCCGACGGTCGCCGCCGGGGTCGTGGCGGCGGCCTACCGGGGGTGGTGGGAGCGCATGAAATGGCCGCTCGTGCTGCTTTCCGGGTGGCTGGTGGCGGTGCTCTGGACGGTCTCGCCTGGCCCTCGTCGACGGCCGCGACGGGCTGACCGAACGCATTGACGATTCCCGATGACTACCTGGCCGACGCCACCCGAGTGGGTGACGATCCTCTTCACTATCTGCGGGGTTACACCACCGAAGGGATGATCCCTTCCGTGGTCGCCCGCGGGCATCCACCGGGGCCGGTCCTTCTGCTCTGGGCGTTGATGCGCATCGGTGTCACAGACCGTATCGGACTGGCCCTCCTGCTGACCGCGGTCGGCGCGGCCGCCGTACCCCTGGTGCTGTTCGCGGTCCGCGGTGTCTGCGGCGACCAGGCAGCCCGCCGCTACCTGCCGGTGCTGGCCCTCGCCCCGTACGCGGTCTGGCTGGCCGTCGGGGTCGAGGGCGTGGTCGCGCTGCTCGGCGCGGCGATGATCGCGGCCGGCGTGCACGCCTCCGACGAGCGCCGCACCGGGATCCGCGCCGGCATCTGGGCCGGCGTCGCCGGGTCTGCTGCTCGGCGTCGCGGCCCGCTGTTCTCGTACGGCGCGCCCTGGCTGGGTCTGGCCGCGGCGTTCCTCTACTTCGCCCGGCGGCGGCGCGGCCCTCAACCTGTTCACCGGCCTCGGCGCGCTGATCCCGCTGGTCGCCGCCGAACGGCTGGGCTTCAACTGGTTCGACGGGCTGATGGACGCCGCGCCACGACTTCGCGGTACGGGTCGAACCGCACCGGTCGGTGCTCTGGTGGAGCGGGATCAGCCTGGTCGTGCTGCTGCTCGCGGCCGGACCGGCGCTGTATGCCAGCTTGCGCAAGTCGCGCAACACGCCGGGCTGGCCGTTCCTGGTCGGCGCCGGCATCGCGGTGCTGTTCTCCTTGCTCGCCGGCCTGGCCCGGGGCGGCGCGGAGACGTCCTGGCTGCCGTTCTTCCCCTGGCTGACGATGGCCGCGGTGGCGCCCGCGCCACCAGGGCGGCGAGACCGTGCCGACGCCACTGCTACTGGTGGCGGCCGGCGCCGTGACCGCGATCGTCGTCAAGGCCATCCTGGTCTGACCGCGTTAACAAGGGGCCCTTCCTATGCGGAAAGCGTTAACAAGGGCCCCTTCCTTCGGCTAGGCCAGCTCGACGAGCTCCAGCAGGTCGTCGCTCCAGGCGTCCTCGTCGCCGTCGGGCAGCAGGATCGCCCGGTCGGGCTTGAGCGCCAGCACCGCGCCCGGGTCGTGGGTGACCAGCACGATCGCGCCCGGGTAGCGGGCGATCGCGTCGAGCACCTGCTCGCGGCTGACCGGGTCGAGGTTGTTGGTCGGCTCGTCGAGCAGCAGCACGTTGGCGCCGGAGCAGACCAGCGTGGCCAGCGCCAGCCGGGTCTTCTCGCCGCCGGAGAGCACGCCCGCCGGCTTGCCGACGTCGTCGCCGCTGAACAGGAACGCGCCCAGGATCCGGCGCAGGTCGGTGTCGGTCTGGTCGGCCGCCGCCGAGCGCATGTGCTCGAGGATCGTGCGGTCGACGTCGAGCGTCTCGTGCTCCTGCGCGTAGTAGCCCAGCCGCAGCCCGTGCCCGGCCACCACCTCGCCGGTGTCGGGCGTCAGGACCCCGGCCAGCATCCGCAGCAGGGTGGTCTTGCCGGCGCCGTTGAGGCCGAGGATGGCGACCCGGGAGCCCTTGTCGACGGCCACGTCCACGTCGGTGAAGATCTCCAGCGACCCGTACGACTTGGACAGCCCGGCCGCGGTCAGCGGGGTCTTGCCCGCACGGCGCCGGCTCCGGGAAGCGCACCTTGGCCACCCGGTCGCCGACCCGCTGCGTCCTCCAGACCGGACAGCAGCTTCTCGGCCCGCTTGGCCATGTTCTGCGCGGCGATCGCCTTGGTCGCCTTGGCCCGCATCTTGTCGGCCTGGGCCATCAGCGCGCCGGCCTTCTTCTCGGCGTTGGCCCGCTCCCGGCGGCGGCGGCGCTCGTCGGTCTCGCGCTGTTCGAGGTAGGTCTTCCAGCCGACGTTGTAGACGTCGACGACGGACCGGTTGGCGTCGAGGTACCAGACCTTGTTGACCACCGCGTCGAGCAGCGAGACGTCGTGGCTGATGACGATGAGGCCGCCCTTGTGCGCCGGCCAGGAAGCCGCGCAGCCAGGTGATCGAGTCGGCGTCGAGGTGGTTGGTCGGCTCGTCGAGCAGCAGGGTGCCGCCGCCGTCCTCGCCCGCGTCGCCGAACAGGATGCGGGCCAGCTCGATGCGGCGGCGCTGGCCGCCGGAGAGGGTGCCGATGGTCTGGGCCAGCACCCGGTCGGGCAGCCCCAGGTTGGCGCAGATCCGGGCGGCCTCGGCCTCGGCCGCGTACCCGCCGAGCGCCGGCGAACTGGTCCTCGAGCGAGCCGTAGCGGCGGACCAGGGCGTCGCGTCGGGTCGTCGGCGAGCTTGGCCTCGATGGCGTTCATCTCGGCCAGCAGGGCTGTCCAGGCCCCGGGCGGACAGCACCCGGTCGCGGGCGGTGACCTCGAGGTCGCCGGTACGGGGGTCCTGCGGCAGGTAGCCGACGGCGCCGCGGCGGTCGACCGTGCCCGGCGTACGGCGGAGCCCTCGCCGGCCAGCACCTTCAGCGTGGTGGTCTTGCCGGCGCCGTTGCGGCCGACCAGGCCGATCCGGTCGCCGGGCTGCACCCGCAGGGTGGTGTCGGCCAGCAGGATGCGCGAGCCGGCGCGCAGTTCCAGGCCGGTGGCAGTGATCATCGTGAACGCTCGCTCTCGTGGCGAAGGGCTGACTCAGGGCACACGAAAGCGCCGACCGGGGCGGTTTACCCGTCGGCGCCGGGGCGGGTCAGTCTTCGCAGAGCAGCACGGTGCGAGTGTACCGGCTGGCCCGGCAGAACCCCCACCTGATTAGCGACGAAGATCATCGGGTACATCGCCGGCGCGTCTACATCGCGTCGATCGGATGGAGTGATGGAACTCAACGAGAACGCCGACGTCGACACCAGCCAGGTCGAGGACCGGCGCGGTGGTGGGGGCGGCGGTGGTGGCGGCCGCGGCCTCCCGATCCCATCCCGACCGGCGGCGGCGGCATCGTCGGCCTGATCGTCACCGTGCTCGCCGTGCTGGTCGGCGGCGGCTTCGGTGTGAACGCGATCACGCGGCGACGAGGCGCCCGGCCGACAACGGCGCGATCCAGCAGAAGTGTGACGCGGCCGACAAGCTGTCCGCAGCTCGACTGCCGCAACGCGCTGTACGTCAACTCGATCCAGGCGTACTGGCAGGCAAGCGCTGCCGGAGAGCTTCGGCGAGCAGTACCAGCCGGCACCGACGGTCTTCTTCGACCAGGCGGTCAGCACCGGCTGCGGCGCGGCCGACTCCGGCGTGGGGCCGTTCTACTGCCCCGCCGACCACAAGGTCTACATCGACCTGACCTTCTACCAGGTGCTCGCCGACCAGCTCGGCGCCAAGGGCGAGTTCGCCCAGCCCTACGTGCTGGCCCACGAGTACGGCCACCACGTGCAGGACGCTGCTCGGCACCGAGGCCGACGTGCGCCGCGCAGCAGGAGCGCGACCCGGACAACGCCAACGCGCTGTCGGTCAAGCTGGAGCTGCAGGCCGACTGCTACGCCGGCGCGTGGGCGAAGAACGCCACCGAGACCGCCGACGCCGGCGGCGACCCGATCTTCAAGAGCATCACCGACGCAGGACATCAAGGAGGGCCTGGACACCGCGGCCGCGATCGGCGACGACGCCATCCAGAAGAAGTCCGGCGGCGGCGTCAACCCGGACGCGTTCACCCACGGCACGTCGGCGCAGCGCCAGCAGTGGTTCCGCACCGGCTACGAGACCGGCGACCCGAAGGCGTGCAACACGTTCGGGTCGTGAACCTGCCGGCGCCGCCGGTCAGCCGGTGGCGTCGAGCGGGTTGCCGCAGACGCGCCAGGTGCCCCGGTCGTCGGTGACCCGCATCTCGTACGGCGTGCTCGCACCGACCGGGTCCACCAGCGCCGCCGAGACGGTGGCGTCGGTGGGCCCGCTGGCCACCACGTCGTCGATCCGGTAGCTCGACACCGCCGGCCGGCCGCCGATCCCGGCCACGAAGTCCTCCCGCTCGACCCGCTCGCGCGTCTCGTTGCAGAGCTGGTCGTAGGCGCCGGCGATGTTGCCGGCGGCAAGCCGGGTGAGGAACGCGTCGGCGGCCAGCCGGGCGCCCTGCTCGGGCGCGCGGTGCCCGCGGAAGAGGAAGAAGCCGCCGACCACCAGGCCGGCGACGAGCAGCACGGCCGTCAGCACGCCGACCCGCCGCAGCGGCTGGCGCAGCGCGTCATCGACGCTCCACCGCGAAACCATGGCGGCAGGCTACCGCCTAGTTCTCGGGATCGCGCACCAGGATCGATACCGCGCGGGCGGCCGTGACGGCCTCGACCAGCACGGCGTAGGCGCGGGTCCGGGACGTCCAGCAGCCGCTCGGCGCGCAGGGGCAGCAGCGGCGCCAGGCGCGGGTCGGCGAGAATCGCGTCGACGGTGCGCCGGTCGCCCCGCCGACCAGTGCGGCCAGCGTGCCGGCCTCCGGCAGCAGCAGCCGGCACGGCCAGGTCCGCGGCATCGCCGGCCGCCGCCTTCGCCTGGTTGTCCCGGCGCCGGGCGAAGCGGTGCTGCGACCAGCCGCCGGCGGCGGTGCGGCTCTGCACGTACGAGCTGTCCACCTTGGACGAGACCAGCCGGTCGCCGTCGGCCACGCCGACCGCGACCGCCGCCTTGCGGGCCAGCAGCAGCCCGATCCGGCGGTTCGCCTGGGCGGCCTCGACGAACTCGGCCAGGTCGTCGGCGAGCGGCGCACCGGGCGGCGGGTGCAGCGCGGCGGTCGCGCCGTCGAACGCGGCGAGCAGCAGACCGTCGTCGGTCGGCCGCCGGGCGTACGCGCCGTGCCGCTCGCGGAACCCGTCGACCCAGCGGCTCAGCCGGGCTCGGGTCGACGTCGACCCAGCGTCCGCCACCCGGCGGCCGGGCGACTGGTATCATCGACGCGACGGTACGGCACCGCCACAGATGTCCGGATGACCGATGCCCGACTCCTGGCCCGCCTGACCGCGCTGTTCGAGGCCGGCCGCGACCCCGACCGGGCCGCCGCGATGCGCGCGCTACATGCGCGACCAGTTCGTGTTCCTCGGCATCATGTCGCCGCGGCAGCGGGAGCTCTCGCGGCAGGCGACCGCCGGCGCCGGCAAGCCGACGGAGGCCGACCTGCTCGCGCTGGCCGACGCCTGCTGGGCCCGGGACGAGCGGGAGTACCAGTACTTCGCCTGCGGCTACCTGCGCCGGCACGTCGCGGTGCTGACCCCGGAGCGCTGCCGGCCGTGCGCCGGCTGATCACCACGAAATCCTGGTGGGACACGATCGACGTGCTGGCCACCCGCGTGGTCGGCCCGATGGTCACCCGGCACGGCGGGCTGGTCGAGGCGATGGACGAGTGGATCGCCGACGACGACCTGTGGGTGGTCCGCACGGCGATGCTGCACCAGCTCTTCTACAAGGGCGACACCGATACGCGGCGGCTGTTCGACTACTGCGCGCGGCAGGCCCGGCACACCGACTTCTTCGTACGCAAGGCGATCGGCTGGGCTCTGCGGGAGTACGCGAAGACCGACCCTGCCGGGGTGCGGGAGTTCGTCGCGGCGACGCCGCTGTCCGGGCTGTCCCGGCGGAGGCGCTGAAGAACCTCTAGCAGGGTTCGTCGGGCTCGGGCAGGAACTTGTCGGCCCACTCGGCGATCAGGTTGAGCGCCGGGAGAAGACCCTCGCCGGCCTCGGTCAGCGAGTAGGTGACGGACACCGGCGGGCCCGGTGCGACCGTGCGCGTAGCCATGCCCATCTGGCACAACTCGGACAGGCGGTCGGAAAGCACCGAGTCGCTCACACCGGAGATCAACCGGGACAGCTCCCGGAACCCGACCGGGCCCACGCTGAGGCTGCCGACGACGAGTCCCATCCAGCGCTTGCCGAGCACGCTGAAGGCCCGCGCGAGCGCGATGTCGCCCCGCGTGCACCGTTCTCGCACGCTTTCCATGTGACGTGCCGGACTTTCGGTCACGAAGCGATACTAGCTCGGTGATGGTCGCTAGTATTTCCGAAGCAGCTAGCGAAGCTAGGGTCGCTAGCCTTTTCACGGAGGTAACAATGGTGACGAACACCGAGGTCAAGCGCCCTTCCGTCGTCGTGCTCGGCGGTGGGTACGGCGGCATGATGACCGCCAAGGCGCTGGATGACGTCGCCGACGTCACGCTCGTCGACCCGTCCGACGCATTCCTGCACAACGTGGCAGCGTGGCGTGCGCTCGTCGAGCCGTCCTGGATCGACAAGATCTTCATGCCGCTCAACCGGCTCCTGCACAGCGGCCGCTTCGTTCGGGACCGGGCTGTGGCCGTCGACGGCCACAGGGTCACGCTGGCATCCGGTGCGGAGCTCGAGCCCGACTACCTGGTGCTGGCGACCGGATCGGCCTACCCGTTCCCGGCCAAGGCCGCCGAGTCCGACCAGGGTCTGGCCAAGGCCGCGCTGCAGGGTGCGCACAACGCGCTGCTGGACGCGCAGCGCGTCCTGATCGTCGGCGCCGGGCCTTCCGGGCTCGAGTTGGCCGGCGAGATCAAGCACTTCATGCCGGCGAAGGAGGTCACGGTCGTCGACGTGAACCCGGACATCCTGCACGGCCCGTTCGACCAGGAGCTACGCGACGAGCTCAAGCTCCAGCTCGACAAGATCGGCGTGAAGCTGGTGCTCGGTAGCCCGCTGCGGGCGCTGCCTGAGGTCACGCCCGGCGCCGGCGCCGCCGTCGAGGTGACCACCGAGGCCGGCGAGACGGTCACCGCCGACATCTGGTTCCGCGCCTTCGGCGTGCGTCCGGCCACCGACTACGTGCGGGGCGCGCTGGCCGACGCCAGGGACGCCCGCGGCTACCTCACGGTCGACGAGCGGCTGCAGGTCAAGGGCGGCGACGGGGTGTACGCGCTCGGCGACATCACCACCGCCGACCGGGACACCGCCTACGCCGCCGGCCTGCAGGCCGACGTGGTCGTGGCCAACATCCGCGCCGCGATCACCGGCGAGGGCGAGCCGCGGACCTACGAGACCGGCCCGGCGGTGATCGCCGTGCCGCTCGGCCCGGAGGGTGGCGCGAGCCAGTTCCCAAACGGCGTCACCGGCCCGGAGGCGACCTCGTCGGCCAAGGGCGGCGCGATGCTGGTCGAGATGTACTCGGTGTACTTCGACGCCCCGGAGCGCTAACCGACCACCAGCACGATCGCCAGCACGATGATCAGCAGACTGGACGCGAGGGCGGTGTAGAGCCGCCCTCGCGGCCCGGTCAACAGGCGACCGACCAACGTGCCGCCGGAGGCGATCAGCAGCTGCCAGCTCGCCGAGGCGACGAACGCCGCCAGGACGAACACCACTTCCCCGCCCGCGGTCAGCTCGTCGCCACCCTGCCGGGCGAGCACGAGCGCGGCGAAGTAGACGATGGTCATGGGGTTGAGGAGCGTCAGGGCCAGGATCCCGGCGTACGCGCGCCAGGGCGTGCCCAAGCCGGCGCCGGACCTGGCCGCGCGCGCCGGGTCGCGGTGATGGCGGACCGCGGACACCGCGGTGTGGCCGGCCAGGACCAGCAGCACGACAAAGGCGGTCCAGCGCAACGGGGTGGAGACCGGCTCGATGACACCGGCGAGGGCGGCACCGCCGAGCACCGCGACCGCGGCGTAGAGGCCGTCAGCGGTGGCCACGCCCATCGCGCCCGCCGCACCGACCCGGAACGACGTGCGGGCGGCGAGCCCCATGATCAGAATGGCGATCGCACCGACCGGGATCGCGACACCGTAGCCGGCCAGCAGGCCGGCGATGAACGCATCGGTCATCGCGGATCAGCCACGATCGACGCCGACCCGGACCCACGCTGCTGTCGGCGACCGGCGAGGGCCGTCGCGACAGAAACCTGGGACTTGGTCAGTTCGATCATGCGCACATCATCGGACACGACCGCCAGCCCCCGCACCCGGATTTCGGCGGCCTGGTCAGGCGTCCGATCCGGTCACGGCTCGGCCTCGGCCCTCCAACGAGGCACGGACGTACTTGCGTGCATGGTGGATCCGGGACTTCAACGTGCCGACCGGAATCCGCAGCTGCTCGGCGATCTCGTCGTAGCCGAGCTGGCACAGGTCCCGCAGCACCAGCGGAGCGACCAACTCGGGACGGTGCGCCTCCAGCTGGTCCAGCGCGTCGAGCAGGTCCAGGCGCGAACCGGCGATGACACTCGTCCGCCGCGGATCCGCGACCTCCCACATCGGCAGCGAGCTGGCCCGTTCGACAGCGCGCCGGCGCAGCGAGCGGTAGGTCTGACGGGCGCAGTTCGCGGTGACGACGTGCAGCCAGGTGGAGAACCGGGAACGCCCGCCGAAGGTGCTGATCTTCCGGGCCACCTGCAACAACGTGTCCTGGCACGCCTCTTCGGCGTCCTGCCGACACGGCAGGATGCGGGAGCATTGCCGCAACACACCAGGGCTGATCCGGGCCAGCAGTGCGTCGAGTGCCGCGCTGTCACCGTCCGCCGCTCGGCGGGCGAGTTCTTCGGTCCGTGGATCGCCGTCCATACGTCTCCCCCGAATGTCGCTGCGTTGTCCTGCGCCGCACGGCTCCGCCGAACCTGCGGCGGACCAGATATAGATTGTCGCAATGCCAGACACGATCGGCCGGTACCGCGTCACCAGGCGCCTGGGCTCCGGTGCCTTCGCCACGGTCTGGCTCGCCGAGGACGACGCGTTGGCGTCCTCGGTGGCGATCAAGGTGCTGGCCGACAACTGGTCCCATCACGCCGACATCCGGGCCCGCTTCGAACAGGAGGCGCGGATCATGCGGCGCGCCGACTCGGCGCGGCTCGCACGGATACTGGACATCGGCGAGCTGCCCGACGGGCGGCCGTACTTCGTCATGTCGTACGCGGCCGGCGGCACGCTGGCTGATCGACTCGAGGCCGGACCGATGCTGATCCCCCATGCGCTGCGGACCGGAGCCGACATCGCGCGAAGCGTCGCCGTGCTGCACGACATCGGGGTCCTGCACCGAGATCTGAAACCCTCGAACGTGCTGTTCGACCGGGCCGCCGAAGAAGAGCGGGTCGTGGTGGCGGACCTCGGTCTGGCCAAGGCCATCGCGCACGCCTCGGGCTTCACGGTCGTGGCCGGAACGCCCGGCTACATGTCGCCCGAGCAGTCCCGTCCCGGCGGGGGCCTCGACGTCCGGTCCGATGTGTACGCCATCGGGGCGCTGATCTATCACATGCTCACCGGCCGCACTCCCGCCGCAGGGGGACCGCTCCGGCCCTCGAAGCTCCGGCCCGGCATCCCCGCGGAGGTCGACGGGGTCGTCCTCCGGGCGCTCCAGCGCGACCCGCGCCGGCGTTGGGCATCCGCCGCGGCCTTCGCCCACGCGCTCGACCGGACCGCCGAGACGGCACGCGCGCGAAGTCCGCGGCGGTGGCGTCGACGCGTCCGCCGCCTGATGACGATCCTGGTCACCGCCGTCGCCGCCGGACTCGCGCTGTCCGGTTCGGCCGGACCAGCCGGAGCTGCCGCGCCCGGATGGGTACGGGTGAGCGACGCCTCGGGCGATCTCTCGGTCGCGGTGCCGACCGGCTGGGCGAAGCAACTGAAGGACGCCGGCTGGAATCCCGCGACGATTAGCCTGGCGCCCGGCCGAGCATCCGGTCTGCTGGTCGGACCGGACCTCGCCGTGTGGTCCGACCCGACCAGCCGGGTGCCCGGCGTGTTCGTCGGCGCCAGCCGGTCGCTGCGCACGGGGCAGACCGCTCCGGCGCTGCCGGCTCACGACGGCTGCACCCCGCACCCGACTCGTCCGATCACCGCGGGCGGTCTGACGGGCTGGGCACGGAGATGGGTCGGCTGCGACGGTACGTCGACGTCCTTCAGCGAGGTGCTGCTCACGCATGACCGCCACGGCGTGTACATCCAGATCAAGCAGGTGGATCAGGTGGACCGGACCGACCAGATCCTGGCGAGCCTGGTCGTGCGGGACGCACTGGCACCGGAGGGCTGATCAGAACCGTTCCCACGGGCCGTACGAGCCGGCTTGCCGGTAACGCCGGGTCTCCGTCCCACCGTCCAACCGCTTGACGGTGGCCACGACCGTCTCCCCCTCGATCCGGTAGGAAGTGAACGTCATCGTCCTGTCTCCGGTTGCGCTCGAAGCGTCGCCTTTGATGACGGGCCAGGCCTCCCGGGTCCTTCCGTCAGATCCGATCTGGACCGGAACGAGGGCCTGCTGTCGTGCCGCATCGGGATTGCCCAGCTCGACGAGGACGAGCGCGTCCTCGCGGGCCGGGGCGTTCGCGGGTTCCTCGACGAGAAACTCCCCGTAGACCGGCCGCGCCCGGCCGGGGAGCATCCGGCACGGGATGTCGAAGCCGTTCGAGCCGTCGCGGAACCGGACGACGTCGTCCGACTCACCGCAGAAAGCCAACCCCCGCACGGTGACATCGGGCCAGTCGGTCCTGCGGATCTCGCTCGGCCCGTCACCGGCCGACGGCGGGGTCGTCGGCCCGGCCGACGGAGTCCGCGTCGCCGGTACGGTCGGCGCTGTCGACGGCCCGGCGGACGCGCTCGCGGTGGTCCGTCCGGGTGAACCGGCGGGCGCCGCTTCGCCCGGAAGACGCTCCGTCGAGGAACACGCGCCAGCGCCAGCAAGGGCAAGGACAATGATCAGTAAGGACTTCGTGCGCATGTCGGGCCTTCCATCGTGGAGAGCGGCTGTCCGAGGTTAGATGCACGGTTCTCGGCTCCAGTTCACGAGGAAGTGTCGGGTCGCCGACGCGGCTACTCGGGCCGGGCCACCCGCGGGAGCAGGAAGCTCAGGGCGAACGTCAAGGCCAGCAACCCGGTCACCGCCCACAACACCGCCTCGATCGCGCCGGGTACGCCACCGGCGCCCACAGCGCGGTTGAAGAAGAGGGTGCCCAGCGCGGCCACGCCCAGGGCCCCGGCGAACTGCTGGGCCGCGTTGAGGGCGCCCGAGGCCGAGCCGCTCTCCTTCGGCGACACCCCGGCCAGGATGATGTCGAAGAACGGTGCCATCGCGAGGCCCATGCCGATGCCGAAAACGGCGAGCGCCGGGGCCAGCCGCCACGACGACACCTGGTCCGCGCCGTGCACCGTGGCGAGGAAGCCGAGCGTCGCCAGCGCCATCACGACCACGCCGCCCTGTAGGGCCAGCCGGCCGTGTTTGCGGGCGAAGCCGCCGACCGCCGACAGGCCGAAGCCGGCGACCACGCCGATCGCCTGCGGCACCGTGGTCAGGCCCGTGCGCAGCGGGCTGAAGCCCAGGCCGAGTTGCAGGTAGAGGCTCAGCGTCAGTGAGAAGCCCAGCATGCCGGCGAAGTAGGCGGTGCCGGCGATCAGGCCGCCGGTGAACGCCCGCTTGCGGAACAGGGTCGGGATCACCAGCGGGTCGAGGCCGCGGCGGTGGCGGCGGACCTCGTACCAGCCGAAGACGCCGAAGAGCACCAGGGCGGCGCCGATCGAGGCGAAGGTCCACGCCGGCCAGCCCAGTTCGCGGCCCTGGACGATCGGGTAGACCAGCAGGAACATCGCGGCCGAGACCAGGCCCACGCCGCCCAGGTCGAGGCGCGGTGCGGACGGGTCACGGGACTCCGGCATGAAGCGCACCGCGAGCAGCAGGCCGAGCAGGCCGATCGGCAGGTTGACCAGGAAGATCATGCGCCAGCCGAGGCCGAACAGGTCGGCGTCGACCAGCCAGCCGGCGAGGATCGGCCCGCCGACGGCGGACAGGCCCATCACCGGGCCGAACAGGCCGAAGGCGGCACCCACCTGGCGCGGCGGGAACATCTCCTTGATCAGGCCCAGGCCCTGCGGCAGGAGTACGGCGCCGAAAAGGCCCTGCAGCACCCGCGCGGTGACCAGCGTCCCCTCCCCCTGCGCGACGGCGCACAGCAGCGAGGCGACGACGAAGCCGCCGGTGCCGACCAGGAACATCCGGCGGCGGCCGAAGAGGTCGCCGAGCCGGCCTCCGGTGACCAGCCCGACCGCCATGGCGAGCGTGTAGCCGGCGGCGAGCCACTGGATGGTGCTCTCGGGCGCGCCTAGCTCCGCCCGGATGGTCGGGCCGGCGATGGTCGTGACCAGCGCGTCGAGCAGGTCCATGACCTCGGCGGTGAGGATCGCGAACAAGGCGACCCAGCGCCATCGGTACGCGGGCGGGTCGGTGGCGGTGGATGCGCCAGCGGGCGCGGCGACGGACATGAGGACTCCTGACGAACGGTGTTCGGCTTCGGCGAACACCGTTCTACGCTCGAACGCCGTTCGCGTCAAGTACGATGTTCGGCGTGACCGACGTCCTGCCCCCGCCACCGTGGAAGAAGCCGCGCCGCACCGCGGCACCGGCGCGCGAGCCGCTGACCGCCGACAAGATCGTCGACGCGGCGCTGGCCGTGCTCGACGCCGAAGGCCTGGACGCGGTGAGCATGCGGCGGGTCGCCGAAGAGCTGGGCACGGGCGCGGCGTCGCTCTACGCGCACGTGGCCAACAAGGAGGAGCTGCTCGACCTGATCCGGGAGCGAGTGCTCAGCGAGGTGCGGCTACCCGAAGCGGACCCGGCACGCTGGCAGGAACAGATCCGCGAGCTGGCGTTCGAGATCCAGCGGGCCCACGCCAAACACCAGGACATCGCCCGGCTGAGCCTGGGCAACATCCCGGTGGGCTACCACGCGCTGCGGGTCGGCGAGTGCATGCTGTCGATCATGTTGGCCGGCGGGGTTCCGCCGAGCGTGGCCGCGCTGGCCACCGACCGCCTGTCCCTTTACATCGCGGCCGATTCCTACGAGGGCGCGCTGATCGTCTCGCGCTACAAGCTCGACTCACCCGAGTCGAACGAGCGCTTCTACGCGCACCTGTCGGAGATCCACGAGTACTACAAGACACTGCCGCAGGAACAGTTTCCGTCCCTGCGGCAGCACGTCGACGAGCTGATGCAGGCCGACAGCGACGAACGCTTCGCGTTCGGCCTGGACATGCTCATCCGAAGCTTGGAGACCTACACGTTGAAGCCGAGCGAGCGAAGCTGATCGCGGCCCTCGTCGGTGATCTTGTCGGGGCCCCATGGCGGCAGCCAGACCCAGTTGATCCGGAAGTCGCTCACGACGCCGCCGCCCGGGCCGGTGGTCAGGGCCGCCCGGGTCTGGTCCTCGATGACGTCGGTCAGCGGGCAGGCCGCCGACGTCAGCGTCATGTCGAGGGTGGCGACGTTCTCATCGTCGATGTGTACGCCGTACACCAGGCCGAGGTCGACGACGTTGATCCCGAGCTCCGGGTCGACAACGTCCTTCATCGCCTCCTCGACCACGTCCACTGACGCCTTGGCTCGAGCCGATTCAGGGGCAGCAGCGGGGGTGCTCATCGTCTCTTCACTCATGCCTTCACCTCGGGTCCCACCGTGACGCCGGCGCGAACCGCCGCGTCCTTGAACGCCATCCAGGCCAGCAGCGCGCACTTGACGCGCGCCGGATAGCGTGCCACTCCAGAGAACGCCACGCCGTCACCCAACAATTCCTCGTCCGGCTCGACCTGGCCGCGGCCCTGCATCAGCTCGATGAACGCGTCGTGCACCTTGAGCGCCTCGTCGACCGGCAGCGTCGCCAGCAGATCGTGCAGGACGCTCGCCGAGGCCTGGCTGATCGAGCAGCCCATCCCCTCGTACGAGACGTCGGCGAGCTTGTCGCCGTCCACCGCGACCCGCATCGTCACCTCGTCGCCACACGTCGGGTTGACGTGGTGCGCCTCGCCGCCGAACGGCTCCCGCAGCCCGCGACCGTGCGGCCGCTTGTAGTGCTCCAGGATGATCTCCTGGTAAAGCTGGTCCAACTGCATCAGCCGAACACCTTTCGGACCCGCTCGAGCCCTCGCACGAGCGCGTCGACCTCCTCGGTCGTCGTGTAGACGTAGAACGACGCGCGGGTGGTCGCGGGCACTCCGTAGCGCACGCAGACCGGCCGCGCGCAGTGGTGGCCGACCCGCACCTCCACACCCTCGTCGTCGAGCACCTGGCCGACGTCGTGCGGGTGGATGCCCTCCAGCGCGAACGAGATCGTGCCGCCGCGCCCCTCGGGCGTGGTGGGCCCGAAGATCCGCAGCGTGGGCACCGAGGAGAGGACCTCCAGCGCGTACGCGGTGATCTCCTGCTCGTGCGCCTGCACCGCGGCCATGCCGACGTCGTTCAGGTAGTCGATCGCGGCACCGAGCCCGATCGCCTCGACGATCGGCGGCGTGCCGGCCTCGAACCGGGCCGGAGCCGGCGCGAACGTCGACTTCTCGATGGTCACGGTCTCGATCATCGAGCCGCCGCCGAGCAACGGCGGCATCGCCTCGAGCAGCTCGGCCCGCCCCCAGAGCACGCCGATGCCGGTCGGCCCGAGCATCTTGTGCCCGGTGAAGGCGAGGAAGTCGGCATCCAGCGCCTGCGACGTCGACCGGCATGTGCGGCACCGACTGCGAGCAGTCGAGCATGACCAGCGCGCCGACCTGGTGCGCCCGGCGACGATCCGGGCCGGGTCGTTGACCGTGCCCAGGATGTTGGACACCTGCACGATCGAGACGAGCTTGGTGCGCTCGTTGACCAGGTCGTCGAGCGCGGACTCGTCGAGCCGGCCCTCGTCGGTGACGGGGAACCAGCGCAGGGTCGCGCCGGTCCGTCGCAGAGCAGCTGCCACGGGACGATGTTGGAGTGGTGCTCCATCTCGGAGATCACCACTTCGTCGCCGGGGCCGAGCCGGAACCGGGGATCGCTCCCCGGCGTCGCCGACGCGTTCGAGAAGGCGTACGCCGCCAGCAGGTTGATCGCCTCGGTGGAGTTCTTGCCGAACACCACCTCGGAGGCCGCCGGCGCGTTGATGAACGCGGCC
>CAWIXO010000040.1:0-64495 GCA_963840005.1 uncultured Actinomycetota bacterium | reverse complement strand
GGCGTGTCTGGCCCCGGCCACACAGGCTTAGATCAGGATACCGTGGCAAGGGCCCAGCTGCCCAACGCTGAGTCATCTTTTCGACACGCAGTGTCAATAGATCCACGTCAGAAGCGGGTTGTCCGAGCGAGATCATTGACGCGGCCCCCTTGGATGCCGGCACACTGTCACCAACCAAGGTGTGACCTGGGTCCCCCGGGGGCACAGTGGGAAGGCCGCAGCACCTCCGGGTGTTGCACGATAGGTGAGCAAAGACCGAAGAAGGATGTTCATCGGTGACGAAGGAGGAAGGCGATGACCCCCACTCTCACGCCGCCGCCTGGCACGGTGGTTCCCCCAGCAACCGATGAACGGTGCGATCGGTGCAACGCGGCCGGCAAGCTCCGCATCACCATCGCTGGCGGGGGGAGCTCGTGTTCTGCGGGCACCACGCGAACAAGTACGCCGACGACCTGGTCAAGATCACCGTCCAGTTCGCGGCTGACCCGGACTTCGAGTGGCGCGGCGCCGACCTTATGGCGTCGAACTCGTCCAACTGATCCGACCGATACCTAAACCGGCCGGAACCCCCACGGGGTTCCGGCCGGTTCTATTTGTCACAAGAGCCGTCCGGAACCCCTCGCGGGGTTCCGGATGATCTTAGAGCGTCTGAACGGTGGCGATCCGCTCCTCGAGCTGCTCGATCGTGGCCTGGGCGCTGGGCGGACCGCCGCAGATTCGCCGTCAGCTCCGCGTGGATCTTGCCGTGGGGTTGTCCGGTCCGGTGATGGTGCGCGGCGACCAGAGCGTTGAGCTGACGGCGCAGAACGACCCTTCGCTCGCCGGCCGACACCGGCCCCGGCGGTGCCGCGGTCATTCCCGCCACGCGCGCCCCACCGGACCCGTCCGCCTGGGCGGTCGCCGTCGACCGGCGGCGCTGGGCCGCGAGTTGGTCCGCCTGGCGCTTGTTGAGCAGCGTCGACACCTGGTCGGCCGTGAGCAGCCCGGGCAGGCCGAGGTACTCCTCCTCCTCGGGCGTGCCGGCCAGCGCGCCGGTGCCGAACGAGGCGCCGTCGAAGATCACCTGGTCCAGCTCGGCGGTCGCCGAGAGCATCTCGTGCCGCTTCATCAGCTCGCCGCTGGCGTCCTCGGCCTGCTGCGCCCGCTCCAGCAGCGTGTCGTCGAGCCCGTCGTCTTCCTTCGGGCGCGCCGAGCACGTGGTTGCGCTCGGCCTCCATCTCGCTGGCCAGCCCGAGCAGGTGCGGCACGCTGGGCAGGAACACGCTCGCCGTCTCGCCCGGTCGGCGGGCCCGGACGAACCGGCCGATCGCCTGCGCGAAGTAGAGCGGGGTCGACGCGCTGGTCGCGTAGACGCCGACGGCCAGCCGCGGGATGTCGACGCCCTCGGAGACCATCCGCACCGCGACCATCCAGCGCTGGTCGGACGCCGCGAACGCGGCGATCCGCGCCGGAGGCGCCGGCGTCGTCGGAGAGCACCACGACGGCCTTCTCGCCGGTCACCCGTTCGATCAGCTTCGCGTACGACGCGCGTTCTGCTGGTCGGTCGCGATCACCAGACCGCCGGCGTCGGGCATCCCACCGGCCCGCTTGACCTGCAGCCGTGCGTCGGCGGCCCGGAGCACCTGGACCATCCAGTCGCCGGTCGGGTCGAGCGCGGTGCGCCACGCCTGCGCCACCAGGTCCTGGGTCATCGGCTCGCCGAGCCGGGCCGCCAGCTCGTCGCCGGCGCTGGTGCGCCAGCGGGTCTCGCCGGAGTAGGCCAGGAAGATCACCGGGCGCACGACGCCGTCGCGCAGCGCGTCGGCGTAGCCGTAGACCGAGTCGGCGCGGGACCGCTGCAGACCGTCGCCGCCGCGCTCGTACTGCGACGAACGGGATCGGGTTGTCGTCTGAACGGAACGGCGTGCCGGTCAGCATCAGCCGCCGGATCGCGTTCTCGAAGGCGGACTTGACCCCGTCGCCCCAGGTAGCGCGAGTCGCCGGCGTGGTGGATCTCGTCGAGGATGACGAACGTGCGGCGGGTCATCGTGCGCCGCCGGTGCACCTGCGGCGCGCATGCCGACCTGGGCGTAGGTCACCACCGCGCCGTGGAAGTCGGAGGAGGAGTGCAGATCGGCGTTGCGGAAGGCGGCGTCGAGCTGGATGCCGACCCGGGCCGCGGCCTGCGACCACTGGGTCTTGAGGTGCTCGGTCGGCGCGACCACGGTGACCGCGTCGACGGTGCCGTCGTTGAGCAGCTCCGCGGCGATCCGCAGGGCGAACGTGGTCTTACCGGCGCCCGGCGTAGCGACCGCCATGAAGTCCTCGGACCGGCGTCGCAGGTAGTCGACCATCGCCTTGCGCTGCCAGGATCGCAGCGGCCGGGAACGTCTCGAGCGACGGCTTCGCCACCATCTCCGTCGCCCCCCTCATGTCATGAAAAACGCCCTCGCGGCGAGGCGAAGGCGGGTCTCAGCATAACCACGCGCAGCCCGTGATCCCCAGCAGACACAAGGGTGACGCTTCTCCTGCCTCCGGCGCTCGTCGCAGCGAAGGGGCGGCTGCGATAAGCCTGATCTACTCGGGTCCGCGGTGGTCCGGACCGCTCCTCCGAAGCCGCAGCCCTTGAAGGGTGGGCCCGTCCGTCGAGCGCAGCCCTCAAGCCAGGATGCCCGGGCGGTGACAAGGTGGAGCGCCCTGCTGGACGAACGACCTTGTCCGCAACACCAAACAAAGCCGCAGATCCTGAGTGCCCTTGCGACAGTCCGACAACGGGACCCACCCCGTCCCCACCGGTGGGTCCCCGCAGCTCGGCTGGGGTCCGGGGCAAAGCCCCGGAAACCCCACCACAGCACCATCGCGCCCAGTGATGGGCTACGCCGGGATGTCGCGACGATCCTGCGGCCGCGGGGTCGTGTTCCAGTGACGGCGAAGCGCGACCAACCGGATCGCGAAGACCAGCACCCCCGCACCGACCATCGGCCAGCCGGTCAGGTCGGCGCGATGCAGGACCATGACCAGAACAGCCCCGGCCAAAGACGCCACAGCGTAGATCTCGCGGCGCAGAACCATCGGGATCTCACCGAGCAACAGGTCGCGAGCGACGCCGCCGCCGATCGCGGCGATCATGCCGAGCAGGCAGGCGCCGACCGGCGGTACGCCGGCGCGCAGGGCGACCAGGGTGCCGGTGACGGTGAACAAGGCCAGCCCGGCCGCGTCGAGGACGACCACGACGCGGCGGAGCCGGGCCAGCTGTGGGTGGAAGAAGAAGACCGCGACCGCTGTGAGAGCTGCCACAACCGGGTAGCGCCAGTCGTCGAAGGCCAGGGGTGGGGCCTGGTCGACGGCGAGGTCACGGACGATGCCGCCGCCGAGTGCCGCGCACAAACCCGACAAAGCACACGCCGAACAGGTCCAAGCCGCTTGACCACTGCGGCGGATGCGCCGGAAGCGGCGAAAACGGCGACACCGAGGAGATCGGCGAACAGGAGTGCGGCGGTGGCTGACACCGCCGAACTTTAGATCACCCCTCGGGCTTCGGGCTCCTTGTCGTAGAACCGCTTGTCGTCTTCGAAGATCTCTTTGCACTCGGGGCAGACGGGGAAGCGGCTCGGGTCGCGCGAGGGGACCCAGACCTTGCCACACAGTGCCTTGATCGGAGTGCCGAGGATCATGGCCTCGGTGATCTTGTCACGGTCGGCGTAGTGCGAGAACCGCTCGTGGTCGCCCTGCTCGAACGGCACCTCAACGGGACGCTCGAGAATCGTGCCGCTGGTTTCGGGGCTAGGACTGGTCACCAATCAAGTCTGCCAGGTAGGTGCGGTTGTCGCACCTGGCCACCCGTACGGTGACAACGTGAACGACTTGGTATTAGCGCCTGAAGTGGCGGACGCGCTGGCCGACGGAAACCCCGTGGTGGCGCTGGAGAGCACGATCATCGCGCACGGGCTGCCCCGCCCCGACAACCTGAAGGTCGCCCGCGAGATCGAGGCGACGGTCCGGGCGGCCGGCGCGGTTCCGGCGACCATCGCGGTGCTCGGCGGACGCGTGCACGTCGGGCTCGACGACGCCCAGCTGACCCGGCTCGCCGAGGCCGACGGCGTCGCCAAGCTGTCGGTCCGGGACCTCGCCGCTGGCCGCCGCGCAAGGGCATCGACGGCGCGACCACGGTCGCCGCCACCAGCGCGGTCGCCGCGGCGCGCCGGCATCCGGGTGTTCGCCACCGGCGGGCTCGGCGGCGTGCACCGGGACGCGCCGTACGACGAGTCGGCCGACCTCGTCACGCTGGCGCGTACGCCGATCGCCGTGGTCTGCGCCGGGGTCAAGTCGATCCTCGACGTCGGCGCCACGCTGGAGCGGCTGGAGACGCTCGGCGTCGCGGTCGCCGGCTACCGGACGCCGCGGTTCCCCGGCTTCTACCTGACCGACAGCGGCTTCCCGGTCGACTGGTCGCTCGACTCGCCCGAGGAGGCGGCGCGGGCCGTCACCGCCCGGGCGGCGCAGGGCGTGCACCGCGGCGCGCTGGTGCTGGCCAACCCGCTGCCGGTCGACGAGCAGCTCGACCCGGCCCTGCACGACCGCACGCTCGCCGAGGGCATGGCCGCGCTGGAGGAGCGGCGGCATCACCGGCAAGGCCGTCACGCCGTTCCTGCTCGGCCTGGTTCCACGAGCACACCGGCGGGGCCAGCCTGGACGGTCAACATCCGGATCATCCTGCGCAACGCCGACCTGGCCGCCCGGATCGCCGCCGGCGCGGCATGACCGGCCGGATCGTCGTCGTCGGCGACCTGGTCACCGACGTCGTCGCCGTGCTGGCCGGACCACCCGCCGCCGGACACCGACACCGCGGCCGCGATCCGGTTCACCGGCGGCGGGCAGGCGGCCAACACCGCGGCCTGGCTGGCCTGGCACGGCGTGCCGGTCACGCTGCTCGCGTCCGTCGGCGCCGACGCCGCGGGCGCGGACCGACTGGCCGAGCTGCGGGCGGCCGGCGTCGACTGCCCGCTGCCGCCGCGCGCCGATGCGCCGACCGGCACGGTGATCGTGCTGGCCGAGGGCGGCCGGCGCACCATGGTCACCGACCGCGGCGCGAGCCTGCTGCTCGACCCGGCCGAGGTGGCGCTGGCGCTGGCCGCGGCCGGTGCGGGCCACCTGCACCTGTCCGGATATCCGTTGCTCGACGACCGGTCCCGCGAGGCCGGGCTGCGCGCGCTGGCGACGGCCCGCGCGCTGGGGCTGACGGTGAGCGTCGACGCGGCGTCCGCGGCCCCGCTGCGGCAGGTCGGCGGTGCGGCGTTCCGCTCCTGGGTGCGCGGCGTCGACCTCCTGCTGGCCAACGCCGACGAGGCCGAGGTGCTCACCGGCGACGCCGGGGGAGATCCCGCCGACCAGGCGCGGGCGCTGGCGGCCGAGCTCGGCGCGGCGGTGGTGGTCAAGCTCGGCGGCGCGGGAGCGGTCTGGGCCGACCCGGATGGCACGGTGGCCACTGCACCGGCTGCCGCCGTCGCGGTCGTGGACCCGACGGGAGCGGGCGACGCGTTCGCCGCGGGCCTGCTGGCCGCCCGCCTGGCCGGCGGCGACGCCGCGTACTGCCTGGCGGCCGCTTCGGCGGCCGGTGCTCGCGCGGTCGCGGTGGTCGGTGCCCGCCCCTGACTCCCTTTGCTCTGCATCCATATCCGCATCACGTGTAGAGCCGCTACCGGTGATGCGGATATGGATGCAGAGCAAAGGCGGCGCAGCCGTCTAGGTGCGGGCCAGGGCGGCGATGTCAGGGTTGTCGAGGATGTGTTTGGGCGCGCCGGAACGGGCCACCGCGAGCATCGCCTTGCCGACCTCTTCGGTGGTGACCACCTGGTTGGGCGCGATGCGGCGGAAGAGCGGGATCAGGAAGCCGCCCACGGTCAGCAGGGTCCGGTAGACCCGGCTCCGCGGCTGGATGCCGTGCAGCGGCTCGATGAACCCGGGCCGGAACATGTAGCCCTTCGGGAAGCGTTCGAGCAGCTCGCGCTCGGTGCGACCCTTGACCTGGGCCCAGCGCTGCCGGGAGGTCTCGGAGGTGCCGGCGCCGGATACGTAGACGAAGGTCGGGTCCGGGGACTGCGCGGTGAGCGCGTCGGCGACCCCGATCGTCAGGTCGTGGGTGAGCCGCTCGTAGGTGTCGGCGCTCATCCCGACCGACGACACGCCCAGGCAGAAGAAGCAGGCGTCGATGTCGGCCAGGGCGTCCGCGGCGCCGTCGAGGTCGAACAGGTCCGTCACGACGATGGAGCGCAGCTTCGGGTGGTCGTCGTTCAGCGGTGAGCGGCCCAACGAGACCACTTCGGACACGTCGGGTGCGAGCAGGCACTCGCGCAGCACCCCTTGGCCGACCATCCCGGTCGTGCCGGTGAGCAGGACGCGCATGGCGGTCAGGCCGCGTTGTTGCGGGGCAGGGTGGCCAGCGCGCGCCGCAGGTCGGCCAGGGACACCGTCGCCGAGTCGTCGAGGTCGGACAGCCCGGCCTCGATCCACTGGCGCATCAGCGTGGTGACGCCGATGCCGCGGGCGTCGGCCGCGGCCCGGACGCGTTCGTAGGTGTGCAGCGGCAGCCGGACCGACCGGCTGACCATCGGCTGCTCGGTGTCGGGCACCGGCAGGTCGCCGGGTGTGCCGTCGCTGATCAGGTCGGCGAAGTCGTCGCCGCCTTCGTGGAACCGCTTGATGGCCTGGTCTCTGTCCACCGTCACCGCCTCCAACCGCCGAGCGTCTCCTCGTACCGCTTCACTTCGCTGTCGCTCATGTCGCGTGCCGAGAGGATGTCGAAGTCGTGGTCGTCGTGGTCCGTCTCGGCGAGCAGGACCACGAGCCGCCGGCCGCGCCGGCTGGCGGCGTAGACCACGGTGAGCTCGTCGAGGTGCCGGATGACCCGCCGGTTGCCGTGCAGGGCCTCCCAGACCTCGCCGGGCGTCACGTCGTAGACCGCGAGATTGCTCAACGCGTCGTCGGTGAAGCTGTACCGGCGGCCCACACCAGCAACGTACCACGCACGTAACACGGACCGTGCTGTCGTGTTCGCCGGGGGCTGGTGACAGGATGGGGTTTGTGAAGCGCTCGGCCGATCGACCCGTTTTGATCACCGACGCCGCGCAGAGCCAGGACGACCAGCTCCGTAGACGGACCCGTCGCTACGTGTTCATGATGCTGGTCCGAGCCGCTTGCGTGGTGATCTTCGCGGTGCTGATCTCGACCCGGCCGCCGTTGCTGTGGCTCTGGGTCGTGCTGACCGGCGCGGGCGCCGTGGTGCTCCCGTGGCTCGCCGTGCTCCTGGCCAACGATCGGCCGCCGAAGGAGAAATACCGGCACTTCCACAAGGCCGAACGGACGACGGTGCCGCCGAGCCTGCCGACGACGAGCTACGACGCAGACAGAAAACGGTTCCGCGCCGCACAAGACAATCGACGCGGAACCGTAATCTTCTAAAGATCAGTCGAGGTAGTCGCGCAGCACCTGGGACCGCGACGGGTGGCGCAGCTTCGACATCGTCTTGGACTCGATCTGCCGGATCCGCTCGCGGGTCACCCCGTAGACCTGACCGATCTCGTCGAGCGTGCGCGGCTGGCCGTCGGTGAGGCCGAAGCGCAGCCGGACCACGCCCGCCTCGCGCTCGGACAGCGTCTGCAGCACCTGCTGGAGCTGGTCCTGGAGCAGCGAGAACGAGACCGCGTCGACGGCCACGACGGCCTCGGAGTCTTCGATGAAGTCACCGAGCTGGCTGTCGCCCTCGTCGCCGATGGTCTGGTCGAGCGAGATCGGCTCCCGTGCGTACTGCTGGATCTCGAGGACCTTTTCCGGCGTGATGTCCATCTCCTTGGCGAGCTCTTCGGGCGTGGGCTCGCGGCCCAGGTCCTGGAGCAACTCGCGCTGGATGCGGCCGAGCTTGTTGATGACTTCGACCATGTGCACCGGGATGCGGATGGTGCGCGCCTGGTCGGCCATGGCCCGGGTGATCGCCTGCCGGATCCACCACGTCGCGTACGTGGAGAACTTGTAGCCCTTGGTGTAGTCGAACTTCTCGACGGCGCGGATCAGACCCAGGTTGCCTTCCTGGATCAGGTCGAGGAAGGCCATGCCGCGGCCGGTGTAGCGCTTGGCCAGCGAGACGACCAGCCGCAGGTTGGCCTCCAGCAGGTGGTTCTTGGCGCGCTCGCCGTCGCGGGAGATCCAGCCCAGGTCGCGGTGCATCTGGATGGGCAGCTTCTCGTCGCGCTCGTCGGCGGCCCGCAGCTGCTCGGAGGCGTAGAGGCCGGCCTCGATCCGCTTGGCCAGCTCGACCTCCTGCTCGGCGTTGAGCAGCGGGACCTTGCCGATCTGCTTGAGGTAGGCGCGGACGGAGTCGGCGGAGGCGGTCAGCTCCGCGTCGCGGCGGGCCGCCTTGAGGGCCTCGGACTCTTCGTCGTCCCACTCGAAGTCGTTGTCGGTCGCGGTCGAGGCCGCGTCGCTCGCGGCGGCCCGGACCAGCTCGACCGGCTCCTCGACCACCACGTCTTCGATCTCGGCGGCCAGCGTCTCGGGATCGATGTCTTCTGGGCCGCCCTCGCCGGGCTCGGCCGCGCCCGCGGCACCCTCTTCACCCGGTTTGCCGGTGGCCTTGGTCGCCTTGGTGGCGGTCTTGGCCCGCGTCGCCTTGGCGGGCGCCGCGGCCTTGGCCGCACCCGGTGCCGAGCCGTTGGCGCCCGGCGCCTCGTCGGCGGCGGGCGCCTGCTTGGGCGGCGCGGCCTTCTTGGCGGCCGTGGCCTTCGCCGTAGTGGCGCGCGAGGCCGGTGTGGCCGAACGGGCAGCGGTGACCTTGCGGCGGGTGCTCGCCGAGCCGTCGACCACCACGGTGATCCCGGCATCGACGATCGCGCGAATGATCTTCTTGGCCTGGGCCGGGGTCACCTCGGCCGACTCGACCGTGCGCTGGACCTCCGCCGACGTGATGTGGCCGCCGCCGCGCTGGGCGTGGGCGATCAAAATGTCGGTGATCGAGCGGACGTCTGCGCCGGGTTGGCGTGGCTCTGTCACGAATGACCTTCCGGAGGCGATCGAGCGGGCACAGCCGGTAATGACCAGCGATGCGGTGGGCCAGGTTTCAAAGGTAGTGGGCCCCCGAGCCACGAAGCGACCAGCGCGGGAAGTTCGTGACAGGTGGGCAGGCGTGAATTGTACCGCCGTCGGCGGCGAAACATCGCGCGGCGCACGACCGTAGAGCGGCCTGGCCGCGGATGGCGGCTGCCGGAGGGAAGCAAACGATGGACTTTGTCAGAATCGTAACCGGAGACGAGGGGGACCTATGAGCGACACGACGCCTGATGCGGACGAGCTTCTGGCCATCGCGATCACGGTCGCGCGCGAGGCGGCCGACACCGCCCGCAGCATGCGCGCGGAGGGCGTATCCGGTGTGTCGACGAAGTCGACCGACACCGACGTGGTCACCGCCGCGGACCGGGCCGTGGAGCGCCAGGTGGTGGCCGCGCTGGGCGCGCTGCGGCCTGGCGACACGGTTCTGGGCGAGGAGTACGGGGGCACCGACGGCGACAGCGCGGTCCGCTGGGTGGTGGACCCCATCGACGGGACGGTCAACTACCTTTACGGCCTGCCGCAGTACGCCGTCTCGCTGGCTGCCGAGGTCGACGGGGTGGCCGTGGCCGCTGTGGTCCGCAACGCGGCGACCGGGGACGAGTGGACCGCCACCCTGGGCGGGGGCGCGTTCCACGGCCGGCGGCGGCTGGGCGGCTCGGCGCAGACCGACCTGGCGCAGACGCTGGTGGCCACCGGCTTCGGCTACGACGCGAAACGCCGGGCCCACCAGGCCGAAGTGCTGACCCGGCTGATCACCCGCGTACGCGACATCCGGCGGTTCGGCGCGGCCTCGCTCGACCTGTGCCTGGCGGCCGAGGGCGGTGTCGACGCGTACTTCGAGAAGGGGCTCAATCCCTGGGACCACGCGGCCGGCGGCCTGGTCGCGGCCGAGGCGGGTCTGCTGGTCGGCGGCCTGAACGGACAGCCGGCGGGCCCCGACATGCTCGTCGCGGCGCCGCCGGCCATCTTCGGCCCGCTGGCCGACCTACTTGCCGAGTTCGACGCCGCCGGCGGCCCGTAGGCGCCGGCGGCGGGCGTGCGGTCCGGCCCGTCAGGGCGCCGGGCAGGACTGGGGCGGCAGCTTCGGCTCGCCGAGCGAGGCCAGCTCCACAAGGGACTGGTTGACCTCGGTCGTCGTGGCCAGCTGCTTGAAGTCGTCGCCGATCAACACGTCGACCACGTCGTCGGTGCGGGCCGGGTCGTACTCCGGGTCGGCCTCGTCGAGGAAGTAGGCCCGGATCACGTGTGCGCTGGCGACCGCCTTGGGCCCGAAGCGCAGCTTGGCGACCTTGTCGACCGCGGTCTTCGAGTTGCCCTTCTTCAGCACCTGGAACTTGCGGTTGGCGAAGTCGCTGCCGACCGAGTCGGCCAGGCCGACCGCGTCGGTCGCGTTGTAGACATTGATCTTGATGTCTTCGGACTTCTTGAGTGTCAGATCGACGACCGGCCAGCCCGCCGGACACTGTGCCGCGAGGGTGCGGCCTTTCTGTGAGTCGTCGACGAGCGCGTAGACCACGAAGGCCACGGCCAACACCGCGAGCGCGCTCACGACAACGAGCGCTCGCACTCGCGCAAAGGTCATAATCCCGCTCCCGTGCAGGTGACGGCGGAGGTGCACGGTAGGCATGCCATCAGGCGTGGCCCCTGTCACCCGGTCTTGCGACCGAGGTTAACGGTTGTCCGCCCGGCCCGGGGAAACACCCGTGACATCCCCGGCGCGCCGAACGTGATCGACGGCGTCAGACACCTATCTTCGTGTCGCCTGAGTCACATCGGGAACAACTTCGGGCCAAAGAGCGTCTTAGTGGGCCACGAGGGCGGTATACATGCCTCCCGCAGGGGCAGGTAAGGTACCGCGCTCGCGGGCGCCCGTCGTGCCCGCGCCCGAATGTTTCGCGGCCGACCGGGAACCGAAACACCGTCGTCTGGCGTTACACCTAGGCGACTTATCGATACGGGAGAGTGAGACCGATGGCCACCGACTACGACGCCCCGCGTCGCGACGAGGTCGACCTCGGCGAGGACAGCCTGGAAGAGCTCAAGGCCCGGCGAGTCGACGCTCAGTCGGGCGCTGTGGACGTCGACGAGGCCGAAGTGGCCGAGAGCTTCGAGCTGCCGGGCGCCGACCTCGCCGACGAGGAGCTGACGGTCAAGGTGCTGCCGATGCAGCAGGACGAGTTCCGTTGCGCGCGCTGTTTCCTTGTCCACCACCGCAGCCAGCTCGCTTTTGAGCGCAATGGCGATCTGATCTGCCGGGAATGTGCCTGACCGGCGATCGATGAGACCAGGGCGGCGGCCCGACCGGGTCGCCGCCGCCGACTTCGACCTGCGGGCGTGGCCATGACCTGCTTGACTCGTGAGTGACAACACGAGGCTGGAGGGGCACAGATGAGCCACGCCGACCGGTCCGCGGGCGAGTCGGACTCCGCGGTCCCGCCGGAGTCCGAGCCCGAGGACCGCGCACCCAGTGATTCCGAGCTAGGTGACACGGTCGCCAAGCTCACCGCCGAAGACCTAGAGCCGGGCCAGCGCAACCGACTGCTGGGCCGGCTTGTAGGCCAGGTCCGCGCCCGTGGCGTCGGTGACCTGTTCAAGCCCCGAGCCGCGGTCAAATGGATCGCCGACGCCGTCGGTGACATCGCGCCCTATGTGCCGGTGCGCGACCTCGAGACGCTTCGCCGGCACCACCCCGGGCTCGACGACGACAAGCTCGCCGAACGGCTGGTGCGCAACGCCAGCCGGGCCTCCGCCGGGGTCGGCGCGGCCGGTGGCGGCGTCGCCGCGATCGAATGGGCGGCCACGCCCACCTTGCTGACCGCGCCGGTGCTGCTCGCGGCCGAGACGGTCACCGTGGTGGCCATCGAGATCAAGCTGATCGGCGAACTACACGAGGTGTACGGGCAATCCGTGCCCGGCACCGGCACGCAGCGCGCCATCCCGCTGGTGATGGCGTGGTCGCAGCAGCGCGGGGTCAACCCGATGGTGCCCGGCGTCGGCATCGGCGCGGTGCTCGGCACCGCCGCCCGCAAGGAGATGCGCGACCGGCTGCTGCGCCGGCTCGGCCGCAACCTGACCACGCTGGGTCCCTTTTTGACCGGTGCCGCGGTCGCCAGCTATCTCAACCGGCGGGCCACCAAGTCGATCGGCGAGCAGGTCATCGCCGACCTGAAGAAACGTCAGCGCAAGATCATTGACGGTGAGGCACGCTGACCTTCGACCTGGCGGCGATGGCCGCGGCGAGGCGCACCGGGTCGCGGGAGCTGACCACCCAGTAGGGCGTCGGGTCCGCCGGGTCGTCGATGACCACCTGCACGGCGCCGGAGATCCACGGCCGCTGCACGACGAAGGCCAGCTCATGGCTGCCGACGCCGAGCAGCTCGCGCTTGCCGGCGGCGTCCAGCGGCACCGCGTCGGTGACGAACGAGAGCGGGATGTGCGCGTCGTCCACGCGCCAGCTCGCCGCCGCCGACCGTGACCCGGATCCGGCCGGCCCGCCATAGCCCGACCACGGTGAGCGGGATCAGCACCACGAACGGGAGCCATGCGCGTACGCCGTCGGCGCCCATCCACACCTCGAGGGCGAGCAACGCCGCGACGGCGAGCCCGCACAGCCACAGCCACCAGGGAAGCCGTAACCGCTCGGCGTAGTCATCGGTAGCCACGATGTCCGAGGGTACGGCGCGCCGTACGCTCGGCACCCGGCAGGATAGGAGGGACCGCCCCCGCGCGGACCCAGACAGAAAGCTGACACCGTGACCGACGCTGCCGTCCGGGTGGCTGTGCGCCAGCTCGACCCGGACCTCCCGCTTCCGTCGTACGCCCATCCCGGTGACGCGGGTGCCGACCTGTCGGCGGCCGCCGACGTGGAGATCCCGCCCGGTGGCCGGGCGCTGGTGCCGACCGGCGTCGCGATCGCGCTGCCCGACGGATTCGTCGGCCTGGTGCATCCGCGCTCCGGCCTGGCCAACCGGATGGGCGTGACGGTGCTCAACGCGCCCGGCACGGTCGACGCCGGCTACCGCGGTGAGATCCTGGTCAACCTGGTCAACCACGATCCCGTGGCACCCGCGAAGATCTCCCGGGGCGACCGGATCGCCCAGCTTGTCGTGCAGCGCGTCGAGCGGGCACACTTCCACGTCGTCGAGGAGCTTCCCGGATCCGTGCGCGGGTCGGGCGGGCACGGCTCGACCGGCGGGGTGGCGGCATCTTCGGCAGGAACGTTGGAAGGGCAGGCGGACTGATGTTCTCGCGAGGCGGATCCGGGCGGCACGCCCGCGACGATGGCGGTGGCCGCAACAGCCGGTCCGAGCGCCCGGCCCGGGGCAGCGCGTCGGTGCCGCAGCCGCCGGCCAGCGGTGGGGGCCGTACGACGTGTCCGAGGCACCGTCCGGAGTGGAGCGGCTCGACCTGGGCAGCCTGCAGATCCCGGCCGTGCCCGAGGTGGAGATCCGGGTGCAGGCCAACCCGGAAGGCAACGTGCAGCAGGTCGTGCTGGTCAACGGCGAAAACGCGCTGCAGATCGGGGTGTTCGCCGCGCCGCGGTCCGAGGGCATCTGGGAAGACGTGCGCGAGGAGATCCGCAAGTCGCTGTTCAGCGAGGGTGTCGCCGCCGAGGAGACCGAGGGCGAGTACGGCGTGGAGCTGCGCGCCCGGGTGCGGACCGCGGACGGCCTGACCGACCTGCGCTTCCTCGGCATCGACGGGCCCCGCTGGATGGTCCGCGGCGTGTTCCAGGGCCCGGCCGCGACCGACCCGTCGCGGGCCGGCGTGCTGGTCGAGTGCCTGCACGGCCTCGTGGTCGACCGCGGCCAGGAGGCCAAGCCGGTGCGCGAGCCGCTGCCGCTGCGGCTGCCCAAGGACGCCACCGACCAGGTCCAGCAGCAGCAGGCCGAGCCGGAGCCGCCGGCACCGCCCGCGCCGCCGACCAACGGCTCGGGCCCCGGCCCGTCGCCGCGCCGCCGGCCGTCGCCCCGGCCCCGCTGAGCGTCGATCGCGCCTCCGCCGCGTATTCCCGCCCGGCGCGGGGAGACGGGTGACGGCCGTCACGCGTACGCTGAAAGAGGCGTGCGCCCGGCCGGGGCGTCGAGGAGAGTGAAGCCGAAGGTCATGGCCATCGACCAGAGCCGCACGTCGCTGCGGCGCTTCCTTCGCCGACTGACCGCAGACGAGGAGACGCTCGGAGGCGCGAGAGCCTCCAGCGGGAGAGCGCGAAGTCCGGCTGCATGCCGGCCGGGCTCTGCATGCGGGGGCAGCTGGTCGCGCCTCACCGGGCGCCTCAAGACCGTCGTCTACACGCCCCGCACCAACCTCCCCACGCTCGAGGCCGACCTTTACGACGGCAGTGACGTGGTGACGCTGGTGTGGCTGGGCCGGCGGCACATCGCGGGGATCGAGCCCGGGCGACAACTGACCGCGCGTGGTCGCGTCGCGGTCCGGGATGACCGTAAAGTCATCTACAACCCGTACTACGAGCTGGAAGCCACCAGATGACCTCTTCTCCGCGCGCCGCCGACGAGTCCACCCGCGACCCCGACGGCGAGGAGCAGCTGCCTCCCGTTCGGGGAGATGGTGTCGCAGCAGCTCGGCGGCTGGCGGGGGCTGGTCGAGTCCAGCATCCCGGTGGTGGTCTTCGTCGTCGTCAACATCGTCTGGGAGCTCAACCCGGCCCTGATCGCGTCGGTCGGCGTCGCGCTGGTGATCGGCGGCGTCCGGCTGGCCCAGAAGCGGCCCGATCCGGCACGCCGTCAACGGCCTGTTCGGCATCGGGCTCGGCGCGGTGATCGCCTGGCGCACCGGCGAGGCCCGCGACTTCTACCTGCCCGGCATCATCCAGAGCTACGTCTTCGCCGCCGCGCTGTTGATCTCCGCGGCTGGTCCGGCAGCCGCTGGTCGGCTGGGGCTGGTCGGTGCATCATGGCCGGCGGCAGATCCGAATGGCGCGAAGACCGCCGGCTGATGCGCACGTTCATCTGGCTCACCGTGGTCTGGGCCGTCGTCTGGATCCTCAAGGTGAGCGCGCAGGCCTGGCTCTGGTGGGACAAGCAGGACGACCTGCTCGGCATCGCCCGCCTGGTGCTCGGCACGCCACCTTACGTTCTGCTGGCGCTGTTCACCGTCGCGGTGGTCCGCCGGGTCACCCGCGACCGGCCGCCCGCGGTCGAGGGCGCCTGAAGCACCAGCCCCGCGACGGCACAGCACCCGGCCGACAGCAGCAGGGCCCAGCCCGTTCCCGCGGCGACGGCCGCGCCCATCACCGCGACGCCGAGCGTGGCGCCGACCTGCCGCACCGCGTTGAGCAGGCCGCCCACCGCGCCCGCCGCGCCCGGGGGCGCGGCGCGCACCAGCGCGGTGACCAGGGCCGGCAGCACCGACGAGACGCCGAAGCCGGTCAGCAGCAGGCCGAGCGCCAGCCACGGGTAGCCGCCGCCGGCGAAGACCGCGCCGGACAGCAGCCGCACCGCCGGCCGTCAGCAGCGCCAGTCCGGCCAGGATCGGCGCGCGCGGGCCGATCCGGGCCACGATCCGGCCGGTCAGCGGCGGGTTGGTGACGAACGGGACGGTCAGCGGGAGGAAGCGCCAGCCCGGTCGCCAGCGGCCCGAGGTGCCGGTCCCGCTGGAGCAGCAGCGGCAGCACGAACAGGCCACCGGTGAGCGCGAAGTTGACCGCGCGCGGCGGCCAGCAGGCCGGCCCGCACGCCGGCGGAGCGCAGCAGCGCCCGGTCGAGCACCGGTGCTCGCGCTGCGCCGTTCCAGGGCACGGAACAGCAGCGCGGCGGCGGCCAGGCCGGCCACCGACCACGCCGGCGTGTGCCCAGGATCCGGCGCCCGCGGCGATCACCGCGTCGGTCGCCAGCGCCAGCCCGCCGCGGCGGTGAGCTGGGCCGGCCAGTCGATCCGGCGGCCGCCGTGCGCGGCCCGGCCGCCGCACCGCGGGTCAGCGCCAGCACCGACCAGGCCGATCGGCACGTTGACCAGGAACACCGCCCGCCAGCCGGCGGCCGCCGACCAGCGCGCCGCCGGCGACCGGGCCGAGGGCCACCGCCGCGCCGCTGATCGCGGCCCAGGCCGAGATCGCCCGGGCCCGCGCGGCGGGTTCCGGGAAGTGGTGTGCGATCAGGGCGAGCGAGGCGGGCACGCAGGCGGCAGCCGCGACGCCGGCCACCACCCGCAGTACGACCAGCGTCGGCAGGCCCGGCGCGGTCGCGCTGAGCAGGGACGCGAGCGTGAAAACGGCGATGCCGGCGCGGAACAACCGGTCGGCGCCGTAGCGGTCGGCCGCGGCGCCGGCCGACAGCAGCAGCGCGGCGAACGCCGACCGTGTAGGCGGTGGTTGCCCACTGGAGCCCGGACAGCGAGGCGCCGAGGGAGGCCGCCAGGTCCGGCTCGGCGACCGCCAGCACGGTCAGGTCCAGCAGCACCATGAAGTAGCCCAGCGAGATGCCGGTCAGTACGGGTGGGATCACGCCGGCAAGGGTGCTGGCCGGCCCGACCCGGCGCTCCACCGCGTGCGCCGTACGCCGCGTTCGGAATTTCCGCACGCTCCGCCGGACTTGGTCCCGGTCGTGGAACTCGCTCACCTGCGGACGTTCGAGGCCGTCGTGCGGCACCGCACCGTCACCGACGCCGCCGTCGCGGTCGGCCTGGCACCCTCGTCGGTGTCCCAGCAGATCCGGACGCTCGAGGCGTGACCTCGGCGTCGCGCTGTTCGTGCGCGGCCCGAAGGGCATGGCGCTGACCGACGCCGGGCAGCGGCTGCGTGGCTGGGCCCGGTCGTTGCTCGATCAGGCCGAGCAGGCCCGGCTCGACGTCCGCGGCGAGCGGCAGCGGCTGCGGCTCGGCGCGCTGGAGACGCTGGCCGGCTCGCACCTGCCCCGGGTCGTCGCCCGGCTGGCCGGCCGCCGGCCCGACCTCGCGATCGAGCCGCACACCGACCGCAACCGGAGCCGGGCTCCTCGCCGACCTGGTCGACCAGCGCCTCGACGCGGCGCTGCTGCTGGACTCCGGCGACGGGCCTCGGCGGCCTCGGCTTCCCGGCGCCGCCCGAGCCGCTCGCCTTCGTCGACCTCGAGGCGGTGCCGCTCGCACCTGGTCGCGGCGCCGGACCACCCGCTCGCCGCGCGCGCCGGGCTGGCCCCGGCCGACCTGGCCGCCGAGCGGCTGCTGGTCAACGTGCCGGAGTGCTCGTTCTGGATGGCCGCCGACCGGGTCCTCGGCGCCGGGCCCGAGCGGGTCCGGGTCGGTGGGGTTCCGGTGATGCGGGCGTGGGCCGAGCAGGGTCTCGGCGTCGCGCTGCTGCCCGGGTTCGCGGTCGACGACAGCCTGCGGGCCGGGCGGCTGGTCCGGCTCGACCTGCCGGTGCCCGAGCTGAGCCTGCGGCTCGTCTGGCGGGCCGACCGGGAGCGCCTGCCCGGCCTGCGCGACGTCCTCTACGCCGCCGCTGGCTGAGCTAACACACCGGAGCGGTCGACTCTGCCTGCTTTAGCCGACCACACGGCGGTCGGCAGCTTCCGGGCCGAGGATGACCGCGCGGACGGCGTCCTCGACCTCGGCCGTGCAGACGAAGATCAGCTCGTCGCCGGCCTCCAGCGGGTCGTCCGGGGTCGGCACGAGCACCCGGCGGCCGCGCAGGATGGCGACCAGCGCCGAGTCGCGGGGCAGCGGCACGTCGCGCACCGGCAGGCCGACGTACGGCGCCGTCGGCGGCAGGGTGATCTCCACCAGGTTGGCCTCGCCCTGGCGGAACGTCATCAGCCGGACCAGGTCGCCGACGGTGACCGCCTCCTCGACCAGCGCGGCCATCAGCCGCGGCTTGCTCACCGCGACGTCGACGCCCCACTGCTCGGTGAACAGCCACTCGTTCTCGGCGCGGTTGACCCGGGCGACCACCCGGGGCACCGCGAACTCGGTCTTGGCCAGCAGCGAGACGACCAGGTTGACCTTGTCGTCGCCGGTGGCCGCGACCACGACGTCGCAGCTCGCGAGGTTGGCCTCCTCCAGGCTGGCCAGCTCGCAGGCGTCGGCCAGGATCCACTCGGCGGCCGGCACCCGCTCCGGGCGCAGCATCTTCGGCGAGCGTTCGATGAGCATCACCTGGTGGCCGTTGTCGACCAGCTCCGCGGCGATCGAGCGGCCCACGTTGCCCGCTCCGGCGATGGCGACCCGCATGGTCAGTGCCCCCCTTCCGGCGCGGCGCCGGCGACCTCGGTGACCGATCGATGGCGATGTCGTCGGTGACCAGCATGAAGAGCTGGTCGCCGTCCTGGATCACGGTCGACGCGGTGGGCAGCGTGCCGATGCCGAACCGCATCAGGTAGGCGATGCGGGCGCCGGCCGCCTCCTCCAGCGTGCGCAGCGGTCGGCCGATCCAGTCCTCGTGCACCGGCACCTCGATGATGCGAGACGGTGCTGGTCGGGTCACGCCAGATCTCGACGTGCCCCTCGGGGACCAGGTGCCGGATCATCCGGTCGGCGGTCCAGCGCACGGTGGCCACGGTGGGGATGCCGAGCCGCTCGTAGACCTCGGCCCGCTTCTGGTCGTAGATCCGGGCCACGACCCGGGTGACGCCGAACGTCTCGCGGGCCAGCCGGGCCGAGATGATGTTGGAGTTGTCGCCGCTGGAGACGGCGGCGAACGCGTCGGCGCGCTCGATGCCGGCCTCGACGCAGGACGTCGCGGTCGAAGCCGACGCCGGTGACGGTGATCGCCGCCGAAGTCCGGGCCGAGCCGGCGGAACGCGTCCGGGTTCTGGTCGATGACGGCCACCGAGTGGCCGCGGTCTTCGAGGCTGTGGGCGAGCGTCGAGCCGACCCGTCCGCAGCCCATGATCACGACGTGCACCGGTGACACCCCTTCCACGGCGGATTGCGGCCGATTGACCGTACCCCGCTGACGTGCGCGATGCCGCCGGCGGTCTGCCCACCGCGACGCCAGGTCCTGATCAGGCCCGGCCGTACCCTTACCCGTTGTGGCCCGCCCCACCTCGGTGCTGAAGCGGCTGCTGCTCGGTCGACCGTTCCGGTCCGACCGGCTGCAGCACACGCTGCTGCCCAAGCGGATCGCGCTGCCGGTCTTCGCCTCCGACGCGCTCTCCAGCGTGGCGTACGCGCCCGACGAGATCCTGCTGACGCTGTCGATCGCCGGCGCCGCGGCCTACGTGTACTCGCCGTGGGTCGCGCTGGCCGTCGTCGTCGTGATGCTCACCGTGGTCGCGAGCTACCGGCAGAACGTGCACGCCTACCCGTCCGGCGGCGGCGACTACGAGGTGGCCACCGTCAACCTCGGCCCCAAGTTCGGGCGTCGGGGTGGCCAGCGCGCTGCTGGTCGACTACGTGCTGACGGTCGCGGTGTCGGTCTCCTCCGGCGTGGCCAACCTCGGCTCGGTGGTGCCCGTGGGTCGCCGAGCACAAGGTGCCGGTCGCGGTCGCGCCGTGGTGGTGCTGACCGCGATGAACCTGCGCGGCCTGCGGGAGTCCGGCACGGCGTTCGCGATCCCGACCTACGGGTTCATGATCGTCGATCGTCGGGATGATGCTGACCGGCCTGTTCCGGATCTTCGTGCTCGGCGACGACCTCCGGGCGCCGAGCGCCGGCCTGCACATCGCGCGCCGAGCACTCGACGTCGACCGGCTTCGCGTTGGTGTTCCTGCTGCTGCGGGCGTTCTCCTCCGGCTGCGCGGCGCTGACCGGCGTCGAGGCGATCTCCAACGGCGTGCCGGCGTTCAAGCCGCCGAAGAGCCGCAACGCCGCGACCACGCTGCTGCTGCTCGGCGTGGTCGCGGTCACCATGCTGGTCGGCATCGTCTGGCTGGCGCCGGCTGACCGACCTGCAGTTCGTCGAGGACCCGGCCCGGCAGATCATCGGCGGCGCCGGCGACTACGTGCAGAAGACCGTGACCGCCCAGCTCGGCGAGACCGTGTTCGGCGCCGGCTCGATCCTGCTCTACGTCGTCGCCGGCGCCACCGCGCTGATCCTGTTCCTGGCCGCCAACACCGCGTTCAACGGCTTCCCGGTGCTCGGCTCGATCCTGGCCCAGGACCGCTACCTGCCCCGCCAGCTGCACACCCGCGGCGACCGGCTGGCGTTCTCCAACGGCATCGTCTTCCTGGCCGTCTTCGCGATCGTGCTGATCGTCGCGTTCCAGGCCGAGGTCACCCGGCTGATCCAGCTCTACATCGTCGGCGTGTTCGTCTCGTTCACGCTGTCCCAGGCCGGCATGGTCCGGCACTGGAACCGGCTGCTGCGCACCGCGAGCGCGACCCGGACGGCGCGGCGGCGGATGCACCGGTCCCGGGCGATCAACGCCTTCGGCGCTGTTCCTGACCGGCACCGTGCTGGTCATCGTGCTGGTCACCAAGTTCCTCCTCGGCGCCTGGATCGCGATCGCCGCGATGGCCGGTCATCTACGTGATCATGCTGGCCATCCGCCGGCACTACGACCGGGTCGCCGCGCGAGCTGGCGCCGGCCGAGGGCCGGCCGATGCTGCCGGCCCGCAACCACGCCGTCGTGCTGGTCTCCAAGGTGCACCTGCCGACCCTGCGGGCGCTCGCCTACGCCCAGGCCACCCGGCCGGACACGCTGACCGCGGTGACCGTCAACGTCGACGACAAGGACACCCGCGCGCTGCAGGCGGAGTGGGAGCGCCGCGAGATGCCGGTGCCGCTGACCGTGATCGACTCGCCCTACCGGGAGATCACCCGGCCGATCCTCGACTTCGTCAAGCGGGTCCGCCGCGACTCGCCGCGCGACGTGGTCACCGTCTTCATCCCCGAGTACGTCGTCGGCCGCTGGTGGGAGAACCTGCTGCACAACCAGAGCGCGCTGCGGCTCAAGGGCCGGCTGCTGTTCGAGCCGGGCGTCATGGTGACCAGCGTGCCGTGGCAGCTCGCGTCGAGCCAGAGCCGCGACCTCGACCGGCTCGACGCGACGCTGATCCGGGGGCCGGCGCGCGGCCCGCGTACCGGGGCTCGGTCAAGCTCGACTCGTCGGGCCTGCCGGGCTCGGGCGGTGCCGCGGCGGGTGACCCGGTCGCACCGGCGCCCCGACGACGGCGACGTGCCGGCGCCGACTTCGGCCGGACAAGTCATGACCGACGGTCCGGACCGCGCGGCCGTCGCGGAAGAGGAGCGGGTCACGCTCACCGTCGGGGCCGCCGGCGCACGGCGGGCACTGCGTCGCCCGGCTCGACGGCCAGGTGGTCTTCGTCCGGCACGCGCTGCCCGGCGAGCGGGTCGTCGCGCGTGGTCACCGAGGTGCACGGCGGATTCTGCGGGCCGACGCGGTCGAGGTGCTCGAGCCGTCGCCGGACCGGGTCGCGCCGCCCTGCCCGTACGCCGGACCCGGCCGCTGCGGCGGCTGCGACCTGCAGCACGCGGACCCGGCGGCGCAGCGTCGACTGAAGACCGCGGTGGTCCGCGAGCAGCTGACCCGGCTCGGCAAGCTGACGGCCGACGGAGGTCGACGCGCTCGGCGTCACGGTCGCGGCGCTGCCCGGCGGCGCAGCCGGCTGGCGCACCCGGGTCCGCTACGCGGTCGACGCCGCCGGCCGGCCCGGGCTGCTCAAGCACCGCTCGCACGAGGTCGTGCCGATCGACCGCTGCCTGATCGCGCACCCGGCCATCCAGGCCCTGCCGGTGCTCGACCGGACGTGGTCGACGGCCGACGCCGTGGAGGCGGTGGCCACCTCGACCGGCGACGCCACGGCCTGGGAGATACCCGGCGAGCGACCGGCCGACCGTCCGTGAGCGTGCCGGTGGTCGCACGTGGACGATCGACGCCGAGACGTTCTGGCAGGTCCACCCGGCCGCGCCGGAGACGCTCGTAGGTGCGGCCCTCGACCTGCGTCGACCCGCGCGCCGGGCGAGCGGGCCTGGGACCTCTACGGCGGCGCCGGCCTGTTCGCCGCCGCGCTCGCCGACCGGGTCGGGCCGGACGGCCGGGTGACGCTGGTCGAGTCCGCGCCCGACGGTGTGGCCGCCGCCCGCGACAACCTCGCGGACCTGCCCTGGGTCGAGGTCGTGTCGGCCAAGGTGGAGACCGCGCTGAGCCGGCGCCGGGTGGCCGGGCCGGTCGACGTGGTGGTGCTCGACCCGCCGCGCACCGGCGCCGGTGCCAAGGTGGTCGACGCGCTGACGCGGTCGGGCGCCCGCGCGGTCGGCTACGTAGCGTGCGACCCGGCCTCGTTCGCCCGGGACGTCCGCACGTTCCGGGAGCTCGGTTGGCGGCTGGCGGAACTACGTGGCTACGACTGCTTTCCGATGACGCACCATCTCGAGTGCGTCGGGTTGTTCACGCCGGTTTCGTGAGCCGGATTTCTGTTTCGGATTAGCTTTCGGAAATTGACGGCCGATCGGGGGTCAACGTTGGGCCGCGGCCATCCGGCGACCGGACGAGGCCACCGGACTGCCCTCCACTTCGCGGCTGGAGCCGCGCGACCCGGCGAACCGGTCGCGAAGCCGAATCCAGCCGATGACGAGCAGGATCAGGGGAAGTAGCGGCAACGCGATGATCGCCACGACGATCAGTGCGATCACCTGGCCCGCCGCGTACCTTCCGGAAACGCGCGATGAACCAGACATGAGACATACCTTTATGGGGAGGGAGGAATCGCTTCCGCCATCGTACGACTTCTGCCCGATTTATGACGCGGTGGCAAAGGCCGGCTCAAGCCTTTCTCCGAATAAGTTTCGATCCATCGATCATGGCCTTATCGTGCGGCGATGAAGATCGGCGGCCCACTCGCGAGGGGCCCTCGGCCAGGGAAAAGTGTCCCGCTCCCGTCAGTAAGACGTGCCTGATCGGCCCTGCGGCTCACCCGATCGGGTCGGGTCCCATGCACGGGAGTGCCATGGCCCGGCTGACAGCCGTTGGGGGATCACCGACGCGCGCGGCGCGTCGCGCACCGTCCACATGACCGGGAGCGTCGCTACCGACCGTGATCGCGGTAGCGGCTGCACGCTGTGCGGAAAGGGAGATTCGGTGAAGACGATCTCGGATCGAGGTGCGACAGGTGCGGTCCCCGATACACTTGCCGGTCATGAGCGTTGAAGAGGGTCGGGCCAGTCTGTTGTCCGCGATCCGCGGCCCGCAGGACCTCAAACGGCTCTCCGCCGAAGAGCTTGTCCTGCTCTCCGCCGAGATCCGCGACTTCCTCGTCGCCAAGGTCTCCCGCACCGGCGGGCACCTCGGCCCGAACCTCGGTGTCGTCGAGCTGACGCTCGCGATGCACCGGGTCTTCGACTCGCCGCGCGACCGGTTCCTGTTCGACACCGGCCACCAGTCCTACGTTCACAAGATCGTGACCGGCCGCCAGGCGGGCTTCGACCAGCTCCGCCAGCGCGGTGGCCTCTCCGGCTACCCGAGCCAGGCCGAGAGCGAGCACGACCTGATCGAGAACTCGCACGCGTCCACCGCGCTGAGCTACGCCGACGGCATGGCCAAGGCGTACGCGCTGCGCGGTGAGGACCGCAGCGTCGTCGCCGTGGTCGGCGACGGCGCGCTGACCGGCGGCATGTGCTGGGAGGCGCTCAACAACATCGCCACCGCCGGCAACCCGCTGGTCATCGTCGTCAACGACAACCAGCGCTCCTACGCGCCGACGATCGGCGGCCTGGCCGACCACCTGGCCTCGCTGCGGCTCAACCCGGGCTACGAGAAGGTGCTCGACCTCGTCAAGGAGTCGCTCGGCTCCACACCGCTGGTCGGCAAGCCGCTCTACGAGGTTCTGCACGCGGTGAAGAAGGGCATCAAGGATGCCGTGGCGCCGCAGGCCATGTTCGAGGATCTCGGCATCAAATACGTCGGGCCGGTCGACGGCCACGACATCGTCGCCGTGGAGTCCGCGCTGCGCCGGGCCAAGGGCTTCCGCGGCCCGGTGATCGTGCACGCGGTGACCCGCAAGGGCTACGGCTACCGGCCCGCCGAGGAAGACGACGCCGACCGCCTGCACGGCCCGAGCAGCGCCTTCGACGTCGAGACCGGCAAGCTGCTGGCCGCGCCGAGTGTCAAGTGGACCCACGTGTTCGCCGACGAGCTCGTCGCGATCGCCGACGAGCGGCCCGACGTCGTCGGCATCACCGCCGCGATGGCCGAGCCGACCGGCATCGCCGTGCTGGCCCGCAAGCACCCCGAGCGGGTCTACGACGTGGGCATCGCCGAGCAGCACGCCGCGACCTCGGCGGCCGGGCTCGCGCTGGGTGGCCTGCACCCGGTGGTCGCGGTCTACGCGACGTTCCTCAACCGCGCGTTCGACCAGGTGCTGCTCGACGTCGCGATGCACAAGCTGCCGGTGACCTTCGTGCTCGACCGCGCCGGCATCACCGGTCCCGACGGCCCGAGCCACTACGGCATCTGGGACATGTCGGTCTTCGGCGTCGTGCCGGGGATGCGGATCGCCGCGCCCCGCGACGCCGCGACGCTGCGCGAAGAGCTGCGCGAGGCGATGGCCGTCGACGACGGCCCGACCATCGTGCGCTTCCCGACCGGCTCCGTCGCCGCGGACCTGCCGGCCGTCCGCAAGGTCGGTCCGGTCGACGTGCTCAGCGAGCACCGCCAGAAAGACGTCCTGCTGGTCGCGGTCGGCGCGTTCGGCCACCTCGGTGTCGAGGTCGCGACCCGGCTCGGTGAGCACGGCTACGGCGTGACCGTGGTCGACCCGCGCTGGGTCCGCCCGGTGGCCCCGGAGCTGGTCACCCTGGCCGCCGCGCACCGCCTCGTGGTCACCGTCGAAGACGGCGTGCGCACCGGCGGCGTCGGCGACGCCATCGCCAAGGCCATGCGCGACGCCGACGTCCGGGTCCCGCTGCGCGACCTGGGCGTGCCGGCTGCCTGGCATCCGCACGGCAACCGAGCACAGATCCTGGCCGACCTCGGCCTCACCGCGCAGGACGTGGCCCGCGAGGTCACCGGCTGGATGTCCCGGCTCGACGACACCGCACCGGCCGAGGACCTCGGCGCCACCGCGTCGGCACCGAGCGACAACGTCGGCCCCGGCCGCTAAGCCGCGACCCCGATGTCCGAGCGGCCGGGCGAGTGGGTGGTGATCGACCTCGGCACCGCCCACGGCTCGGTCGAGGACGACCAAGCACCCACCGGGAGGCAGCGCCACCGCTCGCGGCGCGCCCGGATGGCCGCCACGGCCTTCGCCCTCCTGCTGGTGTGCGGCGGCGCGGCCACCGCGAGCCCGCCGTTCCGGCCCACCGCGGCCGTCCCGGTCGAGCCCGGCTCCAGCGTGTCGGTCGCCGGTGACCTGCTGGTGGTGGCCGATCCGGCACCGCCGGCCACGACTGTCGGGGGCGGTGCCGGTGGCGCCGCGATCGACCCGGGCCTGACCGAGCTGCGCGGATACGCCCTGCCGGGCGGCGCCGAACGCTGGCGGCTCCGGCTGCCCGCCGCGATGTCCCAGACCGCCACCCGGGTCGGCGACCTGTTGCTGCTCGCGTCGCGCGACTCGATCCGGCGCCAGACCGGCACCACCGCGGTCGACGCCGGCACCGGAGCGGTCCGCTGGAGCCGCGCCGACGCCGTGCTGACCGCGCCCGGTGTGGGTGTCGGCCTCGCCGTCGACGAGGTGCGCAGCGCCAGCGGTGCGGGCCGGCGGGTCTCCGGGCGGGTCGACGCGATCGAGCTGGCCACCGGGCGCACGCTCTGGCACGTGCAGGTGCCGCTGACCGCCGTGGCGCACGTGCTGGCCGGCGACCCGCCGCTGGCGCTCCTGGTGTTCGACTCCGGCCGAACTGAGGTGCGTGACCTGGCCACCGGCGGGTTGCGCGGTGCCGGCGTGCTGCCGCCGGCCGACTACGCGCCCGACAACCCGCGCCTGACCGAGCGCGGCTTCGTCCTCCGCCACCCCGACACGCGCGCTGGCCGGCGGTCCGCGCTCAGCGCCTACGACCTCGACGACGTCGTCCTGCGCTGGAGCCGCCCGGACCGCGCGCGCGAGGTCCGGTGGGCCGACTGCGCAGGCGACCTGTGCGGCCGTACCCCCGACGGGATCTGGACCCTCGACCTCGACGACGGCGGCCAACTCTTCACGACCGGCGACGGGCTGCCTTGGCTGCCCGTCCGGGGCAGCGGCGACGAGCTCGTCATCCGGCTGTTGCCCGACGAACGGGTCGCCGTGGCCAGCGGCGGCACCAGCACGACACCCCGCCCGATCGGAACGCTGCCGGTCGGCAGCCGGGACTGCCGGGCCGGCGACACGGCGCTGGTCTGCCGCGGCGCCGACGGCCGCCACCTCGCGATCTTCACCCTGCCGCGGGCGTAAATGCAGCCGGGCGGGACCATCGAGCTCGGCTCCGTCAGCGAGCCGCCCACCGGCTCGGTCGAGCGTGAGCTGCCCCGCCGGCCGCCGTTCTGGGGCGTCGTCGCCGTGCTGGCCGTCGCGTTCCTGGCGCTGGGCGGCTCGCTGGTGCCGCGACCGCCGCTGACCGAGACGGCCACCCGGCTCGGTGGCGCGGGCTCCTCGTTCGCCGTCGCCGGCGACCGGCTCTACGTGGTCCGCCGGCTCAGCGAGACGTCGCGGACGCTGACCGCGATGGGGTTGCCCGGTGGGGAGGAGCTCTGGACCACGGCGTACGCGCCGACGGGCGAACGGATCATCCGGATCGACCTGGCGGGGCCGGTGGTGCTGGTCTCCGGCGGCGAGACGACCGGGCGGATCCTGCGGACCGACGCGTACGACGCGGCCACCGGTCGGCCGAGGTGGTTCGTGCCGGCGGAGCTCGTGGTCGACGCGGACGCCAACACCGGCTATGCCGGCACCGCCGACCCGCCCAAGCTGCGCGCACTCGACCTGGCCACCGGGGCCCACCTCTGGTCGGTCGAGCCGCCCGACCCGTTCACCTTCACCGCGGTCGGCGGCCCGGCGCCGGTGGCCGGGCGGCTTCCGCCGCGGGAGGCACCCGAGTCCGAGGCCAATGCCGTCGGTGGCGCGGGCGGCGCGACCGTGGCCACCGGCACCGCGAGCTCCGGTGGCGTCCGGGACGGGCGGCTCGCCGTCTTCTTCCGGTCCGGCCGGGTCGAGCTGCGCGACGCCCGCACCGGCCGGGTCCTGCGGCAGGCCACCCCACTGGGCGACGAGGTGCTGACCCTGACCGGGCTCAGCATCGGCGGGGTCCTGGCGCTGTCGTACGCGGCCCACGGCGGCACCGGCATCGTCGGACTCGACCCGAACACCCTGGTCGTGCGCTGGCGGATGCCGTACGACATCGACGGCGGTGGCATCGGTCGGTGCCTGGCCCTGGTCTGCGTGAGCAGCCAGGGCGACGTGCTGGCCCTCGACCCCGCCGACGGCCAGGTGCGCTGGCGGGCCCAGGACGCGACCTACGTGGTCGAGGCGCGCGGCCAGTTGGTCGCCCTCGGGCCGGTGCCCGGCGGGCTCGGCCCGGTCCGCACCCTCGACCCCGACACCGGTGCCCAGATCGCCGACCTGCACGGCTGGCGGACCGGCGGGCGCGGCGACCCGGTCGTCACCCGCATCCCGCTCGGCGCGGCGCACACGGTGCTCGCCGTCCTCGGCCCGCCGACCGGCGTGCTGCGTCCGCTCGGCACCGCACCCGAGGTGCTGCTCACCTGCCAGTCCGGACCCGGCGCCATCGTCTGCCGCACGACCAACGGCACACTGCGGATCTGGGCCGTCCGACCCGAGCGCTAGTTTTGCTCACACGGGCTTGACGTGGTGTGAGGGAGGCTTTGCCGGTGCGGGTGTTGGTGGTCGAAGACGAGCGCAACCTGGCCGACGCGATCGCGCGTGGGCTCCGCCGGCACGGGCTGGCAGTCGATGTCGCCTACGACGGCACGTCCGGTCACGAGATGGCCTTCGTCACCCGCTATGACGTGGTCGTGCTCGACCGCGACCTGCCCGGTGTGCACGGCGACCAGATCTGCGCCGACCTGGTCTCCTCGGGCGCGCTGACCCGGGTGCTGATGCTGACCGCCAGTGGCACGGTCGCCGACCGGGTCGACGGCCTGCAGCTCGGCGCCGACGACTACCTGCCCAAGCCGTTCGCCTTCGACGAGCTGGTCGCCCGGGTGCGGGCACTCGGGCGGCGGGCCACCCCGCCCGCGCCGCCGGTGCTCGCGTTCGCCGACCTGGTGCTCGACCCGGCGCGCCGGGTGGCCACCCGGGCCGGTGCGCCGGTCGACCTGACCCGCAAGGAGTTCGGCGTGCTCGAAGAGCTGCTCAAGGCCCGCGGCGCCGTGGTGTCCAGCGAAGAGCTGCTGGAGCGGGTCTGGGACGCCAACACCGACCCGTTCACCACCACGGTCCGGGTGACCGTGATGACGCTGCGCAAGAAGCTCGGCGAGCCGCCCCTGATCGAAACGGTGGTCGGCGCCGGTTACCGGATGCCGGGGGAGCTGGTGTCATGACGGTTTACGCGGCGGCGCGGGAGCGGGCGCCACGGCCGACCCTGCGGTTGCGGCTCACCCTGCTCAACGGGGTGGTGGTGGTCGCCACCGGGCTCGTGTTGATCCTGCTGGCCTGGCTGCTGGTCGGCGACGCGATCCACCCGGCCGACCAGCTCCAGCCGGGCGCGTTCGTCGACCTCGCCGACGGCCGCCGGCTCGACGCCGCCACCTGGCAGGCCCAGGTGGTCGACTCGGCGTCGCGCGAGTTGCTGATCAAGGGCCTGCTGGCGCTGCTGGTCACCAGCCTGGTCGGGATCGCCGCCGCCTACGCGGTGGCGGGGCGGGCCCTGCGCCCGCTGCACCGGGTGACGGCCACCGCGCGCCGGCTCGGCGAGCAGACGCTCGACCAGCGGATCCGCTACACCGGCGCCGACGACGAGGTCGCCGAGCTCGCCCGGACCTTCGACGCGATGCTCGACCGGATCGGCTCGGCGTTCGAGGCGCAGAAGCGTTTCGTGGCCAACGCCTCGCACGAGTTGCGCACGCCGCTGGCCGTGATGCGCACCGAGATCGACGTCACGCTGGCCGACGACGAGGCCGACGAAGAAGAGTTCCGCCGCATGGCCACCGTCGTGCGCGACGCCTCGGAGCGGGCCAACGGCCTGGTCGACGCCCTGCTCACGCTGGCCCGCAGCGAGTCGCAGCGGGGCCGCCGGCTGGGCCGCAAGGTGCCGGCCGACCTGGCCGACGGGCTGCGGTCGGCGATGTCCGCGATCCGCGTCGAGGTCGACCGGCTGGGCCTGTCCGTCACCACCGACCTCGCGCCGGCGCCCGTGGTGGGCGACCCGGGCCTGCTCGAACGGCTCGCCGGCAACCTGGTGGAGAACGCCGTCCGCTACAACCACCTGCACGGCCGGCTGTGGGCCCGCACCGGCACCGAGGGCGACCAGGTGTTCCTGGTGGTCGGCAACACCGGCTTCGAGGTCGAGCCGATCGACGTGCCGGGCCTGTTCGAGCCGTTCCGGCGCGGCGGGCGGGAGCGCACCGGCGCCCGCGGCTCGGGCCTGGGCCTGTCGATCGTGCGCGCGGTCTGCGACGCGCACGGCGGCACCGTGACCGCGACGCCGCAGGAAGACGGCGGCCTCGAGGTGCGGGTGACGCTGCCGGCCGCGAGCATCACCCCGGTCGCGGCGGGCACGGCTTCGGTGGCCGAGCCGAAACCGCGTTGATCGCCGGGGCCCGCGCTGGCACGGTGACCGCCATGACCAACCGCATCCATCACCTCAACGTCAAGTGCCGCGACCCGTACGAGCTGGCCGGCTGGTGGTCGCAGGTGCTCGGCTACCCCCGCTCCGACGAGGACTTTCCGGACGATCCGGAAGCGATGCTGATCGCACCCGAGGGCGCCGGCCCGGGCGTGCTGTTCTGCCGCGTCGCCGACGGCGCCGACACCGGAAGTCGGCTGCACTTCGACCTGCAGCCGGCCGAACGCACCCGCGACGAAGAGGTCGAGCGACTGCTCGGCATCGGCGCCACCCTGGTCGGGGACCGCCGCCGCCCCGACGGCACCGGCTGGGTCACCCTGGCCGACCCGGAGGGCAACGAGTTCTGCGTCGAACGCAGCGCCGCTGAGCGCGCGGCGGGTTAAACGCGTCACGATCGGGATACGCGAAGTGTCCCGTGGCCGACGCAGGGCGCACGGCACGAGCACCCGCTCGCTACGATCCGGCAGTCCACGTGGTATCTCCGGGGAGCCGTGATGTCCGACCCTTACAGCCAGCCTCCGCCGTACGGCTCCCAGCCGCCCTATGGCCAGCAGCCGCCGCAGCACGGCCAGCAGCAGCCTCCGCAGCAGCCGCAGTACGGGCAACCGTATGGCGAGCAGCCGCCGCAGCAACCGCAGTACGGCCAGACCTACGGGTCGCCGCAGCAGCCGCAGTACGGGCAGCAGCCGCAGCAGCCCGGCTACGGCGGCGGTGACTACGGTCAGCAGCAGCCCGGCTACGGCGGCGACTACGGGCAGCAGCAGCCGCCCCAGCAGCCCGGCTACGGCGAATACGGCCAGCCGCCGGCCTACGGTCAGCCCTCGTCGGGCGCACCGTACGGGCAGCAGCCGGGCTACCCGCCGCAGCAGGGCTACGGCCAGCCGCCGCAGCAGCCCAACTACGGCGAGCAGCCGTTCGGCGGGCCGCCGATGCCGCCGACCGCGCCGCCGAAGAAGAAGAGCCGCGCCGGGCGGATCGTCCTGATCGTCCTGGCCGCCGTGCTGGTGCTCTGCGTCGGCGGCGCCGCCACGCTCTACTTCGTCTTCAAGGACGACGTCTCGGGCGTTGTCGCCGCGGCCAACACCCGGGTCGTCGCGCCCGACACGCTCGGTGGCAAGCCCAAGATCACGGACCCGGCTCTGCAGTCCGTGGTCGACCAGATGAAGACCCAGCTCAACGGCGACCTGCCCGACGCGACCAGCACGGCGGCCGCGTTCTACGGCGACATCGCCAAGAAGGACCTGGTCATGCTGGTGGCCGCCTCGGGTCTGGTGGTCGCTCCGGAGCAGGAGCTCGACAAGACGTTCACCGACCTCAACAGCGCGTCGATGACGATCAAGAACATCAAGACCGTCGACGCCGGCCCGCTGGGCGGCTCCGCCAAGTGCGGCGACGGCGCGATCACCGACGCCGGCGCCGAGCTCGCCATCGGCGTCTGCGCCTGGGCCGACAACGGCAGCGTCGGCATGTTCGGCGTCTACAACGTCGACGGCGCCGCGGCCTACAAGAACTTCGTGACCATGCGCGCCGAGGTCGAGAAGCAGTAGGCGGTTCTGACGCGACGGGCCCCGGGGGATTCCCCGGGGCCCGTTTCGCTGCCTGTCAGCGGCGGCCGGTCGCCGCCAGGTACGGCGTGATGCCGCCGAGGTGGAACGGCCAGCCGGCGCCCAGGATCAGGCACAGGTCGATGTCCTTGGCGTCGGCGACCACGCCGTCGGCCAGCATCGTCCGCACCTCGTCGGCGATCGCGTCGAGTGCCCGGTCACGCACCTGCTCGGCGGTCAGCGGGGCGTCGCCGACCTGGAGCAGCGCGACCACGGACTCGTCGACGTTGCCCTCCCGGTCGGTCAGCGGCTTGCCGCTCTCGACGATGCGGGCCAGGTTGGCGCTGACGCCGAACCGGTCCGGGAACGCCGCGTGCATGGTCTCCGCGACGTGCAGCGCGACCGCCGGCCCGACCATGCTGAGCAGCGCGAGCGGGCGCATCGGCAGGCCCAGCGGGTCGAGCGCGGTGTTGGCCACCTCGACCGGTGTGCCGGCGTCGATCGCCGCGTAGATCTCACCGAGGAACCGGGTCAGCAGGCGGTTGACCACGAACGACGGCGCGTCCTTGACCAGTACGCACGACTTCTTCAGCTGCTTGCCGACCGCGAACGCGGTGGCCAGCGTCGGGTCGTCGGTCTGGCCGGCCCGGACGATCTCGACCAGCGGCATCACCGACACGGGGTTGAAGAAGTGGAAGCCGACGACCCGCTCCGGGTGCTCGAGGTCGGCGGCCATCTCGGTGACCGACAGCGACGAGGTGTTGGTGGCCAGCACCGCGCTCGGGCGAGACGATCTTCTCCAGTTCGGCGAAGACCTGCTTCTTCACGTCCAGGTTCTCGAACACGGCCTCGATGACGAAGTCCGCGTCGGCGAACACCGACTTGTCGACCGAGCCGCTGACCAGACCGCGCAGCTTGGCCGCCGTACCCTCGTCGATCCGGCCCTTGCCGTGCAGCTTGTCGATCTCGCCGTGCACGTAGGCGACGCCCTTGTCGACCCGGCCCTGGTCGAGGTCGGTGAGCACCACGGGCACCTCGAGCCGGCGGGCGAACAGCAGCGCCATCTGCCCGGCCATCAGCCCGGCACCGACCACGCCGACCTTGTTGACGTCGCGGGCCAGTGCCTTGTCCGGTGCCCCCGCCGGCCGCTTGGCCCGGCGCTGCACCAGGTCGAACGCGTAGAGGCTGTTGCGTAGTTGCGGGCCGGTGACCAGGTCGCCGAGCGCCTCGTCCTCGGCCGCGGTGCCCGTGGCGAAGTCGGCGTCCTTGGCCAGCGCGAGCAGCTCCAGCGCCTTCTCCGCGGACGCGACGGCGCCGTGCAGCCGCTCGTCGAGCTGCATCTTGGCGAAGTAGAGCACGCCGTCCCACATGTCGCGGTCGACTTCCGGCCGCTCGACGGTGACCTCACCGGCGACGACGCCGGCGGCCCACTCCAGCGACCGTTCGAGGAAGTCGGCCGGCTCCAGCAGCACGTCCGCGATGCCGAGCTCGCGGGCCTGCGGCGGACGCAGCGTCTTCTGCGTGAGCGGGTTCTGGATGATCACCTGCGCGGCCGGCGCGATGCCGATCAGGTTCGGCAGCAGCTGCGTGCCACCCCACGCCGGCACCAGGCCGAGCGAGACCTCGGGCAGCGCCAGCGCACCGGCGCCGCCGGACAGGGTCCGGTAGTGGCAGTGCAGCGCGACTTCGAGGCCGCCGCCCATGGCCACGCCGTTGACGAACGCGAACGTCGGGATCGTCGACTCGCGCAGGCGGTTGAACACCCGGTGGCCGTACCGGCCGAGCTCGACGGCCTGCTCGCGCGACGAGATCGTGGGCATGCCGGTGATGTCGGCGCCGACGGAGAAGATGTACGGCTTGCCGGTGATCGCGATGAACGCCGGCTCCAGCGCGATGGCGGCGGTGATCGCCTCGTCGAGACTGGCCAGCCCGCCCGGCCCGAAGGTGTTGGGCTTGGTGTGGTCGAGCCCGTTGTCGAGCGTGATCAGTGCGGCCTTGCGGCCGTTGACGGTGACGGCGCGAACCAGCGCCTTGGTGACAACCTCGCTGCTCACGCGCCTTCCTCGCTTCGCGAGGAAACGCATTCGCACAGGCTGCTGAGCCAGTTGGTTCGTTCGCTTCGCTCTCTCACTTGGCGCCCTCCCAGGCCGGGTTCTCCCAGATGACCGAGCCGCCCATGCCGATGCCGATGCACATGGCGGTGATGCCGTACCGCACCTCGGGGTGCTCCGCGAACTGGCGCGCGAGCTGCGTCATCAGCCGCACGCCGGAGGAGGCCAGCGGGTGGCCGACAGCGATCGCGCCGCCCCACTGGTTGACCCGCGGGTCGTCGTCGGCGATGCCGAAGTGGTCGAGGAACGCCAGCACCTGCACGGCGAACGCCTCGTTGAGCTCGAACAGGCCGACGTCGCCGATCTCCAGACCGGCGATCCGCAGGGCCTTCTCCGTCGCCGGGATCGGGCCGACGCCCATCACCTCGGGCTCGACGCCGACGAAGCCGTACGAGACCAGCCGCATGGCCACCGGCAGACCGAGCTCGCGCGCGGTGTCCTCGGCGGCGATGATGCTCGCGGTCGCGCCGTCGTTGAGGCCGGCCGAGTTGCCCGCGGTGACCCGGCCGTGCGGGCGGAACGGGGTCTTCAGCGTGGCCAGCTTCGCCATGCTGGTCTCGCGCGGCGCCTCGTCGGCCGTGGCCAGGCCCCACCCGAGCTCCGGGTCGCGCATCGCGACCGTCACCAGGTCGTCCTGGAGCTTGCCGTTGGCGTACGCCTTGGCCGTCTTGACCTGGCTCGCCAGCCCGAACGCGTCGGCGCGTTCCTTCGTCACGGCCGGCAGCCGGTCGTGCAGGTTCTCCGCGGTCTTGCCCATCACCAGCGCGGACGGGTCGACCAGCTTCTCGGCCAGGATCCGCGGGTTGGGGTCGACGCCCTCGCCCATCGGGTGCCGGCCCATGTGCTCGACACCGCCCGCGATCGCGACGTCGTAGGCGCCCATCGCGATCCCGCCGGCGACGTTGGTCACCGCGGTCATGGCGCCCGCGCACATCCGGTCGATCGCGAAGCCCGGCACGGTCTTGGGCAGGCCGGCCAGCAGGGCTGCGGTCCGGCCGATGGTCAGGCCCTGGTCACCGATCTGCGTGGTCGCGGCGATGGCGACCTCCTCCACCTTCTCCGGGGGCAGCTGCGGGTTGCGGCGCAGCAGCTCACGGATGCAGCGGATGACGAGATCGTCGGCGCGGGTGTGCGCGTACATGCCACCCGCCTTTCCGAAGGGAGTGCGGACGCCGTCGACGAACGCGACGTCGCGGACTGAACGGGGCACGGAAGGGCCTCCTCGGTACGGGGTATGAGCCGTATGCTACTCGCCAGTAACCTCGCACGGTGCGTGGAGTGGGACACAACTACGCGGTTGGTAGGGTCCATCCCCATGAAGGTCTTGATCGCGGGCGGGGCGGGATTCATCGGCAGCACGGTGGCCTCGGCCTGCCTGGACTCGGGCATCACCCCGGTGATCGTTGACAACCTGGTCACCGGCCGGGCCGAGTACGTCCGCGACCGCGCTCTTCTACGAGGGCGACATCGCCGACGGCGCCCTGATCGACCGGATCTTCGCCGACCACCCGGACATCGCGGCCGTGGTGCACGCCGCGGCGCTCATCGTGGTGCCGGAGTCGGTGGCCGAGCCCGTGCGTTACTACCGCGAGAACGTGGCGAAGTCGCTCGACCTGATCTCGCACGTGACCCGCAACGGCTGCGACCGCTACCTGTTCTCGTCCTCCGCCTCGATCTACGCCCCCGGCGCCGACTTCACCGTCGACGAGTCGTCGGCGTTGCGCCCGGAGTCGCCGTACGCCCGGACCAAGGCGGTCATGGAGTGGGTGCTCGAGGACTGCACCAACGCATATGACCTGCGGGTCATCTCGCTGCGCTACTTCAACCCGATCGGCGCGGACCCGAAGATGCGCACGGGCCTGCAGCACGCGAAGCCCAGCCACCTGCTCGGCCGGCTGATCACCGCCCTCGAGGCCGGCGAGGAGTTCCAGATCACCGGCACCGACTGGCCGACCAGCGACGGCAGCGGCATCCGCGACTTCATCCACGTCTGGGACCTGGCCCGGGCCCACGTCGAGGCCCTGCGCCGGTTCGACGACGTGCTGCCGTCGGGCGGCGACCAGCGGTACGACGTGCTCAACCTGGGCACGGGCACGGGCACGACGGTCCGCGAGTTCGTGGCGGCCTTCCAGCGGGTCGCCGACCGCCCGCTGCGGGTCTCCGACGCCCCTTCCCGCCCGGGCGACGTCGTCGGCTCCTACACCCGCACCGACAAGGCGCACGCCGCCCTCGACTGGACCCCCGAATACTCAGTCGAAGACGGCATCCGCCACTCCCTCGAATGGGCCACCCTCCGCCCCACCGTCCTGGGCGAGTGACAATCCAGCTACGGCGACAGTCGATATAAGCTTGGCTTATACTGCTCGGGTGTGGGAAGTAAGCCTGCATCCTGAGGTGGAAGCGTGGTTCCTCGATCTCTGTCGGACCGATCCCGCGACAGCCGACCTCGTCGCGGAGGCGATCGACGTGTTGGCGTGGCACGGACCGGCCCTCGGCCGGCCACTCGTCGACCGGCTAAAAGGAAGCATCTACCACCACATGAAGGAGCTCCGGCCGGGCTCGTCAGGCGACACCGAGGTTCGGATGATCTTCGCCTTTGATCCTCGCCGGGAGGCCGTCTTCCTCGTGGCTGGCGACAAATCGGGTCGATGGCAGGCTTGGTACCGCGCGGCGATCCCGCTGGCCGATGAGCGCTTCTTCGCGCACCTAGCGAAACTTAAGGAAGAGGACGTGTCATGACGGACGCCGTGAGCTGGGAAGACGCCAAGGCGAAGGCACGCGCGATCGACCCGACGTGGGACAGCGACGAGCGGGTGGGTCGGCGCCGTCAGATGCGGGAGCGGATGCTCGCCTCGGTCAGCGGCGCCAAGCTCGCGGAGATCCGCCAGCAACTCGGGCTGACTCAGGCGCAGCTGGCCGAGGCCAGCGGCCTATCCCAGGCGCGGATCAGCCAGATCGAACACGGCGAAGCCGTCGGCCTGGAGTCGCTCCGCGCCTATGTCGTCGGGCTCGGTGGGCATCTCGACATCGTGGCTCGTATCGGCAACATCCACCTCGACGTGGCTTGATCCCCCCAGCTACACCTTCGGGTCCTCGAGGGCGGTGGCCAGGTCGGTGGCGATCAGGCCTACCTGCCAGGGGCGGGCGCCGTAGCCGCGGAGGGTGGCTGAGACCGTTTCCGGGCTGACGTCTTCCGGTGGGGTCCAGGCCAGCCGGCGGATCGAGTCCGGGGCGATCAGGTTTTCCGGCGGCAGCTTGTGCGCTCCCGCCGTCGTGTGACCACCTCGCGGCAGCGGGCCAGCCGGCCGGCCGCCACCGGGTCGCGTTCGGCCCAGCGGTGCGGTGGCGGTGGGCCGTCGATCGGCGGGCTGGTCGGCAGCGCGTCGTCGGGCAGCCCGCGGGCCGTGTCGAGGGCGTCGAGCCAGATGCGGGCCAGCCGGCGGACCGACCTGCCGCCGAAGCCGGGCAGGGTGAGCAGCGTGCGCTCGTCCTTCGGGTCGAGCTCGGCGGCCGCGATGATCGCCGAGTCGGGCAGCACCCGGCCCGGCGCGGAGTCGCGGCGGGCGGCGACGTCGTCGCGGGCGTACCACAGGGCCCGGACCCGGGCCTGGGCCCGCGCGCCGCGGATGCGGTGGATGCCGGAGGTGCGACGCCACGGGTCCGGGCGGTTACGCGGCGGCTGGGCGCCCCAGGCGACCAGCGCGGCGAACTCCTCGGCCGCCCAGTCCTGCTTGCCCTGGGAGATCAGCTCGGCCGCGAGCGAGTCGCGCAGGTCGACCAGCAGCTCGACGTCGAGGGCGGCGTAGCTGAGCCACGAGTCCGGCAGCGGGCGGCTGGACCAGTCGGCGGCCGAGTGGTGCTTCTCCAGGGCGTACCCGAGAAGTTGCTCGGTCAGCGCGGCCAGGCCGACCCGCTCGAAGCCGGCCAGCCGGCCGGCCAGCTCGGTGTCGAACAGCCTGCGGGGGCGCAGGCCGAGGTCCGAGAGGCAGGGCAGATCCTGGCTGGCGGCGTGCAGCACCCACTCGGCGTCGGCGATGGCGGCGTCGAGGGTACGCAGGTCGCCCAGCGGCAGCGGGTCGATGAGCACGGTGCCGGAACCGCTGCGCCGTAGTTGGACCAGGTAGGCCCGCTGGCTGTAGCGGTAGCCGGAAGCGCGCTCGGCGTCGATCGCCACCGGGCCGGTGCCGGCGGCGAAGCGGGCCACCGCCTCGGCGAGGTCGTCGGGCGACTCGACGGGCGCGGGCGTGCCTTCCCGGGGCGCGGTGAGGAGCTGCGGCGCGGGGCCGGCATCGATGGGTTCGGGAGCCGCCGGGCCGTCGGGGGAGCCGGTGGAGGGGCCGTCCGCTTCGGGGGAGGTGGGCGACTCGTCCCCCGCTCGGCGTGCGGCCCGACGGCGCAGGGGTGGTTCGTCGGTCACCTGCCAACCCTAGTAGGCGCGCCGTCACGCACCGGACAGCCGGGTCGGCGCGTCGGGAGGTGCGGTACGGTCCTGCGGGGGTCCAGTCCGGTGCGACGGAAGGGGAGCGGAGAATGTCCGCCGGGGACGAGCGCACAACCTGGCCCGAAACTTCACCCGGGTACGGCGATCCGCCGGCACCCAGCCCAGCGGACGCTGGCGCCGGAGGGTCCGATCTACCGGCCTACCGAGCGCGAGTTCCCGCCGGCCGACCTGGGACCGCCCGCGCGGCCCGCGCACTACGCCCCACCAGGCCCGCGAGGCCCGTACGAACCGCCGCCGGCACCGTTCCAGCCGCCGCCGGTCTCGTTCGCTCCGCCGCCGGAACCGCCCGAGTTCGCACCGCCGGCGCAGCGTGGACCGATCGACGCGGCGCCGTTCAGCCCGGTCCCGTACAGCCCGGTTCCGCCGCGCCCCGGGCCGCCGGCACCCCACTATCCGGGCCCGGCCGCCTTCGATCCGGGCTCGCCGTTCGGCCCTGGAGTGGCCGGCGAGCCCCCCGCGGCGGACACCCGTAAAGGTGAAAAACGCCGTTGGGCGGTCGGTGTCACGCTCGGCCTGGTCGTGCTGCTGGCCGGCGTCGCCGCCTACCAGACCGTCCGGATCGAGCAGCTCGGCGACCGGCTCGCCACCAGCGAGCGGGTGCGGGCCGACGAGCAGACCCAGGCCAACGGCCGGATCGACGGGCTCGACGGGCGGGCCACGGAGCTGGAGAACCGGCTCGGTGCGGCGTTCAACCCCGAGGCGATCTCCAGCGCCGCGCTGCCCAGCGTGTTCCGGGTGGCGGCCGGCGACGTGACCGGCACGGCCTTCGCGGTCGGCAAGCCGGCCAGCGGCGGCCGGGCCAACATGATCACCAATTTCCACGTGGTCGAGGACGTCTACGAGGCCGGCGGCCGGCAGGTGTTCCTGGAGCGCGACGGCAAGCGCTACCCGGCCACGATCGTCAAGGTCGACAAGGACTCCGACGTGGCCCACCTGCGTACCAGCACCAAGATCAAAGGTCTGGTGACCGCGACGGGCACCGTCAAGTCGGGCCAGCAGATCGTGGTGGTCGGTGCCCCGCTGGGCCTGAGCGACTCGGTGACCACCGGCGTGGTGAGCGCGATCCGCGAGCTGCCGGAGAGCAACGGCCCGCTGATCCAGTTCGACGCGCCGATCAACCCGGGCAACTCCGGTGGCCCGGTGATCAACTCGGCCAAACAGGTGGTCGGTATCGCGACCGCCAAGGCACAGGACGCCGAGGGCATCGGCCTGGCCGTCCCGATCAAGGTCGCCTGCGACGCGTTCAAGATCTGCTGACGCCCGACGCTGTACGTGTGCGGCCGCCGCGATCCCTTCCGCGGCGGCCGCACACGGGCGGTCAGGCCGGGGCGAGGGTCCGGTCGGTCAGGCGGCGCCAGACCAGGCCGGCGAGCACCGTCGTGCCGGCCGCGGCCAAAGCGAACGGCGCGGTCAACGAGGTCACCGTGGCCAGCGCGCCGCCGAGCAGGGTGCCCAGTGCCGCGCCGCCGAGGTCGAGCATCGAGTAGGTGCTGCCCACCCGGCCGCGCAGCTCGTCCGGGACGAGCCGCTGCCGGATCGACATGGTGACCACGCCCCAGACGGTGGTGTGCACGCCGAAGAGCACCAGCACCGCGGCCGCGACCCAGGGCGCGCGGGTCGTCGCCAGCACCACCTCGGTGGCGATCTCGATCAGCAGCCCGACCCGGAGCAGCAGCCCCGGGCCGAACCGGGCCCGCAGCCGGGCGGCGGCCAGCGCGCCGAGCAGGCCGCCCACCGCCCAGACCGAGAGCAGCACTCCGTACGCCACCGGGGCCAGGCCCAGGCGGTGTTCGGCGTACAGCACGAACGCGGCGAACGCGGCACAGAACAGCACGTTCATCACCGCCAGGCAGACCGCGAGCAGGCGCAGCGCCGGCTGCCTCCAGAGCGCCCGGAGTCCCTCGGCGATGTCGGCGCGCAGCGTGCCGGGCACGCGGGGCACCGCGGGCAACGGCAGTGGCCGGAGCAACGCCAGCAGCGCGCCCGCGACCAGGAACGTCACGGCGTCCAGGCCGAACGGCACCGCGGCGCCGACCACGAAGAGGTACGCGCCGAGCGGCTTGGCGGCGAGTTGATTGCCGACCGTGAAGGTGGCGTACAGCCGGGCGTTGGCCCGTTCCAGGTCCTGGTCGGCGACCACCGCCGGCAGGATCGCCTGGTACGCCGGGTCGGCCACCGTCTCACCCACGCCGAGCAGGAAGAACGCGGCGTAGATGAGCGGGATGGTGGCGGTCGACGACCAGACGGCCGAGGCGAGGCCGAGCATGATCGCGGCGCGGCAGAGGTTGACCACGACCACGACCCGCCGCCGGTCGAGCCGGTCGACGTAGGCGCCGGAGACCGGCGCGAACAGCCACGGCAGCTGTTGCACGAAGGCGGCGCCGGCGACCAGGGCCGGATCGCCGGTCAGGGACGCGACCAGCAACGGGCCGGCGACCATGGTGACGCCGTCGCCGATGTTGGAGATCGCGGACGCGGACCACAGATAGCGAAAGTCGGAGCTGAGCACAGAGTTCTCCTCGGAAACGCGGGCATGGGAAATCCGCCGGCGTTCCGGGGAAGGGCGCGAAACGTCAGGCGGCGGGCGCGGTGCCGAGGGAGCAACTGGTCATCATCGACCTCCGACGATCGAGTTGGCGAAGACCATAGCGGAGATCGGCTCGCGAACACAGCGTGAAACGATGGACTCGATGACGACGACGACCCACACCGACTCCGCCCTGGTCCGCGCCGCTCGGGGCGCCGAGGTCCCGCACACTCCGGTCTGGTTCATGCGCCAGGCCGGTCGCTCGCTCCCGGAATACCGGGAGGTGCGCGCGGGCATCGGCATGCTGGACTCCATCCGCCGCCCCGACCTGGTCGCGGAGATCACCATGCAACCGGTGCGCCGGCACGGCGTGGACGCGGCGATCCTGTACAGCGACATCGTGGTGCCGGTCGCGGCGGCCGGTGTCGCCGTCGACATCGTCGCCGGCACCGGCCCGGTGGTCGACGAGCCGATCCGGACCGCGCAGGACGTGGCCCGGCTGCGCCGGCTGGACCCGACCGACGTCTCGTACGTCGACGAGGCGGTCCGGCTGACCACCGCGGAGCTCGGTGACACCCCGCTGATCGGCTTCGCCGGCGCGCCCTTCACGCTGGCCAGCTACCTGATCGAGGGCGGGCCCTCGCGGACGCACACGAAGACCAAGGCGCTGATGTACGGCGACCCCGACACCTGGCACGCCCTCTGCGCCCGGCTGGCCGAGAACGCGCTGACCTTCCTCCGCGTCCAGATCGACGCCGGTGTCGCGGCGGTGCAGCTGTTCGACTCGTGGGCCGGCGCGCTGTCCGAGGCCGACTACCGCCGCTTCGTGCTGCCGCACTCGACGGCCGTGCTGAGCGGGCTGGCCGACGCGGGCGTGCCGCGCATCCACTTCGGCGTCGGGACCGGCGAGCTGCTGGGCGCGATGGGCGAGGCCGGAGCCGACGTGGTCGGTGTCGACTGGCGTACGCCGCTCGATGTCGCCACCGGCCGGATCGGTGCGGGCAAGGCGGTGCAGGGCAACCTCGACCCGACCACGCTGTTCGCGCCGTGGGAGGTCGTCGAGGCCGAGGTGCGCCGGATCCTCGACCAGGGCCGGGCCGCTCCGGGACACATCTTCAACCTCGGCCACGGCGTGCCGCCCGACACGGATCCCGACCGTGCTGACCCGGGTCGCCGAGTTGGTGCACACGCTTACTGCCCGATAGGTGCCGGAATGTCGGTTCGCTCAGCCGATCATGGTAAGGCGCCCGGCGTGCCCTTCCCCCATGGCGCCCCGATCCATGCATAGGCTGCGGTCATGGCTCCGACAGCGGTTCCCGACGTCTTCGCGAACGCCGTCGCCAGCCTTCGCGCCGCGACCCCGCGGGCCGAGATCCTCCTCGAAGAGGTCGGCGCACCCCAGCGCCTGGCGCCCTTCACGTTCGCGCTCAGCGCGTCGGTCACCAAGCCCGACGACGACGAGATGGCGACCGGCCGGCTGATCCTGCTGCACGACCCGGCCGGCCACGAGGCGTGGGAGGGCACGATGCGGCTGGTCACCTACGTGACCGCCGAGGTCGACGTCGACATGGCCGCCGACCCGCTGCTGCCCACGGTCGGCTGGACCTGGCTGGTCGACGCGCTCGACGCCCAGGACGCGCACTACCGCGCCATCGGCGGCACGGTCACCCAGACCATGTCGACCCGCTTCGGCGACCTGGCCGGCCCCCCGACCGCGGCCGACATCGAGATCCGGGCGAGCTGGACCCCGACCGACGACGACCTCGGCGCCCACCTGCTGGCCTGGTCGGTCCTGCTGGCCTCGACCGCCGGCCTCCCGCCGCCCGGCGTCACAGCGCTACCCGGCCGCCGCACCGCCTGATTTCGCCCGCTAGGGGGCGTCTCGTGGGGCACGGCGGCACCCCGCCGGGTCCAGACGACGACCGACCGCACGCGGAGACCGGCCAGATACAACACCGGTATCCGACCGATCTCCGCGCACGCCCGGACGCCGCCTGGACCTCGCCGGGGCACCACCGTGCCCCACGAGACGCCCCCTATGGTGGGTCCCATGCGCATTGCGGTGATCGGCGGGGGGATCGCGGGTCTGGCCGCCGCGGTTCGGATCAACGACGCGGCGCCGGGGACCCACGTCACCGTGTTCGAGCAGGGCGCGACCGTCGGCGGCAAGCTGCGCACCGGTGAGCTGGCCGGGTCGCCGGTCGAGCTCGGTGCCGAGGCGTTCCTGGTGCGCGACTCGGCTACCGGCGAGGACTCGGCGGCCGTCAAGCTGGCCCGGCGGGTCGGGCTCGGCGACGACCTGGTCAACCCCACCGTCGGTGCGGCCGCGCTCGCGGTCGAGGGCAAGCTGCTGCCGATGCCGCGCGGCACGCTGACCGGCGTGCCCGGTGACATCGGCGCGCTGGCCGGGTTGCGCGGCCGTCGATGACCGCGACCTCGACGCCGGCAGGCCGCTGCTGGCCGAGGACGAGGACGTCGCCGTGGGCGCGCTGGTCCGGCGCCGGCTCGGCGACCAGGTCGTCGACCGGCTGGTCGACCCGATGCTCGGCGGCGTGTACGCCGGCCGGGCCGACCGCCTCTCGCTGGCCGCCACGATGCCGGCGCTGGCCAAGCAGGCCCGGACGCAGGCAACGCTGACCGGCGCGGTGCAGGCGGCGCAGGCCGCGTTCCCCCGGGTGCCCGGCGGTGCGGTCTTCGCCACGATCCGCGGCGGCGTGAGCCGGCTCGTCGCGGCCGCCGCGGAGGCCAGCGGCGCGGAGATCCGGCTCGGTGCCACGGTCCGGGAGATCGCCCGCACCCCCGACGGGCGCTGGCGGCTCACCGTCGGGCCGACCCGCGACCCGAGCACGGTCACCGTCGACGCCGTCGTGCTGGCCGTGCCCGCCCGGCCGGCGGCCCGGCTGCTGGCGACCGGTCGAGCCGGACGCGGCCCGGCGATGTCGGCGTGCTCGACTACGCCAGCGTGGCGCTGGTCACCCTGGCCCTGCCGCGGCCCGAGCTGCCGGAGCTGTCCGGCTTCCTGGTGCCGGCCGAGAACGGCACGGCCGTCAAGGCGGCGACCTTCTTCACCACCAAGTGGGCGCACCTGCGCCGGCCGGACGGGGTCGCGTTGCTCCGCGCCTCGGTCGGCCGCTACGGCGACGAGCAGGTGCTGCAGCGCGACGACGCCGAGCTGGCCGGCATCGTGCACAGGGAACTGTCCAACCTGGTCGACCACAGCCTGCCGAAGCCCGTGGAAACCAAGGTGCAGCGCTGGGGTGGCGCGCTGCCGCAGTACGCGCCCGGCCACCTCGACCGGGTCGCGCGCGGCCCGGGCGGCGCTGCGCCGTGGCGCGCCGACGCTCGCCCTGGCCGGCGCCGGCTACGACGGCGTCGGCATCCCGATCTGCGTACGCTCCGGCGAGGCCGCGGCCGACGCCGTGCTCGCCGCCCTGCGGGACCGGCAACCGAGCCGGCTGAGAGAGGATGGTTCGCATGACGGAGCAGACCAACGCCGCCCGGATCCGGGAGCTCAACGACACCATCCGCTACACGATGTGGTCGGTGTTCCGGGCGGCCGAGCCGCTGCCGCCGTCGCGCGCCGGGCTGGCCGCCGAGGTCGACGGCCTCTTCGCCGAGCTGGCCGAGCAAGGACGTCACGGTCCGCGGCATGTACGACGTCTCCGGCCTGCGCGCCGACGCCGACGTGATGGTCTGGTGGCACGCCGCGTCCAGCGACGCGCTCCAGGAGGCGTACGCGCCGTTCCGCCGCACCGCGCTGGGCCGGCACCTGGCCCCGGTCTGGTCGCAGATGGCGCTGCACCGGCCGGCCGAGTTCAACAAGAGCCACCTGCCGGCGTTCCTGGCCGGCGAGGAGGCCCGCGCGTACGTCTGCGTCTACCCGTTCGTCCGCTCCTACGAGTGGTACCTGCTGCCCGACGAGGAGCGGCGCGACATGCTGGCCGAGCACGGCCGGCAGGCGCGCGGCTTCCCGGACGTGCGGGCCAACACGGTGGCCTCGTTCGCGCTCGGCGACTACGAGTGGATGCTCGCCTTCGAGGCCGACGAGCTGCACCGGATCGTCGACCTGATGCGCGAGCTGCGCGCCTCCCGCGCCCGCCGGCACGTCCGCGAGGAGGTCCCGTTCTACACGGGCCGGCGGCGCACGGTGGCCGAGCTCGTCGAGGCCCTGCCCTAAGGCTGGTACGGCGGGGCGACGCCCCAGCCCCAGTGCGGCACCGGGGCGTGCTCGACCGGGGTCGCGCCGGGCTGGGAGTTGTCCATCGCGATCCGGGTGCCCCACTCGAGGTAGCCGACCAGCGCCGCGCGGAACTCCGGGTCGGCCGGCAGCTCCGCGTCGTCGGCGGCCAGGCTCATCAGCGAGGCGAACCGGAAGCGGTGCTCGGGCGTGATGCCCAGGTTGCGGTGGTGGGCGAGCATGGTCTCGTAGCCGCCGCGCTCGCCGGTGTAGTCCGCCGGCCCGCCGAACACCTCCGACCACCACGTCGTCACGTGGTCCCGGTGCGCCGTCGGTGACGCCGCCGGGGAAGAACGGGCTGAGCAGCTCGTCCGCCTCGACCCGGTCGTAGAACGCGTTGATCATCCGGCTGATCGCGGGCCGGCCGCCGGCCCACTCGTACAGCGTCGGGGTGTCGGTCATGATCTTAAAGCTAGGCCGCCCGCGCCATCGGGACATGCGGGATTCCGTCTTCGACGAAAGTGGCACCGCTCATCGTGTAGCCGTAGCGGGCGTAGAAGTCGGCCAGGTGCGACTGCGCGTCGAGCACCGAGGGCCGGGCGCCGACGATCTCCAGGGCCGCGTCCATCAGCCGGCCGGCCATGCCCGAGCCGCGCGCCTCCTTGGCGACCACGACCCGGCCGATCCGCATGCCGCCGTCCGGCTCGCCGAGCACCCGCAGGTAGGCCAGCGGGAGGCCGGCGCGGGCGACCCAGACGTGCCGGGTCGCCGGCTCGAGGTCGCGGCCGTCGATGTCGAGGTACGCCGCGTCCTGCTCGACCACGAACACCTCACTGCGCAGTTCGAGCAGGCGGTACAGGGTGGTCGTGTCGAGGTCGGCGAAGGACGCGACCCGGAGGTCCTCGGTCTGCGGCTGCATGGCCACCGAGCATAAAGGTCAGCCCGGGTGGGCTCCGACGGTGTCGGCGATGGCCGAGGCCTCGGCGCCCGCGGTCGCCCGGGCGCAGTGTGCGCAGCAGAAGAACCGGCCGGCCACCTCGACCCCGTGGCCGACGACCTTGACGCCGCAGTGCTCGCAGATGGGCGCGAGCCGCTGGATCGCGCATTCGAACGAGTCGAAGACGTGCTGGTCACCGCTGATCGTGTTCACTGTGAAGGCCAACCAGTAGTCGTTTCCACACGTCTCACACACCGCCATGGTGCCCGCCCCCAATCGGTTACCCGCAGCGTCACCCGCGAGCATGCCGTCCGGCAACCGAAACGCCCGATATGAGGCAGTTTCGCGTTGGATGAATGTCGTGTTACACGCGGTGTGTCGGTCCGCCCATGGCCCGGTCGGCCAGGGAAGCTCCATGAGGTTGTGTCCTTACCGGGAGGAGCCGACATGATCAAGAAAAGTAAGCTCTTCGGCAGCAAGACCCGCGTGACGTTCTGCCTGCCCAAGGACAACCCGGTTGGGCAGGTCAGCGTCGTCGGCTGCTTCAACGACTGGGAGCCCGGCCGGCACGAGCTTCAGCCGAGGCGGGACGGCACCCGCACGGTGACGCTGACCCTCGGCCCGGGCGAATACACCTTCCGTTACCTCGCCACCGGTGGCGTCTGGCTCGACGACGAGCAGGCGGACGGTGTCGACGGACGCGGCGGCCGCATCGTGCTGGGGCAGCAGCAAAGCAGGTGAAAGAGCGGTCATCCGGCCACTAACCTCACCGGATGACCGCCGAAGAGATCGTCGTACCCCCGGCTCTCGTAGCCGCCCAGGTCCGGTTCCGCGGCGAAGCGGGCCGGGCCTGGGTCGACGGGGTGGCCAACACCGCGGCGGAGTTCCTCGACCGCTGGCGGTTGCGCCGCGACGGCGCCACCCGCAGCGGGGTGGCCGGCCTCGTGCTCCCGGTCGTCACCGACGACGGCACGCCGGCGATGCTCAAGCTCCAGGACACCGACTGGGACCACCCGGGCGAAGGCCTCGCGCTGCGCACCTGGAACGGCGACGGCGCGGCCCGCCTGCTCCGCGAAGACCCGGAGACCTGGACGCTGTTGATCGAGCGCCTCGACCCGGACCGCGACCTGCGCTCCGTGGAAGACGACGAGGCGGCGGTACGGGTGATCGCCGAGCTCCTCAACCGGCTCAACGCGTACACCGCGCCACCAGAGATTCCCCGGCTGGCCGACAAGGCCGCGAAGATGATCGAGGAAACGCCGGCGACGGCGGCGAGACTGGCCGACCCGGCCGAAGGAAGGCTGATCAGTCGCTGGGCGGACCAACTCGCCGAGGTCGCCGGCGAGGCCGGTGACCGGCTGCTGCACTGGGACCTGCACTACGAGAACGTGCTGGCCAGCGAGCGCGCGCCCTGGCTGGCGATCGACCCGAAGCCGCTGGCCGGCGACCCGGGATTCGAGATCTGCCCGGCGCTGTGGAACCGATGGGACGCCACGGCGCCGGAACGCACGATCCGGCGCCGGTTCGACGTCATGGTCGACGCGATGGGCCTCGACCGGCAGCGGGCGGTCGCCTGGACGCTGGGCCGTACCCTCCAGAACTCGATCTGGATGGTCGAAGACGGCGAGCGGTGTCCTCGACCCCCAGCAGGTGACGATCGCGGCGGCGGTTATGCGGGGATGAGCCGCATGCTCACCGAGTTGATGCAGTAACGGGCGTCCCTGGGCGTGTAGCCCTCACCGTCGAAGCGGTGGCCGAGGTGCGAGTCGCAGTGCGCGCACCGGACCTCGACGCGGAGCATGCCCAGCGAGCGGTCCTCGATGTAGCGGATCGAGCCCGGGATCGCCTCGTCGAACGAGGGCCAGCCGCAGTGCGAGTCGAACTTGGTGCCGCTCTCGAACAGAGCCGCGCCACACGCCCGGCAGACGTACGTGCCCGGGGTCTTGGTGTCGACGTACTCGCCGGTGAACGGCCGCTCGGTGCCGGCCTGACGAAGCACCCGGAACTCCTCCGGGTTGAGGCGGACCTGCCACTCGGCTTCGCTCTTCGGCAGTTCCGCGGTGGGGATTTCGGCTGCCTGATTCTCGGACACGGGGAGGGCTTCTCGGGTGCCATGTATCAACCGTACGACCCCCTTGTCGGAGCAGCCGATTACCTGGGTGTGACCTCGTCGTTAGCAGTGCATGCGAACACCGGTCAGGGTGGTCAGTGCGGCGCACGAACCCCTTCCGGGCGACCCCCTGCGCTTCCGGCCGACCTGGCGGCAGGCGCTGGGCCGAGGCATGTGGGTGGGGCTGCTGGTAACCGGCGCGCTGGCGCTGACCGGCCTGGCGGCACTGCTGGCGCCGGTGGTGGCGCATTGGCTGACCGGCGTCGAGCCGCACCGTGTAGTGCCGCCGTGGATCTGGTGGGTGCTGGTGCTGCCGGTGCCGTTGGGAGCCCTGACCGGCGTGCTGCTGCGCCGGCGGGTGGGCGCGGACCTGGACTCCACGGGCGCGTGGTCGGTGCCCGGCGCGCTCGGCGACTCGGCGCCCTGGCGGCGGGTGGTCGAGGTGCGGATGGAGCGCCGCGGCCGGCGGACGGTGGTCGCGCTGCCGCTCGTGGACGGTTCGATCGTCCGGCTCCGGGCGCCCTACGACGGCCACCTGCTCGGGCGTGACCCGGATTTCGAGCGCAAGCAGTTCCGCATCCGTTTGCTCTGGGAGACCCACCGGTACGGCTGACCCTGGGTGGGTGATCCATCCCGGTCGCTTGGACCTTTTCGGACAAAGCGTCTTACGCTCCCACAAATGCTCCTCTCGGTACGAATTCCCCGGACGACAGGAACAGAACGATGACGAACAAACGACGGCGACGACTGGCCAGCGCTGCCCTGCCGGCCGCCGGCCTCGCGGTGGTGGCCGGCGCTCTCGCCCTCAGCGGCCAGGCGGCCAGCGCCGCACCGCAGGTCGACGGTGCGCGGCGAGGGGGGCGACGCGGCGGCGTCCGCCATGGACCGCGCCCAGGAGGTCACCGACCGGGCCCAGACGATGGCCGACCTCGCGCAGGTCGAGATCCCCGACGCGACCGACTCCGAGCCGGACGCCGAGGAGGACGAGGGCTCGAAGGGTCCGGCCGACCTGCCCGCCGCCGCCAAGTTCGGCAGCGGCGTCTCGCACATCGCCAGCGGCCACAACGCCGGCATCCTCAACGGCACCCAGGTGGTCGTGCCGATCACGGTCGACCTGGACGTCTGCGGCAACAGCATCGCGGCGGTCGGGGCCGCGTCCGCGTCCTGCGGCGACGACGACGAGGAAGAGCCGCCCGCCGCCGACGCCGCCGCCGGTCGACGAGGAGCCGCCGCACCGCGCAGGAGACCCCCGCCGGTGCCGCTGCCGACCCCGGTCGACGAGCCGCCGGTGGCCGAGCCCGAACTGCCGAAGACCGGACTGCCGGTCGGCTCGATCGCCGGCATCGGTGGCCTGCTCACCGCCGGCGGCGCCGCGATGCAGCTCGCCGGGGTCCGCACGGGCCGCTACACCGGCCGCCACCGCCGCGGACCCCGCCCGTCCTGACACAGCGCATTTGCTCTGCTTACATATACGCATCACTCTGCGCGGTGATGCGTATATGGCGGCAGAGCAAATGCGCGCGGACGACCTCGGTGGCGGGGGCGCTTCCAGGACTTCACGGGGGCATAGGGTCGACGGCATGCCGTCGAAGAAGGCCGCCGCTGTCGAGGTCGAGGTCGCTGGGCACGCCGTGCGGCTCAGCAGCCCGGACCGGGTGATGTTTCCCCGGGCCGGCTACACGAAGCAGGACGTGTTCGACTACTACCTGGCCGTCGGCGAGGGGATCATGCGGGCGCTCGACCACCGACCGACCACGCTGCAGCGGTTCCCGGACGGGATCGACGGCGAGGCGTTCTACCAGAAGCGGCTGCCGGCCCGGGGCACGCCCGGACTGGCTCACCGGCGCCGAGATCACCTTTCCGAGCGGTCGTAAGGCGACCGAGCTCTGCCCCGTCGACCTGGCCCACGTCGCCTGGGCCGCGCAGATGAACGCGGTGGTCTTCCACGCCTGGCCCGTCCGGGCAAAGGATCCCGACCACCCCGACGAGCTGCGGATCGACCTCGACCCGCAGCCGGGCACCGACTTCGGTGACGCGGCCGAGGCGGCCGGCGAGCTGCGCGCGGTGCTCGACGAGATCGGCGCGACCGGCTGGCCGAAGACCTCCGGTGGCCGGGGCGTGCACGTCTACCTGCGGATCGAGCCACGGTGGACGTTCGTCGAGGTGCGCCGGGCGACGATCGCGCTGGCCCGGGCCCTCGAACGGCGCCGGCCCGACCTGGTCACCACGAGCTGGTGGAAGGAGGAGCGGGGGGAGCGGGTGTTCGTCGACTTCAACCAGATGGCCCGGGACCGCACCATCGCCGCCGCGTACTCGCTGCGGGCCAACGCCCGGGCCACCGCCTCGACTCCGCTGACCTGGGACGAGCTGCCTGACGTCGAACCGGACGACTTCGACCTGCGTACGCTGCCGAAGCGGTTCGCCAAGATCGGTGACCCGCACGCCGGCATCGACGACACCGCGTTCGACATCACCCCGTTGCTGGAGTGGTCCGCGGCCGACGAGCGGGAGGGCCGCGGCGGCGACATGCCCTACCCGCCGGACCATCCGAAGATGCCGGGTGAGCCGCCTCGCGTGCAGCCGAGCAAGAAGAACGCGGCCAACTGGACGACCGACGAAGGCGCCTAGAGCGCCAGCTTCATGCCCTCGTGTGTCGCCTCGAAGCCGAGCGACTCGTAGAAGCGGCGCGCGTCCTCCCGGCGCTTGTCGGTGGTGAGTTGCACCAGCGCGCAGCCCGACGCGCGCGCCTCGGATACTGCCCACGAGATCATCCGGCGGCCGAGGCCGGCGCCGCGGTGCGCGGAGGCGACGCGTACCCCCTCGATCTCCAGGCGCTGGGCGCCGCGGCGGGTGAGCGATGGGATCACGATGAGCTGCATCGTGCCGACGACCTCGCCGTCGATCTCGGCCACGACCACCGAGTTGCGCGGGTCGCCGTCGAGGGCGTCGAAGGCCTGCCAGTAGGCCGCGTCGACCTCCTCGGCGACGGTCTCCCGCCCGGCGCCGATCGGGTCGTCTGCCAGAAGGCCGACAATCGCCGGTACATCGGACCGCAAAGCGGACCGGAAGATCACGTCAGTCACGCGGAGCAGCCTCGCACATCGAGAATTGCCGCCGTGCGTGCCGCACCACGCGTGACAACGGGGTGCATGATGATGCGCCATGAGGGCCTTGCTGCTGCCGTTCAAGGTGATCCACCGCGGGCTGGTCTACTTCGCCAACTCGCCGCGGACGCTGATGATGTCGTACGCGCTGATGATCGTCATCGCTGCCGCGCTCTACAGCGTCTTCGAGAAGGTCGGGCGTCGGCGACTCGCTCTGGTGGGCGGTGGTCACCGCGTCGACGGTCGGCTACGGCGACATCTCGCCGGACACCTGGCAGGCGCGCGCGATCGCGATCGTGCTGATCTCCACCATGGTGCTCCTGGTGATCCCGCTGATCACCGCGCACTTCGCCAGCCGGCTGATCGTCGACAACGACGCGTTCCGGCACGAGGAGCAGGAAGAGCTCAAGAACAACCTGCGCGAAGTACGGCGGCTGCTGGAAGAACTGGCCGCCCGCGAAGGGATCACTTGCGGCGGGCAGCGCTTCCCCTCTGGCGGAACGGTCAGATTGAGCAGGTAGGCGTCGACGGCCTGGGTGACGCAGCTGGTCTGCGGGTAGGCGGTGTGCCCCTCGCCCTCCCAGGTCAGCAGGCGACCGACGCCGAGCATGTTGGCCAGGGCGGGTGCCTGCGCGTACGGCGTGGCCGGGTCGCCGGTGGTGCCGACCACCAGGATCGGCGGCGAGCCGGTGGCCGGGCCGGTCGGGTACGGGTCGTGCCCGCCGGGCCAGACCGCGCAGGTCAGCATGCCGACCGCGAGCGGCGCACCGAACAGCGGGATCGACGAGCGCCACTGGCCCTGGAGGCTGCGGACCTGGTCGACGTCGGGCACCGTCTTCTGGTCGGCGCAGTTGACGGCGATGTTGGCGTCGAACAGGTTGGAGTAGGTGCCGTTGGGCTCCCGCTCGGCGTACGCGTCGGCGAGCTGGAACACCTGCGCCGGGTTGCCGCCCTCCAGCTCCTTGATCGCGCTGCCCAGCGCCTGCCAGCCTGACCTGGGTGTAGAGCGACGAGATCACCGCGTAGAAGACCCAGCCGGAGGTGGCCTTGCGGCCCGCCCGCCCCGGTCACCGGGGAGACCTCGGCCTTGTCGATCTGGGTGGTCACCGCGGCCTTGGCGTCGGGCGCGATCGGGCACTGCGCGGGTGTGGAGTCGCACCACTTGGCGAAGTTGTCGAACGCCAGCGCGAAGCCCTTCGCCTGGCTCTCCGAGCCGGCCGCGAAGCTCTGCCGCGGGTCGACCGCGCCGTCGAGCACCAGCGCCCGGACGTTCTGCGGGAAGAGCTGGGCGTACGTGGCGCCGAGCAGGGTGCCGTAGGAGTAGCCGAGGTAGGTCATCTTCTGGTCGCCGACCGCGGCCGCGGATCGCGTCCATGTCCTTGGCGGTCTGCACCGTGGAGAACAGCTTGAGCCGGTCGCCGTACTTGGCGCCGCACTCCTGGCCGATGCTGCTTGTTGAGGTCGACCAGGCCGTCGAACTGGGCCTGGGTCACCGGGTCGGGCTCGTAGCCGAAGCTCTCGTCGAGCTGGTCGTCGCTGATGCACTCGACCGGGCTGGACCGGTCGACGCCGCGCGGGTCGAAGCCGACGATGTCGAAGCGCTGGGTGACCTCGTCCGGGATGCCCTGGAAGGCGGACCCGAACGAGAGGTAGACGGCCAGGTTGACGCCGGACGCGCCGGGGCCGCCGGGGTTGACCAGCAGCGAGCCGATCCGGTCGTGCTGCTTGTCTGGAGCGCACCCGGATCAGCGCGACGTCGAAGGTCTGCCCGTTGCCGGCGTTGGACCAGTCCTGCGGCACCTTGATGGTCGCGCAGTCGTACGTCATGCCGGACGCGCCCCGGCCGACGAGCTGGCCCGGCACCTCGGGGCAGGGCCGCCAGGCCGGCTGGCCGGACGCGGCCGGGGCGGGCTGGCCGCTCGGGCGCCGCGTTGTTGCCGGCGTTCGGTGAGATGACCGGGACGGTGCAGCCGGTCAGCGACGAGCAGCGCCGGCGAGCAGGCCGAGCGGCGAGGAGGCGCACGACGCACTAGGAGACTCCCGTCCCGGCGGAGGGGTCGCCGCCGAGAACCTGATCGACGTCGAACCGGACGGGCCGTTCGAGCTGGTCATAGCCGCACGAGCGCGGGTCGCGGTCGGGCCGCCAGCGCACGAAATGGGCGGTGTGCCGGAACCGGTCGCCCTCCATCGCGTCGTAGCCGACCTCGACCACGAGGTCGGGCCGCAGCGGCTCCCAGGCCAGGTTCTTGCCGCCCGTCCAGCGGCTCACCCCGCCGGGCCGGCGCTGGCCGGTCGCGCTGGTCGGGCCGACCTGCTGCTCGTCACTGTCGGCGTCGATCCACGGGTGCTCGGCCGGGCTCCCGGTAGTCGGCGCAGCTCGTCGAGCAGCTCGGCCCGGCGGGCCATGCTGAACGACGAGGAGACGCCGATGTGGTGCAGGGTGCCCTCGTCGTCGTAGAGGCCGAGCAGCAGCGAGCCGACCACCGGGCCGGACTTGTGCCAGCGGAACCCGGCGACCACCGCGTCGGCCGTGCGCGCGTGCTTGATCTTGAACATCAGCCGCTTGTTGGGCTCGTAGGCGATGTCGGCCGGCTTGGCGATCAGCCCGTCGAGCCCGGCGCCCTCGAAGATCTCGAACCAGCGCCGCGCGGTCGTCGATGTCGTGGGTGATCGGCGTGAGGTGCACCGGCGGCTCGACCTGGGCCAGCGCCTTCTCCAGCTTGGCCCGGCGGGTCGCGTACGGCTGGTCCACCAGCGTCTCGTCGCCGAGCGCGAGCAGGTCGAACGCGATGAAGTCGGCCGGGGTGTTCTCGGCGAGCATGCTTCACCCGGGACGCCGCCGGGTGGATCCGCTGGGTCGAGCAGTCCCACGTCGAGCTTGGGCTGCTGGCCCGTGCTCCGCGGCGGATCGACCACGATCTCGCCGTCGACCGCGCACCGCTCCGGCAGCTGGGCCTTGGCCTGCTCGACCACCTCGGGGAAGTAGCGGGTCAGCGTCTTGCCGCCCCGGCTGGCCAGCTCGACCTCGTCACCGTCGCGGAAGACGATGCACCGGAACCCGTCCCATTTCGGCTCGTAGCTCATGCCCTCGGCCTCGGGGATCTGCGGCACGCTCTTGGCGAGCATCGGCTCGACCGGCGGCATTGATCGGCAGGTCCATCCCTCAGAGTCTTCCAGACGCTCAGCTCACGACGACGGCCGCGACCCAGATGATCGCGATCGCCAGCGCCGCACCGAGCTCCACCAGCATCGCGAGGCCGGCGGCCTTGATCGCGTGCTTCGTCGATGGCCAGGCCTGCTTCGCGTCGCCGAGCCGGGCCAGCTCGGCCAGCCAGACGCCGGCCACGAAGCCGATGAACAGGCCGATCACCGGGATCACGAAGAAGCCGACGATGGCCAGCACGCCACCGAGCAGGAGCGTTCTGTTGGGTACGCCGCTGCGTTTCAGGTTGCGCCCGGGCCAGGCGTATTTCACGACGATGCCGAGGATCGCGATCACGGTGACCAGCGCGAGCACGCCCCACCGGCCGGCGCCCTCGCCCACGAAGATCGCCCAGGCGGTCGCACTGGCCCAGCAGAGCAGCAGGCCGGGCAGGAAAGGGATCACCACGCCGAAGACACCGATCACCATGGCGACCCCGCACAGGATCGTGATGTTGGTGTCCGTCTGCGTCAGATCCATTGGCGCACTGTACTGGTCTAGAGGACGAAAGCGTCGGTCCAGAGCTGGCCCGAACGGCCGGACAGCGCGTCGAGCAGGGCGACCGCCTGCCGGTCGGTCAGCGCGGCGACGAAGTCGACGATGGCTCGGCCCCGGGCCCGGGCGGCCCGGTCCGGCGTGCCGGCCGGCAGCTCGGCCTCGGCCAGCTCGACCAGGTCGTGCAGCCGCGGCGGCAGCCGGGCCTCCTCCGCCGGGTCGAGATCCAGGCCAGCAGCGCCTCGACCAGGGTGGCCAGCAGCCGGGCCTGGCCGCGCTGGTGCAGCGCGAGGTCCGGGCGGGCCAGCACGAACCGGTGGTGGATCGAACTTGAGCACCTGGACCTCGTGCCACTGCGGCCGGCCCAGCAGCACGTAGCCGGAGCGGACCGCCGGGCTGTCGGTCACCGTGACCGCGTCGACCAGCCGGCGGGTCCAGCGGGCGGAGAACCGGGCCACGTACTGCTCGGCCTCGACCGAGCCGTCGAACGGGTCGGCCAGCAGCCCGTCGACCAGTTCCTCGCGGACCTGCTCGACCGCGGCGGCGAACGCGTCGTCGTCGCTGATCCAGCGCGTCCTTGCGGTGCAGCTGCCGGCGCAGCCGCTCGATCGCCGCACCGGCCTGGCGGGCGCCGTCGTCCAGCGCCGCGTCGGTGAGCCCGCCGAGCCGCCCGGTCTCGCGCTGCCAGGCCGATCAACTCCGCCGCGACCGTGCCCTGCTGGAGCACGCCGACCCGGTGGAAGTCCTCGACGTCGTGGATCGCGTACGCGATGTCGTCGGCGGTGTCCATGATGGACGCCTCGACGGTCTGCTGCCAGTCCGGGATCCGGCCGGCGAACGGCGCGCGGGCCTGGCGCAGGTCGTCGACCTCGGTGCGTGTACGCGCCGAACTTCGCCGAGCCGCTGGCCGGGTCCCAGTCCGGCGCGGACGGCGCCGCGCGGCGGCGGGTCCATCCGGCGCGGGTGCGGTTCGGGGTAGTCCAGCCGGGTCCACGGGTACTTCACATCGCCGCGCGGACCGCCGCGGTCAGGTTGAGCCCGATGGTGGCCGCGCCGCGGATCTCGGTGCTGGTGACGATGCGGTACGACTGCGCGTTGCCCTCGAAGCCGTCGGGCAGCCCGAGCCGCTCGCGGGCCAGCCGGTCCAGCACCGCCTCGCCGAGGTGCCCGAACGGCGGGTGGCCGAGGTCGTGGGCCAGCGCCGCCGCCTCGACCACGTCGGGGTCGCAGCCGCCGAGCTTGTCGAGCAGCGCCAGGTTGCCCGCGTCGGCGGTGAGCCGTTCGGCGATCGCCCGGGCCGACCTGGGCCACCTTGAGGCTGTGGGTCAGCCGGTTGTGCACCAGCAGACCGCTGCCGCCCGGGCTGATCACCTGGGTGACGCCGCCCAGCCGGGCGAAGAACGGCGAGGTGACGATCCGGTCGCGGTCGGCGCGGAACGGGCTGGCGGCCAGGTCGCCGGGCGAGGTGCGCCCGGTGTCGAACAGCCGCCGCGCGCGGGGATCGACCGGCTCAGTCATGATCCCGACGCTAGCGCACGGCGGGTTTGGCCAGGTAAACGAGGCCCGGCCCGCGGTCGAGCGGCCGCCGATCGAAGATCGTGTAACCGTTCCGCTCGTACAGCCGGATGTTGTCGTGGCTCGCCGCGCCGGTGAACAGCTCGTAGCGCCTGGCGCCGCCGTGCGCGGCCTCGACCGCGAGCAACATCCGCCAGCCGAGCCCCTGCCCGCGCAGGTCGGGCGCGACGCCGAGGCGGGCGATGTGGCAGGTGCCGTGCTCGTCGAGCCGGCCACGGCCGACGGCGACCAGCCGGCCGAGCGGCGTGCGGGCGACCAGTAGCGTGCCGGTGCCGGCGATCACCGCCGCGATCTCGTCCAGCGTCTCGGTGAGCATCGGCAGGTGCGGGTTGTCGTAGCGCTGGGCCTCGGTGAGGAACGCCGCCCGTTGCAGCGTGAGCACCTCGCCGACGTCCGCGGGCCGGGCCCGCTCGATCTCGACCATGCCCAGCAGTGCACGGGACCGTGCCGCACGGCACATCGGCGACCGTCACGCGTCTCGACAGATGGGACTTGAACGTGTTCAAATGATCTCGTGACGGTGCTCCTGAACCTCGTCGACGCGCTGGCCATGCTGCTGCTCGTCCCGCTCGCGCTCGGGCTGGTCGGCGCGCCGGCAGCGATCCGGCGGGTCTGGCCGTGGGTGGCGCTGCCGGCGGCGGTCGCGCTCTGGCTGCCGCGGGGAACCGGTGCCGCGCTGCTCGCCGTCGCCCTACCTGCTGCTGACCGCGGCGCTCGCGGTGGTCGCGCTCGGGCGGTTGCGCCGGTTCGCGGCGGCCGACGTCGCGGTCGCGACCGGCTGGCCGCGCCGCTGGTCGCCGCCATCGCCCTGGTCGCCGAGCGCGCCGGGTTCCGTTTCCTCGGCTTCCCGCTGGAGACGCTCGCGCTCACCGTGCCGCACCTGCACTACGCCGGGCTCGTCGCGGCCGTGGTCGCCGCCCTGGTCTGCCGCGCGACCGGCTCCGTGCTCGGCCGGGTCGCCGCCTGGTGCGTGCCGGCCGGCACCGGCGTCGTGCTGGTCGGCTACTTCCTCGGCGACCCGGTCGAGTTGGCCGGTGCGGCGGTGCTCACCGCCGGGATGTGGCTGGTCGGCGGCCTGACGCTGGTGCGGATCCGGCCGCGGGCACCGCGCTGGGCCGCGTGCGCTCTTCCTGGTCTCGTCGGGCATGCTGGTCGCCACCATGCTGCTCGCGCTCGACTGGGCGGCCGGGCACGTGTTCCCGGTGCCGCACCTGTCGGTCTCGTGGATGGTGGCGACGCACGGGCTGCTCAACGCGGTCGGCTTCGCGTTGTGCGCACTGCTGGCCTGGCGCGGGATGGAGACGAGATGAGTGCCCTGACCTACGTCGAGGTCGGCGCGACCGAGGCCGGCGTGCTGCCGCCGGGCTACCGGCACCTGCGCTACCGCACGGCGATCGGGCACGACGTCTTCGCCGCCGCCGCGGAGGCGGTGCTGACCTGGCGGATGCACCGGTCGGCCGGGATCAAGGTGGACACCGCCGCGGCGCGGGCCGCGCCGGGCGTGGACGTGACCACTGCACGTCGGGCCGCTGCCCGCGCCGTGCCGAGTGGTGTGGGTGGTCGACGAGCCGGGCCGGGCCGGCTGGGGCTACGGCACGCTGCCCGGGCATCCGGCGCGCGGCGAGGAGGCGTTCGTGGTCAGCCAGGGCGCCGACGGCACCACCTGGTTCGAGGTCACGGCGTTCAGCGTGCCGGCCGGCTGGCTCATGCGGGCGGCGGGCCCGGCGGGCCGGGTGTTCCAGCGGGCGTACGCGGCCTGGTGCGCGCGGGCCCTGCGCCGCCTGGCGAACGCCTAGGCCTTAGAACCGCGCGAACGAGCGGATCGGCATCCGCGGGCCGAACTTCGGTGCCATCAGGCCGCTGGCCTCCAGCAGCATGCAGACCCGGCCGCGGTGGCCGCGGAAGGGTTCGAGCAGCTCCAGCATCCGGGCGTCGGTGCCGCGGGCCTCGCCGGCCAGGTTCCAGGCCACCATGTTGGGGATGTGGAAGTCGCCGACGCTGACCGCGTCCGCGTCGCCGTAGGCGATCCGCACGACCTCGGCGGCGGTCCAGACGCCGATGCCGCGGATCGACCGCATCCGGGTCGTCGCCTCGGCCGCCGTCGTGCAGCGCTCGATCCGGTCGGCCTCGGCCGCCGCCCGGCGCAGTGTGTCGGCCCGCTTCTGCTCGACGCCGAACGGGTGGAACACCCAGTACGGCTGGGCGGCGATCACCTCGGGCAGCGGCGGCAGGGTCAGCCCCTCGATCGGCCCCGGCGCCGGGGTGCCGAACTTGCGGACAGTGCCGGCGTAGCCCTTGTAGGCCTCCTTGCCGGTCACCTTCTGCTCGAAGATCGCCCGCATCAGCCGGGGGAAGACGACGCCGGTGGTCGGGATGCGCCGGCCGCGGTGGACCCGGGCCACCTCACGGACGACCGGGTGGGCGCGCCGAGAGCTCCGCGAAACCGGTCAGGTCGTCGCGCAGCCCGGCGATCGCGTCGGCGTGCTCGACCACCCAGTCCTGGCCCGGCCCGTACCCGGTGGCGGTCAGGTCCTGGCCCTCCCGGCGCAGCGCGAGCGTGGCCGGGCCGTCGGGGGTGTGTGTCGCCCACCAGAAGGTGTCGCCGGCGAACCGGGCGCACGGGTCCCAGCGGCTCATCGGGATCGAACCCACCGAGCCAGCGAGGTGGTAGCCCTCCGGAACCCGCATCACCCGCTGCACGCGCTCAACTCTCGCACGTACGTTTCAGTCCGCAACCTCCGGACGAGGGCCGAACATGCCGACCGGGGGCGGAGCGGATGGTGTCGCGTCGGCGTCCGTGACCACCGTCTCACCGCCGGCGAAGCGGGTGAGCTCGGCGCCGGTGACCAGCCGGCCCGGGAACCAGTCGCCGGCCACCCGGCGGGCGATGTCGGCGGTCGGCAGCGGGGTGTTGGCGGCGGTCAGCACGAGGTTGCCGAACCGCCGGCCGCGCAGCACCGACGAGTCGGCCACCAGGCAGGCCTGCGGGAAGACGGCGGACACGGTGGCCACCTGGGCGCGGGCCAGCCCCAGCGGCGGGCCGTCGGTCATGTTGACCAGGTAGCGCCCGTCCGGGTGCAGCACCCGGGCCGCCTCGCGGACGAACTCGACCGAGCGGACGCTGGCCGGCGTGCGCGCGCCGGCGAACACGTCGACGATCACCACGTCGAACTCGTCGTCGCGGGCCTTGGCCAGCTCCGTGCGGGCGTCGCCGACGCGGATCTTCAGCTTCGGGTCGGCCGGCCAGGGCAGGTGCTCGCGGACGAAGTCGACCAGCTTGGCGTCGGCCTCGACCACCCGCTGCCGGCTGCCCGGCCGGCTGGCGGCCAGGTAGCGGGCCAGGGTCAGCCCGCCGCCGCCGAGATGCAGCACCCGCAGCGGCATCAGCGGGGGAGCGGTCAGGTCGAGCGAGGTGGCGATCCGGCGCACGTACTCGAACTCGAGGTAGAGCGGATCGTCCAGGTCGACGTGTGACTGCGGCGCGCCGTCGACCACCAGGGTGTAGCCGTGCGGCCGGTCATGGTCGGGCAACAGCTCGACGACCCCTGACCCGATCTGGGCGACAACTCGCCGCTGCTGCCCCCGCTGCCGCCCCACACCCGCAAACTTAGCCTTCCCACCACCCCTCCGAACGGGCCCCGGGAAGCGTGTAACCAGATATGGCGGCTGAGAACTCGTTCCGCGACTACGTCGCGGCGCGGCTGGTGGGCTTGTCCCGTGCCGCCTACCTGCTCACGGGGGACCGGCATCTCGCGGAAGATCTGGTGCAGCAGGCGCTCATCCAGGTCGCCAGCCGGTGGGAGAAGATCTCCGCCGGCGGCGACCCGGACCCGTACGTCCGGCGCGTCCTCTACCACCAGCATGTCTCCTGGTGGCGACGGCGACGGCTGGTCGACCGGCCACAGGCCGAACTACCCGAGACCCCGGTCGGCGACGGTGCTTCCGACATAGACACCGAGTTGACCGTGCGGCAGGCGCTGCGCCGGCTGAGCCCGAAGCAGCGGGCGGTATTGGTGCTGCGCTATTTCGAGGACCTGACCGAGGTCCAGACGGCCGAGGTGCTGGGCTGCTCGGTCGGCACCGTGAAGAGCAACGCCCGGGACGCGCTGGCCCGACTGCGGGCGACCGCACCGGAGCTCGAAGACCTGCGGGGTGCGCGATGAGGATGCTCGAGGATCTGGCCGACGAGATGCCGCCCGCCCGGCTGCCGGACGACCTGTGGCGGGCGGGGCGGCGACTGCGGCAGCGGCGGCGGTTCGGCTACGCGGTGGCCGCGGTCCTGGTGCTGGTGCTGGCCCTCGCGCTGCCGGAGTGGGCGGGGCACCGCCGGGCCGCGGTGGTGCCGGCCGACCGCCCTGGGGCGGTGCCGTCCCGGGTCGAGCTGCCGCATCTGTGGCAGGCGAAGGTGGGACAGTGGCCGGCGCGTCCGGGCGGCCCGGCGGCCCTGGTGTTCTTCACCGGGCAGACCCGCTATTTCGAGGGCACCGGGGTAGCGGTCGGGACGAACGGCAGCTACCGGCTGATCTACCAGGAGATCGGCGAAGGGGACGGCATGGTCACCCCGGACGGCCGCTACTACGTCGGCCCGGGGCTGCGCCTGCTCGACCTGACCACGGGCGAGGAGCGGCAGCTCTCCGGCGAGCCGATCCGGGGCGAGCCGCTGGCGTTCTCGCCCGACGGCACGGAGCTGCTGGTCGGGATCTCCAACGACGACGACGTGATCACGTACGGCAACGACGCGATCCCGGACAACGACCCCGAGAAGCCCGACGACCTGGTGGCGATCGACATGCGCACCGGCGAGCGGCGGTTCGTGGCGGTCGGCCGGATGAACAGCTACGCCACCGCCGCCTGGTCCCCGGACGGCACCAGGATCGCGGTGGAGGGCCCGACGGGCCGCGGCGACACGGGGCGCCGGCTGTCCGTCATGGACGCGCGGACGGGCGTTCCGCTGTTGACGGTCGACAACTTCGCGCCGGACCGCCGGCTGGCCGGGCGGGCCGCGTGGACGCCGGACGGCGAACGGCTCGCCATACTCGCCTTCGACGGCTGCGCGCGGTGTGATCTGGCCGGGGAGAACGCCCGGCGCTGGCGCCTGGAACTGGCCGACCCGGACACCGGCAACCTGATCGGGTCGCCGGTGCCGATCGAGGGTCTGGCCGGCGAGGTCGTCGGCTGGCGGGACGCGCGGGACGCGGTGCTCACCTACGCGGAGAGCCGCACCGAGTACGACCACCGGACGCTCGTGGCGCTGCGGCCGGACGGCACGGTCGACACCCTGGTGGACACCCCGCGGGGCGTCTACAACCTGGAGCTGCCGGCTGACCTGCTGCGTGCGGGCTCCTTCGGTGGATCGCCGACGACGCCGTCGCGGTGGGCCGCACCGCTCTGGGCGTACCTGATCGTGGCAGCGCCGTTCCTGCTGGCGTTCTGGATTTTCCGCCGGCGCCGTCAGCGGCGGGCGGCCGCGCGGGTGTAACGGAGCAGCAGCAGGTCGTCGGCCAGCAGCGAATGGTGCAGCCGCAGCGGCAGCGGTCCGCCCTCGCGGTGTGGCCCGGCGGTGATCCGGCCCGCCTTGGCACCGGCCAGCAGCGGCGAGACGGTCAGGCACAGTTCGTCGACCAGGTCGGCGGCGGTCAGCGTGCCGAACAGCTGTGGGCCGCCCTCGCACAGGATCTGGCCCAGCCCGCGCTCGCGCAGGACGGCGAGCCCGGCGGCGATGTCGACCTCGCGCTCGCCGACGCGTACCACGTCGGCGACGTCTTCCAGGCCGGCCGGCGCGCTGGCCGAGGTCGTGGTCAGCACCACCGGCCGGACCGGCGCCTCGGTGAAGACCGGCGACGCCGGGTCGACGGCGAGGCGCCCGGTGACCACCACCAGCGTCGGGACGGCCGCCAGGCCGTGCGCCACCCGCCAGGCCCGGCGCGGCTCGTCGAGCTTGATCGCGCGGTAGCCCTCGTGGCGCATCGTGCCGGCGCCGACCAGCAGGCCGTCGCAGACCTTGCGGAGGATGCCGAACACCCGCTTGTCGGCCGGACCGGACAGGCCCGCCGAGTAGCCCTCGACCTCGACCGCGCCATCGACGCTGGTCACGAAATTGACACGAACCGTCGGGGCCTCGGACCGGCCGTAACACCAGGTGAGCGCCTCGTCGTCCAGCTCCGTGCACCGATGGTCTGACCTGCGTCGACGCTCCACAGCGCGCGGATCGGCGGCCCGCTCATCCGGCCGGCGCCGGGTTGATTGCCGCGGCGTTCGCGGGGGTACGGTGCGAAGGGTCGCAGCTCATCCGGACACCCTATCGAGGTAGCCGCCCATGCCCCGGCAGATCTTCCAGGTCAAGGTGACGCTGGCCGACGTGCTGCCCGAGGTCTGGCGGCGGGTCGAGCTGCCGGGCGCCTACACCCTCGACCGGGTGCACCGGGTGGTCCAGCACGCGATGGGTTGGCGGGACTACCACCTGCATTCGTTCGAGGTCGACGGCGTGCAGTACGGCGAGCCCGACCCCGACGGCGAGCTGGCCGTGCGCGACGAGCTGGAGGTGCGCCTCGACGCCGTCGCGCACAAGGGCACCCGGCTGCTCTACACCTACGACTTCGGCGACTGGTGGGAGCACGACCTGCTGGTGGAGGACGTGTTCGTCGCCGAGCCGGACGAGCGTTACCCGCGCTGTGTCGCGGGCGAGCGGGCCTGCCCACCGGAAGACGTCGGCGGGGTGTTCGGCTACGCGGAGCTGCTGGTCGCCCTGCACGAGGCGGACCATCCGCAGCACGCCGAGCTGCGCAGCTGGGCCGGGCCCGGCTTCGAGCCCGACGCGTTCGACCCGGCGCGGGCCACGACGCTGCTCCGTCGCCTGACCTGACCGCCCTTCAAAGCCTCCCCAAAGGGGTGAAACTCTCTTTCGTCCCATCTGGCGCCGCCCCGCGCGTCGGCTGTGAGCCGGTCGTACTGATGTTGCAAGATGCCAGTCGTGGGAGTGGGCGAAATGAGTGAGCGGACTGCGGTCGGCCGGGTGCTCGGCACCTCCGACGCCACTCCGCTGCAGTTCTGGACGGCCGTCGCGCCGGGCAGCTACCTGCAGTTGGACGACGTCGTGGTGACCACCCGTGAGCTGCCCGACCGGCCACCGGTCCGGATCGCCGGCGTGGTGACCCAGGTGCGGGCCCGACACGAGGGCGCGGTCTTCGACTCCGACGTCTTCTCGATCGCCGACGGCACACTGCCCGCCCAGGTCCAGGAAGCCGCCGAGATCACCGTCACCCGGGTCGAGCCCGAGTTCTACGTGCCGCCCGCCCCGGGCGCGATGGTCCACCGGGCCACCGGCGACCTGCGCGCCGCCGCGCTGCACTTCGACCGGATGGAACGGCAGATCCCGATGGGCACGGGGCGCGACGGCATCCCGGTCTACCTCAACGCCGACTTCCTCGACGGCACCCGGGGCGCGCACGTGTCGATCTCCGGCATCTCCGGCGTCGCCACCAAGACCAGCTTCGCGACCTTCCTGCTCTACGCCGTCTTCAACTCCGGCGCGCTGGGCGGCGACGCGGTCAACGCCAAGGCGCTGATCTTCAACGTCAAGGGTGAGGACCTGCTCTTCCTCGACCACCCCAACGTCAAGCTCGACGACAAGACCGTCGCGGCGTACGCGGCCCTGGGCCTGCCGGCGAAGCCGTTCGGTGACGTCCGGGTCTACGCGCCGCCGCGCCTGGGTGACGCGTCCGGCACCCCCGACGTCAGCAGCCGGCTGACCGGCGTCGACAGCTTCTACTGGACGCTCGAGGAGTTCTGCGGCGGCTCGCTGCTGCCCTACGTCTTCGCCGACGCCGACGACGAGCGCCAGCAGTACACGATGGTCGTGCACGCCGTCACCGCCCACCTGGCCCGGCACGCGGTGCCGGCCGACGGCGGGGTCGCGATCGACGGCACCCGCCTTAGTTCCTACGCCGACCTGGTCGACTTCGTGGTCGCGCAGCTCTCCGACGACGAGACCCGGTTCGCCTGGACGGGCAGCGCGGTCGGGCTCGGCACCGTCAACGCGTTCGCCCGCCGGCTGATCGCGAGCAAGCGCGACCTAGGCCGGCTGATCCGCGGCGACCTGGCCACCCGGCGCCCGCACCAGATCAACACCGACGAGAGCGCCCAGGTCACCGTCGTCGACCTGCACAACCTGCCCGACCGCGCGCAGCGGTTCGTGGTCGGTGTGACGCTTAAGAAGGAGTTCGAGCGCAAGGAGAAGAAGGGCACCGCCAAGCCGCTGCTCTTCGTCGTCCTCGACGAGCTCAACAAGTACGCGCCGCGCGAGGGCTCCTCGCCGATCAAGGAGGTGCTGCTCGACATCGCCGAGCGGGGCCGCTCGCTCGGCGTGATCCTGATCGGCGCGCAGCAGACCGCCAGCGAGGTCGAGCGGCGCATCGTCACCAACTCGGCGGTGCGGGTGGTCGGCCGGCTCGACCCGGCCGAGGCGTCCGGCCCGAATACGGCTTCCTGCCGCCCGCGCAACGGCAGCGGGTGCTGCTGGCCAA
>CAWIXO010000039.1:0-49011 GCA_963840005.1 uncultured Actinomycetota bacterium | reverse complement strand
GCCGGTCACCCCACCATCACGGTCGGGAACGGGCGCGTCTTCGGTAGGCTCGGCGCATGTCGCCGGGGGCCGCGCTTGGGGTCGATTTCGGGACCTCGCACACGGTGGCCGTGGTGCGCTGGCCCGACGGTCGGGCGCGCCCGCTGCTCGTCGACGGCTCCCCGCTGCTCCCGTCGGCCGTCTACGCCCCACCGGGCGACGCGCCGCTGGTCGCCGGCCGCGACGCGGTGCACAGCGCCCGGCTCGACCCCGCCCGCTTCGAGCCCAACCCGAAGCGCCGGGTCGACGACGGCAGCGTGCTGCTCGGCGAGCGCGACGTGCCGGTCGCCGACCTGGTCGCGGCGGTGCTGGGCCGGCTCGCGGAGGAGTGGCGCCGGACGATCGGCGACCTGACCACCGGCGAGGTCACCGCCGACACCCCGCCCGCGCTGACCCTGACCTGCCCGGCGACCTGGGGCGCGACCCGCCGGGCCATGCTGTCCGACGCCGCCGCCGCGGCCGGCCTGGGCGACGGCCGGCTGGTCGCCGAGCCGGTCGCCGCGGCCACCTACTTCGCCCAGGTGCTCGGCCGCGACGTGCCGATCGGTTCGGCGGTGGTGGTGCACGACTTCGGCGCCGGCACGTTCGACGCGAGCGTGGTGGTCCGCCGGTCCACCGGCTTCGAGGTGTTGGCCGTCGACGGCCGGGGTGACCTGGGCGGGCTCGACGTCGACGCGGCCCTGGTCGAGCACCTGGCCGCCACGTACGCGCCGGCCCACCCGGAGGCCTGGGAGCGGCTGCGCTCGCCCGAGACGGTCGAGGACCGGCGGGCCAAGCGACAGCTCTGGGACGACGTGCGGGTGGCCAAGGAGCGGTTGTCTCGCTCCCCTCGGCCGACCTGGTGATCCCGATCTGCGACGTCGAGGCCCACCTGACCCGCACCGAGCTGGAGAAGGTGGCGACGCCGATCCTGGCCCAGACCGTGCAGGTGACCAAGGCGGTGATCGAGGCGGCCGCGCTGCCGGCGGGCAACCGGGCGGGCGTCTTCCTGGTCGGCGGGTCCAGCCGGATCCCGCTGCTGGCCACCCTGCTGCACCGCGAGTTCGGCGAGCCGCCGGTGGTGATCGAGCAGCCCGAGCTCGTGGTGGCCGAGGGCGCCGTCCTGGCGTCCACCGCGATGCTGGCCACGCGCGCCGGCGCCGGCGGTGCCCGTGACCGGCCAGTTCCCGAAGATCGTCGAGCCGGCCAACGGCGCGATCACTCCCGGCCCGCGCGTGGTGGCGCCGCATCTCGCCGGCCCCGCCGCCGGCGTCCGTGGCCGCCAGCGCACCCGTTCGCCGGCCCGCAACGGCCGGCCCCGGCGCGAGCCGACCACCGATCCGCTGCCGACCGCACCGGCCTTCCCGCCGGGCCGGGCCGCCGTGCCGGTGAAGACGCCGAAGGCCGCCAACCGACCGACCCGCTTCGGCCGGGACACGTTGGCCGAGCCGGCCCTGGTCGCCGACATCCGGGCGCTGTCCGGGCACGACGAGCCGCGGGTCTATCCCGAGCCGGCGCCCGCTCCCGCCCGCCGCGACGAACGGCCGCCGGTGTGGGACAAGCCCCAACCGGCCCGCCCCGCGCCCCGCCGCCGCGGAGGGTTCGGCCGGTTCGTACGCGGACTGCTGATGTTCGCGCTGCTCGTGGCGACCCCGGTGGCCAGCGCCGTGGTGGCGTTCCACTACGCGACCGGCGACTCGTACACCGACATCGTCGAGGGCGTCCGGCAGTGGCTCAACGAGCTGAGGTGAGTCGTCTTCACGTTCGCTGCCTACCGACCGGTAAGGTGCTCGCAGCGAACCGAGGACGGGAGTGGCGATGAGCGAGCGGATCGAAGGTCACGGTGGCGAACTCGCCCTCGCCGCGCTACGCGCGTCCGGCGTCCAGGAGATGTTCACCCTCTCCGGTGGCCACGTCTTCCCGCTCTACGACGCGGCGCACAAGACCGGTTTCCCGATCTACGACGTGCGCCACGAGCAGTCCGCCGTGTTCGCCGCCGAAGCCGTGGCCAAGCTGCGCCGCCGCCCCGGCCTCGCCGTGCTGACCGCCGGCCCGGGCGTCACCAACGGCATCTCCGGCCTGACCAGCGCCCACTTCAACGCCTCACCGGTGATGGTGATCGGCGGTCGGGCGCCGGCCATGCGCTGGGGTTCCGGCAGCCTGCAGGAGCTCGACCACGTGCCGCTGGTCGCCCCGGTCACCAAGTACGCGGCGACGGTGTTCGCCACCGGCGAGATACCCGGTGCGATCCGCACGGCGCTGGGCGCGGCGCTGACCCCGCACCGCGGCCCGGTCTTCCTCGACCTGCCGCTGGAGATCGTCTTTTCGCACGACGAGGCCGACGCGCCCGGCGCACCCGACGTCCCGGTGATCGAGCCCGACCCCGAGGACGTCGCCCGGGCCGCGCAGCTCATCGCGGAGGCCCAGCACCCGGTGATCATCGCCGGCTCCGACGTGTACGCCGCCGACGCGATCGCGGCACTGCGCGAGGCGGCCGAGACGCTGCGCGTACCCGTGATCGCCAACGGGATGGGGCGCGGCGCGCTGCCGCCGACCCACCCGCTCGCGTTCGCCAAGGCCCGCCGCGCCGCGCTGCGCGGCGCCGACGTGGTCGTCGTGATCGGCACCCCGCTCGACTTCCGGCTCAGCTTCGGCGACTTCGGCTCGGCCCAGGTCGTGCACATCGTCGACGCGCCGAGCCAGCGGGCCACGCACGTGCAGCCGGTCGTCTCCCCCGCCGGTGACCTGCGGTTGATCCTGTCGGCGCTGGCCGACTACACCGGCGTCCGCGCCGACCACGAGAAGTGGATCGCCGACCTGCGCACCGCGGAAGACGCCGGCAAGGCCCGCGACGCCGAGGAGATGGCCGCCGACACCGACCCGATCAAGCCCGCCCGGGTGTACGGCGAGCTGCGCCGGGTGCTCGCGCCGGACGCGGTGACCATCGGCGACGGCGGCGACTTCGTCTCGTACGCCGGCCGTTATCTGGAGCCCTCGGTCCCCGGCAGCTGGCTCGACCCGGGCCCGTACGGCTGCCTCGGCACCGGCATGGGCTACGCGATGGGAGCCCGGGTCACCTACCCCGACCGGCAGATCTGCGTGCTGATGGGCGACGGCGCCGCCGGCTTCTCGCTGATGGACGTCGAGTCCCTGGTGCGCCAGCAGCTGCCGGTGGTCATCGTGGTCGGCAACAACGGCATCTGGGGCCTGGAGAAGCACCCCATGCAGGCGATGTACGGCTACGACGTGGCCGCCGACCTGCAGCCCGGCCTGCGTTACGACGACGTGGTCCGCGCGATGGGCGGCGCCGGCGAGACCGTCAGCAAGGCGGCCGACCTGGGCGGCGCGCTGGAGCGAGCCTTCGACTCCGGTGTTCCGTACCTGGTCAACGTGCTGACCGACCCGGCCGACGCGTACCCCCGTTCGTCGAACCTGGCCTGATCAGCGCGGCCGGCCGGGCCCGGGTGGCCCGGCCGGGTGACAATGGTCGGCATGGCTCTGCCCATCCCGACTCCGGGAGACCTCATCGGCCTGACTCGCTCGGCCGTCTCCGTGCCCGCCCGCGCCCTGCGCGTGATCGACGACATCGAGGCGCTGGTGAAGCGGGTCGGTGCGATCGCCGACCGCGCCGAGGTGTTCCTGGACCGGGTCGACGGCCTGGCCGACCGCGCCGGTGTGCTGATCGACGCCGTCGACGCGGCGATCACTGACGCCGAGACGGTGCTCGAGCGCACGCGGGTGGTCAGCGCGGCCGCCACCGCGCAGGTCGAAAAGGTGGCCCGGGTGGTCACCGCGGCGGCGATCCTGGTCGAGGAGACCCAGCGGCTGACCGGGGCGGCGGGCACGGCGGTCACCGACGCCGGTGCCGTGATCGGTTCGGCGGAGACGGTGGCGCTGAAGGCCAACGCCCTGGTCGACAAGGCCGAGGCCACCGCGGGCACGGCCGACGAGCTCCTCGGCATCTACGCGCCCGCGCTGCGCCGCGGGGCGCCGATGGCGCACCGGTTCGTCGAGCAGCTGTCCGACGAAGAGGTCGACGCCGCGATCAAGCTGATCGACGAGCTGCCCCGGTTCACCAAGCACATGGACGAGGACATCCTGCCGATCCTGGCCACCCTCGACCGGGTCGGTCCCGACATCCACGAGCTGCTCGACGTCACCCGCGAGCTGCGACTGGCAGTCAAGGGCATCCCGGGCCTGCGCATGCTCACGAAGCGTGGCCAGGACCTCGACTGACCGACCAGAGCTCGTCGATCTCGGCCCGGGTCGGCAGCGCGGTGGAGGCGCCCAGCTTGCGGGCGCAGGCGGCGCCGGCCGCGCAGGCCCAGCCGACCGCCTCGACGATCTCCCGGCCCTCGGCCCAGGCGACGGCCAGTGCCCCGGTGAACGCGTCACCGGCCGCGGTCGAGTCGACCGTCTCCACCCGTACGCCGGGGACCTGGACCGACGTGCCGTCGCGGTCGACGTACCAGGCACCCTGCGCGCCCAGGGTCAGCACCACCCGCGGCACCGACGCGAGCAGCGGCTCGGGGCGGCCCTGGCCGCTGATCGCGGCCGCCTCGGTCTCGTTGACCACCAGCAGGTCGACCGCTTCGAGCAGCTCGGGCGGCAGGCCGCGGGCCGGCGCCGCGTTGAGCACCACCCGGGTGCCGGCGGCCCGGGCGGCGAGCGCGGCGGCCGTGACCGTCTCCACCGGAATCTCGAGCTGCGCGACCATGACGTCGGCCTCGGCCAGCGCGGCCCGTTCCGGCGCGCGTCAGATCGGTGAAGCTGCGCGTTGGCGCCCGGCGTCACCACGATGGTGTTCTCACCGGCCGCGTCGACGGTGATCAGCGCGACCCCGGACGCTCCGTAGACCACCCGCAACAGTCCGGTGTCGACACCGGCCGCGTCGATCCGGGCCTTGAGGGTCACCCCGAACGCGTCGGACCCGATCGCGCCGAGCAGCCGGGTCGCGGCACCCGCGCGGGTCGCCGCGATCGCCTGGTTGGCACCCTTGCCGCCGGCGACCGTGACGAACTCGCCGCCCAGCACGGTCTCACCCGGCCGCGGCAACACCTGCGCCTTGGCAACGAGATCCATATTGGCGCTGCCGACGACGACCACCCGCGCCTGATCCATACTCGGCGAGTCTAGGGGTCTTCTGGCAGGCTGCTCCCCATGGACAATCCACCGATCGGGGTCATGTTCCGCTGCGACAGCCCGCCGGAGAACCTTCCCGCGTACGCACAGCTCGCCGAGCGTCTCGGCTACGACGAGCTGTGGGTGGTCGAGGACTGCTTCTTCACCGGCGCGGTCTCCGCGGCCGCGGTCGCCGCGGCGAGCACCGAGTCGCTGAAGATCGGCATCGGCATCCTGCCGGCGGCGTTCCGCAACCCCGCGCTCGCCGCGATGGAACTGTCCAACCTGAGTCGGCTGTTCCCCGGCCGGATCCTGCCGGGCTTCGGGCACGGCGTGCCGTCCTGGGTCCGCCAGGTCGGCGCGCACCACCCGTCCCCGCTGGCCGTGCTCGAGGAGACCGTCGCCGCCGTCCGCGCCCTGCTGCACGGCGAGACCGTCACCACGCATGGCCGGCACGTCGACCTCGACGCGGTGAAGCTGGCGTTCCCGCCGGCGGAGCCGCCGCTGATCTCGGCCGGCGTGCGCAACGAGAAGTCGCTGCGCCTCGCGGGCCGGGTCGCCGACGGGACGATCCTGGCCGAGGGCGCGGCGCCGGCCTACATCGCCTGGGCCCGCGAACGGATCGACGAGGGCCGGGCGGAGGCGGGCCGCACCGACCCGCACCGGGTCACCGTCTACGCCCACCTCGACTTCGACGACGCGGCCCGCAGCGCCCGGTCCGAGCTCGCGGCCCAGTTCAACTCGCCGGTGCAGCCGTCTGACCCGGCCGACGCCGAGGTGCTGGCCCGGCTCGTCGCCGACGCCAAGGGTGACCTCGAGGCGCTCGCCGCCGCGCTGCCCGACGAGATCGTCGACCGTTACGCCGTCGCCGGCGACGCCGGCACCTGCGGCTCCGCCGTCACCCGGCTCGCGGCGGCCGGCGCCGACGCCGTCGTCTTCGTCCCACCGCGCGACGCCGATCTCTCCGTAGCGCATCTGACCCTGGCCGCCGAGGCGCTCCTGGGCGGCTGACCACCCTCGTGTGTCACGTGTCCTTGCCGCGCGGGGCGCGACTTGACCACCGGGGCCTGCGTGATTTGATGACCGCGTGCCGACCAACATGATCGACGACGCGGTGCTCTCCTTCGACGGGATCGGCGTCACGCGCAACCGCAACCCGCTGCTGCGCGATGTCGCCTGGACCGTCTACCCGGACGAGCGTTGGGTGGTGCTCGGGCCCAACGGCGCCGGGAAGACCACACTGCTGTCGATCGCGGCCGGCCAGCTCCACCCGACCACCGGCAGCGCCATCGTGCTCGGCGAGAAGATCGGCCGCACCGACGTCTGGGAGCTGCGTACGCGGATCGGCATCACCACCGCCAAGCTCGCCGAGCGGGTGCCGGGTGAGGAGCGCGTGCTCGATGTGGTGGTCACCGCGGCCTGGTCCGTGGTCGGCCGCTGGCGCGAGCAGTACGACCCGCTGGACGAGGCCCGTGCCCGCACCCTGCTCGACCAGCTCGGCGTCGCCACGCTCGCCGACCGGACGTACGGCACGCTCTCGGAAGGCGAGCGCAAGCGGGTACAGATCGCCCGCGCGCTGATGACCGACCCGGAGCTGCTGCTGCTGGACGAGCCGGCCGCCGGCCTCGACCTGGGCGGCCGGGAAGATCTGCTCAAGCGGCTCACCGCGCTGGCCAGCGACCCGGCAGCGCCGGCGTTGGTGCTGGTCACGCACCACGTCGAAGAGATTCCGCCCGGTTTCACCCATGCCATGCTGTTGCGCGGTGGCGCGATCGTCGCGCAGGGCCCGGTCGAGCAGACGATCACCGCGGAACACCTCTCCGACACCTTCGGCCAGCCGCTCGTCGTCGGGCGGGCCGCCGGCCGCTACACCGCACGGGCCGCATAAGACCCCAGCTGTCCCGGGCTCTCAGGGAACGTTCAGGAAGCCGCGCTAAGCCTGAGAGATCCGTCACGCGGGGGGCAGCGATGGTGTTGACACGAGTGCTTCTGGTGGCCCTTGTGGCCAGTGTCTTTGGAAACTCCGGCCGGCGCCAGGTGCCCGCGTCGGGGTCCGCGCGCGGTTCCGGGCAGGGCCCCCCGCCCGGGGCCGCGCCTACGGAATCGGCACCACCGCCGCCTCCCGCGTTCACCCAGTGGCCGATGCTGTCGGTCGCCGGTCCCGACCCGTCCGGCGTCAGCACTACACAGTGGACGCTCTGGGACGAGCCGGTGCGGGTGTCGGTGACCGACCCTGGTGAGCTCGACCGCGCGGCCGATCTGGTCGGCGGCGAACTGGACGCGATCGACGTGGCCGCCAGCCGGCTGCGGCCCGACTCCGAGCTCGCCTCGGCCGGCGACGGCAGCGAGGTCAGCCCGCTGCTGGCCGAACTGGTCGCGGTGGCACTGTCCGCCGCGCGGGAGACCGACGGCGACGTCGACCCGACGGTCGGCGCGATGCTCACCAGCCTCGGCTACGACCCGGACTTCGGCGCGCTGGTGACCGCCGGCGCCACCCGGCACGTCCAGGTCGGACAGTTGGCGGTCTATCGCCCGCCGACCTGGGAAGAGGTGCGTCTCGACGGTCAGCGGCTGACCATCCCGGAAGGCGTCACGCTCGACCTGTCGATCACCATGCGGGCCCGTGCGGTCGACCGCTGCGCCGCCCTGGTGGCCGCGACGCTCGACGTCGGCGTGCTCGTCTCCGTCGGCGGCGACATCGCGACCGCCGGTCCGGCACCGCGCTCCGGCTGGCCCCTGCTGGTCCGCGACGGCCCGGTCGACCCGGCCGCGCGGGTGTCCCTGCCCGGCGGGGCGGCGGTGTCCACCGCCAGCAGCCACCACCGGCACTGGGACACCGCCGAGGAGTTGGTCGCGCAGATCGTGGACCCGGAGACGGGCCATGCCGCCCGGCCGCAGTGGCGCACCGCGACGGTGGCCGCCTTCTCCGCGCTGCGTGCCGCCGCGGTCGCCAACGCGAGCCTGAACCGCGGCGTGCTGGCGCCGTCCTGGCTCCAGGCGCTCGCCGCACCGGCCCGCCTCGTCGGCAACGACCGGTCGCTGCGCATCTTCGGCACCTGGCCGACCGGCGCCGAGACCTGACCCGAAGCAAGGGTCCCTTCTTATCGCTTTCCGCATAAGAAGGGACCCTTGCTAACCCCACGCAACCGTGCGGGGTGGCACGTTGCGCGCTCGCGTGTGACGATCTCGGTCGTGTCTGTTTCCCGGCGCTCCGTATTGATCGGCGGGCTCGCCGCCACCGTGGGTGCGGCCACCGCGGGGTGCGCCGATCCGTCCGGATCCCGGTGGTTGCCCGGCCGAGGTGACGCGGCCGCACCTGGTGCCGGAGCCGGCGCCGGCCGGCCCGCGGTGCCCACTCCCCGGCCCGCCGGATCCGCGGTCGTCAAGCCACAGCCGCCCGCCAAGTTGGCCGAGACCCTGCGCCGCTATCTCGCGCCGACCCGCGAGAATCCGAACCACCCGACGTACGCCGGCGCGGTCGCCCTGGTCAGCGTCGCCGGCAAGGTGATCAGCCAGATCGCCGTGGGCGACGCGCTGCGCTACGCGCAAGGGCCCGGTCGAGCTGCCGAAGGCGCAGCGGGTGGCCGATGCGCGACCGACTCGGTCTTCGACCTCGCGTCGCTCACGAAGGTCTACACGTCGATCCTCCTGCTGCAGCAGGTCGACCAGGGCACGGCTCGACCTGGCCGCGCCGGTCGCCTCGTACCTGCCCGGTTTCACCGGCGCGGGCAAGGGCGCGGTGACCGTCCAGATGCTGCTCACCCACACCAGCGGGCTGCCGGTCGGCGCCACGGTGACCGGGCTGTCCTCCGAGGCCGCGCGGCGTGCCGCCGTGCTGGCGACGCCCCTGGTCAAGGGCGCGGTGCCGGGCAACACGTTCCGCTACTCCAGCGTCGGCCTGATGGTCGCCGCGTACCTGGTCGAAGAGGTCACCGGCCAGCGCCTCGACGTCGTGCTGAAGAAGGAGCTGACCGACCCGCTCGGCCTGCGCGACACCGGCTTCAACCCGCTGACCGGGACCTGGCTCAGCAAGGACGCCCAGGCGAAGCGCCTCGCGGCCACCGACGCGCGCACCTCGCGCGGGCTGCTGCGCGGCACGGTGCACGACGACGTCGCCAACATCATGGGCGGCGTCGCCGGCTCCGCCGGGGTGTTCAGCACGGCGGCCGACGTCGCGGTCATCGGCGAGCTCCTGCTCAACGGCGGCACGCACAAGCGGCGAGCGGATCCTCTCCGCGGCGATCGTCAAGCGGATGCTGACCAACGCCAACAAGGGCAAGCCCGCGGTCGACCCGGAGCGGCCGCACCGCACCGCCGACCACGGCCTCGGCGTGGTGCTCAACCAGCCATGGTTCATGGGCAAGCTGGCCGGGCCGCGGACCTTCGGGCACACCGGCTTCACCGGCACGTCGATGCTCGTCAACCCCGAGCGCGGGCTGGTCTTCGTGCTGCTCACCAACCGGGCGCATCCCAACTGGAGCTGGGCCGATCCTGATCCCGCCCGGGTGGCGGCCGCGAACACGATATGAGCCCGTGGGCCGGGCCCGCGGTGGTGTTCGCGGTGCTGGCCGCGGCCGTGCTGCACGCGACCTGGAACGCGGTGGTCAAGGGCTCCGGCGACCAGATCGGCATCATGGCCCGGTCCAGCCTGGTCGGCGCGGTGGCCTGCGCGCTGGGAGTGTGGTTCGTCGACCCGCCGGCCCGGGGTGCCTGGAGCTTTCTGATCGCCTCGGCGGTCATCCACGTCTTCTACAACCTCGGCCTGCTGGCCGCGTACCGGCTCGGTGACTTCAACCAGACGTACCCGCTGGCTCGTGGTCTTGGCCCCGTGGTGGTGGCGGTGTTCGCCGCACTCGCCCTGAACGAGCCGCTCGCCCCGCTGCCGGCCGTCGGCGTGGCTGGTCATCGCCGGGGCGATCGGCGTGCTGGGGCTGACCCCGTGGCGCAAGGTGAAGGCCAACCGCCCGGCGGTGCTGGCCGCGGTCTTCACCGGCCTGACCATCGCCACCTACACCCTGGTCGACGGGGTCGGCGTGCGCCGCAGCGGCGACGCCGCCGGCTACACGCTGTGGCTGGTCGGCCTGGAGTTCGCCGCGACCGCGCTGCTCGCCGTCGCCCTGCGCAAGCGCGTCGAGCGCCCGATCCTGGCGGCCGGCGGTCGGGCCTGGCTGGCCGCGACCGCCGTCACCGTCCTGGCCACCCTCGCCTACGGCCTGGTGCTCTGGGCACAGACCCGGGGCGCGTTGGCGGCGGTGGCCGCACTGCGCGAGAGCAGCGTGGTGGTCGCGGCCGTGATCGGCATGCTCGTCTTCAAGGAGCCGATGGGCCGGGTACGCGTCGCGGCCAGCGTGGCCGTCGCCGTCGGCGTCGCCCTGCTCGCCATCCCCGCGGCCTGAGCCGGTGTTAACAAGGGGCCCTTCCTATACGGAAAGCGTTAATAGGGGCCCCTTCCTTACTCGCCGAACTTGGAGAGGCGGCCGGTGCGGCGGGCGTGGCGGAGGGCGTGCGCGACGAATGCCAGCGCGCCGGCCACCAGGAGCAGGTCGAGCAGCGCGGCCATGGCGACGCCCGACCAGTCGATGCCGTGCCCGTCGAGCACGCGGCGCAGGCCCTCGAAGACGTAGCTCGCCGGCACGGCGTGCGCGATCGCCTCCGCCACCGGCGGCAGCACCGAGACCGGGTAGAACACCGCCGCGAACGGCTGGAACGCCGCCGAGAGCACCCAGGCCACCGACTGCGTGCTCTCGCCGAACCGGATCACCACGGCGATGGACACGATGCCCAGCCCCCAGCCCATCACGACCAGCAGCGTCACGAACGGCACCAGGGCCGGACCGATCGTGGCGATGCCGAAGCCGTAGAGCAGCAGGGCCAGCCCCGACATGACAGCGGTGCTGAGCGCGATCAGGCCGGCGCCGAAGATGACGTGCCCGGTCAGGAACTCGGCCAGCGACACCGGGCTGACGAACACGTTGAGCAGGTTGCGGCTCCACACGTCGTGCAGGAACATGGCGGCCAACTCGCCCTGGGCCCGGCCGACCACCTGCCACAGCAGGACGGCGCCGAGCAGCATCGACACCGCGATCGGCACGTTGTTGGCGCGCAGGAACACCGAGACGAAGCCCCAGATCACCAACTCGAGCACCGGCCAGAAGAAGATCTCCAGCAGCCGGCCACCGTTGCCGCGCAGGGCGTAGAAGTCGCGCCGGACGATGCCGGCCACCCGGCTGCGGCGGGCGGCGCCGCTGGTCACGTCGTACGCGATGGTCATCTCGGCGCACCTCCCCGGGCCACCCGCAGGAACACCGCTTCCAGGTCGTCGACCCCGTAGGCGCCGGCCAACTCGACCGCGCTGCCGGTGGCCACGATCTGCCCGCCCGACACGAAGTGCACCCGGTCGCACATGCGCTCCACCTCGCGCATGTTGTGCGAGGTGATCAACATGGCCCGCCCGGAGGTCGCCGCCTGCTCGACCAGCAGCCCGCGGATCCGGTCGGCCGCGTCCGGGTCGAGGTTGGCGGTCGGCTCGTCGAGCACCAGCAGCCCCGGATCGTTGAGCAGCGCCTTGGCCAGCAGCACCCGGGTCTGCTGGCCGGAGGACAGCCGGGAGAACTGCTGCCGGCGCAGCGGGCCGAGCTCCAGCATCTCCAGCATCTCGGCCACCCGCGCCGCCGGACGGCGCAGACCGTAGAGGTTGGCGTAGACGGTGAGGATCTCGCCGACCCGCAGCACGTGCGGCAGGTGCAGGTAGCTCGCCGCGAAGTTGGCCCGCGCCAACGCCCGCGACCGGTCGCTGGTCATGTCGTGGCCGAACATCTCGACCGTGCCCGAGTCGGGCGTGGTCAGGCCGAGCACCATGTGCAGGGTGGTGGTCTTGCCCGCGCCGTTGGGGCCGAGCAGGCCGACCACCTCGCCGGCGCCGACCGTGAAGCTGACCCCGTCGACGGCCACGATGGAGCCGAACCGCTTGCGCAGCGTGGTGACCGTCAATACGTCCATGCCGTCGATGGTCGGCCGCGACCGCCACGCTCAGCAAAGCATTTAATGACGCAGCGTACGGATCAGCCCGAGCACGTCGCGCGTCACCGGACGCAGAACCCGCAGGCCGGGACAGCCCGACCAGGCGATCGATCAGCGGCACCGCGCCGTTGATCAGCGCACGGGTTTTCGTCTGATCGGTCGAACGGTCGTAGACCCAGTAGAGGATGACGCCCATGTACGCCAACCACAGCAGTTCGGGCAGTTCGTCGCGAAGCTCCGGGTCGACCTTGGCGGTCGAGCCCGTCAGGACCTCCCGGAACAGCGCGATGGACGCCTCCCGGGTCGGCGACGACTCGGCCGAGAACGGGCTCAGCGGCGAGGTCGGCTCGGCGGCGGTCTTGAAGAAGCTGGCGGCGAACTCGTGCGCCGGCGTCATGGTGTCGATGCCGGCGTGCAGCACGCCGCGCAGCCGCTCGGCGAACCCGGTCTCCGTCGCCAGCACCGCCGCCGCCCGGCCGCGGTGCTCGACCTGTGTCTCCGCGTAGAACTCCTGGATCAGGTGTTCCTTGGAGCCGAAGTAGTAGTAGGCGTTGCCGACCGCGACACCGGCCTCCTTGGCGACGGCCCGCATGGTCGTCTGCGCGTAACCGCGCTCGCGGAACAGCCGCAGCGCCGTGCCGAGGATCAGCTGGCGGGTCTGCTCACCGCGGGCGGTCGCCGGTTCGGCGCCGGCGGCGCCGCCGACCCCCGTTTGCTCGGCGGCACCGCCGGCGTCGGCGGGTGGCGGAACGGGTCGGTCGGTCATCGTTGCGACCGTACCGACTCCGCTCCGCGATGTCGAACACGTTCAACTTCGCGGCACGGCCTCATCGTACGCGAGACTTGAACGTGTTCAATCAGCGCAGGCCGAGCACCGCCGCGGCCGCCCGGCCGTTGGCGTGGCTGGCGCCGTAGGTGGTCACGAACGCCCGTACGCCCGCCGGCCGCCAGCTCGACGGCCAGCCCATCTCGACCACGGTGACCGGGTGGCGCGCGGCCAGCGCCTCGATCAGCTCGGTGGCGCCGGCCAGCCGGTGCGCGTGCCGCGCGACCACCACGATCGGCCGGCCGCCGGCCCGCGCCAGCAGCTCGTCGGCGCTCGGTCGTGGCGGCCACCGCGCGGATCTGCTCGGCGCCGTCGACGTGCGCGCCCAGCCCCCACGGCACCCGACCCTCGGCGATGGTCGAGGTCGGCGGCCAGCTCGACCACCAGCGGCTCGGCGCCGACCAGCGGGTCGCCCTCGACCCGGACGGCACGCCGGGCGGCGTCGTACCCGAGGCTCGCCGGCACCGGCTCGGCCGGCGCGGCGGGCGACGTCCAGGCGGCCAGCGCCGCGGTCCGCTCGGCGGCCTCCTCGACCCGGGCCGGCGTCGAGCCGGCCGTCGCTGGATCGCGGCCACGATCTCGGCGGCGGTCTCCTCGACCAGCGCGGCGTCGACGTCGGCGCCGATGCAGAGCAGGTCGGCGCCGGCGGCCAGGGCCAGCGGACGCGGCCGGCGCGGTGCCGCCGGCGACCACCGCCGCGCCCTTCATCTCCAGCGCGTCGGTGATCAGCGCGCCGGTGAAGCCGAGCTCGCCGCGCAGCAGGTCGAGCAGGGCGGCCCGGCTGAACGTGGCCGGCGCGTCGCCGGTCAGCTCGGGCACCCGGATGTGCGCGGTCATCATGGCCTGCGCGCCGGCCGCCGACCGCGGCGGCGAACGGCGGCAGGTCGCGCTCCCGCAGCACCGCCAGCGGCACGTCCACGGTGGGCAGCTCGAGGTGCGAGTCGGCGACGGTGGCGCCGTGCCCCGGGAAGTGCTTGGCGCAGGCGGCGACCCGGGCCTCCTGCAGACCCTCGACGGCGGCGGCGGTGTGCGCGGCGACCCGCGCCGGGTCGGCGCCGAACGAGCGGGTGCCGATGATCGGGTTGTCGTCGGCGGTGTTGACGTCGACGGTCGGGGCGAGGTCGACGGTTGACGCCGACGGCGGCGAGTTCGGCGCCGATCGCCCGGTAGACCGCGCGGGTCAGCTCGACGTCGTCGAGCGCGCCGAGCGCGGCGTTGCCCGGGTACGGGCTGCCGGTGCGGTGCGCCAGCCGGGTGACGTCGCCGCCCTCCTCGTCGATCGCCACGATCACCCGCGGGCTCGCGGCCCGCAGCGCGGCGGTGCTGGCCGCCACCTGGGCGCGGTCGACGATGTTGAACCCGAAGAGCGTGTAGCCGGCCAGCCCGTCGGCGGCCAGGTCGAGCGCCCAGGGCGGCGGGGTGCTGCCGGGGTAGGCCGCGAGCAGCGTGCGCAGCGCGAGCCGGCGCAGAGCGGGATCAATCGCCATCGGTACTCACCCTCTTGTGACTCGCTGCTGCCGGGTCGTGTGATCGTCGCACCATTCGCTTCCCAGTACGCTACGCCTACTCGTAAGGCGACTAATGTAATAGTAAAGTTTCCTTATTGCTAGAGGATGTCGCATGGGGTCGACCCGCCTGCCCGGTACCCCGCGCCTGTTGCGCGCGCTCAACGACCGCGCCGCGCTGGAGCTGCTGCTCGCCCGCGGCCCGCTGACCCGCGCCCAGCTCGGCGAGCTGACCGGCCTGTCCAAGGTCACCGCCTCGCAGCTGGTCGAGCGGCTGGAGGAGCGCGGCCTGGTCACCCGGGTCGGCGAGCAGGCCGGCGGCCGCGGGCCCAACGCCCAGCTCTACGCCGTGCGGCCGGGCAGCGCGTACGTGGTCGGCGTCGACGTCGCCGCCGACCGGGTGGTCGCCGCCTGCGCCGACATCACCGGCGCAGTCGATCGGCCAGGTCGAGATGTCCACCAAGGACACCGACGACCCGGTCGGCGTGGTGCACGACGCGGTGGTGCAGGCGGCCAGCAACGCGCACGCCCAGCTGGCCAGCGTGCGCCGGGTGGTGCTGGGCACGCCCGGTCTGGTCGACCCGGGCTCCGGCGACATCACCTTCGCGTTCAACCTGCCCCGCTGGCACCGCGGCCTGCTCGCCGCGCTCCGCGAGGACCTGCACACCCCGGTGGTCTTCGAGAACGACGTCAACCTGGCCGCCGTCGCCGAGGCCGCAGTCCGGCGCGGCCGCCGGCGTCGACGACTTCGTGCTGGTCTGGGCCGGCGTCGGCGTCGGCCTCGCGATCGTGCTCGGCGGCCGGCTGCACCACGGCAGCAGCGGCGCCGCCGGCGAGATCGGCTACCTGCCGGTGCCCGGCGTCCCGGTCAACCGCGACCAGTCGCGCCGCTCCCAGCCGCCGTTCGGCCAGCTCGCCGGTGCCGCGGCGCTCGCGCGCGGTGGCCCGCGAGCACGGCTTCCGCGGCGGCTCGGCGGCCGACGCGATCCGCGCCGCGATCGCCGCCGGCACCGAGGGCGGCCCGGCGCTCGACGAGATCGCCCGCCGGCTGGCGCTCGGCGTGGCCAGCACCTGCGTGGTGCTCGACCCGCCGCTGGTGGTGCTGGCCGGCGAGGTCGGCCAGGCCGGCGGCACCGCGCTCGCCGAGCGGGTGCAGCACGAGGTCGCCGCGATCACGCTGGTCTCGCCGAAGGTCGTGGTCACCCAGGTCGACGAGGAGCCGGTGCTGCGCGGCGCGCTGCTGGTCGCCCTGGACGCCGTCCGCGACGACGTGTTCGGCTCCACCACTACCTAGGGATCAGGGTCCTTCCGGGCCGAAGACGCCGTAGCCGACCCAGCCCAGGTCGGGGAAGCCGGCCGCGGCGGCGACCTTCGACGACGCGAGGTTGTCCGGGTCGTGGAGGTAGGTCGGCACCGCGCCCTCGTCGAGCACCCGGCGCGCGGCCTGGGCGACCAGCCGGCGGGCCAGCCCCTGACCACGGGCGGCGGGCTCGGTGCCCACCGCGATCTCGTGGCCGTACTGGTCGTGCCGCTTGATGCCCGACGCCGGCCAGATAGTTGCCCGCGTCGTCACGGGCGACAGCACCTCGCCGCCGAACGGGCGCAGCCACGGCGGCACGGCCGGGTCGTCGGCCGGCACCCACTCCCCCGCGTCGGCCAGCGGCGTCGGCGCGGTGGTCCAGCGGAAGACGGCACCGGACGCCCGCCACCCGTCGAAGCCGACCGCGCCGGGAAGCTTGTCGAGCAGGTCCGGCAGCGGCAGGTCGGCCAGCGCGCGGACGGTCTCGACCCGCGGCGGCGGCACCGAGAGCAGCACACCCTCGGGCGCGCCGATGCCGACCGCCGGGCGGAGCCCGCCGTCCCAGGCCGGGCGCAGCCGTTTCTCGAAGCCGACGACCTGTAGCGCCTGCCGGGTGGGCCATTGGCCCAGCCAGGTCACCAGGTGGTGGTAGAGGCGCGTGTCGAGCACCCGTGACCTCCAGGTCAGTGGAAGCGTCGTAGCCGAAGGCTGTTGGATACCACGAACACCGACGAGAGTGCCATGGCGGCACCCGCGATCATCGGATTGAGTAGTCCCGCCGCGGCCAACGGTAGCGCGCCGACGTTGTAGGCCAGCGCCCAGAACAAGTTTCCCTTGATGACCCGCAGGGTGCGCCGGGACAGCCGGATCGCGTCTGCGGCGGCCATCAGATCGTCGCGGACGAGGGTCAGATCCGCGGCCTCGATCGCCACGTCAGTGCCGGCGCCCATCGCCAACCCAAGATCAGCCTGGGCCAACGCGGCCGCGTCGTTGACGCCGTCGCCGACCATCGCGACCACGCGGCCCTCGTCCTGCAGCCGCTTGACCGTGTCGACCTTGTCGGCCGGCAGCACCTCGGCGATCACCTCGTCGATCCCGACGCTTTTCGCGACCTTCTCGGCCGCCGCCCGGTTGTCGCCGGTCAGCAGCACCGGCCGCAGTCCCAGCCGGCGTAGCTCCGCCACCGCGTCCCGGCTCGTCGGCCGGACCTCGTCGGCGAGCACGAGGCTCCCGCGTACGCGCTGGTCGATCGCGACGGTGACCACGGTGTGGCCGTCGTCTCGCGCGCCGGCGCCGGTGCCGGTGAACTCGGCCCGGCCGACCAGCACCTCGTGGCCCTCGACGGTGCCACGGACCCCGCGACCCGGTGTCGAGCGGAAGTCGGTGACCGGCGGGAGCGGCTGCTGCTGCTTGGCGGCGGCGACGATGGCCCGGCCGATCGGGTGCTCGGACCCGGACTCGACCGCGGCGGCGTACCGCAGCAGCTCTTCGGGCCCGTCGATGTCGACCACCGCGAGCTTGCCGGTGGTCACCGTGCCGGTCTTGTCGAGCACGATGGTGTCGACGGTGCGGGTCGACTCCAGCACCTCGGGCCCCTTGATCAGGATGCCGCGCTGCGCGCCGCGCCCGGTGCCGACCAGCAGCGCGGTCGGCGTGGCCAGGCCGAGGGCGCACGGGCAGGCGATGATCAGCACCGCGATGCCGGCGGTGAACGCGGCGGCCAGCCCGCCGCCGGTGCCCCACCAGTAGCCGAACGTGCCGGCGGCGAGCACCAGGACGATCGGGACGAACACGCCGGAGATCCGGTCGGCCAGCCGCTGCACCTCGGCCTTGCCGCTCTGCGCCTGGCTGACCAGCCGGGCGATGTGCGCGAGCTGCGTCTCGGCGCCGACCTTGGTGGCGGTGACGACGAGGCGGCCGTCGGCGTTGACGGTGCCGCCGGTGACCGGGTCGCCCGGTGTCACCTCGACCGGCACCGACTCGCCGGTCAGCAGGCTCTGGTCGATCGCGGAGGCGCCCTCTTCGATCACACCGTCGGTGGCGATCTTCTCGCCGGGTCGCACCAGGAAGCGGTCACCCTTGCGGAGCTCGGTGATCGGCCTGGTCAGCTCCTGGCCGCCCCGCAGGATCGTGACCTCCTTGGCGCCGAGGTCGGCCAGCGCCTTGAGCGCGGCGCCGGCCCGGCGCTTGGCCCGGGCCTCGAAGTAACGCCCGGCCAACACGAACACGGTCACACCGGCGGCGACTTCGAGGTAGATCGCGTCGCTGCCGGCGCCGCGTTGGAGGGTGAGCTCGAAGCCGTGCCGGACGCCGGGCTCGCCGGCCATGCCGAAGAACAAGGCCCAGAGCGACCAGCCGAGCGCGGCCAGGGTGCCGATCGAGATCAACGTGTCCATGGTCGCCGCGCCGTGCCGGAGGTTGACCCAGGCGGCGCGGTGGAAGACCGAAGCCACCCCAGACCACGACGGGCGCGGCCAGGGTGAGCGAGAGCCACTGCCAGTAGGTGAACTGCCAGGCGGGCACCATGGCCAGGATGATCACGGGGACGGCCAGGATCGCGGAGACCAGGACCTTGTCGCGAAGATCGCGGGTCTCGTCGCGGGCTTGGTCGTTGACCGTGGTGGCGGGTTCGAACGGCGACGGAGCCGGCTCGGCGGTGTAGCCGGTCTTCTTCACGGTCTCGATCAGGTCATCGAGGGACACAGCAGCCGGTGCGGTCACGGTCGCGGTCTCGGTGGCGTAGTTGACGGAGGCCGTCACCCCGGTGAGCCGGTTGAGCTTCTTCTCGATCCGGCTCGCACAGGAAGCACAGGTCATCCCCCCGATCGCCAGCTCGATCCGGTTCTCCACCACGCCGCCCACCTTACCCCCGGAGGTATCACCATAGCCCGAGATTACCCCTGGGGGGTATAAAGTCAAGCTATCGTGGTTGCGGCGAGTTCTGAAAAAGTTCAGAATTGAGCTGTGGTGGAGGCGATGGCTGTGGCGGTCAAAGAAGTGCAGTGGAGCGAGCTACAACGCGACCCGCGGAGCGTGGCCGCACTGGCCGACAGCGGCGATGTGCGGGTCCGCCGTCGCGACGGAGCCACCCTGCTACTCACCCGCGAAGACCGCACGACAGCGACTGGTGAGGGCGCGATCGCCGCGGCGCGCACACTGCGCAACGTCCTCACCCACCTGCCGCCCGAGCGGGCTGCCGAAGCTCTTGGCGAAGAGTTTCCCTGGCTGGCCTTGCTGCCCGAGACCGATTTGCCGCTGTTCGTTCGCGACTTCGTCAAGGCGGTGCAGATCTCCGCTGAGCTTGGCCAATGGGGCGTCCTCGCGCAGACCTTGCGCGAGTGGAAGGCCACCGCGGCTGTCTACGCGGACTCAGCCCTCACCCGCGACCTCACCAGGCCGCTGGCAGACGACCACGGCCCCGTGCCCGGCCCCGAGGAATGACCGATGCCAGCCAAGCGCGGCGACCGCGTCGCCCCTCCAGGCCTGCCCGGTGGCTGGGAGGCCCGATTCGCGACCTCCGAAGCGGCCAAGGGCTGGGAGCAGCTGTGTCAGACCGCCCGCGCCAACACGTGGGAAGCCTGGATCATCCTCACCGAGCGGCCCGAAGCTCCGGAGAATCCCGGGCGCCAACATCGGCTGCGCGGCTCGTTGGCCACCCGCGCGGTCGCCGGTGAAGTCCTCGACCAGTGGCAGTACGAGGTCACGGCCGGCGGACGGATCTGGTACTGCCCTGACCCGCGGCGCCGGATCGTGTGGTTGGTCGCCGCCTCGCCGTCACATCCGAAAGCCACCGAATAGCTCGCGGCCGGTTAGCTCCGGCGCCCGCCCCAGGCGGGGCGAGCGCCGAGAGCTCAGTTGGCGGAGGACTGGCGGACGAGTTGGCGGATCTGGCGTAGTAGGACCGACAGGGCGGCCAGGTCCGCGCTCGACTCGCCGAACTCGTTGATCGCGCGTTCGGCGCGACCCACCGCCGTCGCGTTGGCGGCCTCCCACGCCTCCACCCGCTCCTCGACCGGCGCACTGTCCGGCGTCGACTGCAGGATGCCCGCGGTCAGCGCCGCCAGCGCGGCGTACAGGTCGTAGCGCAGCGCCATCCGGGCCAACGTCTGCCAGCGGTCGTCGCGCGGCAGCAGCGAGATCTTCGACAGCAGCGCGTCCACCCGGAAGCGGTCGGACAGCACGAAGTAGACCGGCGCCACGTCACCAGGTGCGCGGGCGGTGACCCGGGCCGTCTCCACCACGTCGAGCAGGCCGAAGCCGTACATCACCCGGGCCGCCGCGGTGGCCAGGCTCGCCGGGACGCCCCGGGCCTCGACCTCCTCCATGTGGGCCAGCAGGGACTCGCGCTCGGCTCCGACGAAGCGGGTGTCGAGCTCGCCCAGCAGACCAGCCACCGCCGCGAAGCGGCCGATCTCGCCCGTCACGTCGAGCGGCGAGCGGCGGTTGGTGACCAGCCAGCGGACCGCCCGGTCGAGCAGCCGGCGGAGCTCCAGGTAGACCTTGGTCTGCGCGGCCGTCGGCACCGTGTTGTCCAGCGCCTCGACCGCCTCCCAGAGCTCGCGCAGCCCGAACACCTCGCGGACCACCACGAACGCGCGGATCACGTCCGCCGGCCGACGCGCCGGTCTCCTCCATCGCCCGGTAGACGAACGAGATGCCGCCCCGGTTGACGGCCTCGTTGACCAGCACCGTGGTGACGATCTCGCGGCGCAGGCGGTGCCCGGCCATCCGGTCGGCGTACGCCGCGCGCAGCGGGGTCGGGAAGTAGTCGGCCAGCACGTCGAAGGTCCACTCCTCGTCGGCCAGCCGGTCGGCCAGGACCTCCTTCTCCAGGTCGATCTTCACGTACGCGAGCAGCACCGCGAACTCCGGCGCGGTCAGGCCGGCCGGGCCGCGGCCGCCAGCTCCTCGTCGGTCGGCAGCGCCTCCAGCGCCCGGTCGAGCCGCCCCGAACGCTCCAGCTCGGTGATCATCCGGCGGTGCACCGGCAGCAGCGACGCGGCCTGCACCTCGCGCGTGCCGAGCGCGCGGGCCTGGTCGTAGTTGTCCCGCAGCACCAGCTCGGCGACCTCGTCGGTCATCTCGGCCAGCAGCTCGTCCCGGTCGGGCACGGTCAGCTCGCCGTCGGCCACCGCCGCGCCCAGCAGGATCTTGATGTTCACCTCGTGGTCCGAGGTGTCCACCCCGGCCGCGTTGTCGATGAAGTCGGTGTAGATCCGGCCGCCGCGCAGGGCGTACTCGATCCGGCCGAGCTGGGTCAAGCCCAGGTTGCCGCCCTCGCCGACGACCGCAGCGCAGGTCTGCTTGCCGTCCACCCGGATCGCGTCGTTGGACTTGTCGCCCACCTCGGCGTTGGTCTCGGTGGAGGCCTTGACGTAGGTGCCGATGCCGCCGTTCCAGAGCAGGTCGACCGGGGCCTGCAGGATCGCCTTCATCAGCTCCGGCGGCGACATCGGCGGTCACCTCGTCGTCGAGGCCGAGCGCCGCGCGGACCTGCGGCGTAGATCGGGATCGACTTCGCGGTACGGGGGAAGACCCCGCCACCGGCCGAGATCAGCTCCGGGTCGTAGTCCTCCCAGGAGGAGCGCGGCAGGTCGAACAGCCGCCGCCGCTCCGCGTAGGACGAGGCGGCGTCCGGGCTCCGGGTCGAGGAAGATGTGCCGGTGGTCGAAGGCGGCCACCAGCCGGATGTGCTCGGAGAGCAGCATCCCGTTGCCGAACACGTCGCCGGACATGTCACCGACGCCGACCACGGTGAAGTCCTGGCGTCTGGGTGTCGATGCCCAGCTCGCGGAAGTGCCGCTTGACCGACTCCCAGGCGCCCCGGGCGGTGATGCCCATCTTCTTGTGGTCGTAGCCGGCCGAGCCGCCGGACGCGAACGCGTCGCCCAGCCAGAAGCCCGTGCGCCACCGAGATCTCGTTGGCGATGTCGGAGAACGTCGCGGTGCCCTTGTCGGCCGCCACCACCAGGTACGGGTCGTCGCCGTCGTGCCGGACCACGTCGTCCGGGCGGCACGATCTGCCCGCCGACGATGTTGTCGGTGACGTCCAGCAGCGCGGCGATGAACGCCTGGTAGCAGGCCACCGCCTCGTCCCGGTCGCCCGGCTTCTGCTTGAGCACGAAGCCGCCCTTGGCGCCGACCGGCACGATCACCGCGTTCTTCACCATCTGCGCCTTGACCAGGCCCAGCACCTCGGTGCGGAAGTCCTCCCGCCGGTCGGACCAGCGCAGCCCGCCCCGGGCCACCGGCCCGAACCGCAGGTGCACGCCCTCGAACCGCGGCGAGTAGACGAAGATCTCGAACTTCGGCCGCGGCGCCGGCAGGTCCGGGATCGCCTGCGGGTCGAGCTTGAACGCCACGTACGACTTCGGCCGCCCGTCGGTGCCGCGCTGGTAGAAGCTGGTCCGCAGGGTCGCCTGGATCAGCGTCAGGTACGACCGCAGGATCCGGTCCTGGTCGAGGCTGGCCACGTCGTCCAGCCGCTTGCCGATCTCGTCCACCAGCTCGCCGCGCGCTCTGACGCGCTCCTCGGTCGCTCAACGCCGCCGGGGCGAGAACCGCACCTCGAACAGCTCCACCAGCCGGGCCGCGATCTCCGGGTACGCGACGAAGGTCGACTCCATGTAGTCCTGCGAGAAGACCGTGCCGGCCTGCCGCAGGTACTTCGCGTACGCCCGCAGCACCACCACCTGCCGCCAGGTCAGCCCGGCGCGCAGCACCAGCTCGTTGAAGCCGTCGACCTCGGCCTCGCCGCGCCAGGCCGCCGCGAACGCGTTCTCCACGTGCGGGCGGACCTCGGTCGGCAGGCCCTGCCCGGCCGGCAGCTCCAGGCCGAAGTCGTAGAGGTAGACGGTGCCGTCGACCCGCTCCACCTCGTACGGGTGCTCGTCGACCACCCGTACGCCGAGCGAGTGCAGCACCGGCAGCACGGCGGAGAGCACCATCGGCTCGCCGTACCGGAAGACCTTGAACCGGACGTCGGTGTCGGTCGGTCGCGGTGTCTTCCGGAACAGGTGCATCTCCAGCTGGCCGGGCTCTTCGAGCAGCTCCAGCTTGGCCAGGTCCTTGATCGCCTCGTACGGGGTGTGCCCGTCCTTGTAGCCCTCCGGGAACGCGTCGGCGTACCGGGTGAACAGCTGCTTGGCCTGCTCGTCGCCGAGCTTGCGCTCCAGCACCAGCCGGTAGTCGTCGTCCCAGAGCCGGGTGGCGTCGGCGAGCTCCTCGGCCAGCAGGTCGGCGTCGACCTCGCCGGGCGGGTTGGTCGGGTCGGTCCGGACGATGAAGTGCACCCGGGCCAGCATCGACTCGGTGACCCGGGTGGTGTAGTCGACCCCGACGCCGTTCAGCTCGCGCAGCAGGATCTCCTGCATGCGCAGCCGGTTCTGCGTGGTGAACCGGTCCCGGGGCAGGTAGATCAGGCAGGAGATGAACCGGCCGTACGCGTCCCGGCGCAGGAACACCCGCAGCTGGCGGCGGCCGGCCATCCGCAGCACGCCGATCACCGCGTGGTAGAGGTCGTCGGTCTTGATCTGGAACAGCTCGTCGCGCGGGTAGGTCTCCAGGATCTGCATCAGGTCCTTGCCGGAGTGGCTGCGCGGCGAGAGCCCGGAGCGGTCCAGCACCTCGGCGACCTTGCGCCGGACCACCGGCAGCTCGCGGACGCTGGTCCGGTAGGCGGCCGTGGAGAACAGGCCCGAGGAAGCGCCGCTCGCCGATCACCTCGCCGTCGTCGTCGAAGATCTTGAAGCCGATGTAGTCCAGGTACGCGGAGCGGTGCACGGTGGCCCGGGAGTTGGCCTTGGTGATGATCAGCAGGCGCTTCTCCAGCACCTTCGCGTGCGCCTCGGGCGTCATCGAGGACAGCGCCCGCGGCGACGGTCGGGTCCTGGCGCAGGATGCCCAGACCCGGTGCCGAGCACCGCCTCCAGCAGCTGCTCGCCGCCCTCGCCCGGCGACCAGCCGGTACTCGCGGTAGCCGAGGAAGGTGAAGTGCTCGTGGGCCAGCCAGCGCAGCAGCTCCACCGAGTCGGTGATGTCCTTCTCCGGCACCGGCGGGCGGGCGTCGGTGGTGCGGGTCGGCGGCCAGCTCGTCGGCGAGCGCCAGGGCCCGCTGCCGCATCTTCGGCCAGTCCTCGACCGCCTCGCGCACGTCGGTGAGCACCCGCTGCAGCTCGCGCTGCGAGCTGCTCCCGCTCGGCCGCGTCGCGGACCGGGTCGATCTCGACCCGCATCCAGCTCTCGACGATGTCGCCGGCGATCGCGTCGTCCGGCTCGACCTCGGCGGCGACCTCGACCAGCCTGCCCAGCGGCTCGCGGCGGACCACCACCAGCGGGTGCACCAGCAGGTGCACGTCGAGGTGGCGGCCGGTCAGCAGCGCGGTGACCGAGTCGACCAGGAACGGCATGTCGTCGGTGACGATCTCGATCACGGTGTGTTGCTGGTCGGCGACCGGCTCGGGGATCCGCAGCTTCAGCTCGCCCGGCACCCGCTGCTCGGCCAGGCTCCCGGTGGCTGCCCGCGCGCGTCGAGCATCTCCTCCGCGGTGAAGCCGACCAGCTCCTCGTCCGGGGCGAACCGCCAGAACCGGCCGACCAGGGCGGCTTCCGGGCTGCCCGGGCCGGCCAGCGCGACGGCCTCGGCGACCAGCCGCTCGGCGTTGGGCACCGGCTCGTCGAGCTCGGCGTCCTCCACGTCGTCGGCGAACGCGGCGGCAGTCGGCAGGCCGACGGGTTCGATGCCGGCCGTCGTCGTCGACGCGGTGTCGATCCGGCCACTCCGTCCTCGTCAGCGCCGGCTGGCTCGGGCCGCTGCGGAGGTCGGGAATAGCTCTGCGATGTGACGCGCCGGACGCCGGTCCATCGGTGCCACTCCCCTCGACCCACCACGTTGTGGGTCCCATCAGACGTTCAGCGTACGGCGGCGCCGGCTGAACGCTCCGGCGTCCGGATCAGGCTGTTCCCTGGCACGCAGTAGCGTCGTTACCCACTTTGCGTCGCGGTACTAGGGTCCCTGATGTCCCCGGGGGAAGGACTCTGTTGGCATGCGTCGGTCGTACCCGATGATGAAACAAACGCCCTGCCGTCGGCATGCTGGCTGGGCCTCGCGCTCGCTGGCCGCCGGACTCGCCGGCTGCTCCGGCGACGCCCGGCCCCGACGACGCCGTCGACGCGCTTCCTCGCCGGCTGGCAGCGCGGTGATCTCAGCCAGGTCGCGTTCGTCGAGCCCACCGGCGTCGAAGGTCGCCGCCGACCGACGTCGCCGACGGCGATCAAGGAGCTCTCCGGCGAGCTGGCCAAGACCCCGCCGCGCTGCGCCGCGACGGCGAGGCCGAAGAGGTCGCGAAGGCAGCGCCACCGCGACGGTCAACGTCGACTGGACGCTGCCCGGCGGCACGCACTGGACCTACCCGTCGACGGTCCGGCTCACCCAGGGCAACGACGACGTCTGGCAGGTGATCTGGGAGCCGACGGTGGTCAACGCGAAGCTGAAGAGCGGCGACCAGCTCGGCCTGCGCCGCCAGCGGCCGGCGCGGCGCCGGCGTCCTGGACGGCGCCGGCAAGCCGATCGTCGAGCCGCGCGACGTGGTCGTGGTCGGCGTCGAGCCGGCCGGCGTCGACGACCCCGAGCCGGCTCGCCAAGGCGCTGGACGCGGCGTTCAAGTCGATCCGCCCGGCGCTGCCGCCGATCGACCTCAGCGACCTGCCGAAGCAGATCACCTAGGCCGAGAACCCCGAGCAGTTCGTCGAGGTGGTCACGCCTGCGCGAGGAGGCGTACCTGCAGATCCGCTCCGAAGATCCAGCCGCTGGAGGGCACCAGGTTCCGCGAGGAGAAGCGCGACCTGGCCCCGACCCGGGCGTTCGCCCGCGCGCTGCTCGGCTCGGTCGACCCGGCGCTCAAGGACGACATCGACAACCAGCCCGGACGCGGTACGCCGAGGGCGACCTGGTCGGCCACGGCGGCATCCAGGGCCGCTCGACAAGCAGCTGCGGGGTACGCCCGGCGTGTCCGTCGTGATCGCGCAGCAAGCCGCCGGACGGCGAGATCACCGACGGCAAGGAGCTGTTCCGGCCGAGCCGAAGCCCGGCCAGCCGGTGAAGACCACGCTCGACGTCGCCGTCCAGAACGCCGCCGACGCGGCGCTGGTCGGCGTCGAAGCAGCGCCGTCGGCGCTGGTCGCGCTCCGGATCAGCGACGGCGCGGTGCTCGCGGCGGCCAACGGCCCCGACGGCGGCACCGGCGAGAACCTCGCCTTCAACGCCCAGGTGCCGCCGGGCTCGACGTTCAAGATGGTCAGCGCGCTCGGCCTGCTCGACGCGGGCACGGTCACCGCGTCGACGGTCGGTCGACTGCCCGAAGACCTTCACCGTCGACGGCCGGTCGTTCAAGAACTCGGACAACTTCGCGCTCGGCAAGGTGCCGTTCCAGATCGACTTCGCCAAGTCCTGCAACACCGCGTTCGCCTCGCTGGCGCCCGAAGCTCGGCGCCGACGGGCTGGCCGCCGCCGGCCGGTCGCTCGGGCCTGGAGGGCAACTGGGACCTCGGCATCGACGCGTTCACCGGCAAGGTCTCGACCGGCGGCTCGGCCGCCGAACGCGCCGCGGCCGCCTTCGGCCAGGGCACCACGCTGGTCAGCCCGCTGGCGATGGCGTCCGCCACGGCCGCGGTCGCCCAGGGCTCGGTCGAGCAGCCGAATCGGTGATCGCCGACCGGCCCGGCCGGCACCCGGCGGTGCGGCAGCTGAAGGCCGGAGTCCCTCGGCGCCGCTGCGCGCGATGATGCGCGAGGTGGTCACCGTCGGGCACGGCGACGCGCGCTGAAGGACGTGCCGGCGGCGCGGTGTACGGCAAGACCGGCACCGCGGAGTACGACGACAACCCGGCGCACACCCACGCCTGGTTCGTCGGCTGGCAGGGCGACGTGGCGTTCGCCGTCTTCGTCGAGAACGGCGGCGGCAGCGGCGACACCGCCGTCCCGGTCGCCGAGCGCTTCATCCGCGCCCTGCATTGATCCCTAAGGTCGGACGTTGTGGTTGCGGTCGAACAGGTTGCCGGGGTCGTACTGCCGCTTGACCTCGGCTAGCCGCTGGTAGGTGTGCGGCGGGTAGATCCCGGCGACATCCGCGTCGGTGGCCGACGACACGAAGTTCGCGTAGAGGCCGCTGACGTGGGGCGCCAGGCGGCCCCAGATCGCCTCCAGGGCCGGTCGGGCGGCGTCGAGCATCGGCTTTGGGCCTCCGGCGGTCGTCGCGATCATCAGCGCCGCCGCGCGGTGCGCGTAGGCGGTGGCGTCGGCCGGGACTCGCGCGACCGCGCCGCCGAGGCTGCGTACGGCGATGGCCGGCGAACCCTCCGCCGCACCGACCTCGGTGAGGATCCGCAGGACCTCGGCCGCCTCGCCCGCGTCGACGAGGGCGCTTCGGGTCACGAACTGGATGCCCGGCGGCGGGATCAGCCCGTCGACGAGCGTGTCCGCGTACGGCGTCAGCACCACGTTGTCGTCGAGCACCGTGCCGAGCCGGCGGATCGGGTCGATCGCTTTCGCGGCCGACTCCTGGTCGTCGCCGTCGAAGGCGACATGGATCTCGATCGGCGCGTTGGGGCCGCCGGCGAACGGGTTGGCGAAGCCGCCACGGAGGTCAGCTCTTCGGGCGCGGTGCGCAGGTGGTCCGCCCAGCCCCGGAGCACGGTGGGGGCCTCCGCCGCGGGGAAGGCGATCCGGCCGTAGAAGACGTCGGTCGTCGGGTGGGCCACGAAGTCGAAGGCGGTCACGATCCCGAAGTTGCCCCCGCCGCCCCGGATCGCCCAGAACAGGTCGGGGTGCTCCGTCGCGGACGCGCGCACGACCTCTCCGTCGGCGGTGACCACCTCCGCGCCGGCCACATTGTCCAGGGCGAGGCCGTATTTCCGGACCTTCCAACCGATGCCACCGGTCAGCGTCAGCCCGCCGACACCGACGCTCCTGGTGTCACCGGACGAGATCGCCAGACCGTGTGGCGCCAGGGCGGCCGCGACCTGCCCCCAGGTGGCACCGCCGCCGATCCGCACGATGTGGCGCGCGCTGTCGACGATCTCCACGGTGGCGAGGCTGGCCGAGGTCGATCACGACTCCGCCGTCGTTGGTGCCGAAGCCGGCGAAGGCGTGGCCGCCACCGCGCACGGACAGCACCAGCCCGGCCCCGGCCGCGTAGCTCACCGCGGCTCGCACGTCCGCGACGGTCTTGGGCCGCAGCACACACACCGGAGTGCCTTCAGCGAGCAGCGAGCGGCTGGCCTCCCCGTACTCGGCTCGCGCCCGGTTCGATGATGTCGCCACCGAAGTCGCGGCGCAGGTCCTCGAAACTCATGATCTTTCCTCCACAGGCTGACTACACCCCTCCGACGAGACAGGTCGGCGAGACGTCAGGTGTGGGTCAGGTGAGCTGCTCGGCCAGCCCGACGACGATGCCCTCGGGGCCGCGGACGTAGCAGAGCCGGTAGACGTCCTCGTACCGCGCCACCTCGCCGACGAGCTCGGCGCCGTGGGCGCGCAGCCGGGCGACGACGTCGTCGATGTCGTCGACGGCGAACATGATGCGGCGGATGCCCAGCGTGTTCGCCGGTGCGTCCTCGGGTCCGGCGCTGATCGCCTTCGGTGTGTGGAACATCGCCAGCTCGATCCGGCCGTGGCCGTCCGGGGTCCGCAGCATCGCGACGTCCTGCCGGACGTCGTCGATCCCGATGACCTGCTCCACCCAACGCCCCTCGACCGGGCCCTTGCCCTCGAGCTCCATGCCGAGTTCGACGAAGAACGCGATGACAGCGTCAAGGTCCTCGACAACGATGAGAACGTTGTCCATCCGCTGGATCGTCATGCCGGGTCTCCTAGCGTCGTGCGGCCACGGTGGCCGCCTCACCCCTGAGACGGAGCCGCCGGGCCGTTCTCGACATCCGCTTCGGGACCCTCGTGCCGGTCAGCCCTCGTCGGCGGCCGGCGGCTCGTCGGGAGGCGTGCTGGACCGGCGCAGGCCGCCCGGCCGGACATCCGTCACGACCGCGTCGCCGTCGTCAGCCGCTGCCGTGCGGCGCAAGCCGCCTGGCCTTACGTCCGTCACGACCGCATCGCCGTCGGCGGGCGCGGCCTGGCGGCGTAGGCCGCCTGGGCGGACGTCGGTGGTGACGGTTTCGCCGTCGGTCGCGCGGCGCAGCCGGCCCGGGCCGGTGGCGTCTCCGCCGAGCGGCGCGGCCAGGATGTCGGCGGCCGAGCGGCGCTTGCGGCCCGTGTCGCCGTCGCCGGAGATCACGTCGAAGGCGGACCTGCGCTGGCGGCCGATCGCGGGCTTCTTCCGCTCGGTGGCCGGGCTCTCGTCGTCGGCGACCGCCGCGGGCAACGGCGAGGGCTCGGGGGCCGAGCAGGCGCCGGAGCGGGTTCGGGTTCCACCGTCGCCGGCGCGTCCACGGGGGCCGGATCGGGTTCGTCCGGGATGGCGGTCAGCGGCGGGTGGAAGCGTTCCGCGTCCGGTGCCGGTCGGCGGCGTTGGGTGAACGCCAGCGGGGACCGGCGCGCTGCCGAGGCCTCCGCCCGGATCGGGGCCAGGCCGGCGACCAGGGAGCTGGTGATCTCGGCCGCGTACTCGCCGTCCGGGTCGTAGTCCGGGTCGAAGACGGTCAGCTCGATGCCCAGGCAGTGCGGGCGTGTCGACCAGGCCCGCGATCAGCAGTTCCAGCTCGGTGAAGGCGATCCCGCCCGGGTCGGGCGCGTCGACCGCGGGCATCACGGCCGGGTCCAGCACGTCGACGTCGACGTGCACCCAGTAGCCCGCGCAGTCGGCCAGCTGGTCGCGGGCCCACTGCGCGGTGCGGGCCGCGCCCTCGCGCGCGCAGGGCCGGCACCGGCCGGGTCAGGATGCCGGCGGCCTGCAGGTCCAGCCGGTATTCGTCCTGCGCCCGGATGCCGAGCACCACCACGTCGATGTCGCGGAAGTACGGCCTTCGGCCCTCGATGGCGGCCAGGTCGGCCTGTCCGCGGCCGGTGACCAGGGCCAGGTCCTCACCGGCCGCGGCACCGACGTACGGACGCGTTGCCCGGGTGCCGGAAGTCGGAGTGGCCGTCGACGAAGACCAGGCCGATCCGGCCGCCGACCGCCTCGCCGAGGCGGTGCATGGCCAGGGCCGAGCCGAGCAGGATCGAGCAGTCTCCGCCGAGCACGACCGGGAACTCGTCGGCGTCGATGATCGCGCCGATCCGGTCGGCCAGGGCCACCGAGTAGGCGGCGATGGCGTCGGCGTGGCAGACGCCGTCGCCGGGTCGCCAGTCGCCCGGGTCGTATCGGGGCGGGGTCAGGCAGCCCGCGTCGCGGGCCGCCGAGCCGGCCCACCAGCCCGTGGTCGCGCAGCGCGCCGGGCGCCTTGGCGCAGCCGGGCACCGACGTCGGCGTGGGCGGGCGCAGGCCCAGGTTCGACGGCGCGTCCAGGACTGCGATCCGGCGCACGGCGCTCACCGGCTCAGAACAGCGCGCTGGCCAGGGCCCGGCGGGCCGCGGAGACCGCCGGGTCGTCGGGTCCGGCGATCGTGAACAACGACACCAGATGTCTCCGGACCGTCTCCTTGTCGTCGCCGACGCTGCGCCGGACCAGGTCGACCAGTCGCTTGTAGGCCCGCTCCGCCTCGCCGCCGAGCACTTCGACGTCGGCCGCCAGCAGCTGCGCCGTCGAGTGTCGTCGGGCCGCCGCGGACGCGTCGGTCAGCGCCTTGGCCGCGTCGACGCCCTGCACCCGCCGGAAGAGCCCGACCTGGGCGAGCCCGGCCTCGGCGGCCGCGTCGGCGGGCGCCTCGAACAGGATCTTCTTGTAGGCGCGCCTCGGCCGCGTCGAGGTCGCCGACCATCAGCGCGTCGTCGGCGGACTCGAGCCGCGGGTCGGCGGGCGTCTCCACCTCGACGCCGCCGGCCTTGAGCACCGCGCCGATCCACTGGCGCAGCTGCGCCTCGGGCACGACGCCGGAGAACGCGTCGACCGGCTGGCCGCCGACGACCGCGAAGACCATCGGGATGCCCTGCACCCGGAACATCTGCGCGAGCCGCTGGTTGGCGTCGACGTCGATCTTGGCCAGCACCCAGGCGCCGGCGCCTTCGATCGCGAGCTTCTCCAGGATCGGGGAGAGCTGCTTGCAGGGCTCACACCACTCGGCCCAGAAGTCGATCACCACGGGGGTGGTCATCGACCGTTCGAGCACCTCGGTCTGGAAAGTGGCCTCGGTTGACCTCGATCACGGCGGCACTGGCCCCCGAGGAGACGCCGCCACCGGACGGCGAGAAGCCGGGCTGCGCGGCCGGTGGGCCTGCCTGCCCACCAGCGCCGGCCCCGGCGGCGGGGGACGGTGATCCGGACGGCCGAAGTGCGCCGAGATCGACCGCGCCGCGGGTGAAGATCGACGGAGAGGTCCGTGGTTCGCTCATGGTTCCCTAGTCTCGCACGCGCAGCGCGCGACGCAGACCGACCGCCACGGTGGTGAACAGCAGGGCCACCGCGACCGCCGGAAGGGCGATCGCGATGGGCTGTGGCCACGTCGGCGCCGCGAGCGCGAAGTCATCATCGACGAAATACGGGACATACCGGCCGACCACCGCCCAGGCGATGACGGCCGCCACCAAACCGGTGACCACGGCCGCGACGGCGACCGGCAGATAGGCCCAGAGCACCCAACTCCCGCCGGTACGCGCCGGGAGTCCCTGCCGCCGCAGGGCGACCATGTCGTCGAGGACGCGCCGGCGGTCGACAGCGGCCATCAACCACATGCCGCACGCGGCCAGCAGCACCGCGACCCCGCCGGCCAGCAGGTGGAACCAGACCGCCAGGGCCGGGCCGCGCCCGTCGAGCCGGTCGGCGGCGGCCGCCATCGAGTCGCGGCCGATCACCACCAGGCCCTGAGCGGCCAACCGCTGCTCGATGTCGGCCGGTGCGGCGGGGCTCAGCCAGACCTCGGCGGTGGCGAGGTCGGTGCTGCCGGTCGCGAGCCGCTCGGCGTAGCCGAGGTCCATCAGGAGCCCGGTGCCGATCCGGGGCAGCGCCTGGCCCTGCGCGATCGGCCGGATCGCCACCACGTTGCCGTCGACGCCCTCGGCCTCGCCGGACTTGGGCGGCGGCCCGCCGCTGAGCACGGGCACGTCGCTGGGTGTGCCGGCCGGCACCAGCACGGTCGGTTTGGGCTGGATGACGGCGCCGGGCACGACCACGTGGACGCCGCCGTCCTGCGCGGTCACCTCGACGCCGTCGTTGGCCCGCCACTGGTCGGTGGTGAACGCCGGGACCACGTCGGTGAACGGCTGGGACCGGTCGGCGCGGGCGGCCAGCGAGACGATCGACAGCTCGGCCACCTCGCCACCGGACGCGGCGTAGATCGGCCTCGATGCCGGCCAACCGGCAGCCGTCGACGCAGGCGTCGCTGGCCATGTCCCAGGTGTGCCGGCCGGGCTGGATCTGGGCGGTGCCGGCCCGCACCGGTGCGCCGCCGGACAGCGGCCGCAGCAGCGCCGTCAACCGCAGTTCGGTGCCGGCGGCCGTCGGCGCGGCGCCGGTGCCCTGTGGCGCCGCGAAGTCGACCGTCAATGCCACATCCACGCCCTTGATGACGACCGGCTCGTCGGCCGGTGGGCGCAGCGCGGCGGCGATCTCGGCGGGCGAGCGGTCGCCGTATTCCGGTCGCCAGATCGCCACCTCGGGCAGCGCGGCGGTGTCGGCGAACAGCACCGGCGGACCGTCCATGACGGGCCGGACGCCGACCGCCATCGCGAACCGCCCGTCCGGGTCGACCGCCCGCACCGCGGCCCGCAGCGAGCCGGAGTCGGTCGGTGGGACCGAAAGCGTCCGGATGGCGCCGGTCTGCCACGGCGGCCCGGTCGGCGCGGGCCCGGTCGGCGACGTCGACGGCGGTGGTGGCGAAACCGAGCACCGCGACCGCGACCGCGAGCAGCACGAACAGCCGCTGGCTGCCGGGCCGGCGGGCGACCTGCAGGGCGCCGAGCGCCAGCCCGAGCCGGCCGCGCCGCATCGCCCGACGGCCGAGCCGGGCCGCCAGCGGCACCAGCAGCCGGCCCGCGAGCACCGCGATCGCCAGCGCCGATCAGCCCGGGCACCAGCAGCCCGAGCCCGAGCAGTTGGCCGTCGAACGCGCGGAGCTGCACCGCGGCCAGCACGGCGAGCACGACGGCGCCCGCGTCGATCGCGACGGTCCGCCAGGCGGCGCCCCGCGGCGGCACCCGGCGCAGCAGGTCGACCACCGGGCTGGCCAGGTCGCGGCGCAGCGCGAGCAGGCCGACCACCACCGCACCGGCCACCGCGACCAGGGCGGCGACCAGCGCGCCGGGCGCGGGCGTGAGGTCGAAGACCGGGATCGGGCCGAATCGCGCGTCGGCGACCGCCCGCGTGGCCAGCGTGCCGGCGAGGTAGCCGAGCGGCGCGCCGACCGCGATCGCGATCACGCTCTCCCCCGCGGCGAGCCAGAACCGGCCGATCCGGGGTGCGCCGCGCAACGCGATCAGCGCCTGCTCGTGCCGGCGGGCGGCGGTCGCGCCGGCCACCGCGACGAAGATGACCAGCCAGCACAGGCCGATCAGCGGCAGGCCGGCCAGCGGGACCAGTTCGCGGGTCAGCTCGTCGGACCGGCGTACGCGCTCGAAGAGCTTGGGCAGGTCGTTGGTGAGCGCCACGAAGCGGGAGGTCTCGTCGTCGGAGCCCAGGTCCTCGGTCACGCGGTCGAGCGCGGTGGACAGCGCCGCCAGGTGGTCCTCGTCGAACGCGCCCGGGCCGGGGATCGCCTCGATGGACCGGTTGTCGGAGTCGTGCTCGAGCGCGTCGACCGTCGGCCGACCGGTGAACACCGGCTCGGCCGTCGTGTCCGGCGCGGTCGGCGAGAAATAGCCGCTGCGGCCCCAGTACGCCTCGGCCGGGTCGACCGGCCGGTAGACGCCGACGACGGTGGTCGGCGCCGGCCGCCCGGCGATCACCCAGGATCGGGTGATGTCGTTGTACTGTGGCCCAGCTCAGTGTGCACCGACCGCCCGGGCGACACGCCGAGCCGCCGGGCCGTCGACTCGCCGACCACGACCTCGCCGGCCGCCATCAGGCACCGCCCGGTCACGATCCGCACGTGGTCGCACAGGCCGTCGCGGATAGGTGAGCCAGGAGATCTCACCCGGCTCGCTCTCCAGGCCCAGCACCGGCAGCACGGCGCTCAGCACGGTGCTGAAGCGGGGCAGGTCGGCCAGTTCGTTGGCCACCGCGTCGAACCGGTCCCGCTGGGTGCTGTCGATCCCGGCGCGGACCGCGACGGTGCGCTCCGGCGGCGGGGTGTTCTCCACCTCGGCGACCACCGCGGCCCGGTCGACCGCGGCCGTGTAGACCGGGCCGGCCACCGCCGCGGCCGTCGCCAGCGCGCTGAGCAGCACGACCAGCGCCGCCTGCACCCGGCGGGCGGTGAGCATCAGGGTCACCAGGGCGATCACGCGGACTCCTCGGACCCGGCGTTGACGACCGCCCGGACCAGCAGCGCCGCGGCGGCCGCACCGGCGGCGCCGACGACCAGCAGCGCGCCGAGCGCGGCGAGGCCGAGCGGGCACGAACTGCGGGCCGACGGCGACCGGCAGCACGTCCCAGCCGTCGACGAAGAGCGGGATCGGCCGGCGGGTGACCGCCTGCGCCAGCGCGCTCGCGCCGACGCCGAGCAGCACCGCCGCCGGCCGCCAGCCCGCCGTAGCCGCCCCAGGCGACCCGCCGGACCACGCTCGGGCGGCAGGCCCTGCGCGCGCAGCGCGGCCAGCTCGCCGGCCCGCTCCGGCCGCTCGACGGCGGCCACGACGATGAAGGCGCCGGCGGTGAGCAGCAGCCCGGCCATCGCGGCGACGAGTTGGAAGCGCAGCGCGGACGGTGGCGCCTCGCTGTCGAACCGGGCGTCGAGCCCGGCGGCGGTCTCGTCGGAGATGACGGTCAGCCCGCCGGCCTCGAGCCGGTCGAGGATGTCGGGTGCGGCGTCGGCCGTCAGCCAGACCTGCGGGATGTCGCCGATGCCGGGGTTCTCGGCGATCCGGTCGGCGTACTCGAGGTCCATCAGGTAGCCGAACCGGGCGGCGGTGGGCAGCGTGCCGGACGGTGCCGACCGGTGCGGACCGGCACGTCATCGCCGCCGAAGACGGGCAGCCGGGCGTCGCCGGCCGGCGGCGGCAGGGCGTTGCCGGTGGTGACGACCGGCAACGGGGCGGGCGCGTCGACGGCGTACACCCGGGTCGCCCGGTCCTCCTCGCGACGCGGCGCGGACCGCGGTGATGGTGAGCGTGCCGCCGGCCGCCGTCAGGTTGGGTCCGACCGTGGTCGCGCCGACCCCGGCCCGCCAGCGGGCGACGTCGCCGAGCACGTCGGCCGGCACGACCGGGCCGGCCGCACCGGCGAGCCCGAAGATCGTGACCGTCGCGCCCGGCTCGGGCACGACCGAGCGGCCGGCGAAGTTCCGGGTCACCGGCTCGATGCCGACCAGCCGGCAGCCGGCGCCGCAACCGCCGAGCGACGCGGTGTAGGCTGGCCCGCGGGCCGCTGACCGGGCCGAACCGGACGGTGACCTGGTCGCCGGCGTCGTTGGCCAGATGCAGCAGGACGAACAGCGGGTCGGTCATCGCCGCGGCCATGCCGCCCGCCGACTCCGCCGGTGTCGCCGGGGCTCAGCGGGGCCAGCGGGGCGGGCAGCAGCCTGGCCTCGGCGTCGAGGGTCAGCTCGCCGTCGCTTGGCCGACAGTGGTGCCGGCGCCGGCGGGTGGAGCAGCTCGGCCAGCGCGGCCGGCGGCGGGCCGCCGTACGCCGGCTGCCAGTCGGCGACCGCGGCGAAGCGCGCGGAGTCGACGGCGAGCAGCACCCGCACCGGCCCGTTGCTGCCGCGGACCACCGCCATCGCCTGCCGGCCGCCGGGGTCGGCGGCGCGCACCGCGGCGACCAGCTGCGCCCGGCTGCGGGCCTGCACGGTGAGCACCCGCTCCGCGCCGAGCTCGTGCCGGGCCCGCTCGACCCGGCTGTCGCCGGACGCGGTCCAGCCGCCGACCGCGGTGCCGAGCAGCGCGACGGCGATGACCAGCAGCGCGAACACCCGGTGGGTGCCCGGCCGGCGGGCGAGCTGGGTGGCGCCCAGCGCGGCCGGGACCCGGCCGTGCCGCAGCGCGTGGCGGCCGAGCCAGCCGGCCAGCGGGGTGAGCAGCCGGGCCGCGGCCAGCGCGACCAGCACCACCACCAACGCGGGCGCGAGCAGCGCGAGGCCGCTGGTGGCGTCGGGTTCGACCGAGGTCACGTAGCTCTGGTAGAGCCCGGCCGCGGCGACCAGCACGATGACGAGGTCGACCACCTCGGCCCGCCAGCCGCGCCGCCGGGACGGCACGTGCCGGAGCAGGTCGGTGACCGTCGCCCGCATCCCGCCGGCGTCGGCGGCGACGGCGGCGAGCACGGCGCCGACCAGCGCGGCCAGGGCGGCGATGCCGGAGATGAGCGCGGCCGAAGCCGTGTCCGGGACCTCGCCGGCGACCAGCCGGGCCACGCCGAGGCCCGCGGCCGTGCCGGCCACCGCGCCGAACAGCATCGGCACGGCGCTCTGCGCGATCGCCAGGTACCAGAGCCGCCAGCGCGCGGCGCCGCGCAGCTTCAGCAGGCCGATGTCCGGGCGCCGCTGCTCGGCCGTGTGCCGGACCGCGAAGAACAGCCCGAACCAGCAGAGCACCAGCAGCTGTACGGCGGCCACGCCGACCCCGAGGGCGACCAGGTCGCGTTCCCGGTCGATCCGGTTGGCCAGCGTGACCGCGTCCGTCGTGGCCCGCCAGGCGCCGTTGTCGCCGGCCGACCGGCGTCAGGTCGGCGCGCAGCCCGCTCGAGGTCGTCGAGGAACTCCGCCCCGGGATCCGCAGGTGGTAGTCGGCCAGGATCTCCTTGATCGGCAGTGCCGCGATCGTGTCGGAGCAGACGAACGCCGGGTCGCCGGGCCCGTCGGCACCCGGGTCGCAGCGCCGCCGAACCACCGAAGTCGGTCAGCGCCCAGTACTTGCCGAGCGGGTCGAGCAGCTGGTAGGTGCCGACGACCCGGTGGGCACCGGCGCCAGCGAGGACAGCACGAAGTCGACCTTGTCGCCGGGACCGTCACCTGCAGCGCCTGCGCGGTGCGACGGCTGAGCAGCACCTCGCGGGCCGCGCGCGGGCAGGCGCCCTCGATCATCCAGGTGCTCGCACATCTCGTCGCGGTAGGCCACCCGCAGGTTGACCCGGGCCAGCTCGGAGGCGAGAGCGCCGGACCTCGCGCAGCGACACGGTCGCTGGCGGCGCCCGGCACGTCGACCAGGTCGCCGGCCTGCTCCTCGACGTCGGCGACCACGTCGGCACCGCTGGCGCGCGCTGCCGCCGGCCGCGATCGAACCCTCGACCCGGCCGGCGACCCGCACCACGAGCTCGCTGGACTGGGCACCGTCGACATCGGCCACCGCGACCGAGCGCTCCGCGGCGCGGACGTACCAGGGCGCGGCCGCGGCGACGGCCACGGCCAGGCCGGTGAGCACCAAGACCGTCGCGGCCTGGGCACGGCGCGCGCGCAGCGCACCTCGAACGACTCGGAACATGCGCGGGTTACGCCGCGTCGCCGGTGTGCGATTCCGGGATCTGCGCGGCGCCGCCGGGAACCAGCGTGACGGAGCCATCGGCCTGATCGACAGTGAACAGGGTGCCGGGCGGGAAATGACCGAGCACGTCGGGCGGCAGCTGCACGGTGCCGTCGCCGGCGACCACCGCGAAGTCCTGGCCGCCGCGCCCTTCGGCACCGACCCGGCCGTCGCGGATGGTGACCGCGCGGCCGAGCCGGGCGCCGACCTCGGCGTCGTGGGTGACCACGACGACGGTGGTGCCGCGCTCGGCGTTGACCGTCTCCAGCGCGTCGAGCACCTCGTCGCGGCCGTGCGAGTCGAGCTGGCTGGTCGGCTCGTCGACCAGCAGCAGGCCGGGCGACGCGGCGATGCCGACCGCGAGCGCGGCCCGCTGCCGGGCGCCCGGTGCCAGGTCGGTCAGCTTCGCGGCGCCCTTGCCGCGCAGGCCGACCAGGTCGAGGATGCGCTCCGGGTCTTCGAGCTCGATGCCCTCGGTGCGGGCGGCCCGGCGCTGGGCGAGCCAGACGTTGCGCTCCAGCGAGGCGTACGGCAGCAGGTTGCGGGCAGCGCCCTGGAGCACCACGCCGATCTGGGTGCCGCGCAGCCGGGAGATCTCGGCGTCGCTGAGCTTGCCGAGGTCGTACGTGCCGACGTTGACCCGGCCGGCGGACGGCCGCATCAGCCCGGCCAGCAGCGCGACCAGCGTGGACTTGCCGGAACCGGACGGGCCGACCAGCGCGAGCATCTCGCCGGGGCCGATGGAGAGGTCGACGCCGGAGAGAGCGACGACGTCGCCCGCCTCGGCACGGTAGATGTGCACCACCCGGCGACAAGCGACTGCGAGACCCGACACGGGTACTGCCTACCACCTCGAACGCTGGTAGCGCAGCCCCGTGATCACCAGGTAGAACCGAGCTAGAAGCGGGCTGGCTCCCGGTAGACGCCCCACTCGGCCCGCAGCGCGTCGCAGATCTCGCCCAGCGTCGCCTCGACGCGCACCGCGTCGAGCATCGCCGGGATCATGTTGTCGCTGGTGCGGGCCACCGTCGACCATCCGCTTGACGGCCGCGTCGACGCCGGCGTCGTCGCGGGCGGCGCGGCGGCGGCCGAGCAGCGCCTTCTGCTCGATCTCCACCTCGTGCGAGATGCGCAGGATCTCGAGCTCCTTGGCGGTCGTGCTGGTGTGCACGTTGACGCCGACGATCTTCTTCTCGCCCTTTTCCAGCGCCCGCTGGTAGGTGAACGCCGAGTCGGCGATCGCCGCGGTGAACCAGCCGTCTTCGATGCCGCGCAGGATGCCCGAGGTGATCGTGCCGTCGGAGCCCAGGTCGCGGATCCGCTCGAAGATCTTCTCCGCCTCGGCCTCGATCGCGTCGGTCAGCGCCTCGACGTACCAGGAGCCGCCCAGCGGGTCGGCCACGTTGGTCACGCCGGTCTCCTCCATCAGCACCTGCTGGGTGCGCAGGGCGATCTCGGCGGACTCGTCGGTGGGCAGGGCCAGGGTCTCGTCGAGCGCGTTGGTGTGCAGCGAGTTGGTGCCGCCGAGCACCGCGGCCAGCGCTTCCACGGCGGTCCGGACCACGTTGTTGATCGGCTGCTGCGCGGTCAGCGAGACACCCGCGGTCTGGGTGTGGAAGCGCAGCCACAGGGCCCGCTCGTCGGTGGCGCCGTAGACGTCGCGCAGCCAACGGGCCCAGATCCGCCGGGCGGCGCGGAACTTGGCGATCTCCTCGAAGAAGTCGACGTGCGAGTCGAAGAAGAACGACAGCCCGGGCGCGAACGTGTTGACGTCGAGGCCGCGGGACAGGCCGAGCTCGACGTAGCCGAAGCCGTCGGCGAGCGTGTACGCGAGCTCCTGCGCGGCGGTCGAGCCGGCCTCACGGATGTGGTAGCCGGAGACCGACAGCGGCTTGTAGCGCGGGATCTCCCGGGCGCAATATTCCATCAGGTCGCCGATGAGGCGCAGGTGCGGCTCGGGCTCGAAGAGCCATTCCTTCTGCGCGATGTATTCCTTGAAGATGTCGGTCTGCAGCGTGCCGTCCAACTTGCCCAGATCGGCGCCCTGCCGCTCGGCGGCCACGAGGTACATGCAGAAGACCGGCACCGCGGGGCCGGAGATGGTCATCGAGGTGGTCACCGAGGCCAGGTCGATGCCGTCGAACAGGGCGTCCATGTCGGTCGCCGAGTCGATGGCCACGCCGCAGTGGCCGACCTCGCCGAGCGCCTGCTCGTCGTCCGAGTCGCGGCCCATCAGGGTGGGCATGTCGAACGCGACCGACAGCCCGCCGCCGCCGTTGCCGAGGATCCGCTTGTAGCGCTCGTTGGTCTGCTGCGCGTTGCCGAAGCCGGCGAACTGCCGGATCGTCCAGGTGCGGCCGCGGTAGCCGGTCGGATAGAGACCACGGGTGTACGGGAACTCGCCCGGCCAGCCGATCCGCTCGAAATCGGGCACCTCGGCGCCCTCGGGCGGCCCGTAGACGGGCTCGACCGGCATGCCGGAGAGCGTGGTGAAGTCGGCGTCGCGCTTACGTGCGGCGTCGTAGCGCGCCTGCCAGCGTGCTCGCCCGGCAGCGATCTCCTCGGCGTCCATCGGGCCAGTCTAGATGGTCCGCCTGAACGATCGCTAAGCCTCCACGTGAACGTCGTCCACCCGGATGTTGACCTCGGTCACCTGGAGGCTCAGCATCCGCTCGACGGCGCTGATCACCTCGGCCCGGACCGCGTCGGTGACCGTGCGCACGACCTGCCCGTACTCGATGACCAGGGTGATCTCGACCGTGGCCTGCTCGCCCTGCAGGCGGACCTTGACCCCCCGGTCGGTGTCGTCCTCGGCGTCGCCGAGACCGACCCGCTCGCGCAGCCCGGCGAACACCCGGGCGACGTCGCCGCCGAGGTCGTGCACGCCCGGCACACCGCGCGCGGCGATCCCGGCGATCTTCTCGACCACCTCGTCGGCGATCGTCGTCGCACCACGCTCGGCGAGCAGCGAGCCCTCGTTGCGCAGGCGTTCGACGACCGCCGACGCGACCCGGCCGGACGCGGCGGTGGCGCGCTCGACCACCTCACCGATCGCGTCGCCGGCGCCGTTGCTCTCCGGCCGTTGCGCGGGCACGTGCACCTGGACCGCCTCGTCGGCGGCGGGGGTGGTATCCGTCATGGCCGGCACAGTAACCCCGACCGGCAACGCTGTCAGCCGGCCGCGAGGGCAGGACCACGCACCAGTTCGGCCCGCCCGTCGACCAGGTGCAGCTCCGCGTCGCAGGCCGCGGCCGCCTCCGGGTCGTGGGTCGCGAACACGACCGCCGCGCCCCGGAACGCCTCCTCGCGGAGCAGGTCGATGACCTTCTGCCGGTTGGTCGCGTCGAGCTCGCTGGTCACCTCGTCGGCCAGCACCACGTCGCCGTGCAGCGCCATCCCGCGGGCGATCGCCGTGCGCTGCTGCTGGCCGCCGGAGAGCTCCTCGACGAGCTGGTCGGACTGCCCGGCCAGGCCCAGCCGTTCCAGCGCCTCGGCGGTGCGCCGGCGTGCCTCGGGCGGCGTGACCCCACCGGCGATCAGGGCGACCTGCACGTTCTCGGCAGCCGTCAGGATCGCGGCCAGCCCGTTGTCCTGCGGCACCAGCACGATCTGCTCGCGCGACGGCGAAGTCGCGGTCGCGGACCGGCTCGCCGTCGACCGTCACGCTGCCCGCCGACGGCCGGAGCAGCCCGGCCATGGTCCACAGCAGGGTGGTCTTGCCGGCGCCGGACGGCCCGGTCACGGCCAGCACCTGCCCCGGCGTCACGACGACGGAGACGCCGGCCAGCACGGGCTCGCCCGCGCCGTACGCGACGGTCACCTCATCGACGACGATGGTCCTGCTCATCGGTTCCCCCTTCGAGCGCCGGTACGAGCCGGATGGTGCCGTCGGCGTCAGGCGCGATCTTGACAAGCGTGCCCGGCGGCAGCCGGTCGAGCAGCTCCGCCGGAAGGTGCACGCTACCGTCGCGACCCACCACGGAGTAGTCCTCTCCGCGGCGGCCCTCGGCACCGACCCGGCCGTCGCGGATGGTGACGGTGCGGCCGAGCGCCGCGCCGACCTCCATGTCGTGGGTGACGACCACGACCGTGGTGCCGGCCGCGTGCAGGCGGTGCAGCACCTCCAGCACCTCGTCGCGGGAGTGCTCGTCGAGCTGGTTGGTCGGCTCGTCGAGCAGCAGCAGCCCGGGCCGAGCGGCGCCGGCCACCGCGAACGCCAGCCGCTGCCGCTCACCGGGCGCGAGCTCGCCGGGCACCGCCCGGCGGCGGCCGAGCAGGCCCACGTCGTCGAGGATCACCGCCGGGTCCGGCGGGCGCCGGCCGTGACCGCGGGCCGCGCGCTGGGCGAACCGCACGTTCTGCTCGCAGGTCAGGTACGGCAGCAGGTTGCGGGCGCTGCCCTGCAGCGAGACGCCGACGTCGACCGCCCGCAGCCGCTGCACCTCGGCGGCGCCGGCCCGGACCAGGTCGAGCTCGCCGACGTGCAGCCGCCCCGCCGACGGGCGCAGCACACCGGACATCAGCGACAGCAGCGTGGACTTGCCGGCACCGGACGGCCCGACCAGGGCCACCGACTCACCGGGAGCGATGTCGAGGTCGACGCCGGCCAGCGCGACGACGTCGTACCCCTCCAGCCGGTAGATGAGCACCACGCCCCGGCAGGTGACGCCGTGCGGAACGAAGCCCACGTCGGCGTCCAGCGTGTCGACCCGCGCGCTCATCGCACACCTCCCCGAATCCTGCGCAGCACCAGACCCGCGGCCACGAGCGCGACCAGCAGGAACAGCAGCGAGCCGGGCAGCCACCAGCCGCCCAGTCGGTAGGCCTGGTCGCCGCCGTCGATCGAGACCAGCGCGATCGACGGCAGCACCAGCGCGGCGCCGCCCACGCCGGCCACGATCCCGGCGACCACGGGATAGCCGAGCACCATCAGGTTCTCCCTGTTCGCCATGCCGCGCAGCGCCCGGACGGGCACGCCGGTCAGCCGCAGCCCGCGCGCCTGCTCGCGCCGCCACGGCGCGGTGATGCCGGCGTCGAGCACCAGCGCGCCGAGCGCGAGGAGCAGCGCGACCAGGCCGGCGAACAGGTAGAGCCGCAGGGCCAGCGCCGGTGCGGCCCGGCCGAGCTGGGTCATCCGCTGCGACCAGAGCTCGGTGCGCACCACCGGGATGCCCTCCGCGGCCAGCCGCGCGCCCAGGTCCGCCGGAGCGGCGTCGGTCGCCCAGACCTCGAAGGTCATCTGGTCGGCGTTGAGCCCGGCGGAGCGCTCGGCCCGCTCCACCAACGAGGGGCCGTCGAAGAGCAGCGCATGCCCGCCGCCCCGCGGTACGAGCTTGACCCGGTCGGCCACCTTCACCGGGTCCGGCGCCCGACCGAGCACCGGGAACGAGAAGGTGTCCGCGTCGGGGTCGTCGGCCGGGGCCGGGCCGGCCAGGACGACCGGCGCCGCCTCGGCCACATCGCCGTACTGGACGACGATGTCGGCGCTGCTCTCGCTGGTCACCTCGACGGTGAGCCCGGCGTCGTCGGTCCGCGACGGCCATCGTCTGGGTTGCCGGCAGGGGGTCGACCGGCCGCCAGCGTCGGCCTCGCTCAGCGCCGCGTCGATCGGTGCGCCGTCGAGCTCGAGGCTCTCGACGGTGACGGTCGCCGCGCCCGGCGTGTTGTCGCCCGGGAACCGGCGCACCTGCATGCCGAGCAGCCGGCAGTCGGCGGCACAGGTCAGGTCACCGGCGTACGTGGCGGCTCCGGTCTTGAGCGCGGCCCAGCCAGATCGAGCGCGGGCGCGGCGCCGGGCTCGCCGACCACGATCCCGAGGCCCATCGGACGCCGCTGCTCGAGCTCGCGTGACGGTCGCCCGCACCGTCGACCCGACCCGTTTGCAGCCGCACGGTCGGTGCGCCGCGTGTCGTCGAGGCTCGCGGCCAGCGCGGCGACCTGGTCGGGTGTCTTGTCGGGCCAGCGGCTGACCGCGGCATCCGGTCCGGTCTGCACGCCCGACCAGTTCGACGTAGTCGCCGGCGTAGCTCTGCTTGACCCGCACCACGGCCATCGCGGCCCGCCGGTCGGGTCGATCCGGTCGACCGCGGCGCGCACCGCGCCGGGCTCGGAGGCGTTGACCACGTAGACCCGGTCGGCGCCGATGTCGGCGTTGGCGGTGCGCGGCCGGTTGGCCGACGACACGTCCCAGATGGTCGCCGCGAAGGTCAGCAGCGCCAGCGCCACGGTCAGCACCGCGACCAGTCGAGCGCTCTCCGGCCGGCGGCCGACCTGGGCCGCGGCCAGCAGCGCGGGCAGCCGACCTCGGCGGGTGGCGCTGGCGCAGCCGCCGGCGGGCGACCAGGCCGAGCAGCCGGGCGGTGAGCAGGCCGGCGAGGAGCGCGACCAGCGCCGGCGCCGCGTAACCCAGCGTCGCGCGCTGCTCGTCGCTGCCGACCAGAAGCTGGTAGAGCGCGGCCAGGGCGAGCGCCGCGACGATCCCCTCGACCACCAGCGCCCTGCGGCGGGCCCGGTGCGGCACGCGGCGCAACAGCGCACCGATGCTCGCCCGCACGGTCTGGCGGGCGCCGAGCACGGCGGCGCCCGACCGCGCCGAGCAGGGCGCCGAGGCCCACCACCATCGCCGGCCAGCCGACCTGGACGTCGACGCCGGGCGCCAGAAAGGCGCCCGCCGCGAGGTTGGTCAGCCCGATACCGAGCAGCAGGCCGAGCGGCGCGGCCAGGGCGATCAGCAGCAACGGCTCACCGACCGCGAACCGGGTGATCCCGCCGACGCTGAGCCCGCGCAGCTTGCCGACCGCGATCTCCGCCCGCCGGTCGTCGGTGACGGCGGCGACCACCAGGAACAGCACGAACCAGCACAGGACGATCAGGGGCAGCGCGACCGTCGGCACCGCGGCGGTGATCGCCGCTCGCTGCCGTTCGCCGCGATCCGCAGGCTTTGCAGCAGGCCGATCGTTCAGCGCCACCCCCTCGATCGAGGCGTCCGCGCCCAAGGTCTCGAGCTCGCGGACCAGCGCCGGCACGTTGGCCAGCCGGACCTGCTCGGCCGACAGCGGGTAGTCGACGGAGGCCACCGGGCGACCGAGCGGGATGCTCAGCACCGGTGCCTCGGTGCCGGTGAACAGCTCGTCGACGATCTGGGTGCCGTCGCCGAGCTTGTTGAGCGGCGAGCCGCCGAAGAAGCCGGTGGTCTCCCAGTACGGGTCGGTGGGGTCGCCGATCCGGTAGACGCCCACGACCGGGTAGCTGGGGTTCTTCGGCGGCGGCTCGCCGAGCGAGGTGCGCGAGCTGCCGCCGGTCGGCCGCCAACCGCAGCACGTCGCCGAGCCGCATCCTGACCCGCTCGGCGGTGCGGTCGCTGACCATCAGCTCGCCGTCGCCCGGGCACCGCCCCTCGACGATCGTGAGGTGCTCGCAGGCGCCCGGGCGGTAGACCAGCCGGCCCCGGCTCTTCACCTCGGTGCCGTCGCCGGGTCGACCTGCGGCGGCGAGGGTCTCCTGGGGTGGGCCGAGGACAGCGGCCACCGCCGGCGCGGCCTTCGAGCCGCTCGGCGATGCCGCGCGGACCTGCCCTCCAGCGTCGCGTGCCGCGCTTCGCCGTCGACCCCGGCCACGATCGGCGGCGGGTCCGCGACCGTGTCGGTCAGCACCGACTGCGCGGCAGCCCTCGAATACAGCGGCACGAGCACGGCGGCCGCGATCGCGACCGTCGACAGCAGGACGACGACGGATCGACCGGCCGAAGCGTGATCGGATGCCGCGCAGCGTCACGATCAGACCGCGACACTGGCTCACCTCCGGGGAACGTAACGCGCGACGTCTCCCCGAAGGTTGCCTCAGTTTTCGATCTCGAGCTTTCCAGCAGCCGGTCGGCGGCGGCGTACGGGGACAGCTCGCCGGCCGCCACCGCGGTGGCCAGTTCCCGCAGCGTCGTGCCGTCGCGGAACGAGGCCATCCGGGCCCGCAGCACGCCCAGCGTGATCGCCTCGACCTCGGCGGCGGCCCGCCGCTCCCGGCGGTGGCGCAGCTCGCCGTGCTCGACCAGCCAGGCGCGGTGCTTGTCGATCGGCGGCGACGATGTCGGCGATGCCCTCGGCCTTGCTGGCCACCGCCGCGCACGCACCTGCGGCCGCCAGTCCCCCGGCCCGCGCTCGCCGAGCCCGATCATGCCCTGGATGTCGCGGTACGTGTTGTCGGCGCCGTCCCGGTCGGCCTTGTTGACCACGAACACGTCGGCGATCTCCAGGATGCCGGCCTTGACCGCCTGGATGGCGTCGCCCATGCCGGGCGCGAGCAGCACCAGCGTGGTGTCGGCCAGCGAGGCGACCTCGACCTCGGCCTGCCCGACGCCGACGGTCTCGACCAGCACCACGTCGCAGCCGGCGCCCTCCAGCACCCGCACCGCCTGCGGGGTGGCGGCGCCGAGCCCGCCGAGGTGCCCGCGGCGACGACATCGACCGGATGTAGACGCCCGGGTCGGTGGCGTGGTCCTGCATCCGCACCCGGTCGCCGAGGATCGCGCCGCCGGTGAACGGGCTGGACGGGTCGACCGCCAGCACGCCCACCCGGTGCCCCTGCTTGCGCAGCTCGCGTACCAGCTCGTTGGTGGTCGTCGACTTGCCGACGCCGGGCGACCCGGTCAGGCCGATCACCTGGGCCGCTCCGGTGTGCGGCGCGAGCGCGGCGGCGATCTCGGGCAGCAGCTCGTCGCCGTTCTCGACCAGGGTGATCAGCCGCGCGACCGCCCGGTGGTCACCCGCCCGGGCCTGCTCGACCAGCTCGGGGACGCTTCGGCTGCGCCTCAGCCTCATGCCTTGCGGGCACGGTGATGATCAGGGCGTCAGCCCTGGCCGCCGCCGCCGCAGAGCGCCGCCGCGCCGGTGCCGCCGCCGCGCCTCTTGAGCTCCAGCGCGAGGGTGAGGGCCAGCCGGGCGCCGCTCATGCCGATCGGGTGGCCGAGCGCGATCGCGCCGCCGTTGACGTTGACGATCTCGTCGGTGACGCCCAGCTCGCGCATCGAGTGGATGCCGACCTGCGCGAACGCCTCGTTGATCTCGATCAGGTCGAGGTCGGCCACCGTCAGGCCCTGCTTGTCGAGCGCCTTCTTGATGGCGTTGGACGGCTGCGCGTGCAGCGAGTTGTCGGGCCCGGCGACCATGCCGTGCGCGCCGATCTCCGCGAGCCAGGCCAGCCCCAGCTCGTCGGCCTTGGCCTTGCTCATCACGACCACCGCGGCCGCGCCGTCGGAGATCGGCGAGGAGCTGCCGGCGGTGATCGTGCCGTCGCTCAGGAACGCGGGACGCAGCTTGCCGAGCGACTGGGCGGTCGAGTCGGGGCGGATGCCCTCGTCGTCGGCGATCACCAGCGGCTCGCCCCGGCGCTGCGGGATCTCGATCGCGACGATCTCCTCGGCCAGGTAGCCGTTCTTCTGCGCGGCCGCCGCCCGCTGGTGGCTGCGGGCGGAGAACTCGTCCTGCTCTTCGCGGCCGATGCCCAGCTTGGCGCCCAGCCGGTCGGTCGACTCGCCCATGCTCACCTGGTCGAACGCGTCGGTGAGCCCGTCGAGCGCCATGTGGTCCTTGACCGTGACGTCGCCGTATTTGTAGCCGCCGCGCTGGCCGAGCATGAGGTGCGGGGCGTTGGTCATCGACTCCATGCCGCCGGCCACCACGATCTCGGCCTCACCGGCGCGGATGAGCTGGTCGGCCAGGGCGATCGCGTCGAGGCCCGAGAGGCAGACCTTGTTGATCGTCAGGGAGGGCACTGACATCGGAATGCCGGCGTCGGCCGCGGCCTGGCGGGCGGGCATCTGCCCGGCACCGGCCTGGAGCACCTGGCCCATGATCACGTAGTCCACCCGCTCGGGTGACACGCCGGCCCGCTCCAGCGCGGCCTTGATCGCGATGCCGCCCAGTTTGGTGGCCGGGAAGTCCTTGAGGTTGCCCAACAGCCGGCCCATCGGCGTGCGCGCGCCGCCAACGATCACGCTCGTCATGTCGTTTACCTCTCAGAACAGAGTGTCGACCGGCCACCTTAGCGATCGTTCGGCCAGAATATCGCCATGGGCCAGGACGCCGCCGCGAAGCACGCTGACGACTCCGTCACTTCGGATGTGGGACTGCTCCGCATCGACCACGTCGGGGTGGCGGTGGCCGACCTCGACGAGGCCATCGAGTTCTACTCCCGCGTGTTCGGGATGACCTGCGTCCACATTGAGGAAAACACCGAACAGGGCGTACGCGAGGCGATGATGTCGGTCGGCCCGACCACCGAGGGTGGCTGCGTGCAGCTGCTCGCGCCGCTGTCGCCGACGTCGGCCATCGCCAAGTTCCTCGACCGGTCCGGCCCCGGCGTGCAGCAGGTCGCGTACACGGTGCGTGATGTCGAGGTGGCGGCCGCCGTCCTGCGCGCCCGGGGCATGCGCATGCTCTACGAGGCACCCCGGCGCGGCACCGCCGGCTCCCGGATCAACTTCGTGCACCCGAAGGACGCCGGCGGGGTCCTGGTCGAGCTCGTCGAGCCGCGCTAGCTGAGCTTCGCCACGATCGGCGCCGCGGCGGCCAGGTTGCCGCCCAGGTGGAAATAGCTGATCCCGAACCGCTCACGCACCTCGACCAGCTTGTCGACGCATTCGTCGACGCTGCCGTGCAGCACCGCGGGCGACGCCGCCAGCTCCTCCGGCGTGGCGGCCGCGGCCTGGCTCGACGTCGAGCCGTGCGTCTCGCCGTCGACCGTGACCCGCACGTCGAGCATCGTCATCTGGAACTCCAGCCGCTCCGGGTCGGGCGCGGCGTCACGTGCCCAGGCCACCTTCCGCGCGATCCGCTCCCCGGTCATGTCGGCCATCGCCGCGGCCAGCCCCCCGCCGGCGGTCAGCCGGGGGTTGATCCCCACGATGTCCGCGGTGCGCCCGGCCAGCTCGAGCACCTTGCGGCCACCGCCACCCACCAGGATCGGCGGACGCCGGTCCGGCTTCGGCAGCCCGTCCAGTTCGGTGATCCGGTAGTGCTTGCCGGCGTAGGTGAGCGGCTCGGCCCCGAACAGCCCGGTGATCACCTCGATCGACTCGGCCAGCCGCTCGACCCGCTCGGCCGGCGGATCGAAGGTGAGCCCGGCCGCCTCGTGCTCGCTCTGCTTCCACCCCGCGCCCAGCCCGATCTCGACCCGGCCGCCGGAGAACACGGCGAGGTTGGCCATCGACTTGTGCAGCAGCACCGGGTGGCGGAAGTCGTTGCAGAACACCAGTGCGAGCACGTTGATCGTGCTGGTCGCCTCGGCGGCCACGGTCATCGCCACGATCGGGTCCATCGCCCAGCCGTCGGTGAAGTGATCGGACACGGAGACCGAGCTGAACCCCATCTCCTCCAGCCGGCGAATCTGGTCGCGCCACTGCGCCGGGGTCCGGTTGAGCCCTGGCATGGAGGCGGTGAAGCGAAACGGCTTCGGCGTATGCGCCGACCCTAGTGGGCTGTCACCGCCCGCATTTGCTCTGCCGCCATATACGCATCACCGGTAGCCGCCCAACACGTGATGCGTATATGGCGGCAGAGCAAATGCGGTTTGA
>CAWIXO010000038.1:0-33960 GCA_963840005.1 uncultured Actinomycetota bacterium | reverse complement strand
TTGACCGGGTCGGTCTCGGCGGTCCATTGCCGAACGGCCGACCAGCCGGCCGAAGTGCGTGTCGACGGTGATGCCGGGGACGCCGAACGCGTTGCCGAGGATGACGTTGGCCGTCTTGCGCCCGATGCCGGGCAGGCTGCACCAGGTCGGCCATCGTGGCCGGCACCTCGCCGTCGTAACCGCTCGACCAGCTGCTGGCCCAGCTTCGATCACCGAGTCGGTCTTGTTGCGGAAGAACCCGGTCGGCTTGAGCGTGACCTCGAGCTCGGCCCGGTCGGCACCGGCGTAGTCAGCCGCCGTCGGATATCGCGCGAACACCTTGGGCGTGACCTCGTTGACCTTCTTGTCGGTGGCCTGCGCCGACAGGATCGTCGCGACCGCGAGCTCGAAGGGGTTGCGTGAAGTCGAGCTCGCAATGCGCGTCCGGATGCGTCTCAGCCAGGATGCGCCCCATCCGACGAGCCCGACGGGTGCGCGCCAAGCTCAGTCTCCGCGTCAAAGGCGGCTGTCCTACTCACGTGCCAAAGACTATTCCGCACCTCCGACAGCCTGCCGCCGCCATCCACGTGATCCGGAAACCAACCACGCAAACACAGCCTTCTCCACGACCCAACTCGGGCTTGGGGTCAGGGAAGGGGAAGCGGCGTCCGTGGACCACGCGGATGCGCGGGCTAAGCAAGGGGACCCTTGTCAACCATCCGCAGCGAAGGGACCTTATTAACGCTGGGCCGGGAGGCGCGGGAGCCGCCGGCGCGGGCGACGGTCGGCCGCGGCGACCGCGCGGCCGACGGACTCAGCCGTCGATCACAGCCGTGGCGGACCGCGTCCTGCCAGTACGTGGCCGTAGCTCCGGGCGGTGCTGTGGTTGGGTTTCCGGGGGAGCTGCCCCGGCCCCAGCCGAGCTGCGGGGACCCACCGGCGGGGAGGGGTGGGTCCCGTTGTCGGACTACGCAAGGGCATCAGGGATCTGCGGGCGGTGACAAGGTCGTACGTCCGGTAGGGCGCTCCACCTTGTCACCGCCCATAGATCCTGACTTGTGGGCTACGCCCGACAACGGGACCCACCCCTGGGGCGTTGCGGACCTTGGCGGGCAGGGAGCGCGGCCATGGCCACCGCCTTGCCGGGCAAGCGGGCGGCCACGGGCGGCCACCGCTCGCACCGCTGGAAACCGGCGGGTCCGCAACGTCGGCTACACCGATGGCCCGCGGCACAGGACCTTCAGCACAACCATTCACCACAGCGGCCACGCCGCCCCGGCCGCCCGGCGAGCCGGTCATCCTCGACGGACTCACCGCCCGGCTTCTGCGGCGCCACCTGAGCCCGGCCGTCAGGGACGTCCAATGCCATTGGGCTGGCTACCCGACATCTACAGAGCGAGCAGGGCTAGAGCGACGGCGAGAGAGATGATGCCAGCAGAGAATGCACGCACCAAAACTAGCCCCGGGTCCCACGACTCAGAGCGCGGAGGGTGACCGATAGCGGCGGTCAAGGCTCAACGCGAAGCAGTCCAGGGCTGCCGAGCGCAGGGCCCTGACCCGGGACCCGGATCAGACGACAGCCCGGCGTGATGCCCACGAAGGGTGACCACCGCGGCTAAAGCCGACGGATATCAGCCAATGGACTGTGTCCGGCGCCCGCCATCGGTGTCGACCCACGCCGAGGTAGGTCAGGGCGGGGAGGTTGTTCGCGCGCACAGCCATAAGGGGCGCGCCCTTTGCGACCAGGCACTGCGCGCGAATAGCCTCCCCGCCCTGGACCGAGACCAAAGGACCAGCGACATCTTGGCCATAGACAAAACCGGTCGTGGGACGAACGGTAAGACCTCAGACCCGAGCCCGCCGAGCCAACCGCTCAGGATCAAGGATGATGATCGACTTGCCGTCCAGGCGCAGCCAGCCGCGGCTGGCGAAGTCGGCCAGGGCCTTGTTGACCGTCTCGCGGGACGCGCCCACGAGCTGGGCGATCTCTTCCTGGGTCAGGTCGTGGGTGACCCGCAGGACCCGCCGTCGCGGGTGCCGAAGCGGCCTGCCATCTGGAGCAGGTTCTTCGCCACGCGGCCGGGGACGTCGGTGAAGATCAGATCAGCCAGGGCGTCGTTGGTACGCCGCAGGCGGCGGGCCAGGACGCGCAGGAGCTGTTCGGCGATCTCCGGGCGGTTGTTGAGCCACGGCCGCAGCGCCTGCTTGCGGAGGCGGGCCAGGCGGGTGTCGGTGACCGCCGTGGCGGTCGCCGTGCGGGGGCCCGGGTCGAACAGGGACAGCTCGCCCACCATGTCGGAGGGGCCCATCACCGCGATCAGGTTCTGGCGGCCGTCGGCGGCACGGCGGCCGACCTTGATCTTGCCGCTCAGCACGATGTAAAGGCTGTCGCCTGGTTCGCCCTCGTTGAAGACGATCTCGCCCTTACGGGCCTCGATGGTCTCCATGTCCTTGGCGAGCGCCTCGGCCGCCTCCGGGTCTACACCCTGGAAGATGCCGCTACGGGCCAGAACCTCATCCATCGCGCACCTCCAGTTCCACGAATGGCGCGGAAACCGCGCGCAGTAAGTCTAGGCGTACGCGTCGCCGGACCGGCCCGGCAACCCCCGGATCAGTGATCAGTCCATGTGCTGGGCCGACCCCGGTGGCCACCTGCCTTATCGTCTGTCGCGTGCCGTTCAAGCCCATTCTTACCGCGCGTCAGGAGAACGGCGAAAGTATCCCCCTGCTGGTCTGGCGCTTACCCGCCCCGATGCGGGCGATCAGCAGCGGCCCCGCTGGGCGGCGGCATCGGGCCGCGCGGGTGGGTCATCAACGCGACCGTGCCCATGTCGTACGCCCGGGACGACCCGCAGGCGCACCTCGGCCGACTCGCCCGGGGTCTGGCCTCGACGGCCCCGGTGTCGGGTTGTTGACCGGCGTCGACGTGACGCAACGGGTTGCCGCGGTGGATGGGGCCGCTGAGGTTTGGGCGACCGTCGGCCTCGGCGCGCCGATTCTGGCCGCCGCCGAGCGGGAGTTACCGCGGCAACCAACCGCCGGGAACGATCAATATCGTCGCCTTCGCCCCGGTACGGCTGAGCGATGCCGCACTGGTCAACGCTGTTGCGACGATCACAGAGGCGAAGGCGCAGGCGCTGTGGGAACTCGGCCTCGCGGCGACCGGCACCGCCACCGACGCGGTCACCGTGCTCTGCCCGGCCGACGGCCGGCCAGCCCTGCGGCGGGCCACTTTCGCCCTGGGGTGCCCGGCTCGCCCGGGCCGCGCACCGGGCCGTCCGGGAGGGCGGCTCGCGGCCCAAGATCCCCTGGTCGAGGGCGGCGATCCATCGTACTGACGGAGGTCCCCATGGGTGGCTCCGGAACGGTATGGTGCCGGCGTGTCTCACCCCGACTCACCCGATCGGCGTAGCCTGCGCCCGGCCCTCGTCGCCGGCGTCGCCGTGCGCGCTTGCTCGGCGTGGGTTGCGCCGCCGTCGCCGCGGTGGCGAAGGGCGCCGAAACTCGGCCGCGGTCTGGCTCGCCCGAGCGCGACGCCGTCAGCCGGCGCCGCGCGCCACGCCGCAGCCGAAGAGACAGCGACGCGCAGGAGTCGATCTCCCTGTCCGCCACCGGCGACATCGTGATGGGCAACGCGCCCGGCCGGCTGCCGTCCAACGGCGGCAAGGGCTTCTTCGACGGCGTCAAGAAGGACCTCACCGCCGACCTGGTGATGGGCAACCTCGAAGAGCCGCTCACCGAAGACACCGGCCGCTCAAGTGCGGCGCCGGGTCGACGGTTGCCACCAGTTCCGGGCGCCGCCGGGTTACGCCAAGCACCTCAAGGACGCCGGCTTCGAGTTGCTCAACATGGCCAACAACCACGGCAACGACTACGGCCCGGACGGCTACAGCGAACACCCAGGACGCGCTGGAGAAGTACGGGCTCAAGCACACCGGCGCGGTCGACCAGATCACCGTGGTCGAGGTCGAGGGCGTCAAGGTCGCGGTCGTCGGCTTCTCGTCGTACGCGTGGAACAACAGCCTCATCGACATCACCGGCGGCAAGGAACTCATCGCGAAGGCCGCCAAGCAGGCCGACATCGTCGTGGTGCAGGTGCACATGGGCGGCGAGGGCGCGGACAAGACCCGGGTCAAGCCGGGCACCGAGATGTTCCTCGGCGAGAACCGCGGCGACCCGATCAAGTTCGCCCACGCCATGATCGACGCCGGCGCCGACCTGATCGTCGGCCATGGCCCGCACGTGCTGCGGGCGATGGAGTTCTACAAGGGCCGGCTGATCGCCTACAGCCTGGGCAACTTCGCCGGTGGCGGCGGCACGCTCAACCGCAGCGGCGCGCTCGGCCTCGGCGCGGTCCTCAAGGTCGACGCTGACCGCCGGACGGCACCTGGGTCGGCGGTCAAGTGGTCTCGACGGCGATGAACAGCGCCGGCAAGCCGGTCACTGATCAGGACGACGACAGCCTGACGATGATCACCGAGCTGACGAAGCAGGACTTCCCGAAGACCGGCCCGGAGTTCGACGACGAGACCGGCAAGATCAACCCGCCGGACGCCTAAAAAGCCGCAGCAAAAGCCCACAAACAAGATAAACAGCAACACAAAACAAGCAGGCTTGACTGTTTGTTTCGGCCCCGCCATGCTCAGGAAATGCGGACCCCGCAGCAGGAGCGCAGCCGGGCCACCCAGGCACCGCCTGCTCGACGCGACCGTCGACAGCCTGGTCGAGCTCGGCTGGGCCGGCACCACGACGACCGTGATCGCCGAGCGCGCCGGCGTCTCCCGCGGCGCCCAGCTGCACCACTACCCGACCAAGGCGACGCTGGTGATGGCCGCCGTCGAGCACCTCGCCGACCGCCGGGCCGCCGAGATCCGGCGCCGAGGCGGCCAGCCTGCCCGAAGGCGCACGCCCGGGTCGACCGGGTGATCGACATGCTCGCCGCCGCGTTCACCGGCCCGCTCTACGCCGCCGCCCTGGAGGTCTGGGTCGCCGCCCGCACCGACCCGAGCTGCGCGTCGCGCTGGTGCCGCGTCGAGGCCCGGGTCGGCCGCGAGATGCACCGGCTCACCGTCGAACTGCTCGGCGCCGACGAGCGCCGCACCGGCGTACGCGAGTCGGTGCAGGCCACCCTCGACCTGCATGCGCGGCCTCGGCGTGGCCAACCTGCTCTCCGACGACGCCGCCCGCCGCGCCGCCCTGCTCCGCGAGTGGAAGCGCCACCTCGCCGACGTGCATCCGCGACTGAAGGAGGCCACCCGTGGTCGAGCTCGCCGCCCTGCTCACCGATCTCGACGCCGAGACCGCCGAGCTCGACGCGCCTGGTCGCCGACCAGCCCGGACGACCGACTGGGCCGCGCCCGACGCCGAGCCCGGGCTGGACCGTCGCGCACCAGATCGCCCACCTGGCCTGGACCGACCACGCCGCCGCTGCTGGCCACCGACCGACGACGCCGAGTTCGTCGCCCTGCTCGCGCCGCTCGCCGCCGACCCGGACCGGATCGTCGACAAGGGCGCCGAGGGCTTCCTCGCACCGCCCGACGAGTTGCGGCAACGCTGGCGCGCCGGCCACCCGCGCTGGTCGAGGCGCTCGCCGGCCGCGCCCGCCGGGCAAGCGGATCCCCTGGTTCGGCAACCTGATGTCGCCGCAGTCGATGGCCACCGCCCGGCTGATGGAGACCTGGGCGCACGGCCTCGACATCGCCGACGCGCTCGGCGTCGACCGCGAGCGCCGACCGACGCGGCTGCGGCACGTCGCCTTCCTCGGCTTCCGTACCCTCGGCCATTCGTTCCTCGCGCACGGCCAGGCCGGCGCCGTCCGACACCGGTCCGGGTCGAGTTGGTCGGCGCCGGACGGCCGCGAATGGGCGTTCGGCCCGGCAGACGCGGCCGACCGGCTGACCGGCCCCGCCCTCGACTTCTGCCTGCTGGTCACCCAGCGCCGCCACCGCGGCCGACCTCGCGCTGGTCGCGAACGGCCCGATCGCGACGAGTGGCTCGGCGTCGCGCAGGCGTTCGCCGGGCCCGCCCGGCATCGGTCGGGAGCCCGGCGAAGGCCACGTCGCATGATCCGGATCGGCAACGCCTCGGGCTTCTACGGCGACCGTTTCACCGCCTGGCGGGAGATGCTCGACGGCGGCGACCTCGACGTGCTCACCGGCGACTACCTGGCCGAGCTGACCATGCTGATCCTCGGCCGGGACCGGGCCCGCGACCCGGCGCTCGGCTACGCCAAGACCTTCCTGCGCCAGCTCGAGAGCACTCCTCGGCAGCGCCCTCGACAAGCGGCGTCAAGCTGGTCACCAACGCCGGCGGCCTGAACCCGGCCGGGCTGGCCGCACGCGATCGAGGCGCTCGCCGACCGGCTCGGCGTGCGACCCCGCGTCGGGTACGTCGAAGGCGACGCCCTGCGTCCGCCCGGACGCGCTGACCGCCAACGCCTACCTCGGCGCGTTCGGCATCGCCGCCTGCCTGCGACGCCGGCGCCGACATCGTGGTCACCGGCCGGGTCACCGACGCCGCGCTGGTCGTCGGCCCGGCCGCGGCGCACTTCGGCTGGGCCCGCGACGACTTCGACGCGCTGGCCGGCGCCACCGTCGCCGGGCACGTGCTCGAGTGCGGCGCCCAGGCCACCGGCGGCAACTTCAGCTTCTTCACCGAGCTGCCCGACGGCGCGCGCCGCCCCGGCTTCCCGATCGCCGAGATCGCGCGAAGACGGCAGCTCGCGTGATCACCAAGCATCCCGGCACCGGCGGCGCGGTCACCGTCGAGACCGTCACCGCCCAGCTGCTCTACGAGATCGACGCGCCCGCCTACCTCGGTCCCGACGTGGTCACCCGGCTCGACACGGTCCGTGCTCGACCGGACGGGCCCGGACCGGGTCGCGCATCACCGGCGTCAAGGGCGCGCCGCCGCCGCCGACCCTCAAGGTCGGCGTGGCCAACCTCGGCGGCTTCCGCAACGCGATGACCTTCGTCCTCTGTGGGCTCGACATCGAGGCCAAGGCGGCGCTGGTCCGCGGCCAGCTCGAAGACGCGGTCGGCACCAGGACGGCCTGGAGTTCACGCTGGCCCGCACCGACCACCCCGACGCGGTCGACACCGAGGCGGCCAGCGCGCTGCTGCACGTACACCTGAAGGACCAGGACCCGAAGCGGGCCGGGCGGGCGTTCTCGGCCGGCCGCGGTCGAGTTGGCGCTGGCGTCCTATCCCGGGTTGCACGCTGACCACGCCGCCCGGTGACGCGACCCCGTTCGGGGTGTTCACCGCCGACGCTGTGCCGCAGGAGGCGGTCGACCACACGGCCGTGCTGCCCGACGGCGAGCGGGTCACCGATCCGCCGCCGAAGCCGGACCGCGCCGCGATCCAGGCGACCGGCGCCGCCAGACCGGCAGGTCACGCCACGGCGATCGGGCCCGACCACGAGGGTTCCGCTCGGCACGCTGCTCGGCGCCCGCTCCGGCGACAAGGGCGGCGACGCCAACCTCGGCGTCTGGGCCCGCACCGACGCGGCGGCCGACTGGCTGCTCGGCTGCCTGACCACGGAGCGGCTGCAGGAACTGCTGCCGGAGACGGCGCCGTTGACCGTCGAGCGGCACGAGCTGCCGCAACCTGCGCGCGGTCAACTTCGTCATCCGCGGCCTGCTCGGCGCGGGGGTCGCCGCCTCGACCCGGTTCGACCCGCAGGCGCAAGGCGCTCGGCGAGTTGCTCCGCGCCCGGATCGCCGACGTGCCGGCGGCTCTGGTGCCCGACGGGAGGGCGACGTGATTCTCGACAACCGTCGCATCCGTGTCGACTCCGCCGAGACGCTCGTTACGGAGGTGGCAATGGCCAAGGACGCCGGTGAGGGGTGCGCGTGACTGTCATGGAGACCGCGGTCGACCCGCGTAACCCGTCCTACCTGGAGAACCGGTCCGCGATGCTGGAGCGGCTCCACGAGTTCGAGGACGCGCTCGACGACGCCCGGGCGGGCGGCGGCGACAAGTACGTGACCCGCCACCACGCCCGTGGCAAGCTGCTGCCGCGCGAGCGGATCGAGCTGCTGGTCGACCAGGACTCGCCGTTCCTGGAGCTGTCCCCGACCGCCGCCTGGGGCACCGACTTCCCGGTCGGCGCGAGCGTGGTCAGCGGCATCGGCGTGATCGAGGGCGTCGAGTGCGTGATCGTCGCCAACGACCCGACGGTCCGCGGCGGCGCGATCAACCCGTACGCGCTGAAGAAGACCCAGCGGGCCGGCGAGATCGCCCTGCTCAACCGGCTGCCGCTGGTCAACCTGGTCGAGTCCGGCGGCGCCGACCTGCCGACCCAGGCGGAGATCTTCATCCCGGGCGGCGGCGTCTTCCGCGACCTGACCCGGCTCTCCGCGGCCGGCATCCCGACCATCTCGGTGGTCTTCGGCAACGCCACCGCCGGCGGCGCGTACGTGCCCGGCATGTCCGACTACACGATCATGGTGCGGCACCAGGCGAAGGTCTTCCTGGCCGGCCCGCCGCTGGTCCGGATGGCGACCGGCGAGATCACCGACGACGAGTCGCTGGGCGGCGCCGGCGATGCACGCCGGCACCTCCGGCCTGGCCGACTACCTCGCCGAGGACGAGCGCGACGGGCTGCGGCTGGCCCGCCAGGTGGTCCGCCGGCTGAACTGGCGCAAGCAGGGCCCCGGGCCGCGCACGGCACACCCGCAGCGCCCCGAAGTACGACGTCGAGGACCTGCTGGCGATCGCCAGCGCCGACCTGCGGAACCCGTTCGACCCGCGGGAGGTGCTGGCCCGGGTGCTCGACGGCAGCGAGTTCGACGAGTTCAAGCCCGGCTACGGCACCGCGCTGGTGACCGGCTGGGGCGAGCTGCACGGCTACCCGGTCGGCGTGCTGGCCAACGCGCGCGGTGTGCTGTTCTCCGAGGAGTCGCAGAAGGCGGCGCAGTTCATCCAGCTCGCCAACGCCACCGACACGCCGCTGGTCTTCCTGCAGAACACCACCGGCTACATGGTCGGCGCCGAGTACGAGCAGCGCGGCATCATCAAGCACGGCGCACTGATGATCAACGCGGTGGCCAACTCGACGGTCCCGCACATCACGGTCAACCTCGGCGCCTCGTACGGTGCCGGCAACTACGGCATGTGCGGGCGGGCGTACGACCCGCGGTTCCTGTTCACCTGGCCCAACGCCAAGTCGGCGGTGATGGGTCCGACCCAGCTCGCCGGGGTGCTGTCGATCGTGGCGCGGCAGGCGGCCGAGGCCAAGGGCCAGCACTACGACGAGGACTCCGACCAGGCGATGCGGATGATGGTGGAGCAGCAGATCGAGAGCCAGTCGACGGCGCTGTTCCTCTCCGGCCGGCTCTACGACGACGGGATCATCGATCCCCGCGACACCCGCACCGTCCTCGGGCTGTGCCTTTCGGCTATCCACAATGCACCGATCAAGGGCGCCGAGGGCTTCGGCGTCTTCCGGATGTGAGGGCTCGCGCATGATCCGCAGACTGCTGGTGGCCAACCGGGGTGAGATCGCCCGCCGGGTCTTCGCCTCGTGCCGGCTGGTCGGCATCGAGACGGTCGCCGTCTACTCCGACGCCGACGCCGACTCGCCGCACGTGGCCGAGGCCGACTACGCCGTCCACCTGCCCGGCAACGCGCCGACCGCGACCTACCTCCGCGGTGACCTGATGATCGCCGCGGCCCGCAAGACCGGCGCCGACGCGGTCCACCCCGGCTACGGCTTCCTCTCGGAGAACGCCGACTTCGCCGCCGCTGGTCACCGACGCCGGGCTGACCTGGGTCGGCCCGCCGGCCAAGGTGATCGCCGCGATGGGCTCGAAGATCGAGGCGAAGACGCTGCTCGCCGACGCCGGCGTCCCGATGCTGCCGACCTGGTTCGACCCGGACCGGGTCACCGAGTTCCCGGTGCTGGTCAAGGCGTCGGCCGGCGGTGGTGGCCGGGGCATGCGGATCGTGCACGACCGCGAGTCGCTGCCGGACGCGATCGCCTCGGCCCGGCGGGAGGCGGCGCTGGCGTTCGGCGACGGCACGGTCTTCCTGGAGCGCTACGTCGAGAGCGCCCGGCACATCGAGGTGCAGATCTTCGCCGACAACCACGGCACCGTGGTGCCGTTCGGCGAGCGCGAGTGCTCGATCCAGCGGCGCCACCAGAAGATCGTCGAGGAGGCGCCGTCGCCGGTCGGTCACGCCGCAGCTGCGCGAGCAGCTCTGCGCGGCGGCGGCGACCGCGGCCCGGGCGGTCGGCTACGTCGGCGCCGGCACGGTCGAGTTCCTGCTCGACGCCGTCGGCGGCGGCTTCTACTTCCTGGAGATGAACACCCGGCTCCAGGTCGAGCACGCGGTCACCGAGCTGGTCACCGGCTTCGACCTGGTCCGGCTGCAACTGCTCGTCGCCGAGGGCGACCCGCTGCCGCTCAACGCCTCGCCGCCGATGCGCGGGCACGCGATCGAGGTGCGGCTCTGCGCCGAGGACCCGGCCGCCAACTGGCTGCCGTCCACCGGCACCCTGCACCGGTTCCACATCCCGCAGGTCGCCGGCGAGTTCAAGCCGGCTGGCCGCGCCCGGCGCTGCGACTCGACTCGGGCGTGCGGGACGGCTCGGTGGTCGGGGTGCACTACGACTCGATGCTGGCCAAGCTGATCGCCTGGGCGCCGACCCGGGCCGAGGCGGCCCGGCTGCTCGCCGGCGCGCTGGCCCGGGCCGAGATCCACGGCGTGACGACCAACCGCGACCTGCTCGTACGGATGCTGCGGCACCCGTCGTTCCGGGCCGGCGACATCGACACCGCCTTCCTCGATCGGCATCCCGAGGTGTTCGCGCCGCTGCTCTCCTCGGTCGACGCCGTCCGGGTGTCCTGCCTGGCCGCCGCGCTGGCCGGCGCCGCCGCGCGACGCGCGGCCGCGCCCGTGCTGCGGCACGCTGCCGTCCGGCTGGCGCAACGTGCCGTCCCGGTCGCAGACCACCGTGTACGACGGCCCGGCCGGCCCGGTCGAGGTCGGCTACCGGCTGGACCGGCGCGGCGACCTGGTCAACTGGTGGGTCCGGGCGGTCGACCCGGACGACGCGGACCTCGGCGGGCTCGGCCAGCCGCCGGCCACCGACGACCACCCGCCGGCGCCAGGTGGTCTCGGCCGAACCGGACGCCGTCGCGCTCGACGTCAACGGCATCCGGCTGATGTTCACCGTGCGCCGGGTCGGCGACGTGTCCTACGTGGACAGTCCCGGAGGGCTCGGTCGCCCTGCAGGAGCTGCCCCGGTTCCCGCTGCCGACGGCCGAGCTCGCCGAAGGGTCCCTGGTCGCGCCGCTGCCCGGGCACGTCAGCCGGGTCATGGTCGTGCCGGGCCAGCGGGTCCGCCCGGGCGAGCTGCTGATGACGCTCGAGGCGATGAAGCTCGAACACCCCGTGCACGCCCCGTCCGCCGGCTTGGTCGCCGAGCTGCCGGTCGGCCCCGGCTCGCAGGTGGAGACCGGCGCCGTGCTGGCGGTCCTCAGTCCCGAGTAACCGACGAGAGAGTCGGAGGCCACCCCTCATGAACTTCGACCTGACCCCCGAGCAGGGCGAGCTGCGCGACGCCGTGGCGGCGCTGGGCCGCCGCTACGGCCACGAGTACTTCGTCGGCAAGGCGAAGGCCGGCGAGCACACCACCGAGCTCTGGGCCGAGGCCGGCAAGCTCGGCTACCTCGGCGTCAACATCCCCACCGAGTACGGCGGCGGTGGCGGCGGCATCACCGAGCTGGCCATCGTCTGCGAGGAGCTGGCGGCGGCCGGCTCGCCGCTGCTGCTGCTCGTGGTCTCGCCGGCGATCGTGGCGACGATCATCGCCAGGCACGGCACCGAGGAGCAGCGCAAGCGAGTTCCTGCCCGGGCTCGCCGACGGCTCGCTGAAGATCGCGTTCGCGATCACCGAACCGGAGGCCGGTTCCAACTTCCACCGGCTCGGCACGGTCGCCCGCCGCGACGGCGACGACTGGCTGCTCAACGGCCGCAAGTGCTTCATCTCCGGCGTCGACGACGCCGACTACGTGCTGGTGGTGGCGCGCACCGAGGACGCGGCGACCGGGCGGCTCGTACCCGGCGCTGTTCCTGGTGCCGACCGACGCGGCCGGGCTGACGAAGTCCAAGCTCGACATGGAGATCGTCTCGCCGGAGAACCAGTGGCTGCTCTACCTCGACGACGTCCGGCTGCCCGCCGACGCGCTGGTCGGCGACGGCGACGCCGGGCTGCCGGCGCTGTTCGCCGGCCTCAACCCGGAGCGGATCACGGTGGCCGCGATGGGCGCCGGCACCGGCCGCTACGCCATCGAGCGGGCGTCCCGCTACACCGCCACCCGCAAGGTCTGGGGCCGTCCGATCGGCACGCACCAGGGCGTGGCGCATCCGCTGGCGCACGCGGCGATCCAGGTGGAGCTGGCCCGGCTGATGGTCTACAAGGCGGCCGACGCTCTACGACGCCGGCCGCGACCTGGAGGCCGGGGTGGCGGCCAACATGGCCAAGTACGCGACCGCGGACGCCGCCGCGCTCGCCGTCGACACCGCCATCCAGGTGCACGGCGGCAACGGCATGACCACCGAGTACGGCGTGGCGACCCTGCTCGGCGCGGTACGCGCCGGCCGGATCGCACCGGTCAGCCGCGAGATGATCCTCAACTTCGTCGCCCAGCACGTACTCGGCCAGGAGAAGTCGTATTGCATTGATCCAGGTTTGATCACCATGTGTGGAGATGCTTTGATCTCCAAACATGAGACTTCCTCGCTCTCCGGCCGGCTGGACGATGGCCGTATTCGGCGTGCTCGCGATCGTCCTGGGCGTGGTCGGCCTGGTCAGCCCCGACACGCTGCTGAAGATGCCTGGGTTTCGAGGTGCTCGGCGACGCGGGCGGCCGGCGACTACACCAAGACGTTCATGGCGGCGTCGTCGATGGCCTCGCTCAACATGGGCGTCTACTACCTGGTCGCGGTCGCCACCGAGTGGCGCCCGTTCTACCTCTTCACGGTGATCTTCCGGCTCGTGACCTTCACGGTTTTCACCGTCCTGGTGGTCACCGACGCCGCTCCGGCACGCTTCTTCGGTGTCGCGGCGTGGGAGGGTCTCGGAGCCGTCGCCACGGGTGTCGCATTGTGGTTCGAACGAAAGCGGCGGACTTCGGTACCTTCTAACCCGTGAACGGCACATCACCTGGAGCACTCCCGCTGCCAGTTGTGCCTGGTCTGACCGATTTGTCGGTGTTCGCCCGGGGTGGTTACGCCACCGTCTACCGCGCGACACAGGCGTCGGTCGGTCGCGAGGTGGCCGTCAAGGTCGAAAACCGCACGCTCGACACCGAACGCGACCAACGCCGCTTCCTGCGCGAGGCGCGAGCCGCCGGCCGGATGTCGTCGCACCCGCACGTCGTCGACCTGTTCGACGCGGGCGTGACCGAGGACCGCCACCCCTATCTGATCATGGAGCTGTGCGACGGCTCGTACGCTCGAACGGATGAAGAGCTCGCCGCTCTCGGCCGCCGAGTCCCGCGACGTCGGCGTCAAGATCGCAGACGCGCTGGCCGACGCGCACCAACTCGGCGTGCTGCACCGCGACGTCAAGCCGGCCAACATCCTCTACTCGCGGTTCAACGAGCCGGCCCTGGCCGACTTCGGGCTGGCCGTGCTGGCCGAGGTCCGCGACTCGTCGGTGACGCTGGAGGTGCTGACCCCGGCGTACGCCGCGCCCGAGATGTTCCGGCACAGCGAGCCGTCACCGGCGGTCGACGTCTACGCCCTCTGCGCGACGCTCTACGCGATCATGCGCGGCAAGCCGCCGCGTTGGCGCGAAGACCGGGACCCGAGCCTGGTCACCCTGATGGAGATGTTCACCGAGCGGATCCCCGACCTGCCCGGCGTGCCACCGGCCTATCTCGACCTGTTGCGCCAAGGGATGGCCAACGACCCGGCCGCCCGGCCCTCGGCCGAGGAACTGCGTGACCGCCTGGCCGCCCTGGCGATGGACAACTTCGGCCCGGCCCGCCCGGTGTCCGCCCCGCCGGTCTCCGGCGGCCCGTCGCCGAGCCAGCCGGTCTCCGGCGGCCCGTCCGTCTACGTCTCCCGGTCCTACACGCCGCCGCAGCCGGCCGGCTCGGACGACGACCACCCCACCGTCCCCGGCAGCACTCGCCGCGGGCGGCGCCGCTGGTGGCTCGGCGGCCTCGGGTTGGTCGCCCTGCTGGCGATCGGCGGACTGACCACCTGGTACGCGTCCACCCAGCCGGACACCGACCCGGTCAGCCAGAAGACACCGGAGCCCACCCGCGAGCGTCGTGCTCGGCGGCAAGGCACTGCGCGGCTGCGTGATGGGGCTGCCGGCCGGCGGTCGGTGCCCCGACCAGCTCGAGTGCTTCGCCGACGACGTCGAGCGGGTGCCCTGCGCCGGCCCGCACACCTGGGAGGCGTTCGCCGTCGGCGAGGTGCCCACGACGCTGACCACTGTGGACCGGCAGGCGTTGCGCGCCGACCCCGCGGTCAGCCAGGTCTGCGGCCGCTCCAGCTTCGCCTCGGTCACGCTGCTGATGAGCACCGAGGGCTGGACCCTGGACGTGCTGCCGCCCGACCCGGCCGCCCTGGCCGCCGGCGACCGCACCTACCGCTGCCTGGCCAGCCGCGGCCCCGACGCCCTGGAAGCACCGACCCTCAGCCGCTGACCGGCCTCGCACCCGGCCCCTTGGGTTGGTCAGGCGGTGGACGTGCGCGGAGCGGTGGGGTGCAGTGACGCCTGGAGCGCCTTGGCCCTGGCCCGCTCGCTCAGCTGCTCGGTGGAGAACGACAGGTCGACAGCGCGCTCGGCCGCGGCCAGCGCCTCCGTGTGCCGCCCGGCGGTGGCGAGCGCCCGGGCCAGCACCTCGGCACCGATCACCCGGCTGCGCACGTCCTCGGCCGGGGCGGCCGCCGCCCGCTGGGCCCAGTCCAGCGCCTGTTCGCACCGTCCCGCGGCCAGCAGCGCCTCGGCGTAGGTGGCCAGCGCCTGCTGGCGCGAGAACAGCAGTGACGGCGTGCCGCTGGCCGAGGCGATCGGCGCCAGCAGGCCGACCGCGGTGGTCGTGTCGCCGGCCAGCGCGCGCGCCGCGGACAGCAGCACCCGCGGGCCGACCTGCGCCGGCGCCAGCGGGTTGTGCGGCTCGACCGCGGTGATCACGGCCCGCGCGTCGGCCTCGGCCGCGTCGATGTCGCCGCGGTCCAGGGCGACGAAGCCGCGCAGCGTGCCGGCCATCCCCATCAGCAGCGGATGGCCGATCCGGTGCGCGTACGAGACGGCGTCGGTGAGCAGGTCGGTGGCGTGCTGCGGCTCGCCCAGCCCGCGCGCGACCACGCCGCGCACGACCAGCGAGAAGCCGCGACCCCAGTCGTCGGAGGCGGCGGCGAAGTCGCGGTAGGCCCGCCGGGCCTCGCGGTCGGCCTCGGCCAGGTCGCCCAGCTCGGCGGCGGCGAACGCCTCGACCGCGCGCAGCGTGCCGACCGCCCAGGCCTCGCCGACCCGCTCGCCGAACGGCAGGAAGACCCGGGCCAGCCGGCGGGCCTCGGAGAGCCGGCCGGCGAGCAGCCGGGCGAAGGCGGTGGTGCCGCGCAGCCAGGCCCGGCCGACCGGGTCGCCGATCTGGGCGAACAGCCGGGCCGCGCGGGCCAGCACCGCGTCGGCGCCGGCGAAGTCGCCCCGGGTGGTGGTCACCCAGGCCAGGTTCTGCAGCGACCAGGCCTGCCCGCGCTCGTCGCCGGCGGCGACGTTGACCTGGTACGCGGCGGCGAACCGGCTGCTGGCCTGGGCCAGCTTGCCCTGCAGGAAGTCGGCCATGCCGAGCCGGCGCATCGCCTCGGCGCGCGGGCCGGGCAGGTCGGCGTCGGTGGCGACCTGGAGCGCCTCGTGCCACATCACCTGCGCGCGGGGGAAGTCGCCGAGCGAGCGGTGGGCCCGGCCGGCGAGCAGCAGCGCGCCGGCCCGGGCGCTCGGCTCGGCCGAGTTGGCGGCGATCTTCTCCGCGTACGCGAGGGCGTCGGTGACCCGGCCGGTCTGCTGCAGCGCCCGCGCGTGCACCAGCCGGTCGGCGGCCGGCAGGGCGTCGCCGGCCAGGGCCGCCTCGCGCTCGGCGTATTCGACGGCGGTGGTCGGCTCGCCGGCGGCCGCGGCGCGCCGGGCGGACCGGCCGAGCGCCGCGATGCCCAGCGGGACGACGGCGCGGGCGGGTGCGTCGGGGCGCAGGCCGACACTGTCGGCGAGGGCGACGCCCGCTCGGCGTGGTCGGCGATGAACGCCGTCGCGGTCGCCGTCGGACCAGGTGCCCGGATCGGCGGCCGTGGCGTCGACCGACACCGCGCGCCGCCCGACGACCACATCGGGGGACGCCGACTTGCGGGCCGCCCACCGGGCCAGGAACGCGTGCCGCTCGGCCAGGTCGGCCTTGCCGATGCCGGCGTAGGCCGCCTCGCGCATCAGCGGGGTGGCGAACGCGTACCCGCCGCGGGTGCGCTGCAGCATGCGGCGCTGCAGCAGCTCGTCGACCGCCCGCTCGAGCTCGACCGCGACCACCGCGGCCGGTCGGCCGGCCCGGCCCGCGTTGCTCCCGCAGCGCCTCGAGCGCGCCGCGCGGCACCGTGTCGCCGATGACGGCGGCGTCGCGCAGCACCGCCCGGGCGTCGGCCGGCAGCGCGTCGATGCGGGCGGCGAGGACGGCGGCCAGGTCGCGGGAGAGCAGCCGGCTGGCCAGCGAGCCGGGCGCCAGCCGCCAGCGCTTGCGCGCCGGACTCGCCGTCGACGCTCACCTTGGTCAGCGCGCCGCGCTCGATCAGCAGCGTGACCAGCTCGGCCAGGTAGAACGGGTTGCCCTGGGCGGTGGCGAGCAGCCGGTCGTCGTCGGGCTGCGGCAGCCGGCCGCCGCCGAGGTACGCGCGAGCAGGCGGGCCGCGTCGGCGCCGCGCAGCGGCGGCAGCGCGTGACCACCTCGGCGTCGGCCAGCCGGGTCAGCGCGCCGGCGGTGCGCACCAGCTCGGGGCGGCCGAGCAGCAGCACCAGCACCGGGCCGGTCAGCCGGGACAGCGTGACGCCGAGGGCGTCGACCGTCTCGGGGGTGGCGTCGTGCAGGTCGTCGACGACGACCACCAGCGGCGTCTCGGCGGCGAGCCCGCTGAGCAGCGCGGCGACGGCGGCCGGCACGGCGGCGGCGTCGGCGCCCGGGATGTCGCCCGTCCACTCACCGGGCACCGGCGAGACGGCGGCCGGCAGTTCGCCGTAGCCCAGCAGGGCCAGCAGCAGGTCGGTGGCGACCGGCGGCGCCTCGGGCGGAGCCGGGCCAGCCGGCTGGTCAGCCGGCGCAGCCGCTCCTCGACCACCGCGCGGGCTGGGCGGTGCGCCGTGTCGACCGGCAGGCCGATCGCGACCCGGACCAGGTCGGCCAGCGGCGCCAGCCGGCGCCGCTCGCCGAACGCGGCGCAGCGCACCGAGAGCACCCGGGCGCCGGTGCGGGTGGCGAACCGGCCGGCGGCGACGTCGATAGCCGGCGGCCAGCCGCTCGACCTCGCCGGCGAACCGGGTCTTGCCGATGCCGGCCTCGGCGGTCATCAGCATGACGCGTCGGCTCGCCCTGGTCGACGACCTCGGCGAGCCGGCCGGCGACCCGGCCGAGCTCGGCCTCGCGGCCGACGAACGGCGCCTCGTCGCCGAGCCCCGAGCGGGTGCCGGGCGCGTCGAGCAGGCCGAGCAGCTCGTACGCCTCGACCGGCTCGCGCTTGCCCTTGAGCCGCAGCGGCCGCAGCTGCCGCCAGGACGCGACCCGGCCGGGTGCCGTCGAAGGTGCTGGCACCGGCGTAGACGGCGCCGACCGCGGCCGCGTCGGCCAGCCGGGCGGCGGTGTTCACGGTGTCGCCGATGACCGTGTATTCGATCGCGGCCTGGATGCCGGCGACCACGTCGCCGGTGTTGAGGCCGACCCGCAGGCCCGAGCGGTGCGCCGCCGCCGCGCTCGTCGTCGAGCACCCGGCGGACCGCGCGCTGCATGGACAGGGCGGCCCGGACCGCGCGCTCGGCGTCGTCCTCGTGGGCGACCGGCGCGCCGAAGACCGCCATGATGCCGTCGCCGGTGAGCTTGTCGACGTGGCCGCCGAAGGTCTTCACCGCGCCGGCCAGCGCGGCCAGCACCCGGTCGGTCACCGCGCCGACCCGTTCCGGGTCGAGGTCCTCCGACCAGGCGGTGAAGTCGGACAGGTCGCCGAACAGGACGGTGACCACCCGCCGCTCGGCGGCGGGCAGCGTGGCGGCGGCCGGCAGGGCAGCGCCGCAGTTGTGGCAGAACCGGGCGCCGGGTACGGCGACGGTGCCGCACACCGGACAGGTCACGGTCCATCCAACCTCTGTGACCCCCGTCGCGATTCCCCGGTTGGCACACCGAGATAGGCGAGCTGGGCCCGGACCGACAGTCGGCGGCCGGCCAGAGCGCGCGGTCGACGTCGGCGTAGACGGTGGCGACCACCTCCTCGGCCGTGCTGGCGCCATCCGCGACGGCCTGCGCGCACCTGGTCGAGCCGGGCCCGCCGGTGGGCGAGGTAGAACCGCGCGGCGACCGCGCAGTCGGCCAGCGCCGGGCCGTGCCCGGGCAGCGCGAGCCGGCCGGAGTAGGCGGTCAGCAGCTCCAGGCTGGCCAGGTAGTCGCCGAGGTCGCCGTCGGGCTAGGCGACCACCGTGGTGCCCCGGCCGAGGATGGTGTCGCCGGTGAGGACGGCCTGCTCGCCCCCGCCTCTGCCACGAAGCAGACCGAGTCGGCGGTGTGGCCGGGCGTGGCCAGCGCGGTGATCTGGACCGCCGCCAGCTCGACGCTCGCCCAGGTCGCGGACCACGGTCGCGCCGGTGAGCTCCGCGAACCGGTCGAGCCCTTCGACGTGGTCGGGGTGGCCGTGGGTGGTCAGCACCGTGCCGATCGGGCCGTGCGCGGCGACCGCCGCAGGTGCCCCTCGTCGAGCGGGCCCGGGGTCGACCACCACGGCCGGCGCGCCGGGCGGGCCCGCAGAACCCAGGTGTTGGTGCCGTCGAGCGTCATCGGGCCCGGGGTTGGGCGCGCGGACCAGGGTCGCCCACTCGGCAGGCGTTCCGCCAGCGCCGCCGCCGGAGCGGTCACGTGGGCCGTCATGGCTGCGATCGTACGACCGGACTACGACAGGAGAATCACGTCATCCTGTCCGGTTCAGGCGGTAGCGACCTCGACGATCACCTCGACCTCGACCGGGGCGCCCAGCGGCAGCTCGGCCACGCCGACCGCGCTGCGGGCGTGCCGGCCGGCCTCGCCGAAGACCTCGCCGAACAGCTCGCGACGCGCCGTTGATCACGGCCGGCTGGCCGGTGAAGCCGGGCGCCGAGGCGACGAAGCCGACCACCTTGACCACCTTGACGACGCATTCGAGGCCGACCAGCGCGTCGATCGCGGCCAGCGCGTTGAGCGCGCACCGCCGGGCCAGGTCCTGGGCCTGCTCGGCGGTGACCTCGGCGCCGACCTTGCCGGTGGCGAGCAGCTTGCCGTCGACGATCGGGACCTGGCCGGAGACGTAGACGTAGTTGCCGGACTGCACGGCCGGCACGTACGCGGCCACCGGCGGCACCACCTCGGGCAGCGTGAGCCCCAGCTCGGCGAGGCGCTCGTGCGGACGGTCATGTCACGCTTCGGCCGCTTCAGGTAGGCGACCAGCTGCTCCGGGTTGGGGCCGGGAACCACCGCGACCAGCTCCCAGCCGTCGTCACCCCAGTTGTCCAGGATCTGCTTGGTGGCGTGGACCAGCAGCGGCACGGTCGCGTACTCCCATTTCTGCATGCGGCCGAGGTTACCGGTGGCGATCTGAGCGGCCCGAGGTCGGCTACCCTGCTCCGCGACGGCTCGATCGCCGGACGAGACCTGGGGAGACCATGAGCGTGCCGCCCGCCGGTGACGCGAGAGCCGGCCAGCCGACGCCGCCGCGCCCGGCGACGAGCGGCGACGGCCCGGCAGGTGCCACCGCCACCGCCACCGCGAGGACGCCCGCCCCACCGCCGCCGCCGGGCCGCATCCGTCCGACCCGGCCGGCCAGCCCCGGTCCCCGCGCCCGCGCCAGCGACGCCCTCGGCCGCTCCAGCCGCGCCTCCGCCGGACGAACCGACCTGCCCACCGGCCGCGCCGACTGCCGCTCAGCGCCCCGCCAGCTCCGCAGCGCCTGCCGCGCCGGCCCGCCGGCCGCCGCTCCGGCCCAGCCCCCGCGTGGACACCGCCGGCGTGGATGCCGCTCCACGCCGCCGACGTCGCCGGCACGCCCCGGGTGGGCCGCCGCCGTGGACCGGCCCCGGCCATGCCCGCCGACGGCGCCGCCGGGGACCCGGTGGGCCACCACCAGCTACCCGGTGCCAGCCGGATTCCGCCGCACCGTGGGCCGCGCCGCCGGGCGTACCCCCTTATCCGGCCGCCCGGCACCGGCCAAGCGCTCGCCGGCGCGGCCTGCTGGTCACGGCAGTCGTGCTGGCCGTCGTTCTGCTCTGTGGCGGTGGCGGGCTGGCCACCTTCTGCTGCTCCGCGACGACCGAGTCCGGCGAGGGCGCGGCCGAGCCGGTCGCGGCGGTCGAGAGCTTCCTCGACGCCGTCTACGTCGACCAGAACGCCGACCGCGGCCGCCGGGCTGCTCTGCGGCGCGGCCCGCGACGCAGCGCGCGGTCCAGGACAAGTCGACGAGGTGCAGCGGTACGCGCGGACCTACCCGAGCCCGCGCTACCGGTGGGATCCGCCGAAGGTGGAACAGCAGGACGCCGAGAAGGCGATCGTCTCGACCAGGTTGACCGTGTTGACCGCCGACGACCGCAGCGCCGAGGAGCAACTCCGCTTCACCGTCGTGCACCAGACCGGCTGGTGGGTCTGCGACGTCGGCTGACGCTTACTCTTGGTTCGTGACGAGACCCGCCGCGACCGGCCGACGTGCTGATCTTTGGCCGGCACGGCTGCATGTCGTGACCGGCAAGGGCGGCACCGGCAAGACCACCGTGGCCGCCGCGCTCGCCCTGGCGCTGGCCGCCGGCGGGCGCCGGACGCTGCTGGTCGAGGTCGAGGGCCGCCAGGGCGTCGCGCAGCTCTTCGGCACCCCGCCGCTGCCCTACGAGGAGCGCCGGATCACCGCGGCGGCCGGCGGCGGCGAGGTGCGGGTGCTGGCCATCGACGCCGAGGAAGCGCTGCTCGAATACCTCGAGATGTTCTACCGGCTGGGTGCCGCCGGCCGGGCGCTGCGCCGGTTGGGCGCGATCGACTTCGCCACCACGATCGCGCCCGGCCTGCGCGACGTGCTGCTCACCGGCAAGGTCAAGGAGGCGACCACCCGGACCTCCGGCGGGCATCGGGTGTACGACGCGGTCGTGCTCGACGCCCCGCCGACCGGCCGGATCGGCCGGTTCCTGAACGTCACCGCGGAGACGGCCAAGCTGGCCAAGGTCGGCCCGATCAAGACGCAGAGCGACGGCGTCCAGGCGCTGCTCCGCTCGCCGATGACCGCTGTGCACGTGGTCACACTTCTCGAGGAGATGCCGGTCCAGGAGACCGTCGACGCCATCGACGAGCTGACCCGGCTGCGCATCCCGGTCGGGCACGTGATCGTCAACGAGGCGCAGGCGCCGCGTGGCCTCGGTCGGCAAGGTCACGCAGGCCGAGCTCAAGCGCGGTCTGACCGCCGCCGGGCCTGCCCACCGACCGGGCCACGGTCACCGGCCTGTACGCCGAGGTGAAGAACCACCTGACCCGCCAGGAGCTCGAGGACTCGCTCCGGACCGACCTCGCGGAGCTCGGCCGGCCGGTGCTGGAGCTGCCCTGCTCAGCGGCGGAGTCGACCGGGAAGGCCTCGACCTTCTCGCCGCCGCTCTACTTGCTGGTCCGACCCCATAAACTCGGTCATGTGTCTTCGGATCAACACCCGCCACGGCTGGACGTCGACCGGATCCTGAGCGATCCGGGCGTCCGCATCGTGGTCTGTTGCGGATCGGGTGGAGTCGGCAAGACCACGACGGCCGCCGCGCTCGCTCTGCGGGCCGCCGAGCAGCACGGCCGGCGCACCGTGGTGCTGACCATCGACCCTGCCCGCCGGCTGGCCCAGTCGCTCGGTCTCACCGAGCTCGACAACACCCCCAGGCCGGTCAAGGGCGTCAGCGAGAGCAGCGCGGGCTCGCTGCACGCGATGATGCTCGACATGAAGCGCACCTTCGACGAGGTGGTGCTCGCGCACACCGACCCGGCGAAGGCGGCAGGAGATCTTCGCCAACCCCTTCTACCAGGCGATGAGCTCGACCTTCTCCGGCACGCAGGAATACATGGCGATGGAGAAGCTGGGCCACCTGCACGCGCAGGGCGACTGGGACCTGATCGTGGTCGACACCCCGCCGTCGCGGTCCGCGCTGGACTTCCTCGACGCACCGGCCCGGCTGGGCCGGTTCCTCGACGGGCGGATGCTGCGGCTGCTGCTGGCACCGGCCCGGGCCGGCGGGCGCAGCGTGTTCGGGCTGGTGACGGCGTCGTTCGGGGTGTTCTCCCGGGTCGTACAGAAGGTCCTTGGGGCGCAGCTCTTGACTGATTTGTCAGGCTTTGTCGCCGCACTCGACTCGATGTTCGGCGGCTTCCGGCAGCGCGCCGAGCAGACCTTCCAGATCCTGCAGGCGCCGGAGACCGCGTTCCTGGTGGTCGCGACCCCGGAGCCCGACGCGATCCGCGAGGCGGCCTACTTCGCCCGCCGGCTCGGCGAGGAGCGGATGCCGCTGGCCGGGCTGGTGGTCAACCGCGTGCACACGCACCCAGGTGCCGCAGCTGGGCGCCGAGGCCAGCCTGGCCGCCGCGGCCGACGCTGGCCGAGCCGGGCGAGCAGGCGCCGACCGCCGACGCGCTGCGCATCCACGCCGCGCTGGCCGCGCTGGCCGACCGGGAGCGGGCCGTGACCGCCGGGTTCGCGCGGGAGTTCCCCGACGTGCCCACGGTGGCCGTAACGGCACAGCCCGCCGATGTCCACGACATCGACGGGCTGCGGACGATCGGCTCGGCTATCAGCCAGCCGTGACCAGCGACTTGTCCTTGTTGCGCAGCGCGGCCTCGAACATCTTGCGCCAGCTCGCCACCTGCGGGTGGCGCCGCAGCAAGCGCGCGCCGCTCGCGCTCGGTCATGCCACCCCAGACGCCGAACTCGATGCGGTTGTCCAGCGCGTCGGCCAGGCACTCGTATCGCACCGGGCAGCTTCGGCAGATCCGCTTCGCGACGTTCTGCTCGGCGCCCTGTACGAAAAGCGCGTCCGGGTCCCCGTTCTGGCATGCCGCCAAGGTCGGCCAGTCAGTGATCATGCCCATCAGTCCACGTCCCCCCTTGCAGTCCGCTGCCGATCTCTCCACACCAGTCGGAGTTCCGACCTCGAGTCGGCAGGTGTAGCCCCCGGTCACCCACCGTTCCGTTCCCCCCGGGAGACGGCGGATGCGCGCGATCCTCGCCGGACCATCATGCTCCGTAGTCGTCTGATTACGCAACGTTGTCAGATAAATACATCACAACCGGGACACTCTTCGCCTGCCGCATTAGCGGGACGGCTCAGATGCCTCGTACGCGGAAAATCTCGGCCTGGATTCGGTCAAAAGCCAACACAGACCACAGCAGTCCGGCAGAATCGTCGGTGCTGGTGCACACCGGCTGCCGGAGCATGCGCATAACACAACAACGACCCCGGCTCCGGAAGGACGTGCGTACTGGCGCGTCGGATTTACCCTCGCGCGTGCGGTGCGTGCCTCTGCCCACCAACGCGGGACGCGAGATTGTTGTGCGTTCCCGTACCCTGTCGGGGTGAGTGAGCGGAGTGCGCAGCCTGGGAAGCCCCGCAAAAAGAGCTGGATGCGGCGGCGTGACCACAACATTTTCGCCAATGCCGCATCGCTGATCATCTGTGGCGTCCTCGCCGGGGTGGTCGTGGTCGCCGCGGCGGCGTTCCCCGCTGTCGCGATGTCCGGCCTGGCCGCCAAGGCGGGCGTCGAGACCTTCGACAAGCTGCCCGACGGAGCTGACCCTCAAGCGCCCACCGCAGATCAGCTACATCTACGCCAGTGACGGCAAGACGCCGCTGGCCACGATGTATGACGAGAACCGGCGCGACGTCGAGCTCAAAGACATGTCCAAGGTCATGCAGCAGGCGATCATCGCCGCCGAGGACCACGACTTCTACAAGCACAACGGCGTCGACATCAAGGGCATCGGCCGGGCGTTCGTGGCCAACAACCAGGCCGGCGAGACCGCGCAGGGCGCCTCGACGCTCACCATGCAGTACGTCCGGCTCGCGATCGCCTACTCCGCGACCGACCCGCAGGACGTGGTCGCCGCGACCGAGGACACGCCGCAGCGCAAGATCCGCGAGATGCGCTACGCCCTCCAGATCGACAAAGAGCTGGGCAAGGACGAGATCCTCGAGCGCTACCTCAACACCGCGCCGTTCGGCAACGGCGCCTACGGCGTCTACGCCGCGAGCCAGGTCTACTTCTCCAAGCAGCCCAAGGACCTCACGATCGACGAGGCCGCGATGCTCGCCGGCATGGTGAAGGCGCCGTCGGAGTTCGACCCGACCACCCAGGACGGTTACCCGCAGGCGGTCGACCGCCGCAACTACGTCATCGACAACATGTTCGAGATCGGCGCGATCACCGCCGAGCAGCGCGACAAGGCCAAGGCGGTCAAGCTGGCCGTCAAGGGCAAGCGCGCGCCCGAACGGCTGCGTGGCCACCACCAAGAACAGCTGGGGCTTCTTCTGCGACTTCTTCTACCGCTGGTGGATGGACCAGGAGGCGTTCGGCGCCACGTCCTACGACCGTGAGCGGCGGCTGAAGAGCGGCGGCTACAAGATCATCACCTCGCTCGACCCCGGCGTGCAGGACGCCGCGAAGAAAAACGTCGAGCAGTACTACAAGACCGGCAAGAACCACCCCAACGCGCTGATGGTCGCGGCCATCGAGCCCGGCACCGGCTACGTGCGGGCGCTGGCGGTCAACCGCAACTACAAGCTCGACCCCGCCGACAAGCCGCAGAACGGGCTATCCACCGACCCGGCGAAGAAGAAGCGCAAGATCCGGGGCACCTACCCCAACACCACCAACCCGCTGCTCAGCGGCGGTGGCGACATCACCGGCTACCAGGCCGGCTCGACCTTCAAGATCTTCACGCTGGTCGCGGCCCTGGAAAAGGGCTACCCGCTGAGCTACACGATCAACGCGAAAGCGGTCTACACAGTCGAAGTACATCGTGGAATACAACGGACCGAGCGCCTGCCCGGGCACCAACAAATACTGTCCGGAGAACGCGAACAAGAGCATGGCCGGCGTGCACAACATGTGGGGCGGTTTCGGCAAGTCGGTCAACACCTTCTTCGTCCCGCTCGAGGAGCAGGCCGGCGCGGCCAACGTGGTCGACGCGGCCAAGCGGATGGGCATCAAGTTCCGCGTCCAAGAGCGACGCGGTGATCGCCAACAACAAGGAGGGCGCCGACCAGTGGGGTGCGTTCACCCTCGGCGTCTCGTCCACCACGCCGCTCGACCTGGCCAACGCGTACGCGACGCTGGCCGCCGACGGTAAATACTGCGAGCCCAACCCCGTGCAGGAGATCGTCGCCCCGGACGGCGCCAAGCTCGACGTCGCCGCCTCGCGCTGCCGCAAGGCGGTCGACCCACGAGGTCGCCCGCTCCGCCGTCGACGCGGCCCGCTGCCCGGTCGGTGACCGCTCGTCCAAGTCCCGGTGCACCGGCGGCACCGCGACCGGCGTGCGCGGCATCGTGGGCTTCCCCGTGGCCGGCAAGTCCGGCACCACCGACAGCGAAAAGACCGCGTCGCTGGTCACGATGACCAAGCAGCTCTCGGTGGCGGGCATCCTGGCCGACCCGGACTGGGCCGAGACCAACCACGACATGGAGCACGGCATCGTCAACCCGGCGGTCTACGAGACGCTGCGCGACGGCATGCGGGCGATGAAGGCGACGCGCAAGGACTTCACCCCGCCCGGCAACGACAAGCTGATCAACGGCGACCAACGCAGCATCCCCAACGTCGAGTGCACCTCGGTCGAGTCGGCCCGCGCCAAGCTGCGGGGGGCCGGGTTCGAGGTGGATGTCGACAACCTCCCGATCGACTCCCGCTGTGCCGCCGGCCAGGCGGCTGGCACGTCGCCGGACGGCCGGACGATCAAGGGCGGCGTGGTGCTCATCCAGATCAGCAACGGCAAGGGCGCTGGCGGGCCTGGCGGCACCGGGCCGGGCCGACCACCCGGCCGCGGCCCAGGAGGCTGACACAGCAGGTCAACGGGCCCGCCGGCATTGCCCGGCGGGCCCGTTGCCGTTGGCGTCGAGGTGGTGAGAACGCTCACCGCCCATCCGGGATAGGCCGGTTTGTCCGGGACCCGTTGCGGGCGGGCAGCAACGATCCAGCTACAGTCGGTAGGCTGCCGAAGATTATTTGTCTTCGCCGCAGCACCACGAAGAACAGCACATCCTCACCGGAAAGTTACCGTGCGACTGGATCACGAACGCATCATCCGCGACGTGACGGCGCGCCTGACCCGGGCCTCGTCCGCCGAAGAAGCCTGCCGGGTGACAGTCAACGCCCTGCACACCCACACGGGTGCGATGGCGGCTGCTCTGCTACCCGTACGACGTCATCTGCGGTGTGTCGCCGCTGCCGGTTCCTGGCAGGTTTTCACCGCCGTGCAACCGGGGCGCGGTGTGTCCGGCCGTGCCTTCAGTTCCGGCCAGACACAGATCGTCACCGCCGTCCGCGACGACCCCGACTACATCCCGGTCGGCGCGCCCGGCACGACGCTGGAGGTCTGCGCGCCGCTCCTGGACACCGACGGCCGGCCGATCGGCGTGCTGAACGTCGAATGGCAGACCCAGACCGAGGTCGACGCCGCCGCGAAGCTCGTCGACGAGGTGGCCGCGTGCCTCGGCGACCGGATCACCCGGCTCGGCGGGCCGCCGCCCGAGAAGCGCAGCGAGAAGCTGCTGCGGCACGCCGGCGCCCTGACCGCCGCGACGACCGAGTGGGAGCTGATGGCGGCCGCCAACGACGCCGCCCGCGACATGTCAGGCCTGTCCGCGGCCGTGCTGATCGTCGACGACGGCGCGCGGATGCGGGTCGGCATGCCCACGATGCTCCCGGACGAGCTCGAGGCCAAGCTGCGCGACGTGATGACCGCGCTGCCCGAGTCCGCGCTGCTCGAGCTCGTCACGATGGCGCACAAGCACGGGTCGTCGTACACGCTCGGCGAGACCGACCACTGTGTGCCCCACATCTACCGCCCGCTGATCGCCGCCGGCGTGGTCACCCTGATCACGGTGCCGGTGGGCCCGGCCGACGGCGGCGGCGTGATGCTGATCGCCGACGAGCGCAACCTCGAGCCGGACCCGTCGATGGTCAACCTGATGGAGTTGCTGTCCGCGCAGGCCTGGTCCTGCCTGGACCGGTTGCGCACCCTGAGCCAGCTCCGCGAGCTGGCGAACTCGGACCCGCTGACCGGGCTGCGGCACGGGGGCCCCTTCGGCGAGCGGATCCGCAGCGCCGTGGCGGGCCGCACCGCCCTGCTGGCGATCGACATCGACCAGTTCAAGGTCATCAACGACACGTACGGCCACCAGGAGGGCGACGCCGTCCTGGTCGCGGTCGCCCGCGCGCTGGAGGACGCCCTCCGCCACGTCGACGAGCTCTTCCGCCTCGGCGGTGACGAGTTCGTGGCGGTCCTGGAGGTGCGCCACCCCAGCGAGGCGATGGTCATCGCCGACCGGTTGACCGCGGCGGCCCGGGCGATCGGCCGCACGGTGAGCATCGGCGTGGCCCTGGTCGAGGGCGACGAGCCGCCGGAGCGCGCCCTGCGCCGGGCGGACGCGGCTCTCTACGAGGTCAAGCGCGACGGCCGCGACGGTGCCCGCCTGGCGCCCACGGCGACCGCTGGCTGACTTTCCCGGGCTCGCGCAATGCAGAAAGGGCACATCCGATTTCTCGGATGTGCCCTCACACCTGGTCGGGGTGGCCGGATTCGAACCGACGACCTCTTCGTCCCGAACGAAGCGCGCTACCAAGCTGCGCCACACCCCGAGGCGTGCCGAGCAATAGTAGCCCAGCGCCCACCCGGGTCAAATTCGGTATACCGCCTCAGCGAGGGATGAGCGTGAGCAGCGTCGCCTCCGGGCGGCAGGCGAACCGGATCGGGGCAGTCGGGTGGGTGCCGAGCCCGGCGGATACGTGCAGCCAGGCGCTGCTGTCGGGCCAGTGGTGCAGGCCCTTGGCCATCGATCGGGGCAGCCCGCAGTTGGTCACCAGCGCGCCCACGAACGGCACGCAGACCTGGCCGCCGTGGGTGTGTCCGGCGAGCAGCAGGTCGAACCCGTCGCGGGCCATCTCGTCGAGCACCCGCGGCTCGGGCGTGTGGGTGAGCGCCAGCCGCAGGTCGGCGGCGGGCGAAGCCGGGCCGGCCACCGCCGCGTAGTCGTCGCGCTCGACGTGCGGGTCGTCGACCCCGACGAGCTCGATCAGCCGGCCGCCGGCCTTGAGCGTCGTGCGCGCGTTGTTGAGGTCGGCCCAGCCGGCACCGACCAGGACGTCGCGCAGCTCCTCGGTCGGCAGTTCGGCGCCCTGGACGTACTCGCGGTCCTTCTCGAAGTAGCTGAAGGGGTTCTTGAACACCGGCCCGCGGTAGTCGTTGGAGCCGAAGACGAACGCGCCCGGCACGCCGAGCAGCGGCTGCAGGGCCCGCATCACACCGGGTACGGCGTCCGGGTTGGCCATGTTGTCGCCCGTGACGACCACGAGGTCCGGGTCGGTGCCGGCGAGCGCGGCCACGAACCGCTGCTTGCGTCGCTGGTCCGGCATCATGTGCAGGTCCGACAGGTGCAGGATGCGCAGCGGCTCGGCGTCGGCCGCCAGCACCGGCACGTCGTACCGCCGGAGGGTGAACAGGTTGCGTTCGACCAACGCGGCGTAGGCGAAGGTCGCCGCACCAGCCATCGCCGTGCCGGCCGCGAGTCGGTATACCGTGCGCTTTCGCATGGGACCCAGGGTAGTTTGTGGCCTCATGGCCACCCTGAAGGACGTCCTCACCACCGACATGCGGGCCGCGCTCAAGGCCCGCGACGAGATGACGACCTCGACGCTGCGAATGGCGCTGGCCGCGATCGGCAATGCCGAGGTGGCCGGCAAGGAGAAGCGCGAGCTGAGCGACGACGAGATCCTCGCCGTGCTCACCCGTGAGGCCAAGAAGCGCCGCGAGGCCGCGACCGCCTTCGGCGACGCGGGTCGGGCCGAGCAGGCCGCGAAGGAAATCGCCGAGGGCGAGGTCCTCGACCGTTATCTGCCCAAGCAGCTCTCCGACGACGATCTCGCCGAAATCGTGACGGGGGCGCTCGCGTCCGGGTCGTTCACCGGCAAGGCCCAGATGGGCCCGGCCATGAAGGCGGCCCAGGCCGCGGTGGCCGGACGCGCGGAGGGCGGCCGGGTAGCGGCAGAGGTCCGCCGCCAACTCGGCGTCTAGGCCCCGCAGGACGCGGCCCAGCCCCAACGGCGCGACTGCCGCAGTCGCCCGGGTCCGATGGACCCGGGCGGGCCAGGCTTGGTGGTCGCCAGCGTGCCGGTTACTTGGCGGTGAGTTCCGCGGCGACGAGTTCGGCGATCTGGGCGGTGTTCAGGGCCGCACCCTTGCGCAGGTTGTCGCCGGTCACGAAGAAGTCCAGCGCGCGCGGGTCGTCCATCGCGCGGCGGATGCGGCCGACCCAGGACGGGTCGGTGCCGACCGCGTCGATCGGCATCGGGAACTCGCCCGCCGCCGGGTCGTCGACCAGGATCACGCCGGGTGCGTTGCGCAGCGCCTCGCGGGCGCCCTCGGCGTCGACCTCGGTGCCGAAGACGGCGTGCACGGCCACCGAGTGGCCGGTCACCACCGGCACCCGGACGCAGGTCGCCGAGACCTTCAGGTCGGGCAGGCCGAGGATCTTGCGGGACTCGTTGCGGAGCTTCAGCTCCTCCGACGACCAGCCGCCGTCCTTCAGCGAACCCGCCCACGGCACCACGTTGAGCGCCAGCGGTGCCGGGAACGGGCCCAGGTCGTCGCCGACCGCCTGGCGGACGTTGCCGCGAGCGCGAGCCCAGCGCCCGGTCGCCGGCGATCTTCGTCAGCTGGTCGTGCAGCGTGTCGACGCCGACCTGCCCGGCGCCGGAGACCGCCTGGTACGAGGCCAGCACCAGCTCGCGCAGCCCGTATTCACGGTGCAGCGGCGCGATCGCCACGATCATCGCCAGCGTCGTGCAGTTGGCGTTGGCGATGATGCCCTTGGGCCGGTTGCGGATCTGCTCCGGGTTGATCTCCGGGACCACCAGCGGCACGTCGCGGTCCATCCGGAACGCGGCCGAGTTGTCGACCGCGACCGCGCCCAGGGCGACGGCGCTTGGGCGCCCACTCCGCCGACACCTCGTCGGGCACGTCGAACATCGCCACGTCGACGCCGGCCAGCGTCGCCTCGGAGAGCGCCTGGACGGTCAGCTCCTCGCCGCGGCAGTAGACCTTCTTGCCGGCCGACCGCGCGCGACGCCAGCAGCCGGATCTCGCCCCAGACGTTCTTACGCGCCGACAGCAGCTCGCACATCACCGTGCCGACGGCTCCGGTCGCGCCGACCACCGCCAGGGACGGCAGACCGGACACCGGGCTCACCGCCCGGTCCCCGCGTAGACCACGGCCTCTTCGGTGCCGCCCAGATCGAACGCGTCGTGCACCGCGCGGACGGCCTCGTCGAGGTCGGTGTCGCGGCAGACGACGGAGACCCGGATCTCCGAGGTGGAGATCATTTCGATGTTGACGCCGGCCTCGGCCGAGCGCGGCGAAGAACTTCGCGGCGACGCCGGGGTGCGAACGCATGCCGGCACCGATCAGCGACACCTTGCCGACGTGGTCGTCGAAGAGCAGCGTCTCGAAGTCGATCTCGGACTGCACCCGGTTGAGGGCGGCCATCGCCACCGGGCCGTCGGCCCGCGGCAGCGTGAACGAGATGTCGGTGCGGCCGCTCTGGTGCGCGCCGGCCTGGCCGGTCGAGACGTTCTGCACGATCATGTCGATGTTGATCTCGGCACCGGCCACGGTTTCGAAGATCTTGGCGGCCGCGCCCGGCTCGTCCGGGACCGAGACAATCGTGATCTTGGCTTCGCTGCGGTCATGGGCGACGCCGGTGATCAGTGCCTGCTCCACGGGAAGATCCTCCATCGATCCGGTGACGATAGTGCCGGGGTTCTGCGTGTAGGACGAGCGGACGTGGATCGGCACCTTGAAGCGCCGGGCGTATTCGACGCACCGCAGCATCAGCACCTTGGCGCCGCAGGCGGCCAGGTCGAGCATCTCCTCGTAGGTGATCTGCTTGATGTGCCGCGCGTTCGGCACGATACGCGGATCGGCGGTGAACACGCCGTCGACGTCGGTGTAGATCTCGCAGACGTCGGCGGACAGTGCGGCGGCCAGCGCGACGGCGGTCGTGTCGGACCCGCCCCGGCCCAGCGTGGTGATGTCCTTCGTGTCCTGCGAGACGCCCTGGAAGCCGGCCACGATCGCGATCGCGCCCTCGTCGAGCGCACCGCGCAACCGACCGGGCGTGACGTCGATGATCCGCGCCCGGCCGTGCACCGACGTGGTCAGCACGCCGGCCTGCGAGCCGGTGTAGGACCGCGCCTCGTAGCCCAGGTTCTGGATCGCCATGGCCAGCAGCGCCATCGAGATGCGCTCGCCGGCGGTCAACAGCATGTCGAGCTCGCGGCCGGCCGGCAGCGGGCTGACCTGGTGCGCGAGGTCGAGCAGCTCGTCGGTGGTGTCGCCCATCGCGGACACCACGACCACCACGTCGTTGCCGGCCTTGCGCGAGTCGACGATGCGCTCGGCAACCCGCTTGATCCGCTCGGCGTCGGCGACCGACGAGCCGCCGTATTTCTGCACAACTAGCGCCACCGCGGAATGCTCCCGTCTCACATGCTCCGCGCCCCGGCGGCACCGGGTCGGCGCCGTGCGGGGCAAACGTGCCAGCGCCGCCGGGTTGGCCGCCGGCGGCGCGATTTCCCCCGTCAGGGTACCGGCGGCCACGGTGTGAGGGGAGTCGCGATCCCACCATCTGACGGACCGTCACGCACCGTTCACGATCAGAAGTTCGACCCGTCCCAAGACACGCCGGCACGCATGGACCGGTCTACATGCCAACACCACCACAATGAACCCCGTGAGGGCGTACGGGGTGAGCCCGCGCCGGTGGTTCGCCGGCGCGTTGGCCACTGTGCTCGTGCTCACCGGCTGTGGCGGCGACCCGCAGCCGTCGCCCACGCAGCCGACCCCGACGGGCCAGCCCTCCGCGGCCGCCGACGCCCGGGACCAACTCGCCGCGCTCGCCGCCGCCGCACAGGACCGCACGCTCACCGCGATCTACACCTACCGCGCCGACAACCGCGAGCGCAGCGTCTCGCTGACGATCGCCCCCGACCGGAGCTGGCGGGTCGACGTGCCCGACCTGGCGCTCGGCGGCACGGTCGACATCTCGATCGTGCGCAACGAGATCGGCCTGTTCCAGTGCGCGCTGCCCTCGGCCGACGAGTCGATGACGCCGAACTGCGTGAAGATCGGCGGCCCGGACGCCGACGTGCCCGCCTCGATCGACCCCAAGGTGCAGCGCGCCTTGGTCACGGTCCGCCACGTGCTGACCGACCCGGGCGCCCCGCTGTCCGTTTCGGCGGCGCCGCCGCTGCCCGGCGCGAAGGGCGCGTGTTTCGCGGTGGAGACCACCACGGCCTCGGTGAACGCCGCGCTCGACGTCGGCATCTACTGCTATTCGACGCCGACGGCACGCTGACCGCGGCCCGGTTCGACTACGGCGAACTCCTGCTGGCCGGCCCGACCGGCCCGGCGCCGGCCAGCGTCGCCATGCCCGGGCCGGTCACCGACGGCAAGCCGCTGGGCATGGCCGCGCCGCCCAAGCCCACGCCGACCGTCACCGGCAGTGCTGAGCCGACCACCTAAAGAGAGCTTCGTCTCAGAGTCCGGAAGGTCCTTGGCCAAAGCACCACGGGGTCACGTAGGGTGATCGTTGTCATGTGGCATCGGCAGCTCCTGCTTCCTTGCCGCGACGGGGCCCTCTAGGCCGGCACCCCGTCGCGGAGCTGAGTCGCGCCGTCCGTTCGCTGCACCGAACCAGGTTTTCTAGCCGCCCGACGGCGCCCATGACTCTTTCAGCCTCAGGAGCTTCTTCGCGATGTCTGACGTATCGTCCGAAAATCCCATCGCCCGCCAACGCGCCAGCCGCATGCCGTTCCAGCGGTACGCCTCCTACCACGAGCAGTTCGGCGTAGACCTCGCCGACCGCACCTGGCCCACCCGCCGCACCCAGACCGCGCCCCGCTGGTGCGCCGTTGACCTGCGCGACGGCAACCAGGCGCTGATCGACCCGATGTCGCCCGAGCGCAAGCGCCGGATGTTCCATCTGCTGGTCGAGATGGGCTACAAGGAGATCGAGGTCGGCTTCCCGTCGGCGAGCCAGACGGACTTCGACTTCGTCCGCCAGCTCATCCAAGACGACATGATCCCGGACGACGTGACGATCCAGGTGCTGACCCAGTGCCGGGAGCACCTGATCGACCGCACCTTCGAGTCGCTGCGCGGCGCCAAGCGCGCGATCGTGCACTTCTACAACTCGACCTCGACGCTGCAGCGCCGGGTGGTGTTCGGCCTCGACAAGGACGGCATCACCGACATCGCCACGAGCGGTGCGCGGCTCTGCCAGAAGTACGCGGAGATCCACACCCCGGACACCGAGATCTTCTACGAGTACTCGCCGGAGTCCTACACGGGCACCGAGCTCGAGTACGCCCTCGAGGTGTGCTCCGCCGTCATCGACGTGATCGACCCGACGCCGGACCGCCCGCTGATCATCAACCTGCCGGCGACCGTCGAGATGGCCACGC
>CAWIXO010000037.1:0-13742 GCA_963840005.1 uncultured Actinomycetota bacterium | reverse complement strand
GCTGTTCCACCACGAGGCGCGGCGGAACCGTAGGTCTGCCCCGCCGACGTGACGGTCCACCGCCGGCGCCCGACCCGCTCGGCCGCGCGAGCTCGCCGCCCATCTGGTCGACCATCGTCGACCGGTTGCGCCAGAAGTTGCCACGTACCTCGTACGGCCGTCCGTCGAGGGTGAAGACGCCGCCGCGCTTCCAGAACGACCGGTCCCAGGTGGTCAGCGGCCGGCCGTCGACAGCGCACTCGTAACGGTTGCGCCAGACGCTGGGCTGCGCGCGGTCAGCATCAGCCCAGGCCATGCGCTCCGCGCAGCGCAGCCGCCGGGCGGCCGTCCCAGCGCCACGACTCGCGGGCCGGGTGGCCGGGCAGCGCCGCGGCCGGTCGCCCAGAGCAGCCGCTCCCACGGGTCGGGGTGCTCCGGCAGGCCCGGGAACAGCCGGTCGATCGCCCGCTCGCACAGGTCGGCGGGCAGCTGCCAGGGCACGCCCAGCGTGGCCGCCACGTCGAAGCCGTGCACGCGTCTCGACCACTCCCATGGCCGCGAAGCCCTCCGGGTCGCTGATGCCGTAGGAGTGGTGGGACAGCCGGTCGGCGGGCGCCCCCGCGACCACGCCGGCCAGCATCGCGCCGCACGACTCCAGCACCCGGAGCAGGCCCAGCGTGCCGGAGTCGCGCTCGACGAAGATGGTCAGGGCGGGGCCGCCCTCGCGCAGATAGTTCCAGCCGGCCGGCACGTGGGTGTCGGTCGGCGGGTCGCTCGGCGCGATCTGCATCGCGTAGGCGAACAGGTCGTCGGCGGTGTGCTCCATCGTCTCCCAGCACGTCCAGGTCAGCGCGCCGGCCGGCACGTCCCAGGCGTCGTCGGGAACGTCGCGCAGGGTCGCGCGGAGCAGGGCGACCGCGGTCGTCACGTCAGCGGGGGTAACCGTCACGGGCGGGACCCTAACAAGCCTCACGTCAACAGCGCGGCGATTATCACCAGCGCGGGCACGGCGGCGAGGGTGGACAGCACGATCGCGTCGCGGGCCAGGGCGGTGGCGCGGTCGTAGCGGGTGGCGTACACGAAGAGGTTCTGCGCACTGGGCAGGGCCGAGAGCACGACGGCGGCGAGCAGCGCGTGGCCGTCGAGGTGGAAGGCGAAGCGGCCGATCGCCCAGGCGACGGCGGGCTGCACCGCGACCTTGAGCGCGACCGCCAGGTAGCGCTGGCCGGCGTCCGGGCCGCCGGCGAGCGGGCGACTGCCGCGCAGCGCCAGGCCGAGGGCGATCAGGGCCAGCGGCACGGCGGCGCCGCCGACCAGGTCGAACGGGCGGAGCACCTCGGGCGGCAGGCGCCAGCCGGCGGCGGCGACCACCAGGCCGCAGAGGCAGGCGACGCTGATCGGGTTGCGCAGCGGTGCGGACAGCAGCCGCAGCGGAGCGGGCCGGTTGCCGGCCGCGGTCACGTCCAGCACGGCCAGGCCCGTCGGGGTCGCGATCAGGAGCTGGAAGAGCAGCACGGGTACGACCAGCGAGGCGTCGCCGAGCACGTAGGCGGCGATCGGCAGGCCGAGGTTGCCGGCGTTGACGTAGCGACGCGCAGAGCGCGCCGATGGTCACCTCGGCCGCGGGCGGCGCCGGCAGCATCACCGCCACGTAGAGCGCGGCCGACCACCACGGTGCTGAGCACGAAGACGGCCAGCGCCGGGCTGAACACCTTGTCGAGGCTCGAGGTGGCCAGCGTCGAGAAGAGCAGCGCCGGGGCGGCGAGGTAGAAGACCAGCCGGGCCAGCAGCGCGGTGGTCTCCGGGCCGAGGATGCCGAACCGGCCGGCCAGGTAGCCCGCCAGGGTCACCAGCCAGATCCCGGCGAACCCGGTGAGCACCGCCCGCATGCCGGACATCCTGCCGGTGCCAGGGCATCATGGGCGGGTGCGTGTGCGGCCGATCACTCCGGAACTGTTCGTCGACGGGCTCGCGGACCGGATCGCGTCGTCGTCCCCTGACGCGTGGGTCCGGGTAGCGCTCGACGGGCCGCCGCCGGCCGGTGCCTCGCCGCTGTCTTCTCGTGCGGGCCTGCGGCGAAAGCCCGCTGGCCGGGCCCGAGCCGCTGGCCGACGCGCTGGTCGAGGAGCTGCGGCTGCGAGGGCGGCCGGCGCACGCCGTACCCGCGAACGGGTTCCTGCGGTCCGCGTCCCTGCGGCTCGAACAGGGCCGGACCAACCCGGACGCGTTCTACACCGACTGGCTCGACGAGTCCGGGCTGCGCCGCGAGGTGCTCGACCCGGCCGGGCCCGGCGGCAGCGGGCGGATCCTGCCGTCGCTGTGGGACCCGGCCACCGACCGGGCCAGCCGGGCCGGCTATTCGCCGTTGGAGCCCGCCGCGGTCGTGCTGGTCACCGGCGGTTTTCTGCTGGGCGGCGCGCTGGCCTTCGACCTGACCGTCCACCTGGTCGTCTCGCCCGGAGCGCTGGCCCGGCGGACGCCGCCGGACTGGGCGTGGACGCTTGCCGGCCTGGCAGCGGTACGCGTCCGAGGTCGACCCGGCCGGCTGGGCCGACGTCGTGGTGCGCACCGACGACCCGCGTCATCCGGCGGTCGTCGAGCGGGAGTGAGCGAGAATGAACCCGATGAGCGGTTTGACTCACGTGGATGATGGGTACTCGCCCGCACCTCCACCTCCACCACTTGGAAGGGCGGCCGCCATGATCGAGGACGCGACCCGGACCGAGCAGATCCGGCTCACCCTGCAGGCCCGCGTGGACGAGTTGACCGCGGAGTTCGAGGCCGAGCGCGAGCGTGGCCACCTCCTGCGGCTGGTCGAGGTCAGGCGACACGGCCGGCGACGACCAGGCCGACAGCGGCTCCAAGGCGGCCGAGCACGACACCTTCCGCTCGGTGCTGGGCGTCATCGACTGACCGGCGGAGCCAGTACGAGCACGCGCTGGCCAGGCTGGCGGCCGGCAGCTACGGCCACTGTGAGGGCTGCGCGGCGCCGATCCCGGTCGAGCGGCTGGAAATCTTCCCTGCGGCGACAAGCTGCGTGGCCTGCAAGCAGACGCGGGAGCGCCGGGCGGCCTAGGGTCGTTCCTGTGGGCGACATCAAGGTCGGCACCGCATCGTGGACCGACAAGACGCTGCTGGAGTCGGGCTGGTATCCGCCGGACTCGGACACACCGGAGAAACGGCTGGGCTACTACGCGGGCAAGTTTCCGCTGGTCGAGGTCGACGCGACCTACTACGCGCCGCCGGCCGAGCAGACCGCCGCGCTGTGGGCCGCCCGCACGCCGCCCGGGTTCACCTTCAACATCAAGGCGTACAGCCTGCTGACCGGGCATCCGACCCGCGTGAGCTCGATCTTCAAGGACCTGCGGCCCGAGACGGACAAGACCAACGTCTACCCCAAGGACCTGCCACCGCAGGCGTACGAGGAGATCTGGACCCGGTTCCTGTCGGCGCTGGACCCACTCGTGTCGGCCGGCAAGCTGGGCGCGCTGCTGTTCCAGTTCCCGCCCTGGTTCGGCATCCGCCGGTCCAACAAGAGCTTCCTGATCGAGGTCCGCGACCGGGTCGAGCCACTGCGCCCGGTGTTCGAGTTCCGCAACGCGTCGTGGTTCGAGGGCGACAACCGGGTGGAGACGCTGGAGTTCCTGCGCCAGCACCACCTGCCGTACGTCGCGGTCGACATGCCGCAGGGCCACCGCTCCTCGATCCCGCCGATCCTGGAGGCGACCGCGGAGCTGGCGGTGGTGCGCTTCCACGGCCACAGTCTCAAGTGGACGAGCAAGAACATCTACGAGAAGTTCGGCTACGAGTATTCCGCGCGCGAGCTGGCCGACTGGGCGCCGAAACTGCGCAAGCTGGCCTCGTCGGCCGACGAGACCCACGTGCTGATGAACAATTGCTATTCGGACTACGCGCAGAAGAACGCCCAGGGTCTGGTCGACCTGTTGTCCTAGGCCGCCTCGTCGGCGACCAGCGTGATCGGAGCCTCGTCCTCCAGGCGATAGCCGACGCCGTAGATCGTGCGAACGACCGGTGTCACCAGCTTGCCGCGCAGCCGTCTGATGTGGACGTCGACCGTGCGCGGGCCGGCGATCGCGTAGCCCCAGACGCTGCGCAGCAGGTGGTCGCGGGTGAACACCCGGCGCGGGTGGCGGGCCAGGAACACCAGCAGGTCGAACTCGAGGCGGGTCAGTGGCACCTCCCGCCCGGCGCGGACGACCTGGCGGGCGGCGACGTCGATGGAGACCTCGTGTGCCGCTCGCTGGGACGGGAACGCGTGAAGTGACGTGTGCGCGACGACGGTCATGGTTCCTCCCGGGGATGTGCGCCGACGAGCTGGGGTGTGGGCCGGATCGGTGCACCCGGCTGGAGCACGGGCAGGCCGGCCGCGAGCCAGGCGAGGAAGCCGCCGGCCAGGTCGGTCGCCCGGCGCAGGCCGAGGTCCTGCAGCGAGGCGGCGGCCAGCGAGGACGCGTAGCCCTGCTGGCAGAACAGGATGTAGTGCGTGTCGTACGAGTCCGCGATCGGCAGCCGGGCGTCGCAGCGCGGGTCGAGCCGCCACTCGAGCACGTTGCGGTCGATGATCAGGGCGCCGGGGATCGTGCCGGTCGCCTCGCGCTGCCCGACCGGGCGGGTGTCGACCAGGACCGCGCCGGCCCGGGCGGCCACGTGGGCGGGCTCCGGGTCGAGCCGGACCAGGCGCTTCCGCGCCGCTTCGAGGATCTCGTCGATTGAACGGCTCACCAGGCCACCCCCGCGCGCGCCACGTCGGCGACCTTGAGGACGCCGTCGGTCAGGTCATATCGGGTCATGCTACGCAATTCCGGCGCGTAGCAGTGGACGCTGATCGCCGGGTCCGGGCCGAGGTTGCTGACCCGGTGGACGTAGTGCGGGCCGAACCGGCGCCCCGCGCCGGGCGCGCAGCGGGCGGGCGCGCAGCGCGCCGCGGTGGACGGTCTCCTCGGTCAGCGTGCCGGAGACGACGGTGAAGCCGCCGCTGGCGCCGCCGTGGTCGTGCAGGTCGGTGTGCTGCCCCGGCAACCAGGTGAGCAGCCAGACCTCGTGCTCGGGCGTGGCGGCGATCCGGTGGTACCACCGCTCGTCCGGGTCGAAGCGGGGTGCGACCGGCCCAGGCGGCCGGGTCGCCGGCGAACCGCCGGGCGACGCTGAGCAGGTCGGATGACAGGAACATGGTCATCACCATAGCCCACTAATCCTACTGGGTTAGTAGGTTGTCCCGCGTGTTGAGATGGCGGATCAGGACCGGACGTACCGCCCTTTGCCGGGCACGCCGCGGATCAGGCCACGGTCTTCCAGGGTCGTGGTCACGCGATGGATCGTGGAGATGCTGACGCTGTAGTCGGCGGCGAGGCGCACGGTCGACGGCAGCTTCTCGCCCGCGGCGAGCTCGCCGGCGTCGATCCGGCGGACGAGGTCGTCGAGGACGCGTCGATATTCGGTGGTGGGTTCCACGATGGAGCTCGCTTTCCGGTTGGCCATCGCGAGTCCACCACATGGAGGGTTGGCATGTCATCTTGTTGGAACAAGTTGAGATTGCACATTGACCAGATGGAACCAGTTGGAATAGGTTCATCCGTGGAACGCGGCGGCTCACTTCCGGGTTGGCGCCTTAGGTGAGCCCCGCATTCCGCACCGGGCCGCCGGCTGGGCAGCGCGGCGACCCACCCCCCTGCCGGCCGGCGACCCCCATCTCCGGCCGGCAGGTTCCTTCCCGGCGCGGTAGTAATCCGGCGGTCCCCATTCGTCGTCTCTATGTGCGGCGCCCGCCAGGGGCGCCCGGCGGGAGGACGACACATGGTGGGCAACGCACGCTGGGCGATCACCGCGGTGTTCGCGACGAACGGGCTGCTGGTGGCCAGCATCGCGGCGCGGGCGCCGTCGGTGAAGGTGGACCTCGGGCTTTCGGCCGGGCAGCTCGGGCTCGCCACGGCCGCCTTCGGGATCGCGGCCGTGGCCGCCATGCAGGGTGCCGGCGCACTCGCGGCACGGTTCGGCAGCCGCCGGGTCGTCCGCGTCGCCGTGTCGCTCCTGCCGGCCGCGCTGTTCGGCACGGCACTGGGCGGCGACCTGCTCAGCCTCGCGGCGGCGTTTCTGCTCGTCGGCACCGTGCACGGGCTGCTCGACGTGACGCAGAACGCCCACGCCGTCGCGGTCGAGCGCGAGCTCGGGCGGTCGATCCTCAACGGCTGTCACGCGGCCTGGAGCATCGGCGCCGTGGGCGGATCGCTGCTGGCCTCCGGCGCGGCGCAGCTGGGCCTGAGCCGGGCCGTCCACTTCGGGGTGTTGGCCGTCGTGCTCACCCCCGTCGCCGCCGTCTGGACCCGGGCGCTGCTGCCCGCTGGTGCCGACCGGACGGACCGGGCGGCGCGTGCACCGCGGGCCCGATGGAGCCGACCGCTGGTCCTGCTCGGCGCGATGGGCGCGACCGTGCTCACCGTCGAGGCGGCCGTGGCGAACTGGAGCGGGATCTTCCTGCACGAACGCCTGGCCGCGCCGCTCGGGCTGGCCGCCGTCGGCTATGTCGCCTTCACCGCCTGCCAGACAGCTGGCCGGCTGGTCGGCGACCGCCTGCTGGCCCGGCGGGCGCCGCACGAGCTGCTCCGCGCCGGCGTCCTCGTCGCGGCCGCCGGCCTCGTGCTGGTCGTGGTCAGCCCGTGGCCGGGGCTGGCGATCGCCGGGTTCGCGGTGGTCGGGATCGGCCTGGCCACTCCCCTGCCGGTGCTGTTCGGCGCGGCCGGCCACCTCGGCGGCGACCGAAGCGGCGGCCACGGTCGCCCGGTTCAGCACCATGACGTACGCCGGGATCCTGCTCGCACCCGCCGATCATCGGCGCCGTCGCCGACCAGGTCGGCCTCACCTGGACCCTCGCGGCGCTGGCACCGCTGCTGGCCGCCGTCGCGGCCGCTGACCTGCGGGTGTTGACCGCCGGTCAGGCGCCGGCCGCGGTACGGCGGCGGCGGACGCGGTCGACCGCGACCGCGACATCGCCGTGTAGCCCGCCTCGGTCAGCTTGTCCTGGCGGTGGAGATCCGCGAGCCGGGTGCGCAGCTCACCGATCTTCTTGCCGGTATCCGGGTCGTCGCGATCCAGCCGCCGGGCGATGTCGTCGACCCGCTTGCGGAGGTCTTCGGCCTCCTTGGGCTTGAGCTGGCCGCTCGCCACCTGCTCGTCGAGTGTCCGGCGCAGGCCGGTGATCGGATCGACCTGCGGCACCGGTGGAGCCGGGACGGCCGTTCGCGTCGGCCCAGCGGTCGCCGGCGACGGCGGCGCCGACTGCGCCGTCGTTGGCGCGGTCGTCGTCCGCGCCGGTCCCGCGGTCGGCGTCGGCGTGGGCGACCCGGCGCCCACCGGGGTCGGTGCGGACACGGCCTCGGCCGAGGCCGGAGGCGGCGTGGTGACCGCGGCACCGCCGCCGCTGTCGCGGGTGGCGGCTAACAACGACGCCAGGACGATCGCCGCCAGCGCGGCCGCGCCGCCAGCCGCGATGCCCCAGCGCCGCCACCGTGGCGGGCGCTGCCCGGGCGGACCTATGGCCACCAGCCCTGGCTCCGGCGCCTCGTCGCGCACGAGGATCGGGAGTGTCCCGGCCAACCGCGGCGGCGACGGCGTCGGCGTCGCGGGGACGGTCGTCGGGCGACTTCGCCAACAGGTCGTGGACCAGCCGGGCGAGCTCTGGCGGCACGTCGGGGCGGGCGGCCCGGACGTCGGGCGGCGACTGGGTGACGTGCTGGTGCACGACGGACAGCGGGGTGACGCCGACGAACGGCGGTGCGCCGGTGAGCATCGCGTGGATGGTGCAGCCCAGCCCGTAGAGGTCGGTCCGCGCGTCGACCGGATCGCCGTTGACCTGCTCCGGTGCCATGTAGCTGGTGGAGCCCATCGCCACGGCGGTCCCGGTGAGCCGCGCCTGGCCCGAGGCGTGCTGGAGGTGGGCGATGCCGAAGTCGCAGATCTTCACGACGCCGGCGGAGGTCCGGATCAGGTTCGCCGGCTTGACGTCGCGGTGCACGACCCCGGCGGCGTGCGCGGCCGCCAGGCCGGTGCAGGCCTGGGTGGCGACCGCGACCGCGTCGGCGACCGACAGCGGCCCGTCGCCGATCATCGCGGCCAGGCTGCGACCCTCCACCAGTTCCATGACCAGGTACGAGTCTCCGCCGTCGGCGCCGAAGTCGTAGACCGCCACGATGTTGGGGTGGTTCAGCCGGGCCACGGTGCGGGCCTCGCGGTCGAACCGCTCGACCGTGGTCGGGTCCGTCGACGCCGCGCCGGAGACGAGCTTGACGGCCACCGCCCGGCCGAGCCGGAGGTCGCGGCCGCGCCAGACGACGCCCATCCCGCCCCTGGCCACTACCTCCTCGAGCTCGTACCGGTCGGCCAGTCGCCGTCCAGCCATCGAGATCCCTCTCCGGGTCGGGTAGTTGCGATCCCGCAACCATAGTTCACGCCCGTCGATGGCGCTCAGCGGCGAGACCCGTGTGCACGTCAATTCGCGGCCCGTTCGAGCCGCGAATTGACATTACCCACGATGGGTCAGTTAAGCATCCCGTGCGGGTCGAGGACGTACTTGCGCGCTGCGCCCTCGTCGAACTCCGCGTAGCCCCGCGGGCTCTCGCCGAGCGGGATCGGTGTCGCGTTGACGTTCTTCGCGATCGACACCCGGTCGTTGAGGATCGCCATCATCAGCTGGCGGTTGTAGCGCATCACCGGGCACTGGCCGGTCACGAACGAGTGCGACTTGGCCCAGCCGAGCCCCAGCCGGATCGGACAGCGAGCCCTCCTTGGCGGCCTCGTCGACGCGCGCCCGGGTCACCGGTCACGTAGAGGCCCGGGATGCCGAGCGCGCCGCCGGCGCGGGTGAGGTCCATCAGCGAGTTGAGGACGGTGGCCGGATGCTCGATCCCGGCGTTCTCGCCGTGTCCGCGGGCCTCGAAGCCGACCGCGTCGACGCCGCAGTCGACCTCGGGCGTCACCCAGGATCTGTTCGATCTGGTCCTTCGGCTCGCCCTGCGACACGTCGACGGTCTCGCAGCCGAAGCTGCGGGCCTGGGCCAGCCGCTCCTCGTTGCATGTCGCCGACGATCACCGTCGGCGGCGCCGAGCAGCTGCGCGGCGGTCGCGGCGGCCAGCCCGACCGGGCCGGCGCCGGCGATGTAGACCGTGGATCCGGTGGTGACCCCGGCGCCGACGCAGCCGTGGTAGCCGGTCGGGAAGATGTCCGCCAGCATCGCCAGGTCCAGGATCTTCTCCATCGCCTGGTCCTTGTCGGGGAACACCAACAGGTTCCAGTCCGCGTACGGCACCAGCACGTACTCGGCCTGCCCGCCGACCCAGCCGCCCATGTCGACGTAGCCGTACGCCGAGCCTGGCCGGTCCGGGTTGACGTTCAGGCAGACGCCGGTCTTGCCGTCCTTGCAGTTGACGGCACCGTCCACAGGAGATGTTGAACGGCACCGAGGCGAGATCGCCGACCTTGATGAACTCGACGTCCGGGCCGATCTCGACGACCTCGCCGGTGATCTCGTGCCCGAGGACCAGACCCTCGGGGGCGGTGGTGCGGCCGCGGACCATGTGCTGGTCACTGCCGCAGATGTTGGTCGCGACGCACTTCAGGATCGCCGCCGTGCGGGCACCTGGCGACCGACGTTGTCGGGGTGGACGCCCGGGCCGTCCTTGAGTTCGAAGGTCGGGTAGTCGATCTCGTGTGACCTCGACCTGACCCGGCTTGACATAGGCGACGGCTTTGTTGCCTGTCATGACGATTCTCGATTCAGTTATTGCCCCCCTATACCGCAATTATCCGCTTTTGCCGGGCCGAAGAAAGAGTCAACTGTTGGCAAGGGTCCCTTGTTATGCAAAAAGCGATAACAAGGGACCCTTGCTTACCTCTAGGCGCCGCCCTCGGTGAGGGTCACCGTCTTCGGCGTGAAGGTCGCGCCGTTGACGTCGACGCCCTGCGCCTTGAGGATGTCGATCGCCTTCTGGACGTAGTCGTTGGTGTAGGCCAGACCCTCCGGCGCCTTGGTCAGCACCGTCTGGCCGTCGGCGTTCTTCGTGGTCAGCGCGAGGTCGACGGTCGGCCTTCCAGGCGGCCTCGTCGATCATGCCGACGCCGGCCGGGCGACGGCCAGACCAGCTTGTTGACCTCGTTGACCTGCCAGAGCTGGTGGCTGGCGCCGAGCTTCGAGCCGCGCTTGACGACCATGTCGCGGCAGGCCTCGGGGTTGTCGCGGCAGTACACCCAGCCCTTGAGCGACGCGGTCAGGAACTTCACCGCCGTGTCCTGGTAGGACGTGGTCCGACTCCAGCTTCGCGGTGTTGGCCCAGACCGCGTCCTGGAGCATCGCCGTGCCGACCGTGTTCCAGTCGATCACGGTGAACGTCCGACGGCTGGTAGAGCTGCGCCCGTGGCCGGGTTCTTGGCCTCCAGCACCTGGGCGTACTCGTTGTAGCTCATCGCCTGGGCGGCGTCGATGTCCTTGCGCAGCAGGCCCTGCATGTCGAACTGCTGCTGCACGAGCGTGACGTCCTTGCCGGGGTCGAGCCCGGCCTTGGTCATCGCCGCGAACAGCTCGAACTCGTTGCCGAAGCCCCAGTTGCCGACCTTCTTGCCCTTGAGGTCGGCCGGCGATCTTGATGTCTGGCCGAGGCGAACGAGACCTGGAGGTGCCCGAGCGCTGGAAGACCTGGCCGATGTTGGTGATCCCGGCGCCCTGCTCGCGCGAGGCCAGCGCCTTGGGCACCCAGGCGATCGCGAAGTCGGCCTGGCCCTGGGCCAGCACGGTCTGCGGCACGATGTCGACGCCGCCCTCGAGGATCTCGACGTCGAGGCCCTGCTCCTTGTAGAAGCCCTGGTCGGCCGCGGCGAAGTAGCCGGCGAACTGGCCCTGCGCGAACCACTGCAGCTGCAGCTTCACGCTCTTGGTCGCCGCCGCGTCGCCGCGTCGGCGACGACGCTCGTCCGCCGGTGCCGCACGCGGCGAGCACCAGCAGTGGACAAGGCGAGACGATGGCAAGGGCGGTTCTCGTACGTCTTCACGATGGTCCTCCGGTGTGTCTCGTAGACCCTCCGCCAAGGCATCACGAGCCGCTCCAGGAGAAGGGCCGCGAGGTAGAAGACGAGACCGAGCACGCACGCGCCGACCACGAAGGCCCAGGCGCGGGGGTACGCGGTGTTGGCCGCCGCCGAGGTGATCCGGGAGCCGAGGCCGTTCTGCAGCCCGCCGAAGTACTCCGCGACCACCGCGGCGATCACCGCCAGGGAGGACGCCTGGCGCAGACCGGTGAAGAAGAACGGCAGGGCGGCGGGCAGGCGGACCAGCCGGGTCACGGTCCAGCCGCCGGCGCCGCGTAGCTGGGCATCAGCTCCCGGTGGATCGGGTCGACCTGGCGCAGCCCGCGTAACGCGTTGACGAACACCGGGAAGAACACGACGATCGCGACCACCAGGCGTCGGGGCACGCTGCTGGTCGAGTCGAACATGTTGTTGAAGATCGGCGCCAGCGCGATGATCGGCAGCGCGTCAGCGCCGCCGCCAGCGGGGTCGAGCACCTCGTCGAGGAAGCGCGAAGCGCGCCGCGACCATGGCCGCCGAGCAGCCCGACGACGGCGCCGACGAGCAGCCCGACCAGCGCGTTCTCGCCGCTGGCCAGGCCGGTGCGCCAGACCACGTCGCGGCGTCAGCCAGAGCTGCTCGCCGATCGCCGACGGCGCGGGCAGCACGAAGGGCGCGACGCGGCCGATCGTGACGACGAGCTCCCAGAGCAGCAGGCCGGCGACGCCGACGAGCAGCGGCGGAGACCGCCAGCAGCGCGCCGGCCGCGGCGGCCGACGACGGGCGCGGCGGGTCGGCCGCGACCACCGGGTCGACGGCCGTGCGTCATGACGTCGCGCCGGCGGGGACGGCCTCGACCGCGCAGCGCCCCGCGGACCTCGGTGATGCCGGCGAAGAAGCCCGGTCGACTGCCGGGTCGCCTCGGCGCGCTGGCCGAGGTCGATCGTCGATGACCTCGGTGATCCGCCCGGGCCGGGCCGACATCACCACGACCCGGTCGGAGAGGAAGACGGCCTCGGGGATCGAGTGGGTGACGAAGACGACGCTGGTGCCGGTCTCGGCGCAGATCCGCAGCAGCTCGGCCTGCATGCGCTCGCGGGTCATCTCGTCCAGGGCGCCGAACGGCTCGTCCATCAGCAGCAGCGGCGGGTGGACGGCCAGCGCCCGGGCGATCGCGACCCGCTGCTGCATGCCGCCGGACAGCTGGGCCGGGCAGTGCCCGGCGAACTCGCGCCAGCCCGACCAGGTCGAGCATCTCGCGGGCCCGGTCGCGCCGCTCGGCGCTTGCCGAGCCCGCGCAGCTCGAGCGGCAGCTCGACGTTGCGCTGCACCGTGCGCCAGTCGAACAGGCCGGCCTGCTGGAACGCGATGCCGTAGTCCTGGTCGAGCGCGGGCCTGGCGGGCCGGCTTGCCGGCGCACCGTGACCGTGCCCGCCGTCGGCTCGATCAGGTCGGCGACCAGCCGCAGCAGCGTCGACTTGCCGCAGCCCGACGGGCCGATCAGCGAGACGAACTCGCCGCGCTCGACGGTCAGGTCGATGCCGCGTCAGCGCGGTCACCTCGTCGGCGCGGCCGGCGTTGAACGACCTTGGTCGACGCCCTGGCGATGCAGACTGCCGTCATGCCCGTCAGCCCTCCGCCGGCGGACGCAGGAACTCGCTCGAGCAGCCGACGACCGCCGCGACCGCCAGACCGAGCGGCGGCCGCACCGATCATCGCCGTGTAGACCTTGGCCGGGATCCGTGGTGGCCTGCTGGGAGTACTCGATGACCAGTCGACCGATGCCACCACGGGTGCCGGTCGAGATCTCGCCGACCACGGCGCCGACCACCGCCGCGGCGGCCGCCAGCCGCAGCGCCGGGAACAGGTACGGCGCCGACGCCGGCAGGCGCAGCTTGACCAGCGTCTGCCACCAGCCGGCGGCGTAGCTGCGCATCAGCTCCTCGGCGATCGGCGCCGGCGACTGCAGGCCGCGCAGCATGCCCACCGCGACCGGGAAGAACGCGAGGTAGGCCGCGATGACCGACACCGACATCCAGGGCTGCCACGGTACGAGCCGATCGACGAGCGCGCCGCCCCAGCCGGCGATCAGCGGCGCGAGCGCGATCAGCGGCACGGTCTGCGACAGGATCACGTAGGGCAGCAGCCCGCGCTCGACGATCCGCAGCCGCTGCATCAGCACCGCGAGCAGCAGCCCGATCAGGCCGCCGGCGACGAAGCCGACCGCGACGCTGCGCAGCGTGAACAGGCAGGCTCGGAGCACGACCAGCCAGATCGGGTCGCCGCCGGCCAGCTCCGGGTCGCCGAAGCGGGACAGGATCGTCGCCGACGTGCGGCATCGCGGCGTCGTCGGTGCGCGGCAGCACGCGCGCACCCCACAACTGCACGCCGTCGACGGGCCGACGGCCTTGTAACCCTCCCAGAGCAGCACACCCACGACCACGGCACCGAGGATGCCGACCGCCAGGCCAGTCGGCGCTGCCCGGGCTCATCGCGCTGGTTGCGGACAACGCTGGGATGATCTTTTCCCCGTACGCCTGGAGGGTGTTTTCCTTGTCGTCGTGCTGCAGGTAGAGCGCGAACTGGTCGACGCCCAGCTCGCGCAGCCGCTCCAGCTTCTCCAGGTGCGCCTCGACCGGGCCGAGCAGGCAGAACCGATCGACGATCTCATCGGGTACGAAGTCAGCAATTG
>CAWIXO010000036.1:0-74892 GCA_963840005.1 uncultured Actinomycetota bacterium | reverse complement strand
TGGCCGGCTCGCCGCTGGTGCCCCCGGCGCTCGGCGCGTCGATGCGCGACATGCTCGCCGTCGTGCGCGAGGGCGCCCGCACCGCGCTCGAGGAGGCCTGGCGCCGCGGGCTCGAGGACGAGCACGTCGCGGGCATGCCCGCGCAGCGGCGGGTGGACCCGTCGGCGCGCCGCCCGCTGGTCGGCGGTGTCCGTCCGGGGCGTGCGCCCAGGCCGAGCCGGCCGGCGCCGCCTCGATGGTCTTGATGATGTATTCGGTCGAGCCGACGTAGTCGGCCGCGGTCACCACGTCGTAGCGGCACTCGGGGTGGACCAGCACGTTGACGCCCGGCACGCGCATCCGGACCTCGTCGACGCCGCTCTGGTGAACCGGCCGTGCACCGAGCAGTGCCCGCGCCACAGGATCATCTTGGCCTCGCGCAGCTGCTGCCGGGGTCAGCCCGCCGCTGGGCTTGTGCGGGTCGTAGAGCACGCAGTCGTCGGCGTCGAAGCCCATCTCCAGCACCGCCGGTGTTGCGGCCCAGGTGCTGGTCGGGCAGGAAGAGCACCCGCTGGCCCCGCTCGAACGCCCAGGTCAGGGCGCGTCTTGGCGTTGGACGAGGTGCAGACCACGCCGCCGTTGCGGCCGACGAAGCCCTTGATGTCGGCCGAGGAGTTCATGTAGGTGACCGGCACGGTCGAGTCGGCGACGCCGGCGTCGGCCAGCGCGTCCCAGGCCGCCTCGACCTGCTGGAGCGCGGCCATGTCGGCCATCGAGCAGCCGGCGGCGAGGTCGGGCAGGACCACCTGCTGCGCGTCGGTGGTGAGGATGTCGGCGCTCTCGGCCATGAAGTGCACGCCGCAGAAGACGATGTACTCCGCGTCGGGCCGGGCCGCGGCCTCCCGGGCCAGCTTGAACGAGTCGCCGGTCACGTCGGCGAACTGGATGACCTCGTCGCGCTGGTAGTGGTGGCCGAGCACGAACACCCGGTCGCCCGAGCTTCGCCTTCGCGGCGGTGGCCCGGGCCACCAGATCGGGGTCGCTCGGCGCGGGCAGCTCGCCCGGACAGTCGACGCCGCGTCTCCGACGATCGGGTCGGTGCCCCGGCCGAGCAGCAGCAGGGCGGTCGCGGTGTTGGCGGGCTCATCCAAGTCGACGTCACGGTCAATCTTCCCACAGCGGGCGACCCGCGCCCGCGGCCTGGTCGACTGTGGGCTGGCACACTGCCGGCGATGCGGATGCTGATCTGTCCCGACAAGTTCGCCGGCACGCTCTCGGCCGCCGCGGCGGCCGAGGCGGTCGCCGAGGGCTGGCGGGAGCGCGCGCCCGGCGACGACCTGACGCTGCGGCCGCTCTCCGACGGCGGGCCGGGCTTCGTCGAGGTGCTCGCCGCCGCCGGTCGGCGGTCGGCCGCGTGCCCGGTGCGGACCACCGACCCGCTGGGCCGCCCGGTCGATGCCGAGGTGCTGCTGGTCGCCGACGGCGCGACCGCGTACGTGGAGAGCGCGCAGGCCTGCGGCCTGCACCTGCTGGCACCGGACGAACGGGACCCGAAGCGCGACCACCTCGTACGGCCTGGGCGTGCTGGTCGCGCGCCGCGGTCGAGGCCGGCGCCCGCGACGGTGGTGATCGGGCTCGGCGGCTCGGCCACCAACGACGGCGGCGCCGGGATGCTCGCCGCGCTGGGCGCCGCGCCGCTCGACGAGGCCGGCGCGGCGCTGCCGTACGGCGGTGCCGCGCTGGCGCACGCCGCCGGGCTCGGCGGGATCGCCGATGCCGCGGGGCGCGACCCTGGTCGCCGCCACCGACGTCGACAACCCGCTGACCGGGCTGCACGGCGCGTCGCAGCGTGTTCGGCCCGCAGAAGGGCGCCGACCGCGCCGACGTGCTGCTGCTCGACGCCGCGCTGGAGCGGTTCGCCGGCGTGCTCGGAACAGGACCTGCCGGGCTGCCCGGCCGGACTCGCCGCGCTGCCCGGAGCCGGTGCGGCCGGCGGGCTCGGCGCGGCCATCCTCGCGCTCGGCGGCCGCTGCGAATCGGGCATCGGGCTGGTCACCGGGATGACCGGGCTGGACGGCGCTCTCGACGCCGCCGACCTGGTGATCACCGGGGAGGGCTCGTTCGACCACCAGTCGCTGCGCGGCAAGGTGGTCGCCGGGGTGGCCGGCGGCGGCCCGCGACCGGGGCGTGCCCTGCGTGGTGCTGGCCGGCCGGGTCAGCGCCGGCCGGCGGGAGGCCGCCGCGGCCGGGATCACCGAGACGTTCAGCCTGGTCGACCACTTCGGCAGCGAAGCCGGAGGCGATGGCCCGCCCGGCCGAGGGCCTGCGCGGAACTCGGCGCGCGACTAGCGCGGGCAGTGGTCTCGTTGAGCTTTCTGACCGGCCAGCGCGGCCGTCGGCGGTGAGATTGGCCTCACCGGGCCGGAACACGGCGTCGGCGGTAGAATTTGCGGGCGACCCTGATGGGGAATGCCCGGCCGACGGGCTAGCGTTGGCCCGAGAGACCACGTTGGTCCCAGAGGCCGGCGATCGCAGCGAGCAGGGAGATCCCACGTGACCACTTCAGCGCAGACCGAGTCGGCCGAGACCGCGGCTACGACCGTCGTCCTCACCGACGTCGCGGCGGAGAAGGTCAAGGCCCTGATCGAGCAGGAAGGCCGCGACGACCTGCGGCTCCGCGTGGCCGTGCAGCCGGGTGGCTGCTCCGGCCTGCGTTACCAGCTCTTCTTCGACGAGCGCTCGCTCGACGGTGACGTCGTCGACGCGACTTCGGCGGCGTCGAGGTCGTCGTCGACCGGATGAGCGCGCCCTACCTGTCCGGCGCGACGATCGACTTCGCCGACCGCATCGACGCGCAGGGCTTCACGATCGACAACCCCAACGCGGCGCAGCTCCTGCGCCTGCGGCGACTCGTTCCACTAAGCCGCAACCGCAACCGTTCTGACGAACGGGGCCGCCTCCTCCGGCGGTCCCGTTCGTCGTGTCTGACCGGCCGGTAAGCTTGCCCCGCACCGCAGCTCCGGTGACGTCTCTGTCCACCGACCCCCGAGGGCCGAAATGAAGATCGCCGTTACCGGCTCGATCGCCACCGACCACCTGATGCACTTCCCGGGTCGGTTCGCCGACCAGCTGATCGCCGACCAGCTGCACAAGGTGTCGCTCTCGTTCCTGGTCGACGACCTGGTGGTCCGCCGCGGCGGCGTGGCGGCCAACATCGCCTTCGGCATGGCCCAGCTCGGCCTGCGCCCGGTGCTGGTCGGCGCGGTCGGCGCCGACTTCGCCGACTACCGGTCCTGGCTGGAGCGGCACGGCGTCGACTGCGACTCGGTGCACGTCAGCGAGGTGGCTGCACACCGCCCGCTTCGTCTGCACCACCGACGAGGACATGTGCCAGATCGCGTCGTTCTACGCCGGCGCGATGAGCGAGGCCCGCAACATCGAGCTGGCCCCGGCCGCCGACCGGGTGGGCGGCCTCGACCTGGTGCTGATCAGCGCCGACGACCCGGCCGGGCATGGTCCGCCACTCGCAGGAGTGCCGCGACCGCGGCTACGCGCTTCGCCGCCGACCCGTCGCAGCAGCTGGCCCGGATGGCCGGCGAGGAGATCCTCGCAGCTCATCGACGGCGCCGCCTACCTGCTCACCAACGACTACGAGAAGTCGCTGCTGGAGAGCAAGACCGGCCTGACCGACGCCGAGGTGCTCGACCGGGTCGAGGTGCGGGTCACCACGCTGGGCAAGAACGGCGTCGAGATCACCGGCCGCGACATCGAGCGGATCCACGTGCCGATCGCCCGGGAGATCCAGCCGATCGACCCGACCGGCGTCGGCGACGGCTTCCGGGCCGGCTTCTTCGCCGGCCTGTCCTGGGGCCTCGACCTCGAGCGCTCGGCGCAGGTCGGCTCGCTGCTCGCCACGCTGGTCCTGGAGACCGCCGGCGCCCAGGAGTACGAGCTGCGCCCGCGACATGTTCGTCAAGCGCCTGGGCGAGTCCTACGGCGACGAGGCGGCCGACGAGGTGCGCCCGCACCTGCAGGGGTGACCGCCCGGCTGGTCGTCTTCGCCGGCCTGCCCGGGGTCGGCAAGAGCACCCTGGCCGCCCGGGTCGGCGCCGCGCTGTCCGCGCCGGTGCTCGCCGTCGACACGATCGACCGCGTGCTGCGCCAGCACGACCTCACCGAGAAACGGCCGGGCGTCGCCGGCGTACGGCGTGGTGGCGGCGCTGGCCGAGGCACAGCTCGGCATGGGGCTGACCGTCGTCGTCGACGCGGTCAACCCCGTCGCCGCCGCACGCGCGACCTGGCCCGTGATCTGCGAGCGGGCCGGCGCGGCGCTACGCGTCGTCGAGGTGTGGTGCGCCGACATGGCCGAACACCGGCGGCGGGTGCAGGCCCGGCACTCCGTGGCCCCGGTCAACCCGGACTGGGAGCAGGTCGTGCTGCGGATGGCCGAGTACGAGCCGTACATCGGCCGCCGCCTGGTCGTCGATACCTCGGCACCGGGCGACCCGCTGCCCGGCACCCTCTCCTGGATCCACGACTAGGGCCTACACCTCGCGCCGCACGTCGAAGGCGGAGCGGCTCGGGGGAGCCCAGGTACTCCTGGCCGCGCATCCGGCACCAGGCCGGGATGTCGGCCGCGGCGGCCGGGTCGTCGGCCAGCACCCGCAGGACCGCGCCGACCGGCACGTCGGGCAGCCGCCGGGCCAGCGCGATCACCGGCAGCGGGCAGCGCTGGCCCCGGCAGTCGATGCACCGGCTCCAGGCAGCGTCGCTCACAGGCCCACCACCCCGGCCTCGGCGCGCAGGTCGGCGACGATGCCGGGCAGCTCCGCCAGGAACCGGTCCACCTCGGCCTCCGTCGCTGTCCCGGTGCAGCGAGACCCGCACGTTGCCGTGCGACAGCACGCCCATCGCCTCCAGCACGTGGCTCGGGCGTCAGCGTCGACGACGTGCACGACGAGCCGGACGAGACCGCGAACCCGCGCCGGTCCAGCGCGTGCAGCAGCGCCTCGCCGTCGACGTAGAGGCAGGAGAACGTCACCAGGTGCGGCAGCCGGCCGCTCCGGGTCGCCGACCACCTCCACGTCGGGCACGGTCGCCGCCACCGTGGTCCGGATCCGGTCGACCAGCGCGCGGTAGCCGCTCGGCCAGCGCCGCCGCCTCCGCCTGGCCGCCGCCCGCAGCGACGCCGCCGCCGCCACGACCGCCGGCAGGTCGGCGCTCCGGCTCGGTCGCGCTCGTCGGCCGGCCCGGGTGCCCGGAACCGGGTGCCCTTGCGCACGACCAGCAGGCCCACCCCGGGCGGACCGCCCCACTTGTGCGCGCTCGCGGTCAGCACCGACCAGCCGCCGGGCACCGGCACCCGGCCGACCGACTGCGCGGCGTCCACGTAGAGCGGCACACCGTGCGGCCGCAGGCCTCCGCCGCCGCCTCGACGGGCTGCACCGTGCCGACCTCGTGGCTGGCGCTGATCAGCGCGGCCAGCGCCGTGCCCGGGCTCGGCGACCGCCGCCGCGAACGCGTCGAGGTCGACCCGGCCGAGCCGGTCCACACCGACCTCGTGCGCGGTGCCACCGGCGGCGACGTGCCGCTCCGCCGCGTGCAGCACCGCCGAGTGCTCGATCGCCGAGTGCACGAAGGCGCTGCCCACGCGTTCGCGGCCGCCGAGCCCGCCGAGCACGGCGGCGTGCGCCGCGGCCGTGCCGCCGGCGGTGAACGACAGCTCGTCCGGGCGCACCCCGAGCACCTCGGCGGTGGCACCGCGGGCCGCGTCGAGCAGCTGGCGGGCCCGCCGCGCTCGCGAGTAGAGCCGGGCCGGATCGGCCCAGCCGTCGTCCAGCGCGGCGGCCAGTGCCTGCCTGGCCGCCGGGTGCAGAGGCGCCGCACTGGCGGCGTCGAAATACGCTTCTGAAACCCCCACGATCAAACGTTATCCCCGACGGCGCGCCGACCCCCGGAGCGGTGTGACGACCTTGGTCGAGTAATGTGCGACCGTCGGTGACGGCAGGTGCGAGAGGGGCAGGACCACAAGGTGTCCGCAGAGCGTTCGAAAGCGCGGCCGACAGCCGTCCGGTTGGCCGTGCTCGGCGTCGCCGGTTCGCTGCTGTTGCTGCTCAGCGGTTGTGACGTCGGCAGTCACGTCGACGGTTTCGGTTGGCCGCAGAACGGCATCACGGAGCAGTCCAAGCGGATGTACGACCTGTGGATCGGGTCGGTGGTCGCCGCGCTGATCGTCGGTGTCTTCGTCTGGGGGCTGATCTTCTGGTGCGTCATCCGCTACCGCAAGCGGGGCGACAAGCTGCCGGTGCAGACGCGGTTCAACATGCCGATGGAGTTCCTCTACACGATCGCGCCGGTCCTGATCGTCTCGGTGCTCTTCTACTACACGGCGATCGTGCAGACCGACGTCGACCGGACCACCGCGAACCCGGACGTGACCGTCGAGGTCGAGGCGTTCAAGTGGAACTGGCAGTTCAACTACCAGTCGGGCCCGACCGAGGGTGACCGGGTCGGCGAGACCGTCACGTCCACGCTGGGCACCACCGAGATCATCCCGGTGCTGGTGCTGCCGACCGGCCGCACGATCCGGTTCGAGGAGACCAGCCGCGACGTCATCCACTCGTTCTGGGTGCCGGAGCTGCTGTTCAAGCGCGACGTCTTCCCCGGCAACGTGCGCAACGTCTTCGAGGTCACCATCGACCAGGAGGGCGCGTACGTCGGCCGCTGCGCCGAACTGTGCGGCACCTACCACTCGATGATGAACTTCGAGCTGCGCGCCGTGTCCGGTGACAAGTACGACCAGTTCCTCGCGGCGAAGCAGGGCGGGCAGACCACCCAGCAGGCGCTCCAGTCGATCGGCGAGGACCCGCTGGCGTCGACCACGTCGCCCGTTCCCGACGCGACGTGACGTGTCGAACTTCAACCCGGCCGGCACCGCCGGCGGCACGGGCAACTGAGAGGCCGGCCATGCGCACCGAATGGAAACTGTTCAGCGTCATCTCGGCCTTCCTGTTCGTCGCCACGTTCGTGTACGCGTTCTGGACCAACGCGCAGACCCAGGGCATCGACTGGGTGGGCACGGTCGCGCTCGCGCTGAGCTTCCTGCTCACGACGATGTGCGGCGGGTTCTTCTGGTTCGTCAGCCGGCGCATCGAGCCGCGCCCGGAGGACCGCTCCGACGGTGAGATCGCCGACGGCGCCGGCGAGATCGGCTTCTTCAGCCCGGGCAGCTACTGGCCGTTCGGCATCGCCCTGGCCGCCACGATCGCCGGCCTCGGCCTGGTGTTCTGGCAGGTCTGGCTGCTGGCGATCGGCCTGATCTGCGTGATCCTCGCCGCCTGCGGCCTGCTCTTCGAGTACTACACCGGCACCCGCCGGACCGCCGAACACTAAAGACCTCAGAGAAAAGGCCGGCCCGGCGATCGGGCCGGCCTTTTCTCGTTGTCCGGGTTCGCTACGGCAGGCCGTCGGCCCTGGCCGCCTGTGCGATGGTGACCCAGCGGTCCAGGAGGGCCGCTGCGGCTCCGGAGTCGACGGCGGTCGCGACGGTCTCGAGGGCCGCTGCCAGGGCCGGCAGGAGGTCGTCCGCGCCGCCGGCGTGGGCGACCAGGGCGGCGGCGGCGTTGACCAGGGTGGCGTCGCGGATCGGGCCCTTCTCGCCGGCCAGGACCCGGCGGGCCGCGTCGGCGTTGAAGGTGGCGTCGCCGCCGCGCAGGTCGCCCGGCTCGGAGCGGGGGAGGCCCAGGTCGACGGTGTCCAGCACGGTCTCGCGGACGGCGCCGTCGCGGGCCACCCACACGCGGGTGGGCGCGGCGGTGCTGATCTCGTCGAGGCCGTCCTCGCCGCGGACCACGAGCACCGAGTCGCCGCGGCCGGCGAACACCGCGGCCATCACCGGCGCCATCCGCGCGTCGAAGCAGCCGACCAGGCCCGAGCGCGGGCGGGCCGGGTTGGTCAGCGGGCCGAGGAAGTTGAACGCGGTCGGCACGCCGATCTCGCGCCGGGTCGGGCCGGCGTGCCGCATGCCCGGGTGGAACCGGGCCGCGAAGCAGAAGCCGATGCCGGCCTCGGCCACCGTGCGGGCCACCCCGGCCGGGCCGAGCTCCAGCGGGATGCCGAAGTGCTCCAGCAGGTCGGCGGTGCCGCACAGCGACGACGCCGCGCGGTTGCCGTGCTTGACCACCCGCACGCCGCAGGCGGCCACCACCATCGCCGCCATGGTCGAGATGTTGACCGTGTGGGCCCGGTCGCCGCCGGTGCCGACGACGTCGACCGCGTCGGCGCGGATCTCCTCGGGCAGGTCGACCGTGACCGCGGCGGTGAGCATCGCCTCGACCAGGCCGGCCGAGCTCCGCCGGGGTCTCGCCCTTGGCCCGCAGCGCCATCATGAACGCGGCGATCTGGGCGGGTGTGGCCGAGCCCGCCATGATCTCGCCCATCGCCCAGGCGGTGTCGGGGGTCGCGAGGTCCTCGTCGCGCAGCAGCGCGGTGAGGAGGTGGGGCCAGGTCCGATCGCCCATGCCGGGCCTCCCGTGGCGGGCAGAGGTGAAGTGGGGGGTGACTCAGGCGGTGGTGACCGGCCCGCCGGAGGCGTACGAGCGCAGCATGGTCGCGACGGTGCGGCCGGTCTCGATCGGGTCGAGCGGGAACATCAGGGTGCCCTCGACCTGCGCGTAGGCGGCCAGCCAGCGGTCGGCGGCCCGGGCCAGCACGAGGCAGACGGGCGGCGAGGCGTTGGGCCGGTCGTCCTTGATCTGCCGGGCCAGACCCACGCCACCGGCCGGGGTCGCCTCGCCGTCGAGCAGCATGAGGTCGATCTCGTAGTCGTCGACCAGGCGTACGCAGGCGTCGTAGTCGTCGGCCTCGACGAACTCGACCTGGAGGTCGGCCGCCGGCCGGGTGCCCACGGCCAGGCGCATCCGGTCGCGCACCTTGGGGTCGTCGCTGTAGAGCAGGACGGTGTACGTGCGGTCGGTCATCGAAAGGCTCCCACGTGGCTAGTCGTGCGCCGCCGATCGTACCGTCGCGTCGTTTTGATCTTGAGCCCGCTCCCGGGCCTCCTGCCGGTCGAGCTCACGGTCGATCCGGCGCGCCTCCCGCTCGGAGGCTTTGATCCACTGCACCACCAGCACCGCGATCATCGTCACACTCACGAACTCGCCGCCGGCCCAGAGGATGCCGCCGGCCGCCCGCTGGTCGTCGAACGGGTTCGACCAGGCCAGGTGCAGCGACGGGTACCAGTCGCCGCCGAGCAGCGTCGTGCTCTGCATGATGGTCAGCCCGAGCACCGTGTGGAACGGCACGGAGAGCAGCATCAGCAGGGCCCGGGCCGGGTACGGCCAGCGGCCGGGCAGCGGGTCGAGGCCGAGCAGCGGCCAGAAGAACAGGCAGCCGACCAGGATGAAGTGGGCGTGGGTGAGCTCGTGCAGCCACTCGTGCCGCAGGGTCTGCTCGTAGAGCCCGGTGAAGTACAGCGCGAACGGGGTGACCACGAACAGGCCGAACGCCACGAGCGGGAAGGTGAACACCTTCGCGACGTGGCTGTGCACCACCGCGAGCAGCCGCTGCCGGGGCGCGCCGTGCAGCACACGCAGGGCCAACGTCATCGGGGCGCCGAGCGCGAGGAAGATCGGCGCGACCATGGACAACACCATGTGTTGCACCATGTGGACGGAGAGCAACGTCGTGTCGTACGCGTCCAGGCCGCTGACCGTGACCGAGGCGATACCGCCGAGGCCGGGTGCGAGGAAGAGCACCGTGCGGGAGACCGGCCAACGGTCGCCGCGCAGGCGCAGTCGGTGCACGCCGTAGAGGTAGAGGCCGGCCGCCACGACCAGGAGGACCGTGAGCCAGCTGTCGAGCCGGATCTCGGTGAAGATCGTCGCGACGCTGAACGGCGGCGGCGTCGTTTCTGCCAGGACCACGGAGTCAGGTTAGTCCCGGGTAGGTTGGTGGCATTTGCCGGGCCACGGCGCGGCGGATGCACCCCCGCGATCGTCTTCGGTCGTGGAGCGCAATAATGACCGCGTGACTGCGGCCCCAGCGATCGACAAGAGCCGGATCCATTCCCTGACGAGACCAAACATGGTCAGCGTGGGAACCATCGTCTGGCTCTCCAGTGAACTGATGTTCTTCGCGGCTTTGTTCGCGATGTACTTCTCGATTCGCGCCGCGGCGCCAGAGCTCTGGGCGGAACACACGCCCGAGCTCAACGTCCCGTACGCGACCACGTTCACGGTCATCCTGGTGCTCTCGTCGATCACCTGCCAGATGGGCGTGTTCGCGGCCGAGCGCGGCGACGTCTACAAGCTGCGGCAGTGGTTCACGTTGACGTTCTTCATGGGCCTGACGTTCCTGTGCGGCCAGCTCTTCGAGTACCACACGCTGGTCGGCGAGGGCATCAAGATCAACACGGACGGCTACGGCTCCATGTTCTACCTGACCACCGGCTTCCACGGCCTGCACGTGGCCGGCGGTCTCCTCGCCTTCATCATCTACATGATCCGGACGACGATGGGGCGCTTCACCCCGGCGCAGGCGACGACGGCGATCGTCGTGTCGTACTACTGGCATTTCGTCGACGTCGTGTGGATCGGCCTCTTCCTCATGATCTACGGTCTCCAGTGATCATGAGCGTCACGTTTCCGACCCCAGCGCCGTCCCAGGGACAAGGTCGCACACCCGTGAAGGACAAAGCCTGATGACATCTCCGCACCGGTCCGGCGGTCTGCTCGCCCGGATGCGCAGGAGGCGCGCCGTGCCGCGGAGCCGGGCCCGTCGCCGTGCCGCTTCGGTGGTCCGGCTGATCGCCGCCCTCGTCTTCGCCGGTGGCCTCTACACCGCGTTCGCGCCGGCCATCTCCGCCCAGGACGCACCGCTGTCCCCGGCCGCCATGGAGGGCAAGGCGCTCTTCGACACGAGCTGCATCAGCTGCCATGGCATGAACGCCCAGGGCATCCAGGATCGCGGCCCGAGCCTGATCGGCGTCGGCGCCGCCTCGGTCGAGTTCCAGGTCGGCACCGGCCGCATGCCGCTCGGCTCGCAGGGCGCGCAGGCGCTCGAGAAGCCCCCGGTCTTCAACGAGGAGCAGACCCGCCAGCTCGCGCAGTACGTGCAGGAGCTCGGCGGCGGCCCGCAGCTGCCGGAAGGCAACGACCTGCACTCGGGCGCCGACGTCGCCGCGGGTGGCGAGATCTTCCGCCTCAACTGCTCGTCGTGCCACGCCTTCGGCGGCGGCGGCGGTGCGCTGTCCTCGGGCAAGTTCGCGCCCCGGCTCAGCGACACCGACGACCGGGTCATCTGGGCCGCGATGCTCTCCGGCCCGCAGAACATGCCCGTGTTCGGTGACAACCAGCTCACCCCGGACGAGAAGCGCGACGTGGTCGCGTACATCCAGGAGACGCTGAAGGACCGTGACCCGGGCGGCTTCAACCTCGGCCGGCTCGGCCCCACGACCGAAGGCCTGGCGGTCTTCGTGGTGGGCATGACCGCGCTGATCTTCACGGCACTGTGGATTGCGGGGAAGTCATGACCGTCCAGACCACCGGATCCAACGGCAACGGCCACGGGTCGCCCGTTCCGGAGGAGATCGACTACGACGACCCGCGTACGACCCGGTTCGAGAAGGTCAAGGCCGCCGCTCGCCAGGACGGCGTCGAGATCGTGCACTACGAGCCGCAGTTCCCGGCGGGGGGCTCGAAGCTCGAGAAGCGGATGACCCGCTCCGTCTCGATCATGTTCCTGCTGGTCGGCCTGTTCTCGACCGCGTTCATCGTGCTCTACATCGTCTGGCCCTGGCGGTGGGAGCAGGGCGACGTGATGATGAAGTACTACACGCCGCTGCTCGGCATCACGCTCGGGCTGGCGCTGCTGTTCATCGGGTTCGGCATCCTGACCTGGGGCAAGAAGCTGCTGCCCCGCGAGGTCTCGATCCAGGACCGGCACGACGGCGGTGCGCCCGAGGGCGACCGCCGGGCGGTCGGCCAGACCCTGGCCTACATGGTCGAGGAGCTGGGCGTGAAGCGGCGGCCGCTGCTCGGCCTCGCGGCCGTGGCCGGACTCGCGCCGGTCGCCGCGGTCGTGGCGGCGCCGATCATCGGCGGGCTGCTCAAGAACCCGCACGCCGACAACCAGATGTTCATCACCGGCTGGGCGCCGGTCCAGGAGCCCGACGGCAGCACCCGGTTGATCCGGATGACCCGCACCGACGGCACCCCGATCCGGCCGGCCGACGTGAGTGCCGGCGGTCAGATGACGGTCTTCCCCGGCATCCCCGGCGGCGCCACCAACGAGCACGCCGACTCGCCGACGCTGCTGATCCACCTGCGGCCGGACGACGCGGCCGTGGCCCGGGCCAACAACGTCAAGGGCACCGGACACGACAAGTTCGACCGCAGCGACTTCATGTTCGGCGACTACATCGCCTTCTCGAAGATCTGCACGCACGCGGGCTGCCCGGCGAGCCTCTACGAGCAGCAGACCAACCGGCTGCTCTGCCCGTGCCACCAGTCGCAGTTCCTCATCACCGACAACGCCAAGCCTGTCTTCGGCCCGGCGAGCCGCAGCCTTCCGCAGCTTCCGCTCGGCGTCGATGACGAGGGATACTTCGTGGCGAGGTCGGACTACCAGGCCACCGTCGGACCTGACTTCTGGGAGCGGCCGTGAAGCGCCGAAAGATTGACCTTGCGACCCTGCCGGCCAAGGCCGGCAACGAGGTCGAGGACCGCCTTGGCGTAGCCACCCCGCTGCGCGGCATCATCAACAAGGTCTTCCCGGACCACTGGTCGTTCCTGCTGGGCGAGATCGCGCTGTTCTCGTTCATCACCCTGCTGCTGAGCGGCACGTTCCTGACCCTCTTCTTCGAGCCATCGCTGAAGGAGGTCACGTACGACGGCAGCTACGCGCCGCTGCGTGGCGTGCACATGTCCGCCGCGTACGCATCGTCGCTCGACCTGTCGTTCGACGTCCGCGGCGGCCTGATCATGCGGCAGATGCACCACTGGGCCGCGCTGATCTTCGTGGCCGCGATCATCGTGCACATGCTGCGCATCTTCTTCACCGGTGCGTACCGCAAGCCGCGCGAGCTCAACTGGATCATCGGCTCGCTGCTGTTCTGGGTCGCCTTCCTCGCCGGCTTCACCGGCTACTCGCTCCCGGACGACGCGCTCTCCGGCACGGGCCTGCGGATCGCCTCGGCGATCCTGCTCTCCATCCCGGTCGCCGGCACCTGGCTGACCTCGTCGATCTTCAACGGCGAGTTCCCAGGCGACATCATCATCAGCCGGTTCTTCATCGTGCACGTGCTGCTGATCCCGGCGATCCTGGTCGCCCTGATCAGCGTCCACCTGGCGCTGGTGTTCAAACAGAAGCACACCCAGTGGCCCGGCCCCGGCCGGACCAACACCAACGTGGTCGGCGAGCGGTTCTTCCCGCGCTACACGATCAAGCAGGCCGGCTTCTTCATGGCCGTGGCCGGCGTGATCGCGATCCTCGGCGGTGTGCTGCAGATCAACCCGATCTGGCTGTTCGGCCCGTACGAGGCCGGGGTGGTGTCAGCGGCGTCCCAGCCCGACTGGTACGTGATGTTCCTCGACGGCTCGACGCGGTTGATGCCCGCCTGGCAGATAAACATCGGCATAGGCAACGGCTACGTCATCCCACCGATCTTCTGGCCCACGGTGGTGCTGCCTGCCTTCCTGACCATGCTGCCGATGGCGTATCCGTTCATCGAGGCACGCATGAACAAGGACAACAAGATCCACAACCTGCTGCAGCGCCCGCGTGACGTGCCCCAGCGCACGGCCCTCGGCGCCATGGCGGTCATGTTCTTCATCGTGCTGGTGCTGTCCGGCGGCAACGACGTCATCGCCGACAAGTTCAACATCAGCCTGAACGCGATGACCTGGGCCGGCCGGATCGGCTTGCTGATCCTGCCGCCGCTGGCCTACTGGGTCACCTTCCGGATCTGCCTGGGTCTCCAGCAGCACGACCGCGAGGTGCTCGCACACGGCGTCGAGACGGGCATCATCCGGCGCTCGCCCGACGGCCGCTTCTACGAGGTGCACCAGCCGCTGGGCCACGACCACGAGGCGCTTGCCGTACGCCGGTTGGGTCGTCCCGAAGAAGATGAACCGACTGGGCGCGCTCGGCCCGGCACTCAAGGGCTTCTTCCGCCCGCTCGAACGCCCCGCCGAGGCGCCGGTCTCACCCGGCCACCCGCCGGTCGAGGCGCCGCCCGAGCGTCGCGAGATCGAGTCCAAGCACTGAGGTCGTTGTTCGGAAGGCGCGGATCCCGCTCGGGATCCGCGCCTTCCGCGCATTAGCGACACGCCGAACCGCTTCCCACGGTGCGACCCACGCGCGTGGCAGCGTGACCCGTGAGTGGTGATGACGGCCACTCGCGTTCAGGGTTCCGCTCTTCGAAAGGAGACGCCATGCGTGGCGAGGAGGAACTCACCTGCTCCGTCTGTGGCACGGACCTGCCGTTCGGCCAGCGATCCGGCGCCGACAACCACGAGGGCGACTGCCCCGAGTTGGTGTGCGACGGTTGCGGCGCCGCCATGGTGATCGCCCCGGTCACGGTCTGGCTGCGCTCCAGCCGCAAGGGCGCGGTCGCACCGCAACAACGCCGGGCGGCCTAGGTTTCGATCGTGCGGGCCAGCGGGTCGGTTTCGGCCTGGAAGATGGGGTTGCCGACGGGTTGGACGGTGCCGTCGGATCGGGTGTAGCGCTGGCCCAACAGCACGCTCCTGGGCATGCCCACCTCGTGTGCCTCGACGAACACGGCCTCTGAGCGGTCCCCGCCCATGGTCAGGTAGCCGTCCCAGGCCAGCGCCACCGCGGTCGTGCCGGCGGGCACCGTCGCCAGCGCCGCGCGGCCGGCGATGACGCTGTCGGTCAGGTCGCCGTCGCTGACGAAGCGGCTCAGGCCGCGGGTGTCGTCGGACCGTTGCAGCAACGCGAACGGGACGAACCCCTGCGCGGCGAGGGCGGCGTTCTCCAACGCGTAGTCGAGGGCGGCGAAGAGCAGATCCGTGGTCGACTCCGACAGGTCGTCCAGCACAGTCATGCCGAGCAGACTAGGCCAGCTCCCCGGTCAGCGGTGGCCGGGAAGGGTGCCGAACCAGTCGCGGATCAACGTCGTGACCGGCTCGGGTGCGCGTACCCAGGCGAAGTGGGCGGGCCGCCCCTCCGCCTCGATCCGCGCGATGCGCTCGCGCCGGACGGCGGCCGTGCGCAGCTTGGCGACCGTGTGGTCGACCGTCCCGTGCGGTGTGAAGCTGTCGTCGTCGATGCTGATCGCGAGCACCGGTGTGCTCGAGTGTCGGCGACGGCGTCGTCGGCCACGCCGGGGAACTGGCCGGTGCGCGCCGACCGCGCCCAGTCCGTCATCACCCGGCGGGCCTGCCGGCCGCCGAACGACCAGCCGGGCCAGACCCGCAGCAACGTCGCGACCACGCCGATCAGCTGGGTGGAGGCCCAGACGCCCAGGGCGCTGCTTGGGGTACGACCGCCAGTACGGGATCGCGGCCGCGACCAGGACGATGCCGTCGACCGGCGCGCCCGGTGTGGTCGCGAGGTGCAGCAGGCCCAGCTGGCCGCCGAGCGAGTGGCCGACCAGGACGATGCGGCGGTCGGCGTAGTCGGCCTTCAGCTCGTCGAGCACGGCGCCGATGTCGTCGGACAGGTCGGCGTAGCCGTAGTGGGACGAGCGGCCGGCCCGCGGCGTGCTGTCGCCGGTGCCGCGCAGATCGGCGACCACGACGGCGAAGCCCGCGGTGTGCAGCGACTCGGCCAGCGGCCGGTAGAAGCGTCCCGCGGCGCCCATCGCGGGCAGCACGAGGGCGACCGGTGCGGTCGGTGCGGGGAGGGGTAGTGGCGCAGCGCGAGCCGGTCGGTGCCGCGGTCGACGTGCCGCGGGTCAGTCGGACTCACGGAGACCGATCGCGAACGCCTCTTCGAGGTCGTGCTGCGAGTAGGCCCGGAACGCGATGTGGGTGTCGGTGTTGCTCACGCCGTCGACCTTGGAGATGCCGCCCGCGATCACGTCGGCGATCTGGTCGAACTCGCGGACCCGGACGATCGCGATCAGGTCGACGCCACCGGCGACGGAGTAGACCTCGCTGACCCCGTCGATGTCGGCCAGCTTCTCGGCCACCTCGGGGATCGAGTCGGCGGCGCAGTCGATCAGGACGATCGCGGTGATCACCGATGGGCTCCTCTCGTCGTGTCTGGACGCATGCTATCGGCCCGCGACCGTGAGCTGCCGGCCCGCCCGGATCACGTGGTCGAGCCGCTCGCCGGCCGCGACGACGGCGCCCGGCCAGACCACGCTGTCGGTGACGTCACCGGCGACGGTGGCCCCGGCGCCGACCACGGACCGGCACGCAGCGCCCGGTGACGGCTGCCCGCGACCAGGTTGCCGCCGCCGGCCGCGTGCAGGTTGGCGGCCAGGTAGTCGCGTGGCGTACCCGTGTCGATGAAGACGCCGTCGAAGGCGACCACCTCGAGCTCGCCGGCCGCCTCGGCGGGCCGCCAGACGGTGCGCACGAGCTCGGCCGGTGCCGGCACCGAGGTCGCGCACCCGATGCCAGGGCAGCAGCGAGAAGCCGACGAACCGGTGCCCGCCGAACAACCCGGTCTGGCTCGTGTCGCTCGACCGGCTGGCCGAGCAGTCGCACCGTCTCGCCGTCCCAGCCGTCGAGCAGCACCCGCGGGTCGCCGCCGGCGAGGTAGGCGTCGGCGTTGCCGACCAGCACGCCGCGGCCGCCGATCCAGTCGCGCAGGTTGCCGATGCCGCCGGAGGTGCCCAGCGGGCCGTCCGGCTCGACCGAGAGGTGGGCCCGGTCGCCGACGTGCGCGACCACCTGGTCACCGAGGTAGCTGGCGTTGACGGCGACGTCCGCCGGGCCGCTCAGCCCGAACCCGGCGACCCGGGCGAGGGCCAGATCGAGCAGGGGTACGTTGCCGACCGGGCAGAGCGCCTTGGGCACCGCGTCGGTGAGCGGCCGCAACCGCTGCCCCTCGCCGGCCGCGAGCACCACCGCGCACAGGTCAGCCATCGTGGTTCGCGGGTTCCTCGGCGTCGGGTGCGGCCGGCCGCGCCATGCTGGTCGGGTCGTCCGGCGCGACCAGCGGTCCGATGCCGTAGTAGGCGAGCAGCCGCGCGGTCGCCAGCGGTCAGCCGCGGCAGGTCGTCGATCGGGTGGAAGGCCGCCTCGTAGACCTCGGCGCCGTCGACCTCCAGCACGGTGGTCGACGCCGGCACGCGACAGCTCGAAGACCATGTCGACCCAACCCTTGGCGTGTACGACCGCGTTGGGCACGGCCGGCGTCAGCGCCCGTGGGTCCACAGTGATGCCGGACTCCTCGGCCAGCTCACGGGCCGCACCGACGATCGGCGCCTCGCCGCGGCGGAGCAGGCCGGCCGGCAGCCCCCAGCCCCGCCCGGGCGGCTGGCGCAGCAGCAGCAACCGGCCCGGTGCCGGCGCTTCCGAGTCCCGGACCAGCGTCACCCCGCCGACGATGTACTTGGGGACGAACGTCCGCACGATCCGCCTGCGCACCGGATGCGGAAGCCGGTAGAACACTCCGTAGACGAGAGCGCGCAACGCGCGGCGGCGGGGATCCACAGAGCAAGGCTAGAGGCACCCGACCCGACCGGACTCGCGGACCACCCACACAGGCGGGTCGAACAGAGACGGGCGACGCCGCCACGCGGCTGCGGGGCGGCGTCGGAAAGATGCGGCTCAGGCTTCGAGCAGCTCACGCACCTTGTGGTCCGTTGCTTCGAAGACCGGCCAGTCGGGGGTGTGGCAGCCGGCGGCGTGGTCTGTACGTGAGCGGTCACGGCACCCGGTCAGGCTAATGGGTCGCTCATTGCGGCGTGTCGACGAGGGCGACCAGGCGGTCGACCACGGACTCCGGGGTGATGGCGCGGTCGAAGACGGCGACCAGGAGGGTTTCCAGGTCGGGGTAGCCCATCTCGTCGGCGAGCTGGCGCAGTGGCTGGTCGTTGGCCAGGCCGCGGTCGTGGCGGCGCAGGGCCAGGCCGATCGTGGCCCGGCCGAGGCGGACCTTGTCGGGGATGCTGATGCCGGGCTCGTCGTGGTCGGCGAACCAGCGGTTGATCTGCATCTGGGCCTGCGGCGACTTGACGAAGCCCAGCCACTCCTTGCGGGGGCCGCCCGGCACCGCGACGCTCTCGGTCGAGTCGGCCTCGGTGAAGATCTCGACGACGTCGCCGTCGGCGAGTTGCGAGGACAGGGGTGCGAGTCGGCCGTTGATGGTGGCGGCCAGGCAGTGGTCGCCGCGCTCGGTGCCCAGCTCGTAGGCCAGGTCGACCGGGGTCGAGCCGGACGGCAGGACGATCTGCCGGCTCTCGGCGAACACCTGGATCTGCGCCTCGGCGAGGTCGCAGCGCAGCGACTCGAGGAACTGCCCGGCGTCGGAGGTGGCCTGCTCCCAGTCGAGCACGCGGCGCAGCCAGGTCAGCTGCTCGACCCGGGACTCGGCCATCGCGGCCGGTGTCTTCGGGTAGCGGAAGTGGGCGGCGATGCCGTATTCGGCGAGCTGGTGCATCGCCTCGGTGCGGATCAGCACCTCGACCGAGCGGTCGTCCGGGCCGATCACCGTGGTGTGCAGCGAGCGGTAGAGGTTGTTCTTCGGCGACGCGATGAAGTCCTTGAACCGGCCGGGCACGGGTCGCCAACAGCCGTGGATCGCGCCCAGCGCGGCGTAGCAGTCGGTGTCGTTGCCGTCGACGACGACCGCGATCCGGGGCAGGTCGTGCGGCACGGCGTAGCCGGCCCCGACGGTGTCCTTCCAGATCGAGTAGTGGTGCCGGGGCCGGGCCGAGACGGAGGCGGTCACCCGGCTGCGGCGGAGCGTGGTCTTGGCGCGCAGCGCGACCTCGGTGACGTATTCGTCCCAGCCGGTGCGGGCCTGGACGTGCTCGTCGACCGTCGCGTAGCCCTCGGGCTCGAGGTGGAAGAGCACCACGTCCTCGAGCTCGCGCTTGAGCACCTGGATGCCGAGCCGGTCGCAGAGCGGCACCAGCACGTCGAGGGTCGCCCTGGCGATGCGGGCCCGCGAGGCGGGGGAGCGGGCGTCGAGGGTGCGCATGTTGTGCAGCCGGTCGGCCAGCTTGATGACCAGCACCCGGACGTCCTTGCCGGCGGCGATGAGCATCTTGCGGATCGTCTCGGCCTCGGCCGCCTTGCCGTAGAACGCCTTGTCGAACTTGGTCACCCCGTCGACCAGGTGGGCCACCTCGGGGCCGAAGTCGCCGTCGAGCGCCTGGAGCGTGTAGCGGGTGTCCTCGACCGTGTCGTGCAGCAGCGCGGCGACCAGCGTGGTGGTGTCCATGCCCAGCTCGGCGAGGATCTGCGCGACGGCGAGCGGGTGGGTGATGAACGGCTCGCCGCTCTTGCGGATCTGGCCCCGGTGCATGCTCTCGGCGATGCCGTAGGCCCGGCGCAGCATGCCGGCGTCGCCGGCGTGCACCTCGCGGTGGCGTGCGGACCAGCGCGCCCGACCGGGTCGTCGTCGGACGCGGGCCAGGACAGGAACGTCCGTAGCCGGCGGGAAATGGGCAGGTCGTTGGACTGGACAGGCACCACACGACCCAGCGCGGCGCCGTGACCGGCGTCGACATCCACGCCCGCACACCTCCTGACGAGGCTGGCACCCGCGAACCGTGCCTTCGCCCGGGAAATCGGGCGAGACAGTCACGAGTGCATTTCTCTACCAGACTAAGTCACGCACCGTAGTCCGAATGGTCAGTTGCTTCTGGGCGAACGGGTGAGTCTGCGGATTAGGCCAGGGCTTCCGCCTTTCGGAGCAACTCCCGGTAGCGGGCCGCTCCACGGACGGGCGACGCCCAGCCGGTGGACGCCTCCACCAGACGGGTCTCGGGTCGCTCCAACCACGCCAGGATCCGCTCGGTCTCCTCGGCCGTCGCGCTGGGCACCGGGCCGTGGCCGGGCAGCACCGTCTCGGCCGTGGCGCGGAGCACGTCGATCGTCGCGCGTGGATGCACCCCGGGCGGCGACTTGCCGGCCGCGGCCAGCCGGCCCTGCCGGACGATCGCGAGCTCCCAGCCGCCGTCGCCGGCCCGCCGGGCCGCGACCAGCTCGGTGATCGTGGTCAGCCCGGCCAGCCGCTGCATCCGGACCGCCGCCCGCAGCAACGCGGCCAGCCGGCCGCGGACCGTGGCCGCGTCTTCGTAGCGCTGCGCGTCGGAGAGCACCGCGATGCGGGCCAGCAGCGCGCTCGACGACGCGGCCCGGGGTCGCCCGTGGTCGCCGTCCGGAACGGCGCCGCCGCGCGCCTCCTCGTACTCCTCGCGGCTGATCTTGTGCTCGCACGGCGCCGGGCACCGGCCCAGCTCGGCCAGCGCGCAGGCGGGCGTCGTGGTCTTCGTCGAGAGGCGCAGCGTGCACTGCCGCAGCGGCAGCGCGTCGTACACCGCCGCCGCGGCCAGCTCGGCGGCCCGCCGGGAGGTGAACGGGCCGAGGTAGGCGGCGCCGCCGTCGGCGCAGCTGCGCGGACCACCGACAGCCGCGGGTAGGCCTCGTCGGTCAGCTTGAGCCAGACCACCCGCTCGGGGAACTTCGAGCGCCGGTTGTACGGCGGCTTGTGCGCCGCGATCAGCCGCAGCTCGCGGACCTCGGCCTCCAGCGAGTGGGCGCACTCGACCGCCTCGACCCGCTCCGCGGCGTCGAGCATCTCGGAGATCCGGGCGCGCTTCTCGGCCGCGGTGAAGTAGCTGCGGACCCGGGTCGCGATGTCGACCGAGGTGCCGACGTAGAGCGGGCGGCCGTCGGCGGCCGCGGAAGATGTAGACCCCCGGCACGTGCGGCAGCCCCTCGGCCAGGTGCCGCTTGCGCGCGCTGGGTCGGGGTGACCGCCTTGACGAACTCGATCGCGTCGCCGAGCGTGTGCACCTTGTGGCTGCCCAGCCGGCCGATCAGCGCGTGCAGCACGTCGACGGTGGCCCGCGCGTCGTCGCAGCGCCCGGTGGGTCGGCTGGTGCGGCGTGCGGAAGTGCGCGGCCAGGGTGCCGAGCTTGTGGTTGGGCACCTCGTCGCGGATCAGCACCCGGCGGGCCAGCGCGGCGGTGTCGAGCACCAGCGGGTTGGGCCAGGGGTAGCCGAGCTCGGCGCAGGCGGCCTTGAGGAAGCCGGTGTCGTAGGGCGCGTTGTGGGCCACCAGCACCGCGCCCGCGACGAACTCCAGGAACGGCGGCAGCACCTCCTCGATCGGCGGCGCCGGCACCACCATCGCCTCGGTGATGCCGGTCAGCACGGTGATGAACGGCGGGATCGGCTCGCCCGGGTTGACCAGCGTGGCCGAACTCGCCCAGCTCCTCGCCGCCGCGGACCTTGACCGCGCCGATCTCGGTGATGCCGCCGCCGTCGGGCGCGCCGCCGGTGGTCTCCAGGTCGACCACCACGAACGTGGTGTCGAACAGGCTGGCTCGCGCGCAGCGGTCAGCACGCCGTCGAGCGTGCCCTGGACGAAGAGCGGTCCACCACGGCGAGGACGTTAGAACGCGGTACGACACTTCCGTCGCAGCGGGTCGCACGGACGCTCCGCCGTACCCGTGCGAAAAGATCGACTGCATCGACGGGCGCCGGAGCGGCCGACGGTGGGAGACTTGCTCCATGTCCGAGCCCGAACCGCGCGACGGCCGCCTTCCCGAGGAAGCGGTCCCGCCGTCGTCCGCCGGTCCGGAGCCGGAGATCCGAGCCCTCCTGCCCGAGCCGGTGCGCCAGCGGGTGGTCGCGCTGGCCGCCGCCGCCCTGCCCGGCCTGCCCTTCGACGAGCTGCCGGTGCCGCTGCGCCGGGTGGCCAAGTTCGCGCCCAACCGCCGGGCCCGGCTCGGCGGCGCCGCCGATCGCCGCCCAGCTCGCCGCCGACTCGCTGTTCCGCCAGCGGATCTCGCACCCGGGTGATCGACGAGGCCGGCGACCTGGGCGCGGCCGTCGCCGAGGGCATCCGCCCGGCCGCCGCCGACCCGATCGAGGTCGCCGCCCTGGCCTACCTGGCCCGGCCGACCGGCTGGCGCGAGCTGGTCGACGCGGCCGGCGACGCCGTGCGCGCCGAGGCCGACAGCGCCGCCGTCGCCGAGCTGGTCCGCGACGCCGAGCAGCGCGGCGCCCGGGCCGAGCACGACCGCGCCGTGGCCCGCAGCGAGGCCGACAAGCTCCGCGACGAGCTGGCCCGGCTCCGCGAGGAGCTCGGCCAGCTGCGCGAGGAGCTCCGGGTGCAGGCGCGCGCAGCTGCGCGAGCTGCAGACCCGCGAGCGCAAGGCGACCGAGATGCTGGCCACCGAGAAGGGCCGCGCCGCCCGGGCCACCGCCGACCACGACGCCGAGCTGCGCCGGCTGCGGGCCCGGCTGGCCGAGGCCGAGACGGTGGCCGGCAGCGCGCGGCAGAGCGCCAAGGAGGCCCGGGCGGTCGACGACGCGCGGCTGTGGCTGCTGCTGGAGACGATCGGGCAGGCCGCCGTCGGGCTGCGCCGCGAGCTGGCCCTCGAACCCACCGACCGGCTGCCCGGCCGACTTCGTCGCCGACGCGCACGGCCGACCAGCCCGGCGCACGCCGCCTCCGCCGCGCGGGCGCTCGACGCCGACGACCCGGCCCGCCTCGACCAGCTGCTCGCCCTGCCCCGGGCGCACCTGGTGGTCGACGGCTACAACGTCACCAAGCGCGGGTACGGCGAGATGTCGCTCGAGCAGCAGCGCAACCGGCTGATCACCGGCCTGGGCGGGATCGCCGCGCAGACCGGCGACGAGGTCACCGTGGTCTTCGACGGCGCCGAGCGGGTGCACGGGCTGCCGCCGGCGCCGCGCGGCGTGCGGGTGCTCTTCTCCCGCAAGGGCGAGACCGCCGACGAGCTGATCCGCCGCCTGGTCCGGGCCGAGCCGGCCGGGCGGCCGGTGGTCGTGGTCTCCTCCGACCGCGAGGTCGCCGACGGCGTACGCCGCCACGGCGCCTACCCGCTCGGCGCGGACTCCCTGGTCAGGCGCCTGTCCCGGAGCTGAGCCGGCATTTTTGTCGGACCCGCTCGCTAGCGTTTACGTCACGGACGGTGTCTTCCTCAGTGCAGGAGCCTGTGATGCTCATCGACTGTCGACAGCTGCGCGGTGCGGGGCGCCGGCTGCCAGCGGCTGCCTGGTCGCCGCCCTGTTCGAGGCGCCGGCCGAGTCGGGGTCTCGAGCGCGACGAGCTGCGCGCGATCGAGGTGTTCGCGCGGGGCGGGTTCGAGGTCGAGGTGCTCAGCGCCGCAGCCGGCCCCGCGGCGGATGGCCCAGCCACGGTCGCGATCCGGGTTCCGGGTCGCCTGACCTCTACTATGACCCGACGCTCAGTTGGAGGTGCCCGGGGATGACGCCACGGATGTGGGCGGTGGTCGCCTTCGGCGTGCTCGTCGGTCGCGCTGGTGGTGGCCGTGGCGGTGCTGGTGCCCTGGCACCGGCCGCCGGCGCCCCGGGCCGACCAGCTCGCGGCGCTGCGCACGCTGCCGGCCGACCAGGTCGCCGCCGGGCCAGGCGTTCCATTCGGCGCTGCGCCCGGCCGGCTACGGCAGCCTGCTGATCGGCCTGGCCGTCGCGCTGGTGCTCGGGCTGACCCCGCTCGGCGCGCGGCTGATCGAGGCGGTCGGCCGGCCGTTCGGCGGCAGCTGGGTCGCCCAGGCCATCCTCGGCGGCGTTCGCCGTGGTCGCTGGTCGCCGACCTGCTCACCCTGCCGTTCGCGGCGTGGCGGCACACGGTGCTGCCCGCTACGGGCTGTCCACCCAGGGCTGGGGCGGCTGGACGGTCGACCTGCTCAAGGGCTACGCCGTGTCGCGCGGTGATCGGCGTGGTGGCCCTGCTCGGCTTCTACGCGATCACCCACTTCGCACCGCGCTGGTGGTGGGCCTGGGGCGCGGCCGGCGCCGCCGGCGCTGGTGGTGCTGCTCTCGTTCGTGCTGCCGGTGCTGGTCGAGCCGGTGTTCAACAAGTTCACCCCGATGGCCGACGGCCCGCTGCGCACCGAGCTGATGCAGCTCGCCCAGCGCGACGGCGTCCCGGTCCGCGACGTGCTGGTGGCCGACGCGTCCCGGCGCACCCGCGCGGTCAACGCCTACGTGTCCGGCCTCGGCCCGACCCGGCGGATCGTCGTCTACGACACCCTGCTGCGCGAGGCGACCGCCGGCCGAGGTGGTCAGCGTCGTCGCACACGAGCTGGGCCACGCGAAGGACCGCGACGTGCTGCACCGGCACGCTGGTCGGCGCCCTCGGCGCGGCGCTCGCGGTGGTCGCCCTGTTCCTGCTGGGCGGCTGGACGGGCCTGCTCCGCGCGGCGCGGGCGTCGACGTCGATCGCCGAGCCGCGGGCGTTCGCGCTGCTGGTCGCCGTGGTCGCGGTGGCCGGCCTGGTCTCGTCACCGGCCCAGGCGCCTGGTCTCCCGCCGGATCGAGGCGCGGGCCGACGCCCACGCGCTCGCGCTGACCCAGGACCCGACGACGTTCGAGGCGATGCAGCAGCCGGCTGTCGTCGGTCAACCTCGGCGACCCCGACCCGCCGCGCTGGGAATACCTGTTCGGCGCGTCCCACCCGTCCACCGTGCGAGCGCATGGCGGCGGCCCGCGCCTACGCCCGCGGCGAGAGGCCCTAGCCCGATGACCCGCACCCTGCTCGTCACCAACGACTTCCCGCCGCGCCCCGGCGGGATCCAGAAGTTCGTCCACCAGCTCGCGGTGCGCCAGCCGGCCGGCTCCGTGGTGGTCTACGCGTCGAGCTGGCGCGGCGCCGACAAGTTCGACGCCGACCAGCCCTTCGAGGTGGTCCGCGAGTCGACCGGCGGTGCTGCTGCCCACCCCGCGGTCGCCCGCCGGGCCGCCGAGCTGGCCCGCGCACACGACTGCGACACGGTCTGGTTCGGCGCGGCGGCGCCGCTCGGCCTGCTGGCGCGACGGGCCTGCGCCGCCGGGCCGGGGTCGCCCGCGTGGTCGCGCTGACCCACGGCCACGAGGTCGGCTGGGCGGCGCTGCCCGGCGCCCGCAGCACTGCTGCGCCGCATCGGCCGCGGCGCCGACGTCGTGACCTACCTGACCGACTACCAGCGCACCCGGCTCGAACGCGCCCTGCACGGCCTGACCGACCTGCGCCGCGCTCGCACCCGGCGTCGACGTCGACCTGTTCCACCCCGGCGTCGACGGCAGCGAGATCCGCGCCCGGCACGGCCTCGGCGACCGCCCGGTCATCGTCTGCGTGTCCCGGCTGGTGCCGCGCAAGGGCCAGGACGCCCTGATCCGGGCGCTGCCCGCGGTCCGCCGCACGGTCCCCGACGCGGTCGCTGCTGCTCGTCGGCGGCGGCCCGAACCACGAGCGCCTGCGGCGCCTGGCCGCCGCGCCTAGGCGTGGCCGACCACGTCGTCATCACCGGCGGAGTGCCGTGGGAAGAGCTGCCCGCCCACTACGCGGCCGGCGACGTGTTCGCGATGCCCTGCCGCACCCGCAACCGCGGCCTCGACGTGGAGGGCCTCGGCATCGTCTACCTGGAGGCCTCCGCGACCGGCCTGCCGGTCGTCGCCGGCGACTCCGGCGGCGCACCCGACGCGGTCCGCGAGGGCGAGACCGGCTACGTCGTCGACGGCCGCGACATCACCCAGATCGCCGACCGCGTCTCCACCGTGCTCGCCGACCCGGACCTGGCCCACCGCATGGGCCAGGCCGGCCGAGCCTGGGTCGAACGCGACTGGCGCTGGCAAACCCAGGCCACCCGCATGCGTGCCCTGCTCACGCCGTAGGACCGGCCGGGTTTCGCCCGGATATCGTCGGGCCGTCCAGCGTGCGGCCCGTCGACGTCCGTCGGATCCGGCATGCGCGGCCAGGAACGCCGGGCGCCAGCTTCTTCCGACCACACAGGACGGTGAGGCTGGTCGGTCGACGTCCGACTGATGGGGGATCGCTGATCAGAGAAGGTCGGATTCTGGCCGCTTACGGGCCACCAGGACGGCGTGCGGGGTCAGTTCGTCGTCCTCCGCCTCGCGAACAGCCCGGAGCCGGACATCGAAGCCCGCCGCGGTCAGTGCCGCCGCGACCGCGTCGGGCTGGCGGCGGCGGAAGAGCAGGTCGACGTCGTGGCCCCAGGCCTCGGTGCGGTGCCGGGGCGCGTCGCCGACCTGGAAGGCCACCCACAGGTAACCGCCGGTGCGCAGGGCCCGGTGAAACCCGGCCAGCACCTCCGGCAGCACCTCGTCGGGGAGGTGGATCAGCGAGTAGTTGGCGAGCAGGCCCGCCAGGCTCCCGGGCGTCTGGTCCAGGGCGAGCATCGAGCCCTCGGTGAAGCGGATGCCGGGGTTCTCCGCCCGGGCGATCGCCAGGAAGCCGGGGGAGAGGTCCAGCCCGGCGACGTCCACGCCCAGCGTGTGCAGGAAGCCCGTGGTCCGGCCTGGCCCGCAGCCCACGTCCAGTACCGGGCCGTCGCCGACGATCTCGGCGAACCAGGTCAGCAGCGCGCGGTGCAACGGGCGCTGCGCGAGCTCATCCTCGAACCGTTTGGCGTAGTCGGTGGCGATCGTGTCGTAGGACGTCCGGGTCTTGGTCACGAAGTCGGGTTCGAACACGATCATCGACCCTACGCCGTGAGACGTGGGCCACGTCATGGCGCCGGTGGCGGTGATCGTGGCAACTTAGAGCCGTGGGTTCCTCCGCCGTCACCGGTCTCGTGGTGGCCGTCGCCGTCCTGGTGATGGCGACCGCCTTCGGCCTGTGGCGCAACCGCCACGACGGCCGCCTACGCCCCGTCGCCAACGGACCTGCCCTACGCAGCGGCAGCGCACCGGCGGCCGCCGTGAGTGGCAGCGGGCTGGCTCTGAGCGGGATCGGAGCGGGCGCCGGGAGCGGGAGCGGACCGGCTGGGAGCAGGATCGGACCAGCCGCTGGGAGCGGCAGCGGACCAGCCGCCGGGAGCGGGAACGGATCGGCCGCGGGTACCGGCAGCGGACCGACTGGGAGCGGATCGGCCGCGGGTACCGGCAGCGGACCGGCTGGGGGTGGATCGACCGCGGGGAGCGATAGCGGGCCGGCCGGGGGTACCGGCAGCGGACCGGCTGGGAGCGGATCGACCGCGGGAAGCGATAGCGGACCGGTCGCAGCTACCGGCAGCGGACCAGCCGCCGCGAGTAGTAGCGAACCGGCCGTCGGGAGCGGTAGCGGACCCGGTCAGGACGCGAACGCGTCCGCTCTGCCCAGCGATGACAGCCCGGCCATGCTGGCCGCGGACGACGCGCACACGGCGGTCGATCAGACGCTGCTCGACCTCGGTGTCGATCCGGCCACCCCGGTCACCCTCGTGCAGTTCTCGTCCGCCTTCTGTGCGCCCTGCCGGACCACTCGGCGGGTGCTCGCCGATGTCGCCGGGCTCGTCGACGGGGTCACCCACCTCGAAGTCGACGCGGAGAGCCACCTCGATGCCGTGCGGGCGCTGGACATCTGGCGCACGCCGACCACCTTGATCGTCGCCGGCGGCCGCGTGGTCCAGCGGGCCAGCGGCGTGCCGGCCAAGGCCCAGGTGCTCGCCGCCGTCGCGCCGATGCTCGATCAGACGGCGCCGATGAACGACAAGCTCACCCGCCGCCGCGCTCTCGACCACGGGCGTCTCGCCGCGAGTCTTTGTCGCTGACCAACAGCGACCAAGACCCGGCCCGACGACCGACCCCGAGGTGGAAACGATGCTGCTCGACCCCCGTGGCCCGCGCTTCGCCGCCGGCCTGACCGCGATCGTGTTCGTGCTGATCCTGGTGACCGGCGCCTGGTGGCTCGCCCTCGCCCAGGCCGTCGTTTTCGCCATCACCGCGATCGACCCGCGCAAGGGTCCCGTACTCGCGTGCTCTACCGCGCGCTGGTCGCGCCCGCGCCTAGGGCCGCCGACCGAGCGCGAACCCGCCGAGCCCGTCCGCTTCGCGCAGGCGCTCGGTGGCGTGTTCGCGCTCACCGCGGCGATCGCCTACGGCGCGGGTGGCACGGCGGGCACCGCGGTGGGCATCGTCGCGGCGGCGTTCGGGTTGGCCGCCGCCTTCCTCAACAGTGCGTTCGGGATCTGCCTCGGCTGCGAGCTGTACCTCGCCACACGCCGGATGACCGGCCGGCCGATGGCCGCCCGGTTCCCCAGACGACGAGCGATGACGACGGCTAGAACTTCGGGGCGTCCGGTGCTTCGAGCAGGCCCAGGCGCAGGGCCGTCATCAGGGCCTGGGCCCGGTTGGCGGCGCCCAGCTTCTCGTAGAGCTTCGAGATGTGGGTCTTGGCCGTCGACTCGCTGACGAAGAGCTGCTTCGCGATGCCGGCCACCGACATGCCGTCGGCCAGCAGGCGGAGCACCTGGCCCTCGCGGGGCGACAGCTGCGGGCCGGACGGGGCCAGCCGGCGCTTCATCGCCTCGGCGAGGTCGGCCGCGGTGAACGCGGACGGCGACGACGCGGCGTGCCGGGCCGCGGCGACCACCTCGTCGGCCGGGGCGGTCTTCGGGACGAACGCGCTGGCGCCCGCCTCGAGCGCGCCGAAGAGCTGGTCGTCGCCGGCGTACATGGTCAGCACGACGATGCCCATCGTCGCGCTCGACTTGCGCAGGGCGCGGGTCGCCTCGAGGCCGCTGCCGTCGGGGAGCCGCAGGTCCATGATCACGACATCGGGCTGCAGGGCACCGGCCTGGCGTACGCCCTCGGCGGCGGTGGCGGCCTCGCCCACGACCTCGAACTGGCGGTCGCGCTCGAACGCGTGCCGAAGTCCCTTGCGGATCAGGTCGTGATCATCCACAAGGAGAACCTTGGTGCGCGTGGTCGGCGATGGGCTGGTCGTCATGCTCGGGTTACTCCCCTTCTGATGCGGTGACGCTATCGCGCACGCTATCGCGCCGCGGTGACGTGCCGACTACCACCGCCACGGTCGTGCCGGACGGGCTTCGCGGACTGATCTCCAACCGGCCTCGGATACGTTCCGCTCTCTCCGCCATGATCGCAAGACCGTAGCGGCCGTCGGGACGCTGGTCGGCGATGCCCTGACCGTCGTCCGACACTTCGATCTGGGCGTACGGGGGATCGATGGAACACGAGACCCACAGGTTAGTGGCTCCGGCGTGCTTTCGGGCGTTCGTGATCGCTTCCTGTGCGATCCGGAGGAGTTCGGCCTCCGTGGCCGCGGGCAGCCGGGCGGTCGACTCGTCGAGCGTGACGTGCACCCGCAGGCCGCCGGAGGCGCCGACAGTACGCGCGTACTCGGAGATCGCCGCGGCCAGGCCGCCCTGCCGGTCGACCTCGGAGCGCAGCTCGAACAGCGACAGCCGCAGCTCGGTGATCACCCGGGTCACCTCGCCGCGCAGCGTACGCAGCTCCTCGGCGGTCTCCTTGGCGTCGTCGGGCAGGGTGGCGAGCGCGTTGTCGATCCCGTACCCGACCATGACCAGTTCCTGCGCGACCCCGTCGTGGATCTCGCGGGCCAGCCGCTGCCGTTCCTCGTTGGTCGCCAGCGACCGGACCTCGTCGAACAGCAGCGCCGCTTCCAGCCGCAGCGCGGCGGGGCCGGTCAGCGCGGTCACCTGCTGGACCGCGGCGGGCGGGTAGGCACCGGACGACATCGGCCTCGATGATCACCAATCCGACGGTACGGACGCCGGCCACCAACGGCACCACCAGGGCCGAAACGTCACCCCTCCGGTGGGAGCGGGCCTGCGACCGGCTCGCCGTGTAGGGCTGCTGGCTGGCCCAGGCCTCGGCGATCGCCGAGTCGGCGTCGAGGCTGGTCTCCCAGTCGACCCGGTCGACGCCCGCCTGGGCGAGCACCACCAGCCGGCCGCCGCCGCTGGCCGACAGCACGGCGGCCCGGTCGGCGCGGGCCACCGCGCGCAGCTCCTCGACCAGGTGCTCGGAGATGCCGCCCGGGTCGAGGGTGGCGCCGGGCAGCTGGCGGGCGACGCTGCGGAGCTGGGTCAACAGCCGGGTCGCCTCCGCGTACGGCTGGGGTCGCCCGGCCTTTTCGCGCTGCTGCATGATCCGCTGCAGCGTCGACGCGGCCAGCGTGCCCAGCGAGGCCAGGATCAGCCACTGCGCGGCGACGACCAGGTAGACGGGCTCGGCGATCAGCGGGTTGCCGTCGCTCGAGCTGATCGCGCCGCCCGACGACCAGCGCCAGGGTGGCCACGCCGAGCAGCGCGGCGCTCTCCCGGGACAGCCGGCGCAGCGCGGTCACGGTCAGCGGCACCGACAGGTAGGGCAGCAGCGCGGCCGCGCCGATGCCCTGGCCGATCGAGTTGCTGGCGGTGTGCTCGGCGACCTGGCTGGCACCGATGCCCACCATGATCACCTCGGCGAACCGGCCGAGCGGGGCCAGCACCGGGTGCCGGGGCACGACCACGGCCGGCACGCCGGCGACGATCAGCAGCGCCGACCCACCACAGCTGCGCCAGTTGCTGCGTGGTGAGCAGCACGAGCACGGCGACGAGCGCGAGCATCACGATCCGCGCGGCCACGGCGAGCGGGTGGGCGCGGATGGGCGTACGGTGCGGTCGCCTCCGACGTCATCGGCGATAGATCTCGTCAATCTCCGCCTGGTGCGCCTTCATCACGACGCTCCGCTTGACCTTGAGCGACGGGGTCAGTTCACCGGTCGCCTCGGTGAAGTCGGCCGGCAGGATGCGGAACTCCTTTATCGCCTCGGCGTGCGAGACGGCCTTGTTGGCGTCGTCGATCGCGGCCTGGATCTCGGCGCGCAGCTTCTCGTCGGTGCGCAGGTCGGCCACGGTCGTGTCGGCCGGCAGCCCCTGGGTCTCCAGCCAGCGGGGCAGGGCCTCCGGGTCGATGGTCACCAGCGCGGCGATGAACGGCTGCCGGTCGCCGATCACCAACGCCTGGCTGACCAGCGTGATGCGCGCGGATCCGGTCCTCGAGCACGGCCGGCGCGACGTTCTTGCCGGCCGCGGTGACGATGATCTCCTTCTTGCGGCCGGTGATCGTCAGGTAGCCGTCGTCGTCGAGTTCGCCCAGGTCGCCGGTGCGGAACCAGCCGTCGTCGTCGAGCACCTCGGCGGTCGCGTCGGGGTTGCGCCAGTATTCCTTGAACACCAGCGGACCCTTGACCAGGATCTCGCCGTCGTCGGCGACCCGGACGGTCACGCCGGGCAGCGGCCGGCCGACGGTGCCGATCCGGGTGGCGCTCTCCAGGTTGACCGCGACCGCGGGCGAGGTCTCGGTGAGGCCGTAGCCCTCGTAGACGGTGACGCCGATGCCGCGGAAGAAGTGCGCGAGCCGGGCGCCGAGCGGGGCGCCGCCGGAGATCGCCCGGTGTGCATTGCCGCCGAGCGCGGCCCGCAGCTTGCCGTAGACCAGCTTGTCGTAGAGGGCGTGCTGCATCCGCAGGCCGAGGCCCGGGGCCGTCGCCCTTCCAGCGCGGTCGAGTACGGCGATCGCCACCTGCTCGGCCTTGGCGAAGATGCCGCCCTTGCCGTCGGCCGCGGCCCGCTGCTTGGCCGCCGGTGTGCACCTTCTCGAACACCCGCGGCACCGAGAGCAGGAACGTCGGCTGGAACGACTTGAGGTCGTCGACCAGCGTCTTGGTGTCGGCCAGGTGCCCCATCGTGGCGCGGGCCTGCACCATGCCGATCTGGATCAGCCGGGCGAACGAGTGGGCCAGCGGAAGGAAGAGCAGTGTCGAGGCGCCCTCGTGGAACAGGTCGGGCAGCACCGGCACCGCGTTGGTGATGTCGGAGAGCAGGTTGCGGTGGGTCAGCACGCAGCCCTTGGGCCGGCCGGTCGTGCCGCTGGTGTAGATGATCGTGGCGACATCGTTGGCGGTCGAGGTGCGCCGCTGCTCGTCGATGACGGCCGCGTCGACCGTCGCGCCCTGCTCGCGGAGCAGGTCGAGGTCCTCGTTGTCGATGTGCCACACCTCGGTGAGGGCGGCAGGTCAGTCGCGGACGCCGGCGACCAGCAGCGCGTGCGCGTCGGTCTCGACGAACAGCGGCGACGGCGCCCGAGTCTTCGAGCATCCAGCGCACCTGCTCGGCGCTCGACGTCTCGTAGACCGGGACGGTGACCGCGCCGACCGACCAGATCGCGTAGTCGATCAGCGTCCACTCGTAGCGCGTGCGGCTCATCAGACCCACCCGTGGCCAGGCTGGATGCCCGCCGCGACCAGGCCACGGGCCAGCGCGACGACCTCGTCGCGGAACTGGCCGCAGGTGACGTCGACCCATTCACCGTCCTCGGCGCCGCCGGAACTGCACCGTGTCAGGCGCCGCTGCGGCGTTGTCCCACACCGGATCGGTCAGGTTGGCCGCGTCCCCGATCGTCACGACCGGGGGTACGGAGAATTCGCGCACCTGGCCTCCTAGCAGAACGCGATCAGCTAAATGCAACCTACCCGTATCGACATCGAGTCCGATCCGGGGGACCAGCGAGCCGTCAGCCGGTCGGGTCGGCGCAAAGGGGTAGCCTGCCCCACATGGCGGACTCCTCCACCCAGTCGATCCAGATCGACGCCAACCCGGCGCAGGTCGCGGCGGTGATTTGCGACTTCGTGCGCTACCCGGAGTGGACGACGGCGATGCAGTCGGCCGAGGTGGTCGAGGAATACGAAGATGGCTACGCCAGCCAGGTGCGCTTCGTGATCGACGCCGGCGTGCTGATGGACGAATACACCCTCCAATACGAGTACGCCGAGGACATCTCGCGCATCGAATGGCATCTGGTCGCCCCGTCGAAGATGCAGAAGACGCAGAACGGCTCCTACGACATCGAACCGGTCGGCGACGGCGCGAGCGAGGTCACGTACACGCTCGAAGTCGACCTGGCGGTGGGCATGCTCGGCATGTTCCGCAAGAAAGCCGAGAAGATGATCATGGATGCCGCGCTGAAGCAGCTCAAGGGACGGGTGGAGTCGCTCTACCCGCGCGACTGACAGGAACCGAGGAAGCACGATGGCACCGCAACCCGACCCATCGTCCGCCCGCGGCGAGGCCGAGCGCCTCGTCGCGACCGCGCTCGCCATGGCCCGCCGGGCCGCCAACGACGGCCCCGAGCCTCGCCGCCGGCCTCGGCGCGCTCGGCTCGCTCACCGACGTGCTGTCCAGCGCGTTCGGACAGGACCATCACCCATCCGGGGGTACGACCACGGCTGGCCCGAAGGTCGCCGACACGGTGACGCCGGAGTGCTGCGTCTGTCCCGATCTGCCGGGTGATCGTCGCGTTGCGGGACCCGAGCCCGGAGTTCGCCGAGCGGCTGGCGACCGGCGCCGGCGACTTCGCGGCCGGCGTTGCCAGCCTGCTGCGGGCGGTCAACAGCTCCACCGCGGTCCGCGATCCGCAGCCGCCGCCGGCACCGGCGCCCCGGTTCTCCGACGACGAGATCTGGCGCGCGGCCACCCGTACCCGCGATGATGTTGCACCGGGCCCCGCGGCCGGATGACGTCTGGGCGGCGGCCACCGCCGCCGGGCGGGCAGCCGACGACGAGGTCGAGACCGCCGCCCAAACCGGCCGAAACCGATGGCCCGCAAGGCCGTCAAGCGAACGGCGCCGCCGGCGCCACGGTCGGACGACGACGCCTGACGGCGGCGTCGTCGCACCGAGCAGCACAGCACAGCAGAGGGGAGCGGCAGCGGTGACGCTGACCATCGGAGTCGACGTCGGGGGCACCAAGGTCGCCGGCGGGGTGGTCGACGAGAACGGCGACGATCGTGGCGACCACCCGGCGGGACACCCCGGCCGAGGACGTCGCCCGCACCCGCGACACGATCGTCGAGGTCGCCGCCGAGCTCGCCGCCAGCCACCCGGCCACCGCGGTCGGCATCGGCGCGGCCGGCTGGATCGACGCCTCCCGGTCGACCGTGCTGTTCGCACCGAACATCGCCTGGCGCGACGAGCCGCTGCGCGACTACGTCAGCGACAAGGTCGGCCTGCCGGTCATCGTGGAGAACGACGGCAACGCCGCGGCGTGGGCCGAGTTCCGCCACGGCGCCGCGCACGACGCCGAGGACTCGATGGTCATGTTCACCATCGGCACCGGGGTCGGCGGCGCCATCGTGCTCGGCGGCGAGCTGGTCCGCGGCACCAACGGCATCGCGGCCGAGCTCGGCCACATGGGCCTGGTGCCGGGCGGGCACAAGTGCGGCTGCGGCCGGCTCGGCTGCATCGAGCAGTACGCCAGCGGCAACGCCCTGGTCCGGTTCGCCCGCGCCGGCGCGCGCCAGGAGCCGCAGCCGCGCGGAGCGCCTGCTCGAGCTGGCCGGCGGCGACCCGGACCGGGTCAACGGCCCGATGGTCACCGCCGCCGCCCGCGACGGCGACGAGGTGTCCCGCGACGCGTTCGCGCAGATCGGCACCTGGCTCGGCATGGGCCTGGCCGACATGGTGCAGGTGCTCGACCCGCAGGTGCTGGTGGTCGGCGGCGGCGTGGTCGAGGCCGGTGAGCTGCTGATGGGCCCGGCCCGGACGTCCTACCAGGAGTCGCTGGCCCAACGCGGCCGCTGGCCGGTCGCCGACCTGCGGGTCGCCAAGCTGGGCAACGGCGCCGGCATGGTGGGCGCCGCCGACCTGGCCCGACGTCGATGACGGCCCGGCTCAGGGTCGTTTCTTACAACATCCACAGTTTCAAGGACGACCTCGGCGCGCTTGCCGCCGTGGTCGCCGACCTCGCGCCCGACGTGCTGATCGTGCAGGAGGGCGCCCGCCGGTTCCGCTGGCGGCAGAAGAACGCGTGCCTGGCCGACCGGCTGCGCATGGTGGTCGGCGGTGGCGGCCTGTGGTCGCTGGGCAACCTGGTGCTGACCACGCTGCGGGTCCGCGTGCTGGAGACCCACGACGTGCGGTTCCCGCTGGTGCCCGGGCACCACATGCGCGGCGCGGTGTTCGCCACCTGCGAGGTGCCGGGTGCGCGGTTCGTGGTCACGGGCTCGCACCTGTCCACCGACCCGGAGGTCCGTCCCGCGCAGGCGGCGGCCTGGCGGGCGGCGATGCGGCGGCAGCGACCTGCCGGTCATCGCGGCCGGCGACCTCAACGCGGAGCCCGGCGACCCGACCTGGGCCGCGGTGGCCGACGGGCTGCACATCGCCGGCACCGCGCCGACCCACCCGGCGTCCGGCCCGCGCCGCGCGATCGACGGCGTCTTCGTCGACAAGCGGATCGAGGTGGCCAGCTTCCGGGTCATCGACACCCCGACGGCCCGCCGGGCCAGCGACCACCTGCCGATCGCCGTCGACCTGGTGATTCCCGATAACTAGCAGTGGACTAGACAGGAAGGGTCGGCAGTCGGAAGGATCGTGCGGTGCCTTCCGCCAACGACAGCTTCGACCCTTCCACCACCCTCTGGCGTGACGGCCGCCCGGTCTACGACCGGCGCGACACGGTCTGCGTGGTCGGTGCCGGCGCCAGCGGGCTCGCCGCGGTCAAGAACCTCCGCGAGCACGGCTTCGGCGTCGACTGCTACGAGCGGGAGACCAGCGTCGGCGGCGCCTGGAACTGGCGGCACGACCGCAGCCCGGTCTACGCCAGCACCCACCTGATCTCGTCGAAGCCGTTCACCCAGTTCCCCGACTTCCCGATGCCGGACACCTGGCCGGACTATCCGCACCACAGCCAGTTGCTGTCCTATCTGGAGCGTTACGCCGACCACTTCGACCTCAAGCCGCACGTCTGGTTCGGCACCGAGGTGGTCAAGGTCGAGCCGGCCGACGACACGAGCTGGGACGTGACCACCCGCAGCGCCGGCGGCGCCGGCTCCGAGCGGACCCACCGCTACCTGGCGGTCGTGCTGGCCAACGGGCACAACTGGGCGCCCAAGATGCCGGCGTACGAGGGGCTCGACGAGTTCCGTGGCCGGACGATGCACGCCTCGTCCTACAAGGACCCCAAGGAGCTGCGCGGCCGCCGGGTGCTGGTGGTCGGCGGCGGCAACACCGGCTGCGACATCGCGGTCGAGGCGGCCACGGCCGCGAGCCAGACCTGGCACTCCACCCGGCGCGGCTACTGGTACCTGCCCAAGTACCTCCTCGGCCGCCCCGCCGACCAGGTCAACGACCAGATGCTGGCGGCCCGGCTGCCGCTGGGCATGCGCCAGTGGCTGGCGGCCAAGACCCTGCGCCTCACCGTCGGCGACCAGCGCCGGTTCGGGCTGCCGAAGCCCGACCACAAGGTCTACGAGACGCACCCGATCGCCAACAGCCAGCTGATCTACCACCTCGGCCACGGCACCATCACGCCCGTGCCGGACGTGCGCCGGTTCCACCGCGGCTCGGTCGAGCTGACCGACGGCCGGCAGATCGAGCCCGACCTGGTCGTCTTCGCCACGGGCTACCTGCCGCGGTTCGAGTTCCTGGAGCCCGGCATCCTCGGCGCCGACGAACACGGCCGGCCCACCCTCTACCTGCACGCGTTCCCGCGCGCCCACCCGACGCTCGCGGTCACCGGCCTGCTCCAGCCCGACTCGGGGCTGTTCCCGCTGGTGCACTGGCAGACCGTGCTGATCGCGCGCTGGCTGCGGCTGCGCGACCGCGACCTGGAACGGGCGGCGGCGTTCTGGTCGCGCGCCTCGGCCGAGGTGGGCAACCGGTGGAACCGGGCCCGGGTCAAGGACTCGACCCGGCACTGGTTCGAGGTCAACCACGTCGACTACCTGCGGGCGCTCCAGCGCGCCCTCGACGAGCTCTCCCCGGCGACGGCGACGGCAAGGAGCGGGCGATGACCTCCGTGCGGATCATGCGAACCCGCGACTGGGCCCACCCTGTGCCGCCGGCCCGGCGCGAGCTGCTCACCGCGACGCCGGAGCTGCCCGACGACGGCAAGCCGCCGGTGCTGTTCGTGCCGGGTTTCGGGCACGGCGCCTGGGCGTACGCGGAGCACTGGCTGGAGCACGCCGCCGGGCGCGGTTTCGCGGCGCACGCGGTCAGCCCCCGCGGCCACGGCAACAGCGAGCCGGCGCCGAAGGCGGAGCTACGGGCGTACGCGCACGACGTCGTGCAGGTCGCCGCCAACCTGCCGCGTCAAGCGGTGCTGGTCGGCCACGGCGCCGGCGCGCTCGTGGTCGCGCACGCGCTGGCCCGCTATCCCGCCCGTGCCGGCGTGCTGGCCGCGCCGGTGTTCGGCGGCTGGGCGACGCTCGGCCTGGCGCTGCGGCGCAACCTGTTCGGCACCCTGCCGGCCGCGTTCGGCGGCAGGCTGCGACTGGGCCGGCGGCAGCTGTTCAGCCGCGACCTGGCGGAGCCGGCCGCCCGCGACTACGTGAAGCGGCTCGGCCATGCCTCGCCGCGCGCCCAGTGGGAGCTGCTGCGGGCCCGCCCGCCGGAGGCGCCGGTCGGCGACCCGCCGGTGCTGGTCGTCGGCACCCCCGACGACCGGGTGGTGCCCCGGTCCGCGCTCGACAAGGTCGCCCGCGGCTACGGCGGTGCTCCGCTGCTGTTCCCCGGCATGGGCCACGACCTGATGCTCGACGCCCGCTGGCAGGAGCCGATCGACGCGATCCTCGACTGGCTCGAGAAGGGCGAGCACTAGAACAGCTTCCAGTGCCCTTCGGAGACGACCTCGACCTCGCCGTCGGTCACCCGGATGGCGGTCTGGTCGTCGATCGCGTACGCCGGACCGGCGAGGTCGGCCGCCCATTTCTCCGCGGCCGCCATGGTGTTGTCCGGCAGCATCTCGTGATCCACGTGCGGGAAGATGGAGAAGTCGACGAGCCCTAGCGTGCTGTCGCCGCCGGTGGGCTGCTTCCACCCGACGAAGTCCTCGCCGATGCGAGGGGTCAGCACCATGCTCCCGGCGCTCAGCCCCACCCAGACCGTCTCGCGCAGCGACGGCAGCAGGTCCGCCAGCCCGGACTCCCGCATCCAGTGGCACAGATAGAGCGGGTCGCCGCCGTTGACCAGCAGGACGTCCGCCTCGCGAACCCAGCGGACCCATTGCTCCTGACCGATGCTGGGCAGCGCGGTCAGTTCCAGCACGCCCACCGACTTCCACCCCAGCTCGGCCATGGGGCACTGGGGTTCACCTCCGCTGATGAACCGCCACGCGCGCTCGGCACCGCGCGGGTTGGCGTAGATCGCGGTGGGGATCAACAGGGCGTTGGACTCGGCGATCGGCTTGCCCAGCAGGTCGACCAGTGCGTCCTTGATGCTCGGGTTCGTGATGCCGCCGGACGTGAGCAGAAGTCTCATGACGCGTCGTGCCTCCGAAACTGAGTGAGGGATCGAGCGACGCTAACACGACCGATTGCAAAGTACTATCAGTTCCGATGACTGACGTACGAGAGCCGATGCACCGGTCGGGATGCCCCATCAACCTGACCGTCGAGGTGCTGGGCGACCGCTGGTCGCTGGTGGTGCTGCGCGACGTGATGTTCGGCGACCGGCATTACTTCCGCCAGTTGCTGACCGGCTCGGAGGAGGGGATCGCCTCCAACATCCTGGCGGACCGGCTGCGGCGGCTGGTCGCCAACGGGCTGCTATGGCGGTCGGATGACGCGACCCACCGGCAGAAGATCCGCTACAGCCTGACCGAGGCGGGAGTGCGGCTCGTGCCGGTGATGGCGGCGCTCGGCTCATGGGGGCGGCGGCACCTGCCCGCCAGCCACGAGCTCTCCGTCCGGGCCGAACTGCTCGAGCGCGGTGGGCCCGAGCTGTGGGACCGGTTCATGGACGAGCTGCGCGAGCAACATCTCGGCATCCCGCGACCTCAAGGGACACCGTCGGTCTTCGCCGAGTTGCGAGCGGCGTACGAGGCCGCGGTCGCGGACCGGGCCTAGGACGAGGCCCGCACCACCAGGGTGGGCTCGAAGATGACCGCGGTGGCGTCGAGCCGGGGGTCGTCGATGCGGGCCATCAGCAGGCGGGCCGCCTCCGCCGCCATGTCTTCCAGCGGCTGGCGGACCGTGGTCAGCTGCGGACGGGAGGCCAGGGCGGCGCTGCTGTCGTCGAACCCGACGACCGCGATCTCGCCGGGCACCCGGCGGCCGAGGTCCTGCAACGCGCTCAGCCCGCCCTGGGCCATCAGGTCGTTGGCCACGAAGACGCCGTCGAGGTCGGGGTTGTCGGCGAGGAGCTCGCGCATCGCGCGGTCGCCGCTCTCGTGGGTGAAGTTGCCGGTGACCGACGGGACGAAGGCCTGCCCGTGGCGGCCCATCGCCTGCCGGAAACCGGTGCTGCGGTCGACGCTCGCGGGCACGTCGACCGGACCAGTGATCATGCCGATCCGGCGCCGGCCGCGGGACACCAGGTGGTCGGCGGCGAGCGCGGCACCGCGGTCGTTGGCCACGTCGACGCGGCTGATCGGCACGGGGCGGGCCGGGCGACCGATCACCACGCCGGGCAGCCCGGCGTCGGCCAGCAGCTGGGGCAGGGTGTCGCCGGGGTGCAGGGAGAGCACCACCGAGCCGTCGGCCTGGCCCTGGCGCAGGTCGCCGACCAGCTGGCCGCGGGCCTGGTCGGCGCCGACGAGCTGCAGCGCGAGCTGGATGCCGGCCGGGCGCAGCGCGCTCATCAGGCCGCCGACGACCCGGCCGAAGAACGGGTCGCTGAAGAACCGGCTCATGAACGGGTCGTCGTCGTGGCTCTCCGAGTCCGAGACGACCAGCGCGATCGTGCCGGTGCGCCGGGTGACCAGCGAGCGGGCCGCCCGGTTGGCCACGTAACCGGTCGCGTGCACCGCGTTCCAGACGACCTCGTGCAGCTCGGGGTTGACGTTGCGGATGCCGTTGATGACCCGGGAGACGGTGGCCCGGGAGACCCCCGCGAGCCGCGCCACGTCTTCCAGGGTCGGCAGCCGTGCGTTGTCAGTGGTCACGTCGCGCGTCGGCCCTCTCGTGTCGGACGGCGGGCGGAGAGCGCTCTCCACCGCCGGGCGTGGCCCACGCTAGCAGGGTGGCGGGCACCGACGGCGCCCACCACCCGGCCGAAAAGGCTCAGCGATACACGCCGAACTCCCACAGCGAATAGCCGTACGCGGTGGCTCGGGTCTGCCCGTTCATCCGGACGTACCGGCCGGTGCCGTTGATCGAGAGGCTGTCGAAGCCGCCGTTGCCGGCGGTCGTCGAGTAGATCGTCGTCCAGTTGGTGCCGTCGTTCGAGGTCTGCACCTGGTAGCCCGTCGCGTAGGCCGCCTCCCACGCGAGCTGCACGTGGTTGAACGACTGCACCGAGCCGAGGTCCACCTGCGCCCACGCCGTCGGCAGCCACTCGCTGGCCCACCGGGTGGCGTAGTCGCCGTCGACGGCGTACGCCGGCAGCTGTGGCCCGTTGGTGCCGGTCGGCTGGTACGACGACGCGGTCACCGGCCGGCCCCGGGCGAGGTTGGTGCCCGGGACGGTCGGCGGCACGACCTTGAACGACCGCTGCTCGATGCCCACGTTGCCCTGGCCGTCGAACGCGTAGACGTAGACCTTCCAGACACCGAGCTGCTCGGGCGCCCGCACCGAGAACGCGCCGTTGCCGGTCTCGGTGAACGTGACGTTCGAGAAGCCCGTACCGCCGGTGATGTGCTTGTTGCTGAACATCAGGTTGTAGCGGATCAGGTCGCCCTGCGGATCGGTCGCGGCGACCGACACCGGGAAGGTCCCGCCCGCCGGCACCGCGGTCTGCGACCCGACCGTCATGCCGGTGATCTCGGGAGGCGTGTTGGGAGCGGGCTGCCCGGAGTACGCCTGCCGCAGCGCGTGGTAGCCCAACCGCCGCCAGCCGCCCGTGGTCACGTTGAGCCAGACACCACCGAAGTCGTTCTCGAGTCCGTAGTGGAACTCCGTGGCACCGAGCGCGACTCCCGGGTGCGACTTGATCGCCGCCCAGCTCGCCGCGTACCCGGCCCGCTTCTCGAGGTCGGACGGCTCGTCGGGGATCCCGTTGACGTCGTTGGGCACCTCCCACTCGCCGTCGGGCCCGGCCTCGGTGACGATGTACGGCTTGGTGTAGCCACCCGCGATCCAGTCGGGCTTGACGCCGGCGATGGCGCCGTAGGAGTTGACCGCCAACAGATCCAGCGCGGGGGAGTACGGCTTGTAGTACGTCCACGCGTGCGTGTACGCGTCGGTCGAGGTGACCGGGTGGTTCGGGTCCGCCGCGTGGATCGCCTGTGCGACCTCGTTGACGAACCGGGCGTACGCCACCCGCCGCGCCTCGACCACGTCCGCCGCCAGGCCGTGGTCCTGCATGGTCAGGATGACCTCGTTGCCGACGTCCCACATCAGCACGCCCTGGCGGCCCTTGAGCGTGTTGACCCGGGCCACGATCTCGGCCTTGACCGAGTTCTTGTAGGCCGTGTCGTTCACGTAGTCGGCGCCCTGGTTGAGCCAGTGCCCGACGATCACCTTGATCCCGTGCCGGGCGGCCGTGTCCAGCAGCACCGGCGTCTGCGCGTCGTCGACACCCCAGGTGCGGATGGTGTTGACGCCCATGTTCTTCAGGTCCCGCATATAGCCGTCGGCCGCACCCTGCGGCGGTCCGTAGGTGAGCCCGCGCACCTCCCACGGTGCCCCGTTGACCTGGAGCTGCCAGTTGCCCTGCGTGCCGGTGACCCGCACGACGCTCGGCCCGCCCGGGATCGGCGGGTCGGTCATCGCCGGCGGTGTCGTGCCGGTGGAGCGGGCGACGGAGACCGAGTCGATGCTGAGCACGCCACCCGAGGTGGTGTCCGGCGTCGGGACGGTGAAGCCGGCGATGCCGCTCGGGTAGAGGCCACCGATGGCCAGGTCGAAGCGGAGATAGAAGCCATGGTGGACGGCCGCCTGCCAGGCGGTGACACCGACCTGGCTCTCCCGCACCACCCAGGTCTGCCGCTCGTCGAGGTAGAACCGGATCTCCTCGTCGGTCTTCGTGCGGTCGATCACCTGGCTGTACTCGTGGTAGCCGGCCTGGCAGCCGGTGCAGGACGCGAGCCCGCTGGTCCGGCCGTTGTACTCGCCGCACGGCCCGTCGGGCGCCGTGCCGCAGTGCAGCGTCTGGGACAGCTGGTCGCGCCCGTTGACGCCGCTCATGATGTCGGTCTCGCCGATGCCCGGCCAGTTGGTGAAGTTGCCGCGGAACGCGGCACCGGTGGCCCGGAACGCCGGCCAGTAGCCGAGGCCGTTGGCGACGGAGGGCTGCTTGAGCACCGCGCTGAACCTGGTGAGCTGGCCCGGCTGCGGCGCGAAGTCGGCCCGCTGGGTCTCGATGCGGCCCGAGCTCCAGTTGCCGGCGCCGTCCCTCGTCGCCCGGATCGCCAGCCGGCCCGCGCCGTCGAGGGTCACGTTGGCCGCGCTGGCGGTCTCGACCGAGCCGGTGCCCCAGTTGGCCGCGCCGCCCGGGTACTGCGTGCCGGTGCGGAGCAGCCAGTTGGCGCCCGACGGTGCGGCGTTGGCGGCGCCGGTGAAGTCGTCGCTCCAGACGGTCTGCCAGGTGCCGGGGTCAGGGTCCGGGTCGGGCCCCGGTCCGGAGCCGCCGGTGAAGACCTTGAACTCCCACAGCGAGTAGCCGTAGCCCGATCCGCGGGCCGTGCCGTACATCCGGACGTAGCGGCCGGTGCCGGTCACCGTCAGCGTCTGCGTGCCGCCGGTGCCGCTCGTGGTCGCGTACACGTCGGTCCAGGTGTTGCCGTCGGCCGAGGTCTGGATCTGGAACGCCCGGCCGTAGGCGCCCTCCCACTGGAGGACGACCTGGCAGATGCTCTGGCTGGTGCCCAGGTCGACGCGGATCCACTGTGGATCGGCGAAGACGCTGGACCAGCGGGTGCCGGCGTTGCCGTCGACGGCCATCGCCGCGGCGACGTCGGCGCCCTCGACGGAGGACGCGGTCGCGGGCCGGCCCTGCGCGGCGTTGGTGGTGCCGCAGGTGCCGGGGTCGGGGTTGGGGTTGGTCCCGCCGAAGGTGCCGTGCACCTGGAACTCCCACAGCGAGTAGCCGTAGCCACCGTTGCGGGCGGTCCCGTACATCCGGACGTAGCGGCCGGAGCCGGTGACCGGCAGGGCCTGCACCCCGCCGGGGCCGGTCGTGGTGGTGTAGATGTCAGTCCAGGTGGTGCCGTCGGCCGAGGTCTGGATCTGGAAGGCGCGGGCCGACGCGCCCTCCCAGTTGAGGGTGACCTGGGTGATGGTGGCGGTCGCGCCGAGGTCGACCCGGATCCACTGTGGATCAGACCAGGCCGAGCCCCAGCGGGTGGCGGCGTTGCCGTCGACGGCGGCCGAGGCGGGTAGGTCGGCGCCCTGCACGGAGGACGCGACCGCGGGTTTGCCCTGCGAGATGACGGCGTCGGCGGCGCTGGCCGCCGGGGCGCCGGCCATCACCGAGGTGACGGCGAGCGTGACTGCGACGACGGCCGCCAGCGGGCGCGGCCATCGTCGGAACGGGACGGGGTTCACGGGCCACTGCCTTTCGGAGAGGGGACGGGGCTCTTGGAGAGCGCTCTCCAATCTGTCAGGCAGTGTTGCGCGTCGATTTCATTGATGTCAAGCTCTGGGAGACGTCCCGGAGAGCGCTCTCCAAGTGATGAGGAGTGGTCGGCTTGAACACGATCGCGGCGCCCGCCGCCCGCACCGCGGCCCCGGCCCGGTTCCCGTCCACCTTCTGGTGGGGCGCGGCCACGGCCGCCTACCAGGTCGAGGGCGCGGTGGCCGAGGACGGCCGCGTGCCGTCCATCTGGGACACGTTCGCGGCGACGCCGGGCGCCATCGTCAACGGCGACACCGGCGAGCGGGCGGCCGACCACTATCACCGGTTCGCCGACGACGTCGCTCTGATGGCGTCGCTCGGGCTGACCGCGTACCGGTTCTCGGTCTCCTGGCCGCGCGCGGCCGACCTCGGTTTCTACGACCGGCTGGTCGACGAGCTGCTCGAACACGACATCCGCCCGGTCGCCACGCTCTACCACTTCGACCTGCCGCAGTGGGTCGAGGACGCGGGCGGCTGGACCAACCGTGACACCGCCTACCGGTTCGCCGAACACGCTTCGGCGGTGGCGGCACGGCTCGGCGACCGGGTCGCGATGTGGAACACGCTCAACGAGCCGTGGTGCTCGGCGTTCCTCGGCTACGGCATCGGCGTGCACGCGCCCGGCCGGCGCGCCGACCCGTTCGCGGCCGTTCACCATCTGCTGCTGGCGCACGGACTGGCCGTCCCGGAGCTGCGGGCCGCGTCGCCCGGCTCGACCGTCAGCATCGCGCTCAACGCCGGCACCGTGCGGCCGGTCACCGACGCGCCGGCCGACGTCGACGCCGCCCGCCGGATCGACGGCCTGCTCAACCGGATCTTCTTCGACCCGCTGCTGCGCGGTAGCTATCCCGCCGACGTGGTGACCGACACGGAGGCGGTCACCGACTGGGCTTTCGTCCGCGACGGCGATCTTGAAACGATCAGCGCGCCGCTGGACGCGCTCTGCGTCAACTACTACCAGCCCGACCTGGTCGGCGCGGCCGCGTCGCCGGTCGACGACGGCAGCCCCTACCCGACCGGTGGCCGCGTGGTGCACCACCCGGTGCCCGGCCCGGTGACCGAGATGGGCTGGCCGATCGACCCGACCGGGCTCCACGAGATGCTGCTGCGGGTGACCGCCGACTACGGGCCGATGCCGCTGTACGTGACGGAGAACGGCGCCGCCTTCGTCGACACCGTGGTTGACGGCCGGGTGCACGACCCGGCCCGGATCGACTACCTGCGGTCCCACCTGGCCGCCGCGCACGAGGCGATGTCCGCCGGCGTCGACCTGCGCGGCTATTTCGCCTGGTCGCTGTTGGACAACTTCGAGTGGGCCTTCGGCTACGGCAAACGCTTCGGCCTGGTGCACGTCGACTACGAGACGTTCACCCGCACGCCGAAGGACAGCGCCCTCTGGTACCGCGACGTGATCCGCCGCGGGGCTGTCTAGACCTGGGTGAGGCGGGCGGCCAGGCTGCCGGTGCGGTCGAGCGCGGTCAGATAGGAGCGGGCCCAGGCGCGGATGTCGTGCACCCGCATGTGGTCGCGCATCGCCCGCATCCGTTCCTCGACGTCGTCGGGGACGGCCTTCATCGCGTGCATGAGGACGGCCTTGAGCCCGTCGAGGTCGTGTGGGTTGCACAGGTAGGCCTGGCCGAACTCGGCCGCGGCGCCGGCGAACTCGCTGAGCACCAGCGCGCCGGTGTCGTCGACCCTGGACGCGACGTACTCCTTGGCGACCAGGTTCATCCCGTCGCGCAGCGGGGTGACCGCCATGATGTCGGCGACCCGGTAGAGCGCGGCGAGCTCCGCGCGGTCGAACGGCTGGTTCAGGTAGTGGATGGCCGGCTCGCCGACCCGCCCGTACTCGCCGTTGATCCGCCCGACCTCGCGCTCGACCCGCTCCCGCAGCGCCTTGTTGTGCTCGACCCGCTCCCGGTTGGGCACGACGACCTGCACCACCACGGTGTCGCGGACCTTGACCTGGCCGCTGTCGAGCAGCTCGCTGTAGGCCTTGAGCCGCTGCTCGATGCCCTTCGTGTAGTCCATCCGATCGACCGAGAGGACCACGTGCCGCGGGTCGCCGAGGTCGGAGCGGAGTTGCCGGGCCCGGGCGACCACGGGCTCGCTGGCGGCCAGGGACGACATGTCGGCGGTGTCGATCGAGACGGGGAACGCGCCGACCCGCACGATCCGGTCGTCGACGGCGATCCGCCGGTCGCTGGCCTGCAACCCGAGCACCTTGACGGCGAGCTGGGCGAAGTTGTGCGCCGCCTGCGCCCGCTGGAACCCGACGAGGTCGGCGCCGAGCATCCCGCGCAGCAACTCGGCGCGGCGGGGAAGCTGCATGAACAGCTCGGGCGGCGGGAACGGCACGTGCATGAAGAACCCGATGGTCAGATCGGGCCGCAGCGCGCGCAGGATCCCGGGAACCAGCTGCAGGTGGTAGTCCTGCACCCAGACCACCGCACCGGGCTCGGCCAGCGCGGCGGCCGCCTCCGCGTAGCGCTGGTTGATCCGCTGGTAGGCCTCCCACCAGCGCCGGTGATAGACGGGCTGCTCGACCGCGTCGTGGTAGAGCGGCCACAACGTGGAGTTGGCGAACCCCTCGTAGTGCTCGGCGATGTCGTCGGCGTCGAGCGGCACGGAGTGCATGTGCACCCCGTCGAGGTCGGGCACCTGCCGCGCCGGACCGGTCTGCCCGGCCCAACCGACCCAGGTCGCGGGACTCTTGCGCAGGATGGGATGCAGTGCACTGACCAGACCACCGGGCGACCGCCGCCACTCACAAGCGCCATCAGGCGCGACGGTGTCATCGACGGGCAGACGGTGTGCGACGACCACGAGGGCGCTTCTTCGCATGGGGCAGCAGGCTCCGCTCAAGCGCTGACGACGGGGACAATCGTCATTCCTACTGACGCCACGTTACGCGACGATTACCAACCGGCGAGCCGGCGATAAGCAGACCATCCTATTTGTACATAATAGAAAGATTTGCTCGGGCCCATCTGGGGCACGACCGCCGCTCCCGCCAGACACCGCTCCGCTGCCAGGCCCGCGCCGGGTCACGCCAACGGACGGGCCCGCACGCGTGCGCACTGATCGGACCGAAGGCCCTAAAAGATCATCGCTCTTGCCACTGCGGAGGTGGCAGCGGAGCGCTCTCTGGCGGGAGCAACGGTCGCGCCCCAGACGGACCCGAGCAAACGAAGTTAGACCTTCGCTCCTTGGTCCGGGTCGTATATCCTCGTCTTCGCCGCCGTGGCGTAGTCGTGAGACCAGGGTGACGAAGCCGGCGAGGATGGCGAGGAAGGCGACGACCGTGACGATCGAGCGGTCGATCGGGACCACGCTCGGGAACATGAAGAGCAGAAATCCCAGGACGATGCCCAGGACGCCGGCCACCGCGTATTTCGAGATGCGGGGGAGTGGCGGCGGGGGCGGCGGGGTGTAGCCCTCGTCGTCGGTCGGCTCGCCGGGTAGGTCGTTGCCGAAGGTGTCGAGGCCGTCGAGCAGGCTCGGGCCGTCGTCGGTGCGGGGGCCGAGCGAGACCCCGGAGAAGTCGGTGGCCGACGGGCGGCGGGACGGTGCCTGGGTCGGTGGCGCGGGCGGCTCGATGTCGACCGGGCGGGTCGGGTCGCTCGGGGCCGACGAGGGTGCCGGCGGTCGCGTCCGTGGGCAGATTTTCCGACGCCGGCCAGGTCGCGGCGGGCGGGCTCCTTGTCCCAGCCTGCGACGATCTTCGCCCAGGCGGCCTCGACGTCCGGATCGTGCCCGTTGGTGCGCGGCGGCGGCTCGTCCTCGGAGCCGAGCTTGGCCAGATAGCCGCGGGCGGTCTCCAGATGGGCGCTGTCGACGTAGAGCCGGTCGACCGGCCGCGGCGGCACCGTGGTGGTGCGGGTCACCGGGTTGAGGTCGGACGACGGCTGGAGATAGGCGGCGATGCCGCCCGCGCCGAGCACGTCCAGGATGTGTTCGCCGACCCGAGGGTCGACGTCGCCCGCCACGGCGAAGTCGGCCGCGTCGAGACCGTTGTCCCGCCGGCCACGGCGGGCACCACCCGCAGACACCACTATCCCCTCCTCGACTGGCGCCAGGGTTCGCCCGCGCGCCGTGCCGCCAATCGTGACACGTGCGCTGCCCCTTCCAGTAGTCCGTTGTGGCATGGCGTACGCGCTTCGTAGTCTCGATGTCGTAGCGTCACCTCGCAGGAACGTGGCGGGCCGAGTTGGCGGAAGCCTGAGTTGGCGGAAGGACATCGGTTGCTCTACTGGCTGCTGAAGTACGTGATCCTCGGTCCCTGGCTGCGGCTGATCTTCCGGCCGCAGGTCGAGGGCCGCGACAACGTGCCGGACGACCGGTCCGGCGATCATCGCCAGCAACCACCTGTCGTTCTCCGACTCGATCTTCATGCCGCTGTGGTCGAGCGGAAGGTCACCTTCGTGGCGAAAGCCGAGTACTTCACCGGCAAAGGGCTCAAGGGCTGGCTGATCGAAGATGTTCTTCGTCGGCACCGGCACGATCCCGGTCGACCGGTCCGGCGGGCGGGCCGCGCAGGCCGCCCTCGACACCCAGCTGCGGGTGCTGCGCGCGGGCAACCTGGCCGGCATCTATCCCGAGGGCACCCGCTCGCCCGACGGCCGGCTCTACCGGGGCAAGACCGGTGTGGCCCGGCTGGCCCTGGAAGCGGCGCGCCGGTGGTCCCGGTGGCGATGCTCAACGCCGACGAGATCCAGCCGCCGGGCAAGGTCATCCCCAAGATCGAGCGGGTCCGCAGATCCGGTTCGGCGAGCCGCTCGACTTCTCCCGGTACGCGGGCATGTCCGGTGACCGGTTCGTCGAGCGCGCGGTCACCGACGAGATCATGTACGAGCTGATGGAGCTCTCCGGCCGCGAATACGTCGACATCTACGCCCAGAAGGCCAAGAACGCCGCCGCCCGCGTGCCCGGCCCGGCCAAGGCCACCGACCCGCCCACCGCCGTCGCGGCCTAGCGCGGCTTGACTAGCCAGGCTCTCTTCGGGGTCGAGGTGCCGGTGAGGCGGAGCAGGCCCGGGGCGCGGTTGCGGTTGGCGAACGCGCGTACCTCGTTCAGCGCCAGCTCGGCCGCCGCCTGCTCGCCCGCGTCGGTGAAGCTGCGGGCGGCCAGCGCGAGCGCCAGCATCCGGTCGGTGACGTCGGCATCTGACCGTAGATGCCGGCCGCCGCGGCGTAGCAGCTGCCCGGCCCGGGCCGCGTCGTCGTCGGCCGCGGCCAGGGCCGCGCTGACGGTCCGCAGCGCCGCCTCGGCCCACGGGGTGCGGTGCGCCGACCCGGTCGAGCATGCCGCGCACCCGCATCGGCCGGCGTCGCGCCCGTCAGCGCCGCGGCGACGCCGCGGCCGAGACCCACTCGCCGCTGGCCAGCGCCGGAACGGCCGCCAGTCTCGCCCAGCTCGTCGAGCAGGTCGCCGGCCTCCTCGGTGCGGCCCTGCAGCGCGCGGACACAGCGCGGCCTGCGCCCAGGGCGTCCAGCGGCAGCCGGTGGAAGCCGCTGCTGCGCGGCCGAACTCGCAGGCGCGTCGGCCACGTCGTCGGCGTCGCCGACCGTCGGCACCGGCTGGTCGCGCAGCACCCGCAGCCAGGCCGCGCAGGCCACGGACCTGCGATGTCCCAACTGCCCGTCGGGGGTGTCGACGAACGCGTCGGCGGCGGCCAGCAGCGCGGTCGAAGTCGCCCGCGAAGTAGGCACCGCATCACGTCGCCGGAGAAGCCGGTGGCGAGCGTGTGTCCCGCCGGGACGGCGGCGGTCGCTCTCGGCGACCAGCTCCCGGGAGCGCGGCCCAGTCGCCCTCCTCGCTGCAGCGCGTAGGCCGAGGTTCTGGATCGCCCGGGTCAGCGCGAGCAGCCCGTGGCGTGCGGCAGAGCTCGATGACCGCGTGCAGCTCGGCCAGCGCCGCCCCGGTCGCCGGCCTGGTAGCGGGCCATGCCGATGGTGATCCGGGCGTTGGCCCGCGTCTCGACCAGCCGCAGCCGCTCGGCGATCTCGGCGGCCGCGCCGGCCGCGGCGATCGCCGGGTCGCGCTCGTAGTTGAGCATGTGCAGCCGGCCCAGCTCGGCGTAGGCGTCGGCCTTCTCCGGCGTGTCGGGCAGCTCGTCGAACAGCTCGACCGCTCGGTCGAGGCAGGACAGCGCCGGCCCGGCGGTCGGCGCGCAGCCAGGCGGCCTGGCCGAGCAGGGTCCAGGCGCGGGCGGCGCCGCCGTGGTCGCCGTGCGCGTAGAGCCGGTCGGCCAGCGCGACGAGCCGGTCGGGGCCGCCGCCGGCGAGGAACGCGTCGCCGTCGCGGTAGAACGCGATCTCGGTGCGCGAGCAGCTCGAGCTGCAGCCGGCCGGCCGGGTCCGACTGGTCGGCCAGCGCGATCGCGCGCTCCACGTGGTTGGCGGCGGCGTCGAGGGCGTGCAGCGCGTACGCGCGGCGGGCGGCCCGGTGCAGCGCCGTCGCGGGCCGGGCGGGGCGTACGGCGTCGGTGTCGACGCCGAGCGTGCGGGCGATCTCGTGGGCCGCCCAGCGGTGGTGGGCGAGCACCTCGGCCAGGTCGGTGTCGCGGCTGCGGGACAGCGCGTCGAGCCAGTCGGCGGTGCGCTCGTGCCGGGCGACCCGCTCGGTGCGCGGCAGCCGCTGGTAGCAGACGTCGCGGACCAGCACGTGGCCGAACCGGTACTCGGCCTGGCCGGCCATCGTGGACGTGGCCTGCTCGTGCACGAGGTCGCGCTGCTCCAGCCGGCGCAGCGACCGCTCGACGGACTCGACGTGGCGGCCCAGCGCCGCGGCGACCGCGCCGGGCCAGAACTGACCATGCCGACCACGGCGGCGGCCTGAACAGGACCGTGCGGTCCTTGGGGTCGAGCAGGTCGAGCCGGTTGGCGATGACCGCGTGCACGCTGTCGGGCATCGGCAGGTCGCGTCGCTGTCTCCAGGGACCAGCGCCCGGCCGGACTGGCGCAGCGCGCCCTGCTCGATCAGCATCCGCACGTACTCGTGCGCGTAGAGCGGGTTGCCGTCGGCCAGCTCGACCAGCGGGCTCAGCATGTCGGCGGAGAACGCCGCCTGGCCGAACATGTGCGCGTACAGCGTGGCGATGCCGGTGGTCGCGCAGCGGCGGCAGCGTGATGGTCAGCGCGCCGGTGATCGACGCTGGCCCAGCCCGGGTGCCGTCGATCAGCTCCGGCCGGGCGGTGCAGAGCAGCAGCAGGGGCACGTCGCGGGCGGAGGCGCCGAGCAGCTCGACGAAGCGCAGCATCGCCTCGTCGGCCCAGTGCAGGTCCTCGAAGACCAGCACGGTCGGCCGGCGGGCGGCGAGCGCCACCAGGAACCGCCGCCACGGCGGACTCGGCGTCCTCGGCCGCGAGCCGGCTCGCCGGGCAGGCCGACCAGCGGGCCCAGCGCGTCGATCAGCCGGTCGGCCTCGCTGGCCCCGACGAGCTCGCCGCAGACGGTCTTCGTCAAGCCGCTGGGCGGCGGCGGCGGCCGGGTCGGTGTCGAGGATGCCCGCCTGGGCCTTGACGATGTCGGCCAGCGCGGCGTACGTGACGTTCTCGCCGAACGGCGGGCAGCGGCCCGTGCGCCAGGCGACCGGCTCGTCGATCAGCTGGTCGGCGTGCTGGAGCAGCTCGCGGACCAGCCGGCTCTTGCCGATGCCGGCGCGGCCGAACACCGTGACCACCTGCGGGCACCCGCTCGCGCAGCGACCGGTGCAGCGCGTTGACCAGCAGGCCCAGCTCGTGCTCGCGGTCGACCAGCGGGGTGGCGTCGGGCTCCTTGTCGACGTGCGGCCGGCGGCGCGGCGCGACCGCGAGCCAGACCTCGGTCGGCGTCGAGCGGCCGCGCAGGGTCACCGGCGGCTGGTCCTGCGTAGCGGATCGGTGTCCTTGGTCAGCGCGTGGGTGTTGCCGCAGACCAGCACCCCGCCGGGCGGGGCGGACGACTGCAGCCGGGAGGCGGTGTTGACCACGTCGCCGGCCACGATGGCCTGCCCGCCGTCGCGCGCGGCGGCGACGTCGACCAGCGCCTCGCCGGTCGCGACGCCGACCCGGAACCGCATGCCGGCGGCGTCGGCGCCCTCGGGCGCGAAGCGGGCCAGCACCCGCTGCAGCTCCAGCCCGGCGCGGACGCAGCGCAGTGGATCGGTCTCGGTGGCGACCGGCGCGCCGAACAACGCCATCACCGCGTCGCCGATGTACTTCTCGACCACGCCGCCGTACTGCCCGACGACCCGGCGGGCGGCGGAGAAGAACCCGGTCTGCATCGCCCGGACCTGCTCGGGGTCGGCCCGCTCGGCGTACGGCGTGAAGTCGATCAGGTCGACGAACAGCACGCTGACCCGGCGCCGGTCCTCGTGCTGGTCGCTGCCCACCTCGGCGGTCGAGCCACGGCCCTCGCGGGCGGCGCCACAGCTGGTGCAGAACGAGGCGTCGGCGGGGATCGGCCGTCCGCACTGACGGCAGGGTGGAGCCAGCTCGGCACCGCAGCCGCCGCAGAACCTGTCGTTCTCGGCGGGGGTCCGGCCGCACCGTGCGCAGGCAGCGGGAATGACGCACTCCTAGCGACTTCTCACCCAGTCAAGGGCTCGCAGCCTACCTACGGTCACCCGCTGTCAGGAACTGTCCTGTTGGTTAACGGACAGTCCATTTCGGCGCGTCGTCGGTAGAGTCGGGCGCGGCCGAGATCCACTCGTGACAGGGGAGAAGCGATGGTTTACGTACGTCTGGAGAAGGACTGGACCGACCCGGCCGGAGTCGAGCACGCCGCGGGGGCGAGCGTCGACGTCGACGCCGCGACGCTGGCTCAGCTCCAGGCCGACGGGGTTGTGGCCGGCGACGACCAGAAGGCGCAGGGCTGGATGGGTCCGACCAACGAGGAGCCCCCGGTCACCGACCCGGAGGAGTGGATGGGTCCGACCGCGCCGCCGAAGGACGCCAAGGCGAAGGGGTGGATGGGCCCGACCGCACCGCCCAAGGACACCAAGCCGGACGGGTGGATGGGCCCGACGGCGCCGCCCGCCAACTGATCCTTTTCTGACCGAGGCCCCTGGCGCAGAGCGCCGGGGGCCTCGACGTCTGTGGGTCAGCGGTCGGGCATGCCGGCGCGGCGGCGCAGGGCGGCGACGTCGGTGACGACGATCCGCCGGCCCTCGGTGCGCAGCCAGCCGCGGCTGGCGAACGAGCCGATCGCCTGGTTGACGCTCTGCCGCGAGCCGCCGGCCATCTCGGCGAGCTGGCTCTGGTTGAGCTCGATCGTGATCATCGGGGCCTGGCTCTCGCCGGCCAGCCGGACCAGTGTCTTGGCGACCCGGCCGGGCAGGTCGAGGAAGACGTGGTCGGCGTTCTGCTCGGTGAGCCGGCGGATCAGCGCGCCCAGCGAGCGCATCACCGCGTCGAGGATCCGCGGGTTGGAATGCACCAGCTCCATGAACGCCGAACGGGACAGCGCGAGCGCGGTGCAGTCTTCGATCGCCTCGGCCGAGGTCGACCGGGTCGACGCGTCGAGCAGCGACACCTCGCCGAGTGTGCCGGGTGGACGGACGACGGAGAGCACGGCCCGCTCGCCGGTCGGCGCGGTGACGAACACCGCGACGGCGCCCCGGCGCAGCACGATCAGGGACTCGCCCGGGTCGTTCTCGACGAACAGCAGTTGACCCTTGCGGTAGGTGCGGGGCACCGCGGCGGCGATCACGCGCTGTCGCACTTCGGGCTCGAGCCCGGCGAACAGCTCGACACCGGTCAGAGCGTCGCCAGGATCTGGCAGGCGACCCTCCACAGCCCGACCCCTCCCTAGGACACATCCCACTGACCGACCCATTGGCCGGCAACACATCAGATCATGTCGTTCCTGTCGCGTGCTGTACAGCCCTGAAATCGCTTCCGTGACAGTCCCGTGTTGTCCGTTCGGGCAGGCTGACTGCCAGACCCGCTGCTGGTGGGGGCCATACGGGGGAACGGCGGGCCCTCAGGGGGCGCGGGGCGGACCGGTCGGAAGAGATCACTGGGGGGTGTCTCTTCCGGCCGTTCGCCCATTTCCCGTACCGACGGCCCACCGGCGGCGGATAATCCCCGCCGTGGCAGACGACGAGGTCGCGCTCGCGGCCCTGCGTGGCGGCTGGCAGCACGTGCCCGGCCGCCTCGACCCGGTGTCGCTCGGCGGCACCTCGGCCACCACCTGGGTGGCCACCATCGCCGACGTATGTCACCTGGTGACCCGGGTGGCGCTCGGCAAACGGCTGCGGCTGGAGGCGGGCCTGACCGCGGCCCGCCATCTCGCCGAGCGTGGCGTGGCGGCCGGCGAGCCGGTCCGCGCCCTGTCCGGCGCCCTGGTCGACCGAGCACGACGGCTGGGCGTACGCCCTGGTCCGTTGCCCGCCCGGCCGTCCGCTGTCAGCCGGGGACCCGCTCGACCAGCAGTGGTGGGGCGACGCCGCTGGGCCGGCTGCACTCCGGAATGGACGGTTTCGCGCACGCCGGGCTCGCACCGTGGCACCGGGTCCGCCCGGACGCGGTCCATCTCGACATCCGGCCGTGGCTGCGCGCCGCCGTCGCCGCCGCCTGCGCCGCGCTGACCCGGCTGACGGTCACCGACCGGCTGACCTACGGGGTGCTGCACGGCCAGCCCCGGGCGGCCGCGTTCCGGCTCGACCCGGCGACCGGCCGCACCGCGGTCGTCTGCTGGGGTGCGGCGGCCACCGGCCCGCTGGTGGCCGACCTCGCCACCGCCGTCACGCACGCCGACGGCGCGGGGAGCGACGAGCTGGTCGACGGCTACGCCGCGGCGGGTCCGGTGCACCGCGACGAGATCGACGCGGCGCTGCCGGTGCTGCTCCGCTTCCACTGGGCGGCCCGGGCCGACGCGGCCGCCCGCCGGCTCGTGTCCGCGCCCACCGACGAAGCGGCGCGGGCGACGCTGAGCGCCGCCCAGCCGGAACTCTGCTAGGCCCCGCGCAGGTGCGCCAACACCAGGGGGTCGATCTTGCCCGGCACGATCCGCTCCTCGAGGTTCTCGACGCCGGCCCAGCTGGCCAGGGCGTCGTCCAGCGAGGCGCCCTCGTGGCCGGCGGCGACCAGCCGGCCGCGCACCTCCGCGGCCAGCGGGCCGTCGAGGGCCAGCAGGGTGGCCGGGTCCGGCTTGCCGAACAGCAGCTCGTGCATGTCGAGCAGCCGGGCCAGCTCGGGCACCGGCTCCGCGTGGTCGTCCACCCGCAGGTCGGCCACGACGTCGCTGGTGCCGCCGTAGCCCTGGCCACGGGCGACCACCAGCAGCGCCGCGCTCTGCCGGCCGCGCTTGTCGCCACCCGCCTCGTCGCCGGCGCGCAGCGCGGCGAGCAGCCGGCGGGCCAGCGGGGCCGCGGGGTCCGATGCCAGCCAGGCGGTCCGCATCGCGTCCACCACCTCGGGGCCGACCAGGATGTTGCCCTGGATCGCGAAGCCGTCACCGGCCACACCGCCGGCCCAGTCGTGGCAGTCGGCGCCGGTGTAGGTGGCCCCGTCGCCGGTCGTGTCCGACGACGCCGACCTGGCGCTGCGCCCGGCCCTCGTCGGCGGCGGTCAGGCCGGCCACCACGCCGGCCGCGTCGACCCCGGTACGCAGCAGCGCCAGCCCCTGCGGCCGGTAGGCCAGGTTGGCGTAGGACTGCGTGGCCACGGCGCCGATTCCGCCTCCGCGGCCGGCACGGCGGCCCCGACAGCGAGGAACTTGCTGGCGACGGCGATGCCGTGGGAGTGCCCGTCGGCGGACCGCGCCACGATCGAAAACGTCATGACCGGGCACGGTAACGAATCTCCGGGCCGATGAGCCAGGATGGAGTTCGATGACCTACCGCTACTTCTACGACTGTGAGTTCATCGAGGACGGCCGCACGGTCGACCTCGTCTCGATCGGCGTGGTCGACGAGCACGGCCGCGAGTTCTACGCCGTCTCCACCGAGTTCGACGACTCACGGGCCGTGCCCTGGGTACGCCGCAACGTGCTCGACAAGCTGCCGTCGCCCGGCGACCCGGCCTGGCGGTCGCGCGAGCGGATCCGCGACGACCTCTACGAGTTCCTGGTCGCCCCGCTGCGGGCCGCCGGAACCAACGAAGCTCGAGCTGTGGGCCTGGTACGCCGCGTACGACCACGTGGTGCTGGCCCAGCTCTGGGGCGCGATGCCGGCCCTGCCGCGGGCGATCCCGCGGTTCACCAAGGACCTCCGCCAGCTCTGGGACGACCTGGGCAGACCGCCGCTGCCAGCGGCCGGCGCCGACCAGCACGACGCCCTCGCCGACGCCCGGCACAACCTGGCCCGCTGGCACGCCATGCGGGCACCGGACGGACCCTGACAGTTCACCGGCCGGTGGGTGGGTCGCGCTGGTCGGGCTTCTGCCCGGCGACTACAGTGCGCAATGTGCGGCCCGCCCCGGGCCGGCAACGACGCCGATCATCGATCCTGGGGCTTTCTGGCCATGTGTGCCCTTTGGGGCAAGGATCGCAATCAGGAGGATGAGCAGATCATGCGTATCGGCGTGCTCACCGGCGGCGGAGACTGCCCCGGTCTGAACGCGGTGATCCGGGCGGTCGTCCGCAAGGGCGTCGCCACCTACGGACACGAGTTCGTCGGCTTCCGCGACGGTTGGCGGGGCCCGCTCGAGGGCCTGACCATGCCGCTGGGCATCCCCGAGGTCCGCGGCATCCTGCCGCGCGGCGGCACCATCCTCGGCTCCTCCCGCACCAACCCGTTCAAGATCGACGGCGGCGTCGAGCAGATCAAGAACAACCTGGCCGCGCTGGGCGTCGACGCGCTGGTCGCCATCGGCGGCGAGGACACCCTCGGCGTCGCCACCAAGCTCGGCGAGCTCGGCGTCCACGTCGTCGGCGTGCCGAAGACGATCGACAACGACCTCAGCGCCACCGACTACACGTTCGGCTTCGACACCGCGGTCAACATCGCGATGGAGGCGATCGACCGCCTGCACACCACGGCGGAGAGCCACCACCGCACGCTGGTCGTCGAGGTCATGGGCCGGCACGCCGGCTGGATCGCCCTGCACGCCGGCCTCGCCGGCGGCGCCAACGTGATCCTGCTGCCGGAGCGCAACTTCGACGTCGAGCAGGTCGCGGGCTACGTCGAGAAGCGCTTCCAGCACCAGTACGCGCCGATCGTCGTGGTCGCCGAGGGCGCGCAGCCGCTCGACGGCCAGATGGTCCTGCACAACCAGGAGCTCGACTCGTTCGGCCACGTCCGGCTGGGCGGCATCGGCCAGTGGCTGGCCGAGCAGCTCGAGGCGAAGACCGGCAAGGAGGCCCGCACGGTCGTGCTCGGTCACATCCAGCGCGGCGGCACGCCGACCGCGTTCGACCGGGTCCTCGCCACCCGCCTCGGCCTGCACGCGATCGACGCGGTCCACGACGGCGACTGGGGCAAGATGGTCGCGCTGCAGGGCACCGACATCGTCCGGGTGCCGCTGGCCGAGGCGACCCGCGAGCTCAAGACCGTGCCGATCGAGCGCTACACCGAGGCCGAGGTCTTCTTCGGCTCCTGATCCAAACGCTGGCTAGGGGGCGGGCAGCTATGACGAACAAGACGGTGGCCGTGATCGGGGCGGGCAAGATCGGTGAGCTGATGCTCTCCGGCCTGCTGCGCGCGGGATGGCCCGTCGATCGGCTGCTCGCCACCTCGCGGCGCTCCGAACGCGCCGAGGAACTGCGCCGGCGCGGTACGGCGTCCGGGTCGTCGACAACCTCACCGCGGTCGCCGAGGCCGACGTGCTGGCGATCTCGGTCAAGCCGCAGGACGCGGCCGCCCTGCTGGCCGACATCGGCCCGAAGGTGCCCGGCGACAAGCTGGTCATCTCGCTCTGCGCCGGCCTGCCGACCAGCTTCTTCGCCAAGCGGCTGCAGGACGGCGTGCCGATCGTCCGGGTGATGACCAACACCCCGGCGCTGGTCGACGAGGCGATGACCGCGATCTCCGCCGGCCCGCACGCGACCGCCGCGCACCTGGCCCTCGCCGAGGAGATGTTCAAGCCCCTCGGGAAGACGATCCGGGTGCCCGAGTCGCAGCAGGACGCGGTGACGGCGCTGTCCGGCTCCGGCCCGGCCTACTTCTATCTGCTGGTCGAGGCGATGGTCGACGCCGGCATCCTGCTCGGCCTGCCCCGGCAGGTGGCGCACGACCTGATCGTGCAGACCGCGATCGGCTCCGCGGTGATGCTCCGCGACTCCGGCGAGCACCCGGTCAAGCTGCGCGAGGCGGTCACGTCGCCGGCCGGCACGACCATCTCGGCGATCCGCGAGCTGGAGAACCACGGCGTGCGCGCGGCCCTGCTCTCGGCCCTCGAGGCGGCCCGTGACCGGGCCCGTGAACTGGCTGAACAGAACTCCTGAACACCCATTCGTGGTGATTCACTCACGCTGTCGAGACTTTCGCGTCGCTGCCCGGGGGCCTTACCGTCATTACAGATGGTGAATCCCCGATTGCAGGGAGGTACGGTCATGCGACGTCTCGCCACCGTTGTCGCCGCCGCCGCGGCAGCCCTCTGGATCGCCGCGCCGGCCTCCGCCTTCGCACACGCCAACGTCGTCAACCCGTACCTGCACACCGCCCTCGACGTGCTGACCATCGGCGTCGTGACGGCTCCGCTCTGGACCGCCTACCTCTGGGCGGGCCGCCGGCTCCCGCTGCTGGCGCTGGTCGCGATCGTCCAGCTCCCGGTCGCCGTACTCGGCTTCGCCCAGATCCTCGACCCGTTCTGGCACGCCACCGCGCTCGTCGCGGCGCTCACCCTGACCTTGTTCTCGCTCGTCACCGTGCGGCGGCTCGCCACCGCCCACGCGGGCTCGATCGTCGCGGCACCCGCCACCGCGCCGCTCGACTAGCCCGGGCCCGGAGCCGGTGCCCCACCCGGGGAACGCTGGAGCCACGACCGGGGATTCGCGGTCCCTGGTGCCGACACGTGGTCTCAGCGGGGAGTGGGCACCGGCCCCAGGGTGGCCAACAGGTCGCGCACCGCGTCGACGGAGGGGCAGCCCCGGCGCGGTGCGCCCCACCCGTGCGGGCCCGCGTACGCGGTGAACCGGCAGTGCGGCTCGTCCACGTACCCCCAGGCCATCAGGACCTCGACACCGGCGTAGCGGTAGACGCCGACGGACTCGGTCCGGGTCCCGGCCGCGCGGCGGTGGAACGTCACGGAGAGGCCGGGCAGCACCGTGCCGTCGAGGTCGACGTCCGTCGCCTCCCGGTGTTTCTCGAAGCGCGACAGGTCGGGCAGCACGACATGGTCAACGAGCGGGCGGCGTCACTGCCACTGCGTCGGCCCGTCTCCCTTGGACGCCGGTAGCGCGGGCACCCGCGCGTCGACCGCGTAGACCACCACGTTGTCGCGGTAGGAGCGCTTGCCCCGGTCGAACTCGCCGCCGCAGGTGATCAGTCGCAGCTCGGCGCCGGGAGTGGCGCCGTACACGCGCGCCGTCGGGAACTTGTTCTTCGGATAGTGGCCCGTGGCGACCACCCGGAACGGCAGCCACTGCTCGCCGCGGCGCACCTCGACCGTGTCGCCGGGGCGCAGTTCGCGCAGGCGGTAGAAGACCGCCGGGCCGCGGTACGAGTCGACGTGGCCGGCGATCACGGCCGGGCCGGGCTCACCGGGCCGCGTGCCCTGCTCGTACCAGCCGGCCTTGCCGAAGTCGGCCGGCGCCTCGAGCTCGCCCTTGGTGTCGAGGTCGAGACCGACCAGTGTGGACGAGATCGCGACCCGCGGGATGCGCACCTCGGACGGCGGTGGCAGGGCGGCCAGCGGATGGGCCGCCGCGGACACCTCGGCCGGCCGGACGCAGCAGCCGACGTGCCACCGCGCGGTCGGTGGCGGTGCGGCCGCGTCGGTGGCGGCCAGGCCGAGCGAGGTGCCGGCCGCCGCGCAGAGCGCCAACGCCATCGCCGTGAGACCGATGACGCCGGCCCGGCCGACGGGCGTCGGCCACCCCCCGCGGTGCCTGATGACCGCGGGGGACGACCGGCCGGCTGTGCTCATCGTCGCGCTTACCAGGTGCGGCGCGCGGCCCTGCGCCGGAGCCCGAGCGCGCCGATGCCGACGGCGCCGGCCAGCGCGACCAGACCCAGACCGCTGACCAGCGCGATCGTGCCCGTGTCGCTGGTGCCGCCGGCGCCGGTTTCGACGCCGCCGACCGGAGTGATCTCGCCGGCCTTGGCGTCGACCTTGAGGTCGGTGGTCAGCCCGTCCTTGCCGTCGAGCACGAGCAGCGAGTACGTCGTGCCACCGGCGAGCGTGCAGGCGGCCTTGGCGGGCGTGCCGCCCTGCGGCGTGAGGTCGAGCGTCCACCGGCCGGGCTTGACGCCCCGGTAGTCGCTGGTCGTGGCGAACTGGAGCCCGGCACCGACCTCCTGGCCGCCGGTGGTCTTGATGTCCAGCGTCGGCGCCTTGACCGACGCCTGCAGCACCCGGATCTTGGCCTGGTCGGCCGGCGGCGCGCTGATGTCGTCGGAGATGACCGTCAGGCCGAGCTCGGCGAAGCGGCCGGTGCCCGCGACCGTGTGCGCGCTGCCCTCGGTGACCTTGACGTCCTCGGTCAGCACGGGCGGCGACTTCGGGTCGGCGGCCACCTTGCGCATGGACACCGCGTAGGTGCCCGGCGGCACGGACAGGTAGTCGGACATGACGCCGTACGCGACGGCGTCGAACTTGAGTCCCTTGACCTTGCCGGACAGGTCGTCGACGTAGACGTCGACCGGCGGGGTGTCGGGGGAGAGGTGGGCGAGGCGCACATAGCCGACGCCGGCCTCGGCCGACGCGGGCGCGGCGATCGCGGCGGACAGGCCGGCGCCGAGTAGGACGGCGCCGGCGGCGGCGGCCAACCGGCGGAGCGCGTAGGGGGCGGGACGCGCAGAGGTCATGACATCTCCTCCTGCGGACGAGAATCGCAGCACGCGAAACAGAGTCCCGTCAGTCGGACCGGACCGCAAGTCCTGAAAGGTGGAAAAATCTGACAATGCACGGATCATGTCCGGTCGGTCGACCGGGTGGGCCGAATGGCGTCCCCCGAGCGGATCTCGCGACTTGATCTCACGAACGGGACCGCCAGCCCGCCCTCCGCGGCATCGTCAGGGCAGTTGGCGCTCGATCTCCGCGGCCAGTTCCGGTGCCTCCGGGGTGACCTGCGGGCCGAACCGGGCGGCGACCGTGCCGTCCGGTGCGACGAGGAACTTCTCGAAGTTCCACCGGATGTCGCCGCTGTGGCCGTCGGCGTCCGGGGTGTCCACCATGGCCGCGTAGAGCGGGTGCCGGTCGGCGCCGTTGACGTCGACCTTGGCGGTCAGCGGGAAGGTGACGCCGTAGTTGACCGAGCAGAACTCGGCGATCTCCTCGGCGCTGCCGGGCTCCTGGCCGTGGAACTGGTTGCAGGGCACGCCGAGCACGACGAGGCCGCGTTCCGCGTACGTGTCGTAGAGCTTCTGCAGCCCCGCGTACTGGGGGGTGAGGCCGCACTTCGAGGCGACGTTGACGACCAGCACGGCCTTGCCCGCGTACTGCTTGAGGTCTGCCGGGCCGCCGGTGAGGGCGTCGATCTCGGTGTCGAGCACTGTCATGCCGGTGAGGTTACTAGATCCACTAACGCATCGACATATGCACATCTTGACGAGGTGTTGAACCTCTGGGTAGCGTCTCACCAACATCTATTTGGAAACTTTCCTAACTAAAGGAGACGCCCTATGAGAACCTCGGTACGCCGGGCCCTCTGGGCCGGCGTCGCGGCGGTCGTGGTCGCCGCCGCCGTGCCGGTCGCCTCCGCCTTCGGCGCCGGCACCGTCACCACCACGTTCGCCGCGACCTCCGACTGGGGCAGCGGGCACGAGGTCCGGGTGACCGTGGCCAACGGTTCCAGCGCCGCCCTCGCCACGTGGCGGATCGAGTTCGACCTGCCCTCCGGCACCACGATGAGCAGCTTCTGGGACGCGGACGTGACCCGCAGCGGCAACCACTACGTCGCGGTGAAGAAGAGCTGGATGGGCCCGCTGAACCCGGGCGCCTCGGTGAACTGGGGCTATGTCGGCACCGGCGCCTACCGGGCGCCGCTGAACTGCACGATCAACGGCGCGTCGTGCTCGACCGGCACGACGCCGACCAACCCGCCGACCGGGAACCCGACGAACCCGCCGACCGGCAACCCGACCAACCCGCCCACCGGCAACCCCACGAACCCGCCGACGAACCCGCCGACCGGTGGCAAGAAGCTGATCGGCTACTTCGCCGAGTGGGGCGTCTACGCCCGGAACTACCACGTCAAGAACATCCACACGAGCGGCTCGGCGGCCAAGCTGACGCACATCCTCTACGCGTTCGGCAACACCACCGGCGGGCGCTGCTCGATCGGCGACTCCTACGCCGACTACGAGAAGGCGTACACGGCCGCGGACAGCGTCGACGGCGTCGCGGACACCTGGGACCAGCCGCTGCGCGGCAACTTCAACCAGCTCCGCAAGCTCAAGCGGATGTACCCGAACCTCAAGGTGATCTACTCGATCGGCGGCTGGACCTGGTCCGGCGGCTTCACCCAGGCGGCACAGAACCCGGCCGCGTTCGCCGAGTCCTGCTACCAGATGGTCGAGGACCCGCGCTGGGCCGACGTGTTCGACGGCATCGACATCGACTGGGAGTACCCGAACGCCTGCGGCCTCTCCTGTGACGCCAGCGGACCCAACGCGTTCAAGAACGTGATCGGCGCGTTGCGCAGCCGGTTCGGCTCGTCCGCACTGGTCACCGCGGCGATCACGGCCGACGGCACGGCCGGCGGCAAGATCGACGCGACGGACTACGCCGGTGCCGCCAACAACCTCAACTGGTTCATGCCCATGACGTACGACTACTTCGGCGCCTTCGCCGCGCAGGGACCCACCGCGCCGCACTCGCCGCTGACCTCGTACGCCGGCATCCCGACCGCCGGGTTCTACTCCGACGCGGCGATCCAGAAGCTGAAGAGCAAGGGCGTTCCGTCCAGCAAGATCTCCTCGGCATCGGCTTCTACGGCCGGGGCTGGACCGGGGTGACCCAGGAGGCGCCGGGCGGCAGCGCGACCGGTCCCGCGCCGGGCACCTACGAGCAGGGCATCGAGGACTACAAGGTGCTGAAGAACAGCTGCCCGGCAAACCGGACGATCGCCGGCACGGCGTACGCGAAGTGCGGCAGCAACTGGTGGAGCTACGACACCCCGGCCACCATCGGCGGCAAGATGTCGTACGCGAACGGCCAGGGCCTCGGCGGCGGCTTCTTCTGGGAGCTGTCCGGCGACACCGCCAACGGCGAGCTGATCTCGGCGATGAAGAACGGCCTGGGGTAGCCACCTAGGTCAACGCAACACCCACGGGAGCGGAGGGTCGGTCGATGGCCCTCCGCTCTTTTTGTGTTTGCGGGAGGATGTCCGGAGCGGGCGGCCGGCGCCGACGTCTCGGGTGGAAGGCGCCAGCGGGGCGCCGCACATCGAGGAGACGACGATGAAATACATGATCATGCTGACCGGCTCCCAGCGCGACTTCGACATGATCACCGGGTCCGGCGGCGACGGCGCCGCCTGGACGCCCGACGACCTCGCGGCGCTGCACGAGTTCATGACCAAGTGGAACAACGAGCTGGTCGAGTCCGGCGAGTTCGTCGACGGGCAGGGCCTGGCCGCGCCGGTGCACACCCGCCGGGTCTCGCTCCGCGACGGGGTGCCGGTGGTCACCGACGGGCCGTACGCGGAGACCCAGGAGGTGCTCGCCGGCTACACGATCGTCGAGTGCGCGAGCTTCGACCGGGCCACCGAGATCGCGGCGAAGTTGGCCGAGACCCCGCACCCGGCCGGCACGCAGCTCGCCAACGAGTGGTACGTCGACATCCGCCCGATCGCCGGCGCACCCGACTTCAACGAGTAGAGATGCCCGAGCCGTCGGCCGAGGACCTGCTGCGCGACCTCGCGCCGCAGGTCCTCGGCGCGGTGGTGCGCCGCTACGGCCACTTCGACACGGCCGAGGACGCGGTGCAGGAGGCGCTGCTCGCCGCCGCCCGGCAGTGGCCGGCCGAGGGCGTGCCCGACAACCCGCGCGGCTGGCTGATCCGGGTCGCCGCCCGCCGCCTCACCGACCTGCTCCGCGCCGACCAGGCCCGGCGCGCGGCGCGAGGACGGCGGTGGCCGCGCGTGGCCGGTCCCGCCGCCGCCCGGCCCGGCCGACCGACGACACGCTGATCCTGCTGTTCATGTGCTGCCACCCGGCCCTGTCGCCGGCGTCGCAGATCGCGCTGACGCTGCGCGCGGTCGGCGGCCTGACCACCGCCGAGATCGCCCGCGCGTTCCTGGTCCCGGAAGACACGATGACCCGCCGGATCACCCGGGCCAAGCAGTCCATCAAGGACAGCGGCGTCCCGTTCGGCCTGCCGCCCGCGGCCGAGCGCGCCGCCCGCCTGGCCGCCGTCCTGCACGTGCTCTACCTGATCTTCAACGAGGGCTACGTCGGCACGAGCGGGCCGACGCTGCAGCGGGTCGAGCTGTCCGCCGAGGCGATCCGGCTGGCCCGGCTGGTGCACCGCCTGCTGCCCGAAGACGCCGAGGCGACCGGGCTGCTGGCGCTGATGCTGCTCACCGACGCCCGCCGGGCGGCCCGCACCGCGCCGCGACGGCACGCCGGTGCCGATGGCGGAGCAGGACCGCACGCGGTGGAACCGCGACCAGATCGCCGAGGGCGTCGCGCTCGTGTCGGAGGCACTGCCCCGCGGCGACGCCGGGCCCGTACCAGATCCAGGCCGCGATCGCGGCGCTGCACGACGAGGCGGCGCGCGCCGGAGGACACCGACTGGCCGCAGATCATGCTGCTGTACGAGGTGCTGCTCGACCTCTCCGACAACCCGGTGGTGGCCCTGAACCACGCGGTCGCGGTCGCGATGGTCCGCGGCCCGGAGGCCGGCCTGGCCCTGCTCGACCCGCTGGGCAAGGACGACCGCCTGGCCGCCGACCACCGCTGGCACACGGCCCGCGCCCACCTGCTGGAGCTTTCCGGCGACCGGGTCGGCGCCCGCACCGCCTACCTGACCGCGGCGACCAAGACCATGAGCCCACCCCAGCAGCGCTACCTCCATACCCGAGCCGCCCGCCTGGCCTAGACGTGCCGCCCCAGATCGGTGCGGGCGCGGGCAGCGTCGGCGGGCCATGCAAGATCAACGATTCCGCGGACATGGAGGCCCATCGTTGTGGGCCTTGATCCTGGTCTGTGATCGATGTGTGGCCCATCTGGCAGCTCGGGGGCTTCACCGCTGATCGTGTGCGTCGGATCTGGGCGACACGCCGTGTGGGAGCTCGACCAGCTGCACAGGATCATGCCTCGGCGTCTCAGCGTCCCGACCAGCTGCACACGATCATCACGTCTCTGGGTCAGCGACCCAATCCGCTGCGCGTGATCAGGGCACCCGGATCCCACGACCGCAGTGGCAACGGCCGGCGCCGGCCAGGTGTCTTTCCGTACGTACATGCTTTGTGGTGTGCGTACATGCCAAAGCATGTTCGCTGCTGGGAACACCCCCGCCCCGTCGCCCCGGACGGCAGGGCAAACGATGACCTGGAGGGCCACGCACTCGTCCAGTGCCGCCCGCCTGGGCTAGCGGAATACGTTCGCCGTGATCGTCGTTGATGCGTACCGTGATGGTCATGTTCTTCAGCAGCCCCGTGCGGCCCGCAGGTCTCTTCCTGCGGTGTGCCGCCGACGGCGCTGATCTCTGACCCTTTCCCGCAGCAGCAGAACCCGCGGGGAGGGGTTGGTCCCGGCCCGGTTCTGGCGCGGAGTCTTTCTGTCATCACGGCCTGCCTAAAACGCGGCCCCGACGCGGGGTGGCGCCCGCCCGCGCACGTCAACACCTGCCCTCCTTTCATCCAGTTCAGGAGGACTGAACCCACCATGGCGAAGAGCCAGTTCCTGCGCACCAAGCCGCACCTGAACATCGGCACGATGGGGCACGTCGACCACGGGAAGACGACCCTGACCGCCGCGATCACCAAGGTGCTCGCCGAGCGCCGACCCGGTAACCAACCGGTTCGTCGCCTTCGACGGGATCGACCGGGCGCCGGAGGAGATCGTCCGGGGCATCACCATCAACATCGCGCACGTCGAGTACGAGACGGCCACGCGGCACTACGCGCACGTCGACATGCCCGGCCACGCCGACTACGTGAAGAACATGATCACGGGCGCGGCGCAGGTGGACGGGGCGATCCTGGTCGTGTCCGCCCTCGACGGTGCGATGCCGCAGACCCGCGAGCACGTGCTGCTCGCCCGCCGGGTCGGCGTGCCGCACCTGGTGGTGGCGCTCAACAAGGCCGACGCGGTGGACGACCCGGAGCTGCTCGACCTGGTCGAGCTCGAGGTCCGGGAGCTGCTCGCCGAGTACGGCTTCCCGGGCGACGAGGTGCCCGTCGTGCGGGTGTCCGCGCTGCGGGCGCTGGAGGGCGACCCGCGTGTGGACGCGGTCCATCGTGGACCTGCTCGACGCGGTCGACCGGTACGTGCCGGTGCCGCCGAGGGCGGTCGACGAGCCGTTCCTGATGCCGATCGAGAACGTGCTCACCATCTCCGGCCGGGGCACCGTCGTCACCGGCGCGATCGAGCGCGGCACGCTGAAGGTCGGCGACACGGTCGAGGTGGTCGGCCTGGGCGACACCCTGTCGACGGTGGCGACCGGGCTGGAGACGTTCGGCAAGTCGCTGGCCACGGCCGAGGCCGGCGACAACGCGGCGATCCTGCTCCGCGGGGTCAAGCGCGACCAGGTCCAGCGCGGCCAGGTCGTGGCGGCGCCCGGTTCGGTCACGCCGCACCGCCGGTTCACCGCGCGGCTGCACGCGCTGACCGCGGCCGAGGGTGGGCGGCACACGCCGTTCTTCGCCAACTACCGGCCCCAGTTCTACTTCCGGACCACCGACGTGGCCGGGGCGATCGAGCTGGGGGAGGGGGTCACCATGGTCATGCCCGGTGACACGGTCGACCTGACCGTCGAGCTGGGCCGGCCGGTGGCGATGCACGTCGGGCTCGGGTTCGCCGTCCGCGAGGGCGGCCGGACCGTCGCGGCGGGCACGGTGACCGAGATCTCCTAGAACGAACGCTCGTTCAGTTTGGCTCCGGCAACGGCGCCAGCCGTTCCGCCTGGTCCTACGGGGCCAGGCGGAACGGCGGGTAGCGGTCGGTGACCAGCGTGAACGCGTACGCGGTGACCCGGTTCTGCCAGCGCAGCACGCCCTCGACGTAGTCGAAGAGCGCCCGCGGGTAGCGACCCGTGAACAGGATCGCGAACCACGTGACGATCACCGCCACCACCGCGCCGATGTGCAGGAAGAACAGCACGATGTAGTGCGGGATCGCGAGCAGCCACTTGACGATCGGCAGGAACCGGTTGAGCGTCCCGCCCGGGTAGGCGTAGTCCAGCCGCACCGACTGGTGGTCGTCGGTGGCGGGGTAGCGGTCGTCCATCAGCGCGAAGTAGACGGTCACCCGGTTGGCGAAGCGCTGCAGTTCCAGGTTCCAGTCGAACCACCAGCGCGGGTACTTCTTGCGGAACAGGATCATCAGCAGCGGCCCGAAGAACAGCACCCCGCCGAAGCCGTACGCGACGGTCTGCGCGCTGTTGCCGTCGTCGCCGCCCCACTGGCCCCACTCTGCGCCGCCGCTGTAGACGGTGCCCAGCAGGATCACGATCGGGATGATCATGAACAGCCGGAAGAAGCTGGTCAGCCGGTTGAGTGGGCGGTCGGGATAGGCGACGGCGAAGTCCACCGGGTACGCCTGACCCGGGTACGACTGGCCCGGATACGTCGGATCGGTCGGTTGCATCGGCTCGTCCCTCCGTACCCGTGAAAGATCCTGTTATGCCCATCTTGCGGGGTTTGTCGCATCGCGGGGGCCCGAATCCGCAACGGCCGTCACTCCCATGCCGCGCCATGGCAGGAATGTGTGCCAGACTCACGAACCGTGTTGTCCCGACGTCGTGCCCTGGCCGTGGCGACCCTGACCGTCGCCCTCGCGGCCCCGCTCGGTGGCTGCTCGATCGCCGACAAGATCGTCGGCGCGGATCCGAAGCCGATCGACGAGAGTCCGCAGAAGGCCCGCGAGAAGGTCGAGGCCTACCTGCTCGCGCTGGGCAAGCGGGACGCGGCCGCCGGGCGCAAGCAGCTCTGCCCGACGCTGGCCGGCACGTTCGACAAGACCGCCAAGGGCGAGGGCGGCGACTTCAACCCGAAGACCAGAGTGTCCGGCGCCTTCGTGACCGACGTGCGGGCCGAGGCCAACGGTCAGAAGGTGACGACCGCGATGCTCGTCACCGCCGGCCGGCGGCAAGGCGACGCCGGTCGGGGTCACGTTCCTGGTGACCAACATCGATACCGGCTGGTGCATCGCGGGTGAGGACCCCGCCGTAGTGCTGCCGTCCATGCCTTCGCCGCCCGGCCCAACGCCTTCCCAGTGAGCGGGCAGCCGTAGTCTTGCGGGCATGCGCCAAGAGTGGCATCAGCTGAGCTACCCGGGGGTCGCCAGCCTCGGGCCGCAGACCTCCCGGCCGACCGCCGACTCCGCCGAAGACCAGGCGCTCGGGCTCGACCGCTGGCGTGACCTACCCCGCGACCAGATGCCGCCGTGGCCCGACCCGAAGGTCGTCGCCGAGGTCTGCCAGGTCCTCGACAACGTGCCGTCGGTGGTCGCGCCCTACGAGGTCGACCAGCTCCGCGAGCGGCTCGCGCAGGTCTGCGAGGGCCAGGCGTTCCTGCTCCAGGGCGGCGACTGCGCCGAGACCTTCGTCGACAACACCGAGAGCCACCTGCTGGCCAACGCCCGCACGCTGCTGCAGATGGCGGTCGTGCTGACCTACGGCGCGTCGCTGCCGGTGGTCAAGGTGGCCCGGGTCGCCGGGCAGTACACGAAGCCCCGCTCGTCGGCGACCGACGCGCTCGGCCTGCCCGCCTACCGCGGCGACATGATCAACTCGCTGGAGACCGACGCCGGAGGCGCGGGTCGCCGACCCGCAGCGGATGATCCGGGCGTACGCCAACTCGGCGGCCGCGATGAACATGCTCCGCGCCTACCTCGCCGGCGGGCTCGCCGACCTGCACGCCGTGCACGACTGGAACAAGGGCTTCGTGCGCGACTCGCCGGCCGGCGAGCGCTACGAGGCGATCGCCCGCGAGATCGACCGGGCGCTGGCGTTCATGCGGGCCTGCGGGATGACCGACGACGAGGCGCTGCGCACGGTCACCCTCTACTGCTCGCACGAGGCGCTCGCGCTGGAGTACGACCGGGCGCTGACCCGGGTCTCCGACAGCAAGGCGTACGGCCTGTCCGGGCACTTCCTGTGGATCGGCGAGCGCACCCGGCGGATCGACGGCGCGCACGTCGACTTCCTGTCCCGGCTGGCCAACCCGATCGGCGTCAAGCTCGGCCCGACCACCAGCCCCGAGCAGGCGATCGAGCTGTGCGAGAAGCTCAACCCCGACAACATCCCCGGCCGGCTGACCCTGGTCGCCCGGATGGGCAACCACCGGGTACGCGACGCGCTGGCCCCGATCGTCGAGAAGGTCACCGCGGCCGGCGCCAAGGTCGTCTGGCAGTGCGACCCGATGCACGGCAACACCCACGAGTCGTCCAACGGCTACAAGACCCGGCACTTCGACCGGATCGTCGACGAGGTGCTCGGCTACTTCGAGGTGCACCGCGTCGCTGGGCACCCACCCCGGCGGCCTGCACGTCGAGCTGACCGGCGAAGACGTGACCGAGTGCCTGGGCGGCGCCCAGGGCATCGAAGACCTCGACCTGCCCGGCCGGTACGAGACGGCCTGTGACCCCCGGCTCAACACCCAGCAGTCGCTGGAGTTGGCCTTCCTCGTCGCGGAGATGCTGCGTGGCTGAGCTCGTGGACCTGCGGTCCGACACCGTCACCCAACCGTCCGAAGGCATGCGCGCCGCGATGGCGTCGGCCCAGGTCGGCGACGACGTCTACGGCGAGGACCCGACGGTCAACGCCCTGGAGGCGTCGGTCGCCGCCCTGTTCGGGCACGAGGCGGCGCTGTTCGCGCCGACCGGGTCGATGGCCAACCAGATCGCGATCCAGCTCTCCGTGCCGCCGGGCGAGGAGCTGCTCTGCGACGCGCGACGCGCACGTCGTGACGTACGAGATCGGCGCGGCGGCCGCGATCGGCGGCGTGTCCACCCGCACCTGGACCCCGGTCGGTGGCGACATCGACCCGGACGTGGTGATCGACATGATCCGCCCGGCCGGCTACCACGCGGTGCCGACCCGGGCGGTCGCCGTCGAGCAGACCCACAACCGGGGCGGCGGCGGGGTCATCCCACTGTCCACGCTGGAGACTCTGCGGGCTGCGCACCACGGCAGCCGGCGTCGCGCTGCACTGCGACGGCGCCCGGATCTGGCACGCCCACGTCGCCGACGGGGTTCCGCTGCGCACGTACGGCGCGCTCTTCGACACCCTGTCGGTCTGCCTCTCCAAGGGACTCGGTGCCCCGGTCGGCTCGCTGGTCGTCTCGTCGGCGGCCAACATCGAGCGGGCCCGGGTGATCCGCAAGCGGATGGGTGGCGGCATGCGCCAGGCCGGTGTGCTGGCCGCGGCCGGCGCCTACGCGCTGGAGCACAACATCGCCCGGCTCGCCGACGACCATGCCGAAGGCGGCTCGGCTGGCCGAGGCATTGGCCCCGTTCGGCGTGGTGCGCCGGCGCCGTGCGCACCAACATCGTCCCGCTCGACCTGCGCAAGTCGCCGTTCGACGCGCACGCCCTGGCGGCGGCCGCCCGGGAGCGCGGCGTGCTGGTCTCGGTGCTCGGCCCGCGGGTGGCCAGGCTGGTCACCCACATGGACGTCGACGACGCCGCGATCGACCGCGCCGTCGATGTCCTCCCGAAGATCTTCGCGATTGACGGGTTCGCGTGCTTTGCTGAGTAGTTGACGCCTGATCGGTTTCGGGCCGGTCGGGAGCGACTGCACAGCGGGGGTTGGCATGGCCAACACGGGCCCGCGGCGGTGGATCGCCTGGGCCTTTCTGGCGGTCGAGGGTGCGCTCGTGCTCGCGGCCGTGGGGTTGGCTGCTCCGCTGCTGGCCACGGTGGCGGCGGTGGCGGCGTTCCTGGTGACGGTCGTCACCCTGGTCGTCCGCCGGCCACCCCGGCTCGCCGCCTGGGGTTCGCTCACTGTGGCGTCGGGTTCGGTGGCCGTCTCCCGGGTCTACACCTCCTTCGCCGGCCGTCCGATAATCACCGACCGGGGCCTGGCCGCCGGCGACATCCGTGCCCTGGTGCTCTATCCCGCCATCGCCGTCGGGCTGGTGCTGCTGAGTGGGACGGACACGGCTGCCCTGGCCGACACCCTCGATGCCTCCGTGGTCACCCTCGGGGTGTTCGTCCTGCTCTGGCTGTTCCTGTTGCACGGCGACCTGTCGCCGACCGGCGGCCGGATCGCCGTGTCCGCGCTGCGCCCGGTCGCCATCGCCGTCGTGCTGGGCGCCCTGGTCCGCCTGCTGTTCGTGGTCCGGCCCCGCGCGCCCGCGCTCAGACTCGTGGTGGCCGCGGTCGTGCTCGCCCTGTTCGGTGCGATCGACCTGGTGGCCAGCCGGGTCGGTTATGAGATCGACGGCCGGCTCCTCGGCACCGGGTTCTTCATCGTCGGGTTCGCGGTCCTGGTCGCCACCGCCGCGTCTGCATCCCAGCGCCGACGCCGTGCCGGCCCGCCGAAACGGTGGCGGCGCCCGGCTCAGCCGAGGCCGGGCCACCATGTTCGTCGCCCTGACCCTGCTCGGCCCGCTGGCCTGGCTGCTGGCGGTGGCCGTCGGCAAGTTCCACCCCGGCTCGCCCGCCGACTTCGGCCCACCGGTGCTGGCCGCCGCCCTGATCGCCCTGTTGCTGCTGTGGCGCCTGTCGCTGCTGGCCCGGGTAGCGGACCGGCGCGCCGACGAGCTCGGCGTGGTGGTCGGCGAGCTGCGGGGGCTCCAGGCGGAGCTCGCCTACCGGGCCGCGCACGACCCGTTGACCGGGCTGTCCAACCGGTCGGTCCTCACCGAGCGGCTGGTCGCCCTCCCACTGAGACGGTCGCACGCGCTGCTCCTGGTCGACCTCGACGGGTTCAAGGAGATCAACGACTCACTCGGTCATCCCGCGGGCGACGAGTTGCTGGTCGCGGTCGGCCGCCGGCTGACCGCCCTGGCCCCGCCGGACGGGACGCTGGTCCGCCTGGGTGGCGACGAGTTCGCCCTGCTGCTCCTGGGCTCCTCGGAGGCGGCCGCGCTCGCCGTCGGTGCGGAGATCTGCGCCCGGGTGCGGGTGCCCTTCCCGTCCACGCACGGCGAGCTGGCGGTCAGCGCCAGCGTCGGAGTAACGGCCGGCCGGCTGGCCGCGCGATCCCCGGCGGACCTGCTGCGCGAAGCCGACCTGGCACTGTATGCCGCCAAGGCGGCCGGCAAGGACCGGGCGGCCGCGTACCGGCCGGACCTGGCGCCACCGGGCCTGGGTATCAAGCCTCGGCGACAGCCGGGTCCAACGCCGCCAGGAGGTCCGTACCCCGCTCCGTGAGGCGGTAGACGACGACGCGGCCGACCCGGGCGCCGGCCACCACGCCGGCCTCGCGGAGCACGGCGAGGTGCGTGCTCACCGTGCCCAGGGACACGTCCAGGGTGTACGCGAGCTGCGTGCTGGTCGCCGCCCGGCGCAGCTCGCGGACCACCCGGGCCCGGCCTGGGCCGAGCAGCGTGCGCAGCGGATCCCCGGCCGGGTCGGTGACCTCCGCCGCCGGGCCACGGGCCGGGTAGACCAGCGCGTACAGCGGCGGGCGTTCGCAGGTCCACGAGCCGATACTGGCCGTCTTCGGCACGAAGACCAGGCCCTCATCGGTGATCCACCGGTCGGGGTAGTCCTGCTCGCTGAACCGGATCGCGTCGTCGCCGACCCAGACGGAGTGGCGGGTCATGTTCCGCACGGCCTCCTTCCAGCCGTACGCGGCGAGCAGGCCGGCGCGGTGCATGATGTCGCGTTCCAGCAGTGCGCGGCGGCGCGGCCAGTCCGGGGCGACGTGTCGGCGCCAGCCCTCGGCCAGCACGGCGGCCGTCTTCGAACCCAGGCCGGTCCCGCTGAGCCAGCCGATGTCCTGGGGCTCCCAGCTCGCCGCGACCGCGTCGGCGACGGTGGCCCGGATCTCCGCGTCGGTGAACGTGGCGACCTGGGCGAGCTCGTCGCGCAGCCGGGTCCGGGTGCCACCCGCCGGTGGCACGGCGACCATGTCGGGCAGCCACTTGGTGGCCGAGACCAACGCCAGCAGGCCGGCCGCGAACGGGTCGCCGGCCAGCCAGTCCTGGTAACCGGGCCGGTGCGCGCCATGCCAGCCGCGCAGCCACGGCTCCGCGGCCGGTCGGTGCAGGGCGATCAGCGCGCCCAGCGTCTCGGCCAGCGGGGACAGCGCGAACCGGCACCGGGACAGCGCGGTGGGGGAGAGCCGCAGAAGAGTCATCGTTACGCCTTTCGCCGCAAGGTTAGCGGCCGTGCCCGCGCGACCGGAATGCTCCCCGGGTGCTGCTCAACCCGCCGTTCCGCGCGTTCTATGTCGGCCGCCTGGTGTCGCTCGCCGGCGGCGCGATGACCCCGGTCGCCCTCGCCTTCGCCGTGCTCGACGCCAGCGGGCGGGCGGCCGACCTCGGCATCGTGCTGGCCTGCCAGCTGGTGCCGCACCTGGCCCTGCTGCTGGTCGGGGGCGTGGTCGCGGACCGGCTGCCGCGCCGCGTCGTGCTGGTCGCGGCCAACCTGGGCGCGGGCCTCACCCAGGGCGCGATCGCGCTGGTACTGATCACCGGCGGCTACCGGCTCCCACTGGTGGCCGGGCTGGCGCTGCTGGCCGGCGGCCTCGAGGCGTTCACCTCGCCCGCGCTGCGCGGCATCGTGCCGGAACTGGTCGGCCGGGACGACCTGCAGCGGGCCAACTCGCTGCTCTCGGCGACCGCCAGCGGCGTGAAGATCGTCGGGCCGACCGTGGCCGGGCTGGTGGTGGTCGCGTTCGGCGGCGGCTGGGCGATCGCCGTCGACGCGGTCAGCTTCGTCGCGGCGGCCGCCTTCCTGTCCCGGCTGCCCCGGGTCGCACCGGCGCCGGCGGCCCGGGCCAGCCTGCTGCACGACATCCGGGACGGCTGGCGCGTGTTCTTGGCGATCCCGTGGGTGTGGCCGGTGGCGCTCGCGTACGCCGTGATCAACCTGGTCAACGCCGGACCCTGGCAGATCCTCGGCCCGGCGCTGACGCAGCAACGCTCCGGCGAAGCCGCCTGGGGCGTCGTGCTCAGCGTGCGGGCGATCGGCCTGCTGGTGATGAGCGTGGTCATGTACCGGCTGGCGCCGCGCCGCCCGCTGCGTTTCGGTCGGCTCGCCGGCGCGCTCGGCGCCTGCTCGCTGATCGCGCTCGGGCTGGGCCTGGACCCGGTCTGGCTCGCCGCGTGCGCGTTCCTCGGCGGGGTGGGCTTCGCCGCGTCGGGGATCACCTGGGAGAGCGCGCTGCAGCGGCATGTCGGCCCGGCTCACCTCGGGCGTGTCTCGTCGATCGACGACCTGCTCTCGTTCGCGCCGATCCCGCTCGGCCAACTCCTGGTCGGCCCGGCGGCGGCCGTCTGGGGCGGCGCGCGGGTCGCGCTGGTGTGCGGTGTCGCGTTCGCGGTGGCGGCACTGGCACCACTGACCGCCCGGGCGGTCCGGTCCTTGGCCGCGACCTGACCGTTATGCCGCGAGGCCGCGCAGGGTGGCGATGTCGGCGGCGTGGCCCTCGTGGGCCTTGCCGGACGGGGTCTCGACGATGACCGGGAGGCCTTGTACTGACGGGTGCCGGAGCAGCTCCGCGAAGGCCGCCGTGCCGATCGTGCCCTTTCCGATCGTCTCGTGCCGGTCGCGCAGCGAGCCGCAGGTGTCCTTCGAGTCGTTGGCGTGCACCAGCTTGAGCCGGCCCGCGCCGACCGTCGCGTCCAGCAGGTCCAGCGTCGCGGTCATCCCGCCGGGCGCGGCCAGGTCGTGGCCGGCAGCCCAGGCGTGGCAGGTGTCGAAGCACACCCCGAGCCGGGGGTGCTGGTCGACGGCGTCGAATACTCCGCCAGGTGCTCGACCCGCGACGCCAGCGACCGGCCGCCGCCGGCGCTCGGCTCGACCAGCAGCAGCGGGCCGTCGCGGTCGAGCAGCGGCAGCAACGCCTCGCGGACCTGCTTGAGCGCGGCGTCGTAGTGGGCCGGGTCGACCGAGCTGCCGGCGTGGAAGACCACCGCGCCGGCGCCGATGGCCGCGCCCCGGGTCAGCGCGTGCGCCAGCGTCGCGGCCGACCGCTCGACCGTCTCCGGCGTCGGTGAGCCGAGGTTGACCAGCAGCGAAGCGTGCACGTACACCGGCACGCCGCGCTCCTCGCAACCGGCCCGGAACAGCGCGTCCTGGGCCGGGTCACCGGGCGGCAGCGCCCAGCCCCGCGAGTTGG